>CALCBD010000040.1 GCA_937897985.1 uncultured Paludibacter sp. | reverse complement strand
ATAAGAAAGCTCTGCAGTCCCTGCTCACAGCCACAGCCACAGTCACGGCCCCCAAGCCCCAAACCCCTTAAAGGGGCAGTAAGATTGGAGTTCGTGAAGAGCAGGCAGACAGGATAAATAACTGAATTAAAATCCCCGTAATTTGCGGGGATTTTTTTATTGCCTTAATCAGCAGACTTTTCCTGCCCGGAATGGCAGAATCGGGATGGCAGATTTCGGGATGGCAGATTTCGGGATGGCAGATTTTTAATCTGCCAAAAAGACAAGACCGACAGAATCGGAATTCTGTCGACCCGAATCGGAATTCTGTCGACCCGGATTAGAATTCTGTCGACCCGAATCGAAGTTAATCAGGAATTCGAAAACTCCGATTTTTTGATTTTATTCAGTATTATTTTTTTCTGATTGATCCCGAAGGTTTGGGAGAGCTACTCTTTTTCGAAAATTTTTCTTCCCAGATCACCCACATTCCGAAGATAATTGCATAGAAAAGGTATTTGAAAAGATGTTCGTGAAGGTGATAGAACCAGTCGGGATGATCTTTAATCAGTGCGGCAATGGCAGTGATACGTATAACATTAACAATATAAACAACGAGCAGTCCGATAGGTATAAACCAAACCTTGTTTCGTAATGAACCCCGGTAAAAGCCGATGATGCAAGTGAAAATATAAGCCTGTTTCAGACCACTGCAAGCCCATACGATATGTACGCCGACATTGCTGCTATAAATGATTGTGTTGTTAGTTAAAGTAAACTGATATCCTAACCATTTCAGTATATGAGCGGTAACATTGGCAACATGGGTGGCCATAAAATTGAAAGGTGCTGAAATATTCAAACCGAAGAATGTGACTATCTGATCAGTCTCATCGCCTAATACTGTAAATTTCCAGAAAAAGTGCGATACTGTTAAAATTACAACGAAGTAAATTATTCCGCTGTAAGGCAATATACTCTCAGGCAATGTAATTCTTCGTTTCATTGTAACTTATAATTGATTGGTCACCCGTGCATAAGGAGTCATATCTAATGAACAGAATTCGTTTTCGAGGTACTTGAAATATCCGGTTACGGCAATCATGGCCGCATTATCAGTAGTGTACTCAAAAGCCGGAATATAGATGTTCCATCCGTATTTTTGTGCATGCCGGCGAAATGATTCTCTCAGCGCCGAGTTGGCTGAAACTCCACCTGCAAGGGCAATGTGTTTTATTTTCAAATCTTTGGCAGCTTTTCGTAATTTTGCCATCAATACTTCAACTACAGTAAATTGCAGGGACGCACACAAATCATTGATGTTTTCGGCGACAAAATTCTGATTTTCCTTTTCTCTGTCCCGTAAAAGATATAAAAAAGAGGTTTTCAATCCGCTGAAACTATAGTTATAGTCAGGTATTTGTGGCTTGTTAAAAACATAAGCATTTGGATTACCTGTCGATGCAAGTTTGTCAACATGGGGTCCGCCGGGATAGGGTAATCCCATTACTTTAGCGCATTTATCGAATGCTTCGCCGGCGGCATCATCTATTGTTTGACCTATAATTTCCAAATCCCTGTGCGAGCGAACATGTATAATCTGGGAATTACCTCCTGAAACCAGCAAACAAAGAAACGGAAATTCCGGATGGACATTGTTCCCGTTTTTTTCCGGGATGAAATTCGCCATCACATGGGCATGTAAATGATTGACATCCACCAGTGGAATGTTTAACGCGAGTGCCAAACCTTTGGCAAACGAAGTCCCTACGAGAAGTGATCCTAATAAACCTGGTCCGCGGGTAAATGCCAGAGCACTTAATTCGGTTTTGTCGACACCCGCCTGTTTCAATGCTTCATGAACCACCGGAATGATATTTTGCTGATGTGCTCTGGAAGCCAGTTCGGGAACAACACCTCCGTAAGCTGCATGAACTGATTGACCGGCAGTGACATTCGACAACAATATGCCATCTTTAATTACTGCTGCTGAAGTATCGTCGCACGACGACTCTATTCCTAAAATTATTACTGAACCCATTGACTAAAAAAGGTATGATAATTGATTCGCAAAAGAAATCAGTTTTATTCCCAATCTTATCATCAGGTTTTACTATTGCTTGTCAATTTATGGCCGGTGAAAACAAATTTCAAACTTAATTAACAAAATTCATTGCTAAAAAAGCTGAGCCGGAAATTAAACATTGCATAAATAGCAAATTATTATTTACTTTTGCAAAACGATGGTCAAAGATATAAAAAAAACAGCGAAAACACTCAAAATTATTGTTTCAATAGTTGTTATGATATTGGCAATAATTCCTATCCTGCTAAGTAATAGCAGGATACAGAATTTTGTGGCACAGATGGTAACCAACGAACTCTCATCAAAATTACAAACAAAAGTGAGTGTCGGATCTGTTGAGTACAGGTTTTTTAATTCTGTAAAAATCAACGATTTATATATAGAGGACTTGCAACATGATACTTTGTTGTATGTTGATCAGACAAAAGCGCATTTTAACCTCCGCCAGTTCATAAACGGAAAAATAATCGTTAATACGCTGGAATTTAAAAACTTATATGGTAATTTAAAAGCAGATACACTGGGGCACACCAACTTTGAATTTGTTATTAAAGCATTTGAAAGTCCCAAAAAAGACAGCACCTCCACGCTTGAATACAAAATTGGTCGTTTGAAAATTGTGAATTCAAGATTGTCCTTTTCCCGACAAAACGGGATGGCCTCAAAGAGCCCCGAAATACTGAATCCTGATAGTCTCAGGATTTCAGCCCTGAACACTGAAATTGAATTACATCTTCTTGCAAAGGATACACTCAGTGCTGAACTGAAATCGTTGAGTTTTCGCGAAAAATCGGGATTTGTAGTCGACAGGATTTCAACTGAGTTACAGGCTTCCAATCGCGGTGCCAGATTAGCATTTTTAGATTTGAAGTTACCTGTATCTCATTTGGCAATGAGCGACATAGTAGTTAAATACGATAGTATAACCGATTTAAAGGATTTTGTTCACAAAGTGAAGTTGACTGCTCCCATCAATAAATCGGAAATTACTTTCAGGGATTTCTCTGCCTTTATTCCCGAACTTAAAGATTTTAATAAGAAAATCAGCATAAACGGACTTATCGAAGGGAGAATTTCAAGTTTACATTTCAAAAAAATAGGTATAAATTATGGCAAATCAATGTCGCTGAATGCCGACATAGATTTGAGCGGATTACCCAATATCTACGAAACTTTTATATATGCAAAGATCAATGAACTTAAAGCCGATAAGGCAGATATTCAGGATTTTGTATCCGGATTGACGAAAAAACCATTCCTGTTGCCAAAAGAGCTGAATCAGTTGGGGACTGTAAATTACAAGGGTAATATCTCCGGCTTTCTCAGCAATCTGGTAGCTTATGGCAATCTGAAAACAAATATGGGAAGTATATCGACCGATATTCTGGTGCAACTTGAAAATAAACTTAGAGATCTAAAATACAACGGTACTTTGAAATCGAACAATTTTCAGTTGGGGACATTGTTGTCGAACAAGCAGTTAGGGAAGGTGTCGTTCAATATCAACACCAATGGTTCGAAGCAATATACATCTGCAATCAGGGGAAATATCAAAGCCCGTATCAACGAAATCAGTTTCAATCAATATGATTATAAAGACATTGATTTTGAGGGTAAATATGATGGTACAGGCTTCGATGGTACGATTAATTTGTCCGACAAAAACATCAATGCCAGGTTCAGGGGAATTATTGATCTGACCAAAAAGCTGCCGATTTTCGACTTTGAGCTAAATGTTAAGAATTCAAACCTTTATGCCCTGAATATAATTAAAAATTACCCTGATGTACTGCTGTCTTTTTCAGGAAAAACTAATATGGTCGGTAATTCGCCGGACAACATCAACGGATTTATCCTTTTTGATAATATCATACTTACCAACAGGGACAAAACTCTCAATGTGAATGAAGTAAAATTTGTAAGCAGGATTGAAAATAATTACACCAACTTTTTTATCAATTCAGATTTTGTAAACGGATCATTTTCAGGGGCATTTAAGTACAGTACAGTAAGTAACACCATCAATAAAATTATAAAATATTATTTGCCGGCACTGGCGGTAAGTACAGATATCAATGAAAAAGAATATAATCACATTGATATGGATTTGAAAATCAGTAACACCGATGCTATTTCGGATGTGCTGAATTTGCCGTACAAACTGGGAGAAACAAGTACCATTAAAGGTTTTATCGATGAAAAATCAAACAAGATTAACATCACAGCAAAGGTTCCTTCCATTAAAACATCTAAACAGTCCATCGAAAATTTAACATTGGATATTGAAAATCAGCAACAACAGCTCAAATTGACTACCCGTGCGCAGATACCCGACAAAAAAGAAAATACACGTGTTTATCTGATTGCTTCGGCGGCTAAAGATTCAATCATTTCTCAGCTCGGATGGCAGAATTCAAGTAAAATTACCAATGCCGGTGAGGTTCACACTACTACAAGACTCTGGACTGAAAACGGAAAGATGGCTGCTCAAATGAAAATTCTGCCCACACAGGTGATTATTTCCGATTCAGTTTGGGACGTTAAGGCTTCAAAAATTGACTTAAATACCGACAGCACCATTAATATTCACAATTTCAGGTTTGAAAACAAAAATCAGTTTGTACATATCGACGGGAAAGCCTCAAAAAGTTTGAATGACAGTATTATCGTCACGATGAATAATCTGAACCTTGAATATTTTTTGCATCTTGTAAGGCTTAATGATATTACCATCAGCGGTTATGCTACAGGAAAAGCAAATTTTGTCAGTTTGTTTAACCATCCCGTTTTGCTGGTAAAACTCGGAGTTAACGACCTGGGCATAAACAGTAAGTTGTTGGGTAATGTCAATGTTAATTCAGCCTGGGACAATGAAAATAAAAAGCTTTTGCTCGATGCTGTAGTGCTGGATAAGAAACAGAATTTACTGTCGATAGCCAAAGGTTCCTATTTCCCGAAATCCGATTCTATTGATGTAAATTTCGATACAAAAGGTTTGAGTATCGAGTTCCTTAACAGGTATCTTGAAAGCGTGGTGCAAAATGTCAAAGGCTTTGGTTATGGAAACTTAAGAATGTTCGGACCGATGAAAAAAATAGGATTCGAAGGTAATATCTTTGTCAGTAAAGGGCAGGCTTCGGTTAAGATGTTGAACACCACCTACTTTTTCAACGATACAATTCGTATGACGAGAAAGTCCATCGCTATGAAAAACATAAAAATTTATGATGAAGAAAGAAATCAGGGAACATTGTCGGGACTTGTAACCCACAACGGAACATTTCAGGATATGAAATACAATGCAACCATCAATGCAAAGAAAATACTCGGAATGAATACACATTCAACCGATAATGATTATTTCTTCGGAAAAGCTTATGCTACGGGTACCGTAAATATATTCGGAAATCAGACAGAAGCAAATATTATTGTCAATGCCGTTTCGCAACCCAAAACCAAATGTTATATTCAAATGGGAGGAGCATCGTCAGCGTTGGACAACAGTTTTATCAATTATATCAGTCACAGGACTGTCGCTGACAGAGATACCGAACAGAGAAAGAAAAAAACAAATGATTTCAATGTCAAAGTCGATATGAGGCTTGATGTAAATCCGGATGCGGAACTTGAATTGATAGTCGATCCAAAAGCAGGTGATGCTATTACCGGCAAAGGAAATGGCAATCTGAGGGTTCAATTCGATTCATTTTCAGATATAAAATTATTCGGGACATATACCATCGAATCAGGTTCGTATTTGTTTACTCTGCAAACCCTGATACGAAAAGATTTTAAAATTGATAAGGGAAGTACTATTTCGTGGACAGGTAATCCTTTCGAAGCTAAAGTGAATATTCGTGCTCTTTACTCTCTGAATGCTTCCCTCAGCGATTTGCTGAGCGATGTCGCTTCAACCACGAACCGTGGAAGCGTACCGGTAAATTGTGTACTTAACCTTACCGACGATTTGATGAAACCCACCATTAAGTTCGAAATTGACCTGCCACTAAGCGATGAAGGTGTAAAACAAAGGGTGAAGAGTATTATCAATACCGATGAAATGATGAACCGCCAGATTGCATATTTATTGGTTTTGGGTAAATTCTACACTCCTGATAATGTCACAAATGCGGGTTTAAACAATACTATTTCATTTGCCGTGTCGACATTGAGTTCGCACATCAACAACTGGATACAAAAGTCACTGAACACAAATAGTCTTTCATTGGGCCTCGATTGGCAAAAGTCAGAATTACAGACTGATGAAGTAAAAGCTCAGCTGAATTATCAGAACAAACGCATTATTCTCAACGGTGAATTCGGTTACCGCAATGATAATATTAATACCTCCACCAACGCAAGCAAGTTTATTGGTGACTTCGATTTGGAATATTTACTCAACGAATCGGGCAAAATCAGGACTAAAGTTTATAGTCACACCATCGACAGAGCGCAGCTGAAAGAAGCAAAATCGACACAGGGATTGGGCCTCATTTACACAGAGGATTTTGATAGTGTGGGAAGTATGCTGAATTACTACTGGAATTTGTTTACAGGTATTTTTAAAAAGAAATCAAATGAATAAAAAAAGATTAACAGACAAAAGATTTTTGCTGGTCGCCTTAATGTTTGTGTTTTCATCAATTGTATATTCGCAGAAAATAGCTGATTTTTTTATGGCAATGCCCGATAAGTTGCTCCCATCGTTAAGTAAACAGCATCGCTTCGAACTGCTCGAATACAGTAAACTCAACCGGAAAGACAGTTTAAAAAACAGATTCGACAGTTATGTTTCCGGTTTGTATGTGGATTCTGTAGGTCAGTACATTGTGATGAATACAACAAAAAATCACAGCTTCGAAATGAAATTATTTATAACCGGTCAAAACGATACCCTCATTGGTGTTATCAGCACGATTCAGAAACCTTTCCCGCTCTCAGTAATCCGCTTTTATTCAACCGACTGGAAAATTACAACGGCAGGTTTTCTTCCGCCGGCATCTTCAGCATGGTTGAAGCCTTCTTCGTCCGATGATGTCAATGTAGATCCCGAATGGGTGAAAAAACTGCTTGAAAGTAGTTATCTGACTTTTACTTTTTCGAAGACAGCTGATGCCATCGAAGTAGCCAATCATCTAACCGATTTTGTAAATATCGAGGAAAAGAAACAAATCGACAGCCTTTTGTTTGATAAAGTGCTGGTTTACAAATTTGATAAAAACGGGTTTGTACTTGCAGAATAAAGGAAATTTTTTTTTCAGACCAATTCGTTTTAGTTTTTGGAGGTACGACCTGCAAAATTATTCACTCTGCACTTTATTTGCAAACTGTTGATAATGAATCCACAGCAGAACTCGCATGTGTTAAAGTTGAAAATTAAAGAAATTTTTCTTTAATTAATCAAAGATTTTTTGCATCTTTACAGTTGAAATCACACGACATTACTCAAGTTGAGACCCATAGTTGGTTAAATGAGAGGATGATACCTTAAAATCAGATGTAATGGAAAAAATCAAATCGGTTGCCGACCTTAAAAAACTAAAGCAACAATCCGCTCTTTCCCGCAAGTCGGGCGATGAATCATCGCAACAAAATGCAATTACCATTAAAGTAGCCATGGCAACCTGTGGAATCGCTTCAGGTGCCCGTGAGACCTACGACTATTTTGTTCAGGAACTAAAACGTCAGAAAATCAATGCAATCGTCAGTCAGACAGGTTGTATGAGTTATTGCTATGCCGAGCCGACAGTCGAAATCACTTTACCGCACGAAGAACCGGTGGTTTTTGGATTTGTAAATACAGCCAAAGCACAGGAAATTGTCGATCGTTATATTTTGCATCACGAATTTGTGGATGGAGTCATTCCGGCCAGTTATAAAACTGTTTAATATCGTTGGAAGGTTAAAAACGAAAATCAGTTAAGTTTCGTGTTTCGTCAAAGATGCATTTGGCAGAACTAATCAAATCATTCAATTTGTGATTCGGTTTTAACCAATTTCAATTTCATAATTTTTCGGTTACAGAAAAAATCATTATCCAAAAATCAATACTAAAAATGACCAAAACGCATATTTTTGTTTGTGGTGGAATAGGTTGCCGTGCAATGGAGTCGGAGCAACTGCGAAAAAATTTCCAACGCGAGATACTTGTAAGAGGTTTATCCGACGAAGTACAGGTGGTAACTACCGGCTGTTTCGGTTTTTGTGAGAAAGGACCGCTTGTAAAAATTCTTCCGGATCAAACCTTCTATGTTCAGGTTTCGCCTGACGATGCTGCCGAAATCGTTAGTGAACACATCATTCATCAACGCAAAGTAGAACGGTTGTTGTACATCGATCCGGAAACCCGTAAAAGAGTAACCGAGTCGAAAGACATGGATTTTTATAAACGGCAATTCCGTATTGCGCTCCGCAATTGCGGCGTGATTGACCCCGATAATATTGAAGAGTACATTGCCCGCGATGGTTATTCGGCCATTGCAAAATGTCTTACCGAATATACTCCCGAAAAGGTAATAGATATTGTTAAAAAATCCGGATTAAGAGGCAGGGGAGGAGGCGGTTTCCCCACCGGCCTGAAATGGGAAATAACCCGGAAGTCAGAAAACAGCCAAAAATATGTGGTTTGCAATGCCGATGAAGGTGATCCGGGTGCATTTATGGACAGATCGATACTCGAAGGCGATCCGCATTCGGTGATCGAGGCAATGGCAATTTGCGGTTATTGCATAGGTGCCGACAAAGGGTTGATTTACATCAGAGCCGAATATCCATTGGCCATAAAACGACTTAAACGTGCATTACAACAGGCAGTCGACACCGGATTGCTTGGCAGGGATATACTTGGAACCGGTTTTAATTTCGAAATTGAAATCAGGTATGGTGCCGGTGCCTTTGTTTGTGGTGAAGAAACCGCATTGATACATTCGATGGAAGGATGCCGTGGTGAACCTACCTTCAAACCTCCTTTCCCTTCGGTCGAAGGTTATATGGGTAAGCCCACCAATGTGAATAATGTGGAGACCTTTGCAAATATACCTGTTATTATCAATAAAGGAGCTGAATGGTTCAGTGCTATTGGTACTGAAAAATCAAAAGGAACTAAAGTTTTTGCATTAGCCGGAAAAATTAATAATGTCGGATTGATTGAAGTGCCAATGGGGACAACATTGCGTGAGATAATATACGACATTGGCGGTGGAATAAAAGATGGGAAAAAGTTTAAAGCAGTTCAGACCGGTGGTCCATCGGGAGGATGCCTGAGCGAAAAGTACCTTGATACACCCATCGATTACGATAATCTGATTGAAGCCGGCTCGATGATGGGATCGGGTGGAATGATTGTACTCGACGAAAATGATTGTATGGTCTCCATTGCAAAATTTTACCTCGGATTTACGCTCGACGAGTCCTGCGGAAAATGTGCTCCTTGCAGAATAGGGAATAAAAGATTGTACGAGAAATTAGATAAAATCACGAGTGGTGAAGGAACAATGGAAGATCTTGTCCGGCTTAAATCATTATCGCTTGTCATCAAAGATACTTCCCTTTGCGGATTGGGACAGAGTTCGCCAAATCCTGTATTGTCCACGCTCACTAATTTTTATGATGAATATGTTGCCCATGTAAAAGAAAAAAAATGTCCTTCGAAACAATGTAAAGACCTGATTAATTTTACAATCATTGAAGATAAATGTACCGGTTGTACACTTTGTTTCCGCAACTGTCCCGTAGAAGCCATTTCGGGTGAGAAATCAAAGATTCATCACATACATCAGGATAAATGCATCAAATGCGGTTTATGCTACTCAAAATGTAAGTTTGAAGCCATACTGATTGAATAAAAATTCTGAAATCAGGATGTGAATCAAATGTTTATCAATTAAAAATTTAACTAATCATGATAAAAATCACCATAGATCAAAAAACTGTATCGGTTCCCCGGGGTACAACAATACTTGAAGCTGCCGAAAAGGCCGGTATTGATATTCCTACGCTTTGTCACATGAAATTGCATGATATGAATATCGAAAACAAGCCGGGAGGATGCCGTATTTGTGTAGTTGAAGTAAATGGTCGCCGAAATCTGACTCCTTCGTGCTGTACAGAAGTGGAAGAAGGAATGATGATCAATACGCATTCGATGAGGGTGATCAATGCCCGCCGTACAGTGCTCGAATTAATTCTTTCGGATCATCCTGCCGAATGTCTGACCTGTGCCAAGTCGGGTGATTGTGAACTTCAGCGCATGGCACACCGGTTGGGAATACGTGAAATTCATTGCAAGGGCGAACAGTCGGCATACCGAATTGATAATTCACCGGCCATAATCCGCGATCCGGATAAATGTATTATGTGCCGCCGTTGCGAAATGATGTGTAATGAAGTGCAGACAGTGGGTGTGCTGTCGGCCGTACATCGCGGATTTAATTCAGTTGTTTCACCTGCTTTCGAAAAAGATTTAATGCATTCTGAATGCACGTTTTGCGGACAGTGTCTGGCTGTTTGCCCTACAGGTGCACTTACCGAAGTGGACGAAACAACTTCGGTGGTACGTGCTATTTCGGACCGCGAAAAAGTGGTGGTCGTTCAGACAGCACCGGCGGTTCGTGCAGCGTTGGGTGAGGAATTCGGCTATCAGGCCGGAACCGTTGTCACCGGAAAAATGGTAGCAGCATTACGCCGTTTAGGCTTCAATTATGTGTTTGACACTGATTTTGCTGCCGACCTGACCATAATGGAAGAAGGCACTGAATTGCTTCAGCGCTTAAATGCCTTTCTGAAGGGAGATAAATCCGTAAAATTACCGATACTTACCTCCTGTTGCCCCGCCTGGGTGAAATTTTTCGAACATCAGTTCCCCGAATTAATTGATATTCCTTCTACAGCCCGTTCGCCACAGCAAATGTTTGGTTCAATAGCGAAAACATATTTAGCCGAAAAGCTGGGAGTTGATCGTAAAAACATGATTGTTGTTTCCATTATGCCCTGTGTGGCTAAAAAATATGAACGTGGCAGGGACGAATTTTATGTTGATGGTAATCCTGATGTCGATATTGTGCTTACCACCCGCGAGCTGGCGCATCTGATCAAGTTGTGCAATATTGATCTGACTACTTTGCCTGAGGAAGATTTTGATGAACCTTTGGGACAATCGACCGGAGCCGGCGTTTTGTTCGGAACAACAGGCGGAGTAATCGAAGCTGCTGTGCGCACTGCTTACGAAATCCAGACAGGAAAAGCATTGCCACGTATCAACTTCGAAGAACTTCGCGGAATGGAAGGTTTTCGTAAAGCTATCGTCGATTTCGACGGGCTGGAACTGAACATTGGAATTGCTCATGGTCTCGGTAATGCCCGTAAGTTGCTCGAGGATATTGAACAGGGGAAAAGTCATTTTCATGCCATCGAAATCATGTCGTGTCCCGGTGGCTGTATAGGAGGTGGCGGACAACCCTATCATCATGGGAATGCGGATATTTTAATGAAACGTCAGCACGCACTATATACCGAAGATGAGCTCAAAGTCATCCGGAAATCACATGAAAACCCGGACATACTGAAATTGTATGCTGAATTTTTGGGAAAACCGCTGAGTGAAAAATCACATAAATTGCTGCATACAAATTATTTTAACAGAAAAGCAGAATGAAATTAACTCCGGAACATTCCGGACTATGTTATTTTTCCTCTTTTTTTTTGATTACATGAATTTTTAAATGAACAAAAAACGAAAAATATGACCAAAACGCAATTATCTGAACCCGCAGAAATTCTCGTAAAAAGTATTTGCGCCCGATATAAGAATGATGAACACGAACTTATCAATATCCTGCACGAGCTGCAACATGAGCTTGGCCATCTGCCTGCCGAATTACAATCGGCGGTTGCTCACGAGCTTCATATTCCGGTATCGAAAATTTATGGTGTTGTGTCGTTCTACTCTTTTTTTACAATGCTTCCCAAAGGGAAGTATCAGATTTCGGTTTGCCTTGGTACTGCGTGCTACGTCAGAGGGGGCGAACTTGTACTCGAAGAATTCAAAAGGAGATTGAATATTAAAACAGGTGAAACCACAAAGGACGGTGTGTTCAGTCTGAGCTGCATCAGGTGTGTGGGTGCATGCGGTCTGGCTCCTGTGGTCACTATTGGCGAAAAAGTTTACGGACGTGTGAGCCCGCAGCAGGTGCGAAGAATAATTGACGAGTATTTAATGCTCGAAGAGGGTTGATGTCAAACTGTTTCTTTGCGCGGTTTGCTTACCATAATACTTAATTCGTAGAGCAAATAGATAGGAAGTGCCACCACCAGCATGGTGAAGGGGTCGGTGGTGGGCGTGATGATGGCAGCAAGAATCAGAATAACAACAACAGCATGTTTTCTGAATTTTCGGAGCATCTGTCGTGAAACAAGGCCCATTCTCGAAAGAAAATATATCAATACCGGAAGTTCAAACATAATTCCCAGCGAAAATATCAGGATATTAAGAGTGTTCAGGTACGATTCAAGCGAAATTTGATTGGGAACCAGTTCCGAAACCTCGTATGTGCCCAGAAAACGTATTGTCAATGGAAAAACCAGATAATAACTTACTACAACACCAAGATAAAATAAAACAGAAGAAGTAATAAAAACCCAGCCCATATTTCGTTTTTCGTTCGGGTACAAAGCCGGAGAAATGAACTTCCAGATTTCAAACAATAAATAAGGGACAGATAAAGTCAGCGCTACTGTGAATGCAGTGCTGATGTGCGCCATGAATTGTCCTGACAGATTATAATTTACAAGATGAATTTTAAAATCACCCGGACATAAATCAGGAATATGTAACCACTCACCCAACTGACAAAAAAAACGATAGATGACAAAATCCGGTTTCAAAGGAGGGAAGATAATGTCATCGAAAAGAAAATCCCTGAAACTGAAAAAAACAAAAACCAATACAGCCACAAAAGCCAGAACCCGTAAAATGCTCCATCTGAGCACTTCGAGATGATCCCAAAAAGTAGCTTCCCGGGGAGTATTGGTTTTTCCGAACAATTTCATTTTGTGGTCGATGTGGGTAAAGACAGAACTTAATCGTTATGAATTTTTCTCTCCTTCTTTTTTCTCAGAGTCAGAGTTTTTGATTTCATTTTCCACATCTCTTACTCCTTTCTTAAATTCGCTCACACCTTTACCCAAACCTCTCATTAATTCAGGAATTTTTGAACCTCCAAAAAGCAATAAAACAACCAAAGCAATTAATAAAATTTCGGGCATGCCGAGCGAAAATAAAATAATTAAAGTTTCCATCTTAAGTTTTTTTTAAGTGTTAATAGCAGAGTTCTATTTGTAAGGTTTTAAAATCCGAAGTCGTCTACTTTGACTTCTTCTTTCTTTTCCGTTTTAATTTCAATTTTATTGTGCTTTCCGATTCCTTCAACATAAATGGCTTTGTTGGGTGTAGCAGGGCATACATATTCGCAGCCTCCGCAACCTACGCAGATATTTACATCGGTTTGAGGTATTGTAAGATCACCTTTATATGCTACCATGCTTACTGCCTGAGTGGGACAATGTTCGGAACAGGCACCGCAGCTGGTACCGTCAGTAAAAACGATACAATTTTCGATAATAAACTTCACCTGTCCCATTTGGTTTTGATGTTTCTGAGCTACAGTCAGCGGCAGCAAAGCGCCGCTCGGACAAACATCTGAGCAAATGGTGCAGTCGTAATTACAAAATCCGTGTTCGAAACCAAGTACCGGTTGCATTATTCCCGATAATCCATATTCGGTAAATGCCGGTTGTATTACATTGGACGGACATTTGCTGACGCACAGATGACACGAAGTGCATTTTTCGAGTAAATGCGAAGCACTCAGCGACCCCGGAGGACTGACCGGAGTCTTGCGTTTGGCGGTTATTCTGTTGCCTTTCAGTAGTTTGCTGTCTGCGAAACTGGTCGATGCTGCAAGACTAACCACCCCGGCAGCCATTAAAAACCGGCGTTTGGATGCATCAATCTGACTTCCGGGTTCTGATGTTCCATTGACGGATGTTTTTTTGACACCATATTTAAAGCTAATGGCATTTTTGGTGCATACTTCGAGGCAATCGAAACAATTGATACACCGGCTGTAATCGATGGAATGAGCTTTCGTGTCGATGCACGAAGCCTTACATTTCCGGCCACAGGTACCACATGAATTGCAAAGCTGCTCATCAATGCGAATTTTCAGCAATGAAAAACGACTGATAAATCCGAGTATTGTTCCCACCGGGCAAATGCTGTTGCAGTATATTCTTCCGTTAACGGCAGCCATCCAACCAATGGCGAGCAAGGTAATAAGCGCTATCACGAATGTAGAAACAGAGGCGATATAAATGCTGAGCTTGTAAAATGTTTGATTCCCGAAATGTGTAAATATTGCTGCAAGTAAATTATTTCCTTCTAAATAGGCTGGTTTGAAAACATGAACCGTCATACGTCCGAAAGCACTGTAAGGGTCGAGCAATCCTACCAGCGCGTGAAATCCGGTCAGAAATGCCAAAACTGTAAC
The DNA here is from genome assembly GCA_937897985.1 of uncultured Paludibacter sp. Taxonomy (GTDB): domain Bacteria; phylum Bacteroidota; class Bacteroidia; order Bacteroidales; family Paludibacteraceae; genus Paludibacter. The sequence goes on along the minus strand of CALCBD010000040.1, from coordinate 57,938 downwards.
AGCTACCAACGACCATCTCAGGACAGTAAGAGGACGACTGTATTTAAATCTTTTTTTCTTTCGGAAAACTCCTGATAAACGGTTGACAATATCCTGGTAAAACCCCATCGGACAAATTGCAGAGCAATAAACTCTGCCAAAAATCAAAGTCAGCAGTGTAAGCCCGCCGAGAATTACAAAATTCAAAGCCAAAAGTGCCGGGATCAACTGAATTTTAGCCAGGTACCTGAATGAATGTGGCAAAAAACCGCTGAAATCGACGAAGTAAAGCACGAGTAGTGCAAAAATCGGGATTGAAATTATGATTCGGAGTTTACGTAGCATAATAATTTAGGAGACTATCCCTGTAGGAAACAATTTATAATTTAATTTTTTTTACTTTAAGTTTGTCGATATCCATGGTTCCCAGCCTGTGTGCCTGTGCTTTAGCCAAATGTCCCACCGACTCAAGCGGCATTTCGCGCACCTGATTGAAGAAAGTGGTAGCTGCTGTATCCACTGCAACAATGTCCTGTGAAATAAATAATCCTTTCGAGAGGACAACGTCGGATTCGGATTTGCCCCGTGGACCGTTGGTTTTCATCAACCGGTAGGCATCGACCACATTCAGAACGGCTGCTTTTTCGAGCGTACAAATATCGGCGATACATTGTTGTAAATCATGGCTGTGGAAGAAGCCCCGATCCCAGACGATGCCCATGTGATTTTTCATTGAAATGGACATTTTGGCACCTCCATGGTTTTTCAGTACCGGTACATTGATCCAGACATCCGAATCGAGAATGGCTTCGTGTACTTTAGCCGATTTGAGGCTTACGCCTTTCGGCAGGCTGATTTCACGATAGTACGACGATTCGTGAGCAGGAATTACCTTGGCTCCTGCAGCTTTTGCCGCACTTTCAATTCCGCTGTTGTCGTAACATTTCCGCCAGTCGTCGCAGGTATGGTCAAAAACTATGACTTCTTTAGCTCCGGCTTTGTAACATTGCGAAACGATTTCGGCTACCAGATCAGGGTTTGTATTACTTGCCAGTTCAGGCCTTTTATCCCAGCCGATATTTGGTTTTACAACTACTTTGAATCCTTTTTTTACGAAACGTTCCATTCCTCCCATTTCTGCAATCCCTTTCCGAAACATTTCGGCCGGATTTCCTCCCATCACCGCAACCAGGTCATAAGCACCTGAATTCCGTGCCGCCGAAGCTCCGCCAATGCGTTGCGACATTAATGTCATAGCTCCGCTTTCTTTAATTGTCATTGCTGCTCCGGTGATGGCTAATGCTCTCAAAAAACTTCGTCTGTCCATTGTATTGTTGAATTTAATTGAAAATGATTGGTGAACAACAGGCTAATATTTTTTATATTTGATGAAAAAAAACCATTTGTCTTATAATGGCATTAAAATCAATGTCATAATGAATTTTTTATTCAGATAATCCAGGGAAACCGGAAACAACTTTCATCAAAAAGCGCATAATCCGCAGTTCCGTTGACCGCAAAAGTTTTGATAAGTTTTGCCTCCTTTAAAATTTCTTTTGCCAGTTTGATGGTCGAACCTGTTTTAATCCTGTCATCAACGAGCAGTATTTTTTTGTCTTTGAAATCAAAATCAACCGGACTCAACAACCTTGGCTCATCGAATAAGGGTTGTTGATTTTCGTCCCTCAAATTGATTTTGATGGTATGAAATTCGCATTTTAACCGTTGGTTGATAATACCTGCAGGTACAATTCCTCCATTGGCTATTGCTACAATCAAATCAAATTTTTCGTCAATTTCGATATTGACAAAACGTTCCATTACTTCCGAAAATGTGTGCTGATTCATTTCTAAGGTGTCAGAAAAACAGAGCCTTTATACTCTGGCAATTGTTTTGAGTAATAAATAACCTCCCGCAAGCTGAATCAATATGCCCGGAAAACCTAAGGTAATGTCTTGTACTGCAGCGTTAAAATTCTGCAGAATCATCCATTCAATTCCGCTACCAATGATTTGATAAAAAGCGATTGATAATAGAATTCCCCAAAAACTTACACGGGCAAAATAATTGGCAGCAAAGGAGGCGGCTGTGGCCAGCAAAGCTGATTTTACCAGAATGACAGGCAGCATTGCCAATACCGGCATTCCGAACAAAAGACTGTTGATAACCGGCGAAAGAAGTGCTGTGAGCAAACCCACTCTCAATCCGTATTTATAAGCGGCTATCAATGTGAAAAAGTAAATTGGTAACAATGCCGGACCTCCATTGGGGACCAGGTGTGCCAGCTGTGGAAGAATAAGATTTCCAAGTATAAATATCCCTGCAAACAGGTAGGTGCTGACTGATTTTAAATTGTAATTGTAAAGTTTTACTGTTGTAGCCATATTCTTAAATTTGAATGATTTTTTTTGTAATTTGATTGTTTTTCAGGTCGTGTTCCAACTGAGTGGCAAATTTAAATAAAAAAACGATGAATAAATATTCTTAGTCTGAATATCTTCCTGTTTTATGTTTTTTTTATTGGTTTGAGATTATGTCATTAAAACTTATAAATCGTCTGTGCGGCAATTTCGGCAGCTTTTCCTTTGCCGTACAAATCGACAGAAAAATCAGATTTCTTCGATTTAAAATGAAGGAAAGCATTTTTAAGTTTCTCAATATCAGTGCCAACTAAAAGATTATAACCATTATCGACCAACTCTACCCATTCTGTTTGTTCACGCAGGGTGATGCAGTGTTTTCCGAAAAAGAATGCTTCTTTTTGTACGCCACCACTGTCAGTAATAACCAACCCGCAGTTTTTAAGCAGCATAATCATGTCGAAATAACCTACCGGATCGATAATGGTGAAGTCGGGCAACTGAAAATTTTGTGCAAGAATGTTCCGTGTGCGCGGATGCATAGGCACAAGCACCGGAAATTCCCTGTTGATATCATTCAATCCATCAATAATATTTTTAAGATGTTCAGGATTGTCGGTGTTTTCCTGCCTGTGGATAGTCGCTAATATAAATCTGTTCAATCCGGTTTTTCTAAGGATATCTGATTTTAACTGAGCTCTTTCGGCATAATAGATGGCGGCATCCTGCATTACATCACCGTTTTTGCAAATTTCGACCGGCATTGTTTCAAATCCTTCGCGTTTCAGATTATTGACTGCTGTTTCGGTGGGGCAAAAAAGCAGATTTGATATTCGATCTGTCAAAATCCTGTTGATTTCCTCAGGCATCTCCATGTTGAACGAACGCAATCCGGCTTCGACATGAATCACCGGAATATGCAGCTTAGATGCTGCAAGTGCGCCTGCAAGTGTTGAGTTAGTATCGCCATACACCAATACTCCGTCGGGCTTTTCGGTCAACAGTATTTTCTCAATGCCTTCGAGCATTCTTCCGGTCATTGCGCCATGTTGAAGTCCGTGAATATCCAGCTGATATGCCGGTTTCGGAATGTCCATTTCTTTAAAAAAAACATCCGACATGTTGGCGTCAAAGTGCTGACCGGTATGTATTATTTTTTCGCTTATGCCTTGTAACTGAAACTGACGGCTCAGGGTGGCGGCTTTTACAAACTGCGGACGTGCCCCGACTATGGTTATAATTTTTTTCATAATGTGTTTAACAATTCAGCTAATTCTCCTGTGAGTGAACGCCTGGAGTATTGTTCGACAGAGGAAGCTACTGTTTTTAATTCAGCGCTTTTATATAATTTATAATATTCAAGTACAACTTCTTTTGTTTTTATTTCATTGTTGAAGTCAACGATTTTGCCCGCACCTGTAGATAAAAGTACTTTTGATGCATCCCCATCTGTCGGGCCAACTGCGAGTATCGGTCGATGGGCAGCCAGATATTCATAAAATTTTCCGGTCAGAATTCCTTTTGCGTTTTCCGAATTATTGATCAGTAAAAGCAATATCTGTGAAGATTGCTGACGTTGAATGGCTTCTGAATGTGACAGATAATCAATTTTCTTCAGATGTGTGGTCAGTCCTGAGTTCTGTATGTCTTCGAGTACCGAATAGTCTACTTTTCCTACCAGTTGAATTTCCAGATCATTCCTGAATTCTTCGTTTGAGGCACATAATTCACTTAAAACTTTCCATAGTGTACGTGGATTTCGGGCTGCATTCAGTGTACCAATGTGAGATATGCTGAATTTTTCGTCCATTACTATATTTAGTTCGCCGGTGTCTGAAGTGTCGAACCCGTTGGAAATTACCCGTACTTTTTTTGATCCCATAGCTTCGTATCCGGCTTTCATCCCATCCGAAACCACAACGACGGCATCGGCAAGCGATATTACTGATTTTTCCATTTTATGATGAATATAATCAGCCGTTTTCGATAAATTCAAATCTTTATAAAAGTCGATATTCGTCCATGGATCCCGAAAATCAGCCAGCCAGGGCAGACCCGGAAATCTCTTTTTAATGCCTTTTCCTATCATGTGCATTGAGTGGGGCGGACCTGTGGTTACTATTGCATCGACCGGATGAGTTTTCAGGTATTCCGAAAGCAGTTTTACCGATGGTTTAATCCAGAACCTTCGAGGATCGGGTATCAGAAAATTGCCCCGAATCCGGATGGATAGTTTGTCCTTCAGGCTCTGTTTTTTATTTTCGGAAATAAATCCGGCATTGATGGCTTCCCCCTTTTTGCCGGTTAGACGGCGATATACGTTATACGGTTCCCATATCGGCGATTTGATAACTTCAATGTCCTTTGGGATGTCCTTTTCGAACGAGTAATCGATGGATGGATATTCCGGATTTTCGGGAGTATAAATAACCGGTTCCCAGCCGAAATTGCGGAGGTATTTGGTGAATTTTACCCATCTTTGTACACCGGCACCACCACTCGGAATCCAGTAATATGTTACTATCAGCACCCTTTTCATATCTGCTTATTATTTATTTTGAGCTATCAGGTAATAACCGCAGGTACATAAAAAATTACGCACAACAGGTAACCCGGCAAAAAGAGCTGTTAATTTACGCGGTTTCAATCCAAATTTAATGTCGTAATTCGGATTAATGAAATATAGTGTTTTTTGCAATTTCACATATCCGTTTTTCTGATAAGTTTTTTCAAAACGTTCGATACTGATTCCGGTTTCCTTAATTTCCATCAAACTACTGATTTTGGCTTTACTTTCGCCCATTAATCCAAGAAATGCCCTGTACATTTTAGCCGGCAGTAAATGATAATAAGGCAACAAAGCAAGAAGTTTATTCTCGCAGATCTGTTGATGACCACCGAAAGGATTTTGCCAGGGAGGGAATGCAAAGAATACAATACCATCAGGTGCCATCAGGTTTTTCATGAGTCCCATAAATTTGTCCTGATCATGAATATGTTCAATCACATCTTTAAGGATAATAATGTCGAACTTTGCCTCAAATTCTTTGGTGTTGTAGATGTCGTCGCTTATCAGGCAGATTTTTTCTGCATTTGGATGTTCTGCATAAAACGATTTTCCTTTTTCAATTTTCGGGGTACTGTAATCCACTCCCGTACAAAAACAGCCCTTTTCGAGGAAGGGCATTAAATTTCCGGCTTCGCCACACCCGATTTCGAGTACGTTCATACCTGCTTCGATTTTTCTCACGTTTTCGATGAACGGAATTATGTGTTTGCCAGTCGAGCTGGCCTGTTCATTAAAATATCGACGTGGATCGGTATGGCGTTGTTGCATGTTTTTTATCGTTACGGTTGCCCGTTCTTTTTTTTGTTGGAATTACAGAATTTTGCTCTTAGTGTCGATTCAGCTTATTTCTGTCAGGTCTGTTGATGCCTGTCAGGTAAGTTATAATGTTAAATACAATTACCTGCCTGACTGTTAATGAATTTCAGTACGTCAGACTATTATTTCCCTGATTGATTTTTTTATCCGTTCAATGGTTTCTTCTTTCCCGATAATGGACGTGATATCGAAAATATGAGGTCCTTTACCTTCGCCTACCAGGGCCAAACGGAGGGCATTCATTACAGCTCCAAGTGAGTATTCTTTGATTGTAATCCATTCTTTAACAATGTTTTCACTATTCTCAGGGCTGAAATCATCTATGCTTTCGAGCACGGTTATCAGTTCAGTCAGTTGTGCAGGGGTATCTGCCTTCCAGCGTTTTTTTACAGTTTTTTCGTCGTAAGTAGTTGGTGCAACAAAAAAGTAGGACGACTGATTCCACAAATCCGATATAAAATCCGCTCTGTCGCGTACCAAATCGACAATCTTCATTACTTTCTCCGAATCTTCAACGATGTCTTTTTCAATCAGCTCGTGTTGGAATAAATCGGCAAGTTCTTCTATTGGTTTGTTTTGCAGGTATTTGTGGTTGAACCATTTACCTTTTTCATAATCGAATTTTGCTCCGCTTTTACTTACCCTTTCGAGTGAGAATGCATCAATTAATTCCTGCATCGAAAAAATTTCCTGCTCTGTACCCGGGTTCCAACCTAAAAGGGCAAGAAAGTTAACCACTGCATCCGGAAAATATCCTGCTTCGCGATAGCCGGAGAAAGTATCATCACCCTTGCGGTCTTTCCAGTTGAGCGGAAATACAGGGAAACCAAGGCGGTCACCATCCCGTTTACTGAGTTTACCGTTTCCGTCGGGTTTAAGCAACAGGGGTAAATGTGCAAACTCAGGCATGGCTTCACTCCAGCCTAAATATCTGTACAACAATACATGCAGCGGCGCCGATGGCAACCATTCTTCACCCCTGATGACATGTGAAATCTCCATCAGATAATCGTCAACAACATTTGCCATGTGATAAGTGGGCAATTGATCGGATGATTTGAAAAGTACCTTATCGTCGATGACCGATGAGTTGACAATCACTTCGCCACGTATCAAATCCTGAACTTTGATTTCCTGATTTGGTTCAATTTTGATTCGCACAACATATTGTTCACCATTCTCAATGCGGGTTTTGACTTCTCCTGCATTCAGTGTCAGCGAATTACACATCAGATGACGTGTTTTGGCGTCGTACTGAAAATTAGGTATTTCGGCGCGTTTGGTTTCGAGTTCAAGCGGAGTGTCGAAAGCAATATAAGCCAAACCTGCTGCTAACAACTGGTCGACATATTTGCGATAAATGGCTTTTCTTTCGCTTTGCCGATATGGAGCATGAGTGTTTTTCGCGTCGGGAGCGGCGCCGATACCTTCGTCGATGGTGATACCGAGCCAGTTCAACGCTTCAACTATGTATTCCTCGGCACCGGGGACAAAACGTGCTGAATCAGTGTCTTCGATACGTAGCAGCATATCGCCGTCGTGCTGACGTGCAAACAAAAAATTATATAATGCGGTACGAACTCCGCCGATATGTAAAGGTCCGGTAGGACTCGGTGCAAACCGCACCCTGACTCTTCTTTTCATTATTTTAAAAAAAATTAATTATCATCGAAATTAAAGCGCAAATTTACGCAAAAAACATAAACAGCCAAACAGAGTTATTCAGCATTTCCACTCAGCCGGTTTGGTTGATTCAATAAAAGCCATAAAGCTCCTTATTATCGTAATGAATTGTGATTAAAAAATCAGAAAAAAATAATATTTTTTGTCCTGATTATTGTTGATTAATTATTTGATAATTAAAAATATATATGGCCGAAACTGTGTTGTCAGGAACAGTTGAATCAGTTACGCAATCGTATTGGCAGTCTGGAAAAGTTCATAATATTTTCCTTTCAGTGCCAGTAGTTCTTCGTGAGTACCCGATTCAACCACTTTGCCTTCGTGAAACATATATATGAGGTCGACCCATTGAACGGTTGAGAGCCTGTGACTTACGATGACCGCCGTTTTGTTTTGCGATAGTTTTTTTAAACTATTGATAATTTGCAATTCTGATGCTGCATCAAGGGCACTCGAGGGTTCGTCCATCAACAGCAGTGGTGCATCGCGATAAAATGCTCTTGCAATAGCTATTTTTTGCCACTGACCGATACTGAGTTCTTCGCCGCTTTTGAACAGATTGCCCAACAGGGTATTATAACCATCGGGTAACCTTGTAAGCAATTCGTCAATGTCAGCATCGCGGGCAGCTTGTTTAATTTTTTCAGGGTCGGGTTCGGCTTTTATGTTACCTAAAGCCAGATTCTGGTAGGCGGCAATGTTATACAAAGCAAAGTCCTGAAAAACAGCTGTTATATTTTCGGTTATCAGCTTTTGACCTAATTTTTCGATGGAAATTCCGTCGAAAATGATTTGGCCCTGATTGGCTTCGTAGAAACCGCAAAGCAATTTTATCAAAGTAGTTTTTCCCGAACCGTTCTCACCGACAAATGCTACTTTTTTCCCGGCCGGAATTACCAGATTGATATCTGTCAGAGCGTTGCGCTTACTTGCTTCGTAGCGAAAACTGACATTTTTGAAACGGATTTCGTGTTGTAACGAAAATTCCCCGGTTGGTGATACATTCAGCGTTCGTTCGGGTAATTCAAGAAATTGAATAAAATCCTTCAGAAAAGTATTGTCTTCGACGATTTGAGTAAATGAACGGAAAAAATCGTTGAGTACCGAATAGGCTCTCTGGAAAGCAAAAAAGAATAAAACCACCGTACCAATCGAAATCGCACCATTGACTTTAAGAAATGAAATAAAGCCCAGACTGACAAAAATAAGCATTACGGCGAAAGATTGAGAGAAAAAATTCATTTGTAATTCGGACCTTCGAAGTTTAATTTTTTCGTCGAAGAGTTGATCCTGAGTGCTGTTGAACCTTTGCTGAAAGAAACCCGAAAAACCGAAAAGTTTTAATTCTTTGGCAAACGGAAATCCTGTAAGTATACGGTTGTAATAATACATTTCACGTTCTTTGGTGCTTTGTGAATCCTTTAATTTGTATAGTTTGCGGGAATATTTCAGTCGTACATAAACATCCGGTAAAACGGCAATTATCAATATAAGTACCAGGTACCAGCGAATACTGATAAACATACCGATAAGAAAAAGCACAGAGGCTACTGATTTAATACCTGTAAGCAGGGCATTCAGAATTTTTACCGGGCGGAATGAAGCTTCCTGCACAGCCCGGTGCATGCTGTCCTGTTGCTTCGGATTTTCATAATTGGAGAGGTCAAGTACACCATGTTTGGCGTGCAGAATGGAGTAGATATGCCGCGAAACAGACTGCGACATTCGTTCGGAATAATACGATCTGAGTTCAATGAGCAGCGCATTCAACAGGAAAACCAATGCGGTCAGGATAAGCATACCGGCGTAATAAGCCTGACCTGAAGCATTTTCAAAGTTTGATGCGGACAGTGCATCGACCAGCAGTTTTATCAGTACGATAATGACAAACGGAATTACACCCTGAAGTACGGAAATAAAGGCATTGATTCCGAAAAGTTTACCCGAACCTTTCGAAATTTTCGAAACATTACTTTTTAAAGATTGATAGCCTGTTTTGATGGATCCGATACGAAACTGAATGCCGGTCATTAAATTTCGGAAAGACGCTGAAATCAGCGGAAAACGCAAGCTCAGAAAGCGATTCCATTTCATTGATAAAGCATTGGTGCTGATTTTTGTCCCTTTTCTCTGAATTTCTTTAATTCTTCCAACGAGCATTTCATCAGAAAATTCCGGATCGGAAAACGAATTTTTATCTCCTTTGGCAGTAAACAGAAAATGGTTATTTTCTTTCCTTATCGCAATCAGGCGATGGGCCACCAGATGTCCGCCCGCTTTAAAAACTATAATATCGCCTGTTTTCAGAGTTTCAGTAGCACAATGTTCGATCACGCCAATGTCGCCGGGTCTGAGTGTGGGATACATGCTGTATCCTTTCATCTTTATGCTGACATTCTGATCGTTATCGAGAATAGATTCAGCAAAATCAACGATTACACGGTTATTTATTTTCACCTGCTTCATGGTTCAACACGAATTTAACCACATTTTCGTCGGGGACAAAACCCAATTCATACACCGAAACTTTTGAACATAATTCAGCAAAAAGGTCGATGCGACTTTGTATAAACTGCCGGTCGTAATTGTTCTGAATGCTGAATGCCATGACTTTACTGACGGCAACTGCACCGTTCAGTTGTTTGATTTTATTTACGGGCGAATGGCTGATCAGAAAGACAGAACTCAGCGGCGCTTTTTTAGGTTGATCCTGATAATACATTGGTGTATTGTACACATAAAATCCGTCTTCTAATTTGCGGATAATCAGGCGATCGTCATTGATAATCTGATGCCCGGCTTTTGCCCATAACATCGAGATGGTACTTTTACCGGCACCCGAAAAACCTGAAAACAGACGGGCTTTTGTACCATCGAAAGCCGATGAGGCGTGCATGAGTACTGCGTTGGATTTCAGAGTCATGTAATGCATGATGATGGGTCCCATCGGGTATCTCAAAGGCATGAAAATCCCATTTCTGCGCTCAGCATAAATTTTCCAGTTACAGAAACTTCCGTCAAGTACAGCTATTTGCTGTATATCATTCACTGTCTGCTGATTGTAAATATAAAAGCCATGTCCCTGATCGTGTTTGTAGACTGAATAGAATTTTTGTGCTTCGTTTTCAGCTTCGAAAACCAGCTTATCAGAATTGAAAAGCTCAACCGGTAAGCCTTCGATACATTCAATACTAAAGTCGGCAACTTTCGAATCATTTGTATCAATAAAAGGAAGATAACCTTCTTCGAGATCGATTTTTTGTTCTGAAAAAAGTTCAATTTTGAATTCGGCGATGCTGATACAGATGCTGTTGGGTCTCGCGGGCATAATTAAAGTGATTATTTTTTCAGTAAACCGTCTAATTTATTCAAAAACAATTCAATGTCTTTTGAGGCTGTAGTTGTGTCGATGTCAAAATTGTCGGTGATGACCCGGAGCAGGCTTTCGAAAGTACTGTTTTCGTCCAGATGATCCCACAGGATTTTTGCGGTTTCGTTAAGGGTGAATAACTCATTCATTTGAGCCACATTAGCACTGAGAGGCACAATAATCAGCTCATCACCCACTTCACGGGCGACAAATTTCGATTTTAGTTTGCAGAGGGATTGTATTTCCATTGTATAGTGATTATTTGTCAGTTATATCTATCAATTGCACAAAGATAAGAAAATTTTTCAAAACGATTCGGAGCAAATTGCACATTTGCAACAGGATTAATGCAATTCAGATATTTTGTTGTGAAATTCTCTGTCTCCGTTTCAGTATCTTCCTGACTTTAATAACTTCCTAACTCCAATAACTCCAATAACTCCAATAACTTTAATAACCTCAATAACCTCAATAACCTCAATAACTCCAATAACTCCAATAACTCCAATAACTCCAATAACTCCAATAACTCCAATAACTTCCTAACTTCAATAACTTCAATAACTTCAATAACTACAATAACTTTTATAACCTCAATAACCTCAATAACCTCAATAACCTCAATAACTACAATAACTACAATAACTCCAATAACTTTAATAACTACAATAACTCCAAAAACTTCAATAACTTCACTAACTTCAATAACTCCAATAACTCCAATAACTTCACTAACTCCAATAACTTCAATAACTACAATAACTACAATAACTTCCTAACTTCACTAACTTCACTAACTTCAATAACTTCAATAACTTCACTAACTTCACTAACTTCACTAACTTCACTAACTTCACTAACTTCACTAACTTCAATACTGCTTAACTTCTTCTCCTCTCAAAACTCTTAAACCGGCCATGGCTAACGCTTCCATTTCATCCTCGCCCGGATAAACCACAAGATGAGCAAGAGGTGAGACCATTTTTTTTATGATATTCACCACAAACTGGCTGTTGGCAATGCCTCCGGTAAGAATCACGGCATCGGCTTTTCCTTCGAGAACGGCCAGCATGGCTGCAATTTCCTTTGCAATGTTGTAAGCCATCGCTTCGAGTACTAATTTTGCCGTTAAATCTCCTCCGGCAATCCGGTCAATGATAGTTTTTACATCATTAGTGCCCAGATGAGCCATCAAACCACCCTTGCCGACCAACATTTTTCCGAGCTCTTCTCTGCTGTATTTCCCTTCAAAACAGCTTTTTACAAGTTCACCTGCATCGATGGTTCCCGATCTTTCGGGCGAAAAAGGACCGAAGCCATCCAGGGCCTGATTGGTGTCCACCACTCTTCCGTATTTGTGGGCAGCAACTGAAACTCCTCCACCTAAATGTGCTATCACCAGATTCAGTTTTTCGTAGCTGGTGCCGAGTGAAGTAGCATATTTCCGTCCGGTAGCCTTGTGGTTAAGCGCGTGAAAAGTAGAGCGGCGCGGAAACTGAGGTAATCCGCTGATACGGGCAACATCACTCAGTTCGTCGACAGTGACCGGGTCAGTGATAAATGCCCTGCAATGGGGAAGCTGGCCGGCAATTTCACCCGCCAGAAAAGCACCCAGACTGCTTGCATGTTCGCCGCCTTTCTTTAAATCTTCGAGCATTTTGGGACAAACTTCGTAAACACCCGATTCAATCGGACGCATCAAACCACCACGTCCCACGACTGCCGAAAGCTCGTTTAAATCAAAATCGTCGTCAGCTAATCTCTTGATAATTATATTTTTGCGAAATTCGTATTGATCGTAAATGCTCGCAAACTGCGAAAGTTCCTCTACCGAATGGCGGATGGTATGCAGGCTGATAATGTTTTCATCTTCATAAACTGCAATTTTTGTCGATGTAGAGCCGGGGTTAATGGAAAGAATTTTCATATTTACTGTTTTTTTTTAATTAGCATTTACTATTTATCAGTCATCCGATTTTACTGACATACAGCACTTTTGTACATTTCCGCATTGAAAAATTATTTCTTTTTCTCCGGATGTTTTGCGATATAGTCTTTCCAGCCCGAGTAAATTTTATTAGCTCCCGGTTTCCCCGATTGCAGGAAATGACAGTAAGCTGCAGCCAGTCCATCGGTAGCATCGAGCTGAGGAAGCATATTTTCGGCAGGAATATTCAGAAAACGACGAAGCATATCGGCAACCTGTTCTTTCGAAGCGTTTCCGTTTCCGGTGATAGCCATTTTTATTTTCAGCGGAGCATATTCGGTGATTGGTAAATCGCGGTACAAAGCTGCCGACATGGCAACACCCTGTGCCCTGCCGAGTTTTAGCATCGACTGTACATTTTTACCAAAAAAAGGTGCTTCGATAGCCAGGCAATCGGGATGAAATTCGTCGATCAACGAAAGCGTTCGTGCAAAAATCCGTTGTAATTTCAGGTAATGATCTTTGTATTTCTTCAAATCAAGTACACCCATTGCAATTAGTTCTGTTTTATTGCCCGTCACTTTCAGCAGTCCGTAACCCATAATGGTCGTGCCGGGGTCAATGCCCAGAATTATCGTTTCTTTTTCCATGTCATTCTATGATCTCAAGCACCGTCGAAAAGAAGCTGACTTCCTCTCCGAATGCTGCTTTGCAACTGTTCTGAAAGGTAGTGGCAAATTCTTTGTGCCATTGAATAAGGGCAGGCATATCGCAAATATGAAACTGAACCGAATAGGAAATTCCTTCGTTGTCCTCGCTTCCAACAATTTTGGTTGTTTGAGGTTTGCTGAAATCGCCACTCGATAACATGAATGGAATGTGGTGCTCCCTGATCCAGTTCAGCCAGTTATCATTCTGACTGCCCGAAACTTTATAGGTGGTATTGAAAATCAACATTTTATTTGAAAAATTTTAATGTTTTGAAAATAACGGACAGTATGTCAGCGCGTTAAAAACTATATTGACAATACTTTGTCTGTTGTGCTGTTTTTAGAAATTTAAAAATTTCTGAGCAAATGTACATATAATTTCCAAAACTTCCTTATCTTTGCAGCGCAATTTCAAAATCATGTTTCGGGGGTTTAGCTCATCTGGCTAGAGCGCGACACTGGCAGTGTCGAGGTGACCGGTTCGAGTCCGGTAATCTCCACTACATGAAATTAATTAAGCTGTCTTGTTAAAGGCAGCTTTTTTTGTACGTTATTTTTCAGCCTGATAACTTTCGGGAGATTTTTCAATTTTAATATTTAGTTTTGCATTTTATTCACCTCAATTCAACTCAGAACTACATGAAAAAAAATAAATTGCTTTTGTTGTTCGTTGGTTTTCTGCTTTTTATAGCAGTTTTCGTGTTGCAGAAAATTATTTTCATGTTGTATTATTTCGATTTATATGCTGATTATAAGTTGATTGACTATATTAAAGTGCTGTATTACGGACTTCAGCACGACGCCTCAATTGCCGGCTACTTTTCCATCATTCCCGGTTTTATCATCATCGCTTCGTATTGGTTGAACAATAAACTGATAAGACGTATTTCGATTGTTTATTATGTTTTCATATCGTTCCTAATCTCAACTGTTTTTGTTGTCGACCTGATTTTGTACAAATACTGGGGTTTCAGGCTCGATTCAACGCCCTTATTTTATCTGAAATCACCGGCAAATGCATTGGCAAGCAGTAGCTGGTTAGTGAATCTGGGTGGTCTGGCAGCTGTCTTTTTTATTAGTTATTTGCTTTATCTTCTGTTCAGTACAGTTTTAATTGTAGGTAAAAAAGCCGATATTCAGGTTAAACACAGATTAGGTGCTTCATTTGTGGTTTTGTTCGAAGTTATTTTGCTTTTTCTTCCGATTCGCGGAGGTGTTAAAGAATCGACCATGAATGTGGGCAAAGTTTATTTCAGTAATCATATTTTATTGAATCATGCTGCTGTCAATCCAATGTTCAGCTTATTCGAATCTTTGTTTCTTGAACAGAAATTCGACAAACAATACCGTTTTATGAGCAATGAAAAAGCGGATGAAATTTTCAGTACATTGACCGATAGAGGGTCAACTGATAGTATACCGGCCTTGTTCTCTGTCGAAAAACCCAATGTCATAGTGATGGTGCTTGAGAGTTTTATGTCGCTCGACATCAGTGAACTGGGCGGGATGAAAGGAGTGGCTGTCCGGCTCGATAGTTTGTGTGAAGAATCGGTGCTTTTTTCAAATTTCTATGCCAACAGTTTCCGAACCGACCGTGGGCTGGTATCGGTTTTAAGTGGTTTTCCCGCACAGCCCAATACTTCAATAATGAAATACCCGCGAAAAATACAGCAGCTTCCGTCGTTTCCCATGTCGATGAGAAAAGCAGGCTATCAGCTTCAGTACCTGTATGGCGGAGATGCCGACTTTACAAGTATGCGTTCGTATCTCAAGGTTTGTGGTTTTGATAATATTGTCGAGGATATCAGTTTTAGGGCTGATGAGTCCACTACCAAATGGGGAGTACCCGACCATTTGGTATTCAATCGCTTGTACAATGAAATTGAAAAACAGCAAAAAAAACCATTTCTGAAAATTATTCAGACTTTGAGCAGCCACGATCCCTTTGATGTACCATATCGGGGGAAACTGAAGGATCCTTATCTCAATTCGGTTGCGTATACAGATAGTTGTCTCGGCGATTTTATCGATCGGCTCAAAAAGCTTGAGCTATGGAAAAATACCATAGTAGTTATGGTTCCCGATCATGCCATGAGATATCCCTACGGAATTGATAACCGCTCGGTAAACCGCTATAAGATTCCTTTATTAATTGTTGGCGGAGCATTGAAATCTCACTTTAAAGTTGATACTTATGCATCTCAGATTGACATTTCCGCCACACTGCTGAGTCAGCTTGGTATCGATCATCCCGATTTCAGATATAGCAAAAATATATTCAACCCCCGTTCACCTCATTTTGGATTTTTTACCTTTCAGAACGGATTCGGGATGGTCACACCCGACAATGAATATGTGTACGATTACGAAGCCGGAAAAGTATTTCTGAACAGCGGGATCAAAGATAAAAACAAATTAAAAGCCGAAGCCATGATTCAATCGTTGTATAATGATATAGCTTCGAAATAACTGACGAAAAGGATTTTTGTGATTGAAATCCCTGAAAAATCAGTGATTGCCGGCCTGTTTAATGTTGTTTGTACACCTCGTCGAATGGTACCCTGAATCTTTCACCCCTTATGCCTTTGTTGCCGTTGCGGATTCCGCAGGGGATGACCATGTTGATTTCTGCTCCGTGTGGCAGATGCAGCAGTTTTTTGACACGTTTGCTGTCGAAACCTTCGAGCGGACAGGTGTCGTAGCCTTCGTTAGCCATAGCAATCATAAAAGTCTGTGCAGCTAATGCACAGGTCTTGTGAACAACAACGCGCTGGTCGCATTCGGACGTTTCGGTAAACATAGGTCGGAAAAGGCTTACCGTTTTAGTTAATATTTTTCGAAAAATTCCCGCTAAACCAAAGAAACGTGCGTAAAGAAAAGGCATCATTTTACCGTAATAAATTTTAATGTCCTTTGTTCGCTTTTCCTGTCGATCGGCAGGGCTGTTCCGTCTGATGTTTTCCGTCTCAAATTCCAGCACCTGCCGTGAACGCCGGCGATATAAATCCTGACGTGTAACAAATACCACCACCTGATTTGAAGTTGAAACGGCACTCTGGCCTAAACATGCCTGAGCGAGTTTCTGAATCATTTCTTTGTTGGTAATGTGATGAAATTCCCAGAGTTGCATGTTCGAACTGTTTGGCGCAAGTGTTGCCAGCTCAATACAATTTTTTACTTTTTCAATTTCGGGTACCTGATCTGAAGAAAAATTGCGCACTGAACGGCGAAAATTCAAAACTTCCTGAAGTTGCATATTTGGTTCGTTAAAAATTAGTATACGTCAAAATTAACGTTTTTCTGTCAATTTGGTTCTTTAATAATGAAAAATTACTTCATACTTCCGGTTGAAAAATCAGATAGTTCTGATAATCATATCTGTAATCATTGAAGGCACAAAATATTCAGTAAAAAATTTTCAATCGCAAATGCTTCACCGCCATGAAATGTCTTTCAAATTGTAACGAAAAATGATGGATTAGTTAGATTCTGCGGGTACAAACACATTGTTTTTCCGTCTCAAAAACGAGATTAACTGCCAAATACACACAATATGAATCAATCGAAAATTATTATTCTGATTACTTTCGTTTTAGTATTTTTTACCATCGTAAAAGCACAAAACCGTGGCACGCAGACTGAGCGCATTTATCTTTCGGGTCGCGGAAGCGATGATGCTAAACTGTGGGATTTTTATTGTAATGAAGGCATGAATGCAGGGAAATGGACTAAAATTGCAGTGCCATCCTGCTGGGAATTACAGGGTTTCGGGCAATACCAATATGGAATGAAATTTTATGGTAAAGCTTTTCCCGAAGGTGTGGCCAATGAAAAAGGCATGTACAAATACGAATTTAATGTGCCTGAAAACTGGAGAGGTAAACAGGTTTACATCGTTTTTGAAGCTTCGATGACCGATACCGAAGTGAAAATTAACGGACAGAAAGCCGGCGAAATTCATCAGGGAGCATTTTACAGATTCTCATATAATATTTCCGGGAGATTAAAATATGGTAAAAAAAATCTGCTGGAAGTGAATGTGAGCAAAGAAAGTACCAACGCTTCGGTTAATCTGGCTGAACGTAGAGCCGATTACTGGAATTTCGGCGGAATCTTCAGGCCTGTATTTCTCGAGATAAAACCTGCTGTGCATATTTCTCAGTTGACCATCGATGCCCGGGCCGATGGGCATTTCACAGCAATCTGTAGTCTTAACCGTGCTGTGGACGACGCAAATTTCCAACTCGAATTATCTGATACAGAAGGCAGAATCATTGCTGCCGGCAGGTACCCCGTAAAAAAAGGCAGCGACCGGT
The DNA here is from genome assembly GCA_937897985.1 of uncultured Paludibacter sp. Taxonomy (GTDB): domain Bacteria; phylum Bacteroidota; class Bacteroidia; order Bacteroidales; family Paludibacteraceae; genus Paludibacter. The sequence goes on along the minus strand of CALCBD010000040.1, from coordinate 40,207 downwards.
CGGAGTTTGACCTGAAAGTCCTGAATCCGCGCCTGTGGACTGCCGAAACACCGGTGCGTTATACTGCAAAAGTTTCGTTGTGTTCAAATGATGGTTCAATCTTGCATACTATCAATGATCAATTCGGGTTTCGTATGATTGAAGTCCGCCCCGGCGATGGTCTGTACCTGAATGGTGTGAAAATTAAAATTCGCGGCATCAACCGTCACAGTTTCCGTCCCGAAAGCGGACGAACGCTTTCCAAAGCATTGAATATCGAAGATGTACTGTTGATAAAAAGCATGAATATGAATGCAGTACGACTGTCGCACTATCCGCCTGACCCTGAGTTTCTTGATGCCTGCGACTCTCTCGGGTTATATGTCGAAAATGAACTTGGTGGCTGGCATGGTAAATATGATACTGTCACCGGAGTGAAATTGGTCAAAGAAATGGTGGAACGTGATGTGAATCACCCCTGCATTATCTGGTGGAGCAATGGGAATGAGGGTGGATGGAATACTGAATTAGACAATGAATTCCGGAAATACGACCTGCAAAACCGACCTGTAATTCATCCGCAGGGAAATTTTGGCGGCTTTGAAACCATGCATTATCGCTCTTATGGCGAAACACAGGACTACCTGCGAAAGCCGGAGATTTTTATGCCGACCGAATTTTTACACGGATTGTACGATGGTGGTCACGGAGCCGGATTGCACGATTACTGGGAAATGATGCAAAAACATCCACGCTGTGCCGGAGGATTCCTATGGGTACTTGCCGACGAAGGGGTGAAACGTGTCGATATGAATGGTATGATTGATAACCAGGGCAACTGGGCTGCCGATGGTATTGTCGGTCCGCATCACGAGAAAGAAGGTAGTTTTTATACAGTCAAACAAATATGGTCACCCGTTCAGGTGATGGAAAAAAATATTGATCGAAACTTTAACGGAGTTTTCACGATTGAAAACAGATACGATTTTCTGAATACTACATCATGTCGTTTTATATGGAAACAGGTCAGATTCAGGAGTACGAACACACAGGAACCTGTATCCGAAATACTTCAACAGGGTGAAATTAAGAACGTTGATATTCCGGCTCATTCCACCGGGAAGTTAAATCTGAATACTTCAGTAAATCCTCAGGCTGAAGTGCTGTATCTCTCCGTCGTTGACGGAAATGGTGAAGAACTCTGGCAGTGGTCGTTCAGATTGCCGGTTGTTTTTCCCGATAAGTCAGTAGCAGGCGTGGTTCCTGTTGTCAGTAAAACTGGTGAATTTCTGATTGTTAATGCTGGTAAAAATGAATTTTCGTTCAGCACAATTGATGGTGAACTGAAAAAGATTATTTCAAACGGAAATGTTATCAGTTTTTCAAACGGTCCGCGTTTCGTTGCTGCCCGGCGTGCCGACCGATCGCTCGATCAGTTTTATAATCATGACGACGAACAGGCAAAATTGAAGGACCGTACCTATACTGAATTTAAGGATGCTGCACATTTTGTTGGTTTTGAAACAAAAACAGAGAACAACAATCTGGTGGTGACGGCCGGTTACAGGCTTGGTAATCTGGATAAGGCTGTCTGGACCATAGCTCCCGATGGGTCACTTACACTCGATTACAGCTATAATTTTAGTGCGGTTGTGGACTTAATGGGTATTAAATTCGACTATCCGGAAGATAAAGTACTCAGAAAGCGCTGGTTGGGTGACGGACCTTACAGGGTTTGGCAGAATCGTTTACAGGGAACGGTATATAATGCATGGGCTAATGATTATAACGATGCAATACCCGGCGAATCGTTCGAATATCCTGAGTTTAAAGGTTATTTTGCTAATGTGAGCCGGATGGTACTGAGTACTGCCGAGGGCGAAATTTCAATCGTTAATGAAACTCCCGACTCCTATATCGGTATTTATGAACCACGCGACGGAAGGGATAAATTGCTGTATACTTTGCCTCCAACCGGAATTTCAGTGATGAACGTTATTCCTGCTGTGCGTAACAAAGTTAATTCAACAGATTTGAACGGGCCTTCGGCACAACCCAAATGGGTGGATGGGACATTTAAGGGAAGAATAAAATTCACTTTTGCTTCAGTTCAATAGTTAAAATAATCCGGAATGTTGGTTAAATCCGAAAATTGAATTATTCATCATCAAACAAATCGAAAAATATAAAAAATGAAAAACCTGTATAATTTCAAAAAGTCCGTTATTTGTTTCAGTCACTTCCTTCATCAGGTTCCTCTTTTTCTGCTGTTGATGCTTTTATCTGCAGGTTTATCAGCAGCAAAAATGCCATGGGAAAACGGCAGGCTTAAAGTGAGTGAAAACGGCCGCTACCTGCAGCACGAAAACGGCGAACCGTTCTTTTGGCTGGGAGATACAGGCTGGTTGCTGCCCGAACGACTGAACAGGGATGAGGCTGAGTATTATTTATCGGAATGCAGCAAAAAGGGATTTAATGTTGTTCAGATTCAGACCATCGATGGTGTACCTTCTGTTAATTATTACGGAATGTCGTCGATGCCTGAAGGTTTTAATTTTAAGAATATAAATAAAAAAGGAGTTTACGGTTACTGGGATCATTTGGATTTCATTATCAAAGCTGCCGAAAAGAGAGGTATTTACATTGGGATGGATTGTATTTGGGGAGGTTTGGTAAAGTCGGGAAAAATGTCGGTGACCGAAGCTCAAAGCTATGGTAAGTTCCTTGCCGAACGTTATAAGGATACTCCCAATATTATCTGGTTCATAGGTGGCGATATTCGTGGTGATGTAAATACAGAAGTGTGGGAAACACTGGCAAAAAGTATCAAAGCCATTGACCATAACCACCTGATGACCTATCATCCCCGGGGCAGAACATCCTCGGCTACATGGTTTAATAATGCATCATGGCTCGATTTTAATATGTTCCAGAGCGGACATCGCCGTTACGGACAGCGCAAGGGTGATGGAGATTATACCATTGCTGAAAATACAGAAGAAGACAACTGGCGATATGTGGAAAGCAGCCTTGCCATGACACCGCTGAAACCTGTCATCGATGGTGAACCTTCCTACGAAGATATTCCTCAGGGACTACACGACGAAAATGAAACCCGCTGGACGGCAAATGATGTGCGCAGATATGCCTACTGGTCGGTTTTTGCAGGCTCATTCGGCCACGTTTACGGTCATAATTCAATCATGCAGTTTTATAAACCGGGTGTGGGCGCTTCATTCTTCCCGACCCGTTATTGGTACGATTGCCTGAATGATCCGGGCTATAACCAAATGAAATATCTGAAAATGTTAATGCTCTCATTTCCATTCTTTGAACGTGTTCCGGACCAAAGTATTATTGCAGGTCAGAATGGTGAACGTTACGACAGGGCAATAGCAACGCGCGGAAATAATTATTTGCTGGTTTATAATTACAGTGCAAGGCCAATGAGCATTGATCTGTCAAAAATCGGGGGTGATGTGAAAAAGTGCTGGTGGTTTAATCCGAAAAATGGTTCACTGCAATTTATCGGCGAATTTGATGGAAACAAAACAGTGGAGTTTACTGTCGATGCAGCTTATAATGCAGGCAACGACAGGGTGCTGATTGCCATCGACAAGTCAAAAACATTTCCGGAAGCCAACTCTCCGGACGTCGAAAAACTCTACCGGAAATAAGCATTCAAATGGCATAAAATGAGTTTTATAATACGTTATCTCACTGCTAATCAACTCCCGTCTTGTTTTTCGCAGGTGAATGAACGTGTTCGTTGAAAAAATGAACTTCCAACGAACGTTTGTTGATTCTTTGTTATTAAATCTTTGATTTATAATGGCTTAAAATTAATAAAATTCACTAAATAATTAATAATTAAATATTTAGCGAAAGATATTAAAATGTCAACATTAATCTTATTTTATAGCATTTTTTATTGATTACAGTTGTAAATTTTGTTCGTCTTAGATTTAATTATTTTGCATATTGTTATAATATTTTATTAATTAAAATAATAACTCAAATCAGCATTAGTGTTAAATTCATAAAATTAAATGCCTATGAAACAAGCCTGAAAAATCAAATCACAAGAATTAATTAAATTCCTTATAGTCCAATAAACTAATACTAATTATTTAAATAAAACCAACCTGGTTTTAAAATTGAAATATGAAAAAACGAATAAATTTTTTGATGTTATTAGGCCTGTCATTAGGCTTAACAGGTTTGAATGCTGCCGGAACAAATGCAGTGGCATCGGGGCAGCTTGCAGCTAACTCAGCGAGCGCTGCTGTCCAACAGGAAAAAAAAGTAATCACAGGTACCATTGTTGATGAAAAAGCTGAACCGATTATTGGTGCAAATGTGGTAATCAAAGGTACAACAAATGGTACCATAACGAATGTGTCCGGAAAATTTGAATTGAGTGTTTCTTCCGGCGACAAAATTATTGTTGTAAGTTATATCGGCTATCAGACTCAGGAGATAGTACTTACAAATCAAAAGATGATAAAAATCGCATTAACCCCCGAAAGCAAAGGACTTGATGAAGTTGTTGTAATCGGATATGGTACCGTCAAAAAACGTGATTTAACCGGTGCCGTTTCGTCAGTAAAAACCTCCGATATTATTCAAACCCCGACTTCAAATGCCATGGAGGCAATTCAGGGAAGAGTAGCCGGTATGGATATTACCCGTACGGGTGGTGGTGCCGGATCGGGTGTTAATATCCTGATTCGTGGTACCAAGACAATTGGTTATACCGATATGTTCGGAAATAAAACACGTAATACGGAACCTCTGTTCATTATCGATGGCGTGCAGGGTGGATCATATTCCGACCTGAATCCCAACGATATTGAAAGTATTGATGTTTTGAAAGATGCATCATCTACAGCTATTTACGGGTCGTTGGGTGCTAACGGAGTAGTTATTATCACCACAAAAAAAGGGAAAGATAACAAAGTAAATGTAAGTCTTGACAGTTATTACGGAGTCAACGGTTTTGTTGATTATCCGACTCCGCGAACCGGCGAATCATATATGAATGTTCGTCGCGAGGCTTTTCGTACTGTAGGTCAGTGGGAGTCGACAGCCGATGATTATAAAATCTTTTCGAATGAAGAATGGGCTGCAATTCAGGACAATAAATGGGTAAACTGGGTGGACCTTATTACACGTCAGGGAACGCAACAAAGTCATAATGTGACTTTCTCGTCAGGTAAAGACAAGGTGAAATCTTATCTCTCACTGGGGTATTTCAATGAGCAGGGGATTTTCAAAAACGATGATATTTCAAAATATTCCGTACATACCAATCTGGATTACGAAGTGAATAAATGGTTGAATGTGGGAGCAAGTTCCCAACTCACCTACTACGATAAAAATACAGTACCGTCCAGTATGCTGACTCAGGCATCAACTTATATTCCGCTGGGTACTCCTTACGACGAAAATAATAAAATTAATCTTTTCCCGGTTTCGGGCGATGCTAATCGTTTGTCGCCTCTGGCCAATTATACAAGCGATGATAAAGCAGTTAATAATACCGTTTCGCTGAAAACCTTTAATACGGCTTATTTGCTTTTACAGCCGGTTAAACAGTTGAAATTCAGGTCGAATATATCTGCAGCCATCAATGCTTCACGTCAGGGAATATACAATGGCAAAAATTCAACCAGTCAGTTCGGTGGCAGCTATACCAATCAGGCAAGTGTAACCGACAATCTGACCCGAAACTATTCATGGGATAATATCCTCAGTTATACCGAAAAATTCGGCGAACACAATATTGAAGCTACTGCAATTTCAACCTGGATGAAGAGCATTGACGAATCATATTATGCTTCAGGCTATAATCAGTTGCTCGATACCTATACCTATAATTCGTTAGGTGCAACCGATCCTGCAAGTCGCTCCATCAGTTCTAATTTTATTCAGACTCAGACTTTTGGCTTTGCAGGTCGTATTTCGTACAATTATTCGGGAAAATACTTCCTTACAGCTACAGCACGATGGGATGGTTCTTCTGTTTTGGCACCCGGTCATCAATGGGATTTTTTCCCTTCAGTGTCGGGAGCGTGGCGCATGAGCGACGAAAGTTTTCTCGAAAATGCATCCGGCTGGCTGAGCAATCTGAAACTTCGTCTGAGTTATGGAACAACGGGTAATGCCGGTGCTCCGGCTTATGCTACCCAGGGTGGAAGCGTTTCGGCCAATACAAAATTCGGATTCAACGATACAGCTGCAACAGTTTATCAGTTCGGATACCTGGTGGGCAATCCTGAGCTGGGTTGGGAAAAATCCACCACATCAAACATAGGTGTCGATTTTGCAATTCTTAAAAACAGAATTGATTTGAATGTTGATCTTTACAATATCGATACGAAAGATATTCTTATGGCCAGGAGTTTGCCTCCATCCACAGGTGCGGGAGGTGCAAGTTCGGCACAGTTTTCAACTTATCAGAATATTGGAAAAACCAATAACCGTGGTATCGAAGTGGCATTGAACACAGTGAATATTCAAAGCAGAGATTTTAAATGGAATTCAACATTTACTTTTGCTGCAAATCAGGAAAAAATAGTTTCGTTAATTACAAATGCTGATATTATTCAGGGACAAAATGCAGAGGTTTCTTCGTTGCTTATCGGCAGACCCATCAACTCATTTTATTCGTACAAACTGGATGGAATCTGGCAACTGGGCGAAGAAGAAGAAATGGCAAAATACAAATTAAACGGAACTGCCAATGCTTTTAAACCCGGATCGCTGAAAGTAGTGGACAGGGATGGAGATATGAATATCACTGCCGCTGATCGCCAGTACCTCGGAAGTCGTTCCCCCAAATGGACTGCCGGACTGAACAACTCCATTTCTTACAAAGGCTTTGATTTGAATGTATATATGTTGCTTCGCTGGGGTCAGATGATTGATGCTGAATTTTTAGGTCGTTTTGATCCTTCGGGAGTATCGAACAGTCCTGCAAATCTGAATTACTGGACACCCGAAAATCCAACCAACGATTTCCCCCGTCCCAAAAAGGATGGCAAATTGTACGATTACTACGGTTATATGTCACTGAATTATATCGATGGCTCTTATTTCAAAATCAAGAATCTTAATCTTGGTTATACTCTGCCTGCTAAACTTACAACTCAGGTTGGGATCAGTAAACTCAGAGTTTATGCAACAGCGTCAAATCTTTTTACTGCTTCAAAAAGTCATCTGATTCAGAATTATGACCCTGAAAGGGGCGGAAGTGAAACTATGCCTTTGACAAAACAACTTGTATTCGGGTTTAATTTGAATTTTTAATGCTGAAAAATGAAATAATATGAAAACAAAAATAAAATCAGGTTTATTAATATCAGCCATTTGCATGGTTGTATTCAGTGCATGCAGCCTCGAGGAATTTAATCCATCCGGTTCGACTGCCGGTGTGGTATACAATACTGAAACCGGTATGAATACTTTGGTCAATGCTGCCTACTATAATTTCAGAGCGCAATTTTACGGCCGCGAAGATGTGATGTTTTTATGGGAGGGTGGTACCGACCTTTGGTACATGGCAGCCCGCGGAACTTACGCCGATCAGCTGCTTACCTATACTGAAAAGCTCGACCCGACAACCGGGCAGATTAAAAATACATGGCAGCGTTTGTACGAAATAGTCAATTACGCCAATGCCGGTATCAACAGAATTGGTGCGGTGGAATTTGCAAATCCTGCTAACAAACTGGCTAAAGAGGGAGAGTTGAGATTCATCAGAGCCTATGCTTACTGGATGATTGCTGAGTGTTATGGTAACGTAACTTTACGTACCACCGAAACAAGCGGTGTTCCTCTGACAGCACAACGTAGTCCGCTGAAAGATTTTTACGATTTAATCATTTCGGATCTGGAAAGAGCTGTAGAAATATTACCGGTTACTCAAACCGATTACGGACGTGCTGATAAAAAAGCCGCCATCGGACTTTTGGCACGCACTGCTTTGACAAGAGCTTCTTATCTTGAATACTTCGAAAATAACAAAACCGAAGCTGATAAATATTATCAAAAAGCACTGACTGCTTCAACCGAACTGATCAACAATCAATCGACCTACAAATGCAGTTTGTATCCTAAGTTCGAAGATATATTTGCTCCGGCCAATAATAAAAATAATGCAGAAGCGCTTTGGTCAATCACTCATTCCACCAACACTGCCCTTAATCCGCAGTCGAGCAATCCTAATCGTTTGTTCAGATGGTACCTGGCCAAATATACCGGTCTGTGTGGCATGCCTTCGACAGAAGTGCTCGAATACGGACGCGATGGTGCCAGCAGAATGATGCCGACAAAATACCTGCTGAATGTATTTAACGAAGATATCGATTCCCGCTATTACGGATCGTTCCGCGAAGAATATAAAATTCCGGTTACAGCTTCAAAATACAGCTGGTCGGCCACTGATATCACAAGGTTTAAAAAATCGTTTGCTGCAGGTTCGGTTACATTACAGCCCGGCGATACAGCACTTCTTTATACCAAAAAGGTGATAGCTGACAAAGCCTCACGTAAATACGGAGTGAAGGATATTAATGATCTTTATAATGCCGACGGTACAATTTCGAACGATGCCAACAATAACCCCTATTATCCGGCATTGAGAAAATTCCGTGATCCGGACCGTACTGCAGGTTCCGATGCAGGTACCAAGGATGTGATTGTGATGCGACTTGCTGAAATGTACCTCATTGCTGCCGAAGCAAGCTATAAATTAAATAAAACTTCGCCAAGTGCTGCCGATTTCATCAATGTGCTGAGAACCAGGGCTGCTATCAAAACACCGGTAGATCATACTGCCGAAATGCAGGTGACCAACGCTCAGATCAACCTCAACTTTTTACTCGACGAAAGAGCGCGCGAACTGGCAGGTGAGCATCTTCGCTGGCCTGATTTGAAACGGACAAAACAGCTGGAAAACCGTCTGGGTGCAGGTAAACAGAATCCTGATATCGTGGCGTTTAATCCTGCCAAACATTATCTTCGCCCTGTCCCTCAGGCTGAATTGGATGCACTTCAGAACAAGACAGAATATGGTCAGAATCCAAATTATTAATTGGTAGTTCATTATTTGTAAAAAACGATGGCATCAGCGAACCTGCGCGTTTGTTGATGCCATTTATTTTTATCCTGAATTTTGATACTTACTTTGTGAAATCAAACTGCTGTTATTGGTTAAGAACTTAATTTTTTTGTGTTCGTAATCAAAAAATCTGAATCAGGGTGGGAGTGGGTGTATCTATTTGATTCTCAAAAGATACGATGCGGCAACTTCATTTCCCAACTCTTTTGCCTTCAACCAGTCATTTTTTGCTTCGGCTTTTTTACCCATATTCATGTAACAAATGCCACGGTTGATTAAAGCAGTTGTGTTTTCAGAATCTGAATGCAAGAAGACTGTGAAATCCTTTTCGGCTGCTTCATAATCTTTCAGTTTCAGACTTGCAGTTGCCCGTTGCAGAAAGTAATATTTATAATAAAATGATTTTTCGGGAAAGCTGTTGCTGTATTTTATTGCTGATGAATACTCATTTATGGCCTGTTTTAAATCATTTTTTATCCTGTAAATCTCACCTGTATAAAAACAGATATCGTCATCCTCTTCAAATATTTTTTTTGATTTAACAAAGATATTTAAAATGGAATCTGAATTATTGTTTGTTGAGATAACTGATTTATATAGCATGTCAAAATTCTGACGAAGCAATGAATCTGTTTTTATCGATTCTACAAGTAAAGCAGTTGCCTGTTCAAATTCCTTGTTTTCGATTTTCTTTCCTGCCAGATTTGTAAGTTCAATGGCCCTGTTTCTGACTTCTAAATCAACAATGTATGTTTTTTCCTGACTGAAAATCTGAAATGAAGCCATCACTGAAATCGCTAATAATGTATTCTTCATAATGGAGTTTTAAAAAAATATTAATGAATATATTGAGTAAAAAATTATCATTTACTTACCTGTCAGCTTTTTGATCCAACTCCCTGTTTTTATGTTTTATCAGGCCAAACATCATCACTAATGCAGTCAAAATTATCACCTGAAGTATCAGGGATTTATTGGCTGTTTCGAGATATTGACCTGCAGGAATACTCAAAAACAAAAGAATGGTTATTAACCCCCGGGGTGCAAAATACAAAAGCGGGCTTAATGCTAACCTGAAAATTCTCAAAAATATAGTTCTGATCGAAAAGATTGCTGCCGTAATGAGTATTGCCCACATAACGGTATCCGTATTTAATAATTCAGCTGTTTCGATTAAATATCCAAAAAGCAGAAAAAAAAGGGCACGTGTCATAAACGTTAATTCAGAAGTTATTTCCTTAAATTTCTGAACTTCCAGATTTAAAATTTCAGGTTTAAGATTTGCAACAATTTTAATGCGTTTTAATTTATCAATATTACCAATGAACAATCCGAATATCAAAATAAAAATCAATGAAGGAAGATGGTATAGTTTTGAAACAGTGTATATTAAAATAATAATTAAAATAATGGGTGTAAATTTAATGTGATGTTTGATTTTACCTATTAAATAGGCAAGACATAGGGTTGAAATCAGTGAAACGAAAATCATTAAAAGAAACTGGACTAAGAAAATGCCAAATGTTTCAGTGTTTAGATTATCATTCAGCGCAATGTAATTGAAAAATATCACGCCGAAAATATCAGATAAACTACTTTCGTAAGTGATGAATTCTCTGTTGTGTACTGATAAATTTTTAGCACTTGGAATAGCTATGGCACTACTGATGATTGACAGTGGTATAGCGTTAATTAAACCGGTTTTAAATGTAGTTCCCCCAAAATATGAAAAAGCATATCCTAAACTCAGGCTTATCAGAAGCATTTGAATTATAGCCGTCCAGGAAGATGCTCCGATGATCTTTATTTTGGATTTATTCATTTCCAGCTCTAATGAACCATCCAAAACGATCAGAATTAACCCGATTGTTCCTAAAACCGGTAATATTGGTGTGAGATCAGGGACGGAAATTTTAAAAAAAACCGTAGCTTGTTTAACTCCCCACCCCAGTAATAGTAACAAAATGACGGATGGAATTTTTGTTTTTGACGAACTGACGTCAAAAAGATATGCAAAAAGCATTAATAAACAGATGACTATAATTACAGCTGTGCTCATGTTTTGTTTTTATTAGGTGGCAAAATAAGGGAGTAATATATCTTCAAAATTATATAGTCCCGCTTTTTTATTTACCAGATTTTCTGCAACAAACAATACTCCATTTCCGAATGCCTCTCTGGAAATAGATTCATGAACAAGCCGAACAGTTTGATACGGAAAACCAAAAATAATTTCATGTTTTCCCACTATTCCGCCGGCTCTCACAGAATTTATATCTGACCTTTCAAGGTCGAGTGCTTCGGCAATTTTTATAGCGGTTCCTGAAATTCCTTCTTTACCTTTAAAATGTTCTTCTATTATTTCAATATCTACCTGAGGTGCAATTTTTTTCAGGAACTTCGCAGCAAAGAGCAAATAATTTACTCCCAGAGTTATGTTTGGACTCCAGAATACGACTGTGTTACCTGAAAGTTGTTTTAATAGTTTTCGCTCTGTTTCAGCATAATGAGAAACAGCCGAAATGATCTTTATCCTGCGTTCTGCTGCAATTTCTCCGTAAGTATAAATTCCTGTTGCTGACGAAAAATCAATGATAAAATCTACAGGATGCTGGTCAAAAAGTTCATGCAAATTAATTTTTGAACATGAATATATCAATCCGGGCTCGTCTGATTCTACTCCCAAAAACTCAGCTACACTTCTGTTTTCCAGAATGGAACTTCTTCTGAGAACCCATTCAAGACTAAATTCTTTATTTTGTAATATCACATTGGCAACTGCTTTTCCTGTTTTCCCAAATCCTATTAATCCAATTTTCATTTTCCTGTCGTTTTAATTGATAATCAACCACTATTTTTAATGCTTTCAGGTAACTGATACCTTTGCAAAAAACTGATAATTTCCAAAGTTAATGAAAATTTTTCGTTTCACAGGTTTATAAAACTGTATAAACTTCAATTAATTTATATTTTCTGATGCACGGAGTTAAAATACAATGAACCGGAATGGAATTTTACATAAAATTTTTCGGCCGAAATTGTGGTTGCAGCTTTTTGTTTTTCAAATATCAGAACTTCCGTTTTTTTGTGAAACAAATTTGGTATTTTTACGTCTGTTTTTTGAGTAATGTTTCACGCAATTAAAATGTAGTTCATGACAATAAAAATTAAACTGACTGTTTTGCTTTCTTTTATGGTTGTTGCTTTACAGGCTGCTGTTTATGTCTCCTCATTAAAAACGGAAGGGATGAAAAACCCTTTGGGATTAGATGTGGAAAAACCGCGTTTGAGCTGGAAAACGACAGTCGGTGCAGGAAACAATATCAAACAAACAGCCTTTCACATAATGGTGGCTTCGACAGCAGAAAAACTATCACGAAATGAAGCTGATATCTGGAACAGTGGAAAAATAAAATCGGATAAACAGCTGTGGATAAATTTTGATGGCACTACACTCAGGTCGAATCAACAGCTGTTCTGGAAAGTGAAAGTATGGACCAATAAAGGTGAAAGTCAGTGGAGCGAAACTGCTATGTGGAGTATGGGTATACTGAATGAAACGGAGTGGAAAGCACAGTGGATAGGTCTTGATAAGGCAAAGCCCTGGGACGATGAAACTTACTACAGCCGCTTGTCGGTTCGATATCTGCGCAGGGATTTTCAGCTGAAAAAGGAAATTAAAAGGGCAACAATTCATATTACGGGATTGGGAATCTACGAACTTTTTGTGAACGGAAAACGCATTGGTGATCAGGTGTTGGCTCAGGCTCCCACCGATTACAATAAGTCGGTTTTGTACAGCACTTATGATGTGAGTTCTCAACTGTCAAAAGGGTTGAACGCAATTGGCATTGCCCTCGGGACGGGTCGCTACTACAACATGCGTCAGACTTATAAACCATGGAAAGTGCCGACTTACGGTTATCCCAAAACCCGTATGATGCTGATGGTGGAATATGCCGATGGAACGAATGAAACAATTTCGACACGTGACAACTGGAAACTGAATGCGGATGGACCGGTGCGCAGCAATAATGAATATAACGGAGAAGTGTATGATGCCCGGAAGGAACTGGCCGGTTGGACTAAAGCCGGATTTGACGATTCGAAATGGGAAAATGCTCAGCGTGTTCGTTTTCCCGAAGGAAAAGTCCGTGCTCAAATGATGGAAGGAATGAATGTGGTCGGCAGATTGAATGTACAATCGGTCAGACAAGTTGCTGATAAATACATTCTGGACATCGGACAAAACATTGCCGGATGGTTGCGTATCAGGGTGCGCGGGAATAAAGGTGACTCCATCATACTGCGCTTTGCCGAAACATTGCAACCTAATGGAGAATTATATACCGAAAATCTTCGTTCAGCCCGCCAGACCGATGTTTATATCCTCAAAGGTGACCCGAACGGAGAGGAATGGGCACCTGCTTTTGTGTATCATGGTTTCAGGTATGTTGAAATATCGGGATTAAAATATAAACCCGAAGCCGCTGATTTTACAGCTGAAGCAGTAAGCGACAAAATGGAAGAAACCGGAAAAATCGAAACATCAAATGCTGTTTTAAATCAGGTGCTCAAAAATGCATGGTGGGGAATAAGGGATAATTACAAAGGAATGCCGGTGGATTGTCCTCAGAGGGACGAGAGGCAACCCTGGCTCGGCGACAGGGCAACCGGTTGCACCGGCGAAAGCTACTTTTTCGACAATCACCAATTGTATGCTAAATGGGCTGCCGACATCCGCGATGCCCAGCGCTTTGATGGTTGTATTCCCGATGTGGCTCCAAACTTCCTGACTTATTATACTGATAACATGACCTGGCCTGCCACGTTGCCTATGGTTTGTGATATGCTTTACACTCAGTTTGGCGACTTAAAGCCGATTGAAGAAAGTTATCAGGCGATAAAAAAATGGATGAACCACATGGAGAAAAATTATCTTTCGCCTCAATTTTTAATGACCAAAGATGAATACGGCGATTGGTGTGTTCCTCCCGAAGATTTGAAAATGATTCACAGTCAGGATTCCCGCCGAACGACCGACGGAACACTGATTTCGACTGCTTACTATTATAAACTGTTAAAAATGATGGCTCGTTTTGCCAATTTACAGCATTTGAAAAAAGAGGCAGCAACATTTGAGTCAATATCAGAAAAAGTAAAATCAGGTTTTAATACTGCATTTTTCCATTCCGATTCGCTGTATTACGGAAATAATAACACAACTTCCAATCTTTTACCCCTTGCATTCGGAATGGTACCAAAGCAATATGTTGACACTGTCGCTAAAAGATTGCTGTTTACCACTGTTCCGGCCAATACCGTTTCGCAGATTGGTACCGGCGACCTGAACATCGCCTGTGGTGTAATAGGAATTCAGTTCCTGCTGCGTGAATTAAGCAAAAGAGGGCGTGCCGATGTGGCTTTTGCACTGGCATCGAATCAGAAATATCCTTCGTGGGGTTATATGGCGGCAAACGGCGCCACCACTATCTGGGAGCTGTGGAACGGAAATACGGCCGATCCTGCCATGAATTCGGGCAATCACGTAATGCTGATAGGTGATTTGGTCATCTGGGCGTACGAAAACCTTAGCGGGATAAAGCCGGATAGCAAAAGTGTTGCGTTCAAACACATAGTCCTTCAACCGGATTTCGATATACCTGATCTTGAGTTTGTAAATGCATCGTACGAAACACCTTACGGAAAAGTAATCAGTAACTGGCGTAAGTCACTCATGAAACTTCACTGGGAAGTAACGATACCCGTAAATACAACTGCCGATATTTATTTGCCTGATGGTAAAATTAAAAAAACAGGTTCGGGAACTTATGTTTTTGATGTTGATTTCCCAATGAAAAAAGCTGTCGTGAAAAGTGAGTTTTTATACGAAAAAGCACCCTTCCCTCAATGTCATTCGGCTACAATTGCCGAGACCACAGGGGGCGGTTTGGTAACAGCTTTCTTCGGTGGCACCAGAGAAGGTGCTCCCGACGTATGTATTTATGTGTGCCGCAGGGAAAAGGGCAGCAATACCTGGACACAACCGGTTTTAGCTGCCGATGGAGTTATTAGTGCTACCGAACGAAAGGCTTGTTACAATCCGGTTTTGTACCAGATGAAGGATGGTCCTCTGTATTTGTTTTATAAAATCGGGAAAAATGTGGCCGACTGGAAAGCTTTTCTGAAGATAAGCAATGATGGTGGAAAAACATGGGGAAAAGCCAATCCGCTTCCTGAGGGTTACCTCGGACCGGTAAAAAATAAAATTGTGGATGTCGGAAATAAAATGATTGCTCCGTCGAGTACCGAAACCGGTGGCTGGAAAGTGCATTTTGAGATTTCGGAGGACGGTGGCCGCAAAACTCATATCGTCGGGCCGCTTTTGGCCGAAAAAGCGACGCTTACGCAGGATATGCTCAGGTTGCAGCAAAAGCCCGATAACGACACAGAAGCAGGCGACGATTCAAAACAAAATACGATTCAGGCCATTCAACCGTCTGTTCTGAAATATAAAGATGGCCGGTTGCAGATACTTTGCCGTACGCGTAACGGCCGGATTGCCACTGCATGGAGCCGTGACAGTGGTGAGTCGTGGAGCCCGCTGACACTTACTGATTTACCTAATAATAATTCAGGAACAGATGCCGTAACTTTGAATGATTTCCGTCAGGTGCTGATTTATAATGCTGTTGCAACACCTCCCGGAGCCAAAAAAGGTGTTCGTACTCCGCTTAACGTTGCCGTTTCTGCCGATGGCGTTCACTGGAAAATGGTGTTGACTCTCGAGGATTCGCCTGTTTCCCAATATTCTTATCCCGCTATAATTCAGGGCAGTGATGGCCGTATTCACGCAGTTTACACATGGCGAAGACAAAGAATTAAATATGTGGAATTGAAATTATAACTGCTGTCAGTGCTGAAGTGTAACCTGTTTTTACGGGGTCAGCTCTTTGCTGATGATTATAAAATCAGAATTATCTCACACCGTGCATTAGTTTCTGAAGCCATTTCGATAAACTGAAAAGTATTATTGAAGCTGCACCCGAAATAATGACAAACAACATGAAAAAATCAAACATTGTTGTGATATGGTAACCAATGAAAATTTTTGGTTTGCCTGCTTCGGGGTATAATCCGCTCAGCATTCCGGCAAATTTGTTAGCTGTTGCCATCGATAAATACCAGATGCCCATCAATAGTGAAGCAAACCGGGCAGGAGCCAGCTTATTTACCATCGATAAACCAATGGGTGATAACATTAATTCGCCCATCGAATGGATGAAATATAAACCAGTCAGCCACATGATACTTACTTTTACGCCGGGTTCTACTCCGCGAACGCCTAATGCAATGACCAGATAACCCACCGAAAGCAGAAATAATCCCATTGCCTGTTTGGTGGGAGATGCAGGTTCATTGTTTTTTGAACCAAGTTTCATCCATAGCCACGACATAAGCGGGGCAAAAGCAACTACAAAAACCGGATTAAACGACTGGAAATAACTTGCCGGCATCGTCCATCCAAAAATATCCCGGTTGGTTTGCTCATCGGCGAAGTAAGTCAGCGAAGCTCCCGCCTGTTCGAAAGCGGCCCAGAAGAAAATGACGAAAAAGGCAATCATGTAAATGACTGATATCCTTTGTTTTTCAATTTTTGTCAGCGATCGGTCGGAGATTACATAAGCAGGAATAACGATACATAGCGAAAAAATAAAAGCTCCGATGATATCAAACTGAAACACAAAATGAAATACGCCGAGCAATACAACCATCCCCAAAGCCCAGAGTATAAATTCGCGCAGATTCTGCCCGGTTGTTTGTGCCGGTGCTTTGTCTTTCTCCGATTGGTTGGTCGCTATTTTTCCGGCTGCAATTACACCAAGCTGCTCTCCGTTAGGGCCAATCAGGAATTTGTTCTTCCAGCCGATAAATAGAATCAGACTCATAAACATACCTATTGCAGCAGCCAGAAATCCCCATTTAAAATCGGCAGGGTTGCCGGTATCGCCCAGATAACCTGCAATCAGCGGCGCTATAAATGCACCCACATTTACTCCCATATAAAAAATGGTGTAGGCTGAGTCGAGTCTTTTATCGCCCGGTTCGTAGAGGCTTCCCACCATGGTGGTAATATTGGGTTTGAAAAATCCGTTTCCGAATATCAGCGATGCTAATCCGGTGTACATCAACCAATGGGCTGCTTCACCCGACTCATAATACAACGCACTGAAAAACATGAATAGTTGCCCCAGCAACATCAGTATGGCACCCCAGAGTATGGAACGACGCATGCCCCAGTAACGATCGGCAATGTAACCACCTATCAGCGGAGTTAAGTAGACCAAACCGGTATAATTACCGTAAATTGCCGAAGCTAATTCCTTGTCCATCAATAATGCTTTGATAAGATACAGGGTGAAAATAGCGCGCATGCCATAATAACTTATACGTTCTGACATGGCGGTTGTAAATACGAAATATAAACCTTTCGGATGGCCTTTCTTTACTTGTTTTTCTGACATAAAACTCCTTGTTGGCTGACAAAAAAATGAACGCTTTAAATTTCAGCGTTCATTAGTTTGAATGGTTGATTATTTTAATTCGTAACAAATATAATTACTTTTGATTATACAGCTTACAATCAGTTGAATTAATATACATTTTTAAACATTAAAGTGTAAAAGTGTGAAAAAATCAAATTATCTCTCCTTCTCTGTTTCAATCGATACTGCAGCTACTTTACCACCGAGCGGTGGGTTTAATTTTTTCAATTTCAGTTCGATATGCCGGATTTCGGGAAAAGTGTCAAATACCCTGTTTAAAATTCTTTGCGCCAAATGTTCGATAAGCCGTGCGGGTATTTCCATTTCCTTTTTTACCAGATCGTATACCAGCTGATAATTCAGAGTGTCGGATAGCAGATCGGTGGTTGCGGCCAATTGTGTGTCAATCCGTAAACTTATGGTCACAACAAATGTATTTCCCAGTTGTTTTTCATGTTCAAGACAGCCGTGAAACGCATGAAACTCCATCTCTTCCAACGAAATCTTTGCTATATTATTCATTTTCAGGTTTTATTTTTTTTGTGTAATTTCCTTTATCAAATTCTGTTGTTTTGTCATTGAATGATTTTGCTTTCAAAATCACCGTCGTGTACAAAGGTCCGGATTTGCTGACCTTCTTTAATCTGACTGATTGAAGTGATTCGCTGACCATTCAGGGTGGTAATTGTATAACCATGTTTAAGTAAAAATGCGGGCGAATGCGATTCTATGTTTCGTTCAATCAATTGCAGTTTGTTTGTTTGCCGGGTGATTAACATACGAACACAAGTTCTGGTTCGGTTCCTGTGCCGCTCAAGTAAAAACAACTTTTTCGAAACCTTGTTTTTTAACGATTGCTTTATTTTCCACTTAAGGTCGGTCATGTTTTTTTGTTCTGATATCAATTTGTTTTTTAAAACTGCTACTATGTCCGAAGCAATTCCAAATATTTCAGTTTCTGAATTTTTCATTTTTTCGAGCAGAAATTCAGCCGCAGCAGTCGGTGTTTTAACGGGGCTGTGCACAATCATATCAAGTATTGAAGTGTCGCGCTGATGACCTATTCCGCTAATGATGGGTAAGGGAAACTGGGCACAGTTGAGAGCCAGTTCGTACGAATCGAAGCAGGCTAAATCGGTGGTGGCTCCCCCGCCCCGGATAATGACGACAACATCGAATAAATCGCTGTGAGCGTAAATCCTGTCCAGAGCCGAAATGATGGATGCTTCTGCCTGTTCACCCTGCATTATCGCAGGAAAAAGTTTCATGTAAAACATATATCCCGATCCGTCGGTTTGCAACTGATCACAAAAGTCGCCATATCCTGCAGCTGTAGCCGAGGAAATCACTGCCAGTCGCTGCGGAAGTTTTGGCATTACAAGTGCCTTGTTCATATCGGCAATTCCATCTTCCTCAAGCTGACGCATGATTTTCATTCGTCGGGCAGCCATTTCGCCTATGGTGTAGTTCGGATTTATATCCCGGACGTTCAGACTGAATCCGTAAAGCCCATGAAATTCAACAGTTACCGAAATCAGTACGTTTAAACCGGCGCGCAAAGTCTGACCTGTGGTGGATTCAAAATAGGGTTTTAGCATCCGATAGGTACTATTCCAGATGGTTGCTTTGGATTTTGCCAGCAGATTGTCGGTATTGTTCTCTTTTTCAACTAATTCCAGATAACAATGTCCGTTGAAATTCTCACGCAGTTCACTTATTTCGGCATGTATCCATACCGGAGCATCAAAACTGAGTTTTATAACTTCCTGAATTCTGTCGGTAAGTTCTGAAAGTGAAACAGACTCCATCGGATTTATTTAAGGTATTAATATTTTGTTGATTTGGGTTGCACCGTTTACGTTGATCATCATCACACAGATGCCGGGTGAAAAATGTGAAGTGGAGATTGTTGCCATGCTTTCATTCAAATTTTTACTGTAAATCAATATACCGTTGGAGTTATAAATCCTGATATTGTACATTCCGGTGTTATTTCCTTCGCGGATTTTTATCTGAATTCCGGTTGGGTATTGTCTGATCTCAGCATGATTTTCATTCGTTTTCGGGAGCTTCCCGACTCCATCGTAAATCGGCAATTTACTTTCGGCAACCACAAAATCAGGGATGCCATATCCCGATTGCGGGGTTGGAGTTGCATAATTATTACAACTCTCAATCACAGCCCTGTAAAAAACAGACATTACGGGGTTCGGGTCAAAAGCCTTGTATCGTTGCAGCAAACAGGACAGCATACCTGCCATAATAGGTGATGAAAACGAAGTCCCGTTGTTGGTACTAATCACTCCATCAGAGAAGATGACACTGGATAAAGAGCCCATTGCACATACATCGGGCTTGATACGTTGATCGGCGCTCGGACCGAACGAACTGAATGAACTTGGTGTATTGGCTGATGTTACCGAACCAACTGTAAATATTTTGTCGGCATCAGCCGGAACACCTATATAATTCCACGATTTACCACCGTCATTTCCGGCACTGTTACATACAATTATACCTTTTTCGGCAGCCATTGTAGCCGCACGACTCGCCCTCGAAGCCTTACCGTTCATATCGTTATAGGTGAAATTCATGGAAGGGTCGTTGAATGTTGTATAACCGAGCGATGAATTGATAACATCTACGCCGGCACTGTCGGCAAATTCGATGCCCGATACCCAAAAGTCGGTTTCGCTCAGGTATTCAGTCGGATCATATTCGGTACGAATCAGCCAGAAAGAAGCTTTAGGTGCAGTTCCGATGTACTGCCCGTCAATATTTCCTGCCATGGTCGATAATACCTGTGCTCCGTGTGTATGTTCCCTGAAAACATTATTTCCGGGCAGAATAATGTCTTTTGTACCGAGCAACCGTCCCTGCAATCGTAAACTGTCGAAGCCACGGTTAACGTCTACATTGCTGAATCCGGCATCAAGTATTCCTATCTGAATTCCCTGACCTCTGAATCCGTTGTTGTGAAGGGTCGTTCCGTTCAACTGATTGATTTGTGTCGCCGCATTTCCATAGATATATCCGGTTTCCTGTGTTTGCGATTTTTGAATAACGGAAGCAGGTGTCGTTGTCATTTTACCTGTGTATTGAGTAAATTTTACAAAATTCAGTTCCCTTACCAAATGCATCATGCCCGAGTCGCTCAGCATCACCGTTACACCATTCATCCATTTTGAACGCGAATGAACCTTGATGCCAAGTGCTGCAATTTGATTGACATAGGTTTGATTGACAGGTAAATCGGTCGAATCTATCGCGATATGAAAAGAAAGACGGCGTTCAATGGCACGGGTCGATAAATATTCAGCCGGACGCTGAAGCGAATAAGTTGTGTTGTTTTTATCGCTGAACTGAACGTAAAAAAAATACTGCGTTTGCGCTTTGAGAATTGCAAACGTGCTCATAATGAATACAAAAACTATAAATATCCTTACTTTCATAAGCAAACTAAAAGATGATTTTACAAAAATACGACTTTTATTGATAACATGTACAAATGCATGAAAGTTTAAAAATATTTAAATTTCCACACAAACCGAATCAGTGTTACGAAAATATCGTAGATTTGCGAAGTTTTCGTAATAGAATGATTATTTACAATTTAAATCGAAAAAATGAAATGGAAAAACTGACACATCAGGAAGAAGAATTGTTGTTAATTATATTTCAGCAGGGTAAAGGATTTATAAGGGATTTTATCAGTCATCTTGAGGAGCCCGGAACGCCTTATACTACTGTGGCGTCGGTAGTGAAAAATCTCGAACGTAAAGGCTATGTTAAAGGCATACGATACGGAAATGTGTATGAATATAGCCCTACTATGGAAGAAAGTGAATACAAATCGAAATTTATGTCGGGGGTTGTCCGGAATTATTTCGAGAATTCGTACAAGGAAATGGTAAGTTTTTTTGTAGAGAAACAAAAAATTTCAGCCGAAGAATTACAGGAAATTATTCATTTAATTGAAAATAAAAAATGAACGCATTATTGGTCTGGTTATTAAAGGTTAACATTGCGATAGCTTTGTTTTATCTCTTTTATCGCTTATTTTTTGACAGGGATACGTTCTGGAAAACCCGTCGTTTTTACCTGTTGTTCAGCATTGTAGTGTCGTTTGTCTATCCGTATTTCTCTATTGAAAACTGGCTGCAAAGTCAGCAGCCAATGCAAACGATTATTAACAATTATGTACTTCTGAACGAATTTACCGTGACACCGGAAAAATCATTTTTCCTTTTTGATTCAGGGAATGTGTTTTGGGTTGTTTATTTTGTTGTTGTACTTGTACTGTTGATCAGGATGTTGTTACAACTGCTGTCCATCGTCCGGATTCATCTGTCCGCTGAACGGCAAATAGTTCAGGGAATCAAAATAGTTGCTGTCAGTAAAGAAGTGACTCCATTTTCGTTTTTCCGTACCATTTACATGAATCCCGATTTGCACAGCGAAAAAGAAATCAGCCAGATAATGACTCACGAGCTGACACATGTCAATCAGTTTCACAGCATGGATGTGATGATAAGCGAACTGCTTTGTATCGTTTTCTGGTTCAATCCTTTCGTATGGTTACTAAAACGAGAAATCAGGCAAAATCTTGAATTTCTGGCCGATAATATGGTGATTAATTCCGGTTTCGACAGCAGGACTTATCAATATCATTTATTGCAACTTACTTATCAAAATCCGGAATTAAAACTCACAAATAAATTCAATGTTTTACCTTTAAAAAAACGTATTAAAATGATGAATCAACAACAATCAGAAAAAGCGCGTATTTTAAAATACCTGCTAATTGTACCTCTTTCGATGGCGCTAATTTTCACAAGTAATGCCGAGTCGATAATCAGTGCCGCCAAATCGAAACCGGACAATCCACAAACCACTGCTAAAGTAGTTAAAAATCAGATGGTGTCAGCGAAAGCTACTCCATCAGCGCCCAATCAACAATCAGAACTTGTAGTTGTAGGTTATGGTTCTAAGAGTGATGAGAAAGCAGCTGAAAAGTCGGAATCTTCGAAAATTGAAAATGGCAAACCCGTTTTTACAGTAGTCGAAAAAATGCCGCAATTCCCCGGAGGCGATGCTGCATTGTTTAAATATCTTGGTGAAAATGTTCGATATCCTGTAAAAGCTCAGGAAAGTGGAATTCAGGGACGGGTAATTTGTCAGTACGTAGTCAACGAAGATGGTTCTGTAACAGATGTTTCGGTAGTAAGAGGAGTTGAAGCATCGCTCGATGCCGAAGCCGTCAGAGTTATCAGTGCGATGCCTAAATGGACACCGGGAGAACAAAAGGGAAAAGCGGTGGCAGTAAAATATACACTGCCTATTAGTTTCAGATTGGAAGGTGACAAACATCAGAAAACTGAAGTTAAGGGAGCAATTGATCTGAAAAATCCGCCGCTAATTGTTTTGGATGGCAACGAACTTCCATCTGGTTTCAATTTGTCGATGATTAAACCTGAAACAATAGAAAAAGTGGAAGTTTTAAAAGATGCTTCGGCTACTTCGGTATATGGCGACAAGGGAAAAAACGGGGTTATTCTGATTACGAGTAAGAAATAAATTCTCTGACGTTTTGAAATCAAAATGGCTGCTCCTTTTACGGGGGCAGCCATTTTTCTGTATGAATTTAATCTGAGTTAATCAGAAGTTTACTTTGAAATCTACGCGACGGTTTTTGTAACGTCCTTCGGGAGTCGAATTGTCAGCTACCGGTTGTGATTCACCAAATCCTTTAGGGGTTAATCTTGATGCTTCAACACCTTTTGATACAAGGTATTTTTTCACTTCTTCGGCTCGTTTTTGCGAAAGTTTCATGTTGTAATCTTCGGGTCCTGTACTGTCGGTATGACCGTTGATATCAATTCTTGTGTACTGCGAATTCTTTTTCAAAACGTCAACCACATTGTTTAAAACGGGATTCGAGATTGGTTTGATTTCATGGCTGTTGGTTTTAAACTGAATTCCCTGTAAAGCCTGATTGAATACTTTCTGAGCTTCTTCACTTACTCCGGGGCAGCCTTTGTTTTCAACTGTTCCTTTAACATCGGGGCATTGGTCAAGATAATCGGCAATTCCGTCGCCATCAGTATCAATCGGACAACCTTTAGCGTCGACGCGTACACATGATGGAGTTTCAGGACATTTGTCCATGTAATCGGCTACACCATCGTTATCACTGTCAATCGGACATCCTCTTGAATCAACTTTAACACTGGCCGGTGTATTCGGGCATCTGTCGTCAATATCTGCAACACCATCTTTGTCAGAGTCGAGCGAACAACCATTGGCATCCACTTTTTCGCATGGAGTCGAATTCGGACATTTATCGAGATAATCGGGTACTCCATCTTTATCAGTGTCGATCGGACAGCCTTTTTCATCCACTTTTACATTGACAGGTGTATTCGGGCAAAGATCCGATTTGTCGGCTACACCGTCTTTATCTGTATCTTTGCTTTTACCCAGGCTGAATACCACTCCAAGCAAATGTTCGCCAAAAGCATCGTTTCCGCCGGTTACCACTTTGTCGCGTTTGTCGGCTGTAGTGATGTTGTAATTGTACTGATACTGAACAGCAAATTTGTCGGTAATCTGGTATTTAATACCAAGTCCGAGAGGAACAATCAGATCTGCACCACTGTAGTCGGCCCAGTTTGGATAGTCCTGAACCTGTCCGTAAGTGGCAAATCCCAAACCAAGTGATAAAAACGGAGACCATTTTGAATCCTTGCTCATAATGTAGCCATTGTTCAGTTTGTAATGACCAAACACTGAAGATTCAAATTTAGTAGAGATGAATTTTTTGGTATTACTGTGATAGGCTCCGTATAAACCATAATTACCATTTAATCCCAAATCAAAAGATGGATTTACATACATGTTCAGTGATAAACCACCCCCGAAATATCCCAAAATGTATTGAGAATAAGTAAAATCGGTGATTGCATTGCCACCAAGGTCACCAACGTATTTGGTGCTGATTCCGTTAATGCCTATTGCAAATTTGTTGTCGGCAGTCTGTGCAAACGCCAATTGTGCGCAGACAATTGAAATAATGAGCAGAGTTTTTTTTAGTTTCATGATTCCATTTTTTATGTTATTAAAATTTATGTGTTTCGGATTTTAACAAAGCCGTTCAACACCGTGAGCCTGCGAATATAACATTTAAAAACCGGATTTGTTTTTATTTCACAGAAAATTTATTAAAAAATTGTAATCAGATTAAGTTAAAATTCACAATATCAAAAAGTTAAATAAATTTGCCTGAGAACGCCGGATTGTCTGCCACATAGCCCTTATTTGCCGGAATTTTCCTGCTAATTTACAGTAACGGTAATTCTCCCGGCAATATTCAGAGCGGTGGTCATTGTGCTCAGATTTGTAGTCAGACTGCCATCTTTTCCTGAATAATGACTGTGTCCCACCGGTACCATCATATATTCCTTTTCATTGCTTTCGGTGTTGATGGTGGTGGCATAAACCAAAGCCGGCTGGCTTGAGGTTTTGTATTCACTGTCGCCCGGAAATTTATCGTTGTACCAGTAATCGTTCCAGTCCCACGACTGGTTAAGTTCCAGCATGATTTTGTACTTTCCGTTGAGTTTTTTCTCAGTTTTTACATTCATAACAAACGAACTTTGCGGAGTAGCGCCGGTGTAGGCATCTATTACCGGTTGTTTCGGAGATGGCAGGTAGTTGCCGTACTCATTGACGATTCCTCTCTGATGTCCCCAGTAAGGCAGAGCTGCCGGTCGCTGAATTTCGCCGGGCATCCATTTTCCAGTTGAATTTTTGCCATGTTCAAAATAACCTTTGCCTATACTTTTGGAAACATAAAGCGTTTGTATATATTTGCCGTTTTCGTCGGCAAGCCAGATGGCAAAAAGCGGATGATTGTGCTCTTTCCCTTTTTCGAACCTGATACTGATAAGTGTACCTGTATTTTGCTGACCATAATTTAGCTCAGAAAATACTTCCGGTTTTGTTTTTTTTGCTTCGATTGCTGCTGTAAAAAGTATCAGCAACGCAACTAATATTTTTGTTCTCATATTTTAATTATGTGCTAATTTGTGATTGTGCCAATTATCGGCTGTTATATTATGAATTATAAATTATGAATTAAAAACTAAATCTTCACAATCAGTCCAATTGTGGGTAAAATATTACCACCGAAGCTTTCAAAGGTTCTTAAATTATACGTGGTTTTTGATGCATCTTCGTAGGATTTATTGCCTTCGGTATCCAGGTTGGTGTAGATAGGTGCACTTTGCGATTTGAAATTGTACACATTCTGAATGTCGGTATACAGATTCAAAACCCACTTTTTGAAATAGAATTCCTTGTCAATCCTTATGTCTAACTGGTGTGAATCGGGTAAACGCAACGAATTGAATCTTGAATAATCGATATAAGGTTGATTGGTAATATCCCAGGCAGACACAAGTTTTGAAGTGTTCATGTCAATAGGTGAATAAGGAGCGCCTCCCACATAACGCCAACGGGCTGCTAAATTCAGACTTTTTGAGAATTTATAGCTTCCTATCAGGTTAAATAATTGGCGGGTATCCCACGATGATGGCCTGTATATACCGTTTTTGTCGGTGAATTCACTTTTGAAAAGTGTATAGGTTGAGGTAAGATTAAGATTCTTCCATTCCATAATTTTGAAAAGGATCTCGACCCCGTATGCCCTGCCTTTTCCGGTCGAAATGATTTCTTCATCGCCGATCTGGCCAAAATCTCCACCTTTGCTGGCAATACTTAAACCATCGGCTACCGATAGCGGATAATTTTCATATTGTTTGTAAAAGCCCTCGATGTTGAGTCTCATTTTGTTTTGCGGACGATATTCAAAACCTACAATCGCCTGATTGGAAATGATATATTTAAGATTTTCATTACGGTTGACGTATTCATTGGCGGAGTTTTTGAAACCCAGTGTTGTGTATGCCGGTTGCTGTGCATAACGGCCGACATTGGCATTGATGTCAATCTTGTCGGTGGCTGCATATGAAAGTGAAAAACGCGGTGATAACTGATTGAGCGGGTTTTTCATATTGTTGTTGAAGTTATTGGCCACCACATTAATGCCTAACGATAATTTTAGTGTATTGTCAAAATATTCATCCGACGCCTGTGCAAAAGCCTGATAACCGAACAGATTTAACTTTGTATTGTAAGTCAGGGTACTGATGCTGTTACCCGTAAAAATGTTCCGGTACGTATCGTTGGTATAATGTGAATATCGAAGTCCGGCACCTACTTTAAGTTTTACCGGCATATATGGATAATCGCGTTCGAAGCGCAACTTGTTTTCGGCTTCGTCCGAAAGGTAATCCTGAATTTTCGACAGTGTTTCGTCGTTGTTCCTGAACTTGAAATTATTGTTTCGTAGCATATTACGGCTCAATACCCAGTTGTCGATAAACCCATCGCCAAAGTGTTTGTAAAGTGCTCCGACTGTGTAGTTCCATTGTTTGTAAACGGGTAAATAATTAAGAACATATTTTTGTGCCTCAGTACCGGTAGTTTGCAAACCGGTGTTGAGTGTCAGATCATCGATGGCTCCGATACCGATAAATGTAATTTCATTTTTCTTGTCAATTTCGTATTTATATTTCAACTGAAAGTCATTATAGGTTGGCAAAAAGGGCAAACCAATGGCTTTGAATAAAAACTGAAGATATGACTGACGGGCCGAAACAATAAAAGTTGATTTCGGGCTTAAAGGTCCGTCGATGGTCAGAGCGGCATCCGAAGCTCCTACCGATAGTTTTGTGTGAACGCGGTCCTTGCTGCCATCTTTTTGTTTGATTTCCATTACCGAACTAAGCGCATTGGTACGGTTGGCAGGGAAAGCTCCGGTGTAAAAATTAATTTCACGTACAAAGTCGGGATTGATTACACCTACTGCTCCGCCCGATGCACCCTGTGTTGCAAAGTGATTGATAACCGGTATCTCAATGCCATCCAGATAGAAAACATTTTCGGCCGGTCCGCCACCTCTTACCACCAGGTCGTTACGATTAGGGTCGGTAGCCCCAACGCCCGGAAGTGCCTGTACTACTTTCGAAACATCACGATTGGCGCCTGCACTTTTTTCAATTTCCTGAACTCCAATGGATAAAACCGAAACCGGACTTTCAATCCTTTTCAGGTTTAAGTTCTGGCGTACCACTACCTCTTTGATCTGTACAGACGATTCCTGAACCGGAATGTCGAGAAAGACTGTCTGATTTCCCTGCACCTGAATTTCGGACGAAATTGAAGTTTCAAACCCCACAAAACTTACCACAAGACGATAAAATCCGGGTTTAATTCCTGTAAAAATATATTTGCCGTCCAAATCAGATGTTGAACCAATGGTGGTTCCCTGAATCAGGATATTCGCAAATTCTATGGGTTCATTGGTTCTTGAATTGAATACTTTTCCCTTTATTGTCCCTGTTTGTGCAAATATTAAAAGGGGCATCAACAAGCTCACTATTAAAAAAATTCTTTTCTTCATTGTTATTTTGATTATATTTTTAATTTAGATTGTATTTGTATTTTTTATAACACAATTAGTACAAATATGTTCTAATAATACAATTATTTTTTTTATAATTTTTGAAGAAAATTGTTTCAGTATAAATTAAGTGGCTGATATATAAAAGTATAATTTTTTATTTGTTTAAAAAAAAAGATTGCCATTTCGGCTTTCTTAATTCAATGTGCCGGATGAATGTGCTTCTTTTTTGTTGATGGCGTCGTAAACAGGTACTAAGTATCCGTTTTCGAAACGACAGAGGACGCAGATATTCGCTATAGATTGGGCATTTTTCCATTCAATCTGAATAGCTTTCCGGTTGTAAAGTACCCGTTGAACAAACGGACCACCAACTTTAAAAAGCAGGTCGTAGTCCTGAGTTTCGAAAAGCAGCAGATTCATATCAAAATTTTCCGCCTCAAATTCAGCTGTATAAGTTGCTTTTTCGGCGCATTCAGTCCTGAGGTACAGGGCTCTGTCGACCATCACCGGGCAAAAACTTTTTTGTGGCCTAAACGCCTGTGCCGGAATTTTGCCTTTAAAAATCGTATGTTGGTCAACACAAATGGTTAATTCGTCGATATAGTCCGAAAGTAATTGTGAAACATGAATCAGGTCATGGTAATGGTAGAATTCTTCCCAGTTATTCATGATGGTCGGGTCGGTCGGCATATAGTTGCCTAAAGCAAGTTCGGCAGCAACGCCGGTAATTTCCAAAGTAATTTTCGACATTTTATTTTTATTGATATTGTGCAGATTTTTTTTTACAAAAATACAAAAAAGAAGGTGCATCGAAAGCCTGACTTCGATGCACCCTGAGTTAAATTTTTATTTTTCTGTATTTATCTTTCCTTTTTGAACTGTTGCAGCCGAATTTCGAGTTCAGGAATCTGGTCGAACCTGACAAAGGAAACACAGGCACGAAGTCCGTCTTTATTTTCGCTTCCGGTAATGGAAAGCGAGATTGCGCTGATACCGTAATAAAGAAATTCTTTCATAAGTTGTTCGCCGGTCATGCCCGGATAGGCAATTGTAAAGTAAAATCCATCAGCCAGTTCGCCGGCATTGTCGGTATAAACGATATAAAACCCATATTTCAGAAAAATTTGTTTCATCAGTTTAGCTTTTTCTCCATAGGGCTGCAGGTCGCTGATGAAGTCAATTTTACCATCGTTGGCAGCTTTCAGCATTTCGGCAAGAGCAAACTGAGCTGTGTGCGAAGTGCCGGCAGTAGTTGCATAGAGCACTCCGTAAGGGATAAAATGCCCGAGTGAATCGCTGCTGAAGAAATTTTTCAGATGAGGATAATGCCGTGTCCTGAGTTTTTCGGAAATTATCATCATGCCAATACGCTGACCGGCATAGCTGAATATTTTCGAAGCAGAAAGCAAAAGAATATAATTCTCGGTGTAATGTGCTACCGTTGGCTGATAGGGTGGTATACCCGGTTGGCCGTAATCATGGCGGAAATCCATTCCGAAATAAGCCAGATCTTCGATTACAATCACATCGTATTTGGTGGCTAACTCACCAATGATACGTAATTCATTCTCACTTAAACTAATCCATGAAGGATTGTTGGGCGAAGAATAAGTGATGGTGCAAATGTCGCCCTGTGAGAGATAATACTCTATTTTGTCGCGGAGTTTTTCTTCTCTGAAATTCAGAATGTCAAATGATTTGTATGGCAGGCCCAGCAAATGAAGCTGCGATTTATTCACCGGAAAGCCCGGATCGATAAAAAGGGTGAATGGTTTTTGAGGATCGGTACGTCCGGCAGCCAGCAGTGCGGCAAAACTCCCCTGCATTCCGCCCGAAGTAGGAACACAATTAAGAGCTGTAATGTTGAGATTCATAAAAAGTCCGGCAAAGCGGGCTATCTCGTATTTGGCCGAAGGAATACCTTCAATATTCGGATAGGAATTAGCCAGTCCGAGGTCGAGTGCCTCTTTTTCAGCAGCTACACCTATGCTGTTGGCCGGCATTCCCGGAACGCCCATCTCCATGTGAATGAACTCTGTGCCGCTTTTTTGTTCAATTTGAGATACCAGTTTACCAACCTCGCGAATAGACAAGCGGGTGATGTCGGGTTGGCCAAATTGATCAAACAAATCATCTACAATTTTTTTTTCAATTATCATTAGTTCAAATTTCTTTTAGCAATATATTCCGGGAATAATTATTTGGGGCGTTTATCGATTACCCTTACAGCTTTACCTTCGCTGCGTGCAATGGTTTTTGGCTCAACGAGCGTTACTTTCACACTTAGACCGATGGCACTGTTGAGTGCATGTTCTATTCTGCGGCTTAACAGCTGTAAATCCCTGATGGTCTCCACCATTTTCGACTCGTCCATTTCTACCTGCAGCTCGAGTGTATCGAGGTTATTTTCGCGGTCGACATACAACATGTAGTGCGCACTTGTTTCCGAAAGTTCAAGCAATACATGTTCAATTTGTGATGGGAATAGATTTACACCTCTGATAATCAGCATATCATCGCTGCGTCCGGTGATTTTTTTCATTCTTACCAGAGTTCGGCCACATTCACATTTTTCACGGTTTAATGTCGATAAATCACGTGTATTGTAGCGCAATAAAGGGATTCCTTCTTTGGTTAAAGTTGTAAATACAAGTTCGCCTTCTTCACCGTCGGGGAGGGGAGTTTTGTCTTTGGGATGTACTATTTCAGGATAAAAATGATCTTCGTGTATATGAAGTCCGGCATGGAATTCACAGTCGTTGGCCACGCCGGGTCCCATTATTTCGCTGAGTCCGTAAATGTCAAATGCTTTAATGCCCCATTTTTTTTCAAGTTCAATTCGCATGTTCTCAGTCCATGGCTCTGCACCGAAAACCCCGGTTCTGAGTTTCATGTCATTCAGCGAATAACCGAATTCGCTGAGTGCATCGGCCAAATGCAAAGCGTACGAAGGTGTACAGGCTATGACAGTTGCCCCGAAATCGGACATCAGTTGTAATTGCCGGCGGGTATTTCCACCGGAAATTGGCACCACCGTACATCCGATATTTTCAGCACCGTAATGCACACCCAGTCCTCCGGTGAATAATCCATAGCCATACGAAACCTGCATGACATCATCGGCTGAAATACCGGCCATCGACAAACAACGTGAAAGAACTTCCTTCCAGTTATCAATGTCATTTTTGGTATAACCTACTGTGGTGGGTTTTCCTGTGGTTCCGCTCGAAGCATGAACACGTACAATTTCTTTCATTGGAGTTGCAAACAGGCCGAACGGGTAATTATCGCGAAGGTCGGTTTTGTAAGTGAAAGGTAATTTTACTATGTCGTCAATCGATTGAATGTCAGATGGTTTTACGCCATGTTCGTCCATTCTTTTTTTGTAGAAAGGAACATTGTTATATACTCTTTTAACAAGCTCTTTCAGGTTTTCGCTTTGTATTTTCCGTAAATCCTCACGGCTCATACATTCAATTTTCTCGTTCCAGATCATAAGGCTGTTTTCAAATCGGATTCGTGGATGGATTTCAGTTTGTTTTTCAGGATTACTTCGAATGCTTTTTCTCTGTCGTTAGTGCGTAAAATCAACACCGATTTGCTGCCAAAACTGAAAGCATAAACATATTCGATAGAAAGTCCGGCCTCGGTAAACAGATTGAGAATAGCAGACATAGAACCCGGTGCGGCATCCATTTCGAGTGAAATAACTTCGTGAATTCTGACGGTTACATTTTCGGCTCGCAACAGTGCGGCTGCCTTTTCAGGGTCGGAAACCAGCATTCGCAACAGTCCGTAATCGCTACTGTCGGCAACCGTCAGTGCATTGATATTAATGCCGTTATCGGCAAGAATTGCCAGAATAGTATTCAGATGCCCGGTTTTATTTTCGAGAAAAACTGAAATTTGACGAATGGTCATAATAATGTTTATTTTGGGGGATTAGTTCAAAGTTACAAAAAAACAGATATGCAAACCTTGTACTTTCAGCTTGCTTGTATTCAGCCACAAAAATAATAAAATTATAACAAAAAATACTGTACGGGAAATGAGAAAAGGAAGACTTTAAAATGAAAATTGTAAAAAAATTCAATGTTTTGTACTTATATGTGCGGTTATTTCAACTCCTGATTTCAAAAAAAACACTGCAGTTCTCTTATACTACAGTGTTTTTTAAATGTTTAAAGTAAAGTATTTGTTTTGTGCCAGGCTGACAAATACCGGATTCGATACTTTTACCAGTAACGTAAACTAAGATTGTTCCCTCGATTTATCCTTTATTAATTTTAATTCCTTGTCAAAATCGCTTTCGTAGTTATCATCCTGAATAACCCTGAACTTATCGAATTCCATTTCCGCTTTAAGCTTTGCTTCCAGCATACTGATTTTGCCTTTTTCTTTTAAAATCGGGTAGTTGGATAATTCAAGAAATCCATCTATAAATTTTACCCACTGTTGCATATTAAAAGCAATGCCGCGTTAAGCATTATTTTCGGCAATGTCAAGATAGGCAGATACTATTCGATTGAGTTCAGTTACATGCTGATGTGATAAGTAATTTTATCAATTGTCACATCGCTTTTCAAAATTTTCCCGTCAGGTGCAAATTTCCATGTTTTCAATCCCATGTACAATTTGGTAGCTTCGGCTTCGGAATAAATTATTTCAGCAGCTGTTTGACCGGTAATAGCCCAATGTAACTTGTTTTGAACAGCAGCAAAAAATCTCTGGTTTGTTCACTGTTTTTGTCGTAGTCTGTGCTGAGTGCATAGATATCGGTTATTTTCTGATAAAAACGCCGCTCACTCGAACGTATCTCCCTGATACGTTCCAGCAATTCATCAAAATAATCCTGCCCGAAGTTTTTGCCTTGTTTTAAACGTTCGTCATCCATTACAAAACCTTTAATTATAAAATCATTTAAGGTTTGTGTTGCCCATTTTCTGAAATCGGTTGCCTGAGTCGAGTTTACTCGATAACCAACGGCAAGTATGGCTTCGAGACGGTAAAATTCCATCGATCTGGAAACTTGCCTTTTACCTTCTTTCTGAACTGTTTCTAAAATGGAAACAGTTGAAATCATTTCAAGTTCTCCGGTTTCAAAGATATTTTTCAAATGCTTGCTTACTGCCGGAACATTCACTCCAAACAGCTCTGCCATTGCTTTTTGAGTTAACCAAAAAGTACCATCCTTAAAAAACACACTTACTTTCGCATTTTTACCGATGGGATTAAACAGCAGAATATTTTTTATTTGCATATATTGAAAATTTGAAAATATACCTGAAAAAAATTGCTCAATTGAATTTTTTTAAAACTTAAACTAAACCATTTTTTTTACAAAAATCAATGAATTATTTAGTCCGATGTCAACTTTACCCAAGTTTTGAAATATAAAATTCAAAGTAATTTAAAGAGAAGTTAAAATAATAGTACCAAAGAATAACAGATGATTGCGAAAATAACAATAATGAACTACCAACTTTCAACCACAAACTACCAACTATATCAAATAATTATAATAGATGATGGTTGTTTGTGAACTAAATGTCAACTTAGCAGAATTTGAGTAAATAATTAGTTGTTTAAATTTAAATCAGCTTAATCAATTCTGTCATAATCAGTGTCATCAACGGTTGTACGCGATTACCGATTTCCTGAACTTCCTGATGAGTCACCTCAACAATTTTGCCCGGTACTCCCAGGTCGGTAATGATCGACATACCGAACACGTTCATTCCGGCATGGTTGGCTACAATCACTTCGGGCACAGTACTCATACCTACTGCATCGCCACCTATGGTACGGAAATATCTGTATTCGGCAGGTGTTTCAAATGTAGGTCCGGTAGTGCCAACATATACACCTTCCACAACTTTTATATGATGAGCTGCAGCAATTTGTTTTGCTTTAACGATAAATTCTTTCGAATAAGCATCGCTCATGTCAGGAAAACGGGGTCCAAGTTCGCTGAAATTTTTCCCACGCAACGGATGTTCGGGGAAAAGATTGATGTGGTCGGTGATAATCATTAAATCGCCGATTTCGAAATCGGGGTGTACACCGCCGGATGCATTGGAAACGAACAAATTTTCAATTCCTAAAGCTTTCATAACGCGCACCGGAAATGTAACTGCCTTCATATCATATCCTTCGTAATAATGAAAGCGTCCCTGCATAGCTACCACATCAACTCCGCCAAGTTGACCGAAAATCAGTTTTCCGCTGTGTCCCTCGACTGTCGAAACCGGAAAGTTCGGAATTGTTTCGTATGGAATTTCCGTTTTGTCAGTGATATGTGTCACCAGATTTCCTAATCCGGTACCGAGTATTATTCCCGATTTGGGGTAGGTTGATATTTTTGACTTAATAAAGTCAGCTGTTTCTTGAATTTTCTGTAACATAGTTGTAAATCTTAGTTTTAAAAATATTTTCTTTGTTGTTTAACAGTTTAACCTTTACGGGTAATTTGTATAATTTGTGTTTAATAGCTTGCCATTCATCAGGTTGCGATGTGATGCGTGCTGCATCTTTTTCGGTTACGATAACAATACCATTTCCTGATTTCATTTGTTCAAACCTGGTTTTTACTGTTTTTATGTCTTTTGTGCTAAAGTTGTGATGGTCGGCAAAAAACAAACTTTCAATGTGTTGAGAAAAGTTTTTCAGAAAACCGGCTATCAAATCGGGCTTTGCAATTCCCGTTACAAGGAGTATTTCAACGTTTTCAGCTTTTATTTTTTCAAGGTTCAGTGCTGATGTTTCATCTGAGCCAAAAACAGGTTCAATATCCGAATATTCGTAAGTTGAAAAAAATACGCTCTGGTGCGATTCAGGCTTTAGTTGTTCTTCAATTAACCGCATTTCGATGGGCGAAATTTTTTCGGGGCATTTAGTAACCATGATGATATCAGCCCGCTTGCTGCCTTTTCGCGATTCGCGAAGTGTACCTGCCGGTAAAATCAAATCGTTGATATATAAATTTGAATAGTCGGTCAGAAGTATCGAAAGTCCCGGCTGAACGAATCTGTGCTGATAAGCATCATCCAGAATAATCAGATTTAAACCGGGAATTAGTTTCAACAGCTTATTGATGCCGTTTACCCTTTTTTCGTCGACAGCTACCTGTACATCCGGAAACTTGCTGAAAATCTGAAATGGTTCATCCCCGATCAACCTGCTGTTCGTAT
Organism: uncultured Paludibacter sp.; assembly: GCA_937897985.1. GTDB lineage: Bacteria > Bacteroidota > Bacteroidia > Bacteroidales > Paludibacteraceae > Paludibacter. Next base: position 4,840 of record CALCBD010000040.1, on the reverse strand, counting down.
TCTCCGCGGCTAAAATAAATCCACTTGTTTTTCGCATATAACCTCTGCTCAGGACAGCAGTGCGAAAATCCTTTTTAAATAATGAAAGTAAATATTCTACATGAGGTGTTTTGCCGGTGCCGCCTGCAGCAAGATTTCCCACACAAATGGTGGAAATGCCGAATTGTTTTGATGGTAAAATGCCGGTGTCAAAAAAGAAATTTCTGATAGCCATCACCCAACCATAAACAATCGAAAAAGGGACGAGAATAATATTTCCTGAACTTAATTTCAAAATTAAAACAACTTATTTTTTTAATGGGGATGACAAAGATACAATTTTTATTATTTATCGCAACCTATAGATGCTGATAATATTAGGAGGATATAGCTTTTCCGGATGGAAGATTAGCTGGTTAAGTGACTTTACCGGCGAAGCTAAGATGGTAAAGGAGGATCAAAATGTGTCTGTTCTGTTCTTAAACGACGCTCAAATTTAAACTTTGAATACAAGTGATCGGATACGGAGTTTATTCAGGGGACAGGATCGTAGCCGCTTCCACCCCATGGATGACAACTTGCAATACGTTTGATGGATAACCAGCCTCCTTTAATGATTCCGTATTTCATAACCGCTTCGACCGTATATTGTGAGCAGGTTGGTGTGTATCTGCAACGTGAGGGTATCAGCGGAGATATGCTGTATCTGTAAAAATAGACAGGGATAAGCGCTGTATGTCTGATTATTTTCCTGAAATTCATCGATCCGGATTTATAGGTGCATCAATTTTATCTGCAATTCTCTGAAGTGCCATCTTTATCTTTTCCTGAATAGTTGCAAAATCCGTTTCTTCGTCCGATACATAATTGAAAGCAACGTCAATGTAAGTGTTGCTGCTCAGGCACTTGTTGGTTAGAATATTTTTGTTCAGACGATAAGCTTCGCGCATCAGACGTTTTAGTCTGTTACGTTTGACTGCCCGTTTAAACCGTTTTTTCGGTACACCCACCAGTACTTTGACAGGGGTGTTGTCGCTGTGTTCAGTAAATTTATAAACCACCCTCACCGGATAAACAATAAACGCTTTTCCTTCGGCAAACAGCCTGCCGGTGCGGATTTCGCCACACAAATGTTCTGCTTTGGGGAATGTTGCTGAATTGTTCATGACTGATCAGTACCGGAGAATAGTTTGAAATATATTTAGAAAACAAGCCCAAAAGTACAGAAAAACACTGATACTTTCGGGCTTATATTTTTAAAACTGTAAATTCAGTTATTTTTTATTTTTCTTTACATATTCCTTCATGTAATTTTCCAGCGCCATGGTCATTGATGGTATTCCGGGTACGGGAGCTTCAAGATCCAAACGTAAACCGGCATCGCGAACTGCCTGAGCAGTGGTTTGTCCGAAGCAACCAATCTGAATGTCACCCTGTTCGAAATCAGGGAAGTTTTTTAATAACGAGCTAATTCCCACCGGGCTGAAAAATAAAAGCATGTCGTAATTAAAATCTTCATTAGGCCCGAAATCGTTGCTCACGGTTTTGTACATGATTGCCTTGTTGAAATTAATTTTCGACTTTTCGAGCGTTGAGATGGTTTCCTCATTTTGAACATCCGAAGTGATAATCAGGTATTTTTCGTCCAGATGTTTGTTCATGATAGTAACCAGCTCCGACATTTTACCGGTCGATCCGTAAAACACTTTTCGCTTGCGGTAGTGAATGTAATGCTGTAAATACACTGCCACTGTCTCCGAAACACAAAAGTATTTCATCGTTTCGGGAATGGTGATTCTCATCTCCTCGCAAATACGGAAGAAGTGGTCAATGCCATGTCGTGCATTGAAAATAATAGCTGTATGATCCAGAATAGATATCCGTTGTGCACGAAAATCTTTCAGTGATATGGGCTCAACTTTAATAAAGGGACGAAAATCAATCTTTACATTGTATTTTTCGCTGATATCAAAATAGGGCGATTTCTCACTGGTGGGTTGAGGCTGTGAAACAAGTATTTTCTTAATTTTCAAAGCGATATACTTTAATAATTAAACATTTTATATTAACAATCGATACACCTCAAACAAAATTATTAAGGGTAAAATTTCGAGGGTGCAAAGATACAACAATATATAAAAAAATGATATACTTTTATGGAAAAAAATTTGAAATAGTTTAATTATGATTAATATAGCTGTCATTATGCATAAAATCAACTCTCCTGTGGCAGCATAAACTTTCAAATTATCAGGAAAATAAATCTGCAGGGTCAACAGTGGGAACAAGGTGATTCCCAGATAGGAAAGTATGTTAAAATAACTTTCATGCATTAATCTGAACGATGTTTTATCAAGAAAAACAAATGCCAGCATGCGACTGATTCCTTCTTTCAGTAACAGAAAAACCACCGTAACAGCATAAAACAAAATTAATTTACTGATATGAAATCCGGTTCCCGGCTCAAAATACAGCAATAAGCAATACATCGAGAATACCCCGGCATTGAAGATGAATAATAATATTTTGGTTTGAAACTGCGAACTGTTGTTTTTGAGATTGTAACTCGATCTTTCGTTGACCTGAAAAAAGGTGCGTATTGATTCTCTGATCCAAACCGGATTGTTGGCTATGGATATGATCAGCAAAATAAATAAAGAAGCCAAAACCATGAATACCCAGCTTTCGGAAACGGGTAAAGATGGATGTAGTGTTCCCTGAAAACCGGTGGGCTTAGCCAAAGCTAATCTGAGAGAATCAAGCTTAAATAACGAATCAACACGGGCAAGTGAATCCATTTTGGCAAGCGAATCGGCTTGCATCGCCGAAAGACTGTCGGAAATCAGATGGGTTGTGTCCTGTTGAATCATACTGATTTAAAGTGCTGCAAAGTTACGGGCATTCTCATCCCATTTTTTTGAATTTTCAATTGCCTGAAGTACATCTTCGGCTTTCTCAACTACTTTCCACATTTCACGGTGTTCTTCCCGCATAAAATTTTCGTCGACTGCCTTGTTCAGCATTGCCACCAAATCGTCATAATATCCTTCGATATTTACTATGATGACAGGCTTTGTAAAAATTCCAAGTCTTTTCCAGGTTATTACTTCAAGCAGTTCTTCCATAGTACCGCAACCTCCGGGTAATGCAACGATAGCATCGGCCATGGCAGCCATTTTTTCCTTTCGTTCGTGCATGGTTTCAACCAGTATTAATTCCGATAAGTTGGTGTGCTGCCATTCCACTTCGCACATAAAACGCGGAATGACGCCGGTGATATGTCCTCCGGCTTCAATCATGCTGTCGGCCAGCTGACCCATCAATCCGTTGGAACCACCACCATAAACTATTGATAATTGCCGGTCGGCTAAAATTTTAGCCAATCGGTCGGCTGTTTCGAAATAACTTTGTTTTACCCGGGTGCTCGAAGCACAATATACGCAAACTGTCTGCATAAGAAAGAAAAGAATTTTACTGAATGAAAATGCAAAAATACAGTTTCTTTCCGTATTTTTGACCAATAATTTTTTAAAATCGAAGAATGATACTTGTAACAGGTGCAACCGGATTAGTGGGAAGTCATCTTTTGTGGCATTTGCTGCAGAAGGAATCGCAGGTTGTGGCTATTCGTCGCAACTCTTCTCAACCCCGTTTGCCGGAATATGTTTTCGGATTCTATACCAATGATCCTCAGTTGTATATGGATAGAATTGTATGGCGGATTGCCGATGTGCTCGACGCAGCATCCATTGCAGCTGCCATGGAGAATGTCAGTGTCGTGTACCATTGCGCCGCAGTTGTTTCGTTGGGGAATGACGAAAATTCAATGACCGAAACCAATATCACAGGTACCCGAAACGTGACTGAAGCTGCTCTTGCTGCAGGTGTGACCAAATTTTGTTTCGTTAGTTCCATAGCCGCCTGTGGCAATGCTCCCCGATATGAACTGATTGACGAAAATAGCTCTTTTAACCGCAATTCTCATCGTACGGCATATTCACAAAGTAAATTTTCTTCCGAGCAGGTGGTTTGGGAAGCTGCAAAAAAAGGATTAAACGTAGTCATTGTGAATCCTGGTGTAATTCTGGGAGTTTCAGGAACAAATAAAGGCAGCATGCGGATATTTGCTCAGGTTAGGAGCGGACTTCCGTTTTTCAGTTATGGCGGATCAGGATATGTCGATGTGAGGGATGTGGTCAAAGCAATGATTTTGCTCACTCAATCGCAAATTTCGGGTGAAAGATTTATTCTCGTTGCCGAAAACTGTTCCAACAAGGAAATTCTTTCACTGATTGCAAAAGGTTTCAAAAAAACTTCTCCTTTCATTGGTCTTCATAAAAATCTGCTTTTGAGTATTGGTTATTTAGCTGAAATTTCCGGTAAAGTATTCGGTTTCATTCCTCCATTCGACAGAAGTTTAGCCCGAAGTGTCAGCCACCGTAGTTATTATTCAAATTGTAAAGTTAAAGAAGCAATTGATATTCAGTTTATACCGATAGCTCAATCGGTGAAAGATGTATGTGACTATCTGTACTTAAAAGAAGAAAAAAATACCTGAGTTTTGTAATTCTACTTCCCTGATTATAGCTTGACAGCAGGTTTTTTTCTGCCAAATTCGGAATTTTTGTCAGTTGATTTTTATACTGAATCGACCGGTCATTGGTTTTTTATGTCAATTTTAATTTTTCAATTCAAAAAAGTTGACTGGCACAGGCTTTGTAAAACGGACGGCGTGTGTAAACAAAAATAATTTAAAATACAACATAATAAAACGAATTAAAATCATGGGAAAAATTATTGGAATTGACTTAGGAACCACAAACTCTTGTGTTTCTGTAATGGAAGGTAACGAACCTATCGT
>CALCBD010000039.1 GCA_937897985.1 uncultured Paludibacter sp. | reverse complement strand
ACTTAGGAACCACAAACTCTTGTGTTTCTGTAATGGAAGGTAACGAACCTATCGTTATCGCCAACAGCGAAGGAAAACGCACAACGCCTTCGGTAGTTGGTTTTGTGGATGGTGGCGAACGCAAAGTAGGTGATCCTGCAAAACGTCAGGCCATTACCAACCCAACAAAAACTGTATCGTCCATCAAAAGATTTATGGGTGAAACCTACGATCGACTGGCAAAAGAAATTGCACGTGTACCCTATAAAGTAGTACGCGGTGACAATAATACTGCAAGAGTGGATATTGATGGTAGAATGTATTCTCCTCAGGAAATTTCGGCCATCATTTTGCAAAAAATGAAAAAAACTGCCGAAGAATACCTCGGACAGGAAGTTACCGATGCTGTAATTACAGTACCGGCATATTTTAACGATTCGCAACGTCAGGCAACCAAAGAAGCAGGTGAAATTGCCGGATTAAATGTTAAGCGTATCATCAATGAACCAACTGCTGCTGCTTTGGCATACGGACTCGACAAAACCAATAAGGATATGAAAATTGTCGTTTTCGACTGTGGTGGTGGTACACACGACGTTTCGGTACTCGAACTTGGTGATGGTGTCTTTGAAGTAAAATCGACCGATGGTGATACTCACCTGGGTGGAGATGATTTCGATCACCGTATCATCGACTGGTTAGTACAGGAATTCAAAAACGAAAACAGCGGTATCGATTTGAGCAAAGATCCAATGGCGTTGCAACGTTTGAAAGAAGCAGCCGAAAAAGCTAAAATCGAATTATCGAATACTACTTCGTCTGAAATCAATCTGCCTTATATTATGCCTGTCGACGGGGTTCCGCGCCATCTGGTTCGCACCCTGACACGTGCAAAATTCGAGCAGTTGATTGACGATTTGATTCAACGTACTATCGATCCTTGTCGTTCGGCTTTGAAAAATGCCGGTCTGACCATCAACGATATCAACGAAGTAATTCTGGTAGGAGGTTCAACCCGTATACCTGCAATTCAATCGGCTGTTGAGAAATTCTTTGGTAAAACTCCTTCGAAAGGTGTGAATCCCGATGAAGTTGTGGCCATCGGAGCTGCAATTCAGGGCGGTGTACTGAGCGGGGATGTAAAAGACGTATTATTGCTCGATGTTACCCCGCTTTCGTTGGGTATCGAAACCATGGGAAGTGTAATGACAAAACTTATCGAAGCCAATACCACTATCCCTACCAAAAAATCCGAAACATTTACTACTGCTGCCGACAATCAGCCTTCAGTGGAAATTCATATTCTGCAGGGCGAACGTCCGCTGGCCAATCAGAATAAATCATTGGGACGTTTCCACCTTGATGGCATAATGCCTGCCCGTCGTGGTGAACCTCAGATCGAAGTAACATTCGATATCGATGCCAATGGTATTCTGCATGTATCAGCCAAGGACAAAGCCACAGGTAAACAGCAAAGTATTCGTATCGAAGCTTCTTCAGGCCTGAGCGATGCTGAGATCAAACGCATGAAAGACGAAGCCGCTGCCAATGCCGAAGCAGATGCCAGAGAAAAGGAAAAAATCGATAAGCTGAACCATGCCGACTCATTGATTTTCCAGACTGAAAAACAATTATCGGAATTTGGTGACAAACTTCCTGCCGACAAAAAAGGTCCGATCGAAGCCGCTTTAGCAAAACTGAAAGAAGCTCACAAAGCTCAGGATGTAGCAGGTATCGATGCCGCAACCACCGAACTGAACAATGTATTTCAGGCAGCAAGTCAGGAAATGTACAACGCTCAAAACGCACAGCAAGGCCAGCAGGCTGGTCCGCAGGATTTCGGCGGTCAGCAACAAAGCCAGAGCGGTAACCAACAGGGCGATGTAACTGATGTGGATTTTGAAGAAGTAAAATAGTTGCTATTGACAACCCAATTAGGTAAATTGACTAACCTCTGTAAATAAACGATTTACAGAGGTTTTTTATTTTATTGTTTTTGCTTACTTATTGATATGTCCGATTATTTTTCGTAGGTTTGCTACATATTTGTTATGCAACTTAAACAACAGTAAAGTGCGACTAATAATTACTTATCACTACTTATTCATTCTTAAAAACGATTGATATGCCTGGTAGTAAATTTATTTTAACCATGTAAGACCTAACAGTTTTTTTTGAAACCTGTTAGGTTTGGGAAGTACATAAGACCTAACAGGTTTCAAAAACCTGTTAGGTCTTGGAAGGTTTCAAAAACCTGTTAGGTTTAGGTGTTAGACTAACCAACAATAAATATGAAAATAGATTTTTTTGAACCCGGAGTTGTGTATCATGTATTTAATCGTGGCAACAACAAAGAAGATATATTCAAAGAAGAAAAGAACTACCCGTATTTTCTATCTTTGCTACAGAAATATGTTTTGCCGGTGGCTGAAATATACGCTTATTGCTTAATGAAAAATCATTTTCATTTGGTAGTAAGAATAAAAGATGCTGAATTATTAGAGGATAAATTCAAAGAAAAGCCTTATCTGGCTTTCTCCAATTTTTTTAATGCATACTCCAAATCGGTTAATAAGATGTACAATCGCACCGGAAGTCTTTTTCAGGAGCATTTGCACCGGAAGCGGGTGGAAGATGATGAATACCTGACGCAACTTATCGCGTATGTGCATCTGAATCCTTTGAAACATGAGTTTACAGAGGATTTTAAAAGTTACCGGTATTCGTCTTATAAATCCTATGTGTCCGAAAAACTGACAAATGTAAGTTGCGGGCATGTGATGAGTTTGTTTGGCGATACAGCGAATTTTGAATATTGGCACAACCTGAATAAGTTGAAAATTGAAGATGCAGTTGAGGATATTTAAAACTGACGGGTTATAAAGACCTAACAGGTTTTCAAGACCTGTTAGGTCTGCAGGTTATTTAGACCTAACAGGTTTCCAAAACCTGTTAGGTATGTATATTTAAAAACTGACGGGTTATTAAGACCTAACATTTAGACCTAACAGGTTTCAAAAACCTGTTAGGTCTGCACATGTCAGGTCGGGAAGTAGTTTCCAAAACCTGTCAGATCCGGAAAAAAATCACATCGGCTATCGAAAACGCACGTTGAAATAAAAATACTCAAAAACCGGGAGAGGTTTGTTTTACCAATTCTTTTCCATCAACCATTTTTCTCTCCCTGATATCCATCACTGAAATCAATTTTTTGAATTTTTCGTTTGTCAATTCAAATATTGTTTGTAATTTTGCGAACAACGAACAATGAAAAAAATAAAATCATGGATTGCAATAAAAATTCCGAAAGATACATTGATAATGAATGTATTGCCCGTTTTGCGAAAGCGATGGGTCATCCCACCCGTATTGAGATTCTTCGATTTCTGGCATCGATGGATAGCTGTTATTTTGGCGATATTCACAATGAATTGCCAATAGCAAAAGCTACTGTATCGCAACATTTGAAGGAGTTAAAGGATTCCGGACTGATTCAGGGTGAGATTGAAACTCCCAAAGTGAAGTACTGTATACATAGTGAGAACTGGGAAATAGCAAAGAAAATGTTTTGTTCGTTTTTCGAAAGTAAAAAATCAAATGGTGAATGTTGCGGTTAATCCAAAATTAAGCGCTTTTATAAATCTATAAACAATTATAAAATGGATATTAAAGTTTTGGGAACAGGATGTTCCAAATGCAAAAATCTCGAAAAAGTAACCCGCGAAGTGGTGGCTGAAGCCGGTTTAAATGCCGATATCACTAAAGTGGAGGACATTGTCGAAATTATGAAATTCAATGTAATGACCACACCGGCTCTGGTAGTTGATGGCAAAGTAATATTGAAGGGACGTGTACCATCAAACAGCGAACTGAAAGAATTACTCACCGTGAAAGTATTCAGAATATGAAAAAAGTAATCTCACTTTATACCGTGTTATTGTTTCTTTTGACACAGTTCACAGCTATTGCAGTGACTCCTCAAAAAAAAGCAGTTACCACAGTTTCAAATGTAACAGGAGTTGAAGTTTATTATTTCCACTACACGCGCCGGTGTGTAACCTGTCAGGCTGTGGAGAACGAGTCGAAGGAAGCATTGAAGGAGCTGTATCCGGCTCAGTATAAATCGGGCAAAGTTACTTTCAAAGCGGTAAATTTAGATGAAAATGGTAGCAAAGAACTGGTTAAAAAATGCAGGGCAGAAGGACAACAACTGTTGGTTATTTGCGGAACCAAACGCTTCGATCTGACAGAACAAGGATTTATGTATGCCAAAAATAATCCGGATAAACTAAAGCAGGTAATTAAGAGTACGATTGATCCGTTCATCAAATAGTCCGGTTATGGAGTTTCTTCAAAGCGTTTTAGACAATTCGCAATACGCAATAATAACGGCTTTTGTTTTGGGATTAATGACAGCTATCAGTCCCTGTCCACTGGCAACCAACATTTCAGCCATCGGGTTTATCAGCCGTGATATTGAAAACCGGAAAAGAGTTTTTATCAACGGTATAGTTTACACTTTGGGAAGAGCTTTCAGTTATACGATGCTGGCTGTGATTATTTATGCGGGTGCAAGCAAACTAAACATATCACTGCTATTTCAGGGCTGGGGTGAAAAACTTCTGGGACCGGCATTGATTTTAATCGGTTTGTTTATGCTTGATTTGATTCATCTGAAATTTCCCGGCTTCCACGGGCTTACCGAAAGATTGGGTGAAAAAAGTAAGGGTAGTTACCTCAGTACATTTTTTTTGGGAGTAGTTTTCGCCCTTGCATTTTGTCCGTATAGCGGAGTGATTTATTTTGCAATGCTCATCCCTGTGACAGTTGCATCGGCAGGCGGTTTGTATTTACCTGTTGTTTTTGCTGTAGCTACCGGATTGCCTGTTATTCTGTTCGCATGGGTAGTGGCATTTGCGATAGGCAAAGTTGGAAAATTGTACAATCGCATAAAAGTATTTGAACTTTGGTTTCGCCGGGTAGTATCAGTAGTGTTTATTTTAACCGGAATTTATTATATATCAGTTTTGTTTGTAAAGTAAACTTTTTTTTGTGATACAAATTTATTTTACGAATCGTACTTTTTGATTTCAAAAAATCTTATGAAACTCAATAAAAATATCATTATACCTGTTGTTCTTCTGCCTGTTTGGTATATTATTTACATTAACCTGCAATCAATGACCGATTGGTTGATTGACTCAGTATCAGGTCTGACCAAAGGTACACACTTAACCGAAGCACTGCGTTTCTTTGTTTATGAATTCCCCAAGGTATTAATGCTTTTGGTGCTTATCATCTTCCTTGTGGGCATTCTACGCAGTTTTTTCACACCTGAGCGAACCCGTAAAGCCCTCGAAGGCCGGAAAACATTTACCGGCAATGTGATGGCAGCCTTGCTGGGAATAGTTACTCCGTTTTGTTCCTGTTCGGCAATACCCTTATTTCTTGGTTTTGTTGAATCCGGTGTGCCTTTGGGAATTACCTTTTCCTTCCTGATTGCTGCGCCTATGATTAACGAAGTGGCGGTGATTCTTTTGTACGGTATGTTTGGATGGCAAACAGCATTAATTTATATTCTGACAGGCCTGTTAGTTGCCATTTTTGCAGGCTGGATCATCGGCAAGCTGAAACTCGGGAAATGGGTGGAGGACTGGGTATATGAATCACACATCGGAAATTTCGATACTGATAACGAAAAACTTACGTTGTCAGTTCGCATCAGGATGGGATACGAAGCTGTTAAAGAAATTGTGGGCAAAGTATGGCTTTATGTTGCTCTGGGTATTGCTGTTGGAGCCGGAGCGCATGGCTATGTTCCTGCCGAGTTTATGGCCACTTTTATGGGAAAGGATGTGTGGTATGCAGTACCTCTTTCGACATTGATTGGTATTCCACTGTATTCCAATGCTGCAGGTATAGTTCCCATCGTTTCGGTACTTATTGAAAAAGGTGCAGCACTTGGTACTTCACTGTCGTTTATGATGTCGGTTATAGCCTTGTCGCTGCCCGAAATGATTATTCTTCGTAAAGTACTGAAACTTCCTCTTATTTTAACTTTTATAGCCATCGTAGGATGTGGTATTATGCTTGTTGGTTTTATTTTCAATTTTATCTTTTAGTGCATTCAAATATACAAAAAAAACCGCTCGCAAATTTCATTTTTAACTCCGTTTTATGTGTTTCGTGAGCTGATTAAAAATTATAAAACATGAAAATATTAATTCTTTGTACTGGTAACTCTTGCCGCAGTCAGATGGCACATGGCTTTTTACAATCGTTCGACCCGCGGCTTACCGTTTGTTCGGCAGGTACACAAGCCTCTGGTAAACTCAATCAAAAAGCAGTTGCAGCCATGCAAGACACCGGGATAGACATTAGCAACCATACATCAGATTCGGTAGATAAATACCTGAATGAGGAATGGGATTATGTAATCACAGTTTGCGGAGGTGCTAACGAGGAATGTCCCGCATTTATCGGAAAAGTAAAACACCGTTTGCATATTGGCTTTGATGATCCAAGTCATGCCGAAGGTACAGACGAGTTTATATGGAATGAGTTTATCCGCGTTCGCGACGAAATTAAAGCAGGTTTCTACAAGTTGTACACTGAACAGATTAAGCCTCAGTTATGAAAACCCGTTTAAAATTTCTGGATCGTTACCTAACGCTTTGGATATTCTTAGCCATGTTTACAGGCGTTTTTGCCGGGTGGATAAGTCCGAATGTGGCTGCATTTTGGAATAGTTTTTCAGCAGGTACAACCAATATTCCGATTGCCATCGGGCTAATCGTTATGATGTACCCTCCATTAGCCAGAGTGAGATATGAAGAATTGGGCGATGTGTTCAAAAACACCAGGATTCTGGGCTTATCATTAGTTCAAAACTGGATAATTGGTCCTGTATTGATGTTTTTGTTAGCCATTATTTTCCTGCAATTCAACATTGATTATATGTACGGCTTAATCCTGATAGGATTGGCTCGTTGTATTGCAATGGTTATTGTATGGAACGATCTGGCGGGGGGCGACCGTCAATATGCTGCCGGTTTGATTGCTTTTAACTCACTTTTTCAGGTATTGCTTTTTTCAGTCTATGCCTACGTGTTCATTGCTGTTCTGCCGGGGTGGTTTGGCTTACCTGTCAACGATTCGGTTTCAAAAATCACGATGGGCGATATTGCCGGAAGTGTATTTATTTATCTGGGAATACCTATGATTGCAGGTTTTCTTACCCGTTTCATTCTTACCCGTGTAAAAAGTGTTCAATGGTATGAAACAAAGTTTGTTCCGAAAATTAGTCCGTTAACGCTCATTGCATTGCTGTTTACTATTGTGGTAATGTTTTCGCTGAAAGGCGAATACATCATAAAAATTCCGATGGATGTAGTGCGTATAGCCATTCCGTTGATTATTTACTTTATGCTCATGTTTGTTTTCTCATTTGTTATGAGTAAAAAAACGGGAGCGAATTATGAGCAATCGGTCACCCTTTCATTCACCGCAGCCAGCAACAATTTCGAATTAGCCATTGCGGTTGCCATTGCTGTTTTCGGTATCAACTCAGGCGAAGCGTTTACGGCAGTTATCGGCCCGCTGGTGGAAGTTCCGGTAATGATTGCGTTGGTGAATGTTGCCTTTTGGTTTCGAAAAAAACTCTGGAAACAAATTTAATAAATACATTTATGATTTACTATCTCCTTAAAGTATTGCTCTCGTCGGTTACAATAGTGGCCATTTCCGAGATTTCGAAACGCAGTACAACTGTTGGAAGCATTCTGGCTTCAGTACCGCTGGTTTCACTGCTCGCATTTGTGTGGATGTATATCGATACAAAAGATACAACTAAAATTGCAGAACTTTCGCAGGGAATATTCTGGTTGGTTATACCATCATTGCTGTTTTTTATCCTTTTTCCTTTTCTGCTAAAAAAGAATGTGGATTTCTGGCTTTCGATGGGTATTTCGCTGACAATAATGATTCTGGGTTACTTTGCCATGTTGTTTTTGTTGAAAAAATCAGGCATTACCATTTAAAAATTGATAAACAGTCAGTAGTGTTTTATATTGCAGTCGCGTTTCTTGCAATGACTTTTCGTTGCCGGCAATTAATTTTCGATTACACTTTCGAATTGAAAGACTCCGCTGTTGACTTTGTGAATATTTTTATTTTGAGGTAAATATACATCGGCGGTGCAATTTGCCGGAACTTCAATTTTTAATGTAAAGTTATTTCCTGTCAGCTTCCAGTCGACAGATATTTTTCCGTATTTTGTTTGAGTCGAAGCTTTTACAAATTTCAAATCGCCTGCAATTTCCGGTTTAATTACAAAATGTTTCATGCCCGGATTTTCAGGGTCGGGCTGAATACCTGCAAGTGAAGCGAAAAACCATTCATCAATCTGTCCCAGCATAAAATGATTCCATGAAGCACCCTGACGGGGATCCCATTGTTCGGTGAGAGTAGTGGCACCAAGTTTCAATTGAAAACCGTAACCGGGAGCTTCTTCGTGGTTAAACATTTTGTACAGCAAATCACTCAATCCGTTGGTTGCCAGTGTTTGAAACAGATAACGATTGCCGATATCGCCCGTTGTAAGACGGTTGCCGTGAGCTTTTATATCTTTGATCAGATTATTTAATACTGCTTGTCGATGCTCAGGTTCAACGATTCCCATATAAACAGCCATGGCGTTAGCCGTTTGGCTTCCGGTGGCATATTGATTGGTTACAGCGTTGAAAAATTTTGTATTCAGAACTCTCCGCACGTCATCTGCCAAAACTGTATAATGAATGGCATCGTATTTATTTCCAACCATTACGGCTGATTTTACCAGATATTTCAATGCATAAAAATAATAAGCTGTAGCCACAAAAGGCACAGGCGTATTGCGCGAATATCCGGCTTTAAAATTGCCATAATCGTACCAGTCGCCGAGGCCAAACGAAAGCATATTACTATCGGCACGACTTGTCAGATAGTCCACCCAGCGGCGCATCGACTGGTAATTATTGACAATGAGCGACGAATCACCATAAAATCCGTAATACATCCACGGCATAATCAGAACGGAACTTCCCCATTCCGGCGAAACACCAAATTCATCAAATCCTTTGCTGCTTCCGAAAATATTATACATAGGAGCAATGGACGAAACTGCACCATCGGGTTGTTGGGCATCCACCATATCCTGCATAATTTTCGAAAAAAAATCTTTCATGTCGTAATTGTATAACAACACAGGTCCGTTCAGATGCAATTGTTCAATCCAACCCAGTTTTTCGCGATGCGGACAATCGGTAAAAACGCCCTGCATATTGCTCTGAATTGCCTTTTGAATTAAAATGTGTGTTTTGTTGAACAGTTCGTTGGAACATTCAAAAGTTGAAATCATGGGTGCTGAATTGTATACAAAACACGATTTTAAATCCTTTAAAACAGGAAGTTTTCGTGGGTTTTTATCACCTTTCCGCACGGTACCTTCCACCTGAATATAACGGAACCCGTAGTACGAAAATCGCGGATGCCAGGTTTCGTCGCCACCACCTTTGAGTATGTAAGTGTAAAAGTGCGGTCTGCCGGTTTGACGCTGATCAACCACGCCTTCGGGAAAAACTGTTTCGGCCACAAAAATGCTAATCGTATCGCCACGTTTCCCACTGACAGTAATTTGTGGAAAGCCAGCCAGATTCTGTGCCATATCAAACACCATGACCGACTCATCCACTTTGCGTTTGGAGCGAACAGACGAACTATCGCACTCGGCTTTGCTGAGTTTCTTTACCGATTTGTAAGGCAATTTCTCCATGATTTTTATCGGATAACCTTTTTGTTCGGTTAGTTTTCCTTTCGGAACTTCCTGAATTACAACGGGTTTCCAGTTTATATCTTTGAATCCCGGTAAATTCCACCCTTTTTGCTCCAATCGTGCATCATAATCTTCACCGCCGTAAATGTCATTGAAAGTAATGGGGCTGAAAGCATATTTCCAGCTTTTGTCCGAAACGATTTCCTCCGTCGAGTTATCGGTATAACGAATGATGGTTCTGAAAAGTAGCGTGGGTGCACCGAACGACACTTTCAGCTTGCTGTACCGACCGCCCTGTGCATTGTAAAAACCGTTTCCAAGCAACACGCCGAATACATTTTCACCTTTTTTCAGGTACGAAGTAACATCGAAGGTATTATAATACACTGTTTTGTCGTAATCGCTCCAAAACGGTGCAAATTCGCCATCTCCCACTTTCCTGCCATTGATGGTAAGCTCGTAATGTCCCAGTCCGCAGATGCTTACAACGGCTTCTTTGATTTCTTTTTGGGCAAAAAAAACCTTGCGGAGCAAAATACTTTTCTTCGAAACAGGATTGATATTTTTCCAGACAGCCTTGTTTTCGGACGTACCCATTTCCCAGGTCAGGAAGCGCTTCCCTGCAGGAATATGAGCCGAGTCGGCGCGAACAGCACCAATCCAAAAGCTTCCTGAATCCCGCATGGAGAAATTTAAGTAAGATTCGGTGATTAATTCGCAGGCAGGTTTATTTGGTACATTTGCAAAGGAAAAGATTGAAGTACAAAGAAATATAAACACAAGTTTTATGAATCCCGAACCGGGAGACTTGACGAAGCAAAACAATAATTTCAGATGATATACAATTTCCATTTTTACAGCATTCATTATAGTATATTCCAGACGCATAAAAGTGCTGTTTGTAACCGTGTTTCTGCAACTTAAGTGTTTGTTTCGCATTGGCTTAAATTGTATTCCCGAATCGAAATCCGGGTCTTGTCATGCAGCTTATTTATTATTTAAGTCATAATTATAAAATGGCAGAATGTCAACAATTAAATTATTATATATATAACTATCTGTCTGATTGAATGTTATTATCGTGGCTTTTTCAGGGTGTAATTCATCATTAGCAGTATTTACACCTTAAAATAAAAACCATTGTTCATTATTAATGAACAAATATATTCATTAGTAATGAATGAATCAGGGTTTGAAATTATTTTTAGTTCCTGTTTATATAAATAAGATGTCAGGGCTACGCCCCTCTAATTCATGTTTTTTTGTATTTTCTACCATGATGTCAGAGCTACGCCCCTGAATTATTGTATTAAGCAGCGTAGCTGTGACATCTTAGTAACTTTAAATAACCAGATAAATCTGAGGGGCGTAGCCCTGAGATCTTAATATCGGGTAAAAGCTTCAAATAAACTGAAACAACCAACTGAATTAAGTAATTCAACTCCTGATTTACATAATGAATAAAATATAAAAAACAAAAAAAAGCGACTAAAAAGTCGCTATAATATTGAATAATAAATAGATGGTTGAACATTTATAAGTGTTTTTAAATTAAAACTTACATTCAATTTTTGTTAATTTATCTGCTTTTCCGGCTTCTTTTCCATCCACCAGCACCCGCAAACCTTTTCCCAGATGATATTTATCGCCGTTTTTGTCCCAGACGATGGTTAAATTGTGACCGTGATAGAGCACATTGTCGAGGCAAAACCAGTTCCACTTACCGGCAGGTAGTAACGGATTTACTTCGATGGTGTTATCCGGTCGGGGACGTAAGCCAATAAGTCCGGTGATGATTAAATCGTTGAAGGTGGAATGATTATAATAACGGCTGCGTTCCTGATCACCTTTGAGCCAGTAACCTGTTACTTCGTCGAGGTATTCGCCCACATACGGCAGTCCGCGATACGATTGCGACTGAACTAATTTTTCCAAATGACTGAAATAAACGCTGTCGTTGGTTACTTTTTGCTGTGAACTGTTATTCATAAAATTAGCCATAGCAGTGAGTACTTGTGAAGTGGCAAAGGGCCACACGGCGCCGTCCCATTCACATTTTCCCACACCCCGTGTACGAAATTCAGGATGACGGCGTTCAGCGGTTGTCATGCCAAAAGGTGCCGAAAAACCTTTTTCGTCGGCTAATTGAAGCCATGCACTATCACATTTTGAGGCTGTTGGCATGTTGAAATACCAGGGCAGATATCCGATAAATTCACGCACATTGGCTAACGAGTCGGTGCGGAAGGTTTCGAAAAAGCCCTGTTTATTGCTCCAGAGAGTGGTTTGAATCAGATTTTTGATAGTGTCAGCCTTTTGACCGTAAATTTTTGATTTTTCAGCATTTCCCGCTAATGCAAAAATCTCAGCCAGTGCTTTGGCGTTACCATACATATAGCTGTTGATAGTGGGACGTGCAAACTGTTTTTTTCGTCCGCCACTGATGGTTTCTTCCATGCCATCCTGCACATCGCCCTGCCAGAAAAGTCCGTTTTTCAATCGGTGAGTTGCTTCCCACCGAAGGTATTCAGCTTCCAGATCGGGCAACATGTTCAGCAGAAAACTTTTATCGCCGGTTACAAAGAATTTATTTAACTGAGCATCTGTATTCCACGAACTGAAATTCATCATTTTTTTCATGGGTGTGCCGTCGTTGCCACGATACCAGGTCCGGATGCCCTGATTGATGTATGTTGTGTCTCTCAACCAGCGGCTTTCGTAAATATGATGACCTAATGCGCAGGAAATCAGATTGTATTTATCTGCATAAGTTCTTGGTACCAGAAACTCGGTAAAAGCGTAACCCACAGGTGTTTGTTTAATATGTTTGCGCAAAGTCCACCAGCGATAATAAAACATTTCCTCAAAATTTTGCTGAGGACATTCGAACAAAGGAATATTTTTCTCCATCCAGGCAGCAGACCCGCTGTTGGGAATTGCCTGAACAATATTTTCGGTTTCCATGCTGTTGAAATAATCCACATAATGACGGAAATCAGCAAATTTCAATACCGCCGCCGAAGCATTATTGTCAAGCGAAATTGTTTTAAGTCCGGCAATGCGAAAAACAGCCAACTGATCCTGCCCGCCGGCATTGGGTAAATCATACTCCTGATCGGCTGGTGTTTCGGTTGTAGGGAAAGCATTTGTTTCTCCCGTACTGAAAACAATTCGTTCGATGGCTGCCACCGGCGCAAAGAACATGCGTACGCCAAGCTGTTTTCCATCCGCAAAGACTTTGATGCTGCGGTTTTCAACCGAAAGTTGAATATCAATTTTATAGGTTTTACCAGCCTGATATTTCATTAATCCGCCCCAACGGGAACCACCTTTGGCCTGAAAAGTACTATCGGGACGGAATTCCAGCCGTGAGCAGGCAATTCCTTTGTCATCCAGAAATTCAATCCTGAAAATACCTTTGTCTGCCTGTTCGGCACGAAAATCGAACGATACTTTTAATTCTTTAGTGGCAGGAATTTTTCGGACGGCTTTGGCAAAATCGAACGGATCTTTGTCGCTTAGCGTCAACCAGTTTTTGCCATTTACTTTTTCCAGCGAAACAGGTGCCCAAAGCGGAGAATAAATATTCCATTCGCTCAGGTCACTAATTTTAGAGAATTGATCCAGATTATCGTTAGCCTGAACTGTCGGATTTATTTTTACCGGCACCGGAATGCATGAAACCCACATATCTTCCTTGTTCATGCTGTAAGCCACCCACAGATTTTTATCTGCAGGTATTCCGTTTCCTTCCTGGATGCCACGTGTATATTGCGGTCCGTACGATTTGTAATTACCACCGTAGCGCATTGGAGTGATTTCACCGTGAATCAGATTTAAAGTGCTGTAATTCAATCCATCAGCTGATGTGGAAATAGCCAGTGGCCAGCGGAATTCGGAAGGATTGTAGACTGTGGCATAACTTCCGTCGGTCAATCGCTGTCCCCAGATTTTTGCATTACTGTTTACAAACCCTTTGGCACGATACACCAGTGTATCCCAGGTTTTGCCTTCGTCGGTGCTGAAGGAGGTAAGTGCATGTTTCCACAGACAAGCCACTTTTCCATCGGGTAAATGGTAGTAATTGAATGCTTTATATTCTTTTTTCAGCGGAATAAGCGGGTCGTTTCTATCAGCTTCTTCCACCCATTGCATCATATAAAGCGGATTGTCAAGTATTTCCTGACAGGCCTGACGAAAACCTTTGTCTTTACTTTTGGTAAAAAAAGGATAACCGGTGTTTTTTTCGTTAAAACCGTGATTGTAACGAATGAAATAAATGGGTCCGAAGGTTCCGTCTTTTTTTATTTCACGTACCACACGCCCGATGCCGTTTCCATCATTCGGATCATCTTTTTTGTCCAGCGCCACACCATAAAAAGCCATCGTTAGTAACCGACCCGATTTTGAAACATAAAAACCCACACGCTGATGCATAATGGCAGTCAGGTTGTTGGCTACTCCCGGATAATCCGGTTTGGTATAACCATCAGGAACTTTGTATGTGGGAAACAAAACCTGCGGATTCGTCCATGTATAACCATCGTCAGAAGTTTGCAGAAAAGTTTGCGATGGTGGAATATGTTCGCCTGTTTCATCGCTCAGAAACTGCAGATAAAATTTACCGTTCCAAAAGGCCAGCATGGGTTGGTGGTTGTAGGTCCATCCGTTGCAGTTCGAAGCGTCAGGATACTGACGGTTGGCGCGCATCACCTGTATGTTGTGTACACCCACTACCGGCGAAAGTTGTCCATCGTGGTAAGCAGGGTTGGCTAATGTCGTACCCGAATAATGGATTTTGGTTTCAGCCGGCATTTTTGTTACACCGAAGTAAATAAATGTCAGGGCAAAAAGAACAGGTTTTAATAGTTTCATTTTGGAAGAAATGATAAGAAAAGCAAAGATAATGAAGTTTATTTAATCTTACTTTCGGTCAGCTCATTCGAAGCCGAATCGTTCAGGCTTACTAACTTCGATTGGCCTGCTTTCAGTAAATTATCAATCACAGAGGCAGAAGCCCTGAAAATGGTGCCATGTTTATGCCCTGCAGGCACAGATATTTTTTTCGAAATGTTGACAAAATGGATGAAATCATTTGTTTTGACGGCACCAAAACTAAATTTCCGGTATTCATCGAAATAGATATAATAATCATTTTCAATTTTTTCGACTGTTGGTCCCTCTACAAAACTTTCGGTAAAAGTTGAACTTGCCTTTGAGTACGGACCGGTTACTGTTTTTGCAAAAGCCACTTTAAGATTGCGGTTCGGGCGGGTATTATCTTTGAATACCAATACAAAGTCGTTTTTTGCACGTTTCACAATAGTAGCGTCGATGGAGCTGAATCCGGGATCGTAAAAGAGCCGGGTAGGGGAAAATGATTTAAAATCCTTTGTGGTCACATAATAAAGCCGGTGATTGTTTTTTTCGTCTTCAATACCGCGTCTGAACCTGTTCGGGACACAGGAAGACCAAACCACAACGAATTCACTTTTTTCATCATCATAAAATATTTCGGGAGCCCATACATTTACCGTGGTTGGTTCGTATTTCATGACCGGAATCATTTGTTGCTTCGACCAGTGAATCAGGTCCTTAGAGTGAGAGTACCCAAAACCCGGATCGCCTTTCCAGCTTGTAGTCCACACCAGATGAAAAACACCATCAGGCGTTTGAGTCATGGAAGGATCACGCATGACGCGTTCATTTCCGATTTCAGGTTTCAACCAGGTACCCGGAATTGAATCCCAGTGCAAACCATCCACACTGTAAATAAACCGCAAACCTTCATTAGCAGGCTCATGAAAAGAAGTAGAGACATAATATTCCTTCCCTGCTTTACATGATTGTGCGAAAAAAATGAGTGCAGTGACTATAAGAAGTTTGTATTTAATTTTTCCTTTTTCTGACATTCCGGTTTTTTTTATGATTTAAGGACGGTTGTTTTGCGAAATGGTACTCAAAGAATCAGCATAAAGCAGTTCAAAATTTATGTTTTTTTTGATTGAGTACATTGAAATTGATGAATCGTCTTTATTGAAAAAAATAAGTTACAAAACAATTTTAAATTTATTGTATTATGAAAAAACTACTTTTTATTTTGATGCTGGGTGTGTCTTTCTCAGCATTTGCTCAGTTGCAAACGAATAAAACAGCTGCCAAGCTTGGTTATAATGGTGCTGCGGATGCGGGAAACGGGGATAAAAAGCTTACATTGAACTTTAATTCAACTTTTGCCACTTTGAAGTATGGACTGCAAAGTTCTGCCATTGCAAATGATGGAAAAGGGTTATTGTGTATTGTGCTTGCCAATGAAGCACCTGTAGGAAAAGTTACTCCACTGAATAATAAAAAAGCTGATAACTGGGGAGCATACTGTAATGTATATAAAATGAAAGATCTGAATATGTTGCTCGACTCTTCGGTAATTTCAGCATCTAAAATTTATGCAAGTACTCAGCAATTCTGGAAACCTGCCAACTGTATCGTTAATATGCCGACAGCAACTGCTGATACCAATCAGGTACTGGCAATTTATCCCGGTATGTATAAAAGGGTGAATATAGGTTTTCAGGTTTCTGTGGATGGTGGCGGTTTAAAGTCAGATATTTCATTTGATATTCTGACATACGACAAGGGAAATACAGCTAAAACAGCTACTTACAAGATGATTGTGTCTGTAAACAAAGAAGTTAAATTCGGTTCAACTCCGCTCACAAATGTTGCTGACATGGACACCATCAAAGCTGCCAATGTGGGTGTATTCAGAACCCGTGCTTCTTCGACTGATATTTATGTGGTTGATAATATTTATACTACCAAAACTGATGGTTTGATGACCACTCAGAAAATCAATGTCGCACAAGCCATTGGTGTAACACCCGGATATTTCAACGGTAAAAAAGTTTATGTAACGTTGTACACAACAGGTACAGGAAGCAATATCGAACCGGGAATTTATGACCCTGTAGTTGCCATTGATAATATTGAAGCTGTTTATGGTCCTGTATCGTGGGCAGTTCCTGTAGGTGCAGTTGCCAATGCCATCATCGATCATAATAACGGCACACCGGTTGTCGACCCGGTAACAGCAGCGCCATACGATTATACAGCCGGTACTCCGGTAGAAGTTCCGGCAGGAACTGATACTCCGGTAAAAATCTATCTGACAAGTTTGAACAGAGCTGCAATACTTGATGTTACAGAAGCTAACGACGGTGGATCACATAATCCTAAGTTCTCGATTGCAGCCACAGGTGCTGTTAAAGCCAAAGCAGCCGACGGAACTTATTCGGTTGATGTTCCATATACCTATACTCCTTCGGATGGTACTACAAAATTTGATCTCAAACTTGCTGCACCTGCTGCCGGAGTAATTCTTAATGATACAATCGAATTATCTGTTAATGTCAATGTTCCTCTGAATATGACAACAACCGAACGACTTGAAATTACCAACGGAGTTCGTTTCTGGTACGACGTTTCGGCTAAGGGAGTAGCTCCTTCGGCTGTAAAACCAAACACAGCAGGCGATGTAACCATTATTGGAAAAACAAGATCTATCGTTACGCTGAATGCTACCGAGGATGTTAAAATTACAAATATGGTTGGAAAAACCATCACCATAGCTTCACCGGTAATGGCTGCCAAAGGTATTGCGGTTGAACAGGGTGCTTACATTGTAAAAACCGGTAAGACAATCCAAAAAGTAATTGTAAAATAAACCAGGTAAAAACAAATTTAAAAATGCTCCGGAATATTTTTTTCCGGGGCATTTTTTATTTGAAATACAGTACAAAGCAACAATCTCTTTCGTCTGATTTTCAAAAAAAGAATACTTGTTATGAAAAGAATCGTACTTTTTTTTATTCTGATACTTTCTTTATGTGTTCAGGCTCAAAACCGCGGTTTAACAAATACATCGCAAAGTAAATTTGCTAGATTGTACAGCCCTGATATAGATGCTGTTCGCTGGACAAACGGATTCTGGAATGAACGTTATGCAATTATCCGTGACACCATGATCATGTCGATGTGGCATACACTGAACGACGCAAATATTAGTCATGCTTTTCGTAATTTTGAAATAGCTGCCGGTCAGTGCAGTGGTACTCACAGCGGACCTCCTTTTCACGACGGAGATTTTTACAAGTTTTTCGAAGGCCTGGCTTCGGTGTATGCACAAACCAAAGATCCGAAACTGGGTAAAATGATGGATGAAATCATAGCTGTAATTGCAAAAGTACAACGACAGGACGGCTATATACATACTCCGGTAATTATTGCCGAGCTTAACAAAGGTATTGATACCCATCAACATGAAGTGACCGGCACAAAAACCGGCGACAAAAACGATAAAGCTTTTGCCAACCGCCTTAATTTTGAAACCTACAATCTGGGACATCTGATGATGGCTGCAATCATTCATAAGCGTGCCACCGGCAAAACCAACTTATTTAATATTGCTGTGAAAGCCACTGATTTTCTTTGTCATTTTTACGAAACAGCTTCAGCCGAACTTGCCCGTAATGCAATTTGTCCGTCGCACTACATGGGTGTGGTGGAGATGTACCGCGAAACCAGAAACCCGCGTTATCTTGAATTGTCGAAAAACCTGATAGACATACGGGGAATGGTTGAAAACGGTACCGACGATAATCAGGATCGCGTACCATTCCGCAAACAGTACAATGCCATGGGACATGCTGTTCGCGCCAATTACTTATATGCCGGCGTTGCCGACGTTTATGCCGAAACCGGAGAGGAACAATTGATGAAAAATCTTACTTCCATCTGGAATGACATTGTGCATCGAAAAATGTATGTCACCGGTGCCTGTGGAGCATTGTACGACGGGACTTCACCCGATGGGGTTTTTTATACTCCTGACAGCATTCAGAAAGTGCATCAAAGTTATGGCCGTGCTTACCAGTTACCCAATCTTACTGCACATAACGAAAGTTGCGCCAACATTGGAAATATGCTTTTCAACTGGAGAATGCTGCAAATCACCGGCGAAGCCGGATATGCCGACGTGCTCGAGACTGCGCTGTATAACAGTGTTTTAAGTGCAGTAAGTCTGGATGGAACAAAGTTTTTTTATACCAATCCATTGCGAATTTCGCAGGATTTTCCTTATGTGCTTCGCTGGTCGAAGGAAAGGGAAGTGTATATAAAGCTCTGTAATTGCTGTCCGCCCAACATTGTTCGAACGCTCGCCGAAGTCCAGAATTACGCTTATTCATTGAGCGAAAATGCAGTATGGTGTAACCTTTACGGAGGTAATGTGCTTGAAACCAATATTCATCCAAACGAAAAAATCAAAATTTCACAAATTACCGATTATCCATGGGATGGAAATATTAAAATCTGTTTTGAAAAAGCCCCGGAAAAGGCTTTCTCACTTCAGCTTCGTATTCCGGAATGGTGCACAAGTGCAACCATAAAAATAAACGGACAGGTTTATGCCGCCGAAAACAAAGCAAATACATATACCGAAATCAACCGGATATGGAAAAATAAAGATGTTGTGGAACTGAACCTTGATATGCCGGTAAGATTGCTTGAATCTAATCCTTTAGTGGAAGAAACACGCAACCAAACCTGCGTGAAACGCGGTCCGGTGGTCTATTGCCTCGAAGGCACGGATGTGGATGGCGGAAAAAATATTGATGATGTATTCATTCCTTCCGACATCAATTTACAACCGGTTCGAACCATGATTGCAGGTGCGCCGGTAGTCGCTTTGGAAGGTGTAGCCGGACTTACTGATGAAACGTCGTGGAAAAATTCACTTTACCGACCTGTTTCATTAAAACAGGAAAAGATTAAAATACGCATGATACCCTATTATGCCTGGGGAAACAGAGGGAAAACGGACATGACTGTGTGGATACCGCTGACCAAACTGAATAAAAAAAATGACTGATTATAGAATAATACAGTCATTTTCATTTCAATTTTCAAACGATCATACAAGTCCTGTTTCATCCTTCAACGGACTTTGAAAGTTATAAAATGTTTCGTCCGGACCGGCAGGCGGAGCAGATTCGAGTGCTAATGAGATGGCGTTGTCGAGACGGATTTCTTCGACAACGGGTGTCATATATTTTTTCTTTGTTTCCATGATTTCAATTTACTGTTTTTACTTTTTAATTTCAACTTTTTACTTTCAACTTTTTCCCTGTGATGAATGTGAAGCTTTATTTTACTATAACACGTTTGCTTACACTGCCCACCCTTACCACATAAACTCCGTTGTTGAGTTGTTGGTTGATGGTTTCAAAGGATGAACCTGTTTTGCCGGCGGCCATTTGTTGTCCTGCAGTGTTGTAAACGGAATACCGGCTGCCTTCAACCGCATTTATCACTATCTCGTTTTGTGCATTTACAAATACCGAAACCTGATTGCTTTCAGCATTTACATTTCCTGTGGTGGCGCCCGGTGCTCTGAACAGCAGACTGAAACGGCTTTCGTTGCCGGTAGTGGCTGTGATGCTGAACGTATATTCCGTTTCGGGTGTCAGTTCGGTTTGTATGTTCTCCTGTTTATCGAGTAACCAGATGTGCGTATTGCTGTCGAAATTACTTAACCCGGTTATTTTCAGTTTCAGATTGCCCCCCTGTGGATAAGTGACGCCTACCGGCAACTCCTGTTGATCGGTAACTCCGGCTAAACCGTTTATTACCAGCTTCTCATTGTCAGCTTTGGTATACAATTCGGGTTTTGAACTTACATTATTGAACATTTTTTCAGTGTCGTATTTGTCAAAGTTGTTTTGTGCATTCTCGTCGAAATAGACAACTGTTTCGTCGGAGGAAGTTTCATTTGAGAGTTGCAGGCGAATAATCTTTTGCGGGTTGACTCCCGGAGCTTTGAGCATATTGCCTGAGCCATCACCGTGCGAACGCATGGCATTGGTAAATGTAACTAATCCGGCATTGTTGGCTCTTACCCAGAATGCCTGCATGGGTGGTATATAACCCGACGTAGTTGTAGGGGTTGCTATCCTTCCGGCCGAGTTATAAGTCTGGAAATTGTAACCTGCAACTGTTTTGGTACGATACCAGATACTTGGTTGCAGAAGCGCTTCGTTGGTTGCGTTCAGACTCAGCACCTGTTCCCAGTTCAGGTACGAAGGATAAGGATTGCCTAACAGGTTAAAGCCTGCGGAAGTTGCTCCGGAGCGTGTTACAGGTACTTCTACCTTACCGCTGTTGAGATTTCCGTTCAGCGACCAGCTGGTAGTGCCGCTGCTTGCCGAAGCCACAGCAATGTAACCAATGCCCGGCGTTAAGCCTGCACCTGAAAGCACATCGTCCCAGCGCGATTCGGCTTCGTTGCGTTGTACGATTTTAGCTCCTGAAAGTGTGATATCCGAAGCCGTTTTGCCTGAAACAGGTATGGCCACATACCAGTTACGGTTGGTTTCGGTAATGGTTTGTTCTACCGTGCCGGTTATGGCCGTTGGATTATCTGCTGTGCGTTCATCCACAAAAGAGGCTGTACCCGAAGCTGTGTTTTGAAGTGTTATGCCGTTCGATGCGGAGAGTGTCCCTGAACTAAGCGTTAATTTGCCACCGGCAGCCAAAGTTATTGATTTCAGCGTTTTGTCGGCACCGACAGTAAGTTCAGCACCCGAAGCCACTGTTACATCACAGGTAGTACAGCTGATAGTTGAAGCATTGGTAATACCCGAACTTAATGCTATTGTATTGGGTTCAAAATTGGCCACTAAAGTTCTGTTGGAAATTGCTGTAAATTTATAACTTGCATTTGTTGAAACTTCAGTTCCGTTTTCAGTCCAGTTAACAAAATGGTAGCCTGAAGCGGGAGTAGCAGTTTGGGTAATTGAACTACCTTTGCTTGCTTCCTGATTGGCATTAACTGTTCCGTAGTTAATATTAGATGACGACACATTGGAGGTGACTGGATTATATTCATAGGCACCCATCTCAACGGTAGTGTTAATTACGCGTGAACTTCCCTGTACGTCATTTGTAACTGTTGAAAATGCACGTGCTGCACTGTTAAAATACGGTGACGAATATGGGTAAGTAATATCAGCTCTTCCTGAAAGTGCAGAGCCTGAACCAATGAGTCCCGATGTGGAAGTTAAGCGCCAGTCAGCCAATGCTATATCAGGCATTTTTGCAGCATCGTGCCCCTGGAAACCGGTAGCTCCGGCAAAACCCGGATTTGCGACATCCGTTGATAATTTATTTCCATTGAGAGCAGTAATATTCGTATTAGGAAATGAAGATTCAAAAAAATAATTATTGAAAACTGCAGCTAAAGCATCTGTCCCTGTGTGATAAAAATTATTTCTTCCGGTAACAGGTGATGAATTGTTATAAAAAATATTGTTTGATACCCGTGCATATCGAATATTCTTGGCAAATAACAAACCTCCTACACCTCCTGTAGCATCTGTCGATTTGTTGTTTGCAATTGTACAATTGATTACATTAAAGTGAGAATCATCATTTGTAAAGATTGCTGCGGCGAGATTTGACGAAGTGTTATTTACTATTACACAATTTATGAGTGCAGAAGCCATATTCCAACCTGTTGTCGGACTTGATAAACTATAATGTCTTTTAATAAATATAGCTGCTCCCTGAGTAGAACCATTATTATTCCGGATTATACAATTCTCCAACACAGTTCCAAGGCTTATTGCAGCAGCCGACCCATAAGAGCTGGATCCTCTTTGCAATACAAAACCATCAACTTTTGTGATCTTTGTAAATGCCGCAATCGGAGAATTGTCGCCTGTATACAAAATTCTTTTATTAAACTGACCGTCCAATATGGTCTGATTATTCAATAAGTCCCTGGTTCCGCTTCCATCAGCGGAATAGCCACCCATCAATTGAACATTATTTTTTAACTGAATTTGAGCCCCAATCAGATATGTTCCTGCTGCAAAATATACTGTTCCCTGATTTGTTGCACCAGCAACTTCATCTATTCTGGCCTGAATTTGTGTTCTGCCCGATGCATTTGACCATGAAGTTCCTGTACTGTCGCCGGTACCAATAACTTTTATGTATCTTGAAATTTGCCCCTGCGCCACTAATCCTAAAGCAGCAAAAAGCGCTAAAAATGTAATTTTTTTCATTATCCAATTAAATTTGATTTAAAAATAGATTTTTCGACCAAACAAAAATAGGTGTGAACATGTGATGCAATTTGTATTATTTTGCTCAAACTCTGTAATAATATGAATGAAAATGAATGAATTGCCTAAAACCTATTGTCATAAATGGTTTCTGAAGTTCAATACGTAACTGACCGACAAAATAATACCGGATTGTAGCAAAATAATATAAGCATTTGCTCTGCCATTGTTCAAAATCCGGTTATTTATTGACAAATAAGCATAAATGTGTGTCGTGCAGAATATATATCTTTGTTGCATTAACATATTTAGTCTGGTATTTATCTTAAATTTTTTATATATGCGTCTGCTAAAATTTATTTTTTTTGTACTTTTAAGTCATGTTTTTGTTTTTGTTCATGGACAAGGCACAGATAATGAGAGTGTTAAGATAAAGCTTCGTGAGGTGACTTTGTTTTATTCTGACCGAAATATAAATAACAGTGGTTCGTCTTTTTTTGAAAAATCTGAAAACGGCAAATTTACCGATCTGAATTATTCCGATGACTCGGCGGCCCGCTGGCACTGGGGCATTCACTGGCAACGATTAACAACTATGTCCATTGCATACGCAGATACGGCTTCAGTTTTCTATCATTCCGACTTGCTTCGGCAGAAAATTGAAGCCGGTGTGGATTATTGGCTTGCAAACAAAACGAAACCAAAAAATGCATGGTGGGAGCTGATCGGTGTTCCCTACGAAATGGGAAAGGTTTTTATTTTGATGCAGGATGAGCTCGGAGCTGAACGTTTGCAGCAAATTCTGCCTCAGATGAATCTGGCTGTTCGCCCTGATATGTATTATTACTGGGGCAAAGCAACCGGTCAAAATCTGCTTTGGGAGGCATTCAACCATGTATATGCGTCAGCTTTGGAGGGCGATGATGCGGGTTTGAAACGTGCTTTTGCAGCAGCTGCCGACGAAATAATTATTACTCGCGCCGAAGGCATTCAACCCGATTTCAGTTTTTTTCAGCATGGCGCACAAAGCTATGCTTTTGGTTATGGTAAGGCTTTCAGCCTGAGTGCGGCTCAAATACTGTACGTTGCTCACGGTACAAAATATGCTTTGAGCGCCGAAAAAACAAACCTGATTTCAGCCTATTTGCTCGATGGTCAGCGTTGGTGTTCGTACCGGAACATGCTAGAATACACAGCCATGGGGCGCGAAATTTCCCGTCCGGACAGTAAAACGAAGACAATTGCGATGGCAGCTGAACTTATGTCGAAAATTGACGGGCAACGCAACCATGAATTGTCTGATTTTGTTTCGCAACTTACAAAGTCTTCGTCAACTGACGGAGGATATAATGGGCTGAATGTATTGAAAGGCAATCGCTATTTTCCGCGTATCGACTTTATGGTGCAACAGGGTGGTAATTTTATGATGACGGTAAAAGCCGTTTCGAAGGACATTGTAAGCACCGAAACCGGAAATCTGGAGAATCTGAAAGGCTATCATTTGGGACGCGGAACGCAGTTTATTGTGCGTCGCGGTGATGAATATGAAGGCATTTTCCCTTTATGGGACTGGGAGAAAATACCGGGCTCACTCTGCGAACAAACGGGTAAACCTTTGCCGGTGTACGATTGGACAAAAGGAGCTCAGGGCAATACCGACTTTGTATTGGGTGTGAGCAATGGCAAAACAGGCTGTTTTACATACGATTACAATAAGGATAGCATTCAGGCACATCGGTCGTGGTTTTACTTCGAAAACGAAATGGCTATGCTGGTTTCAGGGCTGGAGTTCGAACGTCCGAATGCGGTTTTTCAATCTATAAATCAGACTTTTGCCACAGGAATTATTTTTGTAAATAATAAAATACTGCATACTGAAAACTTTACCAGTACAAAAGTAAAGCGAGTTTGGCACGATTCGATAGCTTATATTTTTAAGTCAGGCCATCTGAAAGTTGTTGTAAATACCGGAATGCGGCAGGGTTCATGGAACGAGATCAACCGGGCCGAATCAACCAAAACAATTCAAAATAAGTTATTTACACTTGGAATAAATGCCGGAAAATCTGCGAAAGACGGATCTTATGCCTGCATCGTTATTCCTAATGCAGGTGTTAAATCAAAAAGTCAGTTGAGAATTCTCAAAAATACGAGTGTTCAACAAGTTGTTTATAACCAATCGTCCCAAACACTTCAGTTTGTTGCTTATGCTCCGTGCGAAATCCGGCTGCCCCGGAGCAATATGACACTATCGCTTGGTAAGGCCGGAGCAGGAATAATCCAACAAAATGGAAACAAACTGGAAGTGAATCTCAGAACTTCGAAAACGGAAGAAATTCATCGCGAATTCAACATTAAACAAGCATCAAAAATAGTGTTTTGACAAAATTCCATGGGGAATATTTTCATAAATGATAAAAATCCATGGGGAATTTTGTCAAAAGTGATAAAAATCCATGGGGAATTTTGTCAGATTAAAAATAAATTCCTACATTTGCAGCATAAAAAATCACATTATTATGCTGATAATCAGAAAATCGTATCACGAAAAAATAGACAACGCCTATCGGTACACGCCCATTGTTGTGCTTATTGGTGCCCGGCAGGTAGGAAAAACCAGTATTATGAAAAGTTATACTGCCTCCAAAAGTAGCCTTTTTCTGAACGGGCAGGATGGCGAAATTGCAATGCTTTTCGAAAAATTAAGCACCATCGAACAATATCTAAGCATTCATCTCAACAGTGAACTAAGCGGTTTATTGATGCTGGATGAATTTCAGTTTATAGAAGGAATTTCAACAATGCTTAAATTGCTTACCGACAAGCACAGCGATTTAAAAATTCTGTGTTCGGGAAGTTCAAGCTTGGACATATTACAACAGGTAGAAGAATCGCTGGCTGGTCGCGTTCGGGTAATAGAAGTTTTATCCCTGTCGTTTGCAGAGTTTTTATTTTTTAAGAATCCGGGGTTATTTAAACTTCAACAAAGCATTGATTTTACAGAAAGTAATGCGCTGACAGCCCCTTTGGATAATTTACTGAACGAATATTTGATATATGGAGGTTTTCCGCGCGTTGTATTAGCCGAAAATCCAACCGATAAAATTGAATTATTAAACGATATTTATCAAACTTACCTGATGCGTGATGTACGGATGTATATTGCTAACGAACATTTTGTCGGGTTTAATAAACTTATTCGTTTACTTTCGATGCAAATTGGCAATTTGGTTAATATCAACGAATTGAGTAAAGAATGCAGATTGCCGTATAAGAAATGTGAAGAATACATGTATCTTTTACAGCAAATGTACATTATTCGCCTCATCGAGCCATTTCACACGAATAAACGGAAATCCATATCGAAAATGACAAAAATCTATTTCTACGATTTAGGATTACGTAATATCATTTACAACAGTTTTAATGAGCCTGAATACAGGGTTGATAATGGATCGATGTTCGAAAATTACGTATTGCTGGAGGTTTGGCGTAAACGAAGGGCAAATGGCACAGTTCAGTTTTTCCGTACTCAAAGTGGTTCCGAAGTCGATTTTGTAACCACTCAGGAAAGTGAAAAAAAAGCGATTGAGTGCAAATTTAAACGCATCGAAAAGCCGGTGAATTTTCCTCATTTAAGCAGCTTCTCAACAGATGAAGGCATTGAAAAGCAATTTGTTGTAAATCTCAGAATCAATGGGTTTCACAATGGTATTCAATACGTTTCGGGAATTGTCGCTGATCGGATTTAAAGCAGTTCCGGGTATTCTTTCTCAACTTTAATCATAAATTCTCCGAAGAGTGTATTCGCCCATGCAAACCAGGGGCGGGTATATTCTTCGGGCTTATCTTTATGGAACGATTCGTGCATAAAGCCGGTTCCTCCATGTGTAGATTTCAGCAAACGGATGCATTCGGCAATCTCGGTTTTGTTGTTCGAAGTGAGTCCTTTCATAATGATGGACATCGGCCAAACCATATCCTGTCCGATGTGAGGTCCGCCAATGCCTTCGGCAATTTTGCCTTTGTAAAAATACGGATTATCGGCACTCCATACAAACCGGCGTGTGTTTTGGTAAATCCGGTCGGAAACGTTGCAATATCCCAGATAAGGTAATGCTAACAACGAAGGCACATTGGCATCGTCCATCATCAGGAAATTGCCAAACCCATCCACTTCATAAGCGTAAATTCTACCATATTTCGGATGATTTACAATTCCGTATTTTCGGATGGCGGCATCTACCTCAGTTGCCAATTGCTCGCATTGAGCAGCAAAATCTGTATTTCTGAAAATTGTCCTTTCCATTTCGGCCAACTGTCTGAGCGAAACCACAGCAAAACAATTGGAAGGAATGAGAAAGGGATAAGTGGTTGCATCATCCGACGGACGAAACATGGAGCATATCAAACCCGTTGGTCGCTTCGGATTGCCGTAACCATTTCCAAATTGTGTGTCCGAGGCATTGGCAGTTTTTCGTAAAAAACGATAAGGCCCGTTATCTGTTTTTCGTTGTTGTTCTATGAATGTATTTACAATCAAATGCATAGTTTTTTGCCAATCAGCATCAAAGCACGATACATCGCGCGTTAGTTTCCAATATTCGTAAGCCAACCGAATAACATAACAAAGTCCATCCACTTCCCACTTACGTTCGTGAAGTTCGGGTTTCATGTCGGTGATGTCGGAACTCCAGTAACTTCCTTCTTTTCCTTTATTAAAGGCATTGGCATACGGGTCAATCAAAACACATTTCGTTTGGCGGTTAATAACTCCGGCAATGAGCTGTTGAAGATTTTTATCCTGACCCATATAGGGCAGATAAGGCCAAACCTGCGCTGATGAATCGCGCAGCCACATGGCAAAAATATCGCCGGTGATGACAAATGTATCAGGTTTGCCGTTAATCATCTCAAATTCAACAGTTGTATCGAGTGTGTTTGGGAAACAATTGGTAAAAAGCCAGGCAAGTTCGGGATTGTTTTGAAGTAAAGCCTGCATTCCTGCAATTTTTGCTTCGATAACCGGACTGCTGAAATGGCGCTTTTCTGCCGGAATACGAACTGTAGTGAAAGGTTGAGCTATAAGCTGCTGAATAGCAAACAGGAATGCTAAATTAAAAAGGAATACAAATCTGTTGAACATATATTTGTTGTTTTATTTTTTCGTTTCTTCTTATTTCTTTCACAGCATCAACCATAACCATCAACCCTTCTACCGATGCATATTTGTAAATGGAGTTTCCCGAACCTAATCCATAAGCGCTGGTTATTGCCCCGTAACGTGTGTATTCTTTCAGCACCTGATAAATATCAGTATAATAAAGATTTAAAATCAAATGTCATCACTTCATTGCCAATTCAGTTACATCTTTGGGTAATAATACATTTCAAATATTACTCTCAGGAGAATTTTTAAGAAAATGAACTGATACAAATTATTTTGCCTGACAAGGATAATGTTTTTATTGCATAATAACAAGTAAAATGCATTTTTTTATTTGTTTCAATAAATCTGGTATCTGCATGACATAGAATAAATCAAACTATTGTGATTGTTTCAAAAGGAAACAATCTGATCTTGAATATTCCATCCATTAATTCCTGTTTTGATATTCTCAAGTGGTTGGTCGTGAGCAGCTTCAAACTGTCCGATAAGTCCACCGTTTACCCAAAGATGCTTTTTCATTTGATTGATAGCATTTTGCACTTCATCGGGTGTACCAAAAGGCAGTATATTTTGCCTGCATATTTCGCCCCAGTTCGTGATGCGACCGTTGCATTTGGCAGCTACTTTGTCGAGGCCCATGCACCACACCTGACTGTTAATAGCGTCAACACCCAGTTCGATAAAGTCGTCGTACAAATCCAGTATATAACCATCGCTATGCATAAAAACAAATTTTCCGGCATTTTTCGCTTTGCTGAAAAGTCGATTATAAATCGGTTTAAATATTCTTCGCCAGCTTTCCGGGTCAATCAGCAGCGATTGCTGCGACCCCCAATCGTCAGCAAACACAATTCCGTCTACATCCGTTTCGAGCCATAAATCGAGGTAAGTTGTGTAATAATCCTCCACAATTTCACACAATTTGAAAAATTCAACTGGCTCAATAAAAGTATCCATCAGCAGGTTCTCGGTGCCACGGAGAAACTGCATCCGTTCAAAAACAGTTATCCAACCTCCGAGAATAAACTTATCGTTGTATTTTTCTATAAATTGTTGTGTTTCAGTCAATCCTTTTTTGCCCGAAAGCAAAATTTCTTTCGGGCTTTTATATTCCCATACTTTCGAAAAATCTTGGAGCGGAGCAGTTTTGACTTCGCCAATGATTCCTGCCTGACGGTTGTTCCATTCCGAGCCCCACACATCGGTGTAAGAACCTATCTGAAAATGTCGGGGATCGTCAGTAGGGTCAGCGAAAGGAGCTGAAATAATATCGATTTCGCTTTCAGCAATCAGCTTTTCCAAAGCGTCACCGTATTTCAATCTTGCGGCGGGAAGACACCATAAATTTACAGGAACTTTATCAGGTTGTTCAAATTTCAGCGTGCGGAGAACCCTTTCTTTACTTGTCATCATTTATTTTTTAATAAATCGTGATACAAAATGCTGATCTTTAGTCGAGTATTGCAGAAAATAAATTCCTTCTTCCAAATCAGTCACATCAATGCTGTTTTCATTTTCCTGAAGCGTGTTTTGCTTCAATAATCGAGCATCTGCATTGAAAATCGAAATCTGAGCAAGTCCGGAATTAGTTACAAATATTGTATTTTCTACCGGATTTGGGAATATTTTATTGTTGTTTATTGAAATTGGTTTTACCGAAGTTGTTGATTTTATCTGATAAATTTTTGTTCGTATTTCGCTCAATGTGCCAATAATAAGGTAGTATTCGTATTCCATCACCGAATTTTTCATCAGTCGTTCCTGACGAACAGGTGCAATATACGATGTAGAAGCACTGGTTGCCTCACCACCTGTGCTACCCGACATTCCGGCCAGAAACTTAGTCGCTGTAGGTGAATATACACCAATTCCCCATTGATTGTCGTCCACAAAAGCCATCCATTTCTCGGTTACCGAATTGTAACGCCCCCAAAACCCACTTGACAGATAAACCACCGCAGGATTATCCATGGCTGCATTTGTAAAAGGAGCACTTCCAAAATAGGAATACAGGTTTTTCAAAGCAGAAATAGGATAAACGGCCGGAATTTCCTGATCGCGCAAAATGTTCTCTCCGTACAGATTATCGGTACGCATGCACGTGAGCCTGTTTTTCACCTTGATCACATTCCCTTCGAGCGTTGTCCATTGCTCCATAATCGCTTCGGCAGGTTTATTATTCATATCCCAAAGCATGGGCGTGCATTTCACATACAGACTGTTAGCTGTTTTTTCGGAAGTGATAATGGCTGCACGATTGCGTGCATAATCGCCTACCTGAATGGGATTCCAGCTCCAGGGCGACCACGAAGGCGATTGACCTTCGGACTGTCGGTTGAGCGAATTTCCGGCATAGTACGATTGCTGAATGTAGCGACCTTCGTCGGCAATGTTCACGATATTACGGGTATCAGCCGATCTGGAAATGTATGAAATAGCACCACCACGTGTTAAATCCTGCATGAGGTGAATAGTGCCGTTATTTAATCCAAACTCTTCGGGTTTTGGTTCAATACTGATAAAATCGAGAATAATATTTCCCGAAGTGGCTGCATTTCCGGTGTCGAAACGAAGCTGTTTGATAATGCCCGACCACGACGAAACACCAAGCATACTAATGCTGTATTCTGATAGCTGCGTGTCATTTTTCTTCGCCTGAAAAGTAATCGATTTGGTTTGGTTCCAGGTGCCGTCGGTATTTGTAATCCAGAAAATCTGAAAATTGGTATCCGAAGTCTGGTTTTGCATTTTAATCTTTATCAGTCCGAGTACCGAAGCATCGATATTCAGGTTGGTAGGCGAATGCATGTAAGGGTCGGCACCGGTAATGGTCAGATTGTATGTTCCGCCCGAAACGGTTCCGGTAAGTTTGTTGCTCAGCACCCAACCATCAGTCGAAGTGTCAAAACTCCATACAAGCTGAGCACTCAGATTGAAAGTACTTAAAGCAAAAACGATTGGTAAAATTACTACGCGTAAGGCTTTCATTTTTTTTTATTTTATTGTAATCGTGATTTCTTTCCAATTACCTGCTCCCAAAGCTTTGCTTCGTTCAGTTGGCAGGGAAGTTCCCCAAAATAATTTGTAAATGCCTTTGAGCAATATTTTTTCACCTTTTTCATTAATGCTTGCAAGTTCAGAAACAGGAATTCTGGCTGTTGCGGTTTTAGTTTCACCGGCATTTAAATTCAGGCGCTGAATATTCTTCAAATCGTACAGAGGCACTCTGAAAGGTGCTTTTTCAATCTGAACATATAGCTGCATAACTTCACCCGCCGAAATTGTGCTCGCGTTAGTTATGGGAATTTCAATCGAAATAGTGTCGTTTTTCTTAAATTTCAACTGATTTATTTGGGGTTCACCCAATTCAAATCTGGCATAACTCAGCCCAAATCCGAACGGATAAGCGGGTTCTTCGGTCATGTACTTATAAGTGCGACCCGCCATTGAATAATCCGTATAATCGGGCAACTGCGATTCCGATTTCGGAAAAGTTACCGGAAGTTTTCCGCTTGGCGACACATCGCCAAAAATCACATCGGCCACTGCATCGCCACCCGCTTGTCCGGGATACCACACAAAAAGCAATGCATCGGCTATTTCCGAAATTTCAGTTACATTAATCGGACTTCCGCCGGTAAGTACAATTATCAAAGGTTTTTTGGTTTTAGAACGAAGTTCACGCAGGTATTTCATCTGAGTTTCGGGAATGCCCAAAGTACGACGATCACTTTTGAAATCGGAAGCAATCGCTTCACCCTCCTCGCCTTCCGATAAAGTGCTTAACCCAACTACAGCTATAACGGCATCAGCATTCGAAGCTTCGCTCATTGCCCAGTTAATTTCATTTTTATTTAACTGATCATACATAAATCCGCGGCGATACTCCAAACGCGTTCCCAGATTCACTTTCGAAACAATGCCTTCGAGAATGGTACGGGCATCGTCGGTTTGACCATTGTAATTTCCAAGCAAAATATCCAAATCGGAAGCCTGAGGTCCAATCACGTATAATTGTTTAATATCTTTTGATAGCGGAAGTGTGTTCTTGTTTTTCAGCAATACAATGGCTTTTTGTGCAGCCTCGCGCGCCAACTGTTTGTGTTTTGTACAACCAACTATCGACGAGGGAATTTCGGCATATTTATTTTTTG
Organism: uncultured Paludibacter sp.; assembly: GCA_937897985.1. Taxonomy (GTDB): domain Bacteria; phylum Bacteroidota; class Bacteroidia; order Bacteroidales; family Paludibacteraceae; genus Paludibacter. The sequence continues at coordinate 149,265 of CALCBD010000039.1, read as the reverse complement.
TGTCGAATAAACCCAACCGAAAACGAATGCGCAGATTATTTTTTAATGCGTTATCAATGTCGGTTTCTGTAATCATTCCCTGGTCCAACGCTTTTTTTAATGCCGGAAATTCATCGCCACAATTCATATCCACGCCTGCTTTCAGAGCCATTGCTGCCGATTCAACCACATTATTCGTCACTTTATGTCCGGCATGAAAATCGGAAACTGCCCAGCAATCCGACACAATTTGTCCCTGATAATTCCAGCGCTTACGTGTGAGTTCATTCAGCAATAAATTACTGGCACAGCATGGTTCACCGTACAAACGATTGTAACCACACATTACCGAAGCCACTCCGTTTCGCAACAGCAATTCAAAAGCCGGTGTATAAGTTTCGTATAAATCTTTGACAGGCGGACGGGCATCAAAACTGTGCCTTTCGCTTTCGGGGCCACTGTGAACAGCCAGATGTTTGGCGCAAGCCGCTACTTTCAGGTAATAGGGGTCATCGCCCTGCATCCCTTTTACAAAAGCCAATCCCATACTGCCCGTCAGGAAAGGATCTTCGCCCCAGGTTTCCATTCCACGTCCCCAGCGCGGGTCACGAAAAATATTAATATTGGGCGACCAAAGCGTGAGACCGCCATATTGTGTGAAGTTGCCAATTTTCTGAGCTTCGTTGAATTTTGCCCGGGCTTCGCTCGAAATTGCATCTCCGATTCGCTGAATGAGTTCCGCATCAAAAGTCGCTGCCATAGCTATTGGTTGCGGAAAAACGGTAGCCCGACCAAAACGTGCCACTCCGTGTAAACCTTCGCTCCACCAGTTGTAAGCAGGTATTCCAAGTCGTTCGATAGCAGGTGAATTGTATTTGAGTTGTGCAATTTTTTCATCAACTGTCAGCCGGCTTATTAAGTCGAATATACGTTGTTCAACTATAAGATTTTCGTTCCGGAAGGGATAATTTTGATTATTCTGTGCTGTTAATGACAGAGAGAAAAACGAAAATACGAATAATAGTTTTAAGGATTGCATGCTGTTTTGAATTTTTACGTATTAGACAACGCAAAAATAGAATTTATTTCAAGAATTCATCTGTATTATTTTGTTTAATGAAAATAGAAAAATGTGTGAGATACATACAAAAGCAATTTATTTTTCTCAATTTAACTCTTGTCACATGATGTTAAGAAACGAGATAAAATCCTTGTTTGTTTGATAATCAAACAAAAATGTATTATATTTGTAAATCGTATTATAATATCAATAAATGGATTAAAATGGAATTAAATAGTAATATAATACAAATAAGTGCGGTCAATCCTTCTGAAATTTGCAAATCCGTAGCACAGCGTGTAAAGAGTCGCAGATTAGAATTAAATCTAACACAAAGTGGCCTGGCAGCACGAGCCGGAGTAAATATAGAAACTTACCGTAAGTTTGAACGAACGGGTGAAATCTCGCTACTCAATCTGGTAAAATTGGCTGTTTCTTTGGATGTTACAACTGATTTTACAGCCTTATTTGCACAAAAGCAGTATCAAAGCCTGGACGATTTATTGAAAGTAGAAAAATCAATACGTAAACGTGGTCAAAAATCATGAAGAAAATTGAACTTGTAGAAGTCTATTTCGAGAAAAATAAGGTGGGCCGTCTGGCTCAGACTAAAGATGGTATTTGTGCTTTTGAATATGACACAAACTATCTGGCGGGTGGCATATCCATATCTCCATTCGAACTTCCATTAAAAAACGGTGTGATGTTGGCCAAACGACATCCTTTTAGTGGTAATTTTGGTGTCTTAGACGACTGCCTGCCTGATGGTTGGGGTTTATTGGTATTGGATCGTTATCTGCAAAAACAAGGAATCCAACCCAAAACATTATCCATACTTGACAGATTATCACTTGTTGGTTCAGCAGGCAGAGGAGCGTTGGAGTTTCGCCCCGACCAAAGTGTAATGAGCAACGACGACACTGTCAACTTTGAACTTTTAGCTGCCGAAACACAAAAGTTACTGCTCAGTAATTCTTATCAGGGTCATTCTATCGAAACCTTATATCGCCAGGGAGGGTCACCTGGCGGTGCACGCCCAAAAATATTTACAAAATTTGATGGCAAAGAATGGCTTGTTAAATTTGGTGCTTTATCAGATCCGGTAAATATTGGTCAAATTGAATACGAATTTTCATTACTTGCCAAAAAGTGTGGCATTGAGATGCCTGAAACACGTTTGTTTGAAAACAAGTATTTTGGGGTAGAACGTTTTGACCGGTCACCGTCAGGAAAATTACATGTTGTAAGCGTTGCCGGATTAATAAATGCTGATTATCAATTACCTTGTATTGATTATTTGAATATATTTCAGCTTTGTCAGAAACTTACCCGAAATGTGCAGGAGATGTGGAAGTTATATCGCCTTATGGTATTTAATTATTTAATTGACAATAAGGATGATCATGCCAGAAACTTTGCTTTTATTCTACGTGATGGCGAATGGAAATTAGCTCCTGCATTCGATATTTTAACCGGCGATGGAATAAATGGTTACCATACGACATCTATCAATGACTGCATTACACCTGCGAAAGAAGACTTAATATCAGTGGCTGAGAAAGCTGGTTTAGAAACAAAAAAAGCGATTGAAGTGTATAATGAAATGAAACTTATAGTTACAACAAAACTCCCGGGGGAGAGTTAGCAGATGACACCAGGCTGACTTTAACCCTGAGCATCGGATTTTGTAAAACGGTTTAAGGCAAACTTATTGAACCTGAGAAATATGCCGGTACGGAAAAAATATTGCGGGTAGGTTGATGGTCAGCCAAAAAATCATTAATCTTTACTCTTTGTTCTTTGTTCTTTGTTCTGAATATTAATACATTCCGTTGGTTCGATGTTCGCCGCTGCGTTTTTCAGGTCCTTTGCGCATGGGAATTTTATCGCCTCCGGTCGTTTTCAGCCAATTGAATAATTCGTTTTTCAGGGAAATTCCTATCGACTCGTATTTTTTATCAAAAATAAGATTATGTGCTTCCGAAGGGTCGTTTTTCAGGTCATAAAGTTCGTTGGCATCCCAGACTCCCTGATTGAAAATGTATTTGTAACGGTCGGTACGAACGCCGAAAATGGTGGGCGTATTCGGATACTGAAATTCCCAGTAATATTCATAAAAGAACTTATCGCGCCATTGTGGCACTGTTTTTCCTTCAACCAAACCGGCAAAAGAAGAACCAACCATATAAGCGGGTTTTTCGAGTCCGGCAAAATCGAGAATGGTAGGAGCAATGTCCACATTCAACACCATTTTTTCGACTTTGGTAGCCGGTTTAATAAGTGCCGGACAATAAGCAATCATCGGTACACGGGTGGATTCTTCGTAAAAATGACGTTTATCCATCAACCCATGTTCGCCCATCGAATGACCATTGTCGCCCATATAAATAATCACGGTCTCTTTGTCTAATCCGGATTCTTTCAGATAATTCATCAGTCGTCCCACAGCATCGTCAAGACTGGTAAGTGTTTCGCAGTAACGACGAAAAATATCTTCGTATTCCGCCCGGCTCAACATGGCACCATGCCAGCTGTAAGCGCGGCTTTTCACCCAATCGGGGATGGCATTTTCGCCATAATAAGCATTGGCTGATTTTTGTTCGTGGCGCTTGGGGTCAAGGGTTGTTTCGCTTACGTACTGAAGCATGGTAGGGGCTACGGGTACAACTTCATTTTTGTACATACCTCTGTTTTTGGGCGATGCTTTCCACTCGTGATGTACAGCCTTGTGTGAGAGATACATAAAAAATGGTTGTTGCTTGCGGTCTTTCAGCCATTCGATAGCATGATCGGTAAGCAAATCGGTAATGTAGGTGGAGTCGGAATATTGCACTTCCTTTCCGTTGATATTCAATACCGGATTAAAATATTCACCCTGTCCGCGGAAACTTTCCCATTGCCTAAAACCACGTTGCGGCTCGTCAATGTCGTGTCCCATGTGCCATTTTCCGAAAAAGGCAGTCTGGTAACCTGCTTTTTGTAAATACTGAGGGAAAAATGTCAGATTTGAGTTAACCGGTTCATAATTATCCACCACTTCATGCTGATGTGCATACAATCCTGTAAGAACAGAAGCACGGCTTGGCGACGAAAGTGAAGTTGTACAAAAAGCATTCTGCAAATGGGCACCTTCCAACGCTAATTTATCCAGATTTGGTGTTTTGAGCCAGGGTACTTTTCCGGTAAATCCAAAAAAATCGTATCGGTGGTCGTCACTCAGTATGAAAATTACGTTTCGCGGTTGCTGATGTATTCGTTTCAACTTTACACCGGATGCTGCAACAGATCCAATACCCATGCTGATGGCTGAAGCCGCAATTATCAATCCTGAATAACTTTTCGGAATCATGTTTTCAATGTTCTGAAATTAAAAAATTACTTTTGATGTAAACGTTTTTCCATTATTGCTGATACAGATGAAATAAATTCCCGGTTTAAACTCCGTTTTGTTCAGAAGTAATTCATTTACAGCAGTATGTTGTGAACAGATGCGACCCGACAAATCGATGATCCGGATATCGGCGGGCATTTCGGATGTCAACAGATAATTTTCGCCTGCACATTTTAACTGATAGGTTTTATCGGCTTCGTCAGGAGTGCTCACCGAAGTGTACGGATTTCCGGCCGAACTAAACAGCACATCATCAACGAAATAATTTTTGGTACTGCTGTAAGAAGCAGTATGGTCAGGAAAAATTTTCAGAATATCATAGGTTTTGGCAGTTTCGCTTCCTGCCAGATCAAAAACAAAATCAACCCATTTTAAAGTCGCAGTTGTATCGGCAGCATTTACAGGTTTCAACCGCTTCAAAATGGCTCCTGAAACAGAATTTGAAAGTTCGATACTTACACCACCTGTAACCGCCCCACGATACATTTTTATGTGTAAATAGGAGGGTAGCAGTGTTAAATCGAACCAGTCTTTGCCAGATAAAGCCATTCCTATACCATTGGCGCTGTAGGCCATTCGTGTAACTTTCATCGTTTTGGCCGATGGATTTATTGTCGAACCAGCCGGATTAGCCTGATCGGGATACAGAGCAGCACCACCTAACGAAGTCCAGGGCACAAATATGTTTTCAAAATTATCAACATATTCGGCTGTAGCAGTTTTTAACCGGATGGGAACTGTCATTTCATCCGAACTTATTGATGGTTGTGAATTTACATTTTGCGCGGTTACTGAGAATTTGTAGTTTGCTCCTGATGTTAAATCGTTTATTATCAATGTTGTATCCTGAATGCTTGTGTACAATTGTTTGTCCTTGTACACATTGTATTTAGTAGCATCCGCTATTTTATTCCATTTCAAAATGCAGGAGTTAGAAGTTCGGTTTGTAAACTCAATTCCATCCACTTTTTTTTGCGAAAATGCGATATTTTCAGGTTTATCGTCGATTACATTCGACAACCGGAGATTATCAATATAGCTAACCGTATTTGTAGCAGACGAATAATCCGGAACCAGTGTAATGGTATTAAACGATTTTCCTTCCTGGCTTATATTATTGGCATCGGTGAGCAAATCGAATGTAAATTCCTCCCACTGACCTGTTTTGGCCGGGCTGTTAATGGATGAATAATCGGCCGAAGAATTATCAGTGCTTTGCTGCAATTTAAGTTGAACCGGCGCTGTGGATTGTTTCAACAGTTTTACTTTCAGATAGCGGTATTGTCCTTTTCCCAAACCTACCGTAATGGTTTTATTCGTTGTTTTAATACCCGAGAAACTGACTGCATTTGCCGTTTTTGTAACCTTTAAAACCAATTCGCTTGGGTTTGTTGCGTCGATAACTGGGTTTTGAACATTCGTTTCAATCTGTGTCAGGCTAACCGGCGTATAATTATAACAAAATCCTTCGTAATCGTCAATTAACTCTTCTTTGTCGCCATCGGCAGTAGGATATGCTTCGATGCGAATAACAACATCTTTTGTATCTTTCAGATTTATAGCCAGTTTCCGGAAGTCGGCATTAGAAGAGTTGGTTGTAAGCGGAAATGTCCGACCCTCAAGATAAGTAGCCTGTAAGGTCTGAAAAGTGGCTGTTTCCGGTGAACGAAGCACAAAAGTCATCGATTTTCCGTTTTGAGTGAGCGTCGCCACCCGTTTGTCAGTCGACAAATTTATAGCAGCTTTGGTGTGCATGCTCCACCAGATATTTTTGTTTGCTTTAGCTGATATATTATCCTGGATTGTAATGACACGGCGATTACGATCCAGTTTGAAACCGCGGGTGTGTGTATTCACATCCCGACTGTAAATCATATTCATATTAATGGCACCACATCCCACATTGTCCGACGAATTGATATAACCTTTGTAAACGGCTTCCTGCGTAGGATCCTGATCGGCTCTGTTGTCGGGATTAAAAACAACAGTATTTTTACCTTCGGCACGTTTGCGGTAAAAATGCCAGCTCTGCGATGCTGTTGGAGCTGTATTTGTGGCGGTATAAGAAGGAATACAATCGTTATTTCCTGCACTATAGTCAAAATAACCGGGGTTTGTATAAGTATCACTACCTAAATTTCCATAAGCCCAGTATTCACCCAAAGCCTGAATGTAAAACGAACCGGCATCCAAATGTCCGTGATTGGCGGTATTATCTCCGGCATGTACGGCAAGATACATAGCATTACGGTCCTTCCATTTTTCCACAAAAGAATAAATGTCGATTCCGCGAATATAATTATCCAGACCAACGTTAAGTTCTTTGCCTTTGGCTACTAATTCGGGTGAATAATGAAAAAGATCGAACCAGTTCATTTTCTGACCATTTTCCATAAATAAATCATAGCTGAATTTGGCCAGCGTAGAATCGTTATTGTGTTTTGCAAACCACATAATGGTGTTTTGTCGTGAATTACGAACCCCATCATCACCCACATTCAATGTGGCAACCGGCCCGGAAGTGTAAACAGGGAAATAACCTGTCTTCTTCATTCCGTTGGTTTTGGAATAGCCATACGTTGTGCCTAAGGTACGCTGCATGATATCGAAAGCCGTAACGGTGTACATCAGTCCGTAGCTCCAGTACATCAGTCCTTCCTCGCTTTGTCCGTCGGGTTCAAAAGCGTTGATATAATTCGGAAAACAATTGATTGCCCGCGAAGCAATGTCACCCAACAGGGTTTTGTCCTGCTCAAACATGGTCAGGCATGCGGCTAACACACCACCGTTACATATTCCGTTCCAGTTGTTGTTGGCATAATTCCAACTCCATGTTTTCGATGCTGATCCGTTGTATTGTGCCTGAGCGGGGATAAAAATATATTTTCGGGTTGCATTATACAGCGAATCGCGTTGCTGGAGATTCATCCAGCTGTAAAGCCCATCGTACAACATCGCAGCATTAAAAGCCCCGATTCCCGCATCCAGAAAATGTCTGTCTTTGTATGGTGAAGTTGTGGCCACACCCCAGTCCTGATAAGTCATAAGCACTTTGGCAACCTGCCACGCACGTTTAGCGTATTTTTCGTCGCCGGTAATCAGATATGAAATTACCAGCTCAGGTACAAAATCTTTCGAAATGGTATGTATGCCCGAAACACGCAGATTCGCAGCATCCAAACCCCATACAGGAATAGAAGCAGTAAGTGCGGCATTAGCTTCTGAAATAATTCCGTTAACTGTATTTTTCACCAGCGCATCACCTGAATTGTAAAGTGTTTTGATGCGCTGAATTTCTGTAGCCGACCCAAACAGTCTGGGAAAAGCCGACGAAGTCCAGTTGGTTTCAAAATCGGTCTGAACGCGTGAAGCATTAGTTGTGGTGTACTGTGCACTTAACGAACTGAAAAACAGTGAAAGTATACAAAATAAAAGTGTGTTTCGTAACATGATATTAAAAAATGGTTTTTTAGCCTGCAAATATATAATGTGGTTGAATAAAAAAAGAACCTGCTGAGTTAAACATTATGAATGTACAATGTTAATAACACAAAGCAGGTTCCGTAATAAGCTAATCTGTTTATTTCAAAATATTTTTATTTTGAAAACTTCAAAGTGAAATTGCCGCTTTTTGTTTGTAGTTCAACTATATATACACCGGATTGCAAAGTTGGTACAGCCACTGAGTACATGCCTGCATCCACCGGTTGATTGTTCAGTAGATTTGCAATTAATCTGCCTGATACATCAAACATACGAACATTTACATTTTCTGAAGTTTTCAAAGAGAAGAACAACTGATCGCGTGTAATAAACATTTTCGATACAGGAGTTTCCTTGGTTTGTGGAATAGCTGAGAAAATGATCGGGTCAGGAGTCATTGAGAAAATAATATTATCTACATAATAATTGCGGGTTTCCTGAGTACGTTTTGTATTATCAAAAGCATTATCCGGGCAAAATTCGATTTGATTCACCTGTGTCAGGCCTTTTGGGAATTTAAAAGCATAAGTTCTCCATTCGTTGGCATATTTTGCATTTTTCCAGAAATATTGTTTTACAGGTGTAGTTCCCGAGGCTGGTTCCTGCATCAGTGAGTCTTTTGAAAATCCCGGTTTACGCGATTCGTTGACAGGCTCAAGAATCACAACACCTGCCCCGGCATTACTTAACTTAACGATAGGTAAACCACGTTCAACAGGGCTGTACATTTGTACCTGAAAATATCTGAACGCTTCAAGGTTAGTAGCCGTTGTGTCGCATGGAACCTGGAAATAGTTTTTGCAGGTGAATGTAACGAAAGAGTTCGAATTGCTTGAACGTCCTTTGGCTGCATAAGCTAATGAATCGCCGGGGGTACGCACTAATTTCAGTACTTTATTTGAATTATTAGCTGTTCCTTTTACCGGATTATCGAAATATTCCTGATGCGAGCCATCCTGCCAGCGTGTCCATTTGTACATGTCTTTTTCGAAATCCTCGGCAAGTACCCACGAAAAATCGTCGGCTGCTTTTAGTTTATATGCATAGGCCACCGAAGCACCATCTGTTTTTTTGCCTGCGTTGTTTTGTCCTTCAATTTCAAACATGTATTTAACACCCGGTAGCATTCCTGCTTCTTCATAGGTCAGTTCTTTGGTGATAATACGGTTGTCGTCGATTGTGGCTAATACCTGTCCTTCAAGTTTGATGACATATTTGTCGGCAACATCCATTTTATTCCACTTCAAGACCACCTTAAAGTCGGTTGACATGGCTGAAAAACCTGCAATTTTTTGTTCGTCGATAGGAATTACAGGAGGTGTGTTTGTGAAATAAATATCGTCGATATAGGTTGTGTCCTTAGCGTTTCCACCGCGATCGGGTTGAATAAGGAATACATTATAACCACCATTTTTGTCATTATTGGCACTCAAATCGTAACCTGAGCGACTTTTAGTTTTATTGTTCAAATCGAAAATAAACCATTGCCATTTGCCGGGACGGGCTGCCGGATCATTTGGAAGATGCTCACTACCATATTGTTGAACAGGAGTAAGTCCTTTAAACTCAACTTTTGCTACAATTTCAGTCGTGTTCTTTTTCAGGGCACGGAAAACAACATATTGATATTTTGGCAATCCGGTATTTCCAACCTGAAATTTCGATGGAAGTAAGTTATTTGTAGCACCCGGATCATCCACATTGAATGAACGAATGGGACCATCCCAAATAGCGCCACCATCTTTACGTACATACATTAAACATTTATTGGTCGGGTCAAACGGATCTTTTACAACTGCCTTGTATCCGCCATCGGCCGAAACCCAGTTTACTGCTTTTGCCGAATCGCCTTCAAAATCGTCAATTATCCAGGGGTTTGTTCCCGGAAGCGTTAATGTTTGAGATTTTAATCCCATTCCGAACAGGCATATACCTGCGAGTAAAAGTAATTTTGACTTCATACTGTTTTTAAGTTTTAATGATATTAATTTCATTTTTTGCAAACATAGTTATGTGTAAAAAATAAGGATAACTTTATGATACAAAAATACCATTGAAAAGAGTGGTTGATTAATAAAAAATAGCGAAATATTGATACTATTCTGTATTTAATTCATTTATTACCAACCCGGATTCTGTGTCAGTTTACCGTTACTTCTCATTATCTCACTGTTAGGAATGGGGTAGAAATACATTTTATCATCCCACTGGCGTTTTTCAACTACATAATCCTGATTGAAGGTCAATGTTCCCGAAAGTGCGTCCTTTGTAATTTTCATGGCTTTTATTGTCAAAATGGATTCGCGCTGAACAGGATCATCCATCAGACGTAAACGCCGGATATCGAAAAAGCGATGACCTTCGAAGGCCAGTTCAATCTGACGTTCTTTAATGAGTGCTTTTTCAAAATCAGCTTTACTGATGGTGGAAGGATATGAGTACAGGTTAAATCGACTGCTTACTTTAATCTTATTTCTGATTTCGTTGACCAGTGCTAAAGCCGATTTACTGTGCGCAACACCGTTTGAGGCCATTGTGCTGTTAGGAGTCGGACAAACGTGCATAAGAATTTCGGCATAGTTGAGGTACAGTTCGTTCATGCCAAATAGTACCCACGAGTGCCATGAAGTCTGACCCTTCAGTAAATCGAGGCCGGTATTTACATATTTACGCAAATAGTAACCTGTGGTTGTAGCCCGGAATTTTCCAAGACCATCTGTTCCTCCGACAAATGTTTCGACAGTTCTGTTGTTTGTTGCTCCGAACGAATACGCAACCCCGTTTTTAATAATTATCGAATCCATACGCGGGTCACGGTTCAGGTAAGGATTGGCAGGATTATAAACCTGAGAGGCTTGCCCCATACCAAATGCATTGATCAGATTCTGAGTGGGACAAACGGTATTTGCTCCACCGCTTGGAAAACTGATGGGATAATTAGCTTTTTCGAATGTATTATTCAATCCCCATCGTTTTTCAAAAATTACCTCGTCCTTCGAAAAGCCTGCCACAGAATATGCAGGAACATAAATATTCATGTAATTGTTTTTTAACAGTCCGCGTTGTTTTGTTGGTAAATCAAAATAGGCTTTTCCAATATCTGCTGCTTTGTACCATTTCAGAATTTCATTTGAGTTGTTGAATAAAGGGCTGGCGGCATACAGTGATGCCCGTAATGCAAGTGCATAAGCTGCTCCTTTGGTAACCCTGCCAATTTTGCTCTGTCCGGCAGCTCCGCTGATACCCGGGCAATCGCCAATACCCACACGTGAACCGGCAGGTATGCCATAGTTGTACCATGTGTAAGGTAATTCTTTAGAAACGGATAAACATTCGGAAATTATAAAATTAAAACAACTATCAGCCGTGTTACGTTCCTGATCAAAGTTATCGTCCAGACTCAGTGTTTTTGTAATAAGCGGAACAGCTCCGTAACGTTTTACCAGTTCGAAATAAAAGAAAGCTCTTAAAAAACGGGCTTCCAACCGGAGTTTGGTTATGTTATCATACTGATCGATATAGTTGTTTTTCGAAGGAAGGGAAATGGTATCACGTTTTGCCAGAGTTGTGGCATAATCCTTTGAACCTTCGAGAAAAAGATTGACTTTGCGTATGGCTTTGTAATAGTATGACCATTTGTCATCAGGATTCGATGTAGGACCCCAGGCACCCGATGCATAATTGTGGATGCTGCTGTTTTCGTTGGCATGATGTGCTTCATCGCAGGCTGCAGCAAGCATCGATCCGTCGATATCGTTATAGCCGTTAGGTAAATACGAGTAGATGCCTGTTGCAAAATCACGCATTGTATTATATTCCGAAAACACTTCGCCGGGAGTATAGTTACTATCCATTTTACGATCCAGAAAATCGTCCTGACAGGATAGTATAAATGTTGAAATTAATAACAACAGGATTATTTTGCTATGATTTTTCATTGGAGTCATTTTTTTAGTTTTAAAAAGTTAAATTCAGTCCTACATTCATAGTACTAACCAGAGGATAAGTATTTACGTTGAAACTTTCGGCATCGATAGAGATTTCCGAAATATGCTTCCATGTTTTAATATTATCAGCGTTCACGAAAAACCGGCATTTTTCAATTTTTACTTTTTTGGTCAGTTGTGCAGGTAATGTGTATCCGATCTCAACGTTTTTCAATCGGATGTAAGAGCCATCGCGAAGCCAAAAGGTGGAGGTGCGGTAATTGTTTGCATTATCCATGGTAGACAGGCGCGGGTAAACGGCAGTTTCGGCAGTGGCAGGTGTCCAGCGGCCATCTGCAGCCCATTTTGTAATTAAAGCATTGTCAACAAATGGTTTTACGGCATTTCCGTTTAAAATTACCGATCGCTCGCCAATTCCCTGAAAAAGTACCGAAAAATCAACACCTTTAAAGCTGATACCTGCGTTGGCTGCATATATAATTTCAGGAATAGTTGATTTTCCAATGGCTTTCATATCCAAATCGTCGACGAATCCATCGTTATTCAAATCTTTATACTTCAAATCGCCCGGACGGTTAAGACCAAAGAGTTGAGTCGGACTTGAAGCTATATCAGCTTCGTCTTTAAAAAATCCGATTTGTTCGAGTCCGAAGATTGTTCCGAGTGGATAACCTGTTTCGCGACGGTAGGAATCCTTACGTGGTTCCTCATTTTTATTGATTACCTTACTTTTGATATTTGAAATATTTCCACCTATCCAGTATTCAAAACCACCGCAAACATCTTTGAATTGTAATGCCAGCTCATAACCTTTGTTTTCGGTAATACCTTCATTCACATAGGGAAGGTCAATGCCGATATAAGATGGACGTGTGCCGGAAGCGGGTACCAGTATGTCAGTTCGTTTTTCATAAAAAACATCCAGATCAGCTGACAATTTTTTGAATAAAACTGTTTGCAAAGCTATGTTCGATTTCAGGGCTTTTTCCCAGGTAAGCCCTGTATTTGCCAGTTTCCCTTCGAGCAGGTTGGATAAACCCGATGTTGTTTCGCCACCAATTGTGATTCCTGTTCCGTATGAATAATATTGCTGGTATCCCCAGCGGCCGGTTGAACCAATTCGATCGCTTCCCACCAAACCATGTGATACTTTTAATTTCAGATAAGTTACCAGATTGTTGTTTTTGAGAAAATCTTCGTTACTAGCTACCCAGGCCAGTCCGGCAGCAGGGAAAAATCCGAAGCGTTTCCCTTTTTCATAGTTGTCAGAGCCGCTGTACGATCCTGTAAGTTCAGCGAAATACCTGTCGGCATATCCGTAATGTACTCTTGCCGAAACACGTTGCTGAGCATAAGGTGAATAAACACCGTTGGCGCGATACATATTCTGGTGATAAATTAATAAACCCTCAAAACTGTGATTTCCCTCATTATGTTTATAATCAAATCCTCCTTCGAGATTATATCTGTTCCATTCCCAGTAACTTCCCTGCGAGATAGCAGGGTCACTGTATTTGTTTCTCATTGTGAGGTCGTAAGCTACATCTGCAGTTCCGGGTATTGTTCCGGGATGCAGATCAACTTCGTAAAACGGATATTGTTTTGTTTTGTCATAGTTCGTTTCGAACCAGCTGCTGAAGGCAATATTTCCGAAGACACCCAAACCGGGGAGAATTTTTGATAAATCGTAATGCAAACGCAATGTTTCGTTTAATTCTCTTGAATGGAGCGATTTATAACCTCCTTCGATGATTGCGGCTTTCGGGTTACTGATTTCCCCCTGTCTGCCACTCCACATTCCGTTAGGAGCACAGACCGGAAATGTAGTGAATGTTTGCATCGATTTCCAATGGTCGTTGATATTGATATTGGGCTGTATTTTTTGGAATATTCGCCCGCTGATATCCAGTGAAACCAAAAACTCTTTGGTTACATTTACATCAATATTTGACCGGAAACTATATCGGTCGAAACTGATATTTGAATTTTTATCCCTTTTTGGGTCGGTTCCGGCATAAAAGCCCTGATTATTCAGATAGCCCAGCATCAGAAAGTAGCGAACGGTATTACTTCCACCCTTGAATGTAAGGCTGTAATCGCTTACAGGAGCATTCGATTTAAGCACTTCGTTTTGCCAGTTTACATTCGGATACAGATAAGGATCGGTATTATTGGCAAAACCATCCACACGTTCCTGCGTAAATACAGTATCCAGTCCATCGTTTCGCCGGGCTTCATTGTATAAATTCATATAAGTGGCACTGGACGCATACTGAGGTATATTCATCAGTTTTTGTGAGCCATAGCGCATATTGAAGTCAATTACAGGTTTTCCTGTGGCTCCTCCACGAATAGTGTTGATAAGAAGAACTCCGTTTGCACCACGAAGTCCGTAAATAGCAAGTGATACCGCATCTTTGAGAACTGTTACCTTTTCCACTTCACTCCAGTGAATCTGATGATACGAGGTTTCCACTCCATCCACCAGAATTAATGGAATATTTTCGAGCAATGATGCTTTGCCCCTGATAAACAACTCATTATTTTCCTCTCCGGGTTCACCGGTGGTTTGATTGATAAATACGCCGGGTAACTGGCCATAAAGTGACTGAATCAGATTGGTTGCCGGCATAGCACTCAGCTTTTCACCCTTAACCGATGAGGTGGATGGAACGAGTTCATTTTTTGTAGTTACACCAAAGGGTATAAACTCCGTACTCAGACTGTCGTTTGTAATTCCGGTTTGTCCGTAAACGAGGCCTGTACAAGCCATTATCAGAACTATAATTGATTTTTTCATTCTTCGAATCATTGTTTTAAATCATTTTTTACAATAGCTTACCAACCCGGATTTTGTTTTAAATATCCTAAATTTACTTCACTCTGATTGAACGGATAGAGATACATATAATCTTTCCATACACGGTCTTCCACCTTTTCTTTTTTATAGACAACAGCTGACTTGTTGGGAGTGGTTTGGCCATCCATCTGGTACAAGCGTAAAGTCCAGATGCCACCTTTCATTACTCCTTCATTATCAGCAATTTTCCATCGTCTGACATCAAAAAACCGGTGTTCTTCGCAAAACAGTTCAACGGTACGTTCGCGTTGTATTACCTTCCGGAAATTATCACGTGAATCGCAACCGGGACTTGCATTGGTCAGCGACGGAAGCCCTGCGCGATTGCGTATTACATTTATTGCATCTAATACTTCCTGATTCGGAGCCGACAAGGTTTCATTCAACGCTTCGGCATAATTCAGATAAAATTCAGCCAGCCTGAAAATGGGCCAGAAAAAGGGCGATTCGGTATGATTCATATTCACAATGTACTTTTTAAGATGTCCTACACCAGTGTAGCAGGCATACATCGAAGCATCCATCCATTTTCCGCCGGGTACAATTTCTTTAGTACCGTCCTTACTCCACCAACCTTCAATTACCTTATTGGTTTCGAGTCCGGCTGCAATCTGATCGGGACTTGAATATTGCACCGAGAGCTGAAAACGTGGTTCCATTTCTTTACATTTGGCTACAAACTCGCCATAATTTCCATAAGTTCCGTTCGGATCTGTATTTTCGTTCCAGGTTTGTTCTTCTCCGTTGGCAGTGAGGTAAAATTTCGTCATGTTAAACGAAACTCCATGCGACCGTTTCCATGAACCATAAATGGAATTGGTATAGTATCGTACCTGATTGCCATATCCGTCGAGCCAGGTGGCAAAGCGCAGGTGTGAACGATCGTTCAGAATGATTTCATTGCTGTTGAGCGCAGTTGAATTGTTATAGTCATCAAAAGGTTTACCTGTATTTACAATGGCACACCAACCTGATTCGTTGGCTGCCCAGTCGATAACTGCTTTTGAAGCAGCAGCTGCAACTGCCCAACGATTAGGGTCGTAATTTTCGTAACATACATACTTTTTCAATTCAGGGTCGACGGCATTCGTGTAATCACCATCGTTGATGCCATCTTCAAAATAAGCTTTTCCGTTTGCCGGATTAAAAAGCGGACTTGCTGCATAAAGTAAAGTGCGTGCTTTAAGTGCCAATGCAGCACCTTTGGTTACGCGGCCTCGATAAGCTTTGTCATAATTATTCGGTAAGTATTTTATAGCTTCATCGCACTCATCAACAATAAATTTTACTGTTTCGGCAAAAGTGCTTCTTGGAATTTTTTGTTCGGCATCCCCTTTGTCCAACGTTTGTTTCACTATAGGTATTCCCCCGAATCGCTGCATCATGTCGAAATGTTGTAAAGCCCTGAAAAATCGGGCTTCCGAACGCATCTGATTCCTGTATGAATCACTTATATCGGGTACTCTGTCCACATTTTCCATGAAAATATTGGCATTTCGAATGCCCAGGTATGCAGTCCCCATATTAAATTCACGCTGATTGCTTGCACTCCAGCTACCTTTGTTAAAATCTTCGGCTCCTTCGCCACCATACATGTCGCCTTCGTCGGTTGCCCCCATGAGCAACCCGTTTTTTACACCGCCATCTTTCCAACCCGGAAAACCGTTGATTGATGATGTTTCATAAACTGTCCAGAGGAATTGTTCGGCACGCAACTGATTACTGAAAACAGTATCAATGGTTACATCGCTGGTGATTGGTATGTCAAAAAAATCATTGCACGAAGTTGTCAAAAATGCAACGATAAATGTAAGGAGTAATATTCTGATTGTTTTCATTTTTAGCATATTAAATTAAAATTGAACACTTAGACCACCGTTAAACACACGCATTTGAGGATAAAAAGTTCCGCTTCCCGAAGGTGCTTCAGGGTCGAAATAACGCATTTTGGTAAATGTAAACAGGTTGTTTGCGTTTACAAAAAGTCTTAATGAATTGAATCCGATAATACCAAGATTAACTTTTTTGAACCGGTATGCCAGCTCTATGTTTTTTATACGCAGGTAGGAGGCATCCTGAAGCCAGAAAGTTGACATTCGGTAGTTATGACCGGTTGATGAGGCATTGGTGGTTAAGCGCGGATATGAAATAATGTCACCGTTTTTGTACCGTTCTTCGGTCCAGCGTTCGGTATGCCATGTAAAAGCAGTACGAAAACCGGAATAAAACGGATAAGCTGCTGAACCATCGAAGTAGGTGGATACATTTGACACACCCTGCAATAAAACTGAAAATTCAATACTTTTATAAGAGGCATTCAGGTTAAGCCCGTAGGTTATATCCGGAAAAGGTGTATGTCCGATATTTGTATAGTCATTTTCATCAATCTTTCCATCGGGGCCACCGGTTACAGGGTCACCTGCAATGTCCTTATATTTCATGTCGCCCGGTTTTAAACTGGTGCCTTCCCATGCCGATATAGGACGTGAAGGATCATTAATCTCTTCCATGGTATTATAAAAACCTTCGAAAATCAAACCTTTGAACTGTCCGACAGAGTTTCCGGTCTGATACAAATTCGGAAATGGTTTCGGGGCTTCGCTCTTGTACTCAATTTTATTTTTTGAATAGGAGAAATTGCCTTTGATTCCATAACTGAAGTTGCTTTTTCTTTCATCATAACCCAGTTCAATTTCAAATCCGTGGTTCGACACTATTCCAATGTTGGTGGGTTGAAGATTGGCCTGAACCAATATAGTCTGATCTTCGCGTTTCCATAAAATCTGATCACGGTATTCGGAAAAACCATCCAGTGTTAAACCAATTTTATTGTTGAAAAACTTTAATTCCATACCAACATTGGTTTTTTTTGCACGTTCCCAGCTTACATTCGGATTACCAATGGCTTGCTGAACGTAATTGGTTGGACTGCCGGGTTTACCTATACCTACATCTTCGCCGAAAATATAGTTTCCGGTAAGAGCAAAAACCGAAGGCCGGTACAGATATCGTGCGGCTCCTAATTTATCATTCCCCACTTCACCGTATGAAGCACGAAGTTTTGCGTAAGTGAAAATATCATTTTTCGGGAAAAAACCTTCTTCCGAAGCTGTCCAGCCGACTGAAAATGCCGGAAAGAATCCGAATCTTTTGTCGGCAGGGAAATTCTCGGACCCATTGTATCCGGCATTAATTTCGGCCAGATATTTATGAGCATAATTATAGGTAATCCGGCCAACAACACCCAGATATCCGGAGGGTAATCCATAAGCCAGACTTGGTAAAAAATATTTTTGAAAATTACCCAAAACAAGACCGGTAACCTGATGTCTGTTAATCGTTCTGTCATATTCCAGGGCGGCTTCGCCGTAGATTTTATAGTTCTTACCCCACGATTCTGAAGTACTGATGGGACCTGCCTGACGTGCGAGTTCAAAAATAAACGGATTGGCTGCCAATTCGGCCGGATCGGTACTCCATATATTTTTACGCATTATATATTCTTCCACTTCCTTTTTTCGATTCAGGGTGTGACTGTAAAATCCATCATAACTGATCATGCCGCGGGCTGTAAGTCCATTTGTGATAAAATTAAGTTTCTGACGTAACGATAAATTGGCATTCAGGTTATTGTTGTAAGTGTCTTTCCAACCAAGACCAATAATGGAATAAAACGGATTTTCGGAAACCATACGGGTTCCGCCTTCTATTGATTTGATTAATTTTCCATCCACAATTCCGGGTGTCGAAATGGATGCAGCCGACAATACACTTGCAAATAAGGTTGAAGTTTCAACACCGGGATATCTCGCATCAACAAGCTGACTTCCGATCTTTATTGAAATGTCGGTATTTTTACTTATGTTAAAATCGAGATTTGAACGAAAATTGAAACGACTATAGTTGGGATTTCCGTTAATGTCCTTGTATAATTTGGCTTCTTTATACGAACCTTCCTGCTGGAAATAGCCCAGCGAAATAAAGTATCTTGTATTTTTGGCCCCTCCGGACACATTGATATTGTGTTGTTGCTGGGCTGCAAGCGGTTTTATCATTAATTTGTACCAATCGTTGTTTGGATGCGTATAGGGTTGTGAACCATCACGATACAATTCAATGTCGGTATCCGAAAATATTTTATCTGTATTCCCGTCATTTTGCCATGCTTCGTTATATAGCATTGCATAATCGGCACTTCCCACCGATTCAGGTAGTCGTGTGGGGTTTTGAAGTGCTACATTTGATGTGTATGATACATTTGGTTTACCTTCGCGACCGATTTTAGTGGTTACCAGTATTACTCCGTTTGCACCACGCACACCAAAAACAGCTGTTGCCGAAGCATCTTTTAATATATTGATAGTTTCAATTTCGTTGGCATCAATTTCATTAAAGTTGCGTTCCACACCATCCACCAGCACCAGAGGATCGGATGAGTCTCCGCTGTTAAGAGTGGCTATCCCGCGTATGCGCAGTGTCGACTGGTCCTTGCCCGGTTCACCACTTCGCTGTACGGCAATAAGACCTGATGTACGTCCGGCAAGAGCATTACTTATGTTGGCTACGGGAGTCTGAAGCAATTCTGTGCTTTTTACACTGTTAATCGCGCCTGTTACTGTTGCCTTTTTTTGACTCGAATATCCAACCACAACCACTTCGTCGAGACTTTTCTGATCTTCCTGAAGAATGATGTTGATAACTGACTGATTTCCTGCTGTTTTCGAAACGGGGGTAAAGCCGATGTACGAAAAAACCAAAACCTGGTTTGCGCTGACTCCTTTCAGTGTGTACTTTCCATCGATATCGCTGATTGTGCCATTGGTTGTCCCTTTGATTAATACGTTTGCACCAATAATGGGCTCCCCTTTCGGGTCAGTAATTAATCCGCTTATGGTTCGGCCTGTTTGCGCAAAAATTACACTGGTACTTACCGACAATAAAACTACCAGGACTTTTAAAAGGCGTAGATGCAGTTTGATTTTGTTCATTATATATTTGTTGTTTTATTAAAAAGGTTACCAATTCATTATATATTATCCTTAAAAACGGGTTGATTTATAAACAATTGAAAATTCAGTAGAATCCGACTGTGCAAAAATAGTCTCAAATTAAACTGCACATTTGCTTTTTTTTGTTCAACAGTTGTATTATTTTGTTGAAAGTAAAAATGCTAATGTGTTTAAAATTAACAAGTCAGTGAATTCAATCTGTTTTTAATGATTTAAAGGACAAAGCTGCATTTGTGTATGCTTCATTTGAGGGCATTTGATGGTGCTTTTTAACATAATTGCGAACCCACTTTTTACCTTCATTTAAAAAATTCTGATGTGTATAATATAGCGGTGTTTTTTCTCCCTTATCATTAATAAGCCAGAATCCGCGGTTTTTTCCTTCTTTGGTCAACTCGTTATTGTACATTTCCCACCATAAAATAAACGGACAGCCCCATTTCAGAGCTGCTTTCATTACCCATTTTGCCCGTTTATCCACTTCTTCAGCAGGTCGGTAAGAAGGCTCATTGGAATAAAAACCAATTTCAGGCCAGCCATATTCGCCAATAAAAAGCCGTTTTCCCTTGATTGCCGGTTTTGGTTGCATTTTCGATTCGATATAATTCAGGTGTTCGGTCAGTGTTTTTTCCATTTCAGCTTCGTTAGCAGGCGGATTGGTGGCTGTGTACGACGAAAACGAAACATAATCGGGATTCACTTCGGGTAAAATACTGTTGATAACACAATCCCTTCCGGCAAGTGCCAGGTCCGACAAATTTACTTCCACGTAATAATACATTTCTACATTTTTGTGTTTGACCGTGCGTTTGGCATCTTCCACAGCCTTCTGGCGTACCTGAAACCAACGCGTCATGCCTTCAATGGTTTTGGGGTCGGCCGGTTTGCTGCGGTCATAGTCCCAACGCAAATGCCAGTCGCCTTCCCAGTTACCCAGCAAAAACACTTTTCCGGTTCCCGAATAGGTTTTGAGTAAGTATGCAGCAAAATCGTACATTTCGCGATACGAAGCTTCGGCATGTGCGTCGCTCATTCCCCCGATAAATTTTATCTGATTCTCGTCTTTCTTTTGCCCGGGAGGTTCAGGCGTGTAGTGCGAAAACTCGTAAGCCCAAATCTGATAATATTTAAAATCCATATCCAGTACCATCTTCATCGATTTCTCGTGTGCGAGCATTTCAAGGGATGTAATTTTTTCATCGCGGGGAATATCGTAGTTTTCCCACCAGTAACGGGGACTCATGCTGAATTTGAGCAGGTTACTACCCATTTCACGAATGGCTTTAGCCGTTTCCACCAGATTGGTTTCGTTGGTGAATTTATATTTGGCGCCAACGGTTTGTGTGCCGATTATATAGTTAAAACCTTCGATTTGTTTTTCAAATTTGCATGTTTTTGTTTTGCCGGCCATCAAAGTAGTGATACTCAATAACAGCGACAGAGATAAATATAAGTATTTCATTATTATAATATTATTTTTTGTGAACGGATTTGATTTTTTGTTTCAATTCTTACAATATATACGCCCCTACCGAGCGGAATCTGAATTTTTTCATTTTTCATTATCTGACGTGTTAAAATTTCAGCGCCTTTAATGCTGAATACTTTTATCACTGCTTCTGTCTGATTATTCTCGATCAGCAGTAGTTGATTCGTGCCCGAAACTCTGAAATTACTCAATGTGTCAGAAATATTTGTAATTGCAGTAGGTTTTGTAGCCAGATAATTGGATGCCCAGGTGGCATATTCCAAATAATTGGGTAATGTTTTGTTAATCAACTTGTAGCGTTCTACATATTTTTTAGCTGCATCGTAAAAGTAAGTAAACATGTCATACAGGGGTTGTTTTTCATTTTTATCGTTGATAAGCCAGAACCCGCGATGCCTGTTATTGGCAGTATCAAACTCGTTGTTGTACATTTCCCAGTACAATACAAATGGACAACCCCAGGCAATGGCCGTTTTGAAAAATGCGCGGTTGTCCGATTCGTGTTTGTTAATATCCCAGCCCGACTTTTCGAGTGAATTGCCGATTTCGCCAATAAAAATCCTTTTGCCTGTTATTCCTGCTTTGGGTGGCAGATTAGCTTCAATATAATCGAGAATTGAGTTGTATTTGGCCTAATCGTACCACTGTGCATCGTAGGATGAATAAGAGACAAAATCAACATTCGTAAGAGGCAAAACGCAATTCACAACCCGTTTTTTGGAACTAAACTTTGCATCAACCACCTGATTCACTTCCACATATCCATACACCATCACATTATTGAAACCGCCCTCGTTTTTTGCTTTATCGATGGCGTTTTGCCGGGTTCGCAACCATTTGGCCATATTGGCACAGCGTTCGTCCGAAGGCACGTAATTGCGGTCGTAGTTGGGCAGTAAATACCAGTCGCCTTCCCAATGTCCGAGGTAGAATGTTTTACCGGTATTGTTATAATGACTGAGCAGGTATTTTGTTAAATCATAGATTTGAATCGAGTCCTCGGTTCGCTCCGCTTCGGAATAACCATCGGCCCAGTTAGCATGACTGCGTGCCCAGAAGAAATAATTGCGGAAAGGCATATCGATAGTCTGACGAAACGAAGCATTGTCGCGAACAAGCGAAGTCAGCGTTGAATAACTTCCCGAAACACCCGGGTAGGAGCTTACTGAAAGCGAAATTTTCAGCGAACGTGAGCCCATATCGTAAATAGCTTTCGCTGTTTCGATTAATGCATCTTCGTTGGTGAATTTGTATTTAGGACCAATGGTTTGAGTTCCGAGAACATAATTGTAGTTCTCAATATCCGCATCGGTTTGAGCGCCGACTATCAACGAAACAAAGCAAAATATTACCGTAAAAAACTTTTTCATCATCACTTACTTTTCCAGATTCTTTCAATATCGGTTACTACAGGTTTTGCATTGCCCTCATAATCGAAAACAGAGGTATTTGCCGGACAGGGAAAACAATCGTGCCCCATCCAGATAATAAAACCGCCACAGGCCGGAAAACGGTTTTTGGCTGCTTCAATGGCTATGACGAGCCCTTTTGTTTGGCGGTCTTGCTGCCACGCAACATATTCGTCGAGTGTTTCCGGCTGCCGGTTTTTTTCTAATTCAAATTTGTCAGCCTCTATCCACCATGAAAATTGTCCCCAAATTGGATTATCAACTGAAACAGGTAAAACCGCATAATTTCCACGATATTTCTCAATTAATTCAACCGATGAAGCTCCGGGTACTCCTGCTTCGGAATGAAAAAGTGCATCGGAACTTTCCCAGTATGTCCGGATATTCGATAATTCACTATCTGTAGGCTCAAAAGGCAACCACCAGGGTCCGTGCACATCCCACTGAATGCCTTTTCCATTCAATTCGGGATTGTAATAGATAGTCGGTCCCGAAGGCGATGTGGGCATAATGCGATGATGCAAATCCAACTTTTCACACACTTCTTTGGCTTTTGCCAACAGCGGGTGCGAAAAATCAAGCGGTTGTGTGTTTTCCTTATTGTAAAGCTCATTTCCTCCGCTCCATGCTATGAGCGAAGCATGATAATGACGTCGTCGAATATAACTTTCAACAATCTGAGCCATAAGTTCCACACTTTCAGTATCTTCCGGTGGTGTATTGCAAATGCCCGATGACGAAATCGGAAATTCCTGCCAAATCATTAACCCCATTTCATCACAAAGTTCATAAAAACAGGCTTTTTCGAGCGTGGCACCACCCCAAACACGTAGTATATTGGCACCCATATTTTTGTATTTCAATAACCACTCCCGATACATTTCACGTGTTACATCAGCAAACATGGTGCGAATTGGTGTCCAGTTGACGCCCTGCATAAAAATGTTATTCCCGTTTATATTCAGTATCCACGGGTCGGCTTTTGGATGAGCATTTTTACAAGGCAGCCAGTTAACGGAGCGAAATCCAATTTTTCGTGTAATGATTTGTAATTCTGAGTTTTGGCTGGAGACCAAAGTGCAGTCGAGCGTGTAAAGTGGCTGATTGCCAATACCATTAGGCTCCCAAAGCAATACATTTGGGATTTCAATTTCAACACCTTTACTAAAATTTTTGGCAGGAAATGTTTTATTAAATATACAAACATCGTCTGTACCTTTCAAACAAATTTTAATTGTCTCGTTTGCAATTTCTGCTGAAGAAACTGCCTTTAGCTGTAACTTTCCGGTTTTTGACTCAATGTCCACATCGGTATAGCTGTAGAGTTCTTCAATTAGAATAGCATCAATGATTTCGAGACAGATATCGTCGAAAATTCCTGTCTGAATAATGCGCGGACACCAGTCCCAGTTGTAATAAAAACGCGGTTTGTTTATCTTTGTTTTTGAGGTCCAGTACACCTGTCCCTGATAACGTTCGGGGCAGAAAAATACCAAAGCCAGCCGATTGCCGGATGTTTTAAGAAATGATGTCAGATCAAAACGATAATCGAGATGTGTGTTGTTGAATTCACCGGCTTTTTGTCCGTTCAGCCAAACCTCACCATCGCCATCCAGACCTTTGCAATGCAATATGGTAGTACTCCCAACCTGAAAATAAGTATCAGGTATATCAGCAAAATAAATCCAGTGACGGTTCTCTATCCATTCAATATCGCGGTAATTTGTTCCAATGTTCCAGTCGGGAATAATACCGGCATCGAGTAACGATTGTTGTACCGAACCCGGCACATTTGCAGGTACAGGCGCGTTTTCGGGATGTTTGATGCGCATTTCGTTCATCTGTTCCCATAAGCGCCAGTAGTGGGGTTTTGTACCCACCAACTCCCAGTTCAGCGACGATAGATTGATTGTTTTCATGTTGATTATAATTGATATATCTGCCCCCTTAGCCCCTGAAGGGGGAATATGTCTGGCGCATTGAGTTTTTGTTTATTTTATAATCATTCCCCTTGTGTGTCCTAAATTTAAATTGGGTCATGGACGTTTCATGTTGATTTTTTCGAAGTATACATCTGAGTGCAAAGGTATACAGAAAAAAATACCTGAATTATACTATTTTGCGAGAATGATATGGAATTTGTAAACTAAAACGCTCAGTTATATGAATCCCACAACGACAGTACGCTTAATGCTTTCGCAGGATTATTCCCTTGTTTTAGTCTGTAAATCAATGTTTTGGTTTCGCCGGGTAAAAGATCAAAGTAATTATCATCGAAGAAGCCTTCGTCGCCCTCAAAATTCAGGTACACATCTTTTGCCAATACATTCGTTTTTAGCGTGATTATCCATTTGTCTTTTTCTTTCACTATATCCGATTGGATAGTTGGTTTCTGAAGTGACAGATTTTTGGGCCGGGTAAAATAATGTACTTTACGGGCAATTTCTTTACCATTGCTGTTCAACCGGATTAAAGCATAAGTACTTTCCACATTATCGGTCAGCGTGTTTGTTTGTGTTTCGAAAACCTTCGTTGGCGCATTGGAGACCACATCTACAGGGATTGAATGCGATTTCAGCAGTTTTCCGCCAAAGTCGTATAATTCCATATCGAGCGTGCCCTGAATAGGTTTTTGCTTATCGGAAATAATGGTAACGGATGTTTTTCCGTTTTCTTCAAAAGCAGAGATGATTACAGGTTCAAAACTTCGTTTAATTTCATACTGCAGTGCTTTCCAGCGTTTGTAATAATCGCAGCCCGACCACGATGCCACCGGCCAGCAATCGTTGATTTGCCATACCAGCGAACCCATATTGTATGGCATGGCCCTACGGTGTGCTTCGATGGCATACCGGATTCCATAAGCCTGTAAAACCTGACCAACGTATAAAAACTTTTCGAAGCTGAGCGGTTTTCGGTAATACATATCCATATATTCCTTAATCGTAACATTGCCTATACTACTCCGCTGATGGTGACGCATAACCTCCGATTCGATATCGTAGTCTTCGGGGAGTGCATACTTTCGTACAGATTCGAGTTCGGGAAACGACTGAAAGCCGTATTCACTCATAAACCGTCCGATATTTTCAGCATATTTTTCGAACGGATGTTTACCCCACCAAACACCCCAGTAATGCACATCACCGTCGGGGTTTTTGTCGTTGGCGTGCTGCCGGGCAACAATGCTTGCCGGCGACGATTGCCAATAGGCTGTATTGCCCGAAAGTGCAGTTACTTTAGCAGGCAGAATGTGATTAAAAATAGTATCGTAGGCCTGCCAAACCTGATTTCTCTGAGTTGCAGTGTATGCTTTTTTCCATCCCCAGTCACCATTCGGGTTGAAGTTCTGCCATGCCACATCTATTTCGTTATTTCCACACCAGAGCGCAATGGATGGATGATTCCGGAGTCGTTTCACCTGATATTCCGTTTCTTTTGAAATGGAATTCAGGAACCATTCGTTGCCGGGATACATGGAGCAGGCAAACATAAAATCCTGCCACACAAGTATGCCGTTACGGTCGCACAGTTCGTAGAAATAATCGTTTTCGTAAATGCCACCGCCCCATACACGCAGCATGTTTAAATTGGATTTTACGGCAGTTTCAATCTCCCAATCATACACATCGCTGGTTACTTTATCCAGAAACATATCATTGGGAATATGATTTTCGCCTTTGGCAAAAACGGGAACACCATTCAACTCAAAATAAAAACTGTGACCTGCACTATCCGGCTTCTGAATAAGTTTCAGTGTGCGCAATCCGATTGCATGTTTCAGACTATCTTCGCTACCGTCAGCAATTATTTTTGCCGTAACATTGTAAAGTGTGGCTTTTCCCAGTCCGTTTGTCCACCAACGTTCAGGCTTTTCAATCTCAAACGGAATCTGAAAAGAATTCAGTCCTGCCGAAAGAGAGATGTTCTGAAGGCGTACCGGCCGACTGTTTACAAAAACAGCCAGTTTTGCTTTTCCCGAAATTGCCGACTGTATTTCTGCTTTTCCGTTCAATGTGGCAAGCTCATCGGTTAACGATTTTTGCTCCACATAAAAAACATTCATCTTAACCTTATCCCAACAAAGCAGATACACAGGTTGCCAGATACCTGAAGTCACAAAACGCGGCCCCCAGTCCCAACCGAAATGGTAAGGCGCCTTACGAATAAACGGACTAACCAATTCAGTCCTGGCTAACCCACCGTTTACAGCCTGATCGTTGGCTGCGTGGAGTGTAAAACCGTTGGCTTTAAGCAATTGCAAACCCTTATTGACAGGGGAATAAAAATATATCCGCAATACATTTTCTCCTTTTCTCAGATAGGGTTTTACATCAACTATCCATTCCCGGAACATATTATCGGATTCGAGCACTTTATGATCGTTCACAAAAACACCTGCATACGTATCCAACCCTTTAAAAACGAGTTCAATATTGGCTGCATTCAGCGTTTTGTCGGTCATCTGAAAAACAGTTTTATACTCCCAGTCTTTTTTATCAATCCACTGTAAATCCTTTTCGTTGGTACGAAAATAAGGGTCGGCAATGAGTTTGTTGCGTTCCAAATCGCTGTGTACACAACCGGGCACAACAGCCGGCAGCCATTTTTCGGAAGTGGTTTCGCGCATTTGCCAGTTGTCGGTTAGCTTTATAATACGGTTTTGTGCAAATGTGTTGAACACGCACAAAACAGCCAGAATTGTCATTTTGTAATTCATAGAGATTTTTATTTTGCTTGAATTTCAACTTTTCTCAGAGATAGTTATTTCGGAAACGAAAACTCAACTTTTAAACCTGCTTTTGTCACGTTTTCGAGTTTTACAGCTATTTTCCGAAAGCCGGTGTTTTCAGAGTTTTTTGTCAATGGAAATGTTTCGCCCGGCAAATTCGTAGCCGGCAATACCTGAAAACGGGCATTTTTTACTCCGCAAACACGCATTTTCATTTTCTTTCCGTTTTGCAACAGTACCGCACTTTTACCATTCTTCGAAACCTGTATCTCCGCTTTGGTATGCATGCTCCACCATACTGTAGAAGGTGTTTTTGCAATAAAATCATCTTTAACCGCAATCAATTTCCTTTTTCGGTTGAGTTCTACTGCTCTTTCATAACTGTTTACATCGCGTTTATACACATCGCTCAGGTCGAAAACGTAGTTGCTCAGGGCAGGCGTTGATTTTTGGCTTATAACCGATGCTGTGCCTTTTTCGTCCTGTTCGGGTCGGGTGGATGGATTGAAAACCAGACAGTTTTTTCCTTCGGTACGCAGGCGGTAAAAATGCCATCGTCCGGCTTCTTTTTGCGCATATACCGAATCTGAGTATTCAGGGTATGTTTTTTTCGAAAAATAACCGGGGAAAGTATAATCGTCGCGACCCAGATTGCCGTACGCCCAGACTTCACCCAGAGCCTGAATATAAAAAGAGCCCGCATCTAAATGTCCGTGGCTGGCTGAATTGTAGCCACCATGCACTGATACATAAAGTGCATTCGGATCTGACCAGTTTTCGCGCATTGAATACAATTCCAGTCCGTAAACCGAGTTGTCGGGCTGTACAGTGATGTTGTTTCCTTTTTTTACTAATTCCGGATCGTAATAAAAAAAATCGAACCAGGGCAAATCGCCGTTTTGCTCCATTACCATATCGTATTGCAGTTTGGCCAGTACTGGGTCCTGCAAATGCTTTGCCGGCCAGAAAAAGGTTTTCGCTTTATCGGTTTTCAGCGGGTCGTCGCCGATATTGATGGAAGTTACAGTTCCGGTTGTATATACAGGAAAATATCCTGTTTTCCGCATGCCGGGCGTTTCGGCCAACCCGAAAGTTGTTCCCAAATGGCGTTGCAAACAATCTAATGCCGGAAATGTGTACATCAGTCCGTAACCCCAATACATTAACCCTTCCTCACTTTGTCCGTCGGGTTCAAATTCGCGGATGAAAATCTGCATGTCGTTGGCAGCAGTGGCTACGAGCCAGCCCATAGTTTCCGGATTGCGTTCGTACATACATAATGCAGCTACGGCAATGTTTCCGTTACAGATTCCGTTCCAGTTATTGTTGGCTTTGTTCCATTGCCAGGTACGTTTGGCTTCGTTTTTATATTGCGCCAGCGAGGGAATAAAGAGGTATTTTTGTGTGGTTTCAAATACAAAATTTCGTTGTTCGGGCGACATCCAGTTGTAAAGTCCATCGTAAATAAGAGCAGCATCGAAAGCCGCAATACCGGTGTCCAGAAAATGCCGGTCGGTGTAAGGTGGTTCAATCAGCGTCCCCCAGTCAGCCCAGCCTGCCA
This sequence comes from uncultured Paludibacter sp., assembly GCA_937897985.1. Taxonomy (GTDB): domain Bacteria; phylum Bacteroidota; class Bacteroidia; order Bacteroidales; family Paludibacteraceae; genus Paludibacter. The sequence continues at coordinate 120,345 of CALCBD010000039.1, read as the reverse complement.
TATTTTCGAATACTTCGAAAGCTCTCTTTGCATAGTTGTTTTCACCGGTAATCCAATAAGCAATCACCAAAGGCGGCAGCAAAACAGCATTCGCATGCGTGCCTTTTACACGGAGTTTGGCATCGTCGAGTTCGCCGGTAACGAATGGTTTTTGCAAATTTTCATCTGCCAGTTTTTTCATCTGCTCCCAGGCTTTCAACATAAGCGGGTCACCGCTTTTAATCAGACTTTTTACGCGGTCGATATCTGCTTGTGTGGCAAACTGACGCGGATGTTGGTTTTGTAATCCGTTTTGCTGAAAAAGTTGCTGCACCTGTTGTGCAGTTGCGGTTTCAAATTTCAGTAGCTCTTTTTGCCGGCGAACAGCCTCTTTTTGAGCCGGAGTCTGGGCATTTACAAAAAGAGCAAATGTACCAATGACTAATAATATAACAATTCTTTGCATGCTGATTTTAAGATTAATCAACTGCAAAAATAAATACATACAACTAACTTTCAACGCAAAATATTGTTTGTTTGTAATACTATTTTGGGGAAAGAAATTAAGAATTGAACTTAATTTCTAAATTGGATAAAAAATCAATTGTAAACACATAAATAAAATCACTTAAAATACTCCCCTACAATATATAAGGGAACATTTATAAACTGACTTTCTTTCTGAAAATTTGCTAATGAAGTCCGAACTGCTATTCCCGGTTGAAATTTTTCACAAAAAAGTTTGAAACTGTGTGCTTTAAGGTTAGTTCCAGACTTTACTTCCAGGGGAATTATTTCATCTTCCTGATTTTGAATAATAAAATCGATTTCGTATTTGCTGTTGCTAAATGTAAAATAATGAATTGATAAATTTTCATTTTCATTAAGCTGCTGATAAACAAATTGTTCTGCCAGGGCTCCTTTGAATTCGTTAAAAATAGTATCACCATTTAGTATCGTTTTTACATTCAGATTTGTCATTGCACAGAGTAAACCGGTATCGTTGTGGTACAATTTAAATGCTGATAAATCTTTATAAGCAGCAAGCGGTAGAGTAGGTTTTGATACATGAAACACTTTATGTAATAACCCGGCATCAACCAACCATTGAATAGCCAATTCAAAGTCCTTAGCTCGTGCTCCCTCTTTAATCAGCCCATAAATAAACTTTTTATTTTCTTTTGCTAATTGTGCCGGAATGCTTTCCCAAACCATTTTTATTCGAGGTAATATTTCTTTAGGTGCATGTTTCGAAAAATCATTTTCGTACGATTTCAAAATATTACGTTGTATTTTTCGAACTTCATTCCAGTCTCTGTTTTGTGAAAAACGATATACGGCTTCAGGCATTCCCCCAATAAAAAAATAGTACCGAAGAAAATTTATTAGTTTTGATTTAAATGTGTTTAGCAATTCCCATTCTTTGTTTTCAATCAGCTCAACAAGCGAAACTTCATCATTGGCTAATAAAAACTCGATAAAATTCATCGGTTGAAGTGTCAAAAACTCAACCTTTCCCACAGGAAAAGATTCTTCGGGATGTATGGTTATACCTAATAATGAGCCTGCTGCAATTATTTGATATTGAGGTGCTTTTTCGTAGAAATACTTTAGAGCAGTAATACCTCGGGCAGCTGTCTGTATTTCGTCGAAAACAATAAGTGTGTCTTCTGCAGTAATTTTCAGTCCCGAATAGGCATTTAACAACGTAATAATTCGGTCGATATTAAAATCTGATTGAAAAATATCTTTGGGAGCATCATTGTCTTCAAAATTGATATAAACCATTTTGCGGTATTCGGTTTTACCAAATTCACGAATTAACCATGTTTTACCCACCTGACGTGCTCCTAAAATTACAAGAGGTTTTTTGTTTGCTCTTAACTTCCAGTCTGTTAAACTTTTAATTCTCGTTCTGTACATTTTTTATTGAGTTTTATAACAATATACTAACACTTTTCTCCCAATAATTGATGCACAAATATACACTATTTTCTCTATAATCAATACATATACTACACTTTTCTCTCTGATTTAACTTTCTATTCTACAATTATGGTGTACAAACACTGTTAAACGGCACTGCAGGTAGCCCTTCGGCATTATACAAATTACAATCGGGGTTCGACTGCCATGCATATTGAACGCGTGAAGCGGTTGCTGCATTTTCAACGATTATTTCGTTTCCGGCTATTTTTGCATTTGCCCATGTCCATTTTCCGGATTTATCACAAATGGCAAATCCTTTTACAGCATTGTTTCCGGATGTTTTTAAACCGTTTTGAGCAAAATCGAACGAAATACGCAGATCGTTTCCTTCCCTTTTTACTGATTTAAGTTGAGGGCCTGAATAAATCAGGTTTTCGTTGTAGGCTTTTGCACGGGCAGCAAGGTAGAGGCGTTTTCCAACCTCCTGTTTGTTCTTCGGGTGAATATCGTTTCCATCGCCAATATCAATAGCAGAAGCCATAGCAGTATTTTGCGAACGTTGCAACGTGCTTGTCTGTGCATCGCGAAAAGCTGCCCAATCATCGTTTTCGACCGGCAGCGGTGAACGTTCTTTGTAGTTGGCCAACTGCACAAACAAAAACGGCAAATAGCCCTGCTGCCAACGTACACGCCAATCGTCAATAAGCATCGGTTGCAACTCTGCGTATTGCCTGAAACGACTTGCATTGTTTTCACCCTGATACCACAAAAAACCACGAATACCGTAAGGAATCACCGGTGCAATCATAGCATTGTAATTTACGTTGTTGGTATTGTAATAATTTTGCCATTGCGCTACAGCCGGTTCAATTTTATCCGAATGCGACCAGGTGCCGTTCAGTTCAATCCGCTGATTACTATTTGATTGTAAATAACGCGAACCCTCCTCATTTCCAATTTCGGCACTTCCCCAGTGCACATACATGCGAATAGCTAACAGGTTTTTCCCGGATTTAAGTAATCCTTTTGGCAAACTCAATTCTTTATTTTTCTGTTTGGATACGCCTTGTGCAATTTCTTTACCATTCAGATAAATGCGGTCGTTCTGGTCCTTGATAGGCAAGATTAACTTCCACTCACCACCGGCTTTTCCGGCAGGTATTTCGAAGGTTTTACGCAACCAGATCAAACCCCACAATCCCGGATAGCCCATCTTGGGCATATTGAGTGGATATTCTGTTTTTGTCCACGCAGCATCGTTGTAGGTAAGTGTATGCACTTTTTGATGGATACCTGCCATCGATGTATTGGCTATTTTATCACGGTCGATTTCGGATTGGATGGCTGCACGAACCTTAGCATTCCAGCGTGTAGTATCGGTGTCGAACTTTTTCACAGCTTCGGTAAAATCGGGGTGAGTTTCCAGCCGTTCGGGAGACATCCACGTTTCGAGATTGGTAGCACCACGGGCAGCTACAATAACTCCAACAGGCACTTTTTTATCCGAATGTAACCCGCGGGCAAAAAAATAAGCCACAGCCGAAAAATCAGGAACGTTCTGAGGTGTGCAGATTTTCCAGTCTTTACGGGGAATGTCCGACAAAGGCTGAGCCGAAGTTGTAGGTTCGATGATATTGAACCGTATATCAGGAAAATCGGCATTCTGAACTTCCTGTTCCTGATTCAGCACTCCGTTTGAAATTTTCCATTGCATATTCGACTGTCCGGAAGCCAGCCAGACTTCGCCAATTTTCAGGTTCTCAAAACCGATATTTTCTGAACCCGAAATGACGGATAAACTATATGATTTTCCATCGGCTTTCATCGGTTGCAATCGCAGCATCCATTCGCCCGAATCGTTGGCTATTGCGGTATTTTTTTGTCCGGCAAATTCAACCACAACCGCTGCACCCGGAGCAGCCTTGCCCCACACCGGCACAGCTATGTTTTGCTGAATAACAGCATTGTTTCCAAAAATACCTGCAACACGGAGTTGTGCAGACAACGATATGAAAACAATCGACAATAAAACTGCAAAACAATATTTTATACTTTTCATATTTATATTAATAGAAATTTATAAGCAGGTATAATGTTGATATTTAATGAATTAAGACTATATATATCCGACATATCGTTTGTTACTAAAGTCAGATCAGTGCAATTCAGAGCGTTCGAGGCTTCAATCAGTCCATTGATCTCACGTTTTAAAGTGTCATTATCAGTTACATCCCACGAAACCTGTATGATTTTTTCAACTTTTTCGTTTGTTGAAATTACAAAATCGCACTCGTATTTTGCTTTGAAGTAATTAATACGATTCTGAAATCCTGCATTTCGACGTAAATGTAAAAAAACGATATTCTCCAACATTTGACCTCTGTTTTCTGTCGATTGTGCATTCAACGCTTTGTATAATCCGGTATCGATGCAATAATACTTTTTATCACCCGTATATTCCTTTACATACGATGGTTCATACTTAGACAGCGACATGAAAAGATATATTTGTTCAACATAGTCAATCCATTGATATAATTGGTTCTTGCTAACTTCAATTCCTGCAGATTTTAACTCATGAAACAACTTGCGTATTGATGTAGGCTTTGATATATTGACCAAAATACGACGTAGAAAATATTTTAATGCACTTATATTTTTTATACTGTATCGCTCAACTAAATCTCTGTAAATCATTACGAAATAATATTCCTGCAATATCCTGTCAGCATCTTCACGTTGTAAATTATTGCGATTCAGTACTAATTCAGGAAATCCCCCACCGTTAAAATACGTATCAAAATGATGGATTAGCCGTGCTTTGTCGGCTGAACGATACAAGTTATAGCTGATATTTTGAAAAGTCAGAAATTCTTTGAACGATAATGGAAAAAATTCAGTTTGCAAAGTCCTTCCACGTAATGAGCTTGCTATTTCGGTAGATAGCATTTTTGAATTTGAACCTGTTAGAAATATCCTTTGTGTATCCTGTTCGTAAACCCGGCGAATAAACTGTTCCCAACCGTTTGTAACCTGTATTTCATCAAAAAACATATATACTTCGCTCAAGTCAGTATCCGGGTATAACTCACGGTAAGCCTGTAAAATAACATCAAAATCAGCCTGTTCGAATTGTAGTCTTTCATCATCAAAATTCAAAAACAGAATGCGCTTCCTGTCAACCCCGATTTGCAGTAAGTTGTTTATGGTAAGATACATTGAACTCGATTTTCCGCTCCTGCGTACTCCCACAAAAACCGAAATTTTGTTCGTTTCGGCTTTTACAACCTGATCCCGGCTAACTAAATTTTTTGGCAACGAAAGCTGAAATGACACTATAATTTCTTTGAGTAACTCTTTGTTTATCATATTAAAATTCAATTTATTTCTCTGTTTAAGGGATAATATATTGCCAAATTGTCCTCAAAACAGTGACAAATATAATACATTGTTTCTCTTAATCAAAGACAAAAGTGATTTTTTTTTTAAACAATGTGCTTTTTGTTTAATTATTACTTTTTATGGATGGGCATTATTCTTAAAATCTTTCCAATTCCCCGAATAGTAAGCTACATCGAGTTTCTTTTTCAATGCTTTATTTCCTTTCAAAAGAGCCTGATGGCACATGTCTTTGTACAAATAAAACGTGAGCCAATAACCATACTGATATTTTTCGCTTGCCGTGCGTGGTTGTTGCCAAAAGGCATACCAGTTGGTGTTTACACCCTGTTTTTCGGCAATTTGTTTCACAGATAAAGCCCTTTGCCAGATTTGATTCGTCAGTTTTGCAAAAGTTTTATTCAATAGTTTGTAATTTGATGCGCCGGTATTGATTACTACCGCTTTATCGTCGATGCCCAAGTCAGGGAGCGAAACCGATTCCTCGAAAATAGTATCACCATCCAAGTCGTACTGAATCAAGTCTATAAATCCGTTTTTATTCATGTCCTCGTAACGTACAGTGGCAAACTTTTCGGGGTCGCGCTGATCGCGGACATGCTTTTTTGCCGGAGGATACAGTCCGCCGTAACCCTGAAAACTTGCCGCATTCATATCCACCCGCCATGCACCCCACTCGGCACCATACAAGTGCAATCGACCATCGAAGGCTGAAATATACAAACCGCCATTACCTGAATTATCGAGGTCGAATTCTCCCCGGTCACCTGCCGAGTCGGCTTGCTTGTTTTGGTCAAGACCGCCTTTTTCCTGGCCAATTTTCCATATATTGCGTGGTTCGTAAAACTCCACGCGTTCCCAGCGGTTGCAATCATCGTCTTCGTCGAACACAAACCAGCAATAATTCCATTTCCCTTCGTTGAAAATTTTGTTGTACGACACTTTTTCGTCAGGATAAATCAGCTGTTCATTTTGTCGCCAGCGCGGGTCGTAAAAATACTTATCCGCTTCGGGCAAGCCGCGCATATTCTTAAACGTATGCACTTCGTTAGAATAATCAAAACCTCTCCCTGAAAACTTGAGCGACATATCGAAATCGAATTCGTTTCCCTGTCCGTTGTCATTGTCCAGATCCCACGTTATAGCGGCATAATCGATGCGTTTTGTGAAATCGATATCGTGCTCCGGATTCATTTTGTCGAATTTTGAAGCACTGTTATCTTTCGGTCGAAAATCGGGCGTGTCGACCAAGCGGATAGCCATTTCGGTGAGATTGTCTTTATCGTAATCGTAAAAAATAAAAGGATTCTCCCAACTGAAACGCACATCGTTGATACGAAATGGTGAGCCATGCATTTTCAGAAACAGTGTATTTCCATGATAATCGGTAAAGAAACCGGCATGGCCGTTATGCTCCCATGCCCTGAGTGCCAGATCGTTCCAGTTAATAAAGTTTTTGATGCCATCTTTTTCTCCGTAATCGATGATATACATAAAATCGGCTCCCCAATCGAAGTAATTGCGTGTTTGCAGTCCGCCATTCAGTACAACAGCCTGCACTTCGGCAATTCCGTCATTGTCGGTATCAGTCCAGTCAACACAAAGGTCACGTTCTCCGCCAAAAATGCCATCTTTATTAATGTCTACGCAAACACAGTCATTGTCCTGATCGCCTTCCAAATCACCCGGTTTCATGTCATCGTCATCGTCAATCCATATAACAGGCACACCATTCAGAATAGTTGTTTTCAGAATGTCCGGATCACCGTCATTGTCCAAATCAACATATTCAATGTTTTTCGTGTCGGCAACCAGAGGAATACGCCACGGAATTAATTGTGTCTTTTCGTTCCAGTACCTGGTTTGTGAAAAAATCATTACCGGAATAAAAGCGAAAATAAATACAAGTTTATTCATAAAAATTGATTGTAAAAAAACACAGTCTGACATTTAGAAAAGGTCAGACTGTCAACAAATTAGTTGTTGAAATGTTTAATTAATTTATTGTTCTCTACCAAAAGATGGCATATTCAACCAACGCTGCAATAACTAATAAAATGGCTAAAACATAAAAGTTTTTGTACCAGGGCGTGTTTTTCTGTTCTTTGAAATCGTCGGTAAGCAATTGCTTGTGCCATGTATTTTCGGCAACCTTTGTTTCGTCAGGTTTGGCTGTCGACAAACTTACAATCACATTTACAACACTACTCATAATCAGTAATATGGGTGCCCACATCAGAAAGTGAATCGGAACAACTATATCGAAACCGAACTTAAATACCATCATCACTACAGCTGTGGCCAATCCCACCATTAATCCGGCAAAAGCACCATGAGCATTGGAACGTTTCCAGAACAAACCAAGCAGAAATGCGCTTACAATCGGAGGAGCAAGGTATGAAATAAATTCCTGATAATATGAAACCAGCGAAGCAAATTTACCGATAAGCGGTGCCCACAACACGGCGATTACCAACACTACGAAAGAAGTGATCTGTCCGACGCGAACTAATTTTTTACTTTCGGCTTTCGGATTCATCTGACGGTAAAAGTCCATGGTAAACAGGGTTGAAACCGAATTAAGTGTTGCACTGAGTGCCGACGTAAGTGCCGAGACCATTGCAGCCAGGATTAAACCCATCATACCTACCGGCATGAGTTTCATAATCAGGCGCGGGTAAACTTCGTTGGTATTCACTCCGTAAGTGTTCCGCAAGGTATCGCCCGAAATAATTTCCGTGGGTAATTCCACCCCGAAAAGATTAATTCCACGTGCTATAATGCCGGGCATTATGAAAATAAACAGTGTAAAAAGGTAAATGAAAGCCACGAAAAGTACGCCTTTGCGACCCTGATCGATGGATTTGGCTGAAAGTACGCGTTGTACCATTACCTGATTATTTCCCCAGAAGTAGAATCCTAAAATCGGAAGCGAAACAATAATCGCAATCCACGGCATGGTAGGGTCATCGGCCGGACGGATAAGGCTCATCCACACGCCATCGTCGAAACGACGCATAAATTCATCCCAACCACCAATTTCGTTTAAACAAAATAAGGCTAAAAATATTGACCCTGCTATAAGCACAATAGTATGAATAATATCGGCATAAATGGCTGAAGATAATCCGCCTATAATGGTATAAAAACCGGCTATACCCGCCATAATCCAGATAACATACATGGTGTCGACTTCCGGGAAAATCACTTTCAGAATAAGAGCTCCGGTATAGAGTGCAGCTGCGGCGTCCAGAAATACGTTTCCGATAATGGTTATGAATGAAAAGTACACACTTGAGCGTCTGTCAAATCGCCGTTCGAGATACCCCGGAATGGTATAAATGCCTGTCTTAATGTAAAACGGGAGGAAAAACAAAGCTACGAAAACAATAACAAAAACAGCTCCGATATTATAGTTGAAAACCGAGATTCCACTGATAAATCCTTCGCCAGAATGCCCCAGCAAAGTAGAACTCGAGACGCTGGCAGCAAATAACGAAAGTCCGACTACAAACCAGTTTTCGCTTTTACCCGAAAGAAAATATTCAGCAGCATTTTTGTTTTTGCTTTTTTTGAGGGCGTACCAAATGGTAAATGACAGAAATGCAAGGATACTTACAATATCAATCCAGGAAAGTGTGTTCATATAGAAGTTTTAAAGTTTGAAAAGTAATTGGATGCGAACAACAAATGTATTAAATTTTTGCCATTTCGGGCTTCATAAAGCCATTTTGTTGTGTTTTAACAGCTGTATTTTCTTTAATAAATGAGATTAAATCGTTTATGTTGGCTGTAGCCACACAACACCATTGATCGGAGGCACCATAATAAACGTATAAAGTATCATCTACCAGCACATTTCCTGTAGGAAAAACCACGCCCCATTTGTACAGACCATTTTTCTCAAATTCAGTTTCGGGCTCCATAATAAAATCTTTGGTGCGATACAGAATATTGGTCGGATCGTTCAAATCGAGCAGACATGCGCCAATACGGTATGTAAAGTTATCGTCTACACCATGGTAAATCATCAACCACCCTGCATCTGTTTTTATAGGAGGAGTATTTCCACCCACTTTTACCTCCCAGGGCTGTTCGCCTTTCAACAGCAACTTTGATGGTACGTTCCAGGTCATTAAATCCTCCGAGGATTTAATCCAAATGGCAGGATTTTCTGTGTTGTAGTCTTCACCCACATAGTTTTTCGGGCGATGGAGCATATAGTATTTACCGTTAATCTTTTCAGGAAAAAAAATCACGTCACGATCATCCAGGCTGGGTTCTGTAAGTCGGCCTACTTTCTTAAAATTTATTAAATCCTTCGATACAGCCAAAGCGGTATTTCCGATATTTTCACGCAAACAAAGCGGAGCAAATGCATCGTGTTTCGGAGCTTTCACTTCGTCATATTCGTATTTCCAGTATTGCCCCGGAGGATAAGGCCGAAAAGCATAAGTCATGTAATATTCATTGCCAAACTTAACCACACGCGGATCTTCGACCGAGCCGGCATCGAAACTATCCGGGGTTGGTGACAATACAGGATTGTTTTGAGCGCGTGTGAAATTAAAGCCATCCTTACTGGTTGCCAAACCTATGTGTATCAGATGTTCCTCGTCGTTTCCCGCTGCCCGGTAAAGCAGATAGAATATACCATCTTCGTACCATGCAGCCGGATTACATACCACTAAACTCTCCCAGCTGTTAAGTGGATTTGGCGATAAGATGGGGTTACCATCGAATTTTGTTAACTTCATATTGTGTTGAAAATTTCGAAAAAAAAGTAATGTTAATTTCACTTATCTTGAAGAAACAAAAATACAGTCGTAAAACGGGCTTTTTCAGTATTATTTTGCTATATGATAATGAAATTATGGTGGTAATTTGCAGTTAAATCAATTTGATGAACCCAAAAAAATACATGATATTATTTTGTGTGTGGTATGATATTATTTTGCGCTATTAAAAACAATTTACTTGTTTTTCCTCAGGATTTATAGTTATTATATGTTAAAATGATTACATTAATCAATGGAAATTGTATATTTATAAAATTTAATTTATATTTGCACTATGCGCTTCAACTTATCGTACTAATACTATTTTGAAATAATTATAATGAAAAATATTATTCGGGAAATAACTCCACTTACCAACGAAGACTTTTTTGTCGTTTTGTATCATCCGAATGCGAAATTTGATTTTCCAACACATTATCATCCTGAATATGAAATAAATTATGTAGAAGGAGCCTCGGGAAAACGTATAGTAGGTGAAACGGTTAATAAGTATGAAAACTGCGATTTGGTACTCACCGGACCCGATATTTTTCATTCGTGGCAAAGCGAAACAGGAGGAGCTGAATTAGTTGTGACCATTCAGTTTCAGAAAGATTTGTTACCCAATAGCTTTCAGAATAAAAAGTTGTTGTCACCCATTCGGGATATGCTTCAGCGTTCGCAACGCGGAATTGCATTCGGAAGTGAGTCAATTGAAAAGTTTGCTCCGAGATTGAAAAATCTGATTAATGAAAATGGTTTCTCGTCATTTGTTGATTTTTTGGCTATTCTGAATGATATGGCCAATGCCGATGATCAAAAAGTGTTATGCAGTCAGACTTTCAGCCCTGAAATCGATATGTTTAAAAGCCGGCGCATACGTCTGGCATGTGATTATATCAACAGAAATTATCATAAAAAAATTAAGATTGAAGACGTATCCGGACTCATAGGAATGACCAATTCTTCCTTTTGTCATTTTTTTAAAAAAAGGACACAAAAATCCTTTGTCGACTATCTGAACGAAGTACGGATCGGACATGCTGCAGTACAGTTGATTGAAACAACGAAAACCATTTCGGAGGTTTGTTACAATTGCGGATTCAACAATGTTTCGAACTTCAATCGAATCTTCCGTGAAAAGAAAAACCTCACTCCGAGCGAATTCCGAAAATACAATTTCCAGCAAATCACCAAATACTGAGTTTATTTACTCAAAAATGCTTTTATAAAGTCATCTTTCGATTTTGCAATCGTTTTGTTGTAAAGCGGTTTATAGGCAGTTTGTGTAAAATGGTGCGCCCTGTAAGGTGCAGTAAGTATGATTTTCTTGCTTTTTGCCTGATTGAGTGCAGCATAAATTGCCGACGAAGGACATGTCTGATCAATCAACCCAACTTCGACAACCAGCGTTGCTTTGCAATTTTTCAATGCATGAACGGCATCGAAATATGGAACATTGGCGAGCATTTTTTCACGATTGTTCGCTGTGGAAAACAGGTAGGGCCAGCTTCCTTTGCGGCCAACCAAAGTTCCGCCCCAGTCGCACATGGCAGGCACTGTAGCTACCACCGCCGTTATTCGTTTGTCTAATCCGGCAGCAATGAGCGATTGTCCGCCACCCTGACTTTCGCCCAATACCAATATCCGTTTTCCATCCCATTCGGGCTGTTTGGTCATGTAATCGATAGTGCGCAGCAGTCGTAAATACATTCCCAGAAAGTAGGATTGATCTTTGTTTTCCGCGCCAATTTGGGGATAGTTTTTTAGTTCAATATTTTCGAGTTCAGCATAATATGATTCCGGTTGTCCATTCAACATTCCATGTGCATTCAGGTCGAAACAGAGTGCTCCTTTTCCTGTACCGGCATATCGCAAAGCATTTGCGGGTTCGGAGCGACACCAATCGCCTTTTACGCCGGCGGCATGGAAATAAATCACAATTGGCAGAGAACGGGGTTTTGCATTTTGTGGTTTTGCAAAGTATCCGCGGGCTGGTTTCGAAGCTGTACTATTCAGCTCCATATCATAACAACAATAATCGTTATTTGGTACTGATACGGGTTTTTGCAATACCTGAAAAGGTAAAAGGCGTTGATTTTTTATCTGATTTTTCCAAAAACGGTCAAAATCTTTCGGACGCTGTGTGCCGGGTATAAATTTATCGGGATTGCATATTAAACCAATGCTGCCCGATTCGTTTTCAGAGGCCAGTTCGAAAACCAGCGTACCGGTTTTATCAAGTGTTTTTTCAAAAATCACCATTGAATCGCCCGTATATTTAATTCTTTCTGTTGTCCATTTTGTGAAATCGGTCTGAATTTTAACTGTAAGCGAGTCTGTTGACTTATCCTGCAAAAGTGCAACAATCCTAACTTTGTCTCCCGATTTATAAATACCGTTTTCGTGATTCTGGAACAGAATTATTTGTTGCGACTGCGCCACAAAAACATTTAAAACCAGAAGTAAAACCAAAAACCACTGAAAAATACGAATCATAACATTTTAAATTAAGAATTAGAGACAAATATACAAAAAAGGGCAGCACGTACGACTACCCTTTTTGAAAAACAACTTTAAACTCTGATTAATTAACCAACACTTTTTGGATTTTTACACCCTTCCCTGTGCAAAGTTTCACAAAATAAACTCCTGAATTTTCGACAGATACAGTTTCACTAACTATATATTTATCAAATACCAGTTTCCCTGTAATATTGTAAATCAAAAGTTGTCCGGTTTCTGCAACAGTAAGCTGTTTGTTGTTAACCGTTACAAACCGGTTGGTAGTTAGGTTATTTATGTCTGTACCTAAATCGACTTCGAAAGTAGCTGTAAGCGTAACATCAGCCACAGGCACGAAAGCGTATGAAGCCGAAGTTGAAACATCGCTTGTTCCGTTGTTCCATTTTGTAAATTTATAACCCGAAGCAGGCGTAGCTGTTACAGTAGCAGTTGAACCTTTGCTCACCGTAATACCGGCAGAAACTGAACCCTGACTGATATTAGCTGTCGCCGTAGAAACAACCACGGGATTAAACTCATAAGCGCCCATCTCGACATTTGTATTTATAACGCGTGAACTGCCCTGAACGTCGGATGCAACAGTAGTGAAAGCCCTTGCCACACCTCCAAAAGTTGAGATTACATAAGGATAAGGAATGTCAGCTCTGCCCGAAAGGGTTGAACCGAGTCCCAGAAGTCCTGATGCAGAGCTTAACCGCCAGTCTGCTGCTTCAATGTCAGCTGTTTTTGCAGCATCATAACCTTCGAAAGTTGTAGGAGCAGCAAAACCGGGACTTGCAAAATCAGTTGCATTTTTATTGCCGTTAGCAGCAGTAATGTCGGCATCAACAAAAGCAGCATCGCTGAAATAATTATTGTATATTGCCAGTTGAACTTCAGAAGTACTCTGAAATACAATATTATTCCTGGAAGAAACAGGAGCGGTATTATTGCTGAAAACAGAGTTTGAAACTCTTGAATAGCGAACATTTTGTCCCCAGTATAATCCACCGACACCATTGGTGGCATCTGTCGATTTGTTGTTTGCAATTATGCAGTTAGCAATGGAAAAATGGGTATCCTGATTCACAAAAATTGCTGCTGAATAACCGGACGAAGAATTATTTACAATTACACAGTTGATAAGTGCAGCACCCTGATTCCATCCCACTGTGGGGCTGGCAATAGTTGCATGTCGTTTAATAAATATTGCTGCTCCGTAAGTAGAGCCGTTATTGTTTCGAATGATACAGTTTTCAAGTACAGTGCCAATGCTGATTGCTGCTGCCGAACCATATGAGCTTGAGCCGCGTTGCAGTACAAAACCATCCACTTTTGTGATTTTGTTGAAAGCCACATAAGGTGACTGATCGCCGGTGTAAAGTATTCGTTTGTTAAATTGTCCGTCCAGAATGGTTTGGTTGTTGAGTAAGTCACGGTTAGCACTTCCATCGGCAGCATAACCTCCCATTAACTGAACGTTGTTTTTCAATTGAATCTGTGCAGCTATAAAATAAGTTCCGGCAGCAAAGTAAACAGTTCCCTGACTGGCATCAGCAGCCACCTGATCTATCATTGTCTGAATGTCAGCAGTTCCGGCAGCATCTGCCCATGAAGTTCCGGTTCCAGCTCCTGTTGCTGTGACCTTCACATAACGCGAGATCTGTGCATTTGAAACCAGGATTCCAAACGATAATAACATTAAAATAGTAATTTTCCTCATGTTTGTAGAATTAAATAAAAGTAGTAATTAATTATTTTACAAAAGTAGATGCAGATTGCAGTCCTGTATTATATTATTTTGTTTACTTGCTATACTATATTATTCAGCAAAAAATAATTGTAATCTGTTTGTTGATTGCATTTTGAGTACAATTCTTTATTTCGGACGTCAGAAAATTGTTCTTCACTTTCTTTCAAATCGTTTCAAAATGAATCTGATAAAAATACAAGTTCTTGTGCACTCAATAGTCAGGATGATCTGGCTTTCAGTTCTTTATCTCCTGTTTTGTTCCTTCGGTATTTATGTCTCTCCTTCGGGAAATGACAACAACATTGGTTCTGTTTCAGCTCCGAAAGCGACATTAAAGGCTGCATTGCGTCAGGCGCGTGAAATGCGCCGTTTGAATGCCCCGGAAATTGAAAATGGAATAAATATAATAATGAAAGAAGGAACTTATTACTTCTGCGAACCATTATATATCAGGCCTGAGGATAGCGGGACGTCACAATCGGTAACCACGATTTGTGCTGCAACCGGCGAAAAGGTGGTTATCAGCGGTGGACTTGAAATAAAAAACTGGAAGAAGTCGGGTAAATTATTTGTCGCAGATGTGCCCGGTTTTAATGGCCGGCCTCTTGATTTTCGCCAGCTCTGGATCAATGATAAAAAGGCTGTCAAAGCCCGCGATGTGGCTGATTTCGGGGATATGGCACGAATCATCCGAAACGACAAAGTAAATCAAACGCTTTGGGTCCCGGCTAAAGCCGTAAAAACGATACAACATGCTCCTTATGCCGAAATGGTGTTGCACCAGATGTGGGCCGTATCATTTTTACGCATTAAGTCCGTTGAAATTCACGGCGATTCGGCAGCCGTTCGTTTTCATAATCCCGAAAGTGCCTTACAGTTTGAGCGTCCGTGGCCTCAACCTATGATTGCACCCGGACGAAATTCTGCCTTTTACATTACCAATGCTCAGGAGCTTCTCGACAAGCCCGGTGAGTGGTATCACGACATTCGAACACATAAATTGTACTACTATCCAATAGCTGGCGAAACTATAAACAGCGCTGTTGTTCCTGCCGTCGAAACTCTGATTGAGATTGATGGTACACCCGACCGCCCTGTTGAAAATGTCATTTTTAAGAATATACAATTCAGTCATACCACCTGGATGCGACCATCGGAAAAAGGACATGTTCCGCTTCAGGCAGGTATGTACCTGACAGAGGCTTACCGTTTAAATCCTCAGATGGAACGCCCCGATAATCATAAACTCGACAATCAGGGCTGGCTGGGACGACCTGCTGCAGCAATTCAGGTGATTGCTTCAGGTAATATCGGTTTTGAAAATTGCAGGTTCGAGCATTTGGGCTCAACAGGGGTGGATTATGTTTCGGGTAATACCGGAGGGAAGGTAAGCAGTTGTCTGTTTCGCGATATTGCCGGTAACGGAATGCTGGTGGGGAGTTTTTCTCCTCCATCGCTCGAAACTCATTTGCCTTATGTCCCTGCTGATCAGCGCGAAATTTGTAAAAATCAGCAAATCAGCAATAGCCTTTTTACTGATATTGCCAATGAGGACTGGGGATGTGTTGCCATCGGTGCCGGATATGTAAACAACATAAATATTGAGCATAACGAAATCAATAATGTTTCTTACACCGGTATAAGCCTTGGCTGGGGTTGGAATCAATCCTTCAGTAGTATGGGAAATAACAGGGTTTTTGCAAATAATATTCATCATTATGCCAAACACATGTATGATGTTGCCGGAATTTATACGCTTGGTTCACAGCCAAATACCGTAATTTCAGAAAATTATATCCACGATATATATCACCCATCCTACGTTCACGACCCGAATCACTGGTTCTATTTGTATACCGACGAGGGTTCTTCTTTTATCACACTGAAAAACAATTGGGTACCTGCGGCGAAATTCCTTCAAAATGCCAACGGGCCGGGAAATGTGTGGGAAAATAACAATCAGTTTGTTGACGATAGCGTTAAGCAAAAAGCCGGAATCAGAAATGCAGGTTTTAATCCGGTTGATGAAACAGTGACCGATAATATGTGCAAAATGCAGGAAATACCTCACTTTGCTGCAATTGATTTTATTACTCATGATTTTGATCTTACAAAAGCTCTGAACATCGCCAAAAAGAACGGAGTAATTAAACCACAGTTTTACCAATGGAAAAACCACGTGGTTTTGTATGCTTCAATGAGTCATATCATCAGTTTGAAGGCGGAATTTATGAAAGCTTTTCCAACATCAGATTTCGTAATTTTTGATCAGGCTTTATATAATTTCAGTCGAAAGGAACAATGTAAGATATCAGGTTATGACGATGAATGGGAGCACATTGTATTTACGGCAAATCTGGTGGAAAACCCGAAAATGCAGCAGGAATATATTGATTATCACAAAACCCAGTTCGAAAAATGGCCTGAGGTTTCCGAAGGTTTTTGCAATGCCGGTTTCCGTCAGTTGCAGGTTTTTAAGAACAATCGTCAGTTGTTGCTTGTTATCAGCATTCCAAAAGGGAGTTCACTTGATGAACTGAATCCGAAAACTACGGAAAATAATCCGCGCGTCGATGACTGGAATGCGATAATGAAAAATTACCAAACCGGAATCGAAGGCACAAATCCCGGTGAGGTTTGGGTGGAACTGAAAAAAATAAACCAACAATAAATTTATAAAATGCTTAGAATTGCTATACTGGGACTTGGCGAAGGTCGCAGTACCATGTCGGCTGTTTTGAACAGCCGGAAATTAGAGCTCGTAAAAATATGTGACAAAAATGAGGAGCTTTGCAAACAACGTGCGCAGGAGTTTAATTTTCATGCATTTACAACAAGGTACGAAGAAATTTTAAACGATCAGAAAATTGATATTATCGCCATTTATACCCCCGACCATTTACATGCCGAACATATAAAACAGGCTTTGATGCACAACAAACATGTGGTATGCACCAAACCGTTTATCGACAAACTGGAAGATGCGGGGGAACTGCTCCGGTTAAGCGAAATTTCGGGGAAAAAGGTTTTTGTAGGACAAAGCTCGCGGTTTTTTGAACCTGCCAAACGTCAAAGAGCTGATTACGAATCAGGAGTAATCGGTAATTTAATCACTGTGGAATCACATTATAATGCAGATCACCGCTGGTTTTTAAATAAAAGCTGGTCATTGAACGATAAGTTTAAATGGCTCTATGGTGGTTTAAGTCATCCGGTTGATTTTATCCGCTGGTACTTGCCTGATATTGATGAAGTGATGGGTTACGGCATGATCAGTGAGAATGCTGCCGTGGCAGGACTGAAAAACGAAGATTGTATGCATTTCATTTTTAAATCGACAGATGGCCGGATTGCCCGTGTAAGCGGAACTTATACTTCGCCTACCCAACCTGCAGTGCGCGACAGTAACATGACCTGTATTCTGCGTGGAACAGAAGGTGCAAGTCAGGCTGATTATCACGAACTGCGTTATGCTGTGACCACCCGCGATGGCGAAGAAAAAATCGTTACCTGGGGTGATAATGTGAAAAATTATTTTTTCCGTTTCGAAGGCGAAAGTCACCATGCCGGCGAGTATCAGAATTATCTGGAATATTTTGCCGATAGTATCGAACAGGGATTTACGGCTTATCCCGATTTGAAGGAAGGTATCGGTACTGTAGCCCTTTTGCAGGCAATGGATCAATCGCTCCGAACAGGAAGACCTGTGAAGGTGAAAGAGGTTTACGGGGAAATCAGATAGAACAAAGAAACCGAAACCCGAAACCCGAAACCCGAAACCCTGAACCCGAAACCCAAAACCCGAAACCCGAAACCCGAAACCCGAAACCCAAAACCCGAAACCCTGAACCCGAAACCCAAAACCCGAAACTCAAAACCCAAAACCCGAAACCCAAAACCCGAAACCCGAAACCCGGAACCAAGAACAAAGACTAAGGTACTAATATTGGCGGGTTGTGAACATCAGCAATTATTTTTCAGGTTAACCGAAGATTTACGGATGTTGATTTTTGCAGCTAACCGAACTGTTTTAAAAGGAACCGAAGAGCATTCATCGAGTTGTTCGAGCAGAAGTTTTGCTGCGGTTTCGCCTATTTCAAAGGTTGGTTGTTCGATACTGGTAAGCGGAGGTTCGATTAACTGAGCTACTTCGGTTTCCGAGAAGCCTACAAGAGCAATGTCATCAGGACATTTAAGACCTGCTTCCTTAATTGCTTTCAGTGCTCCGAAAGCTGTAGGGTCGTTAAAACAGAAAATCGCATCAGGTAAATCATTGTTGGCAATCAGTTTTTGCATAGCCAGATAGCCTTTTTCCATTAATACACCTGCCTGCACAATTGTTTTATCGGTAATCTGGCGGTGATGTTTATTCATTGCATCAATGAAACCCCTTTTACGTTCTTTCGAAACCGATAAATTTACCGGACCTTCGAAATGATAGATTTTTTTAAATCCGTTGTAGATAAGATGTTCGGTAGCAAAGAAAGCAAATTTATAATCTTCAATAATCACTTTGGGAGCTTCTACTTTTGCCGAAACCCTGTTAAAGAACACTATAGGTATACCGCTATCAATCAGTCGCTGATAATATTCCGCATTTTCACCCTCGCGTGTTATCGAAATAAGTATTCCCTCTACCATGTTGCCTTCAAGTAATTTCAGATTGCGTTCCTCTATCTCCAGTGATTCCTGTGATTGGGTAATAAGGAGCTGGAATCCGGCCTCGTCAAGTACTTTCTGAATGCCGGCAATTACCTTCGGGAAAAATGCGCTCGAAAATTCAGGAACTACAAGACCAATTGTTTTTGAACGTTTGTTCTGCAGGCGGGTGGCAATAGGATTTGGTCGGTAATTTTGTCTTTTGGCTTCCTCCAGAACAAGTTTTTTCGTGACCGGATTTACATCCCAGCGGTCGGCTAAGGCACGCGAAACGGTTGCAGTTGAAATCTTCAGAGCTTTTGCGATATCTTTCAGAGTTGCGTATTTTTTCATTAGGAGTGGGATGTATTATAAAATCACGGCAAAATTAATCAAAATGTTTATTATCACAAATATAATTGCTCTGTTTGATAAAATGGAAGAAAAATATAGCCCCGAAACCTGATGTAATCGTTTACGATGATTTTTATTCAATTGTAATCGTTTGCAGTTAAAATATTTTGTGTTATAAAGATATTTTAGGATACAATAATATACATTTGTTCCGTAAATACTTTGAAAATCGCAAATAAAATGTCAATTCTTGATTACATAACTATTTTTCTTTTTACCGCAGGTATATTAGTAGCCGGAATGTCATTTGCCAAAACTGGTTCAAGCATGAAGAGTTTTTTTGCAGCCGGTGGCGATGTGCCCTGGTGGATCAGCGGACTTTCACTGTTCATGGGATTTTTCTCTGCCGGAACCTTTGTTGTGTGGGGTTCTATTGCCTACAGTTATGGCTGGGTAGCCATTACAATACAGCTTACCATGAGTCTGGCCGGTTTTATGGTAGGTGTATTTCTGGCACCCCGATGGAAAAACACCAATGTTCTTACTGCTGCCGAATACATTACCAACCGTCTCGGGCTGAAAGTTCAGAAAGCGTATACCTATATATTTCTTTTTATTTCGTTGTTTACAACCGGAGCATTCTTATATCCCGTAGCTAAAATCGTGGAAGTAACCACCGGTTTTCCGCTTCAATCGAGCATATTGTTGCTTGGTGCCATCTGCATTATTTATGTGACAGTTGGCGGGCTTCGGGCAGTTGTGGTTACCGATGTGCTTCAGTTTGTGATACTTACGGCGGCAGTGCTGATTGTTGTACCGCTTTCGTTCGAAAAAACAGGTGGAATTACTGCATTTCCTGACAAAACTCCTCAGGGTTTTTTCTCCGTTTTTGCCGGCGAATTTACTCCGCTTTTTATTGTGGCTTTTGCCATCTATAACATGTTTTTTCTGGGTGGAAACTGGTCATATATACAACGTTACACAACCGTTCGCACTAAAAAGGATGCGCGTAAAGTAGGCTTGCTTTTTGGTTCGTTGTATTTAATTTCACCCATACTCTGGATGTTACCACCTATGATTTACCGCACTCTCAATCCCGGTCTTTCCGGTTTAGCCGACGAGGGTGCATACCTGATGATGTGTAAAATGGCACTGCCTCAGGGTTTACTCGGACTTATGCTTGGTGGGATGATATTTGCCACGGCGAGTTCGCTTAACGGTTCGCTGAATATAGCTGCAGGTGTGTTTACCAATGATATTTACAAACTCATTCGTCCTGAGACTCCGAACGGTAAACTCATGAAAATCGCCAGGTTTTCCACCATTGGATTCGGACTTTTAGCCATTGTGGTGGCACTGCTTATTCCACTTATGGGTGGCATTGTAAATGTGGTAATCAGTGTGGCTGCACTTACAGGTGTTCCGCTTTATTTGCCCATCATCTGGACATTGTTCTCAAAACGTCAGAA
The DNA here is from genome assembly GCA_937897985.1 of uncultured Paludibacter sp. Taxonomy (GTDB): domain Bacteria; phylum Bacteroidota; class Bacteroidia; order Bacteroidales; family Paludibacteraceae; genus Paludibacter. Next base: position 99,541 of record CALCBD010000039.1, on the reverse strand, counting down.
TGCAACAAGTGTATTGTCGGCAACATTGATAAGCCTGACTATCAACGCCGTGTTTAAGTTTGTTACACCTTCGTTGTTTGGATTTGGTTTGGACAGAGCCACCGAAATGCTCGTCGGCGGATTGGTGCCGATTGCAATAATGACCGTTTTTGAACTTTATTTTATATCCAAAAACAAACATGATTTCAAATACGACGAATATAAAGTATGGCGTCAGAATCGTGAAAATGAAGTAAATGCCGAACTGAAGGCTTACGATCAAAGTGGTGGAACAGTAAAATCGGACAACAAACAAAGTTACAAAGTGATAGGTACAGGAATCAGTTTAACAGGGATAGCAATTTTCATTTTGGGATTAATGGCAAAAGGTTTCCCGCAGTTAGTGGTGGTAAGTCTGGCTTCGGTACTTATTGTTTTTGGAGGTTGGATCTTTATCAAAACAAGAAAGTAGTTGAACACTTTCACCTGAGTGTTCAGTATTTCAGCATGCCAAAAACGGAACCCGGGATAGTAAATTTATTAAATTGTAAATCAAAACAGATGATCATACAGGACTTTGCGACAAAAAGAGAGTTGACCACAATAGAAAAGCAGTTCGATTTGGTGGTTGTAGGCGGTGGAATGACCGGAGTTTGTTGTGCCATCACTGCAGCGCGCCGGGGAATTAAGGTGGCGTTAATTCAGGACAGGTCGGTACTTGGCGGAAATGCTTCGAGCGAAGTCAGGCTTTGGGTATTGGGAGCCACTTCACACATGGGCAATAACAACCGATGGAGTCGCGAGGGTGGAGTAATTGATGAGATTCTTGTAGAAAACACTTTCCGTAATAAGGAAGGAAATCCGGTGTTGTTTGATATGGTGTTGGTTGATAAAGTGCTGGCTGAGAAAAATATTGAATTGTTTTTGAATACCATAGTTTTTGATGTTGAAAAATCGTCGGATAAAGAAATTTCGAAGGTTACAGCATTTAATCCGCAGAATCAAACAGAATATAAATTTAAAGCTGAATTGTTTGCTGATTGTTCGGGTGACGGAATTGTATCCTACCTTTCGGGTGCTTCATATCGCATTGGTGCTGAGGACAAAGAAGAACATTCAGAGCTTTTTGCCCCCGATAAAAATGAATACGGCGAATTGTTGGGACACAGTATTTTCTTTTACATGAAGGATACCGGAAAACCTGTAAAATATGTCGCCCCAGATTTTGCACTCAGGAATGTGGAAGAATCCGTACCCAAAATTATGAAACCCGAATATTTCAGTACAAGTCAGCATGGGTGCAAATACTGGTGGCTCGAATACGGAGGCAGATTGGACACCGTTCACGATACCGAAGCTATTAAATACGAATTGTGGAAAGTGGTTTACGGTATTTGGGATTATATAAAAAATTCAGGAAAATATCCCGAAGCTCTAAACTATACACTCGAGTGGGTTGGCGTTATTCCCGGTAAGCGCGAAAGCCGACGTTTCAAGGGACATTATATGTTGACCCAAAGAGATATTGTTGAGCAGAAAAATCATTATGATTCAGTCACTTATGGGGGTTGGTCCATTGATCTTCATCCATCCGACGGAGTTTACAGCGCCAAAAATGGTTGTAACCAGTGGCATTCGAAAGGTATTTACCCCATTCCCTACCGTTGTTATGTGAGTTATGATATCGAAAATCTGTTTTTCGGGGGCCGGTTAATCAGTGCTTCACACGTTGCATTCGGGTCATCGCGGGTAATGTGTACCTCGGCACATGGAGGACAGGCCATCGGCATGGCAGCTGCACTGTGTGTTAAATCAAAATGTAAACCCGCAGATTTTATTGAGCCGGAAGAAGTTAAAAAAATCCAGAAGAAACTGATTGATACAGGTCATTATATACCTCAGCTCAGGATCAATGAATTCGGTGGTCTCATCAGAACAGCCGGTATTAGTGCTTCGGGCGAACTCTCACTATCTGAAATAAAGAAAGGAGATACCTGCTTTCAGCTTAACTATCCTGTGGCAATGCTTTTGCCTTTGAAAAAAGCTGTTCCGCATTTTCATCTGATAGTAATCGGCGAAAAGGAAACAACTATCAGTGTTCAAATTCGCACAAGTATTAAGAAATTCAATTTTACTCCCGATTTAATTTTATTTCAGAAAACATACAATGTGTCTGAAGGTGAACAAACTATCGAGGTTGAGTTTGACGAACTGGCCATTGAAAACGGTTATTATTTTCTTTGCATCATGACAAATCCTTTGGTTCAGGTTGCCGAAAGTAATCAGTTGATAACCGGGATAATGTCGGTATATAACTATCAAAATCCGGATGTTTCAAATTTCGGGGTGCAAATACCGCCCTCAGGTATTGGTGTTGATAGTTTTGAATTCTGGTGTCCGCAACGTCGTCCCCGCGGAAAGAATATAGCCATGAAGATAGAACCTCCGATAACTGCTTTTGAGGCGGAAAATATTCGCAGTGAGCTCTTTCGACCGCTTGCAGGAGTCAATGCCTGGGTGGCGGATCTGAACGATGAAAATCCGACTCTTACCATAAACTGGCATGAAAAAGAATGGATATCTGAAATTGTACTCTTTTTTGATACAGATTCTGATCATGCCATGGAAAATGTACAAATGGGTCATTTTGATTCGGTGATGCCGTTTTGTGTAAGAGAGTATAAAATCACAGATGAAAATAATGCTGTTTTGTTTCAAACTGAAAATAACCACCAGACAGTGAATAGAATAAGATTGTCAAAAGCTGTCAGAGTAAGTTGTCTGAAGATTATATTAAAACATCCTTCCGAAACAACACCTGCAGCCCTGTTTGGATTGTTAATAAATTAGCAACACATATATTACCTCAAATATTAATATATAAATCTATCACAAATGAGAAAAATAATTTTTTAAATTTTTCTGTTTATTCCCTGTCTTATGCTATATTCTCAGGAATACATAATAAAAGGGATTGTATTGGATGAAACAGATATGCCAGCACCCGGTGTCAGTGTTGTTTTGAAGGGAACATCGATTGGAACATCAACTGATTTGAACGGTGCTTATTCATTGAAGATTACATCCGGCAACGCAATTATTGTATTTTCATACGTAGGTTACTTAACAAAAGAAGTGAAATTTACAGGAAATACAAGAATTAACGTCAAGCTCGAATCAAGTGCAATAAGCCTGAAGGAAACAGTTGTTGTGGCGGTTGGTTATGGTTCTCAAAAGAAAAATCTTATGACTTCGGCCGTGTCGACTGTCGGTTCGAAGGACCTCCTGAAAACTCCTGTTGCAAATCTGGCAACGGCTCTGATTGGCCGGACTCCCGGTTTAACGAGTGTTCAGACAAGTGGTCAGCCCGGTGCGGATGGTATAACATTGAGAATAAGAGGTATTGAGTCGCCGAATGGTTCAAGTCCCTTAGTGCTTGTCGATGGGGTGGAACGGGATTTTACGCAATTAGATCCTAACGAAATTGAATCTGTTTCGGTATTGAAGGATGCCGCTTCGACAGCAGTATTCGGAATCAGGGGGGCCAATGGCGTGATGATTGTAACTACAAAGAAAGGGGAAGAAGGACCGGCCAAAATCAGTATAACTTCCAACTTTTCAATTCAGGAACCCACCAGGCTTCCGAATATGATTGATGCAGCCACATTCTGCAGAATGTATAACGAAGCGCTCATAAATGATACACCCACAGCCAAACCCAGGTTTACCGAAGATGATATCAATAAGTACTCGTCGAAGGAAAATCCGCTGGAATATCCTAATAATGACTGGTTTAAGCTTATTCTGAAACCTTCAGCCCTGCAACAACAACATAATATTACAATTGGCGGCGGCACAAAGACTACAAAGTATTACAGTTCGATTGGATATTTTACTCAGGATGGTCTGATGCGCGATTATTCAGGAGTTCTCAATCGCAGACTTGATAACAATTACAGATATAACCGGTTTAATCTAAGGTCGAATGTGGATGTTGATGTAACCCCGACAACCAAAGTCGGCGTAATGGTAAATGGTATCATTTCGCAAACCAACGACCCGCAGTTTAATTTTAACGGTAACAGTTCCGGATTGCTGGCTGCTACGCCCATCAGCTATCCGATCATATATTCTGATAAAATTATCGGGTCAACCGTAAATTTTGCACCAAGTCCGCTCACGCTTGCAATTGGTCAAAACCTGATTGAGAAAAACGGAAATACCATTTCACTTACACTGAATTTAAATCAAAAGCTCGATTTTCTGTTGAAAGGATTGAATTTCAGGAGTATGGCTTCGTATGATAGTTATTATTCGCATAATATTAGTCGTACTCAGGGTTATATTTTATATTATATAAATTATTTACCTGATGAAAATGGTAATGTAGTCAGGCAGTTAAGCCCACAGGGTGAAAACAGTCTGGTTACCGATCCAACCGATGCATGGGGAAGAAACAGAAAAATACATGGCGAAGCTGCGCTGGAATACAGAAATAAATTTAATCATCACAATTTATACGGACTTATTCTCGGGACACTTGATAAAAAATGGTATACAGCAAGTACATATAACTATATTCCAAATGCTTATGAAGGCGTTGTGGGTCGTTTCAGTTATGATTACAAGTCAAAATATCTTCTTGAATTCAACATTGGATATAATGGTTCCGAGAATTTCCCTGCCAACAAAAGATTTGCATGGTTTCCTGCATTTTCGGGAGGCTGGAATGTGGCGGAAGAAGATTTTGTAAAGAAAATCATAAGTGAGGATATCCTTGATAAACTTAAGTTAAGAGCTTCGTACGGAGTTGTAGGTAATGACGCATCGCCTAACGGAGTGAGGTTCCTGTACAACAATAATGAGTACACCTCAGGTGGAGGAGGATATTTTGGCGATGTATCACACAATTATGTTCAGGGATATCAGGAAGGTAAAATGGGAAATGCAAATGTTACCTGGGAAACAGCAGCCAAAAGAAATTTCGGGGTTGAAGTGTCGATGTTTAAAAATAAGCTGAGTTTTTCGGCCGATATTTTCCGGAGCAACAGAAAGAATATTCTGATGGCAAATCAATCGATGCCAACTCATGTGGTAATTTATAGCCCGAGCGACATATTTAATATCGGTGAGACTGAAAATCATGGATTTGAGCTTGAAGCAAAATGGAATCATACCATCGGAAAGTTTAACTATTATGTTGGCGGAAATTATTCATTTGCCCGAAACAAATGGATTTACAATGGCGAGGTAAAAGATATGAATAATCCAAATCTCTGGACTACCGGACAAAGAATAGGTCAGAATTTCGGTTTGGTATGGGATGGTTTCTTTAATAATGCCGATGAACTTGCCCGCGGACCATTAATCGGTACACCCGGAATAGGAAATGCAAGATATATTGATGTAAACGGCGATGGAGTTGTGGATACAAAAGATTATATGCCGATTGGAAATCCTACTTTTCCGGAAATAAATTATGGTATAAATGCAGGATTTTCATATAAGGGTTTCGAATGCTCAGTCTTGTTTCAGGGGGTTTCAAATGTAAGTAAATTATTATATGGTAAATTTCAAAAACCATTTGATCAGAACGGAGGGATGATGGATTTCGAGGTGGCTGAGCGTTGGGCTCCCGATAATATTGCGAATGCCGTTCGTCCGCGCCTGACATTAAATTATGCCAATCCTAATGATTATTTATCATCAACTATGTGGTTAAGAGATGGATCGTATCTCAAACTCAGAAATGTTGAGATTTCCTACCGCTTCGATCCGAAGTTCATAAAAAAGACATTAGGTGTAAATGGAATCAGAATTTATGCAAACGGACAGAATCTCTTCACATGGGATAAATTAAAAGTAATTGACCCTGAGGGAAATACCGATGATGGGTGGACTTATCCACAATTGAAAGTATATAACATTGGAACTAAAATTGATTTCTAACTTAAATGCAATACCCGAAATGAAAAAAATAAGATTTATAATAATAGCCTCATGCATAGGTTTGTTGGTGTCATTAAGTTCATGTAACGATTTCATGGAGTTTCCACCAACAGCCAAATATAATATGGATTCAGTATTTTCAAAATACTCAAGTGCATATCGCTTATTATCAGACATGTACAGATTTCCTGTTCCTCTTAATTTTGATACACGTTATTTTGGTACAGGTGGTAGTAATACTGATCCCGGAACCAGAATGGCAGGAGGATCATTTGCAAGTGCACTGACTGATGAAGGTCAATCCTTTGATGTTCAGCAGGGATATCAGGTACAAAGATATTATTACGGTAATGTTGAGCCTTCTACCTGTGCTTCATGGAATTCGTCGTACAAAGGAGAAGATGATTATGCCGTGAAATGGAGAACCATTCGCAGAGCATACCTTATACTTAACAACATTGACCGTGTACCGGATGCTACTTTCCCGACCAATCAGAACATTGCACCACAGGTACAAAAAGACAGAATAAAAGCAGAGTGCAAGATTATGATAGCGCTGGTTTATTTTGAAATGTGGAAAAGATATGGAGGAGTACCGGTTTTAAAACGTGAATTCCATGCCGACGATGATGTCAGTTCATTCCAGATTCCGAGAGCAACGCTCGAAGAAACATACATGTTTATTTCTGATATGCTCAACGATGTTATCACAAACTATGAAGGTATACTTCCTCCGAAAACTTCGGTATCGGATGAATTTGGACGATTCCCGATGTCTTTTGCCTATTGTCTTAAAGCACGACTCGAATTGTATGCCGCCAGTCCGTTGTACAATACTGAAAGTCCTTTTTCAAAAGCACTTGGTGATAAATCAAATTTGATTTGCTTTATGAATTATGACAGGGAAAGATGGAAAAAAGCTGCCGATGCTGCTACGGCTGCCATTAATTATTGTACGGCAAACGGATATAAATTAATTGATGATCCTTCAGGCAGGGAAAATGGTATGAATTATACAGTAGCTAATATTGAATATCCCAACAAGGGAAATACTGAACTGATATGGGGAATTATTGAGGCTCCTTATTCACCAAACTGGCAATCATTTACCTTTATCAGGGGTTTAGCTTCTCCTTATGGCTTTGCAGCAAACTTAGTGCCTGTAAATCAGATTGAAAGATATGAAAAAGATACAACAGTTGCCGGTCAGTATAAATCGTGGAACAAACAGCAATCGTTCGATGTCCCGACAATTGCTTCGGGTACGTCGGCCAACGATGGTGGAAAAATAGTAGCAGCGGCAGCACGGTCACCTTATATGGGACTTGATCCGCGTTTTTATGCTTCCATCGTTTATAACGGAGTACCCGATTACGGAACCCAGCCTTTTGTGGATATGGCCGATGCATGGGTTGATACATCTAACGGCGGGGCTGCCTATTCCAATCTGAACGGTACTTTTTCGTACGGAAAACAACGTACGACAATTCTTCATTATGTACGGAAATTTACCCGCGGTTATGAATTTAATGAAACCACGATGTATCCGATTAATATTTATATGCGTCTGGCCGAACTGTATTTAATCCGGGCTGAAGCATTAAATGAATATTATGGTTCACCGGTTCAGCAGGTATATGATGACTTGAATATGATCAGAGCCCGTTCGGGAATGAACGGTGTTTTGTCGGGGCAGAGCCAGTCCGAAATGAGAGTAACAATTGCACACGAACGAAATATCGAGTTGTTTTATGAAGATCAGCGCTGGTTTGATTTGCGCCGCACCCTGATGTCGGAAACTATGATACCGGTAAATATTTACAAAATTAATATCCGGAAATGGTACAAAAAAACAACGAGTACCTGGCCTTACAAAATTACGTACGACAAAGAGCTTTATGCCACAAGGGTCTGGTTTAATAAATGGTATATGAATCCATTCCCCACACAGGAGGTAAACAAAGGCTATGGTTTAATTCAAAACCCCGGATGGTAAGGTCTTTATAAACTAATTCTTAAAAAAATCATTTATGAAAATCAGACATAAAATAATTTCAGTCATTTGCAAAGTAAAAACTACCCTTGCATTATGCTTGTTGTTCGTATTTGCAAATGCGTATTCCCTGAATAAAGTAAAGGGAATTGTTACCGATGCAAACGGTACCCGTTTGATGAATGTCATTGTAAGCTGCGGGTTAAATAAAGATACAACCAACGATGCCGGCGAATTTAATATCTTATGCCCGGAAAACAGCAAAATTCAACTGTCGAAAAACGGATATGAATTGAAATTTGTTGAACCGGTTGATAAACAGACCATTGTTATTAAAAATTCAATTAATACCAAAGCGGTGAATTGTTTATTTCAGACGATTCAGAACAGTGAACTTAGTTCGTCGGTATCGTCAGTGAGTGGCGCCGATCTTGAAAAAAATTCTGTTTTTGCATTCAGTAACACCTTATACGGAAGACTTGCAGGGCTGAATGTCAAACAATCAAACGGTGATCCGGGAGATGATTATGCATCGCTGCTGATCAGGGGTAAACACAGCTTTACAGGCTCAAATGCACCTCTGGTGCTGGTAGATGGATTTGAACGCGATTTTAACACGTTAAGTGCTGATGAAGTTGAAAGCGTTTCAGTTTTGAAGGATGCTGTTTCCACAGCATTATACGGCATGGATGGTGCTAACGGAATACTTTTGGTAACAACGAAACGGGGTATAACCGGAAAATCGTCGGTCGAATTAAAAATTGAGTCAGGTCAAATGTCGCCTTCACGGCTGCCAAAATTCTACGGTTCGTATGATTTTGCACGCTTTTATCAAATGGCTCAGTTAAATGATGGAGTTTTACCTACAGATCCGAAGTTTCTTTACAGCGATGCCATGTTGCAGGGATATTTAAATCATCCGAACAGCAGGGCTTACCCTAATGTGGACTGGATAAGTGAAACTATCCGTGACAATGCACCTTCGGCCAGGTATACGCTGAATTTCAGAGGGGGTAATAATTTTGCCAGGTATTTTGTCAATGTAGGATATGAGAATACCGAAGGTATTTATAAAAATTCCGATCATCAGGCTCAGGGCGAAAGCTCCAAATCATACAGCACAAACAGGAATTTAAACAGAATCAATTTCAGATCAAATATTGATATTGATGTCACAAAAAGACTTAGTGTCCGCATGGATTTATCAGGACGTATGGTTGATATTAATGCCCCGACCAAATCATCTGACGAGATATTTAATAACCTGTATGTTTTTCATCCCAATGTGTGTGAAGTATTTGTAGCTCCGGGAATTTACGGAGGAACAAACAGTTACAGAAACAATCCGCTTGCTTATATTAACGAACAGGGTTATCAAACGATACACCGGAGATATTTTCAGTCAAATATAATTGGTAAATATGATTTGTCCGATCTTGTTAAAGGGCTTGATTTTGGTGTGAGAGCAACATTCGATAATTATTATACTATAACTGACGGTTTTACAAAAAGTTATGCTGTGGTAGATACACTTTCAAATATTTACGGCACTAACACAGCCCTTACCAATCTTTCGTCTGATAAGTATAATGAAAGTGAACTCCGTTCCAATAACCTGGAATTTTTTACTGATTATTCCGGAACCTTCGGAAAAAATAAAATTGCTGCAATTGCAATGTTTCATCAGAATAATTATGTGAACTCCAATGCTTTTCCCGACAGAAGATTGTTTTTTTCGGCTAAAGTATCTTATGGTTACAGTGATAAATACTTTTTTGATGCTGCGGCGCAATATGGTGCAACCGAGAATTTTATGAAAGGTCGGCGGTTTGGTTTTTTTCCTGCCGTTTCAGGAGCATGGATAATATCCGGAGAACAGTTTATGAAATCAGTTCCGACAGTAAAATTTCTTAAATTAAGAGCATCTACCGGTTTGGTAGGGAATCAGAATGTTGGTGGTACCCGGTTTGGATATCTGACTTTGTACAATACCAACGGAACCGAAAAACAAATAGGCAATCCGTATCTTACCTGGGAAAAAGCTTATAAAACAGATGTGGGACTTGATATTACATTATTGAACAATCTGAACATCGGAATTACATGTTTTAATGAATTAAGAACAGATATCCTTAACGATGCTTCGAGCCTTACTCCCGCATTTGCAGGTAATACATACGGATATACCAATTTAGGGCAGGTTAATTCAAATGGTGTTGAAACCACAATATCAATCGAAAAACAACACAAAGAATGGGGTTATCATGCTACGGCGAATTTTACCTGGCTTACCAACAAGGTAATCAAAATGAAAGAAATAACACGTCAGTGGGATTACCTGTATTATCAGGGACATCCCGTGGGTCAGAGATTCGGACTTGAAGCAATTGGTTTATTCCAGTCACAGTCCGAAATTGATGCAGCTCCTGTTCAGACTTTCGGCAAAGTAATTCCGGGTAGTATCCGTTACAAAGACCAGAACGGTGACGGTGTAATTAACTCTGATGATTATGTGGCTATTGGTAAAGATGCTACTGTTCCTGACTTAAATATCGGGCTGAATGTTGGCTTTAACTTCAAAGGATTTTATATCGATGCCAATTTTCAGGCGGCTATCGGCCGTGATATTAATCTGAGAGATGATAACGAAGGAGCCATGTACTCTGTTGCAGCCCTGTATAATGATAAAAATGTTTCAACTTTTATCACCAACCCGTGGACACCAGCTACTGCAGCCACTGCCGGTTATCCTTCGTTAAGTATTGAAAATGCTGCCAATAATTTTCAGACATCTACTTACTGGCTCAGAAACGGCGATTTTCTGAGATTACGTACCCTCGAAGTCGGATATAACATACCTCTGAAATGGATTACAGGATTTAAACTGACTGATGCTCATCTCTACCTCAGGGGAATGAATCTTTTTACACTTGATCATATCGGATATTTCGACCCCGAAGTCATGGAAGGTTACCCGGTAATGAAATCATATAATGTGGGCTTAATCGTTAAACTATAATCTAAAGAATCATGAAAGTAAAGAGTATATTAATCATTTCATTATTTTCGGTTTTAACTTTTTCATGCAGCGATTACCTCGATCCGTGGGACTTTTCGCTGGCAACCGAAAAAAAAGCATTTGAGCTGACTTCATACCTCAATAATATGGCAGGTAGTGCCTATAGTTATCTGCCGGGTGGTTTCAACAGGATTGATAATTCATACATGACTGCTGCAACTGATGAATCGGAGGAGGTTAATGATATGGAAAAGATTCAGTTGTTCAATAACGGAACATGGAATAAGTATAATAATCCTGATGATATCTGGAGTAATGCCTACAAAGGTATCAGGGTTGCTTCAAACTATCTTCAGGGAACTGATACACTTACATGGACTAATGTGAGATACTCAAATCCGACTGTTTATTCCGACAGAATGATTGAGCTGACCCGTAACAGAGGTGAAATGCATTTTTTAAGAGGAATGTATTTTTTCGAACTGATGAAAAGATACGGAGAGCTGCCTCTTATTAAAGATAAAATTGATTTGAATGATTTTGATGTTACCAAATATCCACGAATGCCGGTTGACTCTGTTGTGGAATTTATTGTAAATGAATGTGATATATGTACTTCGCGGGGGAAGTGGGCATTGACACAGGCTCAGAAAGATACTTTATTGAAGTATAATCATAAAGTGCTTCCAAGTCCGTACAGAGATACATTGTCAATCTATTATCCATCAACAGGTACTTATACTGCCCGCCAGGGACGTGCCACAATTGGTTCGGCACTCGCTCTGAAGGCTAAGACACTGGTATATGCTGCCAGTAAACAATTCAACCCGACCGGAGATGTTAATAAATGGATTCGTGCAGCTGCTGCATGCAGGGAAGTCATTGATTTATCCACCCGATATACTTCCTACTATTCATTGAGTTCAACCTACAGCGCACTTTTTCAGCCTTCTTCATGGGGTGTTTGGAATAATGAGTTTTTATTTGCCAGAAAGTTCAGTGCATTTAATTCTTTTGATGCAGCCAACTTCCCGATTTCCATTAAAGGCGGAAAAACAGGCACCTGTCCGACGGCTGATCTCGTGGATGCGTATGAAATGGCCGACGGTACTGCTTTCAGCTGGTCAAACCCGACACAGGCTGCTGCTCCTTATACCGGACGCGATCCTCGTTTATCAGCTACAGTATTCGTGTGTGGCGAAAAGTTTAACAATGCTGCTGTAATTGAAGGCTGGACTGGTGGAAATGCTGGACCGGGTATTTATCATGCATCGAAAACAGGTTATTATCTGAAAAAATATATCAATCAGTCGCTTGATTTGAATTCAAATGCCACGGCGCCCAAAATATGGTCAGTTATGCGGTTGGGTGAGTTTTATCTTTTCTATGCGGAAGCCATGAATGAGGCATACGGACCCGACTACAAACCATCAGGTTATACTCTGTCGGCATTGGAAGCCCTGAATAAAATAAGAACACGCGCCGGTATGCCGGTTGTTGCGGGAGGTATTACCAAAGATGATTTAACTGCCAGAATCAGACACGAACGTCAAATTGAACTGGCTTTTGAAGATGTTCGTTTCTGGGATTTAAGGCGCTGGAAAATAGCAGAGAATTACCTGAATGGCAGTATTCACGGAGTAATCATTACCAGAAACGCTACTACCGGAGCTTTATCTTATACGCCAAATGTGGAGGTCGAAAAAAGAGTATTCGAACCTGCAAAAATGTATTTGCACCCTATACCTCAGTCTGAAATTGATAAAGCTCAGGGTGTACTCATTCAGAATCCTAATTGGTAGTCGATTTATTATTAAAAAATAATGGATATGAAATATTTAAAATTTTTAGTTTTGTTCGTTACAGGTGTTTTATTATTGTGTTCCTGTGAGGAAAAATTGCAATCCGAATACGGTGTTTCGAAAATATTTTTTTCAACAGCTTCTGCCGGTATTCAATACAGGGGAATTGATTCAATTGCTTTGCAGTCGATTAAAAATGAGGCAGATACAACCTATATGATTGTAGGGGTTTACAGAAGTGCTATTGTGGATAATCTGGAGGAAATCACAGTGAAGCTGGCCATCGACAGCGCATACACTGATTCGTTGATAAACAAAGCACAGACTGCTTCGTCGTTTGATCTCACTGATTTAATGAAAAAGTATAAGAATTCAAAAGCGCTGGGTGCTTCATTTTTTTCTGTTCCTGCGTCAGTTACAATACCAAAAGGCGACAGGAGAGCAATCGTTCCGGTCACAATTAAAAGATCATTAGTAAAACTTTACAATAATGCAAAGTTCAACTATAATACTTCTGATCTGGCCAATGCTAATATGCCCAAAGATAAAATGTTGCTCCTTCCGATTAAAATAACCGAAACATCAGATTTACCGGTGCTTGAATCGCAGAAGAGACATTTTTTGCAAATTACTAAACTTGGTAACTTAAAGTGACGATATATTTCAGTGCAATTTGTTGATATGCATTTCAGCTCCGCTTTTGTATAGTTTTAAATACGGCATCAGGAACTGGTGAATGCAATTGTCGCCTTATTATTATCAGAAGTTGGTGGAACTGACTATATTTGCAACCATTTGGATGAAGAGAGTGTCTGACATTTTAAAGATGCTCTCTTCTGAGTTTGAAAATACACAACTGAAAAATGAAAGTTCAGGACTGACTATTGGTTTTCAGTTCAAATAATTAAAATATGAAAAAAATAATTATTCTGAGTATTGTATGTGCATTCGCTATACAGCTGAAATCACAGGATTTGGATTTTGCAGCATGGATACAACCCGTACCTTCCACTGCCCGGTTTGGCCTTAAGGATTATATGGTCTGGTGTGGAAGCATGGTCAGAGGTGATAATGGTAAATATTACCTTTTTTACAGTCGCTGGCCACGAAGCAGCGGTCATTTTGCGTGGGCAACCGAGAGTGAAATTGCACTTGCAGTTTCCGATTCTCCGACAGGACCATATAAACATGTTAAAGTGATTTTGCCCAAACGGGATAAGAAATTCTGGGATGCCGATGTGACTCATAACCCGACAGTGTATAAGTTTGGTAAGAAGTATTATCTCTATTATATGGGTACAAGGGGGACTGCAAAGTTTACAAAACCTGTAACCATGCAGGATTCAGGTTGGTGGGTATATCGCAATAATCAGCGTATCGGGGTTGCAGTGGCGTCGTCGCCAACCGGGCCCTGGAAACGAATGGAAAAACCGCTTATTGATACCACAATGCATAGCTTTGATCATCAGGTTGCAACAAATCCGGCGGTTACGCTACGCACCGACGGAACCTATCAGATGATTTACAAAGGTGTTGCAGAAGGTAAAATGCCATTCGGAGGTAAAGTTTCACATGGAATTGCAATCGCTGAACATCCTGAGGGGCCTTTCAGAAAATTACCCAACCGTATTTTTGTTAAAGATGGTGTTCAGTTCCCGGCTGAAGATCCTTTTATATGGTATCAGAATGGCAGATACAGAGCTATTGTGAAGGATATGAAGGGCGTTTTTACCAATTCGGGTACAAGCCTCGCCTTATTCGAATCGGAAGACGGGATTAACGACTGGAAGCCATCTCCCGCGGTACTGGTCTGTACTACACAAATTCCATGGGTTACCGGATTGAAAAAGGTTTCGAAACTCGAACGTCCGCAGTTATATATCGAAAACGGTATTCCTGAGGTGCTCTTTTGTGCGGTATACGATGGCGACGATAACTATAATGTGGCTATCCCGTTAAAATCCACAAAATAAATTTTAGTACTTTATGATGTTAAAAAATTTAATTACAATAGCTTTACTGTTACTTACAGCTCATTCGTTTGCATGGAATAATTTGGCCCGAAAAGCAGTGGTCAGGGTTAGTTCTGAAAATACAGCTGCTGTCGGTTCGGCTTCAAATATAACCGACGGTCAGCTTTCTGATTCATCTGTCTGGATAAGTAACGGTTCTTCATCCCAGTGGATCATAGTGGGACTCAACAAAGAAAGTAAAATCGGTGGAGTCACTCTGTATTTCAGAATGCCCGGTGATAAGCCAGTTGAAGAGTTTAAAATTGAATTTAAGAAAGACGGTCAATGGCAATACATTCCCTCGGCAAATGTCAGCGGTAATAAAATGAACGCAGTGTCACTTGCTTTCGATGCCACAGTTGACGTCATTACCGATAGCATTCGGGTTGTATTAAATAAAACAAAAAACAACAATTTCATTGTGAGTGAAATTTGTATCTGGTCCGAAAACCGTTTGGGATTACCACCTTTGGGTACTGAAGTAGTAGGGTATACCGGGCCAAAGGAACCTTATGTTCCGAAAATATATATCAATCAGAGTGGTTTTAATATAGGAAAACCCAAACGATTTACAGCTCCACTTACCGACGATGGTACAACCTTCAAAATTGTGGAAAAAGGAAAGAATATCACTTTGTTTACAGGCAAAATATCAAATCATAAAGGCGATTTTTCTGCCTTTAATCCCTCCGGCGATAAAGAGTTTGAGATAAAAGCAGATACTTTTAAATCATTTCCCTTTCGCATTGGCAGGTGGTGGATCGAACGTGTCACCTATCAGAATGCAGTCGACTTCATGATTGACAGTCGTCATTATGTAGGCAATTATACCGGAAAATGTACCGGAAGTTACGGATGGCGCGACGATTCACATTTTGGTTGGGAACTACATACCTTGGTGCCACAATTTCTGAGTAACCCGGTTGCATACCTGAGAATGCCTCACCGGGTAACTTACACTATGCCAGCTGATTCTCTTTTGTGGGGGAAGCTAAAGCCATACGACGAAAATGCTCCGGATATAGTAAAACTGATACATTGGGGTGCCGACGTGATTGTGACTCAAAAACTGACACATGAACATTTCAAGGGTCAGTTAGCCTATTTTCTTTACGCCTGGCCGTATATTAAACAATGGTTACCACAACAAAACTATGACGTGGTAAAATAATATGCTCTGAATGTCTGGAAAAAAGATACCGCAGATCAGAATTATGCCTATAACGAAAGTGCCGGTCATAATATGCTGACACTTAAGACCAGGGTCGGCAGCACTAAAGGAGCTTTACCACCTGGTGCCTCAGTTATTCCTAACCTGATGATGTACGAAGTTGCTAAAAGGGAAAAAATGAAAGACGCTGAAATCTATTTTGATGCTGCATATCATCAGGTGAAGTGGATGATTGAAAAATTAGACTGGAATGATCCTCAAAATACAAAAGGACAGCGTATGAGTGAATTTATAACCATGACAAGCCTGACCTATATGTTGAATCAGTTCCCCGAAAGAGCACCTGCCGGATTAAAACAGAAAATTGCTGCCTGGGCAGATGTCGTTATCCGGCGATCGGATAATATGTGGGATTTCAGAAAATTAGACGATAAGGATGCATGGTGTCCAACCGGAAATGCACCTACACATTGGAATGAAACAGGTAATGTTACAGGGTTTCCGGCTTGTGTTTTTTCGATGTTAAATTACGTACAGGATCCTGCGAAAGTGAAAAGACTAACTGAAATTGCCTGTTCGCATTTTGATAATGCTTTCGGACGGAATCCTACAGGACGTCATTGTTCCTACAGGGCACCCGGGGAAATCGAGGGTTGCGATCTGGGCTGGTATAGCCGGTATCAGGGAGGTATCGGACAATTGGAAGATGCACGGTTTGTGCTCGAAGGTTCGCCCAAGAATGCTCACTACCCTTATCATCCCGAACGTGGAAATATCGGATGGAGCGAAGGATGGGTCTCATTTAATGTGGCATATAATATAAGTCTGGCATACATGGCTGCCTACGATACAAAACTGACAGCCCGACAATCAGGAAAGAATACCGTATTGAGATTGAAAGCACCGCTTAATTTTGATTATCACAGTGTGGAAACAGTTACGGTTGATGTGACCGATTTCAGGGGAAGGACATCAGAACTGACCCTGACTGAGGAGTCACCGGATTCAGAATGGTTCAGCGCCGTACTACAAACACCGGCCGGGAAAACTACAGTTTCATACGGATTGGGTTATTTCAGAAAAAAAGTGATCATCGGCAGCAATTCAGCCGGAAATAAAGCTGTTGAGGTAAAATGAGGGGACAGAATCAGGAGTCAGATTGAAACGATTTTTTTTATTTTTTAAATTTAATTCCAAATAATTTTCTGCCGTTCTGCACCTGTATGGATTAATATTTCTGTCCGGTTTGAGAGGCAAATTTCCGGTGTGCAAAACAGATGAATATTTTAATTGTCCGTAATTTAAATCTTTTCAGATTTGTAATTGAATTCATGTGATAACTGCTTCATTTTTCAGCGCTTTTTTGTAATCGTTTACATTGATTTTTTCTGTTTTGCAAACGATTACATGTTAATATTTTGAATTAAATAATACGTTTGATTTCCGTTTTGATTTATTTTGAACCCGGGTTAATTAAACTAATTATTTACATTCAAAATTTATCATTATGAAAGAATCTACTCTTAAAATGGCATTTAAAGTTCTGGCTTTAAATTTCATTGCTGTTTCATCAGCATTTGCTGATACCTTTTATGTAAGACCCGCAGGAGATGCAACTTCGTGGTCGAATATGGCCGGCGTAACGTCAGGTCAGATCATTACCTCCAATACACCCAACATTGATGGTACATCTACTTATTACTTTGCCAAAGGTACTTATGTGTTAAGCACTCAGACTACCGACCCTGTAACTAATCTGCCGGTTTATAATGCACCCGTTATTACTACCGGAAAATTGTATGGCGGATTTAGTGGCAGTGAAAATTCAGTCGATTTAGCTTCGCGCGTGGTTGCCGATAAGGATAAGAATGGTATTGTTGAACCCTGGGAATTTACGAATGAAACTGTTTTTAAAGGTACTGCTCCGTACAATGATCCCACAGGTGCTCCCCGTCGATTAATCGTTGTTACAGGTGGTGAAATTAACGGAGCAACATTGACAGATCATTTTTTCTTTGATGGTGCAGCCACCACATCCACGAGCAGCGGGGTAATTACACTTGGTAATGCTGAAATTTATCCGACTCTGGCAATGGATGTGGATGCAAATGCCGGAAAGTTAGTATTGTGTACTGTTCGGAAAATCAGAGCCGGTGTTTGTGGACCGATTATGCTAACCAATAAATCCTCACAGGTTGACCATTGTTTGATTGAAGAATGTACTGCCGAAGGACATAATGTAAACTTCGGAGGTGGTGCCATTTGGATGAACTCTCTCGGAGGGAAAATTACCAACTCGGTGATTAGAAACTGCGAGTCGAAACTAAGTGCAACGGGTACCGGAAAAGGCGGGGCTATTTGGTCGAATACCGGTGGTTATCAGGATCCTGCAATAGTTGAAGGCAATGCACTGATTTATAATTGTCTTATTTATAATAACTCTGCCGCTACTTATGGTGCGGGAATACGTGCTGAAGGACATTTTCAGTCAAAACAAACCAAGTCTGTTTCTGTCATCAACTGTACTATTGTTAATAATTATACCCCCCAGAAAGGTACCGGTGAATTGGAACTGGTTTATTACGGAGGCTCGGTTGTGAATTGTATTGTTTTAAATTCGCCGGACATTGATGAAATCCGCTTTCAAAAGGATATGTGCCTGTTCTCAAATACAATTTACGGAACACATATCGGAACTGTTTCATTTACTTCAGCTGACAACATTGTTCAGGGTAAAGATATCAGAGACCTGAATTTCGTAAAACCGTTATATCAGGCAGGTGCTGTCGGAAGTCCCGGTGCTGATTTTTTTAATCAGGAATTGTATGATTCTATCCGTACTGCCAATTTCAGACTTGCTTCGGCACAATCTATTGCTGTCACTACTCCGGGTGCATTGACTCTGCCTGCAACTATACCTGCAACTGCAAGTCTTGCCGTACCTATACCGGTAGTCGGAAGTATTCCTCAAACTGATATGCTGAATGTGTCCAGAACTACAACAAATAATATCGGTGCTTACCAGTATGTACCTACTTCTGCCCTGACTAATATTTATGCCAGATCACTTAATGTAATTCCATTGGTTAAATCTATTCTGATTAATGATGAGGCAGGTAAAGTAGCTGCACTGTATTCGGCTTCAGGTCAATTGATTAGCAGGCAAATGCTGAAATCAGATAACGAAATTATTAATTTGAAATCCGGTTTATATATTGTGTCTGTTGACGGACTTGTATCGAGGGTAATTGTAAAATAATAATTATATCAGCTAAAAAGAAGTTATCCTTTCGGGATAGCTTCTTTTTTGTGGTAGCTACTGACAAATAGCTGAAACATAAATAAATCAGCTTAAACAAAACTGAATTTTCAGTCGGATTTGATTGTCAGGAGTTAACCAATTCAGAAGTTTTAGCTCCTGAATATATGTGACGGCAAAAAATCTTTAAAATTATTTATTAAATTCGGGTTCATCCATGAAATTAATTCACAAACTTATTGTCGGATTCAGCATCTTTATTCATTTATCCGTTTCTGCTGTATTTGCCCAAACATTGCCGGGAGGAGACGATAAATGGCAGATATTCTGGAACGATGAGTTCAGCTATCCCGATGTAATACTTGAAAATAACTGGATTTCGGCTAATGATAGCACACAGTCCAACATCCTGTGTGCAAGGATAAGAAGGAATGCAGTAGTAAGCGGAGGCACGCTGAAATTGATTAATAAAAAGGAAACCGTAGGTACCAAAGCATGGACTTCGGGGAGTGTCTGGACCAAATCAATGTTTCAGTATGGCTATTTCGAGTGCAGGTATAAATATGCTGCTGCTACAGGAACAAATAATTCTTTTTGGTTCATGAGTCAAACCACTCCTGCCGTTGGTAAAAAATTCGAAATTGACATCAACGAAGGTCATTATCCTTCGGACATGGCAACCAATATTCATAACTGGACTGATGTGACTACCAGTAGTATGATTTATACTTTTTCGGGAAATAACCTCGGCACTACCTTTCATACTTATGGGTTGAAATGGAATGCCGATTCCCTGATTTTTTATTTCGACCGGAAACCGGTACGAAAGGTACATAATGATTTTTGCCTGAGTCAGGCACCGGTTTTTCTCAGCGAAGCTATTATTACCTGGGCAGGTGCAGTAACAGATGCAATTAACGGGACTCAAATGGAGATTGATTATGTAAGGGTTTATAAACCTGTAGATCCGGCTTTGCCTTATGATTTCGTAAGTAACGGAGGATTCGAGACTTTAATCAACAATCTGCCTGTATCATGGGATTTAAACCGGGCCGATCTTCTGAATTCCAATTTTGCTTATGTTACAACCGATCCGGCTGCCGGCACAAGATCACTGCGCATTAAAAATCTGCAGAATTTATCGAATGACTTTTGTACAAATATCGCTCAAAAGATACCATTAGCATCAGATGGCTTGTACGAAATCCGGTTAAAGGCGCGTTCCACTTTAAGTAATGCCGGTGCAAATAAGATCAGTTTAAAGTTAAAAGATGAATGGACCGGAACCACCAATCTGATGAACGGCGATTCGACCATTGATTTTTATCCTGCTGCTGTCTGGCAATCGTACAGGTTCAGGCTTAATCTGAAGGAAAATTATGACAACAGGTTGTATATCGGCGTGAGTAAATATGGCTATTACGATATTGATAGCATTTCAATCGTCAGGATTGGGAATCCGGTTTCAGCTTTACCGTTAGCAGTTCAGCCTGATAATGCAAATGTCACTGTCTGTGGTCAATCTGTCAGAATAACATCAGAATCGGCCGGTCAGCTTCAGATATTCAGTATTGATGGCCGGATTTTGTATACCGACAATTTTCCGGTTGGCACCAACGTTGTGAATTTAAATGCAAAAGGTGTTTTTATAGTGCGTCTCAGAAACAGTTCGGGTGTGTTTTCGAAAAAAATTGTAACAGACGGACCCTGAGCTCCGGAAACAATCAATCAAACTATCCCGAAGCGAAAAATAACCTGTTGAAAAAATATTTACTTTTTGAAATGAAAAAATCAATTCTTTTCTCCTTTCTGTTCTTTTTATTCATACAATATACAATTCATGCCGATCCGCCTGCCAATAAAGGATATGTGCTTGTTTTCAATGAGTCTTTCCTTGGCGATTCCCTTAATACCGGCAACTGGATTTACAGGGTAGGACGCCGGACTGGCACGTCTATCAACGGACTGAACCTTCAGGCAAATGTGTATGTAAAAGACAGTGCGCTGCATATAGTTGCCAAACATGAAATGATAAATGGTGTTTATGAAAATACGGGAGGCGGCATTATCAGCAAAAATGATTTCGGTTACGGTTATTACGAATGTTTGTCGAAACCGTTTATGGCAGGAACCGGTGTACATTCCGCATTTTGGCAAAGAGGAAGTAATGTTACCGGAAGCACTGTTTTTGAGATTGATTCCTACGAAATTGATTCAAAATACCTCATGGCTACAAATAATTTGTATTATCTGATTACCCAAAATGGTTATTCTGAATATCCATGGCCGCACAGAGCTAATATCCCTTTCACATTAGATGCATCGGGCTGGTTTCTGGATGCTTATGAAAGAACACCCGATGGTATAGTCTTTTATGATAACGGAAAAGTGGTAGCCAAAGCTGACTGGCCATCAATGAATGCCGGACAATCAGTCTGGTTAACAGCTTTGAACGGTGTGGGTACGGTAGATGCTGGCAAGCTCCCCGGCGAATCTGTTTTTAAATACTTTCGCTTTTATGCAAAGGACTATCCGGGATATAATCTGATTGCTAATGGAGGATTCGAATTTAATCAGGACAAAATCAATGCATCAAAACCGGTTTCGTGGAATGTGTCCGGCACATCTGATGCAGTTGTGGTTTCTGCAATTTCAGCTTTTAAAGATAGATACAAACTACAGCTTTCAAAGCCGACTGCTTTTCAAACCGCGCTGAATCAGTCGTTGAGTTATATTAACAATGGTCACTACGAACTTTCGGCTATGGTAAGATCATCCGGTGGGTTAACAATTGCCCGTCTGACTGCTTCGGGTTTCGGAGGTGCCGATGTAAACGCCGATATTCCCGCAACATCTGAATGGACTAAAATAAAAATACCTGTAGATGTGGAGAATAACTCGGTGAATGTTACTTTTAAAGTCGCAGGTACAGGCGGACAGTGGGTAGAAATCGACGATGTTACTTTTCTGAAACCGCTTGAAAACGACGCAGTTTTGCCCGTTGATACACCAGTAGTGAGAGTCGGGCAGCCCATCTGGACAGCAGCCGAATCGGAACCTGTCAGATTCACCGGCGACAGTAAATTTTATTTCTTCGACCGGAATGTTGGTTATGGCGATTCGATTAGTATTGCTTTTACCGTAAGTGCTGCCATAAAAGCCAATATGACACCCATTGCCCGGATTCCTTCGTCCGGAAACGCGGGCTGGGCAGTGCAGCTGAACGAAGACAGGAGCCTTACTTTCCGAATCGGCAGTGTGGCAAATCATACCGATGTAACTGTAGCAAATGCTTTTACCGTTGGTGAATCAGCCAATATAGTTTGTGTTTTCTGTAAGGGCACTGCCTCAGTTTATGTAAATGCTGTACTGCTTAAAACAGTCAGCGGAATTACTCAAACCACCACTGAAAGTGCTACTGCAGGCCGAATGGGCACAGTGGGTGCTTCGTTTCAGGCCGTAGGTGATGTTGTGTTACCCGATTCGACAATTATCAATACCAATAACTCAATGAAGAATTTTGCCGGCACTCTGCGGCATGTCCGGATTTACAACAGAGTCATTCAGCCATCCGAATTTGTTAACGAACCTTCGTCAATACTGACTCCCGAACTTCCGGGTGGTAACGACAAATGGAAACTGAAATGGCATGATGAGTTTGATTATCAGGATGCCATGCTTGATGAAAACTGGAATTCGCAAAACAGTGAGGAGCCCGGCCTGCTGAGCAGCCGCTGGCGCGAAAATGCCGTGGTGAGCAACGGAACGTTAAAACTTCTGAATAAAAATGAAACCCGCGCCGGACAATCCCGGACTTCGGGAAATATAAGCTCAAAACTGACTTTTGGTTATGGTTATTACGAATGCCGCTACAAATATGCACCTGCTACCGGGATAAATAATACGTTCGGACTCTTAAGCGAAAGTGATACATCCGGTTCAGGAAAAATGTTCGGAATAGATATTAACAACGGACATTATCCTTCCGAAATAAATACGTCGGTTCATGACCTGAGTGATATAGCATTCGATACAGATACGGGTGAGCAGTTTCATCCTGCTTCACCCAAATCCTTCAACTTTTCTCCCGATCCGGATGTGAAAATCCAGTTTGAAAAACCGGTTAAAACACGAAAGGTAAGGCTGATATCTGATTATCCGGTTCATTTTCATATACAGGAATTTCGAATTTATAATGTCAATCCGGCCGGTTATCCGAATGTGCTCTCAGCTACTGCGGATAATGATGTGGCCGGATTGATTAATTTTGCCCGTGACCCGCTTACCACGATTACTTCGAGTGGAGTTTTTGCCTCAGGGTATGAAGCAAAGCTTGCAGCCGATGGTGGGTTAACCAGACACTGGGTTTCGCAGGATAACGGTCGTAAATGGATTGAGTTTGATTTTCCTTCCGATAAAACCATCGGATGTATCCAGTTTATTTCGGGTTGGGTGAGTGGCGGCGTTTATAACTCAATCATCAATGATTATAGTGTCAGCTATTTTGATGGAACCAACTGGGTAGATATTCAGTCATTTAACAATACTGCTGTTTCCGCTGATTTCAGCAATACTTATCACTTCTATGGTCTCAACCGGACAGCCGATTCGCTGACATTTTACCATGATGGCAATCTTATTCGAAGTTTGAAAAATGATTATGCCAAAGCAAATGCATCTGTGTTTTTGAGTACAGGTATTACCGAATGGGCAGGTACAGTCACCGATGCTATCAACGGAACTCAAATGGAAGTGGATTATGTACGGGTATATGAACCTGCTGTCACAGGTTTGATAGCTCCTGTTCCGAAACAACAACCTTCGGTGAATGCATTCAACCATCATATTTCAGTAACGGTTCCCGATTCCCGGCTCATGTCAGTCTACAACATAAACGGCAGCCTGGTGTTGACACGTAATCTGAATTCCGGATTTCAGTCAATCCCGTTCGCTGATGATGGTTTGTTTTTCGTAAGGCTTCAAAACCGTTCGGATGTTTTTGTAAGTAAAATAATAATGAAATAAATGAATGAATAATGGAGCTCAAATAATCAAAAACTTTTCATGTAAATCTGATAAAACAGATTGACCCAAAAACGAAAAACTGCGATTTTCGGGTGACATGGATTATAGTTGTGACATAAATAATTTCAACTTTTTGAATCTTAACGTTGTATCCGGTTGTTCTGATAGTGCTAACATGCAGATATATAATATAATAATTGATTTGTTAGGATTTTGATCAATGAAAACATTCTTTTTAACCCTTATTTTTTTACTTTTGATATTTGTTTTGCCGGCGCAAAGCTCAAAACAAATTATCGACTACGATTTTGGAGCGATGATTCAGCCCGTTCCGCCCGAAAACCGTTTTATTGACAAGGATTATAATATCTGGTGCGGATCGGTAATTAAAGCCGAAAATGGTAAATTTTACATGTTTTATTCCAGATGGCCACGCAATGAAGGTCATCAGGCATGGATTTACAGCTCGGAAATTGCGCTGGCTAAAGCCAATCAACCCGAAGGACCGTACAAACATTTAAAAGTGGTTTTGCCTGCCCGCGGAGCAAATTACTGGGATGGTCAGGTGACTCATAACCCCTGTATTTCATTTTATAAAGGCAGATATTACCTGTATTACATGGGAACAACCGGCAGTGGTGAACGTAATCCGACCAATTGGTGGGTGCAGCGTAACCATCAACGTATCGGTGTGGCTGTAGCAACTCATATAGAAGGGGATTGGAAGCGATTTGATAAGCCTGTTTTATCGAATAATGAAAACGATAGTACAGCTTACGATGCCCTGATGGTGAGTAATCCGGCTATAACTTTTAATGATAAGGGCGATGTGCTCATGGTGTACAAAGAAGTTTGTAAAAACGGAACACTCAGAGGCGGACGGGTTCGGTTTGGGGTGGCCACCGCTAAATCGCCACTCGGACCATTTACAAAATATCCGGTGTCTGTTTTTGAATCCAAAGACAGCAAAACCTCACACATGGAAGCCGAAGATCCGTTTATCTGGTTTCAAAAAGGGTATTACTATGCCATTGTTAGAGATGTGGTAGGGAAATTTAGCGGCGATACTGGTGCATTGGTACTAATGGTTTCGAAAAACGGAAGTGACTGGCAACCGGCAAAGCATCCGTTGGTTATTGGCAGCTCGTTTGCATGGGCCGATGGTACTCAAAGTGGCATTGCCATTGAGCGTCCGTGGGTGTATTTCGAAAACGGCCTACCCAAATTCCTTTACGGCGCCATGGGTGTGGATAAAACACGTACACATACCTTTAATGTGGCCATACCGTTGAAGTGAACAAATGATAATTTTTTAGTTGATTTAAAATAAATAATATCATGAAATTTAAATTTTCATTCTCAATAATCTTTATGCTGGTGGTATTTACCACTTTTGCAAAACAGACTGTTTCAAAAGAGAGTCTTTGGTACACACAACCCGCTAAACAATGGCTTCAGGCACTGCCTGTTGGCAATGGGTCATTGGGCGGAATGATTTTCGGCGGAGTGGAAATAGAGCAAATCCAGTTCAACGAATCGAGCCTGATTACAGGTACCACTTCCATTAACGGGAACGAAAAGCCAACCGTGGGAAATTACCAGCCTTTCGGAGATATTTTTATTGATTTCGGCAATCTGAAAGCCGACAACTATCGCCGTGAACTGAATTTGAACAATGCAATTCAAACCGTTACGTTTACGGCAGATGGTGTCAGGTATCGCCGCGGGTATTTTTGCAGCTATCCCGACAAAGTACTGGTAGCACATTTTTCATCTGATAAAAGAAACAAAATATCGTTCAGGCTCACATTAAAAGACGCACACAATGCTAAAATTACTGTCGAACGAAATAAAATCACAGCTACAGGTAAATTGTCTGAAAACGGTATGCATTACGAGTCGCAGGTGCTGGTGATTATTAACGGTGGAAAGATGTTATCTGATTCTGCAGGTATTTCTGTTTCGAATGCCGGCAATGTAATGGTTTTACTTGTGGCGGGAACCGATTTTTCGAAAAATTTTGAAGATAATTTTAAAGGTCAGCATCCACATACCCTGTTAGAAAAAATACTGGCTAATGCAGCTGCTAAATCTTATACTGAGCTTCGCAAAGCGCATATATCCGATTACAAAAATCTTTATGACAGAGTGAAACTGAATTTGGGTGAAACACCTGCCGCTTCCACAGTCGACCGGTTGAATGCCATGAAAAACGGAGCAAATGATCCGTCACTGGAAGCCCTGCTTTTTCAGTACGGACGATATCTGTTGATCAGTTCGTCACGCCCTGGTGGATTGCCTGCTAATCTGCAGGGAATCTGGAACAATGAATATAAACCTGCATGGTATTCGCAATTTACCACAAATATCAATATTGAAATGAATTACTGGCCGGCCGAACCAACTGCTTTGTCAGAATGTGCCGAACCATATTTCGATTGGGTGGAGAATCTGGCAAAAGTGAATAAAAATACCACCGACCCGAAACTAAAAACCAAACGTGGCTGGATTGCTTACAGTACCAATAATATAATGGGAGGTCCATCCACCTGGGGACTTCATCGTCCGGGTAGTGCGTGGCTGAGCCGGCATTTTTGGGAACACTTTGCATTTACAGGCGATAAGGTTTTTCTGAAAAACCGTGCCTATCCTTTACTGAAAGATGTGAGCGGCTATTGGGAAGATCATTTGGTGGAAGATGACGGTAAACTTATCACGCCCGACGGTTGGTCACCTGAACACGGTCCGGGCAAGGTGGAGGGCGACCGTACTCCTTATCCCGGCGTATCCTACGATCAACAAATTGTTTACGATTTGTTTACCAACCTGACAGAGGCTGCAGCTGAGCTGGGCAATGACGAAGTTTATAGCAAAAAAATATCGGAAATGAGGGAGAAACTTCTCGGACCGCAAATTGGTAAATGGGGTCAATTGCAGGAATGGATGCAGGATGTTGACGACTCAACGGATCATCATCGCCACAATTCACACATGTTTGCTTTGCATCCGGGTCGTCAGATTTCTCCATTATTCACTCCCGATTGGGCAAAAGCTGCACTTGTATCGCTCAATGCAAGGGGAGATATCAGTACCGGCTGGAGTACTGCATGGAAAATCAACCTTTTTGCCCGTCTGGGTATGGGCAATCGTTCACACGAACTGATAAAAACTCTTTTCAGGAAATGTATACTTGAAAATTTGTTCGATACGCATCCACCATTTCAGATTGATGGAAATTTCGGTTATACTGCAGGTTTGAGCGAAATGCTTCTGCAAAGTCATTTGAAAACCGAAAATGGCTACCTGATTCAACTTCTTCCTGCTTTGCCGGATGCCTGGCCTGCTGGCGAAGTTAAGGGATTAAGAGCACGTGGCGGATTTATAGTGGATTTGAAATGGGAAAAAAACCGGTTAACTGATTGTAAAATAACTTCATTACTCGGGAATGAACTGAATGTGATGTATAATCATAAAAAAATGTCTCTTTCTACTGAAAAGGGAAAAAGCTATCATCTGATTAAAAAGCCGGAATAATGAAATGGACTGTATATTATTTTTTGAACGTATTGTTATTATAAAGAATTGCATAAATCATATATATAACAACTTCAATGTTTGTCAATAATATAGTGATGAGGTGATTATAATTTATGCAATTCACATTTTTATAAAAAAATACTGATGATTCTTCTGTTTTCAATATTTTCCGTTGATGTAAAATTCTTTCAGTAAACAACTAATTTCACATTCCCGGCATTTGTGCTCAAAATATATACTCCCTGATTCAGACTGATTTTTGACTGACCATTTTCGGACCGTCCGTTGAATAGAATTTTCCCTGAAAAATCTGTTATCTGAATTTTGCCCGAATAGTCTTTAATTTTGAGTGTTCTGTTTGAATAAAAAGCATTCAGCGGAACTGCGGAAGGTACGTTTAACCCGGTACGACTATCAGTTACCGTAATTTTCATGGCACCTATATAGAAGAATTTTTCGTTGGTGGTATTGTTTGGCCCTGCATTACATTTGATGGTAATAGTCCCCGAATTATCAGGGATAATGCTGTCGATTACAGCAAACTGACTGATATTCACCGATGCGTTCAGACTATTCACCTTTGAATTACTTCCGGTTACAGTATATTGTGAATCGCGGTTATCACCCGAACTCGGACGCGATGCAAAGATTTTAAAACTGTAATACTTTGTTTTGTCCAAACCGCTTAAGGTGAAAATGCCTTCGGGATTAGCGGGTGTTGAACCCCATGCGTTTCCATGCCCGAAAAAGTTGTCGCTTGTAGCTGTCGAAGGAAATATTACAGCTGCATCGCCGGTAGGAGCGGTAGTGCCTGCAGTATTGTATCCGTTATAAAAGGGGTCGGTGATTTTTAGAGTTATTCCGGTTTTTGCGCCCTGATCATCAATAAGTTCTGCGTTAGCTCCCTGATGGTCAGTGATGTTGTTCCAGTTGCCGGCAGACATTGTGGATGCTGATCCGAAATCAATAAGGATATTTCCCGAATTTCCGGTTCCGGGGTTGGTACCACTGCTCTGAAGTCTGAAAATGATATCATCAATAAATAAAACCACCGGAGCGGCGTTTACATTCATTTGTGAAAAGAAAACAGTTTTCACGTTGTCATAGGCAAAAGAAGGCGATTTATCTTTCCAGTCCTGAATCGGAATTATAACTTTGGTCCAGGTGGCAGCCGGAATCTGGGTTAAATATTTCGAAAGCCGTAATTTAGCGGTAGTTGCCGAACTGTACGATTCGAGATAGAGATATGGTAAATTAACCGAATCGACTCTGTTTTCGGAATAAACATACATTTCAAGTTCCTTCAACCCCGACACATCGAAAGCTGCCCAATCGGTGGCAGCAACACAGGCTTTCCAGTTACCTGCACCTATGCCCTGATAAGCCAGTTTCAGTGAAGTTTTTCCGTTGTGAAAATGTGTGCTGTCGCACGAAATTTTTTCATCCCGAACTGTTGTAAAAGTACTTGGTGCGGTTGCATTCACCCAACTCGGTTCATGGTAAGTAGCATTTGAACTTTCTGTAAATAAAGTGATATCTTTAGCTTCGGCTACGGGTAACGAGGTGAGTAAATGAGGTTCGAGAATGGTTTTCCAGAGTGCATAACCTGTAGCGTTCATGTGAAGCATATCGCTTCCGAATAATGCCTCATTGGGAGTTCCGTCCTGTTTCAGCATCGGAGTCCATGTGTCAACATAATCAATGTAATCGTATTTGTCGGCATAGTTTTTCATCAATACGTTTGATGCCTGGAATTTTGTAAAAGCACTTGTACGTGAAGGACTTGGCTTGATAGAAACCAGCAGAATCCCTGCATTAGGGAAGTAGATATTAATCAGCCGGATCATTGCAGTTACATCATCCATAAATTGTTCGGGAGTTTTGGTAGTGCCGTACAAATCATTATCACCTTCGTATAAAACAACCTGACGTGGATTGTAGGGGGCAATCACCTGATTAAAATAATACAGTAAATCGGTCATCATTGAACCTCCGAATGCACGGTTGAGGACTTTTGAGTTCGGAAAATCAGTTTTCAGACTGCTCCACATGGTGAAAGTGGAACTTCCGGCAAAAAGGACTACATCTTTTTGAACACCGGTTACTGCATCCTGCGATGCAAAGCCGCTGATGTCGGCAGTCCAGAGTGATGCCCGCGGATACTGAGCCGAAAGGTTTGTTATAAAAACAAAGAGCAAAAATATAATGGAGATTTTTTTCATAACTTATAATGAATAATTCAATTTGAAAATTTATAAAAGACTCCGGAATTTTTGTGCAGAATTCCGGAGTCGGTTTTTGAGAACTGAATCAGAAAATTACTATCTGATGAGTAATTTTGCGTTGCCTTCAGTGGTATTTACGATATAAACACCTTTCAGGAGATTAATTTGAGCGAACCCGAATACAGACTGTTTTTCTGCAATCAGATTTCCTGCAAGACCGTAAACGCGTACAGTGCCAGTATAATCGTCGATTTTCAACATGCCATTATTGTAATATGCATTAACAGAGTTAGTTGATTTCGGGCTAAACAAGCCTGTCGGCGAATCGCTGACACTGATTTTCATTGCACCGAGGAAATAGAATTTTTCGGCACTTGTGTTGTTAGGACCGGCTTCGGTTTTGAATGTAATCACACCTTCGGCAGTTGGTTTTACATTTAAAATTTCTGCAATACGTGAAGTGTTATTTGAAGCATTCAGAGTGTCACTGACTGTTGTTAAACCTGTCATTGTATACCTGGCATCCCTGATATTGGTAACACCGGTGCGCGAAGCGAAAATTTTAAATGAATAATATTTTGCCGGATTCATTCCGCTCAATGTAATGATACCTTCGGGATTAGCAGCAGTAGTACCCCATAAAGCACCGTTTCCAAAGAAATTATCGGCAGTGGCATTGCCTGCAAAGATATTTGCTTCGCCGGTTGGTACAGCTGTTCCCGAAGTGTTGAAACCGTTATAGAACGGATCGGTTACTGCTAATCTGATACCGGTTGCATTACCGTTTTCGTCAATTAATTTTGTGTTGGCCGACTGATGTTCGGTTACATTATTCCAGTTACCTTCCATCATCAAAGCCGGTGAATTAGTTCCAAAATCAATGAACATGGACGCATTTGCCGCACTTGCCGGAAGAGCAATAAATTTGAATTCGTCCATATACATAATGCGGTCTTTGTTGTCGTTGACGCTTTGTTCGAAGAAAACACCTTTTACCACATCTTTAGCGCTGAAATCAGGGTTGGCTGCGTATAAGTCGGCTAATGGCACTCTTACTTCAGTCCATGTATTGGCAGCTAAACTGATGACATAGTTACCCATTGGCACTTTTCCCGTTTTATTAGGATTCCCGCTGAAAGCTTCGAGGTAAATATTGGGCAGATTTTCTTTGGTTAATTCAGCAGGTGAATTTACCCAGAATGATAAATGAGTCATCGAAGTCAGATCGAACGGAGTCCATCCGACAGCAGCTACCAATGCCATCCACGAACCTCCTTCAACGGATTTCCATTGTAATTTAAGTGCGTTGGCACCATCTTTTACAGGAGTTGTTACAACCGGTAATTTGTCGCCCGGTTGTGTCGGATCGGACCAGAGCACACCACCAACTGTACTTGGTGCAGTGACATTTGTCCAGCTTTGGTCATGGAATCTGTTGTCGGCACTATTGGTGAATAATTCCAGTGCAGGCGTCACTTTTTCAAACTTTATTTCGTCAATAAACATGGTATGTTCAACATTATCTGTAGTATTTTGCGAAAAGAAAATTCCCTTAACCACATCTTTCGAAGTAAACGCAGGATCGGCAGCCCATATATCGGCTAACGGAATAGAAACTTCTGTCCATGTATTAGCGGCTAAATCGGCAGCAAGGTAATTGCCCATGAGTATTTTTCCTGTATTATTCGGATTTCCGCTGGTAGCTTCGAAGCGAAGTTTGGGTAAATTGGTTTTTGCAATAGCTACAGGTGAATTTACCCAGAATTTGAGATGGGTCATTTGAGTAAGATCGGCAGGAACCCAGCCAATAGCGGCTACCAATGCCATCCAGTCGCCGGTTTCCACAGATTTCCACTGAAGTTTCAATGCATTAGCGCCGTCCTTTACAGGGGTGGTTACTACGGGTAATTTATCGCCGGGTTGAGTGGGGTCTGACCATAGAACTGCGTTGACAGTACTTGGAGCTGTCTGATTTACCCAGCTTTGATCGTGGAAACGATTATCGGCGCTATTGGTAAAAAATGAAATTGAAGTTGGTGCGGGAGGAGGTACAATTGTAGGATCGTACACAATTTTGATATCGTCGATATAAACAACTGCATTAACATCAATTGGTTCGTAGTAATCCGGAAACATACTGAAAACTTTGATGTTTTTAATACCATTGGCATAAATATCGAACACCAGTGTTTCCCATTCGTTGGTTTTTGAAGCGGGATTTACCGGCGAAATTTCTTTGCTCACTGCACCTTCACATTTAATTTTTAATTGCGAGGTTGCATTCTTACGGAGGTATTTCACTTCAATGCGGTGATAACCTTTTGGAATTTCGGTTTTTAAAGTAGCATAGAAGCCTGCCCATATTTTGTTTTCGGCTTCAGCATCAAAACGTTTCCATTCCCACACTTTGTTGCTGGTATTGATACCTGCTTTGACCGGATTATCCACTACTGCATAATCGAAATGAGCCGGTGGGTTTCCGTTTACCACATCGGTGAAATTCACCTGTCCGTTCTCGAAATTATCAAGAATAAATGTTTCCTGAGCCATTGTGAAGGCACTGAACATGAGTACCATCACCAATAAAGTAAAAAACTGTTTCATAAAAATAAAAATTTAAGGATGAATAAAAATTGTTTGCTTTAATTATCTCAATCGAACCACTATCGAATACTCTTTTTTTGCCGGCGTGATCATCGTAATGGTATATTGTTTTCCGTTTAAAATTGATGTTGTATTTTTAAATTGAAGTACATTTTCACCTTGCAGTGCATTTGTCGTTGTATCTTTAATAAGTGAATCAGCAGCGTTTTTAAATATGAAACGTGTATTTCCCGATGAACTTAAAAAATAATTCAGTTCAAAGCTTCCTCGGTCGGGATGTCTCATCATGTCATACTCCTTTGTGTAAGTATTGATCATCGATTTATGAAAACCTTCTTTATAATCGGGCTTTATTTTCATACCGGCCAGCCTGAGTCCTTTTTGTATATCTGCATTTTTCATTAGCAAATTCCAGATCAGTCCGCTCCGGTAGTTTTCCATCATTACTACAATTGGTCCCTGATCGATAGCCAGATGTTTTTTCTCCGATGTTGATGTTTCCGGAGAGTAAGCGTCGGCAAAACCGTAGGTGCCCTGAGCAAGACTGTATTCTGCCAAATGCATCAAAACCTGAGTACTGTAAAAAGGAGTATAGGGATATGAACCCAAAGCTGCCGTCGGTGCCAGTACGCCGTCATCGTTGAGTGGCGAACGGGCAGAATAGTCCCATGGCGGACGTCCGCCATAACAGGCAGTCAGGCCCCAGTCACGCTCACTGTACTTGTAATTTTTGGGTGCCTCATATACACAATAATGACGGTTAATCATGGTATGAGCCACATTTTGTTGCCAGTAATTCGCCAAGTTATCTTCCATTAATCCGGGATTCAGCCCTAAAAATGAATAATGTGCAAAAAACATTGGACCGCCGTAAGATTCACCCAGCGGCAAATCGTATCCGTAAAATTTCCCTGTCCGGTTTAAAATTCCCCCTCCGCTTAACCATCCGTTATTGTAGACATCATAACTTATGTTCAAAGGTTCGGGTGCGCCAAGTGCAAGGATATAACTGATCAGACCCTCGTTCCATCCTTTTATTTGCATGGTTAATCTGTTTTCCTGTGAATAGTAAAGCCAGTTGAGGGCATTACCGTTTCCTGTGTAAAAACGCCAGTTAACAGTTTTCCAAAAAGAGGCCACCGAATCTCTGATTTCTTTCTCAACTGCTGTTGTTCCGCTGTAATATTCATTTGCTGCCAACAGACCCGCCATCATAAAGGCGGTTTCAATTAAATCACCGGTTTTCACCTGATCCCCGAACGGATGAGATGTCCCGTCAGGATTGTACCAGTGCGACCATGCTCCTTTGAATCGTTCCGCTTTACCAAGGAATCTTACAATCTTTTGCATCTGAGTCGTCGATTGGTCTCTCGTTATCCAGCCCCGTTCCGTTCCGACAATGATTGCCATCACGCCAAATCCGCTGCCACCGGTAGTGACCACATCTCCTCTGTCGTTACCTTCGGGTGCCATACCTGTTGGCGATGCTCCGGCAACGAAATAATTAAAATTCTTCCGTTGCCATTCATCCATCACAGCTTTAACTTTTTCCGGAGCATAAGTCTCATCGTTTTTAACCACCTGTATGGTCGGAATTACAGGGTCTTTGCAGGAAATAAGAATGAAAAACGCTGAAAACAAGACTGCACAGGATTTCCTGAATGGAGTTGTACCGGATTGAATTCCCGTTTTTACCCCAATTAATGAATCGGAAAATGTAAGTTTTATTTTATCTGTTAGTCTCATTATATCTTTGTGTAGGAAAAATTTTTTTTCAGCTTTGCTTCAATGAAGCCCCATTATAAAAGTTTTTTCCTGAAAATGTATTAGTAACCGGGATTCTGAGTCAATGTACCTTCCGACTTGTCAATTTCTGTTTGCGGTATCGGGAAAAGTTCGTGTTTCCCTGTAACAAAACCGGTAATTGCGGTTTTAGCTTCGTCCCATCGCACCAGATCGAAGAAACGTTCCCATTCGAGTGCTAACTCAATCCGCCTTTCGAAATGAATTTTAGCGCGTAACTCATCTTTGTTGGTGGTCGTGATTTTTGGTAAAACTGCAGAATTTCCACCACGTGCTCGCTCACGCACCATTTCGAGTTTGGCAAGTGCTTCGGTCATGTTACCTGATTCACAGGCAGCTTCGGCGTGCATCAACAGTACATCGGCATACCTGATCAACCGGATATTCAGCCAATAAGCCTGAATGTCAGTCGAACGCCCGTAAAGTGCTCTTTCGGCAATGCTTACATATACTTTTTTATTGAAAAATTTATAAGAAGCGGCATCTGCTTTTGTCTTTTTGCCTTCGATGGTTTCGCCATCTGCCAGGACTGTCGCAGCTTTGCGCGGATCGTTAGGTTCGTAAGCATCCATCAATGCCTGACTTGGTCCGTTAAAACCCCAGCCCAGATTGGGTATACCTCTGAAACCCTGAATTTGTCCATACTGACTCGACAGATATATTTTCTCGGACGGCCTTTGTTCGCAATAAGCTTCAAATACAGATTCGGGTCCGAATTCGTTGGCTTCGGTAAACATTTCGGCATACGGTGTACTTAAATTATTATCTCCCGAAGCTATAATTGCAGTTGTCTGAGCTAAGGCATCGGCCCATTTCTTTTGATATAAATATGTTTTTGCCAGTACGGCTCTTGCAGCATTCTGAGTGGCGCGACCACCATTTCCGCTTGCCACCAGCATCATACGTGTTGGTAAATGAGGGATAGCCTGCAAAAGCTCTCTTTCAATATTTGCCCATATTTCTTCTCTTGTCGAACGGGCAGGAACTTTATCGTTTGCACCCAGCACTGTGGTAACATAAGGTACTCCGCCAAATGCCTGAGCCAGTCTGAAATACATTACCGAACGCAGAAATAGTGCCTCTGCAATATAGGTTTTCTTTTTGGCAACCGTATCGGCAAGCGAATTAGCAATCACAAGCGCTTCGTTCGAAAGGACAATACTTTTGTAACAATAACTGTAATAATCTTTTATTGGTCCGTTGCTTGCTGTGTAACTCAATGATTTAAACTGTGTTACTTCACCACCGTCACTTGGAGTACTTCCTTTTTCAGCATCGGGCGAGGTGTAACTGTGCATTCCGAGTCCACCCCACTGAAATGCCCAGGCACGTAAAGTCGCATAAGCTTCAGCAAGCTTGCCCTCAGCCAGAATACTTGCATTAATTTCCTGATCGGGAGTGTAGTTTTTGGGATGATAATATCCTTTCGGATAAAGTTCAAGAAAATCATCGGAACATCCAATACCGACAATAGCTATAACGATATATAAAATATACTTTTTCATGGTTTTATTATTTAGAAATTAACAGTTAATCCGAGTGAATAGGTCGTTGGAATTGGATAGGTGCTTCCGTTATCAATATTTCCGGATAAAATAGCTCCTCCAATTTCAGGAGTGTAACCACTGTTCTTTTTGAATGTTAATAAATTCTGTGCATTGACGTAAAAACGAACTTTTGATAAGCTGATTTTTTTGCAAACATTTGCAGGAACATTGTATCCTAACTGCACTGACCTCAGCCGCAGATATGCGCCGCTTTCGAGCAGATTGGTTGAAGATTCGAAGTTGTTTCCCTGTGCTGTATTCAGAGCAGGTTCAACAGTAGATGTCCCCTCACCATGCCACCGGTTGAGTGAAGTGGTATAGTAATTAAACTGGGCATAGGTCGGAAGTTTTTTTGCATTAATTATGTCATTTCCGTAAACCCCGTTAAAATCAATGACTGCATCGAAATTTGCATAAGCTGCATTCAAACTGAAACCATAGGTGAATGCAGGAATGGTTTGTCCGATAAAATCACGGTCGGCAGCAGTAATTTTACCATTTCCATCCAGATCTTTATACCTGATATCTCCGGGTTTCGATTTCCACGGGGCAGGGTAGTAAGCATCAATTTCAGCCTGATTCTGGAAAATTCCATCCTGAACATATCCGTAAATGGCACCAACCGAATGACCTACCGAAGTGCGGTGATATTTTCCTGTAACTATATCAGCATTAGTGTTTCCGATGGCGATGACTTCGTTTTTCAGGGTAGCTCCGTTTACACTTGCGCCATAACTGAATTTACCGATTTTGTCGTTCCACGAAAGGATAAATTCGACGCCACTGTTCCTGATTGATCCGATATTGGTCACGTCCACACTGTTGATTCCTGATGATGTTTCGAGAAACGCGAGCATATCTGTAGTCAGTTTATTGTAGTAATCCATTTCCAGTTTCATTCTGTTTCTGAAAAGCTGTGCTTCAAAACCGGCATCGAATTCTTTAATTACCTCCCAATGTAAAGTAGTGTCGGGGTGGTTGGCCTGTGTGGGAAGATAGTAGGTAACTCCGTTCACCACCACCTGCTGACCTCTCGGATTAATTTGAGGATACATCATGTAATTTCCGATTTTATCGTTTCCGAATTTACCCCAGGAGCCTTTAACTTTCAAATAATCGATTTTCCCTTTCAACGATTCAAAGAATTTTTCTTCGGAAGCAATCCAGGCTAACCCAACGGATGGGAAATAACCCCAACGGTAATTTTCGGCAAATTTTGATGAGGCATCTGCTCTGAAAGTCAGAGCAGCAATGTATTTGTCGGCATAGGAATAATTAAGCCTGCTCAGGTAGGAAGTAAATGCTTCGGCAGAGTACCAGTCGCCGTTGTTCCGGTTTTGATCGGCACCGGCACTTAACATCCAAAAGTCTTTAGGTACAATCCACGTGGATCCGCTGATAAGCGAGTCGGTGGAGGCATTAAAACCCTGACTTACCTGCATGCGGGCAGTATATCCCAGGAGTGCTCCAATCCGGTGTTTGTCAATCTTTTTGTTGTAATTCAACAGGAAATCGGCCTGATATTTTGTATATTCATCAGAACTGCGTGAGAATCTTGTAGTTTCACTTTTGTGTGATGAATTTGAATTGGCGTTATTAACATCGAAGCGCGGAGTAAACTTGCTTCCCAGACTAATTCCCAGATCGCCGTATCCGACTGCCTTAAATGTAAAATCCTTCAGGAAATTAATTTCAGCATACACGTTTCCCACTGCCCGGTATCCGTAACTATCAGTATTTCCTTTATTGATTTCCATCACAGCCACGGGATTTGCCACATCTTTCTGAATTCCGGGCGATGGAGTGTAATACGAACCAATGTTCTGTGGATTGTGATCCTCTTCAGGAGCATAGGGCGAATAGGTGGGTATTGCCTGTACTGCATTTGAAACACTTGCCGAGGTCGGATCAGAATCCCAACGGCTCAGTGTAATATTGCTTCCTACTTTGATTTTTTTCGAAATCTGATAATCACCTGCCCAACGAGCATTAAATCGCTGATAGGAATTGTATTTCACTATTCCATCCTGAAGGAAATAACCTAAAGATAAAACGGTATTTGCTTTGTCGGTTGAATTGGCTATTGTAACACCGTGATTAGTGACCATTGCATTACGGAAAATATATGACTGCCAGTCGGTTCCACCGCCGAGTAAGTCACCTGTCCAGGTAGTTGCTGCAGGGTTCATGTTTTTCAACTGTTCGTTGTAAAGCATCGTAAACTGATCGGCATTGGTCAGGCTAACCCTGTCGCGGTTATAGAGCACCTGAGAACCGACATATCCGTCGTAACTCACTGTCATTTTGCCCTTATCCGCACGTTTGGTGGTGATGATAATTACTCCGTTTGCACCCTGAACCCCGAATATTGCCAGCGATGAAGGGTCTTTTAATATTTCGGTTGAAACAATGTCGTTGGGGTTTACAAAGTCAATGTTATCGGTAAACATTCCATCCACGATGTACAGTGGCTGAGTTCCGGAATAGGTTGTACCTACACCGCGTATTTTAACATCCGGATTTCCACCTGCAGCCCCGCTGTTGGTCACAACCAGTCCCGGCACTTTTCCCTGTAATGACTTAACGGGGTTGTGGTCGGGCGAGGTTTTGATATCTTCTCCGCTGATGGAGACAATGGATCCGGTGAGGTCGCGTTTCCGCGAAGTTCCGTATCCCACTACTACCAGTTCTTCAAGTCCGAGTGAATTTGATTCTAACGACACGTTGTTTATACCGCCGGATTTTACTTCAAAACCAAAGGTTTTCATACCAACGTACGAAACCTCAATTTTACTGTTTTTGGGTACGTCAGTGAGCTGGTAATTTCCGTTAAAGTCAGTAATCGTTCCCATTGTTGTACCTGTGACTTTTACACTCGCACCAATCAGGGTCTCGCCAGTGTTTTTATCGGTAACCTTTCCCTTAATGGTCATTTTTTCCTGTGCTGATAAAGGTACAAGAATCAACAACAACATGAATAAAATACTTAGTTGTTTTTTCATAATGTATTAATATAGAATTAGATGGTTGTATTTATTGGTAACTGAATCCTAATTTTTCGAGCCCTTTACTGATTTCGTTGTTCTGCATGAATAACTTCCAGATGAATCCGCTCCTGTAATTTTCTATCATAACTGCAATAGGTCCCTGATCGATGGCAAGATAACTTTTTACTACCTGTTTATCTTCCGGCAGTCCGGGGTTGAAAGCATCATAAAATCCGTATTTCCCGAAAGTTTTATTTCCCAAATCGCAATACAGATATCGTAATACCTGCATCGACTCAACCGGAGTATATATGATTGATGCAATTGCTGCAGTAGGCGAAACCGTTCCGTTCTCATCGATTGTGCCCGGTTGATGGGAAGTATAACCTATGAGCGGATCGTCGGACGAGGTGAAACCCCAGAGTTTTTCGCCATAACCTTTGTGTTTCCTGGGGTTGTCAATGGCATAAGCTCTGTGAATAAGTACATGGGCACGGTTTCTTTCAAAATAATTTGTTTTGCCATCAGTCAGCCCGTTCGGATTTAGTCCCAAAAACGAATAATGGGTAAAAAACAGCGGACCGCCGTATTCCATTCCTAAATCAAGTTTAATTCCGTAGTAACTTTTTCCGTTATAGTAATAGTCCGATTTTTTGTAACAGCTTTCATAAACTTTACGTTCGATGGGGTAAGTGGGCGACGAAGCTGCCAGTATGTAAGTAATTAATGTTTCATCAAATCCTTTAATTCTGTGGTTCATTTTAAAACCGTAATTTTTCGACCAGTGCCAGTAAAGTGAATCAGTTTCCCTGCAATACCAGTTCCATTCAATTGATTCCCACAGATGTGTGATTCTTTTTGCAAGCTGTTGTTCCTTCTTATTCCCCTTATTAAAATAAACTCTGGCAGTGAGTAATCCTTGCGTGAGGAAGGCAGTTTCCACCAGATCACCACCATCATCATATTTGCTGAAATTAAAAGTTTTGCCGGTTTTTGCATTATACCAGTGTGCCCATGCGCCATGAAATCTTTCTGCATTTTCAAGGAAATTTACCATTTTCGAAATAACCGAATACAAATCTTTTCTGCTGAAATAATTTCTTTCTGCACCTGCTATCAGTGCCATTATTCCAAATCCGGTTCCACCTGTGGTTACAATATCGCCATTTACATCTTTCTCACGCTCGCGTGCCATCCCTGTCAACGGATCGGCAAAATCGTAAAAATATCTTGTTGTGGCACGTTGGGTGATTTCGAGCAAGGCTTCATCAGTCAGTGAAGCGCAGTCGATAGTTTTTTGTGCCGAAACAAAACCGGAAATTGCAACCGACAAAATCAATAGTATAATTTTTTCCTTTAACATTTTCGTGAAATTAAAAGCAGTATTGAAATGACCGCAAAAGATTTTACTTTAATTTGAATGTTGTTTCCTTTACATCTCTTGAATTACCACCAACGAACAGTTTGAAATCGCCCGGCTCGGTACCGTAACTCATATCAAGCCTGTGAAACGCAAGCATGGCGGGAGTTATGCTGAAAGTGACATTTTTTGATTCACCTGCTTTTAAACTGATTTTCTCAAATCCTTTCAGCTCTTTTACCGGACGTGTAATGCTCCCGACCAGGTCGCGAACATAACACTGAACTACTTCTTCACCATCACGGGTACCGGTGTTTTTTATCGTCACAGTGGCTTTCAGTTCGCCATTTTCTTTCAGCTCATTTGATGATAATCGAAGGTCTGAGTATTCAAATGTGGTATAGCTCAATCCGTATCCGAACGGATACAACGGATCATTCGGAGCATCGATATAGCGCGACTTGTATTTGGGATTAGGCAGATATATGGGTCGCCCCGTGTTTTTGGCATAATAATACACCGGTACCTGACCCAGATTCAGCGGAAATGTCATTGTAAGTTTGCCTGAAGGATTATATTCGCCGAACAATACATGAGTGATGGCTTTACCTCCCATAGTGCCCGGATACCAGGTTTCAATGAGAGCATCGGCTAATTCGCTTTCGTATGATAAGTCGAGCGGACGACCATTCATCAAAACTACTATGACGGGTTTATTTAATGCTTTCAGTTTTTCAAGCAATTCGGTCTGTACACCGGGTACTTTTATGCTTGTTCGGCTCGATGCTTCACCACTCCAATCGGCATTCTCACCAATAACCATCACTATTTTACCTGCACTCCGGGCGGCGGATATAGCTGCATCGAAACCACTTTTATCATTGCCGGTAGTTTTACAACCTTCGGCGTAAATTACATTTGTTGCACCGTTATATGCTTTCAGTTCGTCGAGTACGGAATTCATAAACTCCCAGTCACCTGCTGCTTTCCACGATCCTAACAGGTCACGCTTCGATGCAGCCAGTTCACCTATTACAGCAATTTTTTCATTTTTTTTGAGGGGTAACACCTGCTGATCGTTTTTGAGCAGTACCATCGACTTTTTAGCAACATCGAAAGCTGCTTCGAGGTGTTCGGGTGCGTAAATCAACTTTTTCTCACGTGCTTCGTTGCAATATTTATACGGATCGTCGAATAATCCGAGCAGGAATTTTACACGTAAAATTCTTCGAACGGCGTTGTTAATTAATTCTTCATCAACTAAGCCTTCTTCTACCTGTTTCTTAAGGTATTTGAAATAAACTTCACCCTGCATATCCATGTCGACTCCTGCCCGAAGGGCCAGCAGTCCTGCATCAGCTTCATCGCGTGCAACACCGTGGTTTACCATTTCGTTGATTGAAGTATAATCGGTTACAACTAATCCTTTGAATCCGAGTTCGTTGCGCAATAAGTCGGTGAGTAAATATTTATTGCCGGTCGAAGGGACGCCATCAAGTTCATTGAATGATGTCATTACACTCATTGCACCGGCATCAATGGCTGCTTTGTATGGTGGAAGATAAGTGTCGAGAAAAACGCGTTTCGACATGTCTACCGTGTTATAATCACGACCTGCCTGAGGTGCTCCGTAGGCAGCAAAATGTTTCACACATGCTAAAATGGTAAGTGAATCAGATAAGTTATTGTCTTTTCCCTGAAAACCACGAACCCGGGCTGCAGCAATTTTTGATCCCAGATACGGATCTTCGCCGGCTCCTTCCGATACACGGCCCCAGCGTGGTTCGACCGAAATATCACACATGGGTGCAAATGTCCAGTTGATACCGGAAGCAGCTGCTTCGATGGCTGCTACTCTTGCTCCCTTTTCAATGGCTTCCAGATCCCACGAAGCCGATTCGCCGAGAGAAATGGGAAAAATTGTTTTATGTCCATGGATAACATCATAACCAAACAACAGGGGAATTCCCAAACGTGATTCTTCAACGGCTGTTTTCTGAAGTTTTCGAACGTAAGCTACTGTATGTGCATTGAAAATATTTCCACAGTTCCCTTTACGAATATCGTCGAGATAGCCACTCTTAATTTTCGGGCCTGTAACATCCCAGTCGCTGGTATATAAAACCATTTGACCGATTTTCTCATCTAAGGTCATAAGTTTTAATACCGAATCCACTTTTTGATTGAGTCGCGCTTCTTTATCAGAGCTGTTTTTTTGTGAACAGGAAGCCAGCAATAATCCGGCAGTAAAAATGGCAAAAACTGATTTGAGTTTCATGATAGTGATTTTGTCGTAGTTTTAACGATGCAAATATAACAGCATGTAGATTGGAAACAATGTTTTTATGACCCAATATGAATACTACAAAAAAAAAGGCTGAATATTCAGCCCCTATTTTAACACTACAAAAAATGTAATTATTATTTTATATGTTTGATTTACTGATAAATGAATCAGTGGTTTTTTTTGAAAAGTGAAGAAGGATTAACCCTGCTTTTTTGATGAAAAATTTAAAAAATAGGATTATTTGAATTCGATCATAAATTCAGTCAGACTTTTGTTTGAAGGTAATCCGATTTTTTTCCTTATACGATATCGACCCACCTCAACACCTTTGAGTGATATGTTCATTAAATGGGCTATATCCTTACTCGACAAATTCAAACGCAGGTAGGCGCAAAAACGCAGATCGTTGGAAGTAAGGTCGGGATAACTGATGTGCAGATTCCGAAAGAAATTTTCGTGAATACGGTCAAAATTGGTTTGGAAAATGGCCCAGTCATCTTCCGACGACAAGTTTTCGTCGAGCAGACGGATAAGTTTGTCGTAATATTTATTAGGGTATTGGGTACCCAGTATGTTTTTTTGTTCGGTAATTTCATTCTTTATGCTTACCAGTATTTCATTCTTTTTTATTATGGTCATGGTCGATTCGGCCAGTTCCTTGCTTTTCACCGTAAGTTCGGATTCAAGTTTTTCCTTTTCAAGTGAAATGATTTGTTGTTCACGTTTTTCTATTTCCTTCCTGCGGATTTCTTCCTGCTCCTGTTTGATTTTTTCACGTTTTATTTTGAATAAATGTAAAATGTAAAAATAAATTCCAATCAATAACAGTATGATAATCAATATGTATAATATTTTAGCTAAAGTGCTTTCGTAAAACGGAGGTTGAACTATAAAGCGGTAATTTATTTTGTCGAGGACATTTCCGGTTTTGGTGATAACTTCAACCCGGAGTATATAATCACCCTGTGGAAGGTAATTATAGGTTTTTGAAGATGACGGAGTCGGTTCGCTCCATATCTTATCCAGCCCTTCCAGTTTATATCTGAAATGAATAGTGTTCATTTCAGTATATTGCGGATAGAAAACTGTAAATACAAGGTTGTTGGTGCTGTATTTAAGTTTTGACGGGTTTTGATCGGATAGCGGAAGATAAATATTCTTTACTGATTCATCGTCCGAAGCTACAATCTTGCGGAATTGCAATGAAGCAGCTTTATTCAATTTGTTTTTTCCGTTAAAGTCATAAAGTGCCAGACCATTTTCGAGTGTAAATAAACATTCGTTGTCCGAAACCGGTATGATGTTCTGGTAATTATCGACTGTTTGATTCAGAAATTGTGAATAATGTACTATGTCAATTATCTTTGTCTGATTCGATTTTACATCTGCTAATGCTGCTTCACCATCGAGTATAAACCAGTATAAGTTATTTTTGAAATGACTTACCCGATAAGCCTTTGAGAAATACCCAAGCTTATTGTTTAATTCGTTGTACGGAATTATTTGTTTTTTTATATCGTCAAAAGTGTAGAATTTTGTATGATCGGTAAATACCACCCTGTTGTTGACCGAAAAAACATTGATATTGGTCATATTCTTGTTGTCGAGCGATTTATATGTGCTTATGTGCTCTATTTTGTGCAAATCGGGTGTGAGTCTTATCGCAAATAATCCCTGATGTAAATGGCTTGCCCAAATGGTTCCCGTATAATCTATTTCGATGTAGCGTATCGGATTAAGGAATACTTCAACTGTATGACTGAACTGCCAGCGATCATTTACTTTTTTATAAATGCTCAACTGTGTATACGTTCCTTCGACAAGTATTTCCTGTCCGTTGACCACACCGCGTTTGATACAGATGCCGCCTTTTACAGGCGAAATGACTTTGAATCCATCCGACGAATAGCTGTAGGTTGCTTCGTTGTTTCCGCAAAAATACTGATTGTCAATTTTTGATATGTTCCAAACCTGGCC
This sequence comes from uncultured Paludibacter sp., assembly GCA_937897985.1. Classification (GTDB taxonomy): domain Bacteria; phylum Bacteroidota; class Bacteroidia; order Bacteroidales; family Paludibacteraceae; genus Paludibacter. The sequence continues at coordinate 55,005 of CALCBD010000039.1, read as the reverse complement.
TTTGATGATCGGTTCTGAGTTAAGGTGGACAATTGCTTTACGGCGGACATCATAGCCTGCTTTGTAGAGTCCCTGATTGGTTCCCATTAACAAATCTTTCCCGTCAAAATTCAGTGAATAAAGTGCACCTACCGAAGGTTGAAAATTATGAATATACTTAATGGAAGTGTTCATCTGAATCAGAGCAATTCCCTTGTCGAGTGCAACCCATAAATTCTGCTCTTTGTCGAATAACATACCGAGTACGGTGTTGTTTTGCAATATATTACCTGTATTAATTGTCCATAATTTTCTACCGTTTCTATCAATAGCCGTGATACCGTTTTGAATTGTTCCCAATACGATAACTCCTTCTTTGTTAAGGGCTACCCTGTTTACTTCCCATTGTTTTAATTCTTTGTCGATATCGGTTCTGAATGCCGAAAATGTACTTCCATCAAACAAATACAGCCCGCTTGATTTTGTTACAATCAGTGCATTTTTTTTGTCAAAACTGAGTACGGAAATTACAGGACTTTGAAGGACTTTGTTGGGAACAGGTCGTGCTGTCTGTGTTTTTAAGTCAAATGAACAAAAACCTGATTGCTCGGTGTGTGTGTATAAGTTATTTTTGTAATTATTAAAAAATAAAAATGTATAGGGACATCTGTAACCTTTAGTTTCGTTGTTTTGGTAAGTGAAATAAGTTGTAAACGACTGAAATACGATTGAATTATTTATTTCGATGATAGTCCATATCTCATCATTCTTCATTTCATAACCCCTGAGTCTGTCCGATAGGGATGTATATTGTAATTGTCCGCAGAGGTTTTTTTCGAAATATCCGAATTCTTCAAAAGAACCGATATATATTCGGTTACCCCGCACCAGTATGGAACGCACAATTTTATTCTGAGGAATCTGCAGCAATTCCCACGACGAACCATCGTATTGGAGTAATCCGAGATTATTCCCGAAATACATAATCCCATCTTCCGATTGCCCTACGGCCCAGTTCTGGTTCGAAGCATGATAATCGTTTTTATTGAAATTGGTAACGACAGGTAAAAATTCCTGTGCTGCCAGTTGACAATAAATGAATAAAACAGCTGTAATAAGTTTTGTGATTCTATACATTGAAAAATGTAATTTGATTTAAGTGTTTTTCAGAATCAAAAGTTAAATTATCAATCAGATTATCAAAGACCGGGAAACGTTTTTTACTCCTTTTACTAACTTTATTTTCTTGATAATCAGCTCTAAATCTTTGTTGTCGCTCACCATAATGGTAAGGTTCCCCTGAAAAAGTCCGGCATTGGTATCTATCGAAATAGAGCGCAAACTTATGTTTTTTTCCTTTGATATGAGCGATGTGATGTTGGTGACTATTCCAATGTCATCATGGCCAACAATTCGTAAAGTAATAGGATACTGGGAGCCTACCGATTTGCCCGACCATTTCGCTTTTACGATGCGATAATTGAAACGTTCTATCATCTGAGGTGCATTGGGACAATCGGTGCGATGAATTTTAATACCACCGCTTACCGAAACGAATCCGAAAATATCGTCGCCATATATCGGATTACAACATTTCGAAAGTTTATAGTCAACGTTCTTCAAGTCCTGACCAATGACCAGTACATCTTCCTTGCCTTCAGGTGTAACATTATGTTTTTCGGATGTAAATCCTTCAGCACTGCGAACTTCAACTGTTTCGGGATTTGTCTCTTTTTTATCAAGGTCTAAATAAGCATCCCGCACAGTGAGCACATCAAGTTTTTCATGTGCAATCTCCTGATAAAAATCGCTTACGGTTTTATATCCTTTCTTTTTGGCAAGGCGTGATAGTTTACCATCATCAAGGTCAATTTTCCAGTTTTTAAACCTGCGAATCAGGGTTTCCCTGCCAATTTCAGCGTCTTTGAATTCTACTTCTTTCAGTGCCTGCCGGATTTTGTTTTTTGCCTTGGAGGTGGTAACCACCTGCAGCCACGAAGGGTTGGGTTTCTGAGTGGGCGAGGTGAGTACTTCCACCTGATCGCCATTATTCAGCTCATATTTAATCGGCATGTTTTTGCCGTTCACTCTCGCACCAACACACTTACAACCAAGTCCGGAGTGAATTGAAAATGCAAAGTCGAGCGCCGTGGCACCTTTTGGTAATTTGTGTAAATCGCCGTTCGGAGTAAAAACAAAAACTTCTTTGTCGTACAGGTTGAGCTTGAATTCATCCATAAAATCCACGGCATTCAGTTCAGGATTTTCGAGTATTTCGCGGATATTTTTCAACCATTCGTCCATACCGTTTTCGCCTTTGATGCCCTTGTATTTCCAGTGAGCAGCCAACCCTTTTTCGGCTACTTCATCCATGCGCACAGTTCGGATCTGAACTTCTACCCATTTATTTTGAGGACCAAGCACAGTGGTGTGCAGACTTTCGTACCCGTTCGACTTCGGAATTGAAAGCCAGTCGCGCAGACGCTTTGGGTTAGGCTGATACATATCGGCAACTATGGAATATGCCTGCCAGCAAACAGCTTTTTCCTTTTCTAAAGCTACATCAAAAATAATCCTGATGGCAAATAAATCGTAGATGTTTTCGAAAGGAGTATTCTGTTTTTTTATTTTGTTGTAAATAGAATGAATGGATTTTGTACGACCTTTTATTTCGAATTCACAGCCCAGTTCGTTCAGTTTTTCTCTTAGCGGAGTAATGAATTCGTCAATATAAATATCCCGCGAACGCTTGGTTTCATTCAGTTTTCGGGCAATATCCCTGTAAATGTCGCGGTTAGTATGTTTGAGCGAAAGGTCTTCAAGTTCGGTTTTGATTTTATATAAGCCCATCCTGTGTGCCAGCGGGGCATATAAAAACGAACTTTCGCGGGCCACCTGTATGCGGACATCTTCAGCTTCGTTGTCGAGTTCGCGCATACGGCAAAGTTGTGAAGCTATGATAATCAGAATTACACGTACGTCTTCAGCAAATGTAAGCAACAGCTTTCGGAAGTTTTCGCTTTCGAGAGAAGTGTTGCGTTCGTACAATTCGCGAACACGAATAAGTCCTTTAGTAATGGTGCTGATATTCGTCGAAAATGTGTTTTCAATTTCAGTGACAGTGATTGTGTTTTTCTGAATAAATTCCTGAAATAACACACTCAAAACAGCCGATTTGCCCAATCCGGCCTCATTGAGAACAGCATTGACAATAGCTAATTTTCCGGATGTAAATGTGGTGATTTGATCACGTGTAAAGTTCTCATTAATAATACATTTTCGGAGTAAGAACTTCAGTTGACGTCTTTCGGAAAACGGAAATATATTTTCGTGTGAAATTACAAGCGATTTGTACAATTCACGTATAGTTACAACAGATTTTGACATAAGCGGAAATTCGAAATTTTTGCAAATATACTAATAAAACCTAAAAAGCCACCTTATCAGCAATCAGGATTGATTATTAAAGTTTTTTGTAAAAATAAACAGAATTCCGGAGAAAAATAATGAATGACAAAAACATAGTTAACCCTGTTTTTGTTAAACTCTGTTCGACCCCTTTGGGGTCGTATTCTTTAATCAAATTCTACCTGATTTATAAATATCTGAATCCTCCGGATTCCTTTTTTTATCCGTGAGGGATAATATGATTATAACAATCGAACTGCAAACAATCTGTTCAACCCCGTTGGGGTCGTACATTCATAACCGATCTTGTGCTAAAACAGTTGAATCCGGAGGATTCAACTAATCTTCCATCCATTCAAATAAATATTGTTCTTCAAAATCTACTTCAAACTTATTAAGCATCTCCATATATTCTTCTTTGAACTGGCGTTTCTTATGATGTGCTTTTTGTCGATTGATATAACCTATTACATTGTCTAAAGATGAATGGCTATACGAAAATGCACCAAAACCTTCCTGCCATTGAAATTTAAATGGAGTAAACTTCTTTTCCTTTATAAACTCATTCGACGATTTCTTCACTTCCCGCACTAAATCAGACAAACAACAAGTCGGACGCATGCCAATCAAGATATGAATATGGTCAGGCATCCCGTTGATGGCAAGTATTTTTTGACCTTTGTTTTGTACTATTCCCGTAATGTATTTATACAATTCTTCTTCCCATAATGGTTTTATCAAACTATTTCTGTTTTTTACAGCAAAAACAATATGAATGTAGATTTGTGAAAATGTATCAGCCATAATATATAATGATTTAACGTTTGTATTTTCCTAATCCTGAATTGATAAGATGTTATAGCAATATATGTAACTTGGATTTATACGACCCCGTTGGGGTCGTATTTTTCGTGCAATTTGAAATCTATAAACATATAAATCCTCCGGATTCCTTTTTTATCCCGGAGGGATAATATGATTATAACAATCGAACTGCAAACGACCTGTTCGACCCGTTGGGGTCGTATTCTCTTATTCAAATGTTACCTGATTTATAAATATCTGAATCCTCCGGATTCCTTTCTTTATCCCGGAGGGATAATATGATTATAACAATCGAACTGCAAACGACCTGTTCGACCCCGTTGGGGTCGTATACTCAAATTCAATTTCATCTAATTTATAAACATATGAATACTCCGGATTCTATCGGCTGTCAGTCGGTTGTTTTTTATTCAACAGGCTATTGAAAAGAATAAAATGTAATATCTGAAATTGGATAAAGTAATTTTTTCAGGAAATGGTTTTTATTTTCCGATACAGAATTTCCCGAAGATATTTCCCAGAATTTCGTCGTTTGTGATTTGGCCGGTAATCTCGCCCAGATAGTGCATACATTCACGTATGTCCTGCGACAGGAAGTCGCCGGAGATGCCTTTTTCGAGCCCGTGTTTTACTCGCTGTATGGCTGACAGCGCATTTTGAAGAGCTTCGTAGTGACGGATATTGTTCACTACAATGTCGCCCGGTTGAATGTTTGGTAATTGTGCGGCTTTTATGAGTGATGCCTTAAGTTCCTCTGTGTTGAGCCTGTTTTTGGCTGATATATAAATCCTTTCGCCTTCAAACTGTTCGAATAGTTGATTCAGTACCTCGCGTTCTTCTTCCACTATTTTATCAATTTTATTGAAGACCATAATGATTTTTTTGCCGGTTGCCTTTCGTTCGATTTTGTCGGTGAGCCATTCTATGTGTTCGCTCATTTGGGTGCAGTCGAGAATCCAGAGTACTATTGCAGCTTGTTCAATTTTCTGAAAAGTACGTTCAATGCCCATGTTCTCAATTTTATCCCTGGTGTCGCGGATACCGGCAGTGTCGATAAAACGAAATGCAATACCGTTAATGTTGATAACATCTTCGATGACGTCGCGGGTAGTACCGTGTATGTCCGAAACAATGGCTTTTTCGTCATTCAGCAGGACGTTCAGCAAAGTCGATTTGCCTACATTTGTTTCACCTACCAATGCTACGGGAATTCCGTTTTTCAATGCATTTCCCACTCTGAATGAATCAGATAAACGGGTGATTAGTTGTTCGATTTCGTAGGTAAGATAATTCAGTTGTGTGCGGTCAGCAAATTCAACGTCTTCTTCTGAAAAATCGAGTTCAAGTTCTACCAACGAAACAAAGTTAAGCAATCTGTTGCGCAGACTGATCAGTTCGTTCGAAAAACCACCCCGCATCTGACTCATTGCCATTCTGTGTGAAGCTTCCGAATTAGAAGCAATCAGATCGGCTACTGCCTCGGCTTGCGAAAGGTCCATTTTGCCGTTTAAGAATGCCCGTTGGGTGAATTCGCCCGGTTGGGCTAAAACGCAACCATTGTCGATAAGCAGTTGCAGCAACCGGTGTTGAATATGTTGTGAACCGTGACATGATATTTCCACGATGTCCTCTCCGGTAAATGAATGAGGCGAACGAAAAACAGTGAGCAAAACGTCATCAATTTCCTCTCCCGAATTGTCGATGATACTGCCATAAAGTGCTACGTTTGGTTTCGCTTCGCTGAGGCTTGTATGCTTTCTTTTTGCAATGAAAATTTTATTGCATATCAAAACCGAATCTTTTCCCGAAACCCTGACTACTGCTATACCCCCTGTTCCGGGAGCAGTAGAGATTGCTGCTATTGTTGTGGTATTCATCATTTTTGTTTCATTTTTTGAACTAAACTTTCAGGAAAAACTCCGTTTTCAATACTCGATTTCTGCGAAATAATCGCAGCAGGTATTCCTCCGATGGTCACATTATCGCCAAAACTGCTGTTTACTACTGCATTGGCTCCGATAGCCACATTGTTTCCAATTGTTATGTTTCCAAACAATTTGGCCCCCGGACCTATGTACACATTATTTCCAATGACAGGAGCTCCGTTGTAATCACCTATGCTTGTGGATGGATGTATCCTGCAGTTTTCACCTGCTTTTGCCAGCGGACTGACTACAATTGTGCCGTAATGTACTATGCATAATCCGGCACCGAATACATTTTTCGGTATTGTCAATCCTAATCTGGTTGCCAGCCGGTGATTGATGAATTCAAGAAAATAAAGATATAACCTGCAAAAGATATTGTCACGCTTTACGTTGAACAGATATTCAATTTTTCGTAATCGTCTCTGAAATCTAAGACAGTCCATCCTGAAATATGAATACATCGTGAAACTTTTTTGATCGTAGGCTTCCAGATCGCGTTTCAGAAAGTACTGATATGATTTTCTGTCGGATATCATGTTGATGATTGTTATTCTTTGTTTTCAGAAAGTAGTTTAAATCCTGTCTAAAACCACCTGTACCAATTTCTCGATGTAGGGTTTATAATCCGTATTGGCTGCTTCAACCCTTCGGTTGGCAATAATACAGCAAACGGTCATTGCTTTGTGTCCCATAAGTTTTGAAAGACCCGCAATGGCTGAACCTTCCATTTCGTAATTCGTGATTTTGTATTTTCCGTATCTGAAACTTTCAATTTTGTCGTTAATATGCATGTCAGCCAGGTCAATCCGCAATACACGACCCTGAGGGCCATAAAACCCGTTAGCCGAAATTGTAACACCGCGAAGCATGTCGTTTTTGCCTATACGGTTTACAAGTTCTTCATCCGCATCAACCACATAGGGTGCAGCTAATTGCGGATTCCAGTTGAGGTGCTTTTTCATTGCATCTTCAAAGGCAAGATCGCTGACCGTATCACGACCGGCATAAAAATTCAGCATTCCATCGAAGCCGATTGACTTCTCAGAAATTAGAAAACTGCCCAGCGGAATATCGGGTTGCATACCACCCGAGGTGCCTATACGAACAATGTTAAGCTGACGGAATTTTTCTTTTTCAACGCGGCGAACAAGATCAATATTCGACAATGCATCGAGTTCGTTCATAACTATATCGATATTGTCGGTTCCAATGCCTGTGGAGATAACAGAAATGCGTTTGCCTTTATAAGTACCTGTAATTGTGTTAAATTCGCGGCTCGAAACCGAACATTCCTGTGTGTCGAAGTAAGCGGCAATCATCGCAACCCTTCCCGGATCGCCCACAAGTATGACGTTATCTGCTAATTGTTCCGGTTTCAGGTGTAAATGGAAAATGCTGCCATCATTATTGACAATCAGCTCCGAGGGTGGAAAATGTTTCATAATATTGTGAGAATTTATTTTGTTGTTTTGAATTTTCGGGAAAAACAACAAAGTTAGTCAATATTTATGAAAAAACAAACCGCTATTTTTTTTTCATTTGAATAATTGAAATGTTCGGGAGGAAGTTTATGCTTTTATCTTTTGGTTCTCTGCGGGTATTAACAGGCACCAGAAATTTAAACCGGAAGTGTTTGTTTTAGTCGACAAGTTCGGCATTGTCTTTAATTTCGTCGACACATTGCTTTACAAAGGAAAATTTATCATAATCGGCACGTTTTTGAATGCCGTTCCAGAATATCAAATCTATGTCAATGGGGACTTCTCCTTTTAAATTCGTCTGTGGTGATCGCCCCATTTCATTTTCAATTTGTTTGAAATGACTGGTTATCTCTTTTGCCGTATCGTCCGAAATCAGTTTAATAGCCTGATTATGAAAATCATTTTTATATTTCTTGCCTATCGGTGCAGTTATAAGTACCGAACTTTCATCGATAATCTCGAAGAAATTACTCAGCATCTCTTTTGCTTTCACCAGGTTTTCCTCCTGATTTATATTTGTACCCAACATTACTATTGCAGTGTTCATAAATCAATTTTATACAAAAAAATGGTTTTTATGGTGTTTTTAAACTGAAACCCGGAAATAATTATCTGTTTTGTTATCTGTTGATTTAACAAATAAAGCCGAAGAGTTGTTCTTCGGCTTTATAAAAAAAGTGGTGATAATTTTAATAACGATAATCTTTTAATTGTTCCTGCAATCGCTTGCGTGCAAGAAAAATTCTGCTTTTAACAGTACCAATGGGAAGATTCATTGATTGGGCAATTTCCTCGTATTTGAAACCCTGAATGTGCATCGAAAAAGGTACACGGTATTCATCGGCAAATGCTTCAATGCTTTTTGTTATTTCACCTATGGCATAAGATCCCTCCGGACTGTCGAACCCTGAATTTTGTGGCAAATTCAGGTGATGAAGGTCCTCGGTTTTGTCAACTACTGTCTGGTTACGTACTATCTTGCGATAGTTATTTATGAAGATGTTCTTCATAATTGTTAGTACCCAGCCTTTGAAATTGACATTGTCAGTAAACTTCTCCTGATTATCCAATACTTTTAACGTAGTGTCCTGCAAAAGATCCTCTGCTTCATCACGATTAAGAGTGAGTGAAAATGCGAAATTTCGCATGTTACTTTGCAACGCTACCAATTCATTTTCAATTTGAACGTTTTTCATTTTTTCCAAGTTTTACGTGTGAGTGAATGCAATTAAGCGCTTGTCGACTTAACTGTTGTTTGTACTTCTTCGAAAAAAAGTACCTTTTTGTTTGAAAAAACTTTTGAAACAGAAATAAGTAATTGATTGTCAGTTGTCTATACTGAATAATATTAAATAAAGAACTCTTTCGAAAATTTTATGTTTTATTTTCACTACAAATGTAAATGATATTTTTTATTTTTGTGTATAATTGAGAAAAAAAATAGCCATGTTTTATAAAAATTATATTTGTTTAATAATTGTAATCATTACAATTAACATTTCCGTTTTGGGAGCTAATGAAAACATCATTTACAAAATTGATATCAAAAAGGAAATTGGTCCGTCAACATGGCTTTATGTGCGGAAAGGGTTTAGTGAAGCTGCTCAGAATAAGGCAAATGCAGTATTGATTCACATGAATACCTATGGTGGTGAAGTTTTATATGCCGACTCGATACGTACAAAAGTTCTCAATTCAAAAATTCCGGTTTATGTTTTTGTTGATAACAATGCAGCTTCGGCAGGTGCGCTAATTGCCATTGCCTGCGATAAAATTTATATGCGTCCGGGAGGAAGCATCGGTGCTGCAACTGTTGTTAACGAAACAGGCGCTCAAATGCCTGATAAATATCAGTCGTACATGCGGGCTAAAATGCGTGCCACAGCCGAATCGCACGGTAAAGATACGATTATAAGTGCCAACGATACGGTTTATAAATGGAAACGTGACCCGATGATTGCTGAGGCTATGGTTGATGACCGGACTGTCATTCCGGGGATCATCGATTCGGGTAAAACACTTACATTCAGCACGCAGGAAGCAATAAAATATCATTATTGTGAAGGTGAGGCCGAAAATGTCGAAGAAGTGATTGAAAAAAAACTCAATTTGAAAGAATATAAACTGCTTACTTTTAAACCTTCGGTTTGGGACAATCTGAAAGGATTGTTAATGAGTTCGGTACTTCAGGGTATTCTGATAATGCTCATCGTCGGGGGTATTTATTTTGAACTCCAGACTCCGGGTGTTGGCTTTCCGCTTGTTGTCGCCATTACTGCGGCAGTGTTATATTTTGCACCTCTGTATATCGATGGGCTGGCAGCCAACTGGGAAATCCTTATTTTCCTGATTGGATTGGTGCTGATTGCGCTCGAAATCTTTGTTGTCCCGGGTTTCGGGATAACCGGGATTTCGGGGATTGTCCTCGTCGTTGCAGGGCTCACACTGAGTATGCTTAACAATGTTGTTTTCGACTTCAAATCAGTTGAAACACATGCCCTTGGAAAAGCATTGCTCACCGTTACAGGCGGAATACTCCTTGCTTTTTTGCTGGTAATTTATCTGAGCAGTAAAATAGGATCGAAGGGTATTTTCAGTAAAGTAGCACTGGATAAGACACTCGATAACTCTTCAGGTTTTATCGGTGTATCGATGTCACCCAAAGAACTGGTGGGTCGGGAGGGCATCGCTTCGACTGTTTTAAAATTATCGGGCAAAGTCAGAGTGGACGACAAAATCTACGATGCCGTTTCGGAAGACGGATTTATCGAAAAGGGTACAAGAGTAAGTATTATCCGTTACGAAACCGGACAGCTTTATGTTGTAAAGGCAATTTGACAATCAGCCAATACAACAATAATAAAGCAAACCGGTAAGTTGTAAATTAATTGTATAAATGCTGATTTGTCAATTAGTCAGGATATCAGTTGAACTGTAAATCATTAAACATGTTTTTCGGCACAATAGGACGATCTGACAAACGGACCGCTTTCCACCATAAGAAATCCTTTTTTTAATGCTATCTCTTTGTATTCGGCAAACTTGTCGGGATGTACATATTCACTAACCTGTATATTCCTGCGCGAAGGTTGCATGTACTGTCCTATAGTGATGATACTGCAGCCATGCGCCAGTGCATCATCGAACAATTGCAGAATTTCTTCTTCTGTTTCACCAAGCCCAAGCATGATGCCTGTTTTAGCTTTCAATCCTTTCGAGGCTATGTATTTCAATACATTAAGACTTGTGTCGTATTTTGCTTTGGTACGAATCAATGGTGTTAGTCGTCGGACAGTTTCAAGATTATGTGAAATGATGTCAGGTTTTTCGTTGATTACCAGCTCGATGAGATCTTCACGCCCGTCAAAGTCAGGAATCAGCACTTCGAGGGTTGTCCCGGGATTAATTGCTTTCACAGCTCTGATGGTAGCTGCCCAGTGATTTGCGCCCTGGTCTTTTAAATCGTCACGGTCAACCGAAGTAATCACAGCATGCCGGAGCTTCATCAACCGGATGGACTCAGCCACTTTAGCAGGTTCATCCGCATCGAGTGGCAACGGACGTCCGGTGATGGTGTTGCAAAATTTACATGCCCTTGTACAGATGTCGCCCGCTATCATCAAAGTTGCAGTTCCCTTGCTCCAGCATTCACTCTGGTTCGGACAACGACCACTAACGCAGATGGTATGCAGTCCGTGTTCTTTGATGACCTGGCTCACATTGGAGAAGTTTGATTCGCTGTATAATTTGGTTCTCAACCATTCAGGTTTTCGTATATATGTCATAAGTTTTATTTTTTTTTGCAAAAGTAACTATAAACTGCCATTTGTTCAACTTTTCTGAGTCGAACAACTTTTTTTAAACTTTCAGTTCAATACATTTTTTGTGGTAAAAGTTTGTTTTATTAATCATTTTTAAGCCTCTGTGCAATTATTTAATAGAATCATGCACTTTGCTTACAAATTAAAAATCCGTCTCAGATTGTGATTAAAAATAATTAAAGAAATATTTCTTTAATTCAGGATAATTGTAGTATATTTGCCATGTAAATAAAGAAATATTTCTTTAATTGACATATTTAGTTGAAAGTAATAACAGGTTTAAAATACAAGTATTTAAGATAAAGGAATTAATTGAAATTATGAATGCAAAGAAAGAAATTAAATTCAGTCTCGTATATCGCGACATGTGGCAATCGTCGGGTAAATATGTCCCGCGTAAGGATCAGTTAGAAAAAATAGCACCGGTAATCATCGAAATGGGTTGTTTTGCCCGTGTCGAAACCAACGGAGGAGCTTCGGAACAGGTGAATTTGCTCTTCGGAGAAAACCCGAACGATGCAGTACGTACCTTTACAAAACCCTTCAACGATGCAGGTATTCAGACACACATGCTCGACCGCGGACTGAACGGTATCAGGATGAATCCCGTCCCTGCAGATGTACGTGAATTGATGTATAAAGTGAAGAAAGCGCAGGGGGTTGACATTACACGAATTTTCTGCGGACTGAATGATGTTCAGAACATTATTCCTTCCATCAAATATGCAAAAGCAGCGGGAATGATTCCACAGGCTACCATGTGTATCACCTATTCGGAAGTTCATACTGCTGAATATTACATCAATATGTCGGAACAGCTGATAGCAGCAGGTGCTGAAGAAATCTGTCTGAAAGATATGGCAGGTATCGGTCGTCCGGTAATGCTTGGCAATATTGTTCGCGCTATTAAAACATCGCATCCCGATATTATCGTTCAGTATCACGGACATTCAGGTCCCGGATTTTCAGTAGCTTCGATGCTCGAAGTGGCTAAGGCAGGTGTTGATTACCTCGATGTAGCCATGGAGCCGCTTTCGTGGGGAATGGTTCATCCGGATGTGATTACCATTCAGGCTATGCTGAAGGATGCAGGATTTAAAGTGCCGGAAATTAATATGAGCGCATATATGGAAGCGCGCAGACTGACCCAGAGCTTTATCGACGATTTCCTTGGCTATTTTATCGACGACAGGAATAAATTCATGACCTCGCTGCTCGTAGGTTGCGGTTTGCCTGGTGGAATGATGGGTTCATTGATGGCTGATTTGAAGGGAGTACACGCCGGAATCAATACCTATCTTAAAAACAATGGCAAGAACGAACTCAGCACCGACGAATTGTTGGTGATGCTATTTGACGAAGTGAAATTCATCTGGCCAAAACTCGGAAATCCGCCTTTGGTAACACCTTTCAGCCAGTATGTAAAAAACATCGCGTTGATGAACGTGATGTTCATGATCAAAGGTGAACCGAGATGGACCATGATAGATAAAAATACCTGGGACATGATTCTCGGTAAAGCAGGTAAATTACCCGGAACACTTGCTCCGGAAATTGTAGAGCTGGCTAAGAAAAACAAATATGAATTTTTCGATGGAAATCCTCAGGACAACTATCCGGATGAACTTCCGCGCTTTATTGCCGAGATGAAGGAAAAAGGGTGGGACAGAGGTCGCGATGATGAAGAATTGTTTGAATTTGCGATGCACGAAAAGCAATACCGCGATTACAAATCAGGTGAAGCCAAAAAACGGTTCGATGCTGAACTCGAGGCAGCTATAAAAGAAAAATACGGCAAGATGAATATCGCGATACCTGATATCCGCGTTCTGAAATATCCGAATGCCGAACCGCTGGAAGCTCCTGCTACCGGACGTGTGCTTTGGGAAGTCGATTTTGAGGATAAATCGAAGGAACCTGTACATGGTAAACTCGTGAAGGAAAAGGAAACAGTATGTACACTCCAGACACGTTACGGACTCGAACATATCAATAGTTTTTGTAACGGACGTATTGTAGGCGTTGAAAAGAAACAGGGCGAAATGGTAAAGAAAGGTGATGTAATAGCCTATATCGAACAAAAATAATTCAGTCGGCATCTCTAATGTCACAACCCGTTAGCAGTATTGCTGACGGGTTGTTTTGTTTTGAGTATTGACAGAATTCCGGGTACAATGTCGATAATTCTCCGGCAATTTTTCCGGGAAATTATTGTACACCGGTTCTTTCGATAAAAACTACTTCGCAGAAATAATCAGTAATGTGATTAGTCAGCGTTTTTTGGCACATTTTATGTCTGCGGTTAAAAAAATACATTATTAACTAAAAATACAGTTATGAAAAACCACAATATTTTACAATTATCACTCCTGTTGGTTATTACTTCTTTTACATCCTGCTCGGTTTTCAGACCCGGAGTGAAATCACTTGAGAATTTTGATGTCAGTAAAATTAGTTTACGTACCGAAAACGTACTTAAATTACCCGGAACCAGGTTTAAATCCGGTTTTGTTGTGTTTACAACAGATAATCAGATATTCAAAACAACAGGATCTCTGAGAGGTTCATTGAACTGGAAAAATTTCGATATTACTCTTCAGAATGCGAAATTCAGTAATGGTAAAATATCCATCGATCAAACTGAAACTAACGATTTTAAATGTATTCCCCTTCAATTCAGTTCCAAATATCAACCCGAAAAGATTTTCCGCGATACAATATGGCTGAATTACGAAAACAGGCTCCTGATTTATCCTTTGAATACATTCAAAAAAATCCCCGGAACAAGAGTAAAACTTGGCATTAAGGTTACCTACGACAACGGTCAACAGTTAACTTATGAAGGTGGCAGTTCGGTTAGAAAAATGTTGAAAGACTACGAAGTTATATCCAAAGGCGGAACTTTTGTTGATGGTGACTTCATTGTAAGTGACAATATTTTTGATAACCCGGATCATACACCCGGCTTAATGATTCAATTGAAAAAAGATACGAATGTTTACAGTATTTTTGATTTCAGACTTGATTACAAAGAAGCTTATCAATACAATGGTTCAGGAAGATCGGGGATGTTTGGGAGCAGTGGTTTCAGCGGAAGCTCAGGTGCAACAGGTGAGCACGGAAGGCACGGTGAGGACGGCGAAAACGGAAGTCACGGCTACCATGCCGGTGACATTGATGTGTATGCCGATATGTATTACGATTCAATCCTTCAAACCAAGCTTGTAAAATTACTCGTCGACGATATCAGTAAAAACGTACAACGTTATTATTACATCAATCCTGATGGTGGTAATATTTCTGTTTATGCATCCGGTGGCAACGGTGGAAGTGGTGGTTCGGGTGGAAATGGTGGTACTGGTGGAAATGGTTATACCGGCGAATTTTACACCGACTATGTCAAAGAAATTATTGTTAAGAAAGATACATCAGGGAAGGAAATCAGGCAGGAAATTCTTAAACCTGTTACACGCCAGCGAAAAGGAGGCGATGGTGGTTTCGGGGGCGAAGGAGGATACGGCGGGATCGGTGGCGATGGTGGAAACGGAGGTTATGTCATTGTGTATTATACTGCCGCAATGAAAAACTACATGAATCTTATAAAAGTTCAGGTGAGTGGCGGTAACGGCGGCAGTGGTGGCTGGGGTGGTACCGGTGGAAGTGGTGGCAGTGGCGGAGCAGGTAATCCTCCCGGAAGAAACGGACGCTCAGGTTTGAACGGAATGAACGGGCCGGGCGGACATAATGGAAGTCCGGGCAGAGTTGAATTCCGGCAGGTTGAGACTATCCCGTGGTAGTTCAATACAATTTTCAATTTAAATTTGTGTTTTCGATAAGGATAAGGGTTTGAGGAACTTATCATTTTTTGTTCTGCAAATCCGAACATTATAGCTGAAAAGTGAGTTAATTTAAATGGTAAATGCAGCCTTAAGTAGTACCCATACCGGTCGGCTGACATTTGAAAAAATCAAAATACGTTACTCAATCCGGATGTTTTGAATAACTCAGATTCGCGATGGGGAACCTGTAGCCGGGAAGCATGAATCTGTAAATGAAGTAAAGTTTCATCGAATTTAGTTTTCGTATTAAAACTAAAATACGAAAAAAATGAACTATCTTACGCGAAATATCAGAAAAGACCGGAAATTTCAAAAAACAAGAAAAATGAATACATTACTTCGAAGGATTATTTATCAGTCGACATTACGCATTAAGGGAAATCCCGGAAAGCCGGATGATTTTTCAGATTACATTTATGCTAAAAGTTACAAGAAGCTGAAAAAGTCAGCCGATAGAAGTATCAGAAACTTTATTTTGATAGTAATTGGTATTTTTGCTGCTTCGTTCGGTTTTAAAGGATTTTTATTGACCAATCATTTTATTGATGGCGGAGTGACGGGTATATCTCTGCTTATCACCGCAATTTCATCCATCCCCCTTTCTATCCTGATTGTATGTATCAATCTTCCGTTTATACTGCTTGGTTATAAAATAATGGGAAAACACTTTGCCATAAAAACATCATTAGCTATTACGGGCTTAGCTTTGTGTCTGGCTATTGTGGATTTTCCCAATGTCACTAATGACAATATTCTGGTGGCAATTTTCGGAGGATTTTTTCTGGGAGCAGGAATCGGTCTCACTGTTCGTGGAGGGGCTGTGATCGATGGCACTGAGATATTAGCCATTTATCTGAGCCGTAAATTTGGTACCACCATTGGCGATATAATTATCAGTGTGAATGTTGTTATTTTTTTAGTGGCTGCATATCTGCTCGGTGTTGAAAATGCTTTGTATTCGATGGTTACTTATTTTGTGGCATCAAAAACACTTGATTTCATTATTGAAGGTATAGAGGAATATACAGGAGTTACAATCGTTGCAGTAGAGAGTGAAAAAATCAGACAAATGATTATTTACAAACTTGGCAGAGGAGTGACTATTTACAAAGGCAAGCGGGGATATGGCAGGCAGCACGACACCAGAGATGTCGAAATCATTTATACGGTGATTACGCGCCTGGAATTGAATAAACTCAAGTCTGAAATTGAAAAGATAGAACCTTCAGCATTTGTTGTAATGAATAGTGTGAAAGATACAAAAGGCGGTATGATGAAGAAAAGACCCCTAAAACACTAAAGGTTGAAGTAAAACAATATATCCGGCGATGATTTGTATCGGATTATAAAAAAGGCTGTCTCATAAGTTGATTTTTTTCACAACCTACTTACAATCTGTAAGAGATATTTTTTGAATTCAACGACACAAAGAAAATACTTTTGCGGCTTCGTGTCGTAGCATCTTAGCGTTCAAAAATATGAATTATTCAATTCTCAACTTACAATTTATAACTTTATGAAATTGTACAGGGACTTATAAGACAGCTTTTTGTTTTTATTTGATTTTCTGAATAAATTGGTGAATGATACCGGCTTCGGCAGTTGAATGCTGCTTAACAGTATTGACATTGACACGTTCGTTTGCGATATATGTAACTACCTGAGAGAAGCAAATGTTTCCATCGACGGTGGAAGCTACCCTGAGTCTGAGTCCGTCACTAACCGAAATATTTAGTTTCCCGAGTTCATTCAGGTTCCCGGATTCAATTATTTTTACCAGTTTTTCACGGTCTTCGTACTTAAAATAAATTTCTTTGATTCTGATTCGTTCTTTATTTTCAGTTGCAATAAAATATGCCTTTCTTAAAAAGAATCGTAACACTCCGTAAACAATGATGGAAGCTCCCAAAACGAATAAGAAATGAGGCATTACGCTTGATGCCGGCCATTCGTTGGCAGTGTAAGATGCAAAGATGATTAAACCGGTGAAAATGAAAAGAAGTGATTGATATGCAGGGCTTTTTGTTTTAATTATCAGATTTTTATCCATGTTCTCCAGAACATGCTCAATTGATTCATTATTTTCCATTTGAATATAGTTGTTGCTGTGATCAAAACCTGTTTGTTCACAATTGATTAATTAATTTAATTTGATACTGATTGGTGTCAGTTTGTTACACTGAACTGACTTTAGTGATGAGAAATACCGAATTAAAAAATCAAATCAGCAGTTTACACAAATGGTAAAGGTAATATCCGTTCAGCTGTTTGAAAGCTGACTGAAGCAGGTAAAAATTATTTCCCGTATTGTATAATTGATGATGTATCTGTTGTAAGTAACTGATACGTAATGAGTTTGAGGCTGAATTTGCAGCCGCTCCGGGAATTGATTGGCCGGGTTCTGAGATGTTGGTTCGCTCGTTACCCAATCCGAATAGCGAAGAAATTTCGCTTTTACTGAAAAACCCTGACACTGGCCCCGGTGCAGAATCTTCATCATTGACTTTGTTGCTTTCCTGTCTGACTTTGAAGGGATACACAGATACTGTAGCTATTCCGAAAGTAAGAACAGCTGATACCATGAACAGAGTGACAAAGTATTTCAGTAAACGATTCATACAACAAAGATATGAAAAAAAATTGACTAAGACAAATGATTAAATATCAGCGATATTTGTGATTTATGTGTGCTTTAGGAAAGCGTTTTGTGAAAAGTTGCCTGAATAATTAAAATTAGTCCCTGTTGATGCAGATATGATAAATATTTTTACATAATGAAACGTATTTGACCAGATACTCCGGATTGGCTATCGGGAGTGCACATAAGGGAATGTTTAAAAAGTATCCACAACTGATACTATTTTCAATTCCCCTTTTAAGGTGTAAGGGGACAGGTATTCAAAATATCAGTGCATGAAAATAAAAAATTCCGCAAAACCAAAACAGGTCAGGATTGTTATTTTAGAAGCTGTTTTAAATTTATTACCTTTGCACACTGAATTTGAAGGATAAAAATGATTGATAACAATATATTTCACAATAAAAAAGTAGCATTTCACACTTTAGGATGTAAACTAAACTTTGCCGAAACATCGGCAATAGGCAAAAGCTTATCCAATGAAGGATTTGTAAAGGTGCGGGCAGGCGAACAAGCCGATGTCTGTATCATCAATACCTGCTCGGTAACCGATACTGCCGATCACAAATGCCGTCAGGCAATTAACAGGCTTCACCGTCAGCACCCCAATGCTACAATGGTGGTGACCGGTTGTTATGCACAACTCAAACCTGAAGAAATTTCGGGGATTGAAGGAGTGGATTTAGTGCTCGGGTCAAATGAAAAGTTCAGCATACTGGAATATCTCAGGAAACATGATAAAAACAATCAGACTGAAATACATACCACCAAAATAAATCAACTCAGGGAATTTAAACCATCTTGTTCGCGCGACGATCGGACACGTTATTTTCTGAAAGTGCAGGATGGTTGTGATTATTATTGCACTTATTGTACTATCCCTTTTGCAAGAGGAAGAAGCAGAAGCGGTACAGTAGCCGAAACAATTGAAAGAGCAATGGAAGCTATTGATGCAGGAGCAAGGGAAATTGTACTTACTGGCGTAAATATTGGTGATTTCGGTGTGCATACCAACGAGAACTTTTTAGATCTTGTGAAGGCTTTGGATGCTATCGACAGGGATGTACGTTTCCGGATTTCCTCGATTGAACCGAATTTGCTGACAGATGAAATAATTGAATATGTGAAAGACAGTAAACGTATTATGCCACATTTTCATATTCCGCTGCAATCAGGAACCAACGAAGTGTTGAAACTGATGAAAAGAAAGTATGACAGAGAGCTTTTTGAAGGCAAGGTAGCTTTGATAAAACGCCTGATGCCACATGCCTTTATCGGTGTCGATGTGATAGTAGGGGTCAGAGGTGAAACGCCGGAGCTTTTCGGGCAATCCTGTGAATTTATCGACTCACTGGATATTTCGCAACTGCATGTATTCACCTATTCGGAACGCGCCGGAACCAAAATGCTCGATATAGAACAGATAACAGCCCCGGAGGAACGAAAAAAACGCAGCGATATACTTCACCTGCTTTCCGGTAAAAAAACCAAAGCATTCTATGAAAGTCAACAGGGCAGGGTTTATCCTGTACTTTGGGAGAGCAGACATAATGGTGATAACATGGTCGGGTTTACCAATAATTATATCAGGGTCGAACGCCCTTATGATAAACAAAAGGTCAATACGGTGGAAATGATTAAATTAGGTGATTGGAATAGCGAAAAATCTGCTCTGACAGCTGTTTATTAAACTTCATTCAAATATTTATCATCATGGCATTTTTGCAGTGAAAGGGGCCGGAAATTAATAAAATAAAAAATTTAAAAAAATAATAAAGTGCTTGCAAAACGAATCATTCCTTGTCTCGATATAAAAGATGGAAAAACGGTAAAAGGAATTAATTTTGAGAATATTACCGATGTTGGTGATCCGGTGGAGTTAGGAGCATTATATGCCGGAATGGGAGCCGACGAACTTGTTTTTCTTGATATCACGGCCACCAACGAAAAAAGAAAAACCCTTTCGGAGCTTGTAACACGCATAGCTTCACATATTAACATTCCCTTTACTGTGGGTGGAGGAATCTCGGGTGTCGATGATGTTTCGGTTTTATTAGCATGTGGAGCTGATAAAATATCTGTCAATACGGCTGCGGTGAGGAATCCTCAACTAATAGCTGATCTTGCCAATCAGTTTGGAAGTCAGTGTGTTGTACTTGCTATCGATACAAAATTTGTAGATGGTGAATGGTACGTTTTTCTGAACGGAGGCAGAATTCCAACTGATATTAAAACGGTGGAATGGGCTAAGCAGGCAGTGGCTTTGGGTGCAGGCGAAATTTTACTAACCTCCATGAACAATGATGGAACAAAAGATGGTTTTGCTTTAGATATAACCCGTTCTGTTTCAGAAGCTGTAAATGTTCCTGTAGTTGCAAGTGGCGGAGCAGGGACAATGGAACATTTTGTTGATGTGTTTTTGGAAGGAAAAGCTGATGCCGCATTGGCTGCAAGTATTTTTCACTATAATGAAATTAAAATTCCTGAACTCAAAAGCTTTCTCAAAGCTATGGGAATTGAGGTGAGAATCTGATATTTAGTGAGAATCTGATATTTATATAGCATAAATTATAATGCCCGCTACGGTTATAAGTAGTGTATAAACCGGCAACATCACTGAAGTGTCGTTGCCGGTTTTATTTATCAGAAGATCGGGTTTGTATTTACGCAGTAGTATGTAACAAATAGTTGCAACCATTATGCCTGTAAGCATACCGCCCAGAATATCAAACGGGTAGTGTACACCTAAATATATCCTCGTATAACAATTGATTATTGCCCAGGCAAAAACAGCAAATGTATATTCTTTTTTACGGAAGAGCAAAGCACTTAGCAGTGCAAAGCTAAAAGTATTGGCAGCATGTGAAGAAACAAATCCGTATAATCCTCCCCTGTAATTGTTTACAATGTGTATCAATCCCTGAACGGAAGGATCGTTGGTTGGGCGCAGGCGTTGCACGGTGTTTTTAATCAAACCGGATGAAAGCTGGTCGGAAAGCGCCACACATATTATCAAAATAGCAACCAGCCACAGTGCCTCTTTTTTTCTTTGCCTGAATAATGCATAAATCACTGTGATATAAAAAGGTATCCAAACAAAAATCTGGGTAAATGCATACATAAATTTATCAAAGTAATTGTTATGTATGCCATTCAGTAAAAGCAGAAAATCTTTGTCGAACTGACTTAGTGTTGATATAAATTCCATATATCTAAGTATTTATATGTGTAAGTGTCGACTTTTGAGTTTATATCTGTTCAATGTTTTTGCTTTCTAACCATCCGATATTTCCATTTCCAAGCACAACCTCGAACCAGGATCCCAGTTGACTTTTTACTTTCACTTTTGTTCCTTCGTGCAATTGAAACAAATCGGTACCGCTTCTGTCGGGCGAGCTTTTAACAGTGACAACTCCGGTCATTATAATAGCTTCATTGTGTTGTGTTTGCTGATTTTTTCGTACCGCCGAGAAGACAAGTGTAACCACAGTGATGGATAAAAAGATAGTAGCTAAATAGAATGAAATTTTCCGGTTATTTAATGTAAAGCCGAAGATAAAAAACAAAGCAGCAATAATTGTAATAATGAAAGTTACAAACCCTGCAAAAAGCCATTGATTAGAAGTTAGCAACTTCATTAAGATATCCAGCCAGCGCAATATAAAAAAAGGCGGAACCTGAACTATGTTGTCAATTACTTTTTGCTGTGCCATATCCAGATTGTAGCGTGCATCGTGGTACATTGGTTTCAGGCGCAGTGCTTTTTCGTAATTCAGAATCGACCGGCCGGTTTCACCCATTTTATAATAAGTGTTTCCGAGGTTATAATACAATTCCGGGGCTACACCGTAAGTTTTGATAATCTTCTCGTAGAGTTCGGAAGCACCTGTGTAATCGCCTTTTGAATAAAGTTCGTTTGCTTTTTTTTGTAAATCATTCTGACCGAATGAATAGCCGAAAAAGCCGATTGACATTAGTAATAAAAATATAACTCTTATGTTTTTCATATCACATTTACGATTTTTTCATTATACTTTCCAGATTACTGATAGCTTCGATTGCTTCTATATAGAGATTGCCCATTTCATATTGTCCTGAGTTGGGGGCATATCGGGCAAATTCACAGGTATTCAGAATTTCAGTAATTTGTTTTACGGCATCTGTATTGACAGATTTCGATATCAATTCGTCTTCAATTCTGATTTTTGTCAATTCAGCTGCAGGTATTGCCAGTTTATCACTGAGGTAGTTCCACACAGCTTTAAGTACTTCTTCATAAAACTGATCTTTTTTTCCTTCGTTCAGGAGTTTTTGGGCCAGTTTTAACCTTTTCTGAGCCAGTTTGTTAGCTTTCTTGTTTCTTACAAATTGTATGTTGGCATTTTCCCTGGTTTTTTTACTCATTATAAAGAAAATAAGCAACGAAATAAGCAAAGGGATAATGAAAAACAACCATCCGTTCAGTGTTCCGAAAAGTGGTTCATTTTCCTTTTCGATAATAAAGTCAGAAGTGTCGATAAATCTTATGTCTTTTCCTAATTGCTTAACATCTTCCTTGTTTACGTAGCTATTGCTAACCACCGTAGTTTCACCACCTTTACCTTTCGAAACTTTCAGTACATATTCCGGTGTCTTCAGTGTTTTAAAGGATTTGTCCTGCAAATCAAAATAGCTGTACTCGGCAGAAGGAATGACGAAGTCGCCTGCATTTCGTGGAATAAAAAGATACTCGATGGTTTTACTGCCCGATACTCCGCTCGTCGAAACACGGAAATTATTATTTACTTTAGGGTCGTAAATTTCAAATCCGTCAGGGAATTTAATTTCGGGATTTTTTATCATCTTCATATTTCCGTTACCCGAAATTACAACCTTCAGAGTGACAGCTTCGTTTGTTTTTACCTGATTGGATGATAAGCTTGCATTCATCGAGAGTTTGCCAACCACGCCCGAAAAACCGGCAGGTTTTAATCCGGGCAGAGCATTTACCCTGACTGTAACAGCCGGTGCAACAATGTTTTTATTTACATTAGTGTATGAATCAAAGAAATCATCGAAAATACTACGAACCTGAGTCTTGTTTTGGATACGAACCACGGCTTCAAAATTGGCTTTATCAATGACGATATTGCCCGTATGTTGCGGATACAAAAGCACCTGATATAACACTATTGTACCATAATTGCGACCGTTATAGTTTTCGTACGACAATTGTTTATTTTGATTCTGGTCCAGTTCCTGTTTCAAAAACCCGTTAAAGTCGGGCATCTTCATATTGTTCATTCCCACTACATCGGCCAGTGTATAAAGTTTGTAAGTGACCACAATAGGTTCCTGTTCGTATACACTTGTTTTCGAAACTTCGGTGCGTATAAAAATTTTATCGCCCGACAGACTTGCCGACGATGCCGACGATTGCTTTGACGGCTGATTGTTTTGTGCACTACCATCGTCAGGCAATACTTTAATTGAAAGTCCGTTGGACGAATATTTCTGACCATCAACTATTATACTTGCCGGAGGGATTGAAAAAGTTCCGGTTTTTGTGGCTTGTAAAGTATATGTATATGAAATTGATACAGAGGAAGATGTCTTACCGTTAATGATTTGATAGCTTGAACTGGTTGACTGAAACGGGCCGGCCAAAACCTCAAAGTTATTAAAATCAGGTGCTTTCAGATCTTTTCCGGTAGCATTCACAGTGAATACCAGTTGAAAAGGTCTGTCTACTATCACAGTCGAAGGAGCACCTGCACTAAAACGGACCGGTTCGTCAGCCCGGGCCATCCAGCTGCTCAAAAGCAAAAGAGATATAAATAATATTTTGCGTTTCATATTTTGAAAATTACATTCTTTTATTCCATCAAAAATTGTAAATCGTAAATAATCAGATACCGGTGAGGGTTCTACCAATCCTTATCAGCACTTTTACGTCCGCGTACCTGTTGTTTTTTTGCCTTGTCCATTGCGTTTTTTTCATCCTGCATCAGGGCATCAAGTATTTGCTGAGCATTTTGTCTGGTCATTTTCTGCTGTTGCTGTTGTTGCTGCTGCTGCTGTTGTTGCTTATCCTTGTTCTGCTTGTCCTGATTTTGCTTGTCCTGATTTTGTTTATCCTTGTCTTTGTTTTTATCGTCCTTATTTTTGTTTTTATCCTGTTGTTGTTTTTTAAGCAAAGCCTGAGCGTAAGCAAGATTGTAACGTGTCTCGTTATCCGAAGGGTTTGCCTTTAAAGCCATTTTGTAGGCCGCTATACTTTCTTCAATTTTTTTTTCGGACAATAATGCATTTCCTGTATTATGAAAAGTGGCTGCAATTTTTTGTTTGTCTTTTGGTTGAAGAGCGATAGCAGTTTTGTATTGCTCGAGCGCTTCCTTGTATTTTTCCTGTTTGAAAAGCGAGTTGCCGAGGTTATAATTTGCCTCGAACGACGCAGGATTTTTTAAAAGTCCTTTTCGGTAAGCAATTTCAGCTTCGGTATATTTTTTTGCTTTGTATGATTTATTTCCCGCGCGCACGTCGGGACTTTCTTTCTGGGCAAAGAGCGAAAGACAGAATACCGAAAGCACTATTATTAGATAATTTTTTTTCATTTTACTTTGAACTGAATCTGAAATATCGTTGAAAAAATAAATTTCTTAATTGTTTTTTATAATGAACTTTTCCTTCAGATTAAAAATCTTAAGCTTACTGAGTCTTTTGTTTCTCCGGCTGAAAATGAATGTGTCAGCCACCAGAATTAACAATGCAAGTAATGCAAAAGATTGGAATTGTTCGTTATAGTCCGAAAAAATTTGTGTTTTAATGTCCGATTTGGCCACTTTATCGAGTTCTTTAGAAATCAGTTTGTATGCCGAATTGGTGTTATCGGCTCTCACATAAACGCCACCTCCTGCCAAAGCAATTTTTTGACACATATCTTCGTTTAGTTTTGATACAACTACATTTCCATCCTTGTCTTTCCAGAAACTCATGGTCCCGTCGACCGGTATGGGGGCGCCATCGGGTTTACCCATTCCGACCACATGTACCACAATTCCATTTTCGAGCGCGAGTTTTGCTGCACCTACCGCATCGTCTTCGTGATTTTCACCATCGGTAATTAAAATAATTGCCCTGCCGGTCTGACTTTTTTCGCCAAATGATTTGATACACATATCTATTGCACTTCCAATGGCAGTACCCTGTCGGGGAACTAATTTCGGACTGATGGAGGATAAAAACATTTTTGCAGAGACATAATCCACTGTTATGGGTAATTGTGTATATGCATCGCCGGCAAAAACAACCAGACCTACTTTATCATTGGTCATATCATCAATCAGTTTCGAAAGAAATTGTTTGGCTTTATCAAGTCTGTTGGGCTGAATGTCCTGTGCCATCATGGAGTTCGAAACATCGAGTGCCACCATTACTTCAATACCCTGTCGTTTCTCTTTCTCCATTTTTGTACCGTATTGCGGCTGGGCAAGTATGAAAATCAGTAAAGTGATGGCCACCAGCTGGAAATAAAATTTAACCTGCGGACGAACCTGCGAAACGTTGGGCATAAGTTCAGCCAGCAAATCGGGATTTCCGAACTGTTTGATTTTTTTTCGTTGTTGCAGAATACTGTAAATAAATATTCCCAATAAAACCGGAACTATTATAAGTAAAAATAAATATTCAGGATGTGCAAATCTAAACATTGTAATGTGTTGTTTTTAAAATTGTTAGTTTAGAAAACTTTAACCTTGATGTTGCTGAATCATTTAAGGTATTCGTTTTAACAATGTATTTCGCAATACGATTTCAGAAAGCAAAAAAACAAATGCAAGCAGGGCAAACAAATAAAATTCTTCATTTTTCTTGTTGTATTCCCTGACATTAATTTTCGTTTTTTCCATTTGGTCAATTTCCTGATAGATGCTCCTCAGTTTGGCATTGTCGGTGGCTCTGAAATAATGTCCGCCGGTCATGGCGGCAATATTCTGAAGCGATTTTTCGTCAAATTCTGAGTCCATCAACTGGTATTGCATACCCATCGGAGTCTGAACAGGGATATTAACTTTTCCGTACGACCCAACACCGATTGCATATACTCTGATGCCGAAACTCTGTGCAATTTCGGCTGCGGTAATGGGAGCAATATCGCCTCTGTTGTTCGATCCGTCAGTAAGCAGAATGATAACTTTCGATTTGGCTTTACTTTCCTTGATGCGGTTGACAGCATTGGCTAAACCCAATCCGATAGCGGTACCATCATCAATCAATCCGTAATTAACGCCGTTGAAAAGATTAATCAACACTGCGTGATCCGTAGTCAGCGGACATTGTGTAAAGCTTTCGCTGGCAAAAACCACCAGACCTATATTGTCGTTAGGCCGCGAGAGTATAAACTGCGAAGCAACATTCTTTGCAGCTTCGAGCCTGTTCGGTTTCAGGTCTTCTGCCATCATAGTCCCCGAAATATCAAGTGCTATCATTATATCAATACCTTCAGTGCTTTCGGTGCGCCACGAATTGGATGCCTGAGGACGTGCGAGGGCAATTACCACCATCAGGATAGCCAGACTCCGCAAAATAAAAGGCACATGCAGTAATTTGATTTTTAATGATTTCTGTTTGGTTTGCAAATTCCGGTGCGACGAAATCTGCAGACTCGCATCCGACTTGTGCATTTCCCTGATGTACCAATACACGATGGGAATCAACAAAAGCAGAAAAAATAAATATTCCGGGTTTTTAAATGACATTTTTAAAGTGCGATTTGAAATTTTAATAATTTATAAATGAAATCATATCATTTTGTAAGGATTGCCTGATTGAGCAATAATGTCTGATTTCATATTTTTTTATCCGTTATTCATTTATAATTTTTTCATTGCCTTCATCTACAGGCTTTTCCTCTTCGGTTTTTGTTTCTTCGACAAACAGGAAAGCATTGCTCAAACTGAGTTCGTGCTCATCGGGCATTGGATTCCATTTTGCAAATTTTACAAGATCGGCTAATTGAAGCAGTTGTATTAAAGCAGAATAAGCCGTTTTTGATTCGAATTTCAGATGATTCAAATGCTGAATGATTTCCTCGGAAGTCATTTCCATCGAAGGGATATCAAATGTTCTTTCAATATATTCACGTATTACATCGGTCAGTTCGGTGTGATACTCCTTGGATCTGTTTTGTTGCCAGAGTTTTTGCTGTTTGATGGCATTTAGTTTCGAAATTGCAACTTCGTACGGAGGTAAAATAACTTCGGGAGCTGAAGGTGCAAAGACAGGTTTTTTCTGAATAATTCTACGTATAATGATAATTAATGCAGCGATTAAAAGCATTACAGCAAGAACGATTGCTGCCGTTTCGAAAAAACCTCTCCAGTAAAATTTTGGAGTGAATACTGATTTAATATCTGCTATTTTGTTCGAAGTGGTGTCAATTACAAATGGTTGTACCACTTTTAACGACAAGGATTTGGACCAAACGGTATCACCATTGGCAACAAAAGGGAAAGGTGGAATGTAAATCAGTGAATCGTTGAATGATGTAACCTGATAATTCTGGTTTACAAGTATATGTCCGTCAGGCGATTTTACCGTGTCGGCTTTCATTGGTTCCACAATTTCGAGTCCGCCTACCAGTGTGTCACCAAACACAGGTGTAATTACCTTTTGCCCGGGGCGTTGTGATATTTCGAACGATAATTTTGTCTGACTTCCGATCCACATAGTGCTCGAATCAATACGGGCTGTAACCGTAATGTTTTGTGCGGCTAAATGAACCAAAAAAGTACCCGAAAGTAGAAAACAATAAAAAAGTATTTTTCTCATAAAAGTTTAATTTGCATCAATTTTAATCAATACTTTGTCCGGATTTGTTAATTCACGCTCTCATTTTGAATAATTTCATCAGTGCACGTACATAATCGTCCGAAGTTGTCATCGATACCGAATCCACTCCCGATCTGGTGAACGTTTTTTGTAATGCCAGTTGATTTTCGCCCCACGAATGTTTGTATGAAGTCCGCATCCTTTTGTCCGATGTATCAACCCATATACGATTACCGGTTTCGGCATCCTTCAGTTTGACCAGTCCCACATCGGGCAATTCTGCTTCACGGATATCATATACCTGAAGTGCAACAACATCGTGTTTGCGGTTGGCAATAATAAGTTCTTTTTCGAAGTCCTTGTCAATAAAGTCGGAAATTACAAATGCTGTGGAACTTTTTTTAATAACATTGGTGAAGTAGCGCAATGCCGAAGCAATATTAGTCTGATTGCTATCTGGCTTGAAATCAATCAGTTCGCGTATGATTTGCAGTACGTGTTTTCTCCCTTTTTGAGGTGGAATAAATTTTTCAATTTTATCGGAAAAGAAGATAACACCTACTTTATCATTGTTCTGAATAGTTGAGAAAGCAATAGTTGCAGCAACTTCGGTAAAAATATCGCGTTTCATTTGCGATACGGTTCCGAAATCGCGGCTACCCGAAACATCAATCAGCAAAACCACAGTCAGTTCACGTTCCTCTTCGAACACTTTTATGTATGGATGTCCAAAACGGGCAGTAACATTCCAGTCGATTGAACGAATATCGTCACCGTATTGATATTCACGTACTTCGGCAAAGGTCATACCGCGACCTTTGAAAGCTGAATGATATTCTCCGGCAAAGATGTTTTTTGATAAACCCTTGGTTTTTATCTCAATTTTACGAACTTTCTTTAATAATTCACTCGTTTCCATAAATCTTTATTGTAGCATTTTCTCAATGTGTAAATATGCCTGTAAATGAATGATATGCCAATGTTGATTGATTCTGATTTAAATTTTTATGCATCAGACCGGCATATATTCAGTTTAAATTTTAATTATGGAACTTCAACTGCATTCAGAATTTCAGTAATAATTTCTTCGGTGGTCATGTTGTTGGCTTCTGCTTCGTAACTCAATCCGATGCGGTGACGCATAACATCATAGCAAACGGCACGAATGTCTTCAGGTATAACGTAGCCACGACGTTTGATAAATGCATAAGCACGGGCTGCAAGTGCAAGATTGATGGAAGCACGTGGCGAAGCACCAAACGAAATCATGTCTTTTAATCCATCCAATCCGTAATCCTGTGGGAAGCGGGTTGCGAATACTATGTCAACTATGTAACGTTCAATTTTTTCGTCGATATAAACCTGTCTGACGATATCGCGGGCATTGATAATGTCTTTAGGTGAAAGAATCGGACTAACTTTTGGCTTTTCTTTCAACAGGTTTTGTCTGATAATCAATTTTTCTTCCTCCTTTTTGGGGTAATTGATAACTACTTTCAACATAAAACGATCGACCTGAGCTTCGGGTAACGGATAGGTACCTTCCTGTTCAATAGGGTTTTGTGTTGCTAAAACCAAGAACGGTTCTTCTAATTTATATGTATTTTCGCCAATAGTGATCTGACGTTCCTGCATGGCTTCGAGTAATGCACTTTGTACTTTTGCAGGGGCACGGTTGATTTCGTCGGCCAAAACTAAATTTGCAAAAACAGGCCCTTTTTTGATGCTGAATTCTTCTTTCTTCTGGCTGTAAATCATCGTTCCGATTACATCGGCCGGTAACAAATCGGGGGTAAACTGTATACGACTGAAATCGCATTTAATAAGATCAGACAATGTTCTGATAGCCAGTGTTTTTGCTAATCCTGGAACCCCTTCGAGTAAAATGTGACCATCTGAAAGTAAACCAATAAGTAATGATTCTACTAAATGCTTTTGTCCCACAATTACCTTGTCCATACCCATGACTAAGGCATCTACAAATGAACTTTGTTTTTCGATTCTTTCGTTAAGTTCTCTAATATCAACTGTTTGATCCATATATAATACTTTAAATTTTAAAAGAATTTTTGTGCAGCAAATATAACGTTATTTTGAGTGCTAAATCTTTGATTTAATATCTATTAACCTGAATTTAGAATAATATTACTATCAGGCATCGATTCATAATTTCATCAATAATTTTTAAGAACTTGTTGTCAAAAAAAGTTCTGCACTTTGTTTAGAAGTGCAGAACTTTGATAATCAGTTGTTTATATAATCAGTTCTTCTTCCCGACGTATAAATCATGTAATTCCTTTGCCTTTTTAATACATTCGGGGTTGTCCTTATTAATCAATCTTTTATCGACTTTAGGAATACGGATTTCGGTGCCGTTGGCTATGTTATCCGGATTGCTTATCCTGTCTTTGTTTGCTTCGTAAATATAAACCCAGAAATCCTTTAAACCATAGTAGCGCTCGGCAATCAGGGTCAAACGGTTACCTTCCCTCATTTTTTCGAAGGCAATTGTTTTAGGGTACACCCTCGGACCATCAAACAGTATTTTTAAGCTGTCAGTTTCATTTTTTATTGTAGCTTTTTCATTAACAGTTTGATTTTCAATAATTGTTGTGTCGGGCAGCGTGTCGGCAGGTTCGCTTTTCAGTGAAATTGTATCCATTTGAAGCATTGAACTGTCGGGCGTCAGATAAATGATGTTTTTGTTCTCATTTTTGACAAAAATACCGGAAGCCCAATCTTCAATGTTTTGCATCCAGGTAGTAACTTTCCTGTCGAATTTGTTGAGTCTGGCAGTGTTTTCTTCCGAAAGCAGGGTGTATTTTATCCAGCATCTTGTTGCTGAAGACAGATAATAATTAACAATAAAACCAACCACCAGAACAAAAATAACCACTAAGGTAATGAGACAGCCCTTTGTGCGTTTGTTGGACGGTTTTACCGGCATTGAGAATGCGTCGGGCGTCGACAGGATAGTCGGCGGAATCGTGAATTTATTTGACGTTTCCTGCTGAAAAGCCCGGGATTCCTGATTTGCGGTTTCTTTGATATCCTTTTTATCTTCGAGATCAATAGTATTGTTATGATTTTCCGGGAGCTGGACGGTTGAAATTGTGCCGGCTTCTGCTTCATTGGAAGGAGTCATCGAATTATCATCTGCATTTTCAAAAGGCTGACTTATTTTTAAAACTTCAGTTGAAGCGTCCGTTTTTACAGAATCGGTTGTATCGTCAACGCTATCAGACTGAACTACAGCTGGTTCGTGTTCAATTGAATCAATTATACCTTGGTCCGGAATTTCTCTGTCTGTTACGGTACGCTCTGCTTCCGCTTCATCATAATCGTTGACTTCTATAACTTCGTTAACTTCAATAACTTCGTTAACTTCCTTAATTTCAATAACTTCCTTAACTTCCTTAACTTCCTTAACTTCCTTAACTTCTGAAACTTCTTCTTCTTCTTCTTCCCCTTCCCCTTCCTCAGCATTTTCAATAACTTCCTTAACTTCTTCAACCGGTACTTCTTCTTCCTGAATTTCTTCAGTACGGTCAATGTTCAATCCGGCATTTGTTTTCGATAATCCGTTGATTTCGAGGAGTAATTCTTTAATCTCGGAGGCCTGATCGCTTAAAATATTAAGCGGGTCGAAAGTATCTTCCGATTTTAATGTTTCAATTTTTGTGGTTTCATCGTCGAGCTGAATAGGCTCCAGAAAGGCAAATGGTTCATTTACAATTTCTTTCAATTTAGCATCGGGAGCGAAAATTATTTTATTGTAGCCATCTAATAGTATTTTTTCACCTGTGGTAACATTTACACTTTCACGGGCTTCGTTCCATTGTAGTTTAAAAGTACCGAAGTTCTTTACCTTCACCGATTCGCCATTGATCAATGCTTCTTCGATCACAGCAAACATAGCTTTCAGAAATGTTTCGGCCGAACGCTTATTGATTTTAAGCTGCAAAGCTATCGAATCTATTATCTCCTGTGATGAAATCTTATCCTTATTCATTGGTTTTCAAGTCTTTGATTTTATCTTTCAGAATACTGCTTTGTTTGAAATTAACGACTAATTTGGGCGGAATTAAAGTACGAACCTGTGTCATTGGATGTACCGAAATTCTTTCCTCTCTTTTTCGAACTTCAAAATTCCCGAAACTCTGAATCCCAACAGATTTACCATCAGCAAATTCCTGTGTAAATGACTTTACCACTGCATTCAACAATTCTTCAACCTCCTTTTTGGGAAGATTAATCTTTGATGAAATTTTTGATACTAATTCTGTATTGTTCATTCTTCTGTTTTTTTAAGTGAAATGAAATCAATAACATTTCACTGTTAGTTTTGAGGTTTTTTTATAGCTGGTTTGAAGCTTCGCTTATACGGCGTACAAATCAAATTCAGTTGCGTTAATAATTTCGGCCTGGTAAAACTGACCGGTTTTCACACCCGGAGTACCAATCGGAATGAGTACCTCTGGGTCAACTTCAGGCGAATCAAATTCAGTCCTGCCGATATAATTCTGATCTTCAATCCTGTCAATCATTACTTTAAATGTTTTACCAATTTTAGTCTGATTAATATCGGACGAGATGGTTTGTTGCAAAGCCATGATTTCATTCAACCTTTCCTGTTTTATTTGTTCAGGGATGTCGTCGCTGTAGGTTTCATAAGCGTGAGTGCCTTCTTCGTTGGAATAGGCAAATGCACCTAACCGTTCAAATTTTGCAAACTGCATGAATTCTTTCAGTTCGGCAATGTCCTGATCGGTTTCGCCGGGGTGTCCAACCAATAAAGTAGTACGAAGGTGGATACCAGGCACTTCATCGCGAATTCGTTTTATTAATTCATAGGTTTGTTCCTTTGTGATATTACGGCGCATCACTTTAAGCATGTGATTGCTGATGTGCTGCAGGGCGATGTCGAGATACTTGCATACATTACTGTTTTCGCGCATTACTCTGAGGATATCGTACGGAAACTGAGCCGGATAGGCATAATGAAGACGAATCCATTCAACGCCCGGAATGGCGGCAATACGTTCAATCAGTTCAGGTAATTTCAGCGATTTGTACCTGTCCAATCCGTACGAAGATAAATCCTGAGCAATGACATTAAATTCTTTCACTCCCCGGGCAACCAGTTTCTTTACTTCTTCCTCTATGTCTTCAATTGAACGGGAACGATGCCTGCCGGTTATAATCGGAATGGCACAATAAGAACAACTACGGTTACAACCCTCCGAAATTTTCAGATAGGCAAAGTGATCAGGTGTTGTAAGTGTACGCTCAAGTCGTAAATCGGCGCGGTATTCCTGTCCCAGATCGGTAAGAATGTTGGTATAATTAAATTTACCGTAGAACTTATCAACTTCGGGAATCTCAGCCTGTAAATCTTTGAGATATCTTTCGGACAGGCAGCCCATTACAAATAATTTGTCGAGTTTTTTCGTACGCCGGCGATCGGCAAACTGAAGTATGGTGTTGATGCTTTCTTCTTTGGCATCGCCTATGAAACCACAGGTGTTAATGATTACAATGTCACCATCAGGCCGTGGTGCATCATGCCTCACTTTGTATCCCAAAGCATCAAACTGACGCATCAATTGCTCTGAATCCACCAGATTTTTAGAACAACCGAGCGTAATTACATCAACAGTGCCTTTGTTCGTTTTTTTTGCCATTAATCAACTGAATAACGATTCAACAAATTCTTTTTTGTCGAACACCTGCAGGTGCTCCATACCTTCGCCTAAGCCAATGTATTTTACCGGAATTTTAAACTGATCGGATATCCCGATAACCACACCACCCTTGGCAGTTCCGTCAAGTTTTGTAACAGCGAGAGCATTGACATGAGTAGCTTTGGTGAACTGCTTTGCCTGTTCGAAAGCATTCTGTCCGGTCGAACCGTCGAGTACAAGTAATACTTCGTGCGGAGCATCGGGAACGATTTTTTGCATTACATTTTTGATTTTGGTGAGCTCGTTCATCAGGTTTACTTTATTGTGCAAGCGGCCTGCTGTATCGATAATAACCACATCTGCATTATTAGCCTTTGCCGAAGCCAGTGTATCATATGCAACTGAAGCCGGATCGGCTCCCATTTTCTGTTTAATTACAGGTACGCCTGTACGTTCGCCCCAGATAACCAGCTGGTCGACAGCTGCTGCTCTGAATGTGTCGGCAGCACCGAGATATACTTTTTTGCCTGCTTTGGTGAACTGGTAAGCTAATTTGCCGATTGTTGTGGTTTTTCCTACTCCGTTAACGCCTACAACCATTATTACATAAGGTTTTTGAGTTAACTGACTGTCAAAATCCATTGGCATTTCCGGGTTGTTTTCGGAAAGCAGTGCAGCAATTTCTTCTTTCAGGATTACATTGAGCTCGGATGTATTCACGTATTTGTCGCGCGATACACGTTCCTCAATTCTTTCGATGATACGAAGTGTGGTTTCAACACCTACATCCGAAGTAATCAGTACTTCTTCCAGGTTGTCGAGTACTTCGTCGTCTACTTTCGATTTTCCGGCAACAGCACGTGTTATTTTTGAGAACACACTTTCTTTGGTTTTCGACAAACCCTGATCAAGTGTTTCTTTTTTATCCTTATTAAATAAATTAAAAATACCCATTTATATTGATTTTAGTCATTTGTGATGATAATCAAAGCGATGATAACAATTTGTAAACCGGCGCTTTGAGATTCACGCCCTGATTGATAGAACTACAAAATTAAGATATTTTTCCGAGTATACATCAAAAAAAATCCTCTCATTTAAAAAAAATGAGAGGATAGTTTCTATTTGATTACAATATTACTTGGTAAAATAGTCTTTTACTTTGTCATTGTGTACTATTTCTTCCTGAAAAATATATGCACCGGTTTTAGGTGATTTCACCATTTTGATAACCTTTGCAAACGAACGACCTTCTCCACTCTGGAGAGATGCAACTGCTTTCTTTGCCATGATTCAGATGTTATTTAATTTCTTTGTGTACAGTTACTCTTTTTAAAATGGGGTTGTATTTTCTCAACTCCATACGTGCCGGTGTGTTTTTTCTGTTTTTCATCGTGATATAACGCGATGTACCGGGCATACCGCTTTCTTTATGCTCTGTGCATTCCAGGATTACCTGGATTCTTGCTTCTTTTGATTTTTTGGCCATGATAAATTTTCTCCCTTATTATGCGTATAAATACCCTTTTTCGGCAGCTTTTTTAATGGCTGCATCCAATCCAACTTTGTTGATAGTACGTAAACCGGCTGCTGAAATATTCAGGCTAATCCATGTATCCTGTTCTACCCAATAGAACTTTTTGGTAAACAAATTCACATCAAAAGTTCTTTTGGTGCGACGTTTCGAGTGCGAAACATTGTTTCCTACCATTGCTTTTTTTCCGGTGATCTGACAAATTTTTGACATTTCAATATCTTTTTTTTAATTACATTTTTTCTCAAAAACAGTGCGCAAAATTACACTATTTATTTCGAACTTACAAGCTTTTCGGCGAATAATTTCTGAATTAAACTTAAATGAATGTGAATCAAATGTTTGTGTTGTGAATTGTAGCTGTGGTTTGAGTATTCCGGTACTTTAAAGTATTAAATTCTTTATTTTTCATACTACAATTCATCAACATTCATATTCTTTAAATTCAGAGCATTTCTTTTAGCATTAATAAAGCTGCCTGGGTAGTACGCTCAATGTTTTGTAATCGTACATTCCCGAATCTGAACATTTTTGTAACAGTTTCTTTTTCGGAGCATACCGAAATCCAGACTGTCCCAACCGGTTTTTCGGAAGTACCGCCATCGGGGCCGGCTATTCCTGAAGTGGCAATTGCAACATCTGTTTTCATTAATCGCCGAACGTTGGCAGCCATTTGTTCGACCACTTCCCTGCTGACGGCTCCATAATCTTCAATGCTTGCCTGCGATACTTTTAGTAAATTGATTTTAATTTCGTTGGAATAGGAAACCACCGAACCTTTGAAGTAGGTCGAACTGCCGGGTACTGAAGTAATGCGGTGAGCAATGTGTCCGCCGGTACAACTTTCGGCTGTTGCAACTGTCCATCCTTTAGCTGCAAGTAAATTACCGATTAAATTTTCGACAGGTATATCTTCGAAAGCAACTATAGCGTCACCAAGTATTTCGGTCAGACCGGCAATCTGTTGATTAATCGAAAATTCCAGAGATAACGGATCGTCCGAAATGCCGCTTAACCGGAGTTTTATAATGCCGTAATGTGGCAGATAAGCCAAATGAATATCTTCGGGCAGGGCATTTTCCCAATCGGCAATTTTCATAGCCAGAGCCGATTCGGGATATCCCTGTACTAAAACATTTTTATGGATGATCGAAGGCGTTTTAAAACGGACTGTTAATCGGGGAATTATTTCGGTACTCATCACATGTTTCATTTCATTGGGTACGCCGGGCATCGATACAATTACCTTTTCATTTTTCCCGAACCATGTGATGGGTGCTGTCCCGGCTGTGTTCTGAATCACTGTGCAGCCATCGGGAACAAATGCCTGTGTCCGGGTTAATTCATTCACAGCGCGTGAGCGGTTAATCAGTACCTGTTCAATGTTTTTATATACTTCGTCGCTGAAAATCAGCTTCATACCAAAGTATTTGGTCAGAGTTTGTTTGGTGATATCATCTTTAGTGGGTCCGATACCGCCGGTAAATAGCACAACATCAGCCAGTTGTAATGCACTGTCAAGAGCATTTACGATCTGATTGGCTTCGTCGTGAACCGAAGTAATCCGTGCAATTTCAAATCCGGCTTTGTTTAGTTCGGTAGCCATCCATGCTGAATTGGTATCGACAATCTGTCCGATTAAAATTTCGTCGCCTATGGTGATGATTTCTACTTTTACACTGTTTGTTTTCATGAGATTTTTATTTTTTGAACCGGAAGTCCGGAATTTTGTAAGTCTTATTTCAAATCTCCCCGTTTTTTTAATTCTTTATCAGCAATTTCGAGCTGTGTGTACCATTCCTGTCCGAATTTACGTATCAAAGGCTCTTTCAGGAATTTATAAACCGGAACATTTAATTTTCTGCCTGAAGTAACCGCGCAATTACAGATACTCCATCGATGATAATTGACGGCTGTAAAACCATTATATTTTTGCAGTCTTACCGGATATAAGTGACAGGAAACCGGTTTGTAAAAATCAGTTTTCCCCTCGCGAAAGGCCTTCTCGATGGCACATTTACAAATTCCCTGCTCGTCGGTAAAGGTAAAGACACATTCAGCGCCATTTACAATCGAAGTAACCGGCTCACCGGCTCTGTCAATATAGAAAAATCCGTGTTGTTGAATAACATCCTTCGCTTTATCGGTCAGGTCGTCCCAAATGATGGGCAACAAATCCTGTATGGTTTCGAGCTCATTCTCGTCGAGTGGTGCACCTTCATCTCCTTCGATACAACATTCGCCTTTACATGAAGCGAGGTCGCAAACAAATTTTTCGTCGAATAAGTCGAAGCTGATGACTGTATCTTCTATCTGTAACATATTTCTGTTGGTTCAATTTATTTTAATCCGGCCGTAAATTTCATTTAAAATCGTCATGACCTTTCAAAACAGGCAGACTAAGATGAAACCTGACGGCAATAATCCGCATCAGTATGACCGAAACGGCGGCGAGAATCTGAGTAATTTCAGTCTGAAGATGAATTTGGGTACAAACGTAAAAAACGACTCCGCCAAGCACACACGCCAGAGCATAAATATCCTTCCGGAAGATCAGCGGAACTTCGTTGATAAGAATATCTCTGATAATTCCACCCACCGAACCGGTAATCATTCCCATGATAATACTGACCCAAAAAGGAAAACCTGCTTCAATACTTTTTTCGATACCCACCACCACGAATAATCCGAGTCCGATGGCATCAAAAATAAAGAATGTGTTATTCAGCCTGATAAGGTGTTTGCCGAAAGCTATTACGCTGAGAAGCGCGACACCGGTTATGATGATATAAGAGGGTTGTTGCATCCAGAAAGGGGTGACGTTCAGCAGTAAATCGCGGGCTGTACCACCCCCGATTGCCGTAACCAGTCCGACTACGTATGCGCCAAACCAATCGAATCTTTTTGCCGATGCAAGTCGTATACCACTGATTGCAAAAGCAAAGGTACCTGCATAATCGACAAAATTTATAAAATTCATAACCGAATATAACTGTTAAAAAAGAAAGCGCATCAAATAAGTTTTGATACGCTTCCGGTATTTAGTTGTCTTTGATGTTATTTTTGGGGAGCGGGTGCAGGTTTCTGGGCTTCCTGCTGATTCGCTTCCGGTTTTTCGCCAAAGCCCGGAGCAACTACGCCCGGTTCTTCTTTTTGAGCTTTTTGATACTGATCTTTAATTTCAGACTGGTTAGCAACCACATCACCTTTGTTTACAGCAACTGTAGCTACCGAAAGAACGATGACTGCAGCAACCAATACCCAGGTAGCTTTTTCAAGAAAGTCGGTAGTTTTCCGAACGCCCATAATCTGATTTGACGACGAGAATCCGGCGGCTAATCCACCACCTTTAGAATTTTGAACCAATACCAGTAAAATAAGTAAAATTGATGCTATAACAATCAGAATTGTAAAAAGAATGTACATAATATGTTTATTTTTTTGAGTTTACGAGTGCTTTTTCTAAAAATCGAATTTGGTCTGCAAAGTAAATACTTTTTTTCGGATTAATCAAATTTAATTTATTCAATATTTCAATTGCCTCGGTGTATTTCTTCTCGTGTACGAGTTTACGTACATTTTCTTCAGTGATTTCAGACGATTTGTCGTTAGTGTTCAGCTTGTTGCCAAAATAATCGGGTACCGGTATATGTACTGCTTCATTTTTGGGAAGCTGTTTTTCGGAAGTATTTTTACTGTTTTCGGCAGAAACACTCACCATGGCACGTGCCGATTTTAATCTTTCGGCTAAATTCTTAAGTGACTGACGTGTATCTCCACCTTCGGCTTCAACTGCATTGATTAAGTCGAAATAATTTCCGCCGAATTTCGGAATTCTGTCCACTTTGTATTCCTGACCTATTTTTTTTTCGGGGAAAAGATAATAGAATAACCAGCGCCGGTCATAGCAATAGAACGCAGCTGCATCAATGTACTTTTTAGCATGCAAACTTTTTGCATCGTGTTCAGCTTTGGCTAACAGTAAGCGTGCCTGAACAAAATACGGATAATATCCGACCATTTCTTTCAGTCCATCAATGTGATGACTCGAAACTGTTTCGGGTCGTTTTATAATGGCCATTAGTTCGTCCTGCGTCATTTGATTAGTTTTGATTGGTTAAACTATCTGTAAATTACCATTTTGCAACAGTGTCGTTATAGATGTTGTCAACAATTTCATCAATAATTGCCTTATGCAATTCATCCTGCACATCTGTCAGTAATCTGCTGCTGTCAAAAGTCTGGAAAGCTGTATATTTCTTTTCAAAGTCATCTTCGGGACTTTTACTGTTTGTAAATCTCACATTGATGGTAATTGTCAGTTTGGTTTGAGAGGCATAAGTGTCAGCACTGATGGCCATTGGAGTTAGCTGGTAACCTACGATTTCACCTTCGAGTTGCATGTCGCCGCCTTTTTTGAGCAATTGCAAACGTGTGGTTTTCGAATATGCATCTCTTAATTTTTCCGAAAATTCCTGAGCAAGTGCCGGGTAAACCAGTTCAGCTGTATTGATAAAATCCGCAATACCAATGGTTTTGGTTTTTGCGTAATCGATATTACCTCCGTTGAATTTATACGAAATTGTACATGATACGCTGACTATCAATACAATAATTGTTAAAGTCAGTTTTATTGAATCCGTTGAAAGCAGATGTATTTTTTTATAGTTAAATTTATTCAATTCCATATTCTCTGATTTTCCTGTATAAAGTCCTTTCGGAAATTTTTAACTCTTTTGCTGCAATTTTTCTTTTTCCTCTGTGTTTTTCGAGCGTGTTTCTTATCATTTCACGTTCCATTTCATCAAGACTTAAAGGTCGTTGAGTTGATTCTAATTCATGATATTCTTCCACTTCCTGATATTCGTCGTTTGATGGAATGTCTTTTATAAATTTCTGATTATCAGTAATTAAATTATCATTTTTGAAATCTGTTGTCTTAGGAGCCGATTTGAATCCGGTATCGTTCAAAGTATGAAAAGAAGCAGAAAAATGACTATCCTGATCATGAGCTGTCTGCGGTTGATTGTTCATAATATCATGCACCAGTTTTTTCAGATCAATCATGTCCTTTTTCATATCGAAAAGTACCTGATACAGAATTTCACGTTCGCTGTTGAACGATTTATGTTCGTTGCCGCTTGCACCGAAAATCGCGGGTAAACGTTCAATATCGTCTTTCGGCAGGTACGAACGCAGAATCTGAGCATTGATTTCACGTTGTTGCTCGATGACAGAAATCTGTTCGGTAATATTTTTTAACTGACGGACATTGCCATTCCAGTAATAATTGGTCAGGAGTGCTTTGGCATCTTCGGTCAGCTTTATTGAGGGCATTCGGTATTTCTCGGCAAAATCAGAGGCAAACTTTCTGAATAGCAATACAATATCTTCTTTCCGTTCGCGGAGCGGAGGAACCGATATAGGCACAGTATTCAGTCTGTAAAACAGGTCTTCGCGGAATTTTCCGTCTCTTGTGGCCTGAGCCATATTCAGGTTGGTAGCCGCCACCACTCTTACATTGGTTTTCTGAGTTTTGGATGAACCAACTTTAATAAATTCGCCGGTC
This sequence comes from uncultured Paludibacter sp., assembly GCA_937897985.1. Classification (GTDB taxonomy): domain Bacteria; phylum Bacteroidota; class Bacteroidia; order Bacteroidales; family Paludibacteraceae; genus Paludibacter. The sequence goes on along the minus strand of CALCBD010000039.1, from coordinate 14,492 downwards.
TCGAGCACCCTTAACAGTCGAACCTGAGTTGAAAGCGGAAGCTCGCCTACCTCGTCGAGAAAAATTGTACCACCATCGGCTACTTCAAAATATCCTTTCCGGTCGGCAGTAGCACCTGTAAATGAGCCTTTTTCGTGCCCGAATAATTCCGAATCGATTGTACCTTCGGGAATTGCTCCGCAATTGACCGCAATATACGGTCCGTGCTTACGGTGACTGTAAAAGTGGATGATTTGCGGAAAATTTTCTTTGCCCACGCCGCTCTCGCCTGTTATCAGTACTGATAAATCGGTGGGAGCAACCTGAACGGCTATGTCGATGGCACGATTCAGTAACTCAGAAGAACCAATGATTCCGAATCGCTGCTTTACTGCCTGTATCTCTGAATGTTGCATAATTTAATGTTTGAAGAGCCTGAAATTTTGGCATACAACTGACAAAAATAACAAAAACTTCTCTATGAAGGGTCTGTCGACAACAAATATTATCAATTAAGAATAAGTTTAGTAAAATTTTAGGAAATCGAACGGCTTTATCCTTTTACTCCTGCATCGTTCGGGTGGTCAACGAAAATAGTTTGAGTCGGAAATGCAAATTGCAGACCTGCCGAATTGAATTCCCTTAAAATTTCAAAATTCACTTCAGATGGAGTCTGCATGACATCGCCGGTGGGTTTTACCCAAAAAATGAATTTCAGGTTCATCGAATATGGTGCAAAGTCAGAAAAAACGGCAAGTAAACTATCCTGATCCACCTCTTTAATTTTATTGGGTATGTTTTTCAATATTGCTATTGCCTGTTCCATTTTATCGGGGCTTGTGTCGTAAGTCAGACCGATGTTCATAACGACTCTGCGCATGGGTTCATCACTTACATTTTCAATAGAAGCTTCCACAATTTTATAATTCGGAATGGTTACCAGTCTTTTTTCAAATGTTCTGATCCGGGTGCTGCGTATTCCGATGTCCTCTACCATTCCGTCGAATCCATCTACTTTGATACGGTCGCCAATCCGAAACGGACGGTCGGTAAAAATTGTAATTCCACCAAAAACATTTTTGATGGTATCCTGAGCAGCCAGTGCAAAAGCAAGTCCACCAATACCCAAACCCGCAATCAACGCACCGACATCGACGCCTACGTTCCGGAGTGCCATCATCACACCGATGGCCCAGATGACTCCTAAAACAGTGCGTTTTATGATGGAAATGAGTGTGTTGTCGATGTATTTGTTGGCAGGGTCTTCGGCAACAGGCACAAGGTATTCCTGAATGAGTGCATTGGTAAATCTTACCAGAAACCAGGTAATGTTAAGCACAATCAGGAACTGATATGACTTGTGCATCAGGGTTACAATTTTAGGGTCAAAGTCGAGCCGGCTAAAGGCAATCCATACTGCGAGTAATATAACTCCCAGTAATACAGGAGCCTGTAGCATTTTAAACAAAATGTCATCTAATCGGTTTTTCGTTTTGGAAGTAATCCTGCTGATAACTTTTTTGTTAAAAATAATTATTCCCTTATTCAGAATAAGAGCTCCGGCGATGATTGAAAGTGAAATGAGCCATTCCTCAATTTCATTTCCTAAATACACATTCAAGAACATAATTACAAATCAATTAAGATGAAAATTTAAGAATAAGATTTTTTAATTAAATTTTATTGTAATGATCTAAATCACAGATCATCAAAGTGTTTCATTCGTCGAATGCAAAAGCGATAGCATCACTGGGCATTCGCCAGTCGCCCCTGGGCGAAAGATTGATGGAGCCCACTTTTGGTCCGTCGGGCATGCACGAACGTTTAAATTGCTGAGCAAAAAATCGGCGCAAAAAAACTTTTAACCATTTTTTGATTATTTCTTCAGAGTAAACCCCTTCGAAAGCATTATCAGCCAAAAACAAAATTTTACCGGGTGTAAAACCAAACCTTACAAAATAATACAGGAAAAAGTCGTGCAACTCGTACGGTCCGACAATATCTTCTGTTTTTTGCGAAATGTTACCATCTCCGTCGGCCGGCAATAATTCAGGGCTAACAGGTGTATTCAGAATATCCTGCAAAATAAGTTCAGTGTTCTGACCTGTATTGTGTGATGCCCAATCCACAAGATACCTGACCAGGGTTTTCGGGACGCCACTGTTCACTCCGTACATCGACATTTGATCTCCGTTGTAGGTTGCCCATCCCAGGGCAAGTTCCGATAAATCACCTGTACCAACAACTATTCCGTTATATTTGTTGGCTAAATCCATCAAAATTTGTGTCCGTTCACGGGCCTGAGTGTTTTCGTAGGTAATGTCATGTACCGAAATGTCGTGACCTATATCGTTAAAGTGTTGAATGCAGGCATCTTTTATCGAAATTTCCTTCATTGTTATCTGGAGGGATTGCATCAATTGTATGGCATTATTATAGGTGCGACCGGTAGTGCCGAATCCGGGCATGGTCACACCTATGATGCGATTGCGATCAAATCCCAGTCGATCGGCAGTTTTCACTGCAACCAATAATGCCAGTGTTGAATCCAACCCTCCTGAAATACCAATTACCAAAGTCTCCGATTTGGTATGGAGCCAACGTTTGGCCAATCCGCTCACCTGAATGGAAAAAATTTCTTCACAACTTGTTTTTCGGTTTGAAACGGGTGGAACAAAGGGATGCATTTCGAACTTTCTTTTGAATTCGAAATTTGTAAAATGTGCATCTTCGAGATGAATTGTTCTGTAAATAATATCCGATTTTTCGTTCGTGAAGTTTGTATTTCTTATTCTTTCGGCATTTAGTCTGTTGATATCTATTTCGGAAACAATGAGTTGTGAGTCGAAACTAAATCTTTCGGAGGCTGCAATGATTTTGCCGTTTTCGGCAATTATTCCGTTACCTGCATAAACCACATCTGTCGAGGATTCGCCAAATCCGGCTGAAGCATAAATATAACCGGCATTGCAACGTGCCGATTGTTGTTCAATGAGCTGACGTAAATAGTTATGTTTTCCGGTTAGTTCGTTGGTAGCCGAAAGGTTAAAAATCATTTCTGCTCCGTGAATCGCATGTTGCGAACTAGGAGGAACCGGTACCCAGAGATCTTCGCAAAGTTCGATGGAGAAGCTGAATTTCCTGTCCGAAAACAGCAGGTTGGTTCCAAAGGGTATTTCTTCTCCTTTTAAAATAATTGACTGTATGTTGGTTGATTTTGCGGAAGAGAACCACCGTTTTTCATAAAATTCGTTGTTGTTGGGCAAATGGGTTTTTGGAACAATGCCAAGAATTTTACCACCCTGTAAAACAACAGCGGTGTTAAAAAGCTGATTGCCCATCCTGATCGGACAACCTGCTATAACTGCCACCGAAGTGGTAAAGGTGGCTGTTTTCAGTTTACTCAGCGCTTGTTCGGCATCATTTAAAAGTTGTTGCTGAAAAAACAAATCGGAACATGTATAACCGGTCACCGAGAGTTCGGGGAAACAAACGACCTGTACTTTTTCATTTTCGGCCTGTTCGATGAGTTCAATGATTTTTTCAACATTGAATGTACAATCAGCAACCCTTAGCTCAGGAATTGCAGCAGCAACACGTACGAATCCGTTATTCATTTTGTTAGTTTTAAATAGATAAATAATGAGAAAGTTTTCACAGTATTTTTTAAAATATTAGGGCTGAAGTGTGATGTTAATTGTCGCTTATATCAATTTTTTCCATGTCACTCAGATAAATTTCGAGCGACCTTGCCGAAATCAGAATTTCCCAAACCGAAAGTCCCAGCGAAACAATAAGTAATAAGAGTGCCAGTCCGAAAATATAAGCTGATAATAACTGCGAGCCCACATAAATCAGAAACATGGTGGCAACGCACAAAAGTAAACTGGCTACTCCGAACATTTGCATGCTTTTAGTGAGATAGAGCCGTTTACGCAAATTCATAATTTGTGCATGGGTTATTGCCGAATGATCTTCCATGAATTTGTCCTTGAGTGTACGTACCAACTGGGCATACGACAGGAAACGATTGGTGTAAGCCAGTAAGATAAGTGATATAGCCGAAAATAAAAATGTCGGGGTGATGAGTGTAAGTTCCTTCATGACAATTATTGTTTACTGTGTTTGTTTCCATTTGCAAAGATAAATAAACTTTCACAAAGTTATTCAGCCTGTTACAAATGCAAACACCCGATTGCAGTTTTTTTTACAATCGGGTGTCTGATAGAAATTACTGAAATTAATTGAACTTTTCAGCGTGAATTTGACCAACTTCCTTACGGGTATGTTCTTTAAATCCTTCTTTTTCAAGAGCTTCTATCATACCGGCAACCATTCGCGGGTTTCCACACAGGAAAACATGTGTATTTTCGGCAGTGGGTTTAAATCCCCAGAGTTTTTCAATGGTTCCGTCTTCCCATATTTCCTGAATAAATTCAGTGCGACCTGTCCAGGGCACAAATTCCCGTTCGGGGATAGTAATGGTAGGGATGTAACGGAATTTCGGAGACAAACTCTGAAGCAAATTTAATTCGGAAGAATAACCCAGATCCCATGAATTGGAAGCGCCGTGAATAACAAGTATATTTCCTTTACGATGCAATGCGTCGGTTCTGAGCATACTCATGTAAGGAGCAACACCTGTACCGGTTCCAATCAGTACAACATTCTGATCCTCAGCTACCTGATCGAGAGTAAACATTCCCACGAATTTATTTCCCAGCCAGATTTTATCGCCGATATTGAGGTTGAATAAACGGGGAGTAAGTGCACCTGAGTGTACCAGTGTAATGTAAAATTCAACGTAGTCTTTTGATAAATTTGAAGAGGCAATTGAATATGCTCTTTTAATCAGCTTGTCCTGATCGGGTTCGTTTGGTTCTTCTGTAGCTTCGGCACATTTCGGACTTTCAGGCGGTAAACCGATAGCAACAAACTGTCCCGGTTTGAAATCAGGTAATGCCCAACCAAGAGGAGCAATTCTGAATACTTTCATAATCGGTGAAACTTGCACAACCTGTTGTACAATTGCATTTAATTCTTCCATAAATTGTTTTATTTGTAATTTTAGTTGTTTGATATTTTGTCAAAAAAAAATTATGTTAATCAGATAACAATAATTTCAAAAAAGCAGATATACCAATTTTGAACTACAAAGATACAAAATCTTAGTTATTCACAAACCCCGATGGTTGATTTTTATGTTTATTCGTTCTTTACAATGCTGCAATTTATTAAATAATTTCATCGAAAAACGGGGGAGATACTACTCCGGTCAACTTAATTCCTGGTGAATTCAATCCGTTTGAATACCAACAGAAACAAAGAAGTGAACAGACCGGAATGATATGATTAGCAAAGTAATTCTGCTGGCTGTTTGAAGAGATATTTAAACAAAGTCCCCGACTATAACGAAATTCTGTAAATTTAAACAGTATTTTTTAGTTACATTTGCATTCATTCAACCGATATTAATTTTTGAATTCAAATTGCTGATTTTTAAACATAAATCCAATAGTACATGATAGTTTGTATTGCCGAAAAGCCAAGTGTGGCACGTGATATTGCCGAAATTCTGGGTGCAACCACCCGGAAAGACGGGTATATGGAAGGTAACGGATATCAGGTCACATGGACTTTTGGTCATTTATGCGGTTTGCTCGAACCGCATGAATACTTTCCAGAATGGAAACCCTGGACATTGAGCCAGTTACCCATGTTACCGCCCCGGTTTGGAATAAAGGTGATGAACGACAGTGGTATTCAGAAGCAATTCAATATTATTTCAACTTTAATGGCAAAAGCTGATGAAGTAATCAATTGCGGAGATGCGGGGCAGGAGGGAGAACTGATTCAACGATGGGTGATGCAGAAGGCATTGTGTAAATGTCCGGTAAAGCGTTTATGGATTTCGTCGCTTACAGCCGATTCGATTCGTGACGGCTTTAAAAACCTGAAAGATCAGTCAGTATATCAACACCTTTACGAAGCAGGATTATCGCGTGCCATAGGCGATTGGCTGTTGGGCATGAATGCCACCCGTGTTTATACCCTGAAATACGGCAAAAACAGGCAGGTATTGTCCATCGGAAGGGTTCAGACACCTACGCTGGCACTGATTGTCAACCGGCAGCTCGAAATTGAGAATTTTAAACCCGAAGCCTATTGGGAACTTAAAACAGTTTACAGAGATACAATTTTCTCAGCTACCAAAGGCAGGTTTTCAAGTGTCGAAGAAGGGACAGGATTTCTCGAAACTGTAAAAAAAGCAGATTTCATAATCAGGGACATCAATACAAAAAAAGGAACTGAATCGGCACCACGGCTTTTTGACCTGACCTCACTTCAGGTGGAATGCAATAAAAAACATGGTTTTTCGGCCGATGAGACACTGAAAATTATTCAGTCGCTTTACGAAAAAAAGCTAACTACCTATCCAAGGGTCGACACTACCTATCTGAGTGATGATATTTATCCGAAAATTCCGGACATTCTGAAAGGACTGAAAGCGTATGAAATGCTTGTTCAGCCGCTGCTTACAACTAAAATTCCAAAATCAAAAAAAGTTTTCGACAATACGAAAGTGACCGATCACCACGCAATTATTCCGACAGGTGTTCAATCGGCGGCTTTAAGCGATAACGAAAGAAAGGTCTTTGATATGGTGGTTCGAAGGTTTATCGCTAATTTTTATCCCGAATGCAAAATATCGACAACAACAATTTTAGGTGATGCGGATAAAGTAGAGTTCAAAGTCACCGGAAAACAAATACTTGAGCCGGGATGGCGGGTCGTTTACGAAAAATCAAAAAGCGACGATGAAAAGGAAAATGACGACGAGGAAAATACTCTGCCATTGTTTGTGATTGGTGAAAGTGGCCCACACGAACCCGTTTTAGCCGAAAAATGGACTTCTCCCCCCAAGCCGTTTACCGAAGCAACATTGCTCAGAGCCATGGAAACAGCCGGTAAACTGGTTGATGATGACGAACTTAGGGATGCTTTGAAAGACAATGGAATTGGCCGGCCGTCAACAAGGGCAGCTATCATCGAAACTCTTTTCAGGCGCGAATATATCAGAAAAGAGCGAAAAAATCTTATTGCAACCAATACAGGAGTTGAGTTAATCATGACAATTCAGGAAGAATTGCTTAAATCAGCTGAACTTACCGGAAGATGGGAAAAAAAACTGCGTCAGATTGAACGTGGTGAATACGAAGCAAAGGAATTTCTTGAAGAGCTGAAGGAAATGGTAAGCAGAATCATACTGAACGTTAAAAGTGATAACCGGTCAACGGCAGAAATCAGGGCTGTACAGGATGATTCTCAATTGGAAGGGAAAACTTGTCCGCTTTGTGGTAAAGGTAAAATAATAAGAGGAAATACAGCTTTCGGCTGCAGTGAGTGGAAAAACGGATGTACCTACAGAAAACCATTTTAATTGTTCGGATTTTTTTTAAGATATTTCATCTGACTGAAAAAAATACACCCCAAAAGTTTTTGTTCTGCTTTTGGGGTGTATTTTTAATTGCTGAATAATCCGGTTTTATTCTCCGTTCAGCTATTTCGTTACATTTGCAGGTGGCGGAGCCGGATTGGTCGATTCTTCCAGTGGCAAATCGTCAATTTCATTTTCACCGTCTGACGATACTGAATCGGTTGCAGTGCTGTCGCGCGGAATGTAAGTGTGACAGTTGTAAGGTCTGGTAATTGTTTCTTTGGGCTTAACAGGGAATTTTCCCCTGTATTGTCTGAAATTGTCATCTTTCAAAACTTTTTCCATAAACAATCCGAATATCGGCAAAGCCGTACGGCTGCCCTCACCAAGCTGCCCTGTGCGGAAATGAACGCTGCGGTGTTCGCCACCAACCCAGGCACCTCCGATAAGATTTTTGGTAACTCCCACAAACCATGCGTCGGAATGATTGGATGAAGTTCCTGTTTTGCCGCCAAAATCAGTATTATAATTGAATAAATCCCATTCCCATAAAGCCTGGGTAGTACCGCCCGGTTCGGTCATACCACCTTTGAGCATTTCGGTCATTAGCCATGCTGTTTCGTAGGGGATAACCCTCTTTTGCTCCGTATTTGCCTGAAAAATAACCTTCCCGTTTTTATCTTCGATACGCGAAACTAATACGGGGTCGTGGTACATTCCTTCATTTACGACGGTCCCGAATGAATTGACGAGTTCCAGCAGCGAAACGTCTGATGCCCCCAGACAAGTGGAAGGCTGGTTTTCCAAAGGAGTCTTTATTCCCATGATATGAGCAGTACGAATGATTTCGGGGATGCCAATTTCCTGAGCCAACTGAACGGCCACCGTATTAATTGATCGCGCAAATGCATGTTTTAAAGTCATCGAATAACCTAAGAAAGTGCCGTTTGCATTGTGAGGCGACCAGGTTTTTGTTTTTCCGTTTTCGGTGTATTCCCAGGTCACAGGTTTGTCGGTAATTTTATCGCAGGGCGATTTTCCGTGAAGCATGGCTGCGGTATAGACGAATAATTTGAATGTGGAACCCGGCTGCCGTTTGGATTGAGCCACCTTATCATATTGCCAGAATTTAAAATTGATGTCGCCGACCCAGGCTTTTACGTTACCGGTGTTAGGCTCCATTGCAACAAAACTACTGTGCATAAAATGATTCATATAACGTATGGAATCCATAACACTAAGAGTAGTGTCTTTTTCAATCTTATTATAGTCGAAAACTCTGGTGCGATGAGGAATGTTCAGGTACTTAAATATTGAATCCTGATTCCCGCTGAATCTTTGTGATAAAATGCTGTAAATTTTAGTTTTACGGGCTTTGTCTTCGACGAAATTTGGAATATCCTGATGTTTTTCGTCCTGCCATGGATTTTGTCCACGCCAGTGATCAAAAAATCGTCGTTGTACGCTTCGCATTTGTTTTTCGACAGCTTCTTCGGCATATTTCTGTAAACGCGAATCGATGGTCACATATATTTTTAACCCATCAGAGTAAATGTCATAACCATTTTCTTTTTCCCAATCCTCGAGGTATTTGGCAAGGTAAGCCCTGAAATACAAAGCATCGCCATCTAACGATTGCTCCACACTGTAGTTAAGTTTAATCGGCAATTGTTTCAGTGAATCACAAACATGCTGAGTAATAATTTTATGACTGACCAGGTTTTGTAATACTACATTTCTGCGCTCTTTGGAACGTACCGGATTTGTTTTTGGATTGTAAGTAGTGGTAGCCTTCAGCATGCCCACCAGCGTAGCCGATTGTTCGTAGTTGAGTTCAGATGGCCTGGTCTTGAAATATGTTTTGGCTGCAGTTCGTATTCCAAATGAATTACTGCCGAAATCGACAGTGTTAAAGTACATTCGGAGGATATCTTTTTTGGTGTAAAAAATTTCAATCTTAACTGCTGTTACCCATTCTTTTGTTTTCATGATCAGTAATTTTACTCCCGGGATATAACCGAAAAGTCCTTTGGAATACTGGTCGCGGGTTTTGTACATGTTTTTCACCAATTGCTGGGTGATGGTACTTGCTCCACGGGCATTCCCTTTGGTCATGTCTTTCATTGCGGCGATAACACCCTGGAAATCAATCCCAAAGTGCTCGTAAAAACGCTCGTCCTCGGTGGCGATCAGGGTTTCAATCAGTTTTGGTGAAATTTCGTTGAATTCCACAGGCATCCTGTTCTCGGTAAAATATTTGCCAAGAACCTTGTTGTCGGATGTGATAATTTCGGAAGCCAGACTCTGGTTGGGATGGCTTATACTATGAAGAGTAGGTGATTTACCAAACAGCCATAAGAAGTTAATGTCTACCAAAAACAGAAAGAGCAAAAACATCCATATCATTGTAAAAATAATATTGCCGAGTTTGCGGTACCAAACTAATTTTTTATACCGATCATAACGATATTTACGCCATTCGATAAATTTTACCCACCAGGGTTTTATGATGGTTAGTAAGGCTGATAATAAGTCTGTTAATTTCTTCCACATAGATTAATCCGGAATTTAAAAACGCAAAGTTACAGCAAAAGATGGAATTAATTGTTTTTTTGGACTTTTTACATTCATTTTTTAATATTTTTCTTAAAATGCATTGATTTTTGTGACTTTAATGTTTACCACAAAGACACAGTGGACACAGAGTTTTTTATATTTTCATCGTGTTCTCCATGCCTCCGTGGATTTGAATATTCACCACAGAGACACAAAGGGCACAGAGTCTTAAATATTGAAGTATTTTCTTTGTGTTCTCTGGGTTCTCCGTGTCTCTGTGGTTAATTTTTTTGATTGTAAAATTATATAATTTGAAATTTACAAATAAAAAAACCGGACTACTTTTTTGAAGTAATCCGGATTTAAAGCTCTCCCTCTTGGACTTGAACCAAGGACCCTCTGATTAACAGTCAGATGCTCTAACCGACTGAGCTAAGGAAGAATTTGACATGCATTTTTTCAAATGCCCGACAAAAGTAATATATTTTTGTGAATTTGCAAACTTTTCATCAAAAATTATTTGTCGAAATTATTCATTATTCCGATTGATTCTGTAATTTTTGCTCCGGCTTCATCTCATAGGTAGCAAAAAAAAACGGCTGCCAAATTTATAACGATGTGGCAGCCAGTTTAATATTTTATCAAAGAAATTATTTTAAACCAAATTCCTGTTGAATTGCGTCAACCATATCGGTTTTTTCCCAGGTAAAAAGTTCTACCGTTTTCGAAATTTCGTTGCCATTTCCATCTTTAAAAGTTTTGGTAACTTCTGCCGGAGTACGTCCTACATGGCCGTATGAAGCAGTTTCTTCGTAAATTGGATTGCGCAGTTTGAGACGTTCTTCAATTGCCTTAGGACGCATATCGAATAATTTTTCAATTTTTGAAGCAATTTCACCGTCATTTAAACTGACCTGTGCAGTGCCGTAAGTATTTACGTACAGATTCATTGGTTTGGCGACGCCGATTGCATAAGCCACCTGAACCAAAACTTCGTTGGCTAATCCGGCTGCAACAATATTCTTGGCTATATGACGAGCTGCATAAGCCGCCGAACGATCTACCTTCGAAGGATCTTTTCCAGAGAATGCTCCGCCACCGTGTGCACCTTTGCCACCATAAGTGTCGACAATTATTTTGCGGCCTGTAAGACCTGTGTCGCCGTGAGGACCTCCGATTACGAATTTTCCGGTAGGATTTACATGCAAAGTGTAATCGCCTTTAAAAAGATCGGCAAATTGTATGTCCAATGCTTTTACACGGGGAATCAGAATGTCTCTTACGTCGTTTCTGATAATGCTCAGCATTTCTTCGTCAGCAACTTCCTGCGATTTGGTTGATGAAGGCTGAATAAAGTCATCATGCTGAGTGGAAACCACGATAGTATGAACCTTTACAGGCTGGTTGTTATCATCATATTCAATAGTCACCTGCGATTTTGAATCGGGGCGGAGGTAAGTCATAACTTTTCCTTCGCGACGAATGGCAGCAAGTTCTTCGACCAGTGCATGTGATAAATCTAACGCTATCGGCATAAGGTTTTTGGTTTCGTTGGTGGCATAACCAAACATCATTCCCTGATCGCCGGCACCCTGATTCATAGGATCTTCACGTTCAACGCCACGGTTGATATCGCCCGATTGTTCGTGAATGGATGAAAAAATTCCGCAGGCATTGCCATCGAACATATATTCGCTTTTGGTATAACCTATACGGTTGATAACACGTCGGGCAACCGACTGTACATCAATGTATGCATTTGATTTAACCTCTCCGGCTAACACCACCTGACCGGTAGTTACTAATGTTTCACAAGCTACTTTGGAGTTGTTGTCCAATGCCAGAAAATTGTCGAGTATGGCATCCGAAATCTGATCGGCAACTTTGTCAGGATGTCCTTCTGAAACCGACTCTGATGAAAATAAATATCCCATTTTATTGATTGTTTAATGATTTGTAACTGAACTAACAAATAAAGAGGAGAGTTGTTTTTTCGAAGGACTATTTACGTGCAGAAAACGGGTAGCAATTTAGCATTTTTTTCTGTGGTTGCAAGCAGTCCAAATCTCTCCACATTTATTCAGGCCGCAAAATTACATAAACTTTTGCGTTGACTGTCTGTTTTTTAATAATTTTAATGTTATTTTTGTGTTTAGCGATTTGAGATTTCTCTGATTTATAGTTTGAAGGATTGATTTTTCATAGTGTTATTACTGCTTTAGTGGTTTTTTATTTACCACACCGGTACTTGGCAGGTGGATTTTATTTGTGTCCTCAGTCTGAGCCCAACCCCCGGCCTTAAATGTGTTATTTTACCGTAAAGTCCTGAAATCAACTTAGTTGATTCAATGCATACTGTGTTTTTTACTCAGTTATTAATGAGTTTGTTTTTTCCTTTTTCTCAGCATATGAATGAAAAAATCCTGAGGATGGTAAAAAATCATGCGGGGTCCGGTAAATCTCATTACATTTTTCATAGCATTCCTTTTATCCGTTTTGTAGCAGTGAATGGGGCATTCTTTGCAGGCTGGTTTTTCTTCGCCGAATTTACAATTGTCCAAACGTGCTAATGCATAATTTTCCAATTTTGCACATTCGTCACACAATTTATCATGAGAGTCGTGTTTTAAGCGGCAGTATAATTTCAACATTCGCCCGATGGTCTCCTTCTCGTAACGGATATTATTCATCACCTGTTTTTTAAATATTAAAAACCTGATATTAAGGCAACCGGTGCATTAAAGCTACAGTGTGGCAGGCTACAACTCCCGCAGTCTCGGTGCGTAATCTGCTGTCGCCCAGCGATACAGGAATAAAACCGTGATGCATGGCTTTTTCAACTTCATCTTTACTGAAATCACCTTCCGGACCAATAAGTATCAATACATCTTCCGATTTCTGAATTTCTGAAAAAAGCTGTTTTTTATCAGTCTCATAGCAATGAGCAATGAACTTACTTTTAGCTTTGCAATTTGTAATGAGCTCATCAAGAGTGATTTGCGGATTCAGCTTTGGAAAGAATGCTTTTTTTGATTGTTTGGCTGCCGATATTACAATTTTTTCAAGCCGCTCTTCTTTGATTATTTTACGCTCCGAAAACCGGCAAATTACAGGAGTTATTTCATCGATGCCAATTTCGGTAGCTTTTTCGACAAACCATTCGAGACGTTCGATGTTTTTGGTGGGAGCGATGGCAATATGCAATCTGTAGTCACGTTTACCGAAATCATGTATCGCTGCGGTTATTTCAAATCCACAATGTTTATGGTGAGCGTCGGTAATTTTTGCTTCATAAAAACCACCAACTCCATCAACAACCGAAATTGCATCACCGGTTTTCAACCGTAATACTTTCACTGCATGTGTTGATTCATCCTCCGGAAGAAAATTTCCTGCAGCAGGATTTGGTACGTAGAATAGAGCCAACTATTTAATTATTAATTATTTGTATATCTCTTTTTTTGCTGCCAGTAATGTGTTTTTCATCAGTGCAATGCGGGTCATTAAACCGACACCGCCGGGAACAGGAGTGATAAAAGAACATTTGGGTGCAACTTCGTCGAAAGCCACATCTCCCTTCAGTTTAAATCCCGATTTTGTCAGCGCAGAAGGAACCCGGGTAGTTCCAACGTCAATAATAGCTGCACCTTCTTTTACCATATCGGCTTTTAAAAATTCCGGACTTCCAAGTGCCGCAATAATGATATCGGCGTTCAGACAGATTTCTTTCAGATTTTTGGTGCGGCTGTGACAAACAGTGACAGTTGCATCGCCGGGATAACCTTTTTGCATCATTAAGTTTGCAATCGGTTTACCTACGATATTGCTCCGGCCAATCACAACACAGTTTTTACCGGAAGTCGGAATTTCATATCTCCTGAGAAGTTCGATAATACCCGACGGAGTTGCCGAGACATAACAGGGCAAACCGATGGACATACGTCCCACATTAACCGGGTGGAAACCATCCACATCTTTGCGATAATCGATGGCTTCGATGATTTTTTCTTCCGAAATATGTTTTGGCACCGGAAGCTGCACTATAAAACCGTCAACTTCCGGGTCGTTGTTTAGCTTGTCAATTTCCTGAAGCAAAATTTCTTCCGTTACATCATCTTCGAAACGAATCAGTGTCGATTTGAAACCGCAATCGCCGCAATCTTTGACTTTGCCGGCAACATAAGATTCGCTTCCACCATCGTGACCGACAATGATAACAGCTAAATGTGGTGCACGTTTGCCACCCGCCACAATGAGTTTTACTTCTTCAGCTATTTCGCTTTTAATTTGTTCGGAAATGGCTTTACCATCGATTAATGTGTACATTCTTTTTTGATTGTTTATGCTGATTTCTATAAGTCTGTTTGTCAGTAATTTAATATGTCAATTTACTTTTAATGTAAATGCCTGTGGTTAATTGCCGGATTCTTCCATTGCCACATTCTTACTTTAAATTACCTTTTCTTTCCCATTTTCAGTTTTCCCTGTTGCATGGTGGCCATGCGCATCATTTTACTGG
>CALCBD010000038.1 GCA_937897985.1 uncultured Paludibacter sp. | reverse complement strand
AACATCAATCGTACTTACATTTACCAGTTTATTCAACGTAACATTATGATTTGCAACATCTTCAATTGTTATCTCGTACTCTTTTTTTTGCAAATTGTACAACAATTCCGGTTCAACATACAGTTTCCCGAATATCAGTCGGGTAAAAACTCCCGCCTGAAAGTTATTCCACATTTCTGATTTTAATGAATTTAAATCGTAAGTGCCGTTAGTAACTGAACCCAGACTACCAAAAGTAAGCGATGAAGTATAACCGGCTTTCAATCCAACGCTGAATTGCGCAAAGGAGCTTGTTACTGTCAGCAACAAGGCTACAACAAAAACGAATTTGTGAATTGTTTTCATTTTGAATGTTTTAGAAGTAAATTTATTGTATATAACGTACCTGAATATGCATTTGTTGTTGATTATCTTTATTTTTCGGTCTTTTTTTGTCTGGATTTTGAACCTTCAAAATACAGGTCACCTTTATCAGGTATTTGAATCTCATATTCTTTCTTTAACCGGTTTGATAATTTCCGGTCACGCAGCCAGATATTAAAATCCTTCAGCTGTGCATAACTCAATCCGTAATTCGCAGCCCAGATTCTTAAATCTGCAATCGAATCGTTGATGGTCACTTTTTCGGTCTTAATCGTTTGATAATTATCTTCGGGTCCGGTTTTATATCCGTATCGAAGCGGATTCTCGAGCAATTGTTTCATTGCCATTATTCTGAACATATATCTGCTGCTTTCGGTATTCAGGTACAGGTCAAAAGCATCTTCCATGTTTTGTTTTTCTATTTCGCCCGAAATTCGTCCCATACCGGCATTATACGAAACAGCAACATTGCTCCAGTTCTGATATTTGTTATAGGCATTTTTGAGATACTTACATGCTGCTTCAGTCGATTTTTCGATATGATAGCGCTCGTCCACTTCTTCGTTAACTTCCAGTCCGAACTGTTCTGCCGTTTTAGGCATCAACTGCCACAAACCGGCTGCCGATGCGGGTGACTGAGCGCGGGGATCGAGTGAACTTTCGATAACAGCAAGATATTTGAAATCGTCGGGAATTCCGTATTTTTTTAAAATTGGTTCAATAACCGGGAAAAAACGGTGAGCACGTTTCATAATTAACAAACTGGTGGCGTGCTGGTAAACGATAACCGTTTGCTCTCTGTCGTACCGTTCACGCATATCGTAACGGTTGAGCAGGATATTTTGTCCGCAAAACTCAACTTTATCGGGAATTGGTAACGAAGTAACTGTGTCAAACGCGAAAATGAAACGGCTGAATGAAAGGAAAATAAATAATGTAAAAACTGATTTTAAACGCATCTTTTGATGAATAAATTTATTAAATGGCAAATTTAAAATTAATTTTGTAAAAATAAACCAACTAATGCCGTATTTCAAATATTTATTTAATTTTGACCATCATAAATTCAGTAATTAATTACCCGCTGTTTTTGCTTTCCGTAAATCATTTTAAAGTAAAAAGTATATGTCAGTTTCATCATTAAAAGTCAACAGGAGTAAAATCATAATGTTGTTACTCACACTGGAATCAATATCTTTCACTATCAGCAGTTCCAACTATTTGCATGCTGTCAAATCGGTAACGAAATTAGTAGTTAAAGAAAATTTCAGCAATAACAATAATGACTGGAAACTGATAAATGACAGTAATTTTTATGTCGGATTTGAGAACGGTGCATTGCACATCGAAAAATTTGAACGTAACCGCATAAGTAATGGTTGCATCTGGTACAATAAAAAATTTGAACAGTTCGATGCCGGTGGTAATTTTTTAATTTCATTCGATGCACGACTGATCAGTTACGACGATGTTTTCAATGGTTTTGATTTCCAGTGGGGAAATATGGACAGCACTCTGTATCAAATGAATGTGGATTATAAAGGAAAGTGCATTTTAGATAGATTTAACAATCAGGCTCATCCACATGACAGGTGGACAAGAATAGATGTGACTTTTAACCCCGGACTTATAAAATTGAATGGCAATAACAGGGTTGATATTATTTATCTCAATGGTGAATGCAGCATCATGATTAATAAAAGACAGGTACTTCAGGCAAAAATAAATTGTTCGGGTAAACAAATCGGAATTCAGGGATGTTTAAAAGTGGCATGGGAGATTGATAACTTAATCATCAGGTCATCCCGCTGACATTTATAATATTATTTAGTTGTAATTTAAGCCAATGAATCCAAAAGTTGATATTTTTTTAGAAAAAGCCAAAAAATGGCAGGATGAGATGGAAAGGTTGAGAATGATTGTACTCGACTGCCGGCTCAAAGAGGAATTAAAATGGGGTGTTCCCTGTTATACCTTTAACGACAGCAATGTGGTTTTGATACACGGATTTAAAGAATACTGTGCTTTATTGTTTTTCAAGGGAGCTTTGCTGAGCGATCCGGATAAAATTCTGATACAGCAGACTGAAAATGTACAGGCCGGACGGCAGATTCGTTTCACTCAACTAAGTCAGATCATTGAACTGGAACCGGTACTCAAATCGTATATTTTCGAAGCTGTTGAAATTCAGAAGGCAGGTTTGGAAGTTCAGTTTAAAAAACCTGCCGAAGCAACTGTGCCTGCAGAATTTCAGAAAAGTTTAGATGAATTTCCGGAGTTAAAATCAGCCTTCGAAAGACTTACTCCCGGTAGGCAAAGAGCATATCTTTTGTATTTCTCAGATCCGAAACAATCCAAAACAAGGGAATCGAGAATTGAAAAAAACATCCCGAATATACTTTCAGGCAAAGGATTGAATGAAGAATACGTCCGTAAAAGTCAAAAATAAAATCAGATTCGGTAATGATTCTGATTTTGAATAACATCTTTAAATTTATCATATTTATATGAAAAGATTTCTGAATATTCTTCTGATTCTGTGCTTCCCTGCTGTATTTGTAAATGCTGTATCCCCGAATGAAATCCGGTATTATCCTGTACATCACGCAAGTTTTGTGATTAGTACGGACCGGTTGATAATTTTTGTTGACCCTACAGGAACTGTCGATCAATATGCAAACTTCAGGAAGCCGGATATTATACTTATCACTCACGAACATCCTGATCATTTTGATAAGGATTTGATTGAAAAACTTAAGAGTGAGTCAACGATGATCATTGCACCTGCCATAATTACCTCTGTATTAAAGTTTGGTCAGACTATCAGAAACGGTGAAACTTACACTGATAAAAAGATAAAAATCGAAGCTCTCCCGATGTACAATACTACTCCCGAACGATTGAAATATCACAAAAAAGGAGTTGGAAACGGTTATGTACTAACGCTGAATAAGCGAAGAATCTATATTTCGGGCGATACTGAAGATATACCCGAAATGCTGCAGCTTAAAAATATTGACGATGCGTTTGTGTGCATGAATTTGCCTTATACCATGAGTGCCGATCAGGCAGCAAAAGCTGTGTTGAGCTTCCGGCCGGCAATCGTATATCCGTATCATTACCGTACTCAGGGGGTTAAATTACAGGAAACAATAAATACGTTTAAAAATATAGTAGGTGCTGATAAAAATATCCATCTACAATTGCTGAAATGGTACGATAAGGACGAGTAAAATGAAAGTATAAATGTGGCTTTTGAAATTCATTGCTGAAAATATCTTTAAACGCGAACCGGATGTACGGTTCGCGTTTTCAATTTTTTTACGTATCATTGATATGTCAAAAGTTTGAATCCAACCCCGCATTATTTAGTTAAAAATACAAATTTAACACTTCCGTTTGCAACATATCCTCATTTTTTTTCATCGTGTAAAAACGGGCGTGTAAAAACTTCCGAAAAAAATTCTGAATTTAAATAAATTCTGATATTTTTATCAGAATTAAAATTAACTTGAAAAAAATGAAAAATCACTTCTATGTAATTCTTTGTCTTGTACTTATCATTTCAGGTTGTGACAACGACTATGAAGATTTTTACCGCTATTCGAAAGTTATTTCACAGTCAAAAGCATATCCATTGTACCTCGATATGAGCGAAATAGCTGATATTCAGGTAAAATCACAACAAACTCTTCAATCTCCGTTTAAAATTGTCGTAAATGACAAATATTATTTCGTAGGTGATCGGCTCAATGGTATCCATGTTTATTCCAGAAATGCCGGAAGTCCGGTATATCTATGTTTCATTTCGTGTAAATATATCACCGACTTAGAAATTGTTGAAAATAAGTTGTATTGCAATAATTTTGTTGATCTGGTAATACTTGATGTAAACAATCCATTGCAAACATCAGTACTTCACCGTCAGAAATATCATTTTAACCGGTTCAACAGCTATAAGGAAAACTGGAATTTCCCGTTTACCGAAGGAAAAGGTATCATTGCCGGTACTGAATTACACATACTTACCGATACCGTTACCGACAAAAAACCTACTCTCGATTTCACAGCTTTCGATCAATTGTACGGCAGCCTGACCACTAAGATTGTTCCCGAATCGTGGTTTAATTCTGAATCAGAGGATGGTAAACCATATATCGGGTTGTTGAAGGTGGGGACTGATGAAGTTTATAATTACGGAAGATACAATAGCTGGGATATCAGCACTTTTCGATCGGGCTCTTACAGTTTACGTGAAGAAGATTTGTGGTCGGCAACACGAGGAAAATATGCACCACCCTATTATTATAGTGATGCCTGGCCTGTTCGTTTATTCCTGCAGGACAATATTATTTTTATCTTAGGTTCGGCTTACGGCAAATCCGGATATTGCGATTATATTCTGAATAACAGCAGCTATCCCGAATCTTACCATTTGTTTTTCGAAAACTTCAAACCTTTGGATATTACTTACATACCCGCTTATCAAACTTTTTATATTCTTTCGGGTCAAACAATTTGGGGAGCATGGAGAAACAAAGACCCCAACCAAACCAATTTGCATATCTTTAAAAACTATGAAGTAGAATCGGACGCAACTTCGATTTTCAGATCTGACAACTATCTGATTACATTCGGGAAGCAATTATCGGTTTATTCAGCCTCGCAATCCGAAATTAAACTCATTAAAACTTACCCCGGAATATCAGGAAAATGTTATTTAAAAACAGGAAGTGCAATTGTCGTCGTTCATCAACAGGATTTATTACTTTATGATATCAGTGATCCTGAAAACATTAAACTCATTCATTAAAAAATTTCATTATATGAAAACCGCCCAGGTTCTGACAATACAGGGCAATTGAAACAATTAAAAAATTTACTTATGAAAAAAATTTGGATCTTTTATTTATTGTCAACCCTGACAATCAGCACATTTGCACAAACAGAGAATGAAGTACAACTCAATGCAAATAATTCCACTGCACATTCACGTATCGAAAACACGAAACATACCGGCTTTTATAGTATTATGCAGGTAAGTATGATGATGGGAAACGGACTATCAGCTAACCGGGTTCCGAATTACTATATGCCTTACGATACTTACAATTCGGGAATAGTTGCCTCTGCATATAATTATTCCGTGGCAAACAACGGTTTATCGGTAGTTCCTTCGTTTACTTTCACAGCCGGACACCGGTTCGACGAACACTGGGCCATGGGAGCCGGCGCCGGTATTGAAATTTTCGATCAGAATTTATTTCCACTTTTTGCCGAATTTCGCTATACATTATGGGACAACAGAATATCACCTTTCTTTGTCATAAAGTGTGGTTATGCTTTTGGAAATTTCAGTTCGAAGCATTATGATGATCTGTACCTAAACTGGACACCTTATTACGTAAACGATGCCGGATTCAGAAATTACGGCGGAGTTATGTTTCATCCCGAAACGGGTATAAAAGTGCCATTGAATGATAATACCGACCTGATGTTTACTGCAGCCTACCGTTTTCAAAAGTCAAAAACAGTTGCCCGTAAAGACTATGAAAACGGATTGTTCGATGAGTGGGAACACAATGAAGACATCAGTCGTTTATCGTTTGGTGTTGCCATCATGTTCAGATAAGATACAGGAAAAACAAACGGTGGAAATTATTTACAAACAGGCGGCTATCAACAACAGAACATCTCAGTTGAAACGCTTTAGTTTGAGACCGGAGTTGCTAAATTCATTCTCTATTGAAGTGACGCCCAGTTTTTCGAATGCATGAAGTGTAATAATAGCGCATGCTCTGGCATCATCACCTGCACGGTGATGTTGAAATGAGATATTGTGATAGTTACTTAAAATATCAAGTGAGTGTGAGGGAAGTTCTTTCCATGCTTTTCGTGAAAGCTGAACACTACAGAAAAAATCGAAATACGGAATGGCGAGGTCATAATATTCCAGCGACGATTTCAATACTCTCATATCAAAAGCTGCATTGTGAGCTACTACATATTGATCTTCGAACCAGGGCTTTAAGGTTCCCCAAAGTTCTTCAAAAGTACAGGCATTTACCAATTGAACCGACCGGATGTGATGTACCCGTTCGTTCCATGGATTCATGTACGGAAAACAGGCTGGTTTGATGAGCCACGATTGTGTTGCTGTTATTTTACCATCCACTACTCTTGTTAGTCCTATTTCGCAGGGAAAATTAGCATGTGCGGTTTCAAAATCGACAGCAGTGAATGTCATAAATCAGTGATTCTATTAAAAAAAAAATATTTTCGGGCAAATTTAGTAATAAAATTCATATCCGAATGCTGTCAGTTATTGTATTTTGAACCTTAACAGAATGAACCGGTACATTGCAGAGTCATAAAGGTAAAGGATATCCACAGTAAACTGGCCCCGTTGCTATCAAAAAAAAATCAATGAAAACACTTAATGCCGTTTAAATATTCCTGCAATTTATATTTCAGGAAATCCATTACAACTTTATCATTTATCAATTAAACATCAATGGACTGTATTTCGACCAACAGCTCATCTTTCATTACCGACTGACCGTTCTGAACCTTAATTTTACGAATCACACCATTACAACTCGCAGTGATTTCATTTTGCATTTTCATGGCTTCGAGCGTTAAAATGGGTTCACCAACATTGACCAGATCGCCTTCCGAAAGGAAAATATCCACAATTTTCCCGGGCATCGGCGAGATAATATTGTTCTCGTCCAGTTTATTAGCGTCGGTATTGATCATTCCTCTTCTGATGTACGAAAAAATTGATTCGAGGCTGTATTTATATTCCACCCCGTTCACTTTGACTATCGCCTTGTTCTGATCGCGACCCACAATTTCGCAGTTAAACCGTTTATCGTTCCACTGGAAAACATAGTGCAGATCTTCCTGTTCGAGAAAAGCTATGTCCATTTCCTGCCCGTTAACCACCGGTTTTGAATCTTTTGGTATATAAAGTTTAAAACGCTTACCATTGTCGCGAAGGGCGATAAAAAGGCGTGATGCATCCCGTTTATAAATATATGAGGTACCCATTTTTAATATAATTCATTTACAAGTTTAACAGTAATACTTATTTTCAGCGAAAATCCTGACCTGTGATTAATAATTCAACCTTTTATTTAATACCCATACATTTAATCTGTCGTTTTTATAGGTCGGAATATCCGACGAAAGTTTAAGGTATTCAGAAGCATACAAAATAGTTGCCGCCAGTGCGCCAATCACTTCATCATCTTCATCCTCAAGCATTTCGGGGACATATACCTGATCTACCCATCTGGTGGTATAAGTGGCATCAACAAATTCGGGATGTTTTAACACCGCCCGGCAAAAAGGAACTGTAGTTTTTAAACCAATCAGATTAAAATCGTAAAGTGCCTGCAGAGTTTTATTAATAACAGCGTTTCTGTCTGTATCATGAACAATGATTTTAGCTATCATCGAATCGAAATACGGTGTAACCACTGATTTGTTTTCGACACCGGTTTCAATCCTGATATTTTCGCCTACAGGGAAATGTATTTTATCGATGTATCCGGTTTGCGGACTGAAACGATTTTGAGTATCTTCAGTATTGACGCGGCATTCAATTGCCCAGCCACTGATATGAATATCTTCCTGTTTCAATGTCAGTTTTTCGTCGAGAGCTACCCGTATCTGCCAGTCAACCAAATCAACACCTGTCACCATCTCGGTCACCGGATGTTCAACCTGAATACGCGTATTCATTTCCATAAAATAATATGAACCATCCTCGTCGAGAATAAATTCGATGGTACCAGCCGAATAGTAACCGATTGCTTTGGCAAACCGAACCGCCATATCACCCATTTCTTTCCGCATTGCCGGAGTAACACTTGCCGATGGAGCCTCTTCAATGATTTTCTGATGTTTACGCTGCAGCGAGCATTCTCTTTCGCCCAAATGCACTACATTACCATACTTATCACCCATGATCTGAAATTCGAGATGTTTCGGGTGTTGCAGGTACTTTTCTATAAACATATCGCCGTTCCCAAACGCAGCCAAAGCCTCGTCGGTAGCCGATTTAAAATGTCTCTCGAGAGTTTCACTTTTCTCGACGATACGCATACCACGTCCACCGCCGCCTGCAGAAGCCTTTAAAATGACCGGATATCCTATTTTATCAGCAAATTCTTTGGCAGTGGCAGCATCCTTCACAGGGCCGTCGCTGCCGGGGACTAATGGCAATCCGGACTTAATGGCCATGCTTTTAGCTACAGTTTTGAGTCCCATATCACGAATTAACTGCGGCGAAGGGCCAATAAAATTGAGACCATTATCGACACACAACTGCGCAAAATCAGGGTTTTCGGACAGGAATCCATAGCCCGGATGAATTAAATCGATGTTGTTTTCGAGTGCCAGTTTAACAATCAGTTCCGGATCGAGAAAAACCGCCTTTTCATTACCCGAATCATAAGCCGGTATTACTTCATCGGCATATTTCAGATAAAGTGCATCAGGCTCCCTGTCACTTTGAAAAACGACGGCAATCATGCCCAGTTTATGTGCTGCACGTGTAATTCTGATGGCTATTTCGTTTCTGTTGGCAATTAATATTTTTTTCTTCATTTGATTTAAAATGAAAGTTGATAGTTTTGAATTATAAAACGGAAGTTTGATTCATCTGATTTCAGTAATGAAACAGCATCAAAGCGGAATACTTCCATGTTTGCGTGCCGGTTTCTGATACTGTTTGTTCGACAGTATTTCAAAAGCATTGATCAGGATATTTCTGGTTTTCGAAGGAACAATAACTTCATCTATCAAAGCGAATTCCTCAGCTTTATATGGGTTTGCCACTTCATCCTTGTATTTTTCGATCAGGTGTTTTTCAAACTCAGCTTTGTTTTCCGCCTTCGATAATTCATGTTTATTTACAATTTTAATGGCTCCTGCAGGTCCCATTACAGCTATTTCGGCTGTTGGCCAGGCGAAATTAAAATCGCCACCGGTATTTTTACTGCTCATCACAATATATGCACCTCCGTAAGCTTTTCGGGTAATAACAGTGATTTTGGGTACCGTGGCTTCGCAGAAAGCATACAGCAATTTTGCACCGTTGCGGATAATTCCGTTGTGTTCCTGCTCTATTCCGGGTAAAAATCCGGGAACATCTTCGAGTATCAGCAGAGGGATATTAAAGGCATCGCAAAAACGAACAAAGCGGGCGCCTTTTACACTTGCATTGATGTCGAGCGTTCCGGCCATTACTTTGGGCTGGTTGGCAACTATCCCGATTGATTTTCCGTTTAGACGGGCAAAGCCTACAACAATATTTTGTGCAAATTTCTCATGTACCTCGAAGAATGAGTCCTTATCCACTATGATACTGATAATCTCCTTCATGTCATACGGTCGATTAGGATCATCAGGAACAATTTTATTAAGATAATCCTGACGGTCCTCGAGACAACTTACAACATTCGAAACCGGTAATGTATCGTAATTATTGGAAGGAATATAAGATAATAATTTACGAATCAGCATAATGGTGTGTTCTTCGTCATCAGAAATAAAATGTGCCACACCGCTTTTTGAAGCATGTACATTTCCACCACCAAGTCCTTCCATATCAATTTCCTCGTTCAGCACTTCGCGAACCACATCGGGTCCGGTAACAAACATATACGAAGTTTGATTGGTCATGAAGATAAAATCAGTCAGAGCCGGTGAATATACCGCGCCACCGGCTGCAGGACCTAAAATGGCTGAAATCTGTGGAACGATTCCGGAAGATTGAACGTTATTCCTGAAAATAGTGGCATAAGCCGACAGGCTTTTCACACCTTCCTGAATACGGGCACCACCCGAATCCATTAGTCCCACAATGGGTGCTCCGAGTTTAAGAGCCATTTCCTGAACTTTTGCAATCTTCATCCCGTGCGAATACCCGAGAGAACCTCCTAATACCGTAAAATCCTGTGCATAAGCAAATACGCTTCTTCCCTGAACCAGTCCACGACCCACCACTACTCCATCTCCAAAGTTCGATTGTTTGGTGCTGTTGGGTGTTTGAGCCGGTGCTACAAATGCATCAAACTCAAAAAATGTTCCTTCGTCAAAAAGAATATTGATACGTTCACGAGCGGTTAGTTTCCCTTTTAAATGTTGCCTGTGAGCAGCATTGTCCTCCATTTCGTTCAACGCTTTGATTCGTTGCTCAAATACTTTGTTTTTATTCATCTTTATCTGGTATGTTCAACTTATTCTAACAAAAAATGTATATTTTCGTTCAGTGTATTCTGTTTTTTGATACAATTCTAAAATTGTACTTAGTTAAAAGTGAAAAATTGCACAAATGTAATAAATTTGTGCATATTCGCTTTCAATTTGCTAAAATTTTAATTTTATTTTGAAAATTATATTCTGAAAATAATCGTATAAATTGACATAATCCATTTATATCCAGCAATAAACTTACATTTTTATATTTTTTCTTCTTTTGCATTTGTTTATCTTGTTGATAAGTGATTTCAGGAAATCAATATAAAACTGAAAATTATGGCACATTCAAAGCAGATTTAATTGCGGTTGCAAACATTGCTTTTACAGTTTATTGAATATGAATTTGTATATTTGAGCAGGATTTGAGGGATGATTTTGAATCGTGCCTTTCACCTTCGTTGTTTGTAAAAATAATCGATTCAAACAACAGGACAATCGACTACATATCAATCAAATAACATCCCGTACCACGAAAAAGACATTTAAGATGAAAATATCCCCGACGAAAATTGCAGTATTCGTAGTTTTATATCTGTCCGGTACGGTTCTTAGTACAATTTCAGGATACAACATCAACAGCAAAAGAATTGTAAAAGGTGAAGAGCTGAATTACAGAGCAAAGTGGGGAATTCTGAACATTGGCATGGCCACAACAATCACTGACAAAAGATTATATAAAATTGGTTCTTCTATTTGTTACAAAGTTCATTTAAAGGCACAAACGAATGGATTGGCTAAATTATTTTATATGAACGACAGATGGATTTCATATCTGGAAATTAATTCGTTCGACACATATAAATCGCTGAGAAGCATCCATGAAGGCAAATACAGACTCGAAGAAATTGTTGATTTCGATCATAATAATAACAAAGCTTATCTCAGAAAATACGAAGATAATTCAAACAGATATGTACTTGCAAACATATACGAAACAACCAATATGCGCGATGTCATTGCCGGATTTGTCTGTGTGCGCAACATCGATTATTCAAATTTGAGAAAGGGTGAAACTTTAACCATTGATGGATTTTACAAGGAAACCGGTTACAAAATACAGATTATTTATCTTGGAAAAGAAATTGTTCAGACTGAAAAAGGGAAAATAAATTGTTACAGGATCAAACCATTGGTTCCGAAAAATAAGGTTTTTGATGGCCTGGATGCAGTGGATGTATGGTTGTCGGCCGACAGAACTCAAAAAATAATGTATGCCAAAGCGAAACTTGTATTGGGAGTACTGGAGCTTGAACTTATCCAGTAAGCTATTAACCAACAAATTAAACAGGTTTTTGAAATTAAAAAGAGTTTAGGGATTTTAATAAATTAAACATAAAATGAATTTTACACAATTAGGGATTAACGAAAATGTTATCCGGTCACTTGATGAGCATAAAATAACAAAACCAACTGAAATTCAGGTCGAAGTCATTCCGCATATTTTAAAAAAAAGAACTGATTTAGTAGCTGTAGCTCAGACAGGTACAGGTAAAACAGCAGCTTTTTGTCTTCCTTTGCTTCAACTGACAGCACCTGAAGTAAATAAAATTCAGGTATTGGTGCTGGTACCCACCCGTGAGCTCGGACAGCAGGTTGCACGCGAGTTTTTTCTCTATTCGAAATATATGAAGCGTATTTTTATTGAGTCGGTTTTTGGTGGTGTTCCGGTCGAAGAACAAATTCAGAAATTGAAGCGACCGACTCATGTCGTTGTGGCAACACCGGGCAGATTGCTTGATCTTATCAACAGACAGGCGATAAACACCGGACAACTCAAATGTCTGGTTTTAGACGAAGCTGATGAAATGATGAACATGGGATTCAGACAGGAAGTAGAAGACATACTTGCCGAATGTAACCCCGGAATTCAGAAATTACTTTTTACGGCTACCCTGTCCAACGATATCAAAGCAATTATAAAACATTTTCTGAAACCCGACTTCAAAGAAATACATATCAATGCAGAAGAACAAATTAACAGAAACATTGAACATCAATATTTCATTTATAAGCAGGGTGAAAAAATTGATTTTCTGAAGGCATATTTGTCCGAAAGGTCTGACCAGCGGGGAATTTTGTTTTGCAGAACCAAAACGGCTGCCAAACGTATCGCAAAACAACTGGCAGGATTTGAAGTTATTGCCGATGCCCTGCACGGAAATCTGAATCAGGAAATGAGAGAAAAAGTAATGCGGGGATTCAAAAAAAACCGTATCAACCTGCTAATTGCCACCGATATAGCTGCTAGGGGAATTGACGTCAGGGAACTTGATTATATCATTCATTATCACTTGCCCGAAAATGCAGAAAATTATGTACACAGAAGCGGAAGAACAGCAAGAGCCGGAAAGAGCGGAAATTCAGTTTGTATGATAAAACAGGGTGAAATTTCAGAGTTAAATCAGTTGGCAAAAGAATTAGAGATTGATTTCAGGGAAATATCAGTAATTCCAGTTAAGGCAAATAACCCCGTATATCCGCTTGAAGTAAGCATCAACCTGGGTATTAATCAGGGATTTAATAAAAACATCTTAGTTGATTTTTTAGTAGAGGAAGCTGGTTTAACGGCATCTGATATAAAAAAGCCTGTAGTGTTTGATCATCATTCCACTTTCGGAATAACTTCTGATTATGAGCGTCAGTTAGTGTTGAATTTAAAAGGTTATAAAATTGCGCACCGAAATGTAAAACTGTTAATTTCAAAAACATAATCGGCTTATAATTCAGAATTATTAATTGAAGGACAGCTTTAAATTAAAATATTCATAATTCGCGTGTCGAAATTCCTTTTAATATGTTCAATAAATTAGATTTGCAACTTCAGAGTAAAGTATAAAAGGAAATTTACAGGTTCGAATCACCAATCTACGGAAATAACCGGAAAAATTCCGGTCTGAATTAAATAATTATTAACCGTTCTCCAATCCCCGGGAAGAGAAAAGAGAACTAAATTCAAACCCATGAAAATTAAATTTATAGGAGCTGCACGCGAAGTAACAGGCAGTAAACACTTAATTTTTACCGATGAGGGAAAAAAAATTTTACTCGATTGCGGAATGTTTCAGGGGAAAGGGCTGGAAACTGACGCAATGAACAGAAGACTTGGTTTCGAGCCTTCTGAAATTGATCATCTTATCCTGTCACACGCTCATATCGACCACATAGGTCTGATACCTTACATTTACAAACTTGGTTTTCGCGGATCAATAATCTGTACCAGAGCTACACTCGACTTATGTTCGATAATGCTGGCCGACAGTGCTCATATTCAGGAACTTGACGTCAAGTGGTTTAACAAAAAGCGGGAAAGAAACAACTTATCGCCCGTAGAACCAATTTATACCACTGAGGATGCCGAAGAATGTATGAATTTGTTTATCGGCGTTGGATACAACAGACGTTTTAATATCGACGATAAAATAAGTGTAAAATTCACTAATACCGGTCACATGCTTGGTAGCGCTGTAGTGAATCTGCAAATCATTGAAAACGGACAGAAAAAAAGAATAGCTTACACCGGTGATATCGGACGCCCGGTGAACCGTATCCTGCAGCCACCTGCTCCTTTTTTACAATGCGATTATCTGATTACCGAGTCCACTTACGGTGATCGGCTTCATTCGAACGAAAATGAGAAAGAAGAAGATTTGTTGAAAATTGTAACCGAAACCTGTGTAGATAAAAAAGGTAAACTAATCATACCTTCATTCTCAATTGGCAGGACACAGGAAATTGTTTTCGTACTGAATAAGCTCTATAATGAAGGAAAACTCCCTCAGATCGATGTATTCGTTGATAGTCCCTTATCGGTTAATGCCACCGATATTTTTCGACTTCACACCGAAATATTAAATGCTGACGTTAAAAGGGTTATGAAAACCGATCCCGATCCGTTTGGTTTCAACACTTTACATTACATCAAAAATGTGGATGAATCGAAAGCACTCAATGATTATCAAAAGCCCTGCATTATTATCTCATCATCAGGAATGATGGAAGCCGGCAGAATAAAACATCACGTAGCCAACAACGTATCAAACTGGCGAAATACAATTTTGATCATCGGTTACTGTTCACCCACATCACTCGGAGCAAGGATTCAGGAACCGGGATTAAGATTCATTTCCATCCTCGGCGAAATTCACGAGGTCAACGCTAAAATTGCCAAAATCGAGGCATTCTCGGGTCATGGCGACTATAAGGAAATGATTGATTTTTTAAGTTGTTTAGACAAGGAAGAGGTCAGAAAAACATTTATTGTACATGGCGAATACGAAGTACAAAAAATTTATGCCGAAAAACTAAGGGCAGAGGGATTCAGAAACATTGAAATACCGGCATCGGGCGATGAGTTCGATTTACTATAATGCCACTTTATACAACAAAAAAGGAACTGAGTCAGTTCCTTTTTTGATTGAGAGCGGAAGACGGGACTCAAACCCGCGACCCTCAGCTTGGAAGGCTAATGCTCTATCGACTGAGCTACTTCCGCAATAATAATTCAAAATGCTGAATTCATAATGCATAATTAATTGTGAATTATGAATTGTCTATTATGAATTGGTTTTGTGGGCAGTGAAGGATTCGAACCTCCGAAGTCGAAAGACAGCTGAGTTACAG
>CALCBD010000037.1 GCA_937897985.1 uncultured Paludibacter sp. | reverse complement strand
AGAAAACTTTTTTTGAGTTATTTCGTTCACAAGTGCTATCGGAATTACGGTATTGTTTTTATGATTAGTATATTATAAAATTATTCTCGCCAAGCACCGCTCAACCGGAGTCTTTGTTTCAATCCGATCTGTAGTGAAAATTGAAAACCACAGATGCACAGAAGGTACAAAGAAAAATGAATCTCAGGGTAATATATGTCTTTATGGTTATCTATAAGAACCAATAAGACATATATCACACATGGAAATACAATTTTCAAACTATCAGCATATTATCTTTTCAGCTTTGCACATTTACGGCTCAGCCATTCTCTTTCATTCTCGTCGAGCATGGGCGAAATTGCTTCGTAAACTCTTTGATGATACACATTAATCCAATCAATTTCGGCATCGGACATCAAATCCACATCCATCAGTTCCTTGTCGATAGGAAATAAAGTAACAGTTTCGAACTGCAGAAATTGTCCGAATTCTGTATTTTTGGCCGGAATCACATGAATCAGGTTTTCGATTCGGATACCATATTCGTTGGTACGATACAATCCGGGCTCATTTGAAATAAACATACCTTCCTGTAGCACCACCGGATTTTCGTCCATCCGGATATTTTGCGGACCTTCGTGCACATTCAGAAAATGACCGACCCCGTGTCCGGTACCATGTCCATAATTAATACCCAGATCCCACATGGCTTTGCGGGCCAGTATATCAAGCTGTGAGCCTCTTGTGCCGGCAGGGAAAATGGCAGTAGCAAGCGCGATATGCCCCTTAAGTACGAGAGTGAAATCAAGTTTTTGTTTTACCGAAGGAGTACCTAAAGCCACAGTTCGTGTGATATCGGTGGTGCCATCGAGGTATTGTCCACCCGAATCAAGCAGAAACAAATTATTCGGTTTTAGCGCCGATGCCGATTCAGGAGATGCCTTGTAATGAACGATTGCACCATGAGGTCCGAAACCGGCAATAGTGCTGAAACTTTCACCTTTAAAATTTTCCTGTTGACTTCTGAACAGATAAAGCTGCTCATCAATATTATATTCATTCAGTTTTCCACCTGTTAAATTTTCTTCAAGCCAGATAAAAAAGCGTGTCAGTGCCACGCCATCCTTTATCATTGCGCGCCGTACTCCGGCCATTTCGACTTTATTTTTTATACTTTTCAAACGGAAAACCGGCGACATGGCATTTTTTTTCGGACAAGCTGCAGGAATACTTTCGAATAATGCCCTGTTCAGCTTAGCACCGTCAAACAAAACAGTTTTGGATGCATCTAATCTCCCTAAAGCCTCATTGATTGCTTCATAGTCATTTACAATCACTGCTTCGTTTTGCAGGTATTCAATAGTGGAATCAGTAAGTTTGGTTTTATCAACAAACAGGGAAACACTTTTTTCCTCCACAACGGCATAAGCAATAACAACAGGATTGTAATCGACATCATTGCCTCTGATATTGAATAACCATGCGATATCGTCGAGTGCCGACATCACGAAAACCTGAGCCCTGAGATGAGCCATTTCGGCGCGTGTGGCAGCTAATTTTTCGGCAGTTGATTGTCCGCTGAATTTTGTGTCGAACACATAAAAAGGAAGTTGAGGCAATGAAGGACGGTCGGTCCAAACCAGTTTCATCAAATCGATGGAAACCAGCTCAATTCCAATTGATGCAAGTTCGGTTTGCATGGCAGCATAAGCATTGACCGAGAACATTTGTGCATTTACAGCTACTTTTTCGCCACTTTTGAGCGTAGTCATCAACCATGGAATGATATCAGGAGTTTCAGGAAGTCCCATTTTCATCAAGTCGAAACCACTTCCGGACAACTCGTCGGCAGCTTGCAGAAAATAACGGGAATCAGTCCACAATCCGGCGCTTTCAGCAGCAACAACCGCAGTTCCGGCCGAACCGGTAAAACCTGAAATCCATACACGTTCTTTCCAGTATTCGGCAATATATTCGCTGGCGTGGGGGTCAGTTCCGGGGATAATACAAGCTGATACTCCTGCTTTTGCCATTGCAGCCCTGAGTGCTGCCAGTCTTTCATTTATCTGTGTCATGTGTAATTATTTTTTTACAAAAATAGCAATTAGTTTTAGAAACAGTTCAACCAACCAAAATAATTTATACCTGCCTCAGGAATAGATTCAGGATTAAGCTGATACTCTTCAGTGAACAATGAGAATTTAAAATTGTTTGAAATTCTAAAGATAGATTGAAACAAAGCTTTAAACTGAAAATCTTCGTTTTTAATTTTAGCACAGTATATAAAAAACTAATTTGTATTATCAGAAAATTTTAAAAAAACATGTCAGTAAAACACACAATTAACACCACATGGAAAGGTGGACTTGCTTTTGAAGCAAATGTCAACGGACACAAAATAATGATGGATGCACCCGAATCGGGCGGTGGTCAGAACTCAGGTCCGGGCCCCAAGAGTTTACAATTAGTCGCATTAAGTGGCTGTACAGGCATGGATGTGGTTTCGATATTGCAAAAGATGAGAATTAATTTCAGCAAAGTGGACATTGAAGTACAGGGTGATGTAACAGATGAAAATCCGAAACACTATTACAAGATGCACGTAATTTACACTTTCACAGGAAAAGATTTACCTTTAGACAAAATCGAAAAAGCAGTAAAAATGTCGGAAGAAACCTACTGTGGAGTAGGAGCACTCTACAGAAAAGCCATCGAAGTGACTTCTGAAATCAGGCTAATAAATGAATAATGCATAGCAGAACGGATCAACAAATGGTCCGTTTTACTTTTTTTTGATACGACACATCGAAGAATTCCGATACAAAATCTTAATACTTTCACCTGCTCTCTTTATAAAATCTTTATACTTTCAGTTCTACATTTGCATTAAAAAAAGAGCTGAAAATAACTGAATTTTTACCGGTTATTTTCAGGAATGTAAATGTATGAAAAACAGGTCTTACCAAATAATTCTGAAAGAAATCGGGAATCTTTTTTCACTGATGGGTCTGATTTTACTAATCCCTGTGATAACCGGGATTATTTACGGTGAATGGTATTCAGTAACCGGATTTCTTCTTGCCGCAGCTATTTCATTTGTGTCGGGAAAGAGTTTAAGTTTTTTCTTCAGAGAAGCACTTGAACCACAATATAAACACGGCTACATTATTGCTGCATTAGGGTGGCTCACAATGACCATATTAGGTGGGTTGCCGTTTTTAATAATTTCGTACCTGACACCAGAAAAAGAGATGCTGCGTTTTATACCTGCTGGTGCAACTTACACTTCGAGTTTATTGTATTTTCATAATCCGCTTCATTGTCTGTTCGAAAGCATGAGTGCCTACACCACTACCGGACTCACCATGTCGGTACACGAGCCTTCGGTAGGTAAGACACTGCTTTTTTACCGTTCGTTTGCACAATGGGTCGGAGGAGCAGGTTTTATAGTAATGGCACTGGCCATGATTAAACATGATTCGGGAAGAAGTTTAAAACTGCTTTACCGATCCGAATCGACCGGCATCAACCTGCGCACTAAAGTGATGGATACAGCCAAGGATATCTGGAAATCGTATGCGATAATTACCGGAATAACAACTATGTATCTGATAGCCGGAACAAAACTCATTCTACCCTCCTATCCTTTCACCGATAATATTTTCGATGCAATAAATCATGCCATGGCAGGTTTATCGTCGGGTGGTTTCAGCACTCTCGACGACAGTATTGCAGGTTATCATTCCGAAGCCATGGATTATCTGTTGCTGCTTCCAATGATTTTCGGATCATTTTCACTGCCGTTTTATTTCCGGGTTTTTTACAAAGGTCAAATCAGCGAAATATGGCGCGACGTTCAGACACGTTCGCTGCTGTGGTGCTTTCTGTTCGGAAGCATTATTTTATCACTATTGCTGATGTATTCGCATGCAGTACCAAACCCGTTTCGCGAAGGTATCTTTCAGTATATCAGTGCAATTTCAACAACCGGTTGGCAAACATCCAACATACATGCATGGGACGACAAGTCATTTTTGTTTATCATTTTCGGTGCTATGTTTATCGGAGGAGCATGGGGAGGCACAGTAGGCGGCATTAAAATTTACAGAGCGGTTTTTATCGAAAAAGGAATTCGCTGGCATATAAAAAAGACATTTTTTTCACCAAATACCGTCAGAACAATGAAATTTGATGGAAAAACAATGTTGCCCGACGAAATAAATTCAGAATTAGCCTCCGCATCCATTTTTGCCATCATGTTTTTTGTGATTCTGATAGTTAGTACTTTTATCAGCACTTTTTTTATCCCGGCTCAGTTTAGCTTTTTCGACGCTTTATTTGAATCCACTGCAGCTCAATCCACTGCAGGATTATCGGTTGGAATCACCGATCCCGGAATGCATCCGGTGGTCGAAATCATTTACATATTTCAGATGTGGGTAGGACGACTCGAAATTTTTCCCGTACTGGCATTGTTTCGGTTTGCATTTTCGGGCGGAAACCCTAAACTGAAATAATATTTTCAAAAAAACAGTACAATAAATGAAAATTGAATTTAACTTTGTTTTCTGAAACTGAAACAGAAGCTCCTGAAAGAAATTCCGGAAACAAAAAAGTAAAAACACACAGGCTTAATTTTAAGATAAAATTTTCACTAAATATAACCGGCACTCCGGTGCTCCGTACCTGACATTCAACTAAAAGCAAATCGTCACCATCAATGTACGAAAATAATTCAGAAACCCGGAACGTATTGAATCAGGAAAAACCACGTTTTCTGGTGGCAATGGGACACACCCGTCAATCAGCCGGATTATTAGTCAGGGCAAAGCAGCTGGCCACCGGAATGAATGCCTCTTTACAGGCTGTTTATGTTGAAAATACCTATAAAATAACAAAAAGTCAACGCAGAATACTTGAAGAAAATATCAGTGCTGCTAAAAAAGCCGGTGTAGATTTCAGAATCATTTCCAACTACAACACAGCAAAAGGAGTTGCATCATTCGCATTTCACGAAAAAATTTCCCATATCATTATAGGAAAGCCCAAAACCTATAATTTGTTCACTTATCTGCGCCGGGGCGATTTCATCAATCAGCTGATAAAAAATTCCGGTGATATTCATGTTGTTATACTCGGTGCAAAAAATAAAACCGGAAAAGGAAACTACAAGGAAAAAATTGTTTTACCTTCGTTTACATCAAAATGGAATGAATATGTTATTACCACCCTGATTGTAGTACTATCAACCCTTTTGTGTTATTTGATAAGTGATGCCGCCGGCTACAGAGTAATTTCATTTGCATTGCTGTTTACCGTATCCGTGATGGCATTTTTTTACGGAACGGGGCCGGTTTTACTGGCATCGACACTCAGTGCACTTATCTGGAATTATTTTTTCATACCTCCGCATTTTACATTCCATATCGACAATACCGAAGATGTTCTCATGTTTATTATGTTTTTCATTATAGCCTTGCTGAACGGGGTACTCACCTCGAGAGTGCGACGGCAGGAAAAACGAATCAGAAAAAGGGAAGAACGTACTCACGCTCTTTACAGCCTGACCGGAGAATTATCGGAGGTAAATGGAATGACCGATGTAAAAGATGTTGTCATTAAAGGCATCAACAAATATTTCGAGTCATTTTCGGTCGTAATTTTACAGGATGAACTGAATTCAGCCGACCGGAATGTTGTCCGTGAATTTTCCGTTGAAGAATGGAAGGCTATAAAGTATTGCAACGAAAAATCAGTAAAATGTGGTCGGTTTACTGAAATCTGCTCTTCACAAAAATATACCTTTTACCCGTTGGTTGGAACTCAGATGAAAATCGGAGTTCTGGCTCTTGAACAAACAAGAAAAATGACCTATGGCGAAGAACAGTTTTTAGAGGCTTATCTGGGACAGATTACAGGAAAATTTGAAAGAGAAATACTCCGGAATGTAGCCCGTAAAGCTTTTTTACTGGACGAATCGGACAAACTTTACAAAACACTGTTCAATTCTATTTCACATGAATTACGTATTCCGGTTACCGCTATTATGGGCGCATCCGATACTTTGTTAGCAGAGAAATATCCCGAAAAAGTACAGCACGAATTACTGACTGAAATCAATATTGCCTCCATCAGATTGAATCATTTGA
This sequence comes from uncultured Paludibacter sp., assembly GCA_937897985.1. Classification (GTDB taxonomy): domain Bacteria; phylum Bacteroidota; class Bacteroidia; order Bacteroidales; family Paludibacteraceae; genus Paludibacter. Next base: position 29,373 of record CALCBD010000037.1, on the reverse strand, counting down.
TTGAAAATCTGCTGAATATGTCAAGACTGGAATCAGGAAGACTTTCACTCAGGTATGACTGGTGCGATGTTCATGATTTAATCAACCGTGTCACTGAGACATTGCATCAGGAGTTGCAGCCTTTTTCGGTCAATATTTTAATCCCCGATGATTTACCCATGATGAAATTTGATTTCGGGCTGATGGAACAGGTGATACATAACCTCTTGCTTAATGCGACTCAATACGCACCACCCGGAAGTGTAATCAGCATTGAATTTGGTACGGACGACAACAACCTGATGATTACTGTTAATGATAACGGGAGTGGATTCCCCGAAAATGAGCTGAATCAGGTTTTTGACAAATTTTATCGCGGCAAATCAAACCGGACAGGAGGAACGGGATTGGGATTGTCGATAGTAAAAGGGTTTGTGGAGGCTCATCGCGGATTGATTATAGCATCAAACAATGAAAATGGTGGTGCCCAGTTTAAAATAAAAATTCCTATAGAAATTTCGGACATTGACAGGCTGACAATTAACGAATAATACAATTATTATGGAAAGTATACTGATTATTGATGATGAAATTCAGATTCGGCGTCTGTTGGGAATAACACTTTCGGCCAACGGATATAAAATAATTGAAGCTGAAACAGGCAAGGATGGATGTAATCTTGCTGCATCATTCAGTCCTTCACTTATCATTCTCGATCTTGGTCTACCCGATATGGATGGCATTGAGGTATTAAAAAAACTACGTGAATGGTTTCAGCATCCTATCATAGTCCTTTCGGTCCGAAAATCGGAAGAAGACATAGTGAAAGCACTCGACCTTGGCGCTAACGATTACATTTCCAAGCCTTTCAGAACAGGTGAACTAATGGCACGCATCAGAGTTGCCATACGCCAAAGTCAGCCTGCCGACAATAAATCATTATTGCAATTCGGGAATTTCAGTATCGATTTGTCGAAACATCTTGCATTTAAAAACAACGAAATAATCAAACTCACTTCTACAGAATTTTCATTATTAGCACTGATGGCAGTCAACGAAGGCAGGGTATTGACTCACACCTACATTTTAAAAGAAATATGGGGATACAGCTACCTCGAACAAACGCAATATCTGCGGGTTTTTGTTGCCCAACTCCGAAAAAAAATTGAGGACAATCCAACCAAACCACGTCTGCTGATTACTGAATCAGGGATAGGTTACCGATTTAACGGTGAATAAAAATATCAGAATCTTTTTGCACGAAGCACGGGTTGGTGGATTCCGGGTAGCTGAGCTCCGGGTCGGCTGATTTTCGGGTTGGCAGATTTTTAATCTGCCAAATTCACTCTTCCGACACCTCCGGATTTCAGAGTTGCTGAGCTTCGGGTTGGCAGATTTTTAATCTGCCAAATGTAAGAATGACAGAATCGGAATTCTGTCATCCCGAATCATCCTGAAAATTTAAAAAAACAAATACCTTTTCGTTTTTTAGCTTCAATTTTTTGAGAAAAATCTTATAAAGAAGTCGTCTGAATCCCGGTTGGCGGATTCCGGATTGCTGAGTTCCGGGTTGGCAGATTTTTAATCTGCCAAATGTATGAATGACAGAATCGGAATTCTGTCATCCCGAATCAGAATTCTGTCATCCCGAACCGGAATTCTGTCATCCCGAATCGGAATTCTCTCGAACCTAACCGGATTACCTGCCTGGTTGAATCCGGAAATTGAGCAGTACAAAATCCCCGAAATTCCGTCATTGACAAAAAAGCAACATTTTTATGCAGAAACATTTTTCGGGTGTGGTGGTACCAATGATAACTCCACTCAATAAAGATTTTTCAATTGATATTGAAGCAGTTGAACGAATAATGAAAACATTTGCCAGCTGTAATATTCATCCACTTTTACTGGGCACAACCGGTGAATCATGTTCTGTAAATGCTTCTGAAAGTTATAAACTAATTGAAACAGCCGTCAAATCAAGAGCTGAAAATCAATGCATTTACGCAGGTTTGACAGGCAATCAGGTGGATGAACTAATCATAAGAGGAAACAAATACATTGAACTCGGCGCTGATTGTGTGGTCGCCACTTTGCCATCTTATTATACGCTGACACCGACTCAAATGAAGTTATTTTACTCTTTCCTTGCCGACAATATTTCGGGACCCGTAATGATTTACAACATCAAAGCCACTACTCAAATGTCAATTCCACCTGAAGTAATTGACGAACTAAGTATGCACAGGAATATCTACGGATTAAAGGATTCGGAACGTGACTACGATCGCATGAAAGCTTTTATCGAAAAATTCAGGGATCAACAGGATTTCTCGTATTTCTGTGGTTGGGGAGCACAAAGCTCTGGCAGTCTGCAACTTGGCGCCGACGGCATTGTTCCGAGTACCGGGAATATCGTCCCTGAAATGTATGAAAAATTGATGAATGCTGCACTCGCTAAAGACTGGAGCGAATGCTCGAAATGGCAGGACGAAACAGATAAGATTGCGGCTTTATATCAAAAGGACAGAACGCTCGGACAATCGCTCGCTGCTTTAAAATCGTTGATGAACCTTAAGAAAATCTGTAACCCTACCATGATGCCTCCACTCACTGAGTCTGACGAGGAAGATCTGAAGCTGATCACTGAAAATTTTAAAAAATTAAATTTACAATAGTTCTAAAATGGGAAGTACAATTCATTGGATCGATTCACTCATCATCGGCATTTCTGTTTTGTTTACTGTCGGGGCAGGTTTTTATTTTGCCCGCCGACAGAAAAGTTCAGACCGTTATTTCACCGGAAATAAAACCATTCCGGCATGGGCAATCGGCATTTCAATTTTTGCAACACTGATCAGCAGTGTTACATTTTTAGCTTATCCGGCTGCAGCATACAAATCGAACTGGATTTTACTCGTACAGGGTTTAATGGTTCCGATAGTACTGGTTATGATTATATGGGTCATTGTTCCGTTGTTCCGGAAAGTCATCAGGTTGAGTACCTATGAGTATTTCGAGCGCAGGTTCGGGGTTTTTGCCCGTATGTATAGTGCTGTGGCATTTATCTTTACGCATTTTTCGAAAATGGGAACCGTTTTATACTTACTAAGCGTGGCCATGAGCAGTTTAACAGGATTTCCGGTCATTACATACATTGTTTCACTCGGGATTACAATCATTCTTCTTACATTTTTCGGGGGAATTGAAGCCGTTATCTGGATGGACGTCATTCAGGGTTTCATGTTGATAGGTGGCGGTATTTTGTGTCTCATCATATTGCTTTTCGGCGGAAATGCAAGTGCCGGTGATATGCTTACGGGTGCAGTGACCATGCATAAAATCGATTTCGGACCTTATAATTTCAGTTTTGTTGAGCTTACATTCTGGGTCATGGTAGTGAATGGTATTTTTTATGCATTGCAAAAATACACTACCGACCAAACCATCGTTCAGCGCTACCTGACCGCCAAAACCGACAAAGACGCCAAGAGAGCGGGTTACATCGGTATTTTTACAAGTGTTCCGGTTTGGGCTCTGTTCATGCTTATCGGCAGCCTTTTATATGTTTATTATCACAACGGTTCAGCTTCTTTGCCTGAAGGGATCAATGCAGATGGTGTATTTCCATATTTTATTGGCACAAAACTACCTGTCGGTGTGGTTGGCCTCGTGCTTTCGGGATTAATTGCAGCGGCAATTTCAACATTAACTTCGGATACCAACTGCCTTGCTGCCATAGGTGTGGAGGATTTTTATCAGCGTTTCAATCCGGCCTGCACCGACAGACAACGACTGAGAATTGGTCGTTTACTTGTGCTTGTTTCGGGAGTTGCAATGACAGGTGTAGCGCTTTTGTATGTTGCATGGGGCGGCGAAGGTGTACTTGGTGTCGTTTTCGAATTATATGCCATTTTCTCGGCAGGAATAGTAGGCATTTTCCTCCTTGGTTTACTTTCGCGCAGGGCCAACCGTCAGGGTTTGTATATCGGCATCACTGCCTGTGTGGCATTTACAGCTTATGCACTTCTTACCAGCACCAAAACGGGAGACCATCTGATACTTGATCTGGGAAAATATAATTTTCATCAACATAAATACATGCTGGGTGTTTATAGTCATATCATTGTATTTGTTGTCGGATATATTGCAAGTTTATTTTTCAAAACCAATCCTGCGGATGAACATCTGACTATTTACGGATATTTTGAGAAAAAAAGTAAACCGGATTAATTTGATGGCCGGGGAGGAAAGAAGTTGAGATGCCCTGGAAGATATGGAAGTTATGGAAGTTATGGAAGTTATGGAATTTATGGAAGTTATGGAAGTTATGGAAGTTATGGAAGTTATGGAAGTTATGGAAGTAAAGAAGTAAAGAAGTTAAGAAGTAAGGAAGTAAGAAATATGAATACAATAACATTACAACAACCGGGGAAAATTATTTTCGGAATCAATGCTGTAAACAAACTATCAGAAGATGAGGTGGTCATGAATTCAGACAGGATTCTTTTTTTAATTACACCTCCCGTCATCCATTTATTACAACCGGTTATTGATCAGTTGAAAGAGAAAGGTAAAACCACCGAAGTCATACTTTACAATTTTGCCGGAGAACCAACATTTTCACAATTTGACCTGTTGCTTTTGCAATCGGCATCATTCCTTCCCGACTGTGTCATCGGAGCTGGTGGAGGCAGCGTACTCGATTCGGCAAAATTGCTGGCAGCCATGACAGACAACGAACAAAAATATGCCGATGTAGTGGGAGTCGGCTTACTTAAAAAACGCACGAAAAGATTAATTTGCATCCCAACAACAGCCGGAACAGGAAGTGAAGTTTCGCCCGTAGCCATTTTGCTGAACGAAAAAACGGAAGCAAAAAGCGGAATAGTAAGCGCAGCATTGATTGCCGATGCAGCATATATTGATCCGGCACTGACCATGGGATTGCCTCCGAAAATTACTGCCGAAACAGCCATTGATGCCTTGTGTCACTGTATCGAAGCTTATACCAATAAACATGCACATCCTGTTGTCGACACTTATGCATTAAGGGGAATTGAACTCATTTCGAAGCACCTTCTGAGGGCTTACATTAACGGCAATGACACCGAAGCCCGGTCGGCTCTGGCATTGGGTTCGATGTATGGCGGTTTGTGTCTGGGTCCGGTCAATACGCATGGTGTACATTGTCTCTCCTATGGCCTGGGAGGCAAATTTCACATTTCACACGGATTGGCAAATGCAGTTTTGCTACCTGCTGTTTTGCGTTATAATCTTCCGGCATCGCCTGAACGACATGCCGATGTTGCTTTAGCCCTGGGTGTTCAGAAACAGGCAACTGCAACTGCAACAGCTATCGCCGGCATTGAATTAATTGAAAACCTGTCGCGGAAATGTGGTATCCCGTCAAGGCTTTCGAGCCTGGGAATAACTGAAAGTGACCTGCCTGCACTTGCCGGCATAGCTATGAATGTCACCCGGCTACTGGTAAACAATCCGGCGAAAATAACAAAGGAAGATGCCATAGATATTTATAAAACAATACTATAAATACAGCAGATCATTTTACGGAACAGCATTTCGTATCGAAAATTAATTCCGTTTACACATTGATTGAGCTGTTAAAAATTAATTTGCAAAACACACCAACTAAACAAAAAAATCTTGAACACAGATATGGAAGACAAATTAAAATTACCTGTCGTAGGTATTTCGATGGGCGATCCTGCCGGTATCGGACCAGAAATTTGTGTCAAAGCACTATCCGACGCTCATGTGTACGATAAATGCAAACCGGTGGTCATCGGTGATGCTGAAGTAATGAAACAGGCGGCCGGTTTTCTGAATTCGGAAATGAAGATAAATGCTGTTACGAATATTCAATCGGCCTGTTTTGAACACGGCACTATCGATGTTTTTGATCTGAAAAACGTAGATTTATCTGCATTAAAATATGGTGAAGTATCGGCGATGGCAGGTAATGCAGCTTTCGAAGCTGTCAGGAAAGTGATCGCTCTGGCCATGTCGGAAGAAGTTGATGCAACGGTAACTGCACCCATAAATAAAGCTTCGATTCATAGTGCCGGACATAAATTCTCGGGTCATACCGAAATATATGCACATTTTACGAATACTGAAAAATTTGCCATGTTGCTCGCCGATGAGAATTTGCGTGTCATTCATACCACAACTCATGTGTCACTCCGTCGTGCCTGTGATTTATGTAAAAAAGAGCGGGTGCTCGAAGTTATTTCATTATTGAATGATGCTTGTATTCAGTTTGGCATTCCGCATCCGGTGATTGCTGTTGCAGGTTTAAATCCACATGCGGGCGAGGACGGATTATTCGGTGATGAAGAAATTAATGAAATTATACCTGCCATTGAACAGGCACGAAAAGCAGGTTTCAGGGTTGAAGGTCCCGTACCGCCCGACACCATGTTTGTAAAAGCTGTACAGGGAAAATACAATGGTTGTGTGGCCATGTATCACGATCAGGGACATATTCCTTTTAAACTCGAGGGTTTTAAATGGGACAACGAAAAGCAAACCATGAAAAGTGTAAAAGGTGTCAATATTACGCTGGGACTTCCAATTATCCGGACTTCGGTGGACCATGGCACTGCCTTCGAAATTGCCGGCCGTGGAATAGCTTCCCCCGACGCTATGCTGGTTGCCATTGATTATGCCATTTTGATGTCAAATTACAGAAAACAATGATGCTGGTAATCGCTGATGATATTACAGGTGCCGCCGAAATTGCAGGTGTTTGTTTGCGCTACGGCCTCAGTGTTTCGTTTGGGATTGATGAGCTGCCGGCACACAATTCGGACATCTGTATCATTGCAACAGACAGCCGGTCACTGACAGAGAATAAAGCCTGCGAAATTCACAAAAAAATAGCAGAAACTGCATTTCAGCTACCCGATTTTTATATTTTTAAAAAATGTGATTCTGCGTTGCGCGGATATATCCTCTCCGAACTTTCGGCATTAACTGAAGCCGGTGGATTGGACACAGTCGTCCTGCAACCGGCAAATCCGCTTTCGGGGCGATTTATCAGGAATGGTGAATATTATATCGGCTCAGAAAAAATCGAAAATTCAGGATTTTTACACGACCCCGACTTTCCCACTTACAATTCGTCCGTTCGAAAAATTTTGCTAAGTCGCTCAGACATAAAACATAAGTTTGACATTCATACAGGAGACATTAATAAGATAAACAGTAAAGGAGTTTATGTGCCCGACTGTTCGTCGGTTGATGACCTTGTAAGAAGCACTAAGCTGGCCGGCGAAAAAACACTTTTGTGTGGAAGTGCAGCTTTTTTCGAACAAGTATTAATAAAAAAATTCAACTGCACTCCATTAAATCTGAATCAACATTTTGCATTCCCTGATGAATTTCTGCTTATTTCGGGAAGTACACATCCGGGGAGCAGATCGTTCGTTGAAAGTTTAAAAGAAAACAATTTTACAGTTCGCACTATTCCCGAAAAGATTTGCAGCCCTGAAGTCAATATTAAGGACATTGAAAATTGGGTATATGAGCTTACCGACGCCTGGAACAGGTCGAAGAAATTGCTGATTACGACCTCACCTACCAGCCCCGGTTTTCCCGACAGCCCGAAAATACTTAGTAAGAGAATTGGTACTATAGTTCAAAAATTTCTGCAACAGGTTACAGTCACCGAGATTTTTGTTACCGGCGGTGCCACTTCATACGCATTACTCAAAACAATGGATTGGAAAGCACTGATACCGGTTAACGAACTTTCGGCGGGTGTGGTAAGGATGAAAATAAGTGGTTCAGATACATTTATGACAATGAAACCCGGAAGCTATAGCTGGCCGGTCACGTCAGTTCAGTAATCACCATAAAATAATTACGTTTGTATAGTCGTCATGATATCTTACATTCCGAGCAATTCACGTGCATTTTGGATGGCTGCCTGAGTGACATTCTTACCACTCAGCATTTGAGCAATTTCATTCATTCGTTCGTCGGCAGTAAGCTTCACAATTTTGGTTTGTGATTGAAGTCCCGATTCATCCTTGAAAACCCGGTAATGATGTTCACTTTTACCGGCTATCTGTGGCAAATGAGTAATGGTAATTACCTGCATTTCCCTGCTCATGAGTTGCATTATTTCGCCCACACGGTGGGCAATTTCACCTGAAACTCCTGTATCAATTTCATCAAAAATAATAGTTGGCAATTCAGTTTTATCGGCAATTAATGATTTGATGGAAAGCATCAATCTCGACATTTCACCGCCTGAAGCGACCAATTGAACAGGTTGAACCTCACGGTTTTTGTTGGCCGAAAACAGAAAATGCACTTCATCAATCCCTACAGACGTATATTCAGTAAGCCGTTGAATTTCAACCTTAAACTGCACATTCGGAATGCCTAATTTAGTGAGTTGTGTAATCATGTACGACTCGATTGGCATAACGGCATTCCGTCGGCTTTCGGTAAGCTGCTCAGCCGATTCCACTATTTTTTTGAAAATCGTCTCGATTTCAGCATTCAGCCGGGTAATTTCTTCGTCGTAGGAATCGAATTTTTGCAGCTGTTTCTCAAAATCATTTCTGATTTGTATCAATTCGGCTACCGTAGCGGCTTTGTATTTCTTTTGTAAAGTATAAATCACGCTCAGCCGGTTTTCAATCCATTCAAGCCGGGGCGGATTAAACTCAATTTTATCGTTGTAAGTATTAATTTCAGCTTTTATGTCCTTTAGCTCTATATAGGAGCTTTGCAGACGGTCGACCCATGAACCGGCAACGGGGAAAAAAGGTTTTAGTCTGTTCAAATCGCTGATCACCTCTTTGAGTTGCGGAAGTATGGCATTTTCATCATCAAGCAGTTGAACTGCACCCGACAATCCGGTCATTATTTCTCCGGCATGAATCAGGGTTTCCTGCTCTGCTTCGAGTTCTGATTGCTCGTTTTCGTTGAGTTTTGCTTCGTTCAGCTGATTGAACTGAAACTGCATATAATCCATTTCGGCTGCCGAACTCTCCGAAAGTTTTTCGACCTTTTTAAGCTCTGCCAGCAAACTCTGCCACTCTTCATAAAGCCCTGTATAATCGTTAAAAGCAGTACTGTTTCCGGCAACGATATCGACAACCCTGAGTTGATAATGTTCGCTGGCAAGTAAAAGATTGTCAAATTGAGAATGAATATCTATCAACTGCAAACTCAGATCGCGCAGAACGGTAAGCGACACCGGTGTATCGTTGATAAAGGCTCTTGATTTCCCTGAACTTAACAATTCTCTTCGTACAATACATACCGGTCCATCCTTATCAATTTCATTTTCGGCAAAAAACTGATCGAGATGTTTATAGCCCGAAATTTCGAATTCAGCTTCAATTATACATTTTTCTGTTTCGGATTTTATAAGTTTATTATCAGCCCTTTGCCCTAATATTAGCGACAAAGCACCCATAATAATCGATTTTCCCGCACCCGTTTCGCCTGTAATAACCGAAAAACCATTTTCAAAAGTGATATTTAATTCAGAGATAAGCGCATAATTTGAAATGTAGAGCGATCGAAGCATATTTCTTTTTGATTTTTTTGATAAAAAATTAAAACGTTCGAAGACAATAATTAGTTTCTGAAATCTGTTTTAAAGCCGGGTACCAAACAGGAGGAAATCAAATAACACGGGCAAAACCGGACTAAAATCGTACTTATACATTTATTTCAGAATGAACTCATTACAAGTTTCAATTGAGAATTTTTTCGTACTTTTCAGTTTGAGTCGGATTTACATCGCTCAGCACCTGTACAGCTTCTTTTTTCTCTTTTTCTGTGGCTTTCGACAAAATACTTATCAGCTCATCTGACTTGGCATCGAGAAATGAAGCAATCACAATTGCCGACGGCCTGGCTCTGTTAGCTTCACGTAACACCGGTAATCCTTCTACAATTTTGGCCCGTCCGTTGACAATGTTTCCCGACATTTCGTCCAGACCCAGGCGGTGGTATTCATAGAAATAATTACGATATTTTTTAAATGCCTCGTCTGTCAGATTATTGATCAGTGCATAGCGGTTACGCGAACTTTCAAACGCTTTCCAGCCTTTTAAGTCGGCCGACTGAGCAGCAGTGACTATTCGTTCGGCTGCCTGAAAAAAAGCACTTCCACCCAGACGGGAATATGAATCCATGTCGTAACCAATAATTACATAAGCATAATAAGCCAAAACGGCAGTTAAATTGGAGGTTATTGTATTTTCATTCATTTCGAGCTGGTCAAATTCCTTGTACTCGAAAGTGAAATTATTGTCCTTAAAGTTGAACAAAGGAGTAAAATAACTGGTATTGTACACCGGACGCCGCGACTGCACCTGAATCTCGCCTGTATATACATTCTGATCAACGCTTTTTATTATTATATTCATCGTACATTCAATTTTTTCTGTATTGCTGAATGTAAGTTCGGACCAGCGGCGGTTATTCACAAACTCCGAAATAGATTTTTGTAAAGTATTGAAAACCGACTTATTAGACCCCGATATCTGATCCGAATTGATCTGAATATTACAGTTTAATTCCTGAGCATTTGCCGACAGTGCCATCAGCAGGCTAACAATTAATATTTTCGTTTTTTGAATCATTTAGTCGAAAAAATTTAAGAGAATTAGAGTTTATATAAGTTGGTAACATTTGAATATTACTTTGTTGAAGGCAATAAATACAAAGTTGCCCGCAACCGGTAAAAAAATTTTAAAAGTCTTTTACTAAGCGAACTCAGCGATCAATCGGGTTGTTCCGTTTGCGGATATTTGACGATACAATTGTTGGCAAATTTAAAACTTGAGTTAGTTGCGTAAAACCGTAAATTTCAGAAAATCTGTAAACTTATATGATTGATAATTAATCACGAATGCATCCCGACAACTGCCTTATTTCTGTAGCATTCAGAATATATATCAGAAAATTAACGTATTGATTTCATTAACAATATCGAGTGCCACATCCGATTTACTTTTCAGCTCAAATTGCTTTTTCAATCCCGACCGATGAATAATCTGGACTTTATTGGTATCGAAGCCAAAACCTGAATTCGGATCCTGCAATGAATTCAGGACAATGAAATCAAAATTCTTTCGTTCCATTTTTGATTTTGCATTGGCTTCTTCATTGTTGGTTTCGAGTGCAAAACCAACTAAAAATTGCTCTGGTTTCTTTACTTTTCCAACTTCGGCAGCAATATCGGTAGTAGGCTGCAGGTCTAAATGCAGATGGTCGGAAGTTCGTTTTAATTTCTCATTTGCCTGTACAAGAGGCTTATAATCGGCAACTGCAGCACAAAGTATGGCTCCATCCATTTTTCCGAAACGCAACATGACTGCTTTTTTCATTTCTTCGGCCGACTCAACATTGATTCTTTCAATCTCTTTGTTTTTCAGGCTCTGGCTTACCGGACCGGTGATCAGAGTCACTTTTGCTCCCTGTTTTGCACAGGCTTCGGCCAAAGCAAAACCCATTTTTCCGGATGAATAATTCCCGATAAAACGAACAGGATCGATTTTTTCGTAAGTAGGTCCTGCGGTAATCAGGATATTTTTACCCAACATATTCTTGGGTTCAAAATAATTGTCAAGTACCTGAATGATTTTTTCCGGTTCTTCCATTCGTCCTTTGCCTTCCAGACCGCTCGCCAGTTCACCTGTAACAGGTTCTATCACAATGTTTCCGTATTTTCTGAGCGTATCGAGGTTATTGCGGGTCGAAGGATGAGCGAACATATCCAGATCCATGGCAGGTGCAACAAACACCGGACATTTAGCCGACAAATAAGTAGTCAGCAACAAATTATCGGCCACACCACCCACCATTTTTCCAATAGTATTTGCAGTTGCAGGAGCTATCAGATATGCATCGGCCCATCTGCCCAGATCAACATGGCTGTTCCAGTCACCATTTTCAGGATTGAAAAATTCGACCATGACCGGATGTTTTGATAAAGTAGACATAGTAAGGGCTGTAATAAATTCCTTTGCCAGCGGAGTCATCAGCACTCTGACCTCTGCTCCTTCCTTTACGAGCAGACGAACGAGCGAAGCCGCTTTGTAAGCTGCAATGCTTCCGGTTACTCCTAAAATTATTTTTTTAGCTTTTAACATAACTTTCAATTATAGTTGACAAATAAATGGCTTTTTGTATGATGTGATATGTGAAATAAATTTCCGGCATATCATACTTATATACGACAAAAATACAAAATTGTTATGAAATGAACAGCAATAAAAAAAGATAAAAGAATAAAGCAATTAAATTGCGTTTATTCTCTTACCTTTTTTTAACAAACTAATTTTCAATCAAAATGCAGTTTTCACATGTCAAATGTAACAAATCCGGTTTCAGCCCGTATTTTCATTAAGTGCCACCGTCAGGTTCCGGAATTTCAATACTAAAAATCCGGTCATTCAGACGGTTAATTAACACTAACGGTCAAAAACAGAATAAGATGAAATTTATTTCAGTTTAGAATCTTTCAGTGGATTTCGATAATAGATTTTATCTTCGACAAACTCCTGAGTAGCAATAAGTACCGGTTTCGGAAGTTTTTCGTAGTATCTCGAGATTTCAATTTGTTCGCGGTTTTCGAATACTTCCTCGATATTTTCATTCATTGACGAAAACTCAACTAATTTTTTATCAAGTTCCGATTTCACTTCGGCGCTGATCTGATTGGCACGTTTTGCTATTATTTTTACGGTTTCGTACACATTACCCACGTTTTCGCTCAGCGAACTCATATCGCGCGAAATTGTATTGGTTGGTGCATTTACTTTTTTGTAGTCCATAATCGTTTGTATTAATCTTTTACTATTTTCTTTGATTCATTGAAAATTTTATCAGCCTGTTTCCTGAATTTTCCGTCAGGATATTCGTTGATAAAATTATAATATTCGTCGATCGTACTTCTGTAACGGTCTGCTTTCTTTTCCTCGATACTCTGAACTGCCTGTTGATATTTCGCATCCAGAATAATGAGAGCCAACTGTTCGCGATAATTGTTGGTCGGATATTTTTTCAGTGCATTCTGAGCGGTTATTACAGCCGACTCGTAATTATTTCCAAGGTAATTCCCAAGGTTAAAATAAAGTTTTGCATTCAGATATTCCTTATAAGCCAGCTTATTGGTGAGTTCATCAATAAGTTTTACAGCTTCCTGCACCTTATCGCTTTCAGGGAATAAATCGATAAATTCCTGAAGAGCGGCAATTCCTTTTACTGTTGCATCCTGATCAAGCCTTGCGTCGGGCGAATCGAGATAAAAACAATAACCGATCATAAATTTCGCTTCGGTTATGTATTTTCCCTTAGGATATGTTTTCACATAAGTTCTGTAATATTCACTTGCTGTAGTATAATCCTTTTGACCCATAAACGACTTTGCCAGATAGTTCAATACCGTTTCCGAACGGTCTGTCCCTTTGTAGTAAGTCGAAATCTCGTCGAACAAAGTACCGGCACGCATAAAATCACCCTTTTCAAAATATTCAACCGCTTTGGTGTATTTTAATTCAGGATCGGTGCTCTTCAACAGCTTTTGATATTCACCGCACGAAGCAAAGAGCAATAAAGAAATAAAAAGTAAAAATGAGTACTTTTTCATAATGAAATTTGGACTGCAAAAGTAGTTAATATATTGGTAATAAAAAAATAAAATAAATTTTTTGTTGTCAAAAAAGTCAAATTAACCTTTAATCCCGAATATAAAAAAGGGGATAAGTTAATTAAATCATTGTTCTTTCAGGTATTTTTTGAATCCTTCGGTATAAACCACCCTGTATTTTCCGTCTTTATCAGTATAAATCAGGTAACAGTCCATATCCGGCATTCTCCGGCAAACAGCCATTGCGCTGTCGACTCCAAGTACCATAAAAGCAGTGGCATATCCATCGGCCAGGGTACAATTCGGAGCCACCACGGTTGCACTGAGCAAATTATGACTAACAGGCTTTCCGGTCTTAGGATCGATAGTGTGAGCAAATTTTTTACCGTCTTTATAATAAAACTGCCGGTAATTGCCCGAAGTTGTCAAACCGACATTAGTAACATTGATAAGTACCTGAAGTTCCTGTTTATTACTTTCGGCATCATCAATTGGTTTATCTATTCCGATGTGCCACAGTTTCCCTTTTGGATTCAGCCCTTTACACACTATTTCGCCACCAATATCAATCATGTAGTTTTTGCATCCGTTTTTCTCAAAAAGTTCAGCAATAAGGTCGGCCGAAAGCCCCTGAGCTATAGCACTTGCATCGATCATAATGCCCTGATTCTCCTTGATAAGTTTTTGATTCTCAATCTTTACCTTGTGAAACCCGATAAGTGGCATGAATTTACTTACATCGGGTTCTTTCGAGCGGTCATGATTCCCGAATCCAAAACCCCAGGCATTTACAAGCGGTGCTACAGTAATGTCGAAAGCCCCGTTAGTGTGTTCAGAAACTTTTTGTGCGGCGTCGAACATTCTCTCAAAACAGGCGTCGGTCTTAACAATACTGTCATTCCTGTTTATTCGTGAGATAACTGAATTCGGATTATAAGTTGATAATGACAAGTCAAAGTCATGAAAGAATTTTTCGAGTTCAGGCTGTAAATCTTTACCTTCGGGTTGCTCATAGGTAGCCGAATAATAGGTTCCCTGCGCTTTACCCTCATTATGGATATATTCTGCTTTCTTTTTGAAAGGAGAATAGAAAATGAATGCAAAAACCACGAATGCGACTCCGATAATTGCGTATCCGAAAAATCTTTTATTTAATTTCATTTTTGAAAAGACTATTTTTTATAAATTTGAAAAACAACTATCTGTAAAAAAATCAGCAGTTAAATGTCAACCTTTTACCTCTTACTTCCTCATTCAGATTTCCGTATTCGAACACTACATTGCCATTTACCCAGGTAGTTACAACGGATTGATTAAATGTAGTTCCTTCGAAAGGTGACCAACCGCATTTATAAAGTATATTTCCTGAAGAAACTGTAGTTGGTTTTAGAGGGTCAATCAGTACCAGGTCGGCAAAATAACCATTTCGGATGTATCCGCGACGATCGATGCGGAACAAATCGGCAGGTGCATGACACATTTTTTCCACAACTTTATCGGCGCTTAAAAATCCGTTTTGTACCATTTGCAACATTGAAACCAGCGAATGCTGTACTAATGGTCCACCCGATGCGGCTTTCAGGCACGAACCCTCTTTTTCGCGCAGCAGGTGAGGTGCATGATCGGTTGCCACTATATCAATTTTCCCTGAATTGACTGCTTCAACCAAAGCGAGCCGGTCGGTTTCGGTCTTGATAGCCGGATTCCATTTGATTCTGTTCCCGTACTTTTCGTAATCTTTATCCGAAAACCATAGATAGTGCACACAAACTTCCGAGGTTATTTTTTTATCTTTCAACGGTAAGTCCGAACTGAAAAGTGACATTTCACGGGCTGTTGACAGATGAAGAACATGTAAACGGGCATTGTATTTCGTCGCCAGCTCTACAGCAAATGATGACGAGCGGTAACAGGCTTCCTCACTGCGAATCAGGGGATGATACTGAATGGGGATATCGTCACCCAACAATGATTTGTAATATGATTTATTTTGTTGAATTGTTGCTTCATCCTCACAATGAGTTGCAATCAGCATTTGTATTTCTCTGAAAATATTGCTTAAAGTTTCGTGATTATCAACCAGCATATTCCCTGTCGATGAACCCATAAACACCTTTATTCCACATACTTTCGATTTATCTACCCTGCGGAGTTCATCCATATTATTGTTGGTTGCACCCATGTAAAACGAATAGTTAGCCATCGACTTTTCGGCACCCAACGCATACTTATTTTCCAAAGCCTCAATAGTGGTGGTCAGAGGCATAGTATTGGGCATTTCCATGAATGAAGTAATACCACCGGCCACAGCAGCGCGCGATTCGGAGAAAATATCACCTTTGTGTGTCAGTCCCGGTTCTCGGAAATGCACCTGATCGTCAATTACGCCCGGAATGAGCCATTTACCCTTTGCATCAATCACTCTGCATCCCTGAGGAATAACAAATTCTTCGGTTGGTTGATAAACCGCTTTTATAAATTCACCATCGATAAGCACCGACCCTGTGAACACACGGCCTTCGTTAATAATAGCTGCATCTTTAATAAGCTGTAATGACGGCATATTTAATTTTTCGGTTTTTGTGGATATTTTCTGATAAAACTGTTTAACTTCAACTGTAAAACTCCAAAAAACGCTTCACCGAAAATTCCACCGCTCATTTTCGAAGTTCCGAGTTCGCGATTGATAAAAATAATCGGAACTTCTTTCAGAACGAAACCACACTTATAAGCTGTGAATTTCATCTCCACCTGAAAAGCATATCCTTTGAATTTGATTTTATCCAGTTCAATGGTTTCGAGCACCTGACGGCGATAACATTTAAATCCTGCCGTTGTATCGGCAATATTAACCCCCAGAACAAAACGAACATATTTGGAGGCAAAATACGACATCAATACCCGACCAATTGGCCAGTTCACCACATTAACCCCGCTCACATACCTTGAGCCAATAGCTACATCAGCGCCCTGCTCGGCACAGGCCTCGTACAAACGGGGCAAATCTTTCGGATTGTGAGAGAAATCGGCATCCATTTCGAAGATAAAATCGTAATTGTGCTCCAGAGCCCACTTAAATCCGGCTATGTATGCGGTTCCCAGACCAAGTTTTCCTTTTCTTTCGACCATGAAAAGCTGTGTCGGAAATTCTGTCTGCAAAGATTTCACTATCTGTGCAGTACCGTCGGGCGAACCATCTTCAATGATCAGAATATGAAACACTACAGGCTGCGAAAATACAGCTCGTATTATATTTTCAATGTTTTCCTTTTCGTTGTAAGTAGGGATAATCACTAAATTTGAGGGCATAATAGCTGAATTAGAGTTTTTTAATATTTTTTCTGAATCCAAAAAATCAAATTTTAAGCTTCTGAATTTTTTTTTGACTATTCATCAAAAATATACAATTCAGAAGGTAAATAACGGTCGAGTACAGTCAGTTGTACATCTTTTCCCACTTTAATATTTTTTTCCTTTAAATAATTTTCGACCGTCGAAAATGCAATTCCCGGCAGATTGTTCTGACGACTTAAATGACAAAGAAAAATGTTTTTCATTCGTTCATTGTAGCTTTCGGCAAGAAAACTACCGGTCTGATCATTGCTTAAATGTCCGGTATTCGCTTTAATCCTCATTTTTAAATGCTCCGGATAGGTTCCGTCATCAAGCATTTGTTCATCATAGTTGGCTTCGAAAACCATATAATCGGCCTGTTGTAAATGCAATGCAGCATTTTCGCAAACATAACCCAAATCAGTTGCAAATGTAAATCTTTTTCCCTTATATTCAACTGTATATCCTACATTATCAGTAGCGTCGTGCGAAACAGGGAATGCAGTAACATTGAAATCACCCACAGTTATTGTTTCGAATTTTTCGATGTAACGCCTGCTTCCAAACAATTTCTCAGTCACACAATAACTGCGGTCAATACCCTCGTGTACCCTTCGTGTGCTGTAAACCGGAACTTTGAAACGTTCGCCTATCGAGCCT
Organism: uncultured Paludibacter sp.; assembly: GCA_937897985.1. Taxonomy (GTDB): domain Bacteria; phylum Bacteroidota; class Bacteroidia; order Bacteroidales; family Paludibacteraceae; genus Paludibacter. The sequence continues at coordinate 11,753 of CALCBD010000037.1, read as the reverse complement.
ACTGCCTTGATGTGGTCGGCATGATCGTGAGTAACAAAAACTCCCCATATATTACTGAAATCCAACCCGATATTACGTAAGCATTTCCGTATGGTTCTCACTCCTATTCCGGCATCAATCAAAATTCCACAGGATGCGTTGCCTATGAAATAACAATTTCCACTACTTCCGCTTGCCAGACTTTGAAAGCGCAATCTATCCATTTTTACTTTACTTTATTTTGAACTACAAAATTAACACTAAAATTGATTCCACGATTACAAATAATCGGAAATAAAGTTAAGCAACCAATATCTTAACTATAAAATAGTATAAAACAGCTTTTTTGAAACCGCTTAAAACCACAAAAAGAATAAATCAGGTACTATTCATCCATTTTAAAAAATGAATGTGTTATATTTGTATCGGCTTCATCAACCCAAATGCAAATGACACCGGAAAATAAAAAAATCATCATTCGTATTGCTGTTTTCGGCTTTGGCTATGCTGTTTTTATTGGTTGGCTGCTTCCTTATTTTGATGTAAGTAATATCCGGCCCGATGTCCGTTCGCTCGACATCAGGACGTCGTACAGCCCCGAAGATGTCCGCAATTTGTTCAACCTGATAGGTTACTCAGGGATGCAGCAATACCTGAAATTCATCATTGCCGATAACTTTTATATACTGATTTATTGCATATTAGCATATTTTATTCTTGCATTTTCGGAGCAAAATTCAGGAAGGCTTGGCACCTTTCTGAAAGGAATTCGCTGGTTACCGTTCATTGTCGGGCTGACCGATTTAACCGAAAACATCAACACTCTGATTTTGATAAGAAGATTTCCGGAAATCTCACAAAAAGCAGTCAGCTTCGGTTCGGCACTTACCACTTCAAAATGGTACGAAGCTTCAGTTTTAGCGGGTTTGATTATCTGCCTGATTTTTTATATGGTGTTGCGGAATTTATTATGGAGACTTCAACATCCGGCACACAAACTGTCCGATCACGAAACTCAGAGTTAAATTCCACCGGTTCTTCATTCTTTTATCTAAATAAAAAAATACAATGTTATCTATTCTTTTACCGGCTTATAACCAGGACATTACAGACTTAGTAAATGAATTGCACCGACAGGCAACAGACCAATTCATCGATTTTGAAATCCTCGTCATTGAAGACGGTTCAACCTTATTTGTCGATAAAAATGCATCTGTCGCAAAGCTGAAACACTGCAAACACATAGTGCTGACGGAGAACAAAGGACGTTCAGCCATTCGTAATCGCCTGGCAGCAACCGCCACCTACGATCACTTATTATTTATGGATGGCGATGCCGAAGTTTGTTCAAACCACTATATCGAAAAATACCTTGCTTTTTGCCATGAAAAGTGCGTGGTAATTGGCGGAACGGCATACGACCCTAACGATCAACGACCTGAATTCAGTCTCAGGTTAAAATACGGACGCTGCCGCGAAGCACGTTCGGCTGCCGAAAGAAACAAAAACAACTTTTCAACTTTTAACTTTCTGATATCCAAATCCATTTTCGACGAAATCCGTTTTGATGAATCTATACGTGGATACGGGCATGAGGATATGCTGTTCGGGCATGAACTACATCAATCAGGCTATGATTTTATCCAGATAGAAAATCCATTAATTCACAGAGGTTTAGATGATAATCTGACTTTTCTGAAAAAAACTAAAGAAGCAACACGCAACCTTTATTTGCTTTATCAAACCGGACGATATCCGTTTTTACTGAACGAATCGCGGTTACTTCGGCGGTTCAGACTCATCGACAAATGGCGCCTGACCCCAGCATTTTCGGTTTTACTTAAATTGACAGAAAAGGCAATGACCCGCCGGCTATGTTCGCACTCACCTTCACTCCTATTGTATGACGTTTATAAATTGCTTTACATTTGCCAAACCAAAACAAATAAATGACAAGTTGGCAGTAAACGACCGAATCGGTTAGACAGAGACACTTCCCGACTGTCAAAAAAAACACATTTTTCCTTTGGCACAAAATCTGCTAAAAAAAAGCGCGGCTAAAAAAAGTAATTATTCAAAATGCTTAAATAGCCGAAAAACATTAAAATATTAACAAATAAATACAACAAAATTATGAACATTAAACCATTAGCAGATCGCGTATTGGTAAAACCAGCGCCGGCTGAACAAAAAACAGTTAGCGGGATTATTATTCCCGATTCAGCAAAAGAAAAACCATTAAAAGGCGAAGTATTAGCAGTAGGAAACGGGACTAAAGATGAAGAAATGGTGGTAGCCGTTGGTAATACTGTATTGTATGGCAAATATGCAGGGACCGAACTGGAGTGGGAAGGTGAAAAATACCTCATCATGAGACAATCGGATATTCTGGCTATTATTTAATGTACGGGATAAATGCTGATTATTAATTTGTAAAATTAAAATTTAAAAAATTATGGCAAAAGAAATTTTATACAACATCGACGCACGCGACCAACTGAAAAAAGGAGTTGATGAGTTGGCAAATGCAGTGAAAGTAACACTCGGCCCTAAAGGACGAAATGTGATTATTGAAAAAAAATTCGGTGCACCACACATCACAAAAGACGGAGTTACTGTAGCGAAAGAAATTGAACTTGAGGATTCGTTCCAGAACCTGGGTGCTCAGTTAGTGAAAGAAGTAGCTTCAAAAACAGGTGAAGATGCAGGCGATGGTACTACAACCGCAACTGTACTGGCACAATCAATTGTCAGTGTCGGTCTGAAAAACGTTACAGCCGGCGCAAATCCGATGGATTTAAAACGTGGTATCGACAAAGCAGTATCTGAAGTAGTAAAAAACATTGCCACGCAGGCTCAGTTAGTGGGCGACAATTATGATAAAATCGAACAGGTAGCTTCCATTTCGGCCAACAACGATGAAGAAATCGGTAAGTTAATTGCAGATGCAATGCGTAAAGTTTCAAAAGACGGAGTAATCACCATAGAAGAAGCCAAAGGCACCGACACAACCATTGAAGTAGTGGAAGGTATGCAGTTTGACCGCGGATATATTTCGGCCTATTTCGTCACCAACACTGAAAAAATGGAAGCAGAAATGGACAAACCATATATTCTGATTTACGACAAAAAGATTTCGAACCTCAAAGAACTTCTTCCTGTACTCGAGCCTGCCGTGCAGTCAGGTCGTCCGTTGTTGATTATCGCCGAAGATGTCGACAGCGAAGCTCTTACCACTCTGGTAGTGAACCGTTTGCGTGCTCAGCTGAAGATTTGCGCAGTAAAAGCACCTGGCTTCGGCGATCGCCGCAAAGAAATGCTCGAGGACATTGCAGTATTAACCGGCGGAGTTGTTATCTCTGAAGAAAAAGGCATTACGCTCGATCAGGCAACCATCGAAATGCTGGGAACAGCCGAAAAAGTAACTGTAAATAAAGACAATACAGTAATTGTAAACGGCTCAGGTGAAAAAGATTCGATTGCCAACCGTATTGCTCAGATCAAAGCTCAAATAGCAACCACCACTTCGGATTACGACCGTGAAAAACTTCAGGAACGTTTGGCTAAATTGTCGGGTGGCGTTGCAGTTTTGTATGTCGGTGCAGGCTCGGAAGTAGAAATGAAGGAAAAGAAAGACCGCGTGGATGATGCATTGAGTGCAACAAGAGCAGCTATTGAGGAAGGAATTGTTCCCGGAGGTGGCGTAGCCTATATCCGTGCTATTGAATCATTGAACAATGTAAAAACCGTGAACGAAGATGAAGCGCTGGGCGTTCAAATCGTAAAACGCGCCATCGAAGAACCATTGCGTCAGATTGTATTTAACGCCGGAAAAGAAGGCGCGGTAGTCGTTCAGAAAGTACGCGAAGGAAAAGACGATTTCGGTTACAATGCACGTACCGATGTTTACGAATCGTTGTACGCCGCCGGTGTGGTCGATCCTGCCAAAGTTTGCCGTGTGGCACTGGAAAATGCAGCTTCAATTGCCGGAATGTTCCTGACCACCGAATGTGTCATCACCGACAAGAAAGAAGAAAATCCAGCCCCTCAAATGCCTATGGGCGGAGGAATGGGAGGAATGATGTAAATCAACTCCATAATTCTTAATTATAATCCTGACAATTAATTAGTAAATCGCTAATTATGAATTATAAATTATGAATTATCGATGAACTATCTTCCCGCAGGCGAAATCCTGTGGACTCAAAATAAACTCAAACCCTTGTTGCAATTTTAGCAGCAAGGGTTTTTCTATGTTTATTCTACGGATATGTATCAAGATCAACCGTAACTTTTCAGTTAATGTAGTCTGATCAATTTATAAAATCATTAGGAATTCAGTGTTTATGTCAGATTCCAAAAACCAGCAGTTTTCATCATCTGTATTCATTTGCAAATGAATCACCTGATTCTTTTTTTTGCAAACATTACCCCATTGTATAATATTTTCAGCACTTTGATTTTCAACGGGATAATCATCCTACACAAGCAACTAAATCGTTTGCATAAAAAATTTCAACTATATTCATAAAATAAAGTCAGGATACAACTTTCTATAGCTATTTTTGTAAATAATTTTCAATGACCTGTCTTTTAAATAATTATTCAATATCAATATGAAAAGAATCAACATCCTACTTTTTGCAGTCATTCTTCTGTCGGCTTGTCAGCCCAAACTGAATTTGCCTGTTGCAAATGAAAACAACATCAATCTCAACACTTTACTCACACTTGAAACAGGTGAGAACAAAGTTTATTTACAGGATTTTATTTTAAATATATCTGATATTGACTCAGTTACCTGCTTAAGCAACAAGCTCAAAGTACAGGTTTCGGCTGATAAAACAACCGCATTACTCACGGTCGGAAAAGACATGGAGCAAATGACAGATCTGAAAATCTGGCTGAAGGGTGTTCCGTTTTCGGTACCCTGCCGTAAGACTGACAAAACCGACTATCATTTTACATTCGATGCTCACGGTAAAACCTATAAAAAAGTTCAGATTGCAGGCCAGATGAATGACTGGACTCCTTCAAGAATGCCCGATTTACAACTGAACGACAAGAACTTATACGAAATCAATCTGAATCTCAGTCCGGGTTCATATTTGTACCAGATGGTGCTTGACGGAGATCAGAATCACGATCCTGACAATCCGGAAAAAGTGGATAATGGTTTCGGAAAGTTCAATTCCATTCTGCAGATTCCCGGTAAAAACGATTCTTTTCCTGTATTGCTGACCGATAAATTTACCAAAAAAGCAATAACAATCAGTTCACAGAACAAAGTAAACGAGGTATTTGCGTACTGGCAAAATTACCGTTTGCCCTCGGCTTTTGTCAAAACTAATCCGGGAGAAATTGCAATCACCATCCCGCTTGAAGCCGAAAAATCAGAACGTTCGTTCATCAGGGTATGGGCAAGTAATTCATACGGTGTAAGTAATGACATTCTGGTGCCGCTACAGTATGGGAAAGTTATCGACAATGCTGCCGACATAAAGCGTTCGGATAAATATTCACAAATCATGTATTTCATGCTGGTGGACAGATTTATGAATGGTGACAAATCAAATGACAAACCTCTCAACCGACCCGACGTTAAGCATAAAGTTGACTTTTGGGGTGGCGATTTGACAGGATTACAACAAAAAATTACTGAAGGTTATTTTGATAAACTCGGGGTCAACACCCTATGGGTATCACCTTTGAATCAGAACCCGCTCGAACCATACGGATATTCAGCCATCGGAAAGACGAAATTCTCTGGCTATCACGGATACTGGCCCATATCATCATCGAAGGTGGACACAAGGTTCGGCACCAATGATGAGCTGAAAACACTGGTATCAAAAGCACACGATCACAACATCAATATTTTGCTCGACTATGTGGCCAATCATGTTCACGAAGCCCATCCGCTTTACAAACAACATCCTGAATATGCCACTCCGCTTCACCTGCCCGATGGCACTCTTAACGTTGCCAAATGGGACGAATACAGACTCACAACATGGTTCGACACTTTTATGCCATCGCTTGACTATTCGAATCCAAAAGTGGTGAATATGATGACAGATTCAGCATTGTTCTGGATGAAAGAGTTTAAATTAGATGGATTCCGTCACGATGCATGTAAACATATTAATGAGGAATTCTGGAGAATGCTGACACTTAAGCTGAAACGTGAACTGAAGGGAAAAGCACCCTATCAAATCGGAGAAACATACGGTAGTTCGAAGCTGATTGCAAGCTATCTGACCACTGGTATGCTCGACGGACAATTCGATTTCAACGTTTATGATATTGCCAACACTACATTTGCCGGTATGGGTGGAGGCGATCTGAAACGGGTAAATGATGTTTTGAGCTCAAGTTTGAATATATTCGGAACGCACAATCTGATGGGTTATATTTCAGGCAATCATGATAAACCACGCTTTATGGCTTTGGCTTCGGGAGATATTAAACCCGGAGAAGATTCCAAAATTGTAGCCTGGACACGCGAAATCGGCATCACTGATACAACAGCGTATAATAAACTTCTGCTTTTCCACACATTTAACCTGACAATTCCCGGAGTTCCGGTTATCTATTACGGCGACGAAATCGGAATGACCGGTGCCAATGACCCCGACTGCAGACGCATGATGCGATTCGATGGCTGGAATAAACGTGAAACAGAATTATGGAAAAACGTTTCAACACTGACACATCTTCGTAAAAGTAATCCCGTTTTGATGTATGGCGACTTTATCAATATTAAGACAACAGCTTCCACCTGGGTATACGCACGAAAATATTTTGAAAAAGAAGCAATCATATTCATCAACAATTCGGCAAATAACTGTACTTTTGAAACCGAAATGCCGGCAGCACTGAAAACCGCTGACTTAAAAGCAACTTTTGGAAATCATTTCAGCATTTCAAATCAACGCATTCAACTTTCAGTGCCGGCTTATAGTGCTGAAGTACTTGTTAATTAACTGAATAACCGGTTCAGGAAACTGAAAACCTGCTGTTTCAAAATTTACATGAAAAATGTAAACTGTTCAGTTTTACAGAAAAATAATTTAAACAATTCATTATTCAAAAAAAATGATCCAAATCAGGGAAAAATTGCTTATTGAAGCAGCTGCAAAAGGCATGGATGAATTCCTGCAGGTATTTATTGATGCTTACCTTAAGGCAATTGACGGAAAACTAACCACCGAAAACATGGATCAACTGAACGGCTCTCAACACAGCCTGCTGGCATGGCATTATTTCAGCACAGAAATGAGAGAGGGAGGTTTCGTACAATTGATACAAAACGGTTATGGAAGCTATATTTTCGGGAACCCGTTTGCAAAAGCCATGAAACAATTCGGTGCCACGGAACTTGGAAAACTGATTTACAAGGCAAAAGAAATTTACGACCCCAATAAATCCGAACTTGAGCGCGAAACCACCGAAGAAGAATTCAACGCCATGTATGTGGATTTTGAAATATTCGACGATCTGGAGGAAATATATTTTGACATTGAGGAAGAACAAACATCGCTGATTGCTGCTTATGTGGACAATCACGTCAGCGATTTTGCGGAAATTATTCCTTAAAAGGTATATATGTCAAAAATAGTTGGTAAAAATATTTGAAAGCTTATTATCATTTTATTATAGAAAAGTTTACTGAATTTTCGTTTCAGTAAACTTTTTTTATAGTAGTGTGAGACAATAAATGTCGTACGATACAAAAGCTACAGAACGCGGATTTTGAAATTACGCTCATTTACAAAACAATAAGAGGCTGTCTCAAAAGACGCTCTACAATTTCATAAAGTTATAAATTGTAAGATGAGTATTGAATAATTCATATTTTGAACGCTAAGTTGCTACGGCACAAAGCCGCAAAAGTATTTTCTTCGAGTCGTTGCGACTTTGGGTCGTTGCGTTCAAAAATATCTCTTACAGTTTGTTAGTAGGTTGTGGAAAAAATCAATTGATGAGACAGCCTCTTTTTATTTACAATAACGACGCTATTTTTTCGAGGTCTTCGGGGGTGTCAATCCCCTGTGATTCCACATCCGAATATCCGACTTTAACACGCAAACCATTTTCGAGCCAACGGAGCTGCTCAAGCGATTCGGCAATCTCCAGTTTTGATGGCTGCAATTTTACTATTTCGGCCAGTACTTCTGACCGATACGCATAAATTCCGATATGCTTATAATACTCATGTTCGGTCAGCCACTTACTTTCATCTGTTCCCCGTTTGTAAGGAATCGGAGAGCGACTGAAATAAAGCGCATTGTTTTTATTGTCAAGTACCACTTTTGGCGAATTAGGATTGAATAAAACAACAATGTCATTCACTCCGATTTTTTTAACAAGCGTGGCAATCTGAGTATCGTCATCGTCAAAACAATTGATTAATGTTTCAATCTGTACAGGTTGAATAAAAGGTTCGTCACCCTGAACATTAATGACTACATCAAACCATTCGTCTAATTTGGTGAATGCTTCAAAACAACGGTCGGTCCCGCTCCTGTGCCGGTCAGATGTCATAATTACATTGCCTCCGAAAGCAATTACAGCATCATATATCCGCTGGTCGTCAGTAGCAACATAAACATTTTCAACAGCAAGTTTCACCTGTTCATACACCCTTTGAATCATGGTTTTACCCCCGATATTTACCAAAGGTTTTCCGGGGAAACGCGTCGAAGCATACCGGGCGGGAATCAATGCCACATAGCGAAGTGAGTTCATTGAAGTAATTTTTAGTTACGTTTTGATTTTTGATATTTCGATTTCCTTTCAAACTTGTGTTTGGTACGAACAATCCAGCGGGCATAACGAATGATTAACAATGCAATAACAGGATATACAGCCACATTGAAAGACTGGATTGAAAGTGCAAGTGCAACAAGTGCCAGACCTAATAAAAACAGGTTAAAAATCTGATAATAAAATATGGTTTTACGCAATGGTTTAACCCAGATCAGAAATGCCATGAAAAAATTAAGCGGATTAGCCCACAATAAATTCAGATTGTTTTTTACCAAAGGATGAACCGAAATGAACATCAGATAAAAAAGAATCAAACCAGCAGAACCGGTCAGAAACAACAGCACTGAATCGATAACCGGTTTATAATGTTTGGTTTTAAACTCGAAAATCAAACCTGCAACACCTATCAGAAAAATTATACAAAACACAAACAGTGGCTCTTTCGTCCAGCTTTCCTTAACCCTGACAACACTTTGAGCATCGACAAGTACATTTTTATTGCCTATCAACGGTCTTTTCGATTTTAAACGGGGAGAATCAATATATACCGACTGCATTTCAACCATTAACACTTCAGGCAAAAACATACTTTCGAACTGAGAACACTCGCGGTCGGCGTCGATCCCGAACACCATATCGATACCAAATTTCAACCAGCTTTCTTCCCCGACATAATTTCCAACCCACTGACGGAAAGTTTTCGGGTCTTCGTCGGTACCAAAGCGGACAAAACCATCGACCGAATTAAGAATTTTATCACGCGGACGGGTTGCACAGTTATCAAACACAAAGTTATAACGATACATCCTGTTTTCAGGTTTGTAATTCTCTAACAACGAGTTGATTAATGTCCTTTTTTCATTTGTGTTTAAATTGAGTACCTGTTCCCATACCATTGAATTTCTTCTTTGATATTCACTAAGAAATACAGACGTTGAACTTAATCCGAGGTAATAATCTGTCTCACCCTTAATGAACTTATAATAAAAGCCATTGGTATCAAAACTGAAAATCCCGTAATTAAATACCACATCGATATTGCTGACAGGATCTGACACTCTTATACCGGTATGACCGAATTTGGCATATACTTCTTCACCGGGCGAGCAGGTAACTAAACTAACAACCGATGAATCACTGAATGAAAGTTGCTGCGCAGTAACACTGTAAATAAAACATAAAAAAACTCCGATAAAAAACAAATGTTTCATAAATAGCTGATATAATACGGTTTACAAAATTTAATACGGGCGAATTACAATTTTATTCTGCCAAATGTGCAGGTAAACAGAATTGCAAACCGCTGCAAAATAATAAATTGCTGCACAAATGTAATAACATTTATTCAAATTCTTAACCAGTAAGGACGACTATTTTGGTTGAATGTTAAATTTATTTGATGAAGCGACTGAGAAAAAATTAAGATTTAACAACAAATTTATAAAAATATTTGGATTTAACACACTTAATTTGTAGGTTTGCATCAGATAAAACAACTTAAAAATTAACAGGCTTTTTAAAATGCTCAAAACTCAGATATACAGATCTGTGCAGATGCGGGCGATAAAAAATAAAAAAAGCCGTGAAATGATCCGAACTTAATTTCCGTTTAATTTAAAACCAAAAAAGAAAGATAAAAACTATTAACTTAAAATTTAATCCTTACTGATCCTAAGCTAATTAACCAACATTTCACAAAGAGCGATTTTTCACCCTTAATAAAGAATATCATGAAAAAAATTTTAATTATTAACGGACATCCTGAAATAAAAAGCCTTTGTACCGAAATTGCGATGGCTTATCAAAAAGGAGCTGAATCTGCAGGAGTTCAATGCAAGGTGGTACACATTTGCGGATTAAAATTCAATCCCCTGCTCCGACTCCATAATAGCCCGTTTTTTAAACTGGAGCCCGATATTGTTGAAATTCAAAATGAAATTAAAAAAGCAGACCATCTTGTATTGGTTTATCCTAACTGGTGGGGAACTTATCCCGCTTTACTAAAAGGGTTTATTGACAGGGTATTTATTCCCGGATTTGCTTATAAACTCAGAAAAGATTCACTTCAAATGGACAAATTACTCACCGGAAAATCAGCAAGAGTAATTGTTACCATGAACTCCACAAGATTTAATTATTATTTTCGATACGGGCAACCCGGTCACATAACCATGAAGCGAAATATTTTGGGCTTTTGCGGATTCCATCCGGTCAGAATAACCACTATTGGCCCCGTTAAAACCGCACCTGAATATAAAATAATGAACTGGCTGAGAGATATAGAGCATCTCGGAAAAAAACTGAAATAAAAAATTTTTTTCTGACGAATTGCTGAATTGCTAACCTTTAAGACCTTATAAATTCAGGACAATATTTTATCAGAATCCACTTTGCACGTTATAAATAAAAATCATATATTTGCACATTCAAAGCAATAATGTGCAAATAAAACGAATAAAAATATATAACAAAGGAAATGAGCAGGATAACAATAAACAGCTTTGAGGAATTCAGCAATTATGTAGGCAAAGAATTGGGAACTTCAGATTACATGACAGTTACACAGGAACAAATCAACAAATTTGCAGATGCCACACACGATCATCAGTGGATTCATACTGATCCCGAAAGAGCCAAAACAGAAAGTCCGTTTAAAACAACCATCGCACATGGTTATTTAAATCTCTCCATTTTACCTTTCCTCTGGGAGCAAATTGTGGAAGTAAAAAACTCGAAACTCACTGTGAACTACGGGATTGAAAAGCTCAGATTCATGCAGGCGGTTACTGTCGACAGCAAAGTCAGGTGCAGAGCATCACTCAAATCGCTGGTGAATTTAAGAGGCGTTTCAAAAGCTGAAATCTTTGCAATACTCGAAATTGAAGGTAGTAAAAAACCTGCGCTCGAAGCCAATATCGTTTTTCTCTATCATTTTGAATAAAAACTAACCGCTAAGGCGCAAAGGGCACGGAGATTTTTCATTTATTTCTCATGTTCTCTGC
>CALCBD010000036.1 GCA_937897985.1 uncultured Paludibacter sp. | reverse complement strand
ATGTCCTAAATTGATTCTACAAATTAGTCCAGTTAATTAGGGGGCTAAGACAAAAATAACCCTATAACCCTGTCTGTTTGGGAGACAGGCATTTGAGCTATTTTGGTATATTTTGGTACATGATTTTTTTAAATACCCAATATTTTTGAAGAGGAAAATTACATCCCAACGAAATAATAAAGTCTATTATTATACGGTCAATCTTATAATTTCTATAAATGTATATTGTGGCTAAATAAGTGCCGTACGATTTCAGAAGAATACTATTCAAAACTACAATTGTAAATCTAAATAATTGAATATAAGCAGAATGAGAATAAGTGGCTTCTTTAGTGAAAAATGTCCAACTTTTATTTATCGTGAAGTTTACTATGGCACCTATAACTCCTCCAATAATAATTGAAATTGTGAAATGTATGTGAAAAACTTCGGTGAAAAAAATCATAATAAAATAATCTGTTATTCCACCAATTAATGACGACATTTGTGCTTTAATAAAGACAAAAAGTTCACGCCATATTTGTTTATTTAGTCTTTTTTTCACGAATGTCTGATTCATCACCCAGTTTTAAAAGTTTTTTAGTGTCTATAGTACCCGAAATAAACAATGCGAGAGTAGCAAATATCGAGAAATAAATTATTGAGTTATGAACTAAGATTTCAATAATCAGAATTAAAGAAATAATAATTCTGACTTCTGTTGGACCGAATATTCCTGAATCTATGGAATATTTCCCTGAAAGCTTATATCTAATTAAACTTATAATCATTTCCCAGCCGTAGAATACTACAAAACCAAAACCCAAATATTTGTATATGCCGTTCATATAAATACTAAAACCTAGCCCAATCAATATAATTCCCAGCCAATCAACGATAATATCAAGTGCAAAACCATAATTTTTTCGTTCCAAATGTCTATAATACGCTAAACGACCATCCAAAGAGTCGCCAAACCAACTAACGGCAAAACCTAAAACTCCAAAAAGTAAGAATGTAATATTACAATATGCCGCACATACAAACGCCAGAAATACAATTACACTTCCCGAAAAACCAATTAATGTCAACATATCAGAATTCATCCATTTTGGTATTCTTTGTACTAAAAACATAATCGTTTGTTGTTCTCTTTTTTTTAGAATGTTTGTTCTTTCTCTGTCGCTAAATAAAGATTGTTTCTTCTCTTCTTGCTTATTTAAGTTTTTTTCATTGTGTAAATTTAATCTCATATAATATGCATTTTATTGTTATTTAATATAAATTTCCCATTGGTGATTTAATACAAATACCGATTCTAACCATAGAACTATATTGTTTATAATCCAACATACTTTCTCCATATCCCTGATACCATTGCATATATAAATATTGATTTGAATTTTGGCTTAGCTTGAAGTTAAGCTCTAATTGTGTATTGAAATCTCCAAATTTTTTACGTGGATTAATCATTCCTGATATCCATAATTTATTATTGAGACTTCTATAATTTAAATTAATTAATCCAAAACCTCTGTAATCATATAAATCAGGATTACCATCGCCAACTAATTCGGGAGTTCCCGGATCTAAAATTCCTCCCCACAATTTTACTTGAACAGAAAAACGGATATCTATATAATAAACTCCTGATAAAATTACATAGTTCCATCCTCTTGAATCCAGACCGTCTTTTCCATTAGATTCGTGCTCCAATGCAATACTTGCCATACCTCTAAACATATCATTGTGGATTATTGGTTTAATTAATGCCAGTCCGGGATTATAATTATTATCTTTAAATGGTGAAGATTTAGCATAAATATTCCAAAAAGATTTTTGACTGTAGGTCAGCATCAAAAAAGTATTATACGGGAGAATTGTTTTAGTTAATCTTTGACGAAAACTTATTTGAAATTTAGCGTTTGCTGTATATTTATTAATTTCTTTGTCAATAGGAATGCCTGTTATAAAGTAATTATCTTTGTATATTGCAAAGCTTGGTTGCATATCTAATATTTTTAGAAAATCGTCTTTATTGATTTTCATTGACATTGGTCTGAAAATATCGACATTATTTTCAATAGCCCAATTTATTTGCGTGTCTTCCTGAACTTCACTTTGTGCCCATAGATTCTGAGCAGAAATAAACAGCCCGCAAAAGATGGTTGATAGGATAATTTTTTTTTTCATTTGTACCTGTTGTTAATGTATACTCATACAATGAATGAGTTTCCGTTAGTAATTTAGATGATAGTTAAGATTAATAGATTTAATATAAAATAATTATAGATTATTAATTAATCTCCTCGTTAGAAATTAATCCGAAGACTAGAATATCTGTTAAATCAAAAGTTAATTCTTTGAGCAAACTATTATTAAATTTTTCATTTCTAATTTCAAACAAAGTTGTATAGCCTACTCTGATTTAATTTAGACAGATTGCTATTTTACTGTTGTCAATACATCTTATTTTTTCATCCTTATATTCATCTTAAAATACATTTACAGCATACTTTCCATGAGACATGTTTGTGAATGTTATTTCTGCGTTTCGGTTTTTAATTTTCTTCAGTACTTTTTTTGCAGTATTTTTGGTAATTCTCTTTAGGAAGCGTACCGTCGGAATTATAAATTGCAAACTGTACTACACCGTCCTCATTTCGCAAATTCCTCATTTTCATTGTCAGAGGAAATGTTTTTTCTTCATTGTTTTGAAAAGAAGATGCCAACAACAGAAGAGTATGCAATTGTAGTATTCATCTAATTTTTCCCATTTTTTTCTTTTTGTATAATCTTTCTTTTATCGAATCAACTATATAGTAAACCACAGGTACTAAAAATACCGTGAGCATAAGTGATGAAAGCAATCCACCGATGATAACCCAGGCTAATCCATTCTTCCATTCACTAGCAGTTCCCTTGGCGAGAGCAATTGGCAACATTCCGATTGCCATTGCCAGTGTGGTCATTAATATTGGGCGCAAGCGTTCTTTCCCGGCAATAATTAAAGCCTCTTTATAGTGTTTCCCTTCCATTTTCAACTTATTGGTAAAATCAACAATTAAAATGGCATTTTTGGTGACCAATCCCATTAGCATTATTAATCCTAAAAGTGCAAAAAGTGTGATATCGTTAGCCGATAAATTCAAGGCGAGGAAAGCACCGATAGCAGCTACTGGTATTCCAAACAGTGCTACAAATGGATAGATGAAGCTGTCGTACAAAGCCACCATGATAAGGTAGATAAGTATGAAAGAAATCAATAATACAGAGCCAAGTGCGCCAAAACTTTCATTTTGAGTTTTGATATCGGCACCCCATGTTAGTTTTACATTTTCGGGAAGAGGATGTGAATCGAGATATGCGATTACATCACCAGCAAGTGTCCCAGAAGGTCGACCAAACGATTCGGCAGTAAGTGTTACCGATGGCTGTCGGTCAAGCCGCTCCAAAAGTGAAGGTGAATTATCTTGTTTTACTTCTGCAAACTGTGATACTGTAATTGGCAGGTTCATTGGATTTATGATGGTCAGGTTCTGAACATCTTCAAAATTCTTCCGGTCGAAATCATCAAGCCAAATCCGCACCGGATATTCTGTACCGTTTTCAGTCAATGTTGCATCTTCGTTCCCTGTAAAAGCAGTTCGTAAATTTGTTCCAACGTATGCCGTGTTTAAACCCAGACGCTGCATTTTGTCCTTATTAGGGATAACTTTGTATTCTGGGTTGCCTTCCACAACTGAAAGTTGAACATTATCCGCACCCGGCAGATTTTCTACTACGGCTTGCAGACTTTGTGCTGTATTCATTACTTCAGTAAGATTGGCTCCACTCAGCGTTATTTTTATGGGTGCTGATTTGGGTAGCAAGCCAATAAATGCCATTGAGAAATTGATGCCTGCAAATTTTGATTCCAGTTCGTTGCGGAGCGATTTCATAAAAGCTTCAGTTTTAATATCCCGCTCATCTTCGGGTTTTAATTGAATTGTAAATTCCGATTTATTAGCCGAACCAACTCCGAGGCTTCCAATTCCTGTACTCGGACCAGCAATGTTGCTGAACAAAGTGGCTACTTCATTGTGTTGTAGAATAAAATTCTCAACTTGCTGTGAAACAATGTTATTTTGTTGAACGGTAATTGTTTTGTCAAATTCAAGGTTGAGGCGGAATTTCCCTTGGTCGCCGGTCGACATCATTTCTTTTCCGATGATCCCCTGTTTCATTATTCCGACAGTCAAAATCAGTAATAAGATTACAAAGCCAGTAAAAATGATTTTGTGATTCAACACCCAACTTAATAGCCTTCCATACCATTGAATAAAGATTTCTAATTGTTGTTCAAACCAAAGTAAAAAACGGTTAAATATATTAGTAGGCTGTAAGTCTTCTTTTTTGCCAATGCGCGATGCCAACCAGGGAGTTAATGTAAACCCAACGAGTAAACTGGTTAAAGTTGAAGTGATTACTACCACCGCAAATTGCTTGAGCATATCTGCAATAAACACTTGCAAGAATAAAATTGGTAAGAATACAACTACATCAACTAAAGTAATTGAAAGTGCTGAAAAACCAATTTCCATTCGGCCATCCATTGATGCAGCGTGTTTCTCTTTACCCATATCAAGGTGTCGTTGAATGTTTTCGAGTACCACAATTGCATCGTCAACCAAAATACCGATTATCAGCGACATTGCCAGTAAGGTCATCAGGTTTAATGTGTATCCCAACAGCCACATTACCGCAAAGGCTGTTATTAACGAAGTTGGGATTGAAATAAGAACAATGAGTGAATTCCGGTAACTGCGCAAGAAAAGTAACATGACCATAGATACCAAAATTACGGCTAGAATAAGGTCGTGAACTACTGACTCAACCGCAGCGATGGTGTTGTCGGTGGAATCATCGGCAATGATGAATTTTACTCCGGCTTCTTTATTTTGTTCTTCAATATCGGTCAGTTTCTTCCGAACTAGCCTTGAAACATCCACAGCATTGGCATCGCCTTGTTTTTTTAATAAAAGCCCAATACCATTTACTCCATTGTAACGGCTAACCGACTCAATTTCTTTTATTCCGTCAATTACATTGGCAACATCTTTTACATACACAGGACTTCCTTGAAAAGGCATAGCAATCTGCACATTCATAATGTCGTCTGTTGTGGCGAACTTACCGGTCAATCGAACTGAATTATTAACTTTATCAGACTGTACCTTTCCGGCAGGTAAATCCAATCCTGAACGGTTGATGGATTCAACCACCTGCGAAAGTGAGATTTTATACAACCTGAGTTTTTCCTGATCAATTTTAACCTGAATTTCACGTTCTTCACCACCCAGCATCGTAATTTCTGCCACTCCTTTCAACTGCTGAATCTGCGGAAGAAAGTCATCCTTCATTTTCTGATAAAACTCTGTTTCAGGCAAATTACTGGTCGCACTAATCGAAATAATAGGCAAATCATTTGGTGAAACTTTACTCATTACTGGACTCTGAATATCTGCAGGCAAGTCAGTTCGGATATTGTCAATATACCGCTGTGCATCCTGAATGGCATTATCCACATTGGTTCCGTATTTCAGGTTAGCAATTATCACTGATGCGTTTGGCATCGATTTGGTTTCGAGGTAATCAACTCCTTCGAGGTTCGACAGTGCGTCTTCAATTTTTCGTGAAACTGAAGTTTCCACTTCCTGTGGCTCTGCTCCTGGATATATTGTTTTTATTACTACTACCGGCTGGTTGAAATCGGGCAGTAATTCATAACTCAGGTTTTTATACCCGATAATTCCCAGCAGTGCAAAAACACTAAACAGTACAATTATCAGCGATGGTCGTTTTATAGATATTTCTGTAATGTTCATAGTTCGTATTATTTAAGTGTGACTTTTGCACCATCGTAAAGATTAATAAAACCATTAGTAATAATTTGATCACCATCTGAAATGCCATCCAGAACTAGCACTTTATCTTCCATTCTTTCGGCGATTGTGATATTTTGTAATACGGCACATCCGTTTTTAACTACGTAAACCTGTGGCTGAATGGTGGTTCCAACCATTGTAGATGCAGGAATGCTAATTTGATTTTTATCATTGTCAATATTTACTCTAACTTTTCCGAACATTCCCGATTTAATTTTTACGTCAGCTGTGTTTTTTAATGCGAACTGAATCGGGTAACTGTTTCCCATATTGGCTTTACTACCTATCATTATTACTTTGGCATCAAGTAAAAGCTCAGGATAAACATCTGCCGATACCTGACATATTTGCCCAAGAGAGAATTGAGCTAATTTGTTTTCCGGAATATTCACGGTGAATTTCAGATTGGAGATTCCGGTAATTTGCAGTAAAGGCATTCCCGGAGCTGCAAATGCTCCTACATCAGTAAATTTTGCGGTTACAATTCCATTAAATGGCGCACGAATAGTGGTTTTGTTGATTTGTTCCTCTATAGTGGCTTTTTGGACTCTGGCAGTTTTTAATCCTAATTCGGCTTTTTCAAGTTGGACACCCTGAACGGCATCGGCTGCTGCTAGAACGGAAAAACGTTTTACATCGGCTTCCAATCCATTAATCTGAATTTGAACACTCTGAAGTTGAAGTCTCAAAAGGGAATTATCTAACTGAATCAACGTTTGCCCTTTTTTCACTGAATAGCCTAAATCAACCAGAACTTCAGTTACTTTTCCCTGTATATCAGCGCTTAACTTACTTTCTTTATCGGGGTCAAAGGTCCCTGAATAGGTGTATGTGTTTTCTGAATTAACCGCATTGGCCTGTATAACCTGCACGCTAATTGGCTTTTCTTTATTGTACTGATAAACTCTCTTTTCGGTAATTTCCTTGTTGCTTTTAAGTTTTATTACAGTAAAAGCTATGAGTGCCAAAATGGCAACAACATAAATTATTTTTTTCAACATGATGTTTATGTTTTTATTTTATTAATGAAATATTTCCTGTTAGTTTCTTCAGTTCCAAATCGGCTTTCAGGAATTCGATGATGGCAATTAAATAGCTGTTTTGCGCCTCACGAAGGGCATTATCAGCCATGAGAATATCAGTTAGGGTAGCGGTTCCTTCCCTTTGTTGTAATACCATTTCGTTATAAATAGTGCTCGCCAGTTCGATTTGGTTCTGGCTATTTTCAATGTTTTGTCGGTTTACAAGCCGAACTCGGGTCGCATTTTCAATAAGCATTTGGTTTTGCTCTTTTGCCATATCAAATTGTATCTGATTATTTTTAATTTCCAGTTTTTTCTGATTGATTTTACATTTGGTAACTGTTCCGTTAAAGACTGGAACAGACAGCTGCAAACCAACAAAAGCAGTAGGATAGAAATTTAGAAAATTGTTGGGTTTTTCATCGTAACCGAAGCCAGTTTGTCCATAATTTCCAAAAATTGAGACAGTGGGTAAACGTGAATTTTTCAATGTACTTAATTCGCTGGAAAGAAGTTTGTTTTGTGCAACCACCAATTGTAAATCTATTGATGAAATTGGGGTGTAATGTATTAGTTCTTTTTTTTCAATTTCAGTATCAATTTGTATCGTTTGCTGATATGGGATTCCCATTGCAAACTTCAGTGCATTTAGTACTTGTTCATAGTTGTTGCGCACCAATTCAATCTGAGTTGTTAACTGTTCTTTCTGTAATTCCACTTTCGAAACATCACTTTTCTTTATCATTTGCTCTGTATACAGTAAATGAAGGTTATCAAGTAGCTTAGTGGTATTTATTAGATTACTGTCGATGAAAGCTTTTTGATGACTTAGAATTTGGAGATTGTAATAAAGATTGGAGATTTCAAAATAAATCTGCTCTTCTGTTTTTTTATACTGAAGACTGTTTAACTCAGAAGCTATTTTACTAGCTTTGATTGCACCATATAATTGTGGATTGTATAACGGTATTGTCATTTGCAGATTAGCGTTTATATTATGCGGCACACTCATTTGCACTTCCTTATACATTCCTTCTGGTCCTCCAAAAGCTGATTGCGGCATCAATTGGTAGGGTAATTCAGCAAAATATTTGTAATCGGCGTTCAAACTGATTTTTGGGATAAGATTGGCTTTAGATTCACTATGTTTTTCATTCCCCAAAGCCATGTTGTTCCGGCTTATTTGAAGATTTTTATTATATACTTGTGCTGTGTCAATACATTGCTGCAAGGTCCACACTTGTGCATTACTGCTAAGCGATAAGAATATTCCAAACCAAAGAAGAAATATATATTTTGATTTGTGAATGTTCACCAACCAAATGAATAATTTTTTTTTCATTTTCATTTTATGTTAATCTTTTGATGTTTTTAATTTTTTCATTTCAAGTATTACTTCCTGCAAAAGTTGTTCATCTTTCATATAAGTTCTAAAACCTAATAATATTTTATTTACCAGAACCTTCGTTGATAAAGTTGTTTTGAAAGTGTTTTCACTTTTACCATTATCAATTAAGACAGTCAAATAATTCTCTGCCATCTTCCGAATCAGAAGTAATGAATTCTTAACACTTTCTTCCCTCTCTTTCAATTTTTTATCGAAAATAATGTTGAGGTAATATGGTTTTTGAAGAAAAATGAAATAGAGCATTTTAAAAAGGATTTTCAGTTTATTTTCGGTCGTATCGCCTGATTGTTCAATTTCCTTTAATAAATCAACAATGTCACTCTCAAAGCTTAATAACAAAATTAGAATTATATCATCATTTTTTTTTAATTGTTGGTAAAGATCGCTTTCCTTCATTTGAAGTTCGTCAGCTAAGTTATGAACTGTAAGTTCTTCTAAGCCGGAATTTATTATTATTTTGACGGCTTTTTCTGTTATTTTATTTTGCTGTGCAGTCATATTTTTCTACTTTGTAAGTGAATGTACACTAACAATGATGCTCAAATTTTTTTAACTTATAGAAGCTTTGATTGAGAAGTTGGTCTTGGAGCTTTCACAACTAAAATTCTAACTATTTTTTTTGAATTATTGTATAAGCAATGTACAATGTTCTTTGGGCTTTCAATTAAACTGTCTGCTGACACTTCTATTTTCTCTTTGCCTATAAGAATTTCCGGTGTTCCTTCAAGCACATAGAAAAAAACATCTACGGGAGTAATGTGAGGCTTTAATGCTTCGCCTGGTTGAAGTGTAATGTGCATCACTTGTGCACTATCTTTATTATACAATTTCCTGACATCCACTTTGTGTAGAGTGTTTTCAGTTTGTATCTCCTGTACTTTTTTGATTTCCATTTTTTAAATTTTATTTGTTACTAATATTTTTACTGAATTTGATAGTTGATTACCTTTCTCAAATAAACTAAAAGCATAACCTGACATTTGCCATTGTTTTACAAATAAACGCAGAGTTCCCATAACTACTACTGCCAAATGTTGTGCTTTTACATCATTCCGGAGTTCACCATTTTCCTGTCCTTCCCTGATGATACTGGTTAATGTTTCAAAGCTATTATCCATAATTTCAGATACTTTTTTCACCAGGATGGCTTCATTCCTGAAAAGTTCTTCTGAAAAAATAACCGCTACCAACGATGGAGAATTGTCAAAAATTCTAAACTGATTTTGGAAAAGGTGATCTATTTTTGTAAGCGCATCACATTTTGCATTCAATTCAGCTGTAAAGAGATACTCGGTATTTTCCTTGAAATAGTTTAAAATAGCCACTAAAATCTCAATTTTGTTTTCGTAATGGCGGTAAATTGCAGATTCAGAAAATCCAATTCTTTTTGCTAGATTTTTAATTGTGAGCCCTTGAATTCCATTTTCTGCAATTAGAGTGAGAGAAACTTCAATTATTTCTTTTTGTCTATCTGATAATTCTGATATCATACTAATTTTTGTAATGTTAGTGAATATTCACTTTGCAAATGTAAAACAAAATATTCAACAATCAAAATAAACTTGAAAAAAATATGTAATATTTTGTTTACTATGGTTTAATTCCATAAACTAAACTCTGCCAACCTATTGTTTGCAATATCTTTTTTTAAGTGTAGTTTTTATGAATTTGATTTATTGAGGGATGCTAAATTGTACTTTTAGACAAAGTTTTTGCTTTAACATTGGCTTCTGTGGCTTTGGTGATATGGGTCAGCTATCACGTTTAGGCATAATTTATTAACAGTTATTCTCTCAAATTATTTTGCCTCTAAAGCTTCTGTTTTTCATTTTTTACACTTATAGTGGTAATGTTAGTTATAAATATATAAATTTTACCCAACTGAATTTTTCTTTTGCACTTGCTTTTCTAGTCTAAACTTATCTTTCAATAATTTCATATCGTTACTGACTTTTAAATCCAATATTTTTGCATAATGTTGAGTGGTTTTAAGATTTTTATGTCCTAACATTTTGGAAACACTTTCAATAGGAATGCCATTAGATAGGGTAACAGTAGTTGCAAATGTATGCCGCGCAATATGGAAAGTTAAGATTTTATTGATTCCGCAAACATCCGCAATTTCTTTCAAGTAAGCATTCATTTTTTGATTGCTTAAAATAGGCAAGAGTTTATCCTGATTAACCGCTTGTGGATGGTCTTTGTATTTATCCAAGATAGCTGAAGCGATTGGCAATATTGGTATATTTGACCTGGTATCGGTTTTGGTTCTGTTTATAAAAATCCATTGGTCGCCATCAATGCCAATGTTTATATTTTTCCTCGATAGTTTCTTAACATCAGCATATGCTAGACCCGTAAAACAACTAAATAAGAAAATATCTCTAACTTGGTTCAAACGTTCAGATACAAATTCTTTATTGAAAATAGTATCAATCTCATCTTCGGAAAGGAAAGCTCTTTCAACTTCAATGACTTTGCCTTTATATTTTATAAACGGATCTTTTTGAATCCATCCGTTTGCCAAGCAAATACGGATAATTTTACCAAAATTTTTGATGTATTTTGTTGCGGTGTTTTGACAACAATTGCATTCAGACTTTAAATAGAACTCGTAACCGGTAATAAATTCGTGATCGATTTTCTGTATATTCATATCCGTAACTTTGTATTTCCACATCATAAAATCAACGGTATGTTTAAGTGAGGTTTCGTAACGCTCGTAAGTAGCAGGGGCATATTCTTTCCCAAGTAATGCTTTTATGTCATTGTTGTGCTGTTTGAAAATTGGCACAAGCATATATTTCTTTTTGCCAACACCTAAAATCTTGTTTCGCATATTTTCAGCATTGACGATTTCATCTTCCCTGATAAGTTGTTGTTGATATTCATAGACCTGTGCTTTTAATGCGTCCAGGTATGAATTGATTGATTTGGATTCTGCACTCGTACCTTTCATACAGCTGCCTTCAACGGACCATTTTTCAGGTTGAACATAGCGCTTTGTGCTTAGCTCAATACGTTCTCCATCAACTGTTACTCTTAGATAAATAGGGATTAATCCGTCGGATGTGGTTTTTGCTCTCTTTGCATAAAAGAGAATGGATAGTTTTGTGTTCATTTCGGTTACCTTTTAAAGTGTTCAAAAATACGTTTTCTTAAATTTTTATACAAGATGTTCAAAATGTGAACGACTTGATAATGAATGTATTTTGAGCAAATTCGGTTACCCGGAACTTCAAAATCTTTGGGTACCCGAACAGGTCTCCTTAAGTTTGATATTTTTTGAATATTTTGATTATATCCAAAAATAGAAAAGCCCGTAAATCATTAATTTTACGGGCTTTGCTGTTTTTTTTGTTTTTGTGTTTGCGGAGAGAGAGGTTTATGAACCTCCCTATATATCCTATTGTAATTCAGTTATTTACCTATATGTATACCCTTATGGGGTACGAATTAGGAAATATATTAAAAAGAGCGTCTTTTGACTGTCAATGACTTACGTTTGTCTGCTTAACTTTCAGGTTCAAATATACACAATAAATTTGATATATGCAACTGTCAAATAATGAATTATTTATACTTAGTGCAAGGTGCAAGTTTCTATATAGATAGAAACACTTGCACCTTGCACTGAAAAATAATCAAATTACTATTAGACTTAAAAAAATAATCTAAATTAATTCGAAGTAAAAATAAACTTGAGCAAAATACGTATATTTGTATTTCAATAATACAACTGAGATGAAAAAATTATACACTTTCTTTTGCTTTATTCTGATCCCTATTATACTTTCTGCATCGAATAAAATTGATTCTCTCCTCAATGAACTTGATAAAACAGTTGATAATTATCAATTCTATTCAAATCAAAAGGAAGAACAATTGAATAAATTGAAAGAGTTGTTGAAATACACTTCTGCATATGATCAACGCTACCAGATTTGTGGAAAATTATTTGACGAATATAAAGTATATAAATCTGATTCGTCATTAACGTATGCTAGAAAAAAATTAGAGATTGCTGAAAAGCTCAATAATCCTCGCGATATAATTGACTCCCAGTTAAATTTAGCAGACATAATGGGTATTACCGGATTGTATAAGGAGTCAATGGACGTCTTAGCTTCCATTTCTATAAATGATTTACATGATTTAAAGCCATATTATTTTTATATATATCGTACCGTTTATGGGTTTATGGCAGATTACACAATTTCGACACAAGCAAAGAGACAATATGAGAATCTAATCAATGCCTACAGAGACACATTGCTTATTATTAATCCTCCAAGCTCTAGCACGTATATTATGGTTCAATCAGACAAGTTGAATGCAGAAAGAAAATATGATGAATCATTACAATTGCTTTTAAACTACTATCCCCAAATAAAAAGTGATATTCACGAAAGAGCAATAATAGCCTATTCAATTGCATTAGCTTACCATGGTCAAAGAGAAAGAGAACAGGAAAAAATATGGCTTATTATATCTGCAATTAATGATATAAAATCTGCAACCAAAGAATATATTTCATTGCGAAACCTGGCATTTTTGTTGTTTGAAGATGGAGATGTAGACCGTGCTTATAAGTATATGAAACGTTCATTGGACGATGCGTTGTTTTGTAATGCCCGTTTAAGAACATATGAGATCTCAAAGATGATGCCAATCATTGATAAGGCTTATCAACACCAGACGGAATCAAGACAACGTTTAATGATGAAAACTATTATTATTGTAAGTATTTTGTCGATTTTACTTATGATTGCAATTTTCTTTGTCTACCGTCAAATGAAAAAGGTTGCTATTGCTCGTCAAAGTTTGAGTTTTGCGAACAAACAGCTGAATGATTTAAATAATGAACTATCAAAAATTAACAGCGAAATAAAAGACACGAATCGAACATTATCTGAAAGCAACTTAATTAAAGAAGAATACATTGGACGATACATGGATCAATGCTCTGAATATATTGACAAACTAGATAATTATCGTCGCAGTTTAAATAAAACGGCTACTTCCGGCAAGGTAGAAGATTTATTTCAGGCTATAAAATCCAAGCAATTTATCGAAGATGAGTTGAAAGAGTTTTACACCAATTTTGATATAACTTTCTTACAACTTTTTCCTGACTTTGTCGAAGAATTTAAAAAATTGCTTGTAGATGATGAATATCTTCAACTCAGACAGGGGCAGTTGCTGAACACTGAACTACGCATTTACGCACTAATACGGTTGGGGATTTCGGACAGTGTAAAAATTTCTCATTTTTTACGCTGTTCGCTATCTACTATTTATAACTATCGTACAAAAATTAGAAACAAAGCCATCGGGCAACGAGATGAATTTGAAGAAAAGGTTATGTTGATAGGTGCTAATAAGGAATAAGACACTATATTCTGTATTATAAAAAAGGCTTTCCCAAATGAAAAGCCTTTTTTTGTTTCTAATTCTACTACATTTTTACGACGTGTTTATTTAATCATTATATTGATTATTAGTATATTAAACATAACAAATCATTTAAGTTACTACATTCTTATTCTATAGAGAATAATGGAAGATTAGTGTTTATACTTTTGTATTGTTGAATGGTGCAAGACCTTAAACAATAAAATTATTAATCTTAAAAATAATACAAAAAAAATGATGCAAAAATTGAAAACCCGCTTTTTCGGCATACTATTATGTAGTATGTTTTTTGTCGTTCCTCAATTGATGGCGCAAACTGCAAAAGCACCAATTACCGGAGAGGTAGTAGATGTCAACGGAGAACCTTTAATCGGTGTTAGTATTCAGGTTAAAGGAACAACTTCCGGTACGGTTACAGATGTAAACGGGAAGTTTACTTTACCTCCTTTGTCGGTGAAAAATCCAACTCTTCTGTTTTCTTATATTGGTTACGAAACTCAGGATAAAATGTACGAAGGAAAACCTTTGCGGATTCAATTGCTTGAAAACAACAAGAATCTGGAAGAGGTAGTTGTTGTAGGTTATGGTTCGCAACGAAAAAAAGATTTAACAGGATCAGTTGCAATCGTGAAAAGCACTGATTTAAAATCATTACCAGTACCGAGTTTAAGCGACGCTTTGCAAGGACGTGCTGCAGGAGTTCAGGTAATTTCAAATGGAACTCCGGGTAGCGATGCCACATTCAGAATACGTGGAATTGGAACAATTAACGATGCTAACCCTTTGGTGGTAATTGATGGGTTTCCTATAGATGGAGGATTGAATCAATTGAATATGGAAGATGTAGAGTCCATTCAGGTACTCAAAGATGCTTCAGCAACTGCAATTTATGGATCTCGGGGAGCTAATGGGGTTATTATTATTACAACAAAGCATGGAACAGGTAGTAAGTCGCAAGTTAATTTCAGTTATACTTATGGCACTCAGACGGCCACAAATATGCCTAAAATGCTTAATGCATCTCAATTTGCAACACTCCATAATGAAATGCTTACCAACGCGGGGTTGACTTTGAACCCTGAATTTGCAGATCCAGCCAGTCTTGGAACAGGAACTGATTGGTTAGGTGCTTTTTTCAGAACAGCTGGCATGCAAAATTATTCGTTAAACTACTCGGGAGGATCTGATAAATCAAGTATTTACGTATCTGGGAATTTTTTCAATCAGGATGGTATTATTATAAATACAGGATTCAAACGATTTACTTTCCAGCTAAATACCGATACAAAAGTCACCTCATTTCTCAAATTCGGAAACAGTCTTACTTTAAATCATGATGTAAAAAGTAATGGCAGTTATAGTGTTCGTAATGCTATGCTAGCTTTACCTACCCAATCTATTTATCATGAAGATGGAACTTACACAGGTCCCGTTGGATTGCCTATAAATTCAGGTGATATTACAAATCCGATTGGTGCTGCCAAAACAGTACAAAACACCACTAATGGATATAACTTAATGGGTAATATCTATGCGGAATTAGAAATCATTAAAAATTTAAAGTTTAAAACCACTTTTGGCTTACAGGCAAATTTTTGGGATTCACGTACATGGTCACCAAAGTATGCCTGGGATAGTAATGTTCAACTTGAATCCTATTTAGGTCAACAATATAATAAAAATCTGACATGGCTGTGGGACAATACACTAACTTATGACAAAACCTTTGATAAACACAAAATAGGAGTTATGGTTGGAACAAGTGCTCAGGAAAACAGATATAATTACATGAATGGATCAATTCAAAGTTTTGCCAGTGATGTAACCCAACAGTTAAGTAATGGTATTCTTTTGCCGAAAATAGGCGGAAGTACCTCGAGTTATTCTATGTTATCCTATATGGGACGTGTAAATTACTCATATGCTGACAAATATCTTTTTACGGCAACATTGCGTGAAGATGGTTCTTCCCGCTTTGGAGAAAAAAATAAATATGGTTTGTTCCCATCTGCTTCTGTCGCATGGCGTGTCTCAGAAGAAGATTTTTTCAAACCCATCACTTTTGTCAATGATCTGAAACTTAGAGCCGGATTTGGTATCACAGGTAATCAGAGCATAGGTAATTATTCATTTGCATCATCTTTAAACACCATCAAATATAACTTCAATAATACTGTGGTTTCAGCTGTTGTTCCGACTGTAATGCCTAACCCTTACGTGCAATGGGAACAACAGAAACAAGCTAATATCGGGTTTGATGCATCCATATTTAATCAACGGGTAGATATAACTCTTGATGCCTACCTTAAAAATACTGACAAAATGTTGGTGCCCATGGTTGTTCCGGTATCAACCGGCTATTCCGATATCTATGTTCCTTCTATCAATGCAGGAACAATGGAGAATAAAGGTATTGAATTGACTGTAAATACTAAGAATTTGACGGGTGAATTAAAATGGAATACAATGTTGAATGTGTCTTTCAATGCTAACAAGGTAGTCAGTATCAACGACACA
This sequence comes from uncultured Paludibacter sp., assembly GCA_937897985.1. Classification (GTDB taxonomy): domain Bacteria; phylum Bacteroidota; class Bacteroidia; order Bacteroidales; family Paludibacteraceae; genus Paludibacter. Next base: position 23,306 of record CALCBD010000036.1, on the reverse strand, counting down.
ATACCTATGTCAAGTGGAAGTATAGGATTAAACCAAAATCTGGCATTAATTCAGGCAGGATTACCTATTAATGAATTCTATGGTTTTGTAACCGATGGAATTTTCCAAAATCAGCAGGAAGTCGATGCACATGCAATTCAGGTACCTGGTAGCGACCCATATAATCGTACTTCACCTGGTGACATTCGATTTAAAGATTTGAATAACGACGGGGTTATAGATGATAAAGATCGTACATATTTAGGTAGCCCAAATCCAACCTTTACTTTCGCTATGAACAATTCATTCTCTTATAAAGGTCTTGATTTAAGTATATTTCTTCAGGGTGTAGCCGGAAATAAAATCTGTAATGCAAACCGTTTTTGGAGTGAGGCAATGGATGTTGCTCAAAACCAGACTATTGCAACATTAAACAGATGGACTGGAGAAGAAACAAGTAACACAATGCCAAGAGCAGTGTTCAATGATCCGAACAAGAATACCAGACCTTCTGATCGCTATATCGAAGATGGATCATATTTAAGAGTAAAGAATGTAACCTTAGGTTATACTCTCCCAACAAGTATGACAAAAAAAGTTCTGATTTCTAATGCAAGATTTTACATATCTGCTCAGAACCTTTTTACTATTACCAAATACAGCGGATTTGACCCGGAAGTGGGAACAAGTGGTATTGATAACAGCGTATACCCTGTTACAAGAACAATCAGTTTTGGTGTTAATCTGAGTCTCTAATTAATTATTAAATCTAAAGAATATGAAACTTATTAAATATATTTCTATTGCTGTTGTTGCAGCATTCTTACCGGCATGTAGTGATTTTCTGGATAAGATACCGGAAGACAGTATCAATACATCCAATTTTTTTCAATCTGAAGATGATGCCATTGGAGCAATCAATGGAGCATACCAACCTTTACAATGGCCAAAACTATATAATATGCGCATGTGGACTACCGATATTATGGCAGGCAACAGTATTGTTGGAGCTGGTGGTGGGACTGACGGTATAGAAACTCAGGATGAAGCCAATTTTGTAACCTCTACCGATAATCAGGGTGTATTAGATATGTGGCGAGGACCATGGCCTGGAATTTTGCGTTGCAACATCATTTTGCAAAAAGTTCCAGAGATGAATATCAGCGAAAATCTGAAAAACCGGATTATTGGTGAAGCTTGTTTTTTACGCGCTCATTATTATTTCATTTTAGTACAGTTTTTTGGCGATGTACCATTAGTGCTAAAGCCAGTAGAGCCGGGAGATGACTTGCGTCCGTTCCGAACTCCGAAAACGGAAGTATATAAACAAATTGAATCTGATTTGGCTACTGCAGTAACTATGTTACCTGAACGGGAACAATATTCTGGATCCAATATTGGGCGAGCATCTAAAGGCTCTGCAGTGGGCATGCTAGCAAAGGTTGAACTGACTCTTGGTAATTATCAAAGGGTGGTTAATCTATGTGATTCTGTAAAAAGTTTAGGTTATGCTTTAAATGCTAACTACGCTGATAACTTTAATCCAACCACCGAAAACTCTATCGAATCTCTTTTTGAAGTACAATATGTAGATGGAGCTGGAATGGATTTCTGGAGCAACGAAAATCAGGCTTCATGGTTGAGCACTTTTACAGGACCGCGTGGTTCAAATATGGTTGCTGGAGGATGGGGATGGAATCAGCCTACTCAGGAATTTGTAAATGCTTATGAAGCAGGCGATTTTCGTAAAAATGTAACAGTATTCTACGAAGGTTGCCCAAAATTCGATGGAATGGATTATAAAAAATCTTATTCTACAACAGGGTATAATCTTCGTAAATTCCTTGTCCCGCTTTCAGTTTCCTCAACCTATGATAATAGTCCTTTAAATTTTCCGGTGCTTCGCTATGCCGATGTATTACTCATGAAAGCAGAAGCATTAAATGAATTGGGAAGAACAGCAGAAGCTCAATTGCTGGCTACCGACGATAATGCTACATTGAATAAGGTTCGGGTTCGTGCCGGATTATTGAATGTGACAGGTTTAAATCAAACTGATTTGCGTAATAAAATTTTACACGAAAGACGTATGGAATTGGCTTTTGAGGGACAACGCTGGTTTGACCTGATTCGTGTAAACGGAGGTCAATACGGAATTGATTTTCTGCACTCAATTGGAAAATCAAATATGAGTTCAAAATATTTGTTATTCCCTGTTCCACAGAAAGAACGTGATTCGAATCCTAATTTGACTCAAAACACAGGTTATTAAGCCCATTTAACGATAAATTAACGATAAAAAAAATGAAAAAAATAAATATATACAATACTATTTTGTTGGTATGTCTAATGATAACCGGGTTGTTTTCATCTTGTGAACAAAATATCCCGGAAAATATAATTAAAGCAGGTGCGTTAGCACTATCTTCATCAAAAACCACAATTGAACTGAATCAAAAAAATAGTTCCAATGAAGCCATTACGCTAACCTGGACTACTGGAACTAATCACGGAACAGGAGCTTCGATATCCTATGTTCTTCAAATTGACAAAAAAGGGAACAACTTTTCTAAAGCAATAACTGAGGATATGGGAAAAGGTATTTACGCTAAAAGTTTCAGTGTCGGGGCATTGAATGACAGTTTGTTGACTCGATGGGGAGGTACAGCCGGAACAGCAACAGAATTAGAAGCAAGAGTAATTTCAACCGTTTATTCCACACCATCAGTGAATGATACTTCAGCCGTTATAACAATTTTGGTAACTCCATATCAACCGGTAAGTAAAACACTTTATTTGTATGGAAGTGCTTCGCCAAAAGGTACAGATTTGAATAATGCCTTGGCACTCACACCTCAAAGCGACCCCACTGTATTTGTATATCAAGGATCATTGGCTGTAGGTTCTTTTAAATTTATTACAACAAAGGGACAATTGCTGCCTTCATACAATAAAGGTGCTGACAGTGCCAAATTAGCATTAAGAACTGCTGATAGCCAGCCTGATGGTCAATTCAGCATTACTGAAGCCGGAGTATATAAAATTGTTGTGAGTTTACTCGATTTGTCTATTTCCTATAGCAAAATAAATTATCCGGCATATAGCGAAATTTATATGGTAGGAGGTGCTGCGCCTAATGGTTGGGATATTGCAAATGCAACTAAATTGACTCAAAGTACTTCAAATCCTTTTATTTTTACTTATCAGGGGGTGATGCAGGTTGGCGAATTCAAGTTCCCTGTTAACCGAAATACAGACTGGAACCAGGATATGTTTGAAAGAGTTGATGACACACACATGTATTTACACGCGGGTGGAACTGCTGGTGATGATAAATGGACTATTACAAAAAAAGGTTTTTACACCATTACACTGAACCAGTTGGACAATACCATAAGTATTTACAGGGAAAAATTATATATGGTGGGTAGTGCAACCCCGATTGGCTGGACTATTACAAATGCTATACAAATGACTGAAGATGCTACAGATGGCTGCATATTTACTTATACTGGTCCAATGGTAGCTGGAGAATTCAAATTCCCTGTAAATCGCAATAGCGATTGGGGGCAGGATATGTATATGCGTACTGATGACTCACATATGTATCGACATATCGGCGGACAGGCAGATGATAAAAAATGGACTATCAATGCGGCTGGAAATTATGTTATAACTGCAAATATTGAAACTCTGACGTTAAGTTTTGTAAAACAATAATTGGTTGTTTAGTTTTTCCAGAGGGGTTGTTCTGACAACTCAGAATAATCCCTCTTTCTAATTATAAATAAAATTACATGTTTATGAAAACAACATTACTTTCAAAATTAATTGCTGTTACATTGTTCAGCACAGTTGCATTTATTTCGGTGAATGCCCAGAATCCTATATGTATGATTGGCGATGCTACAAAATACGGATGGGATAAAGACAAGTCTTCTCCCATGACTCAGGACGGTGTTAATCTATCAAAGTTCTACTACAATGCATATCTTAATGCTGGGAGTTTTAAATTTTTGATGCAAAATTCAGATTGGGTACCCAGTTGGAACAAGGGGGCAGATGAAAGCACAGTTGTAAAACGAAATACCTACGGTGATCCTGATAATTCATTCTCAATTTCAATTGCCGGAAACTATTCTGTGGTATTGGATACAACTACATTAACACTTAGTGTGACGCCTATGACTGAAACAACCCCAATCCCATTTAATACTGTTTTTATGGTAGGTGGTGCTGCACCTAATAATTGGGATCTGGGTAGAGCGACTGAGTTAATTAAGAATCCGGCAAATCCATTCGAATTTACCTATACAGGAGCATTGACAACCGGTGAATTGAAATTTCCGGTAAACCGTAATTGGGGGTGGAATCAGGATTTTTTTATGAAAGTCTCTGAAAATCAAATGGTATTGCAAAATTCTCCTGATTCAAAATGGGTAATTAGCGAATCCGGAAATTACTCCATTACATTAAATACAAATACACTTGCCATTGATATCCGTAAATTAAATACCTGGCTTGGAAGTACTGGGAATTGGAGTGCAGGCTCTAACTGGAGCACCGGATCAGCTCCAACTAATTCGGAAGTGGTGGATATTAACAATGCAGAAGTTGCCATTGATCAGGATGTAACCGCATATCAGATTAATGTTCATGCAGGAGCTAAACTAACCATCAATCAGGATAAATCATTGACTGTTTCAAAACTTAAGTTATTAAGTGGAAGCACAGGAACAGGAACATTCGTAAATAATGGAACAGTCACGGTTACCACAGCCGAGGTTCAGCAATATCTCGCATCCTCACGTAACTGGTATATTTCATCTCCTATATCAAATGGCACAGTACCATCAGGTTTAACGTACTATGGATATGACGAGACTGGTAGTAATGCAAGTTATTCTGCGCCTGCTACAGAATACTGGGTGGCTAATTCGGCCGGCACCACATTAGTACAAGGAAAAGGTTATATTGCACAACCTGGTATCGCTACTACCATTGGTTTTAGCGGTACGCTTAATGATGGTAATATTGATATTGACCTTACCCGTTCAGGTGCAACGTACACCGGATTTAATCTGGTAGGAAATCCATACCCTTCATACCTAAAGTTCTCGGATTTGTCCGGAGCGAATGCCAATATTAACACTACCATGTGGTACCGAACAAAAAATAACAGTAATATATATATGTTTGCAACTTATAATGCTGCTGGTGATATTGTATCAGCCCCGAACGCAAATACAACAGTATCAGGTTATATTCCTCCTATGCAGGCATTTTGGGTTAGGGCAACTTCTGCAACTACGCTCACATTTACAAATTCGATGAGATATCATAATGATGTTTCAGGCAATGTGATAAAAGTAAAAGCAGCTCAAGCTAACCCAATCTTACGCCTTCAGGTTTCGAATGGGGTAAATTCTGACGAAACAGTTGTTTATTTCAATCCAAATGCAGCGAACACCTTTGACATGTATGATTCAGAAAAGATGAGCAATAACAATGTTTCTGTTCCTGAAATCTATACCACTCCGGTAAAAGGAAATGAAAATCTTGTTATTAATGGACTGAACAGTGTAAATACTATAAATGAACTTCCGTTAGGATTTTCAACTGGCGAAACCAATAATTTCACTATCAGTGTAAACGAAATCAGCAACTTTGATGCAGATACACATATCATTTTGAAAGACAACTTACTTGGAACACAGACTGACTTGACTGCAGGAAACAGCTACAGCTTTGCTTCGGATGCAACCAGTACCAGCGATCGTTTCGCTGTTGTGTTTCGGGCTTCAGGAGTATCAACAATGGTGAGTAATATCCAAAATGACGGCAATTTTGTATTTGAATGTGGGAAACTTCAAATAGGTGTTTTTAGTGAAAATACTATAAATGCCAATGTAAATGTGACGGTATACAACTCGGTAGGTCAACAGGTTGCTAAAAAAACACTGAATGCTAAAAATAACATTATTTGTGTTCCTGAAACGGGTATCTATTTGGTGAGTATTAATAGCAATGGTCTAACAAATACTCAGAAAATAATTTTGAGATAATATTAAAAAAACATAATATGGAAAACAACATAAAAAGAGAATATAGTTCTCCTGAAATCGAATGCATTCAATTGGATAAAGAAATATCCTTGCAAATGGAATCTGTGCCCCCAACAGGCCCTGATGAAATCAGTGGAAGCAATACAATTATTTATCATAATAACGATCCATTTAGAAACATGGCTTAATATTCTTACTAATATAAAATTATCAATTTATTTAAATTAATCAGTTATGAAAACATCATTACTTTCAAAATTAATTGCTGTTACATTGTTCAGCATGGTTACATTTATTTCAGTGAATGCTCAAAACCCAATGTGTATGATTGGTGATGCCACTAAATACGGATGGGATAAAGACAAGTCCTCACCAATGACTCAGGATGGAGTTAACACTTCTAAATTTTATTATAAAGCTTATCTAAATGCAGGTAGCTTCAAGTTCTTGATGCAAAATTCAGATTGGGTACCAAGTTGGAACAAAGGAGTTGATGCGAATACAGTAGTAAAACGAAATACTTATGCTGATCCCGATAATTCATTTTCAATTACAACTGCCGGAAACTATTCTATCGTGTTGGATACAACTGCCTTGACACTAAGTGTAACGCCTATGGCTGAAACAAACCCAATACCATTTAATACTGTATTTATGGTGGGTAGCGCTGCTCCAAATGGTTGGGATTTAGGTAGAGCAACTGAGTTGATTAAGAATCCAACTAATCCATTTGAATTTAGTTACACCGGAGCATTATCAGTAGGAGAGTTTAAATTTCCTGTAAACCGCAACTGGGGTTGGAATCAGGATTTCTTTGTTAAAGTTTCTGATACACAAATGCAATTAGTTAGCGGTGGTGATGTGAAATGGAGCATCACAGAAGCGGCCAACTATAAAGTTACAATTAATACAAACACATTGGCCATTAGCATTGAAAAACAAATATCAGCTTTAAATCCTGCTATTGAAAATAGTCAGTTATCTCTTAAATCAAATGTTGTAAAAGACCAATTGACAGTGCTAAGTTTAAATAGTGCAGATTATCTGATTTTTAGCTCAGTTGGTACTTTGGTTCAAAGAGGAGCTTTTACTGGAAGTTCCATCAATATAAGCAATCTTAGAAACGGAATATACATGGTGAAAATTGAAAATAAATCATTCAAATTTATCAAAGAATAACAGACTCTAAAATACTCCCATTCGAAAACTCGAATGGGAGTTGATTAATAGAAAGTTAAGTTCTCTCCTAAAATCAAATACATGCATAGAAAAATATATTATATAATCACTTGTCTTTTTTGTTTCTCATTAGTCAACGTTTCATCCCAAAATCCTTCAAATCCTTACAAAGCTCCATTGTACTGGGATGTTTATGAGAATAATTTTCTGAAGGAGAAAGCCGGTGTAACAAATAATTATATTTCAGAAGATGAGTTCCTTGCAAATATCAACTGGATAGATACAAATATGAAGAGCTCTGGATACAATATGATTTGTATTGATGGTTGGGGCGATGCGGACTATAATGTGAATGGATATAGAACAAAACATTCTTCTGCATGGGCGCATGATTATGCATGGTGGTCCGCTGAACTTCAGAAAAGGGGAATGACACTCGGTATTTACAATAATCCGCTTTGGGTAAATACAAATGCAGCTAATGCTGGGTTGAAAGTAAAAGGGACTAACATTTCACTTTCAAGTTTGATTAATACCAATGAAAATGCATTGTGGTTTACCTGGCTTCAGGTCGATCGACCTGGAGCTGAAGAATATGTAAAAGGATACATTCAGTACTATGCCGATATGGGGGTTAAATTTTTACGTGTAGATTTTCTCTCGTGGTTCGAAAGTGGCTATGACAGGAATGTAGGGACAGTAGGCCCTGACAGACGAAATAGTTACATCAATGGTTTAAGCTATTACGAAACAGCTTTAAAATGGATGCGTGAGGCGTGTGATGCAAATGGTATGTTTTTGAGTTTAGTAATGCCTAATCTGTATACAGATGCGAATATTGAGCAAAAATATGGTCACATGGTACGTGTTGATGAAGATTGTGCCGAAGGCGGGTGGTATCGTTTCAGCGATAGTTCACGTGGACAGCAACGAGTTGGTTGGTCTCAGTTTGCCAATCCTTTTGACGGATATGTATATTGGTCAAAAATAGCAGGTAGAGACAAAATGATCCTGGATGGGGATTTTATCCGATTGAACACTTATGCTAACGATGAAGAGCGTAAATGTGTTGTTTCCATGCATCTTATGGCTGGAGGCCCGGTTTCAATTGCAGATCAATACAATACCATTGGCTCAAATTCCTGGATTTATAAAAATGAAGAAATGCTCGCGTTAAATCAGGATGGTTTTGTTGGAACACCTTTAAGTAATGATCCTACAAACGTATTAAATCAGGTATGGAAAGGACAACTGTCAAATGGTGATTGGATAGTCGGTTTTTTCAATCGAGAAGGTAGCGCTCAATCGAGATCAATCAGTTTCCAAAACGACTTGGGAATTTTCGGTAATGCATTTGTTCGGGATTTATGGGCGCATACCGATTTGGGTGTTGTGAGTTTACTAAATAAAAGTGTTCCTGCCCATGGGTGCATGATTTTCAGAATTAAATCGAATGTCAATAAAGTAATTTCGCCTTTGTTTAGTCTAAAAGAAGGGAGTTACAATACTTCATGTTCAGTTAGTTTGTCAACGGCAACTTCCGGAGCATCTATCTATTATACCATTGATGGTAGTATTCCAACATCTGCATCATCTTTATATACAGTTCCTGTCACAATATCAAAAACGTCAACTATAAAAGCTATAGCAATAAAGAGCGGTATGGAAGATTCATACGTGAATAAATCTACATACATGATAGGAGAAGCAAGGCCTCAGGCGTCAATCAATATCGGGGCTACTTTTAATAATTGGGATTTGACAGCAACTCCTATGAAGAATACTGATGGAAATAATTGGACAACAGATCCAATTTCAATTCCGACCGGAGATCATATAATGAAGTTTGCGAATACAACTAACTGGTCTGGTGATGACTGGGGAAATGCATCCGGCCTCAGCGGAACAACCCAATTAACCACTGGAGGTGGCCCATTTATTACTTTTAAAACGGCTGTTACGGGAAAATATCTTATTTCTTTCAATGATTATTCATTAACCTATAATGTACAAAAGATACTCGATTTTGTACAGTCTCAGATGTATGTCGCAGGATCTTTCAATAATTGGAGTTTGACAAATGGCAAAATGACTTTAATGGATAATAATTTATGGAAATCATCGGCTATTACTATTCCGGCAGGAACATATCAGATGAAGTTTGCAAACACCTCAAACTGGACAGGAGACGATTGGGGGAATACTACCGGCTTGACGGGTGTTGCCTCACTTGCTACTGGTGGGTTGCCCAATATCAGTTTTACAGTTCCAACTTCCGGGAGTTATATTATTTCCTTTAATGATGCTACTTTAGCTTACTCAGTAGTTAATTCGGTTACAGAAGATCCGGAATTGAAAATATCCGATAAACATGTTTCGTCTTCGGGCAAAAACATTGTTATTGACAAGAATAGTAATGATGATGCATCAATTGAAGTAATTAGCCTTAATGGCCAACTCATATATAAAACTAATTCTACGTCAACAACCACTGTAATAAATCTAAGTTCACAACAATCGAACAGCCTCGTTATAGTTCGGGTTATAACGAAATCTAAAATACAGTCTACAAAATTATTGTTGAATTAACTCTGATGAATTAAAATGAAAATCAAACTCAGCATATTAATTTTATTTTTGTTATATATTCAAGTTAATGCGCAAACTTCGTTTCTTGCCGAATCCGGAGTTGCTGTATTTTGCCCTGCTGATATGGATTCTGCACGTACATTACCCTCGTTAGCATTGGTGAAGAATTTGCAACCTCAGGGCTCGGTACCTGCAAACTGGAAAATAACTCCGGTTTTCTCAAAAGTAAATGGTAAGTCAACAGTTACTATTACTTATGATGTAGATGCTGATCTATATGGAAACGGTGAAGTTATGGGTCCTTTAAGACGGAACAATACAGAGGTCACCTTATGGAATACAGACAACTTTTTGTATACTTCTGTTGATAATGGTAGAAGACTTTATCAATCGCATCCTTGGGTAATGGGGGTACGCAGAGATGGAACAGCTTTTGGTATTATTGCCGATAATAGCTGGAAACAATATTTCAACCTGTCAAAACCTTTGACTATTACTTCCGAAGGTCCGGCTTTTCGTGTAATAATTATTGAAAAACAAAACCCAATGGAAGTTATGAAAACTCTTGCCGAACTTACTGGTAAAATGAGTCTTCCACCACTTTGGGCAATAGGTTATCAGCAAAGCAGGTACACTTACACCCCCGAAACGCGTGTAAAAGAAATAGCTGATGAATTCAGAAATCGTAAAATTCCGGCCGATGTTATATGGATGGATATTGACTACATGTCGAATTATAAGGTTTTTACATTCAACCCAACAACATTCTCTAATCCCAAAGGGCTAAATGATTATTTACACAACAAGAATTTTAAAGCAGTGTATATGATTGACCCCGGAGTGAAAAAAGAAATCGGATATACGGTATACGATTCAGGAGCAGCAGGAGGGCATTTTGTGAGAAGTGCCACAGGGCAAGAATTCAACGGCACTGTATGGCCGGGTAATTGTGCTTTCCCCGACTTTACCCGCCCTGCCACTCAAAGTTGGTGGGCAGAACTTTACAGTAATTTCATGTGTTTGGGAATAGATGGTGTTTGGAACGATATGAATGAACCTTCTGTTTTTAATGGTACAAACGGAACTATGCCTGAGGATAATATACATAGAGGCGGAGATGATTTGCCCGCTGGTTCACATGCCAGATATCATAATGTTTATGGAATGTTGATGGTGAAGTCGAGTCGGGATGGTCTAATAGCCGCTAATTCTGAAAAACGTCCGTTCATTTTATCTCGCTCTAATTTTTTGGGCGGACAACGCTATGCAGCTACTTGGACTGGTGACAATAAATCAACCTGGGATTATCTTAAGATGTCTATTCCAATGTGTATCAACTTGAGTTTATCCGGTCAACCATTTAATGGTCCTGATATAGGAGGTTTTGAAGGAGATTGTAATGCCGAATTATTGGGACACTGGATGGCATTAGGAGCTTATTATCCATTTTCGCGCAATCATAGCTCAAATAATACTGCAAATCAGGAACCTTGGGCTTTTGGAAAAGCAATCGAAGATGTTTCGCGCACAGCATTAAATCGTCGTTACAGACTTATGCCTTATCTTTACAGCTTATTTAGGGAGGCTTCTGTAAGTGGAACTCCAATAATGCAACCGGTTTTCTTTGCTGACTATTTAGATGCTAATCTACGTTCTGAACAGCAGCTATTTTTGCTTGGAAGTGATTTATTGATAGCTCCACGTTGGGCAACCAATGTAAGTTTTCCAAAAGGAAATTGGAATCAGATTAAGTTTGAAAATACAGACGATGGCTATCAACCTTATGTTTTTCTTCGTTCGGGAGCCATTGTACCTATAACGGGTATTATCCAAAGTACTGCTGAATATAAAACAGATTCGGTTACTTTACTGATCAATCCTAATACAGATGGTTCAGCCCGGGGAAAGCTATACGACGATGCTGGAAATGGATACGATTATCAAACAGGAGATTATGCTGTCCATCAGTTTGCTTCTTCAAAATATAATGCAGATTCATTAAAAATTATTATTCAGAAAAACGAAGGCAATAGAAGAGTAAATCGCACATATCGAATTGGATATGTTTTGAATAATACAATAACTTATTCTAACTGGTCAAAAGATACAGTTCAATATGTAAAAATTGTTGCCGACTCTCAACCGGAAATTGATAAGACATTGTTACCCTCAATGTATATCAGTGGAGTATTTGACAAAAAAAATCAAACGATTTTACCCATGAAGTATCTCGGAAATAATAAGTGGGTTACTGATACTATTTTCATGTCTGTCGGAACACAATCATTTAAATTGTTGGCTCAAAAAGACAGCTCAGGCGGAATATGGGGTAATGCAATCGGAATAAATGGAACTGTTACAACAGCATTGCCTACTAGCCCGGATATTATATGTGCAATAACCGAAAGGGGTAAATATATTATTAACTTTAATCAATTAACATTGAGTTACTCGGTATCAAAAGCTCCTCTTTATAATTATCTTTCAATAGTCGGCGATGCTACAGTTGCAGGTTGGAATCCTACTGGGATGCCAATGATTCAGGACTCAACTAATCTGAATCTGTTTAGCTTGAAAAGTTTATTGACTCCGGGTACTTTCAAGTTTCACACTACTAATGGCGATTGGTGTAATGGTGATTGGTTATTGGCAAACGTTCAAGATCAATCGCTTTCCTCAACAAATTATAAGGTTTTTACAGGTTGCCCCCCTACAGATGCTGATTTAAAATGGAAAGTTACTACTGCTGGTACTTATGAAATTAAAGTTGATGTAGGAATTTCCAAAATCACTATAAATCAGCAAAATCCTCAGGGGGTAGGTAACATATTGGTAGGTGGCATAAAGTTATATCCCAACCCTAGTGCTAATGAGTTGAATATCGACTTAGGGGAGGAAAGATCGGCTGAATTATCAATTTACACTGCCTCTGGAAAAATTGTATATCAATCTAAATTGTTCAGTTCTTTGAATATTATTGATTTGGACAATCTCATAAAAGAAGGAACTTATTTTATTAAAATAAAAACAAAAACCGAATCTATAGTTAGTAAACTCATTTTCAAAGTATAGAATTATAAACTAAAAAAACATACCATGAGCACTCTTAATTCCAATTTCAAATACCTGATTATTTTACCTTTGATTGCATGTGTTTCATTCAGTTGTAAAGGAGCCGAACCCGAAGTTATACCTGATGCCCCAACGAATGTTGCTACACCTACATACAACAATGTTAGTATTAGTACCGACAAAGCTGTTTATAAGCCGGGAGACAACGTAACTTTTACAATTGCGTACTCTTCTCTTCCAACTACAGCTAAAGTGCGGTACAAATATGCTAATACAACTATTTCTGAGTCAAATATAACTGGCTCGACCTGGAGCTGGACAACTCCTGCAAGCGATTTTAAAGGATATATTGCTGAAGTATATTCATTGAGCAATAATGTGGAAACAATTTATGCCACTATTGGAATCGATGTATCGTCGAGTTGGTCAAAATTTCCCCGCTATGGATTTCTATCTGAATTCGGTCAACTATCAGATGACAATATAAATGCAGTAATCAATAATTTAAACCGGTATCATATTAACGGTTTACAGTTTTATGATTGGCAAAACAAACATCATAAACCACTTCCAATGAGTGGCTCAGTTCCTGCTTCCAGTTGGAAAGATATAGGAAACAGGGATATTTATTTCTCTACAGTTGAGAAATACATCAATGCAGCTCATAGTTACAATATGAAGGCCATGTTTTATAATTTGGTTTACGGTGCCTGGGATTATGCGGAAGCAGATGGCGTAAACAAAGAATGGTACATTTTTACCGATAATACGCATACAAATCGTGATATTTTTGCTCTTTCCTCACCTTTTCTGAGTAACCTGAATTTGCTTGATCCCGGAAATACTGGCTGGCAAAATTATATGGCCAATGAGACTAAAAATGTATATAAATATCTGTCATTCGATGGTTATCACATGGATCAGTTGGGAGATCGGGGAACCCGCTATAAATACGATGGTTCTTTTGAAAATCTGGGCACTTCTTTCAAGCCGTATATTGATGCAATCAAGGCTGCAGTTCCTGAGAAATATAATGTAATGAATGCTGTAGCTCAATACGGTCAAAGTTCAATCGCAGCTGCATCTTCCGATTTTCTTTATACCGAGGTTTGGAGTCCATCTGATGGATTTAGTGATTTGGCCAACATCATAAAACAAAATAATGTGTTGGGGAACAATACGAAGAATACTGTTTTGGCTGCTTATATGAATTATGATAAGGCAAACAGTGTAGGTTATTTCAACACGCCTTCGATTTTAATGACTAATGCAGTAATTTTTGCCTTTGGCGGTGATCATTTGGAATTGGGAGAGCACATGCTCTGCAAAGAGTATTTCCCTAACAGCAACCTGACAATGAAGGATGATTTAAAACAGGCTTTAGTGAATTATTATGATTTTTTGGTGGCTTACCAAAACCTGTTGCGTGATGGTGGTACCTTTAACTCAGTAACTATTACATCAACAGATAATAAGCTGTCAATTTCGGCGTGGCCGGCTGCACAGGGTAAAGTAGCTGTATTTGGAAAGAAATTTGATAATTCTCAGGTGATTCACTTGATCAACTTTACCAACTCAACTACACAGCAATGGCGTGACAAGAATGGCATACAGGTATTGCCCGCCTTGGTGAAAGATGCCAAATTACTTCTAACGAGCGATAAAACAGTGAAAAACATTTGGATTGCTACGCCTGACATTGCTGGTGGTGCATCCCGAAAATTGAATTTTGCTCAGATTGGAAACAAAGTAAGTTTTATACTCCCGGAATTACGATATTGGGATATGGTGGTTGTTGAGTATTAATATTTGACATAATGAAAATGAATTTCAAAACAAAAATCGTTATTCTGATGCTTGAACTATGCTTTGTTCTATCAGCTCAGCAGTCTGCAATATATCAATCAAAAGCATTTACTATATATCCGAATAAAGTGATTCAGGGATCATTTGAGGCCAATATTCTTTCAGCTAAAGAAATGAACTCTAATTATCGTAGTCCGGAATTTGATAAATATAGCCCAACTATACAATTCAAGTTTAGTATTAATTCTCGGGACAACGAAATGCCGTCAGGAAAAGATCATTCTGTAACATTGGAACCTGTAAACGGAAAATGCTCTACAACCGTAGTGTTTGGAGAGCAATTGAAAGAGATAAAAGCCACTCCTTTGGGAGTAAATCTACCCGAAAACACAACCTGGACTATTCGATTGGATATGCGTAAGGTATTAAAGGCTTTTGAAACGAACGGCTATTACACCTTGTATAATGGCGATAAACTCTCCAAAACAGATTTCAAAGGTGTGTATGTCGCAGGTAGTGCCGCACCACTTTCATGGGATTTCAGCAATTTAGGTAATAAACAGGGATTGCAACTTACCGATACTGACGGCGATGGTATATATGAAACTACCCTTATTATGAACAATAAGCAAGATTTAAAACAAACAGAAGGACAATGGGTTCTGACTAAAGATATAAGTACTTTTCCTCACTATAAATCTGATTTTCCGGTTTCCGATGCCATATATAATTTGGCTACCGAAGAAATGATAAAAGCAGTTGAACCCGACAGTACTTTTCGTACTGGTAAAGAATGGGCAGGTGTTTGGACACGGGATATTAGCTATAGCATCATTTTGTCTATGGCCTATTTACAACCAAAAGTTGCAAAATATAGCTTGCTTTGCAAGGTAAAAAATGGTCGCATTATTCAGGATACAGGCACTGGTGGTGCATATCCCGCCTCTACCGACCGCATTATATGGGCAGTAGCAGCTTGGGAATTGTATAAATCTACAGGTGATAAAAATTGGTTGAAACAGGCTTATAGTATTATAAAAAACTCTATTGATGATGATATCAAAAATGTGTATGATCCCCAGACTGGATTGGTAAAAGGCGAATCTTCATTTCTCGACTGGCGCGAAGAAACCTATCCACGTTGGATGCAACCTGCAGATATTTATGAATCTGAATGTTTGGGAACTAATGCAGTACACTATCAGGCGAATATCGTGTTAGCAGAAATGGCAAGCCTGTTGAATGATCCGACAGTTGCAGCGAAACACCGTCAGATTGCACTAAAAATTAAAACTGGTATTAATAAAAACTTGTGGATTGCAGACAAAGGTTATTTTGGTCAATACCTTTATGGCCGGAACTTTAAATCAGTTTCACCTCGTGCCGAAGCATTGGGCGAAGCCTTGTGTGTTTGGTTTGGTATTACCGATAAAGAAAAGCAGCAATCAATTGTCTCCAACGTTCCCGTAATGGACTATGGAATTTCCTGTATTTATCCACAAATTCCGGGCATACCGCCCTATCACAACAATGCGGTGTGGCCGTTTGTACAAAGTTATTGGGCATTAGCTTCGGCTAAAGCTGGAAATGAGAAATCGGTTATGGAATGTATTGCTGCGGTTTATCGTCCTGCTGCTTTGTTCCTCACTAACAAAGAAAATTTCGTGGCTGAAAATGGTGACTTTGCTGGAACTCAAATTAATTCAAGCAACATGCTTTGGAGTCTTTCGGGTAGTCTTGCATTGGTACAAAGGGTTTTATTCGGTATAGAATACGGAAAGGATAGTTTGTCTTTTCACCCGTTTGTACCTGAAGCATTGGCTGGTAAACGTTCATTGACTAATTTCAGGTACCGCAATGCAGTATTGGATATCTATTTGGAGGGGTATGGTAATCAAATTAGCTCGTTTGAATTAGATGGCAATATGACTACAGCTATTTTTCCGTCAAC
The DNA here is from genome assembly GCA_937897985.1 of uncultured Paludibacter sp. Classification (GTDB taxonomy): domain Bacteria; phylum Bacteroidota; class Bacteroidia; order Bacteroidales; family Paludibacteraceae; genus Paludibacter. The sequence continues at coordinate 6,665 of CALCBD010000036.1, read as the reverse complement.
ATTATCGGGAAAACACGTTATCAAAATTGTATTAGCTAGTAAGCCATTTCCACAAACAAATATTCATAAAGTATCTAATTATACAACAGTTGAAACACCAGTTGTAACCTATAGTTCAGGGGCTATCTCATGGGATGCAATTAGCGGAGTCAATTCATATTCTGTTTTGAAAAACGGTAAAACGCTAACTCAAACAAAACGAACCTCATTGAACGTTGATAATACGGGTTATTCGGAATATCAGGTGCTGGCAGTTGACTCTAATCAGATATCGTCGTTTGCTTCTGAGCCTGTGGTAGTGGTAAATACTAAGGTAAAGCAGGTGATAGAGTGCGAAAAATACGCTCATAAATCTACTCTCAATACAAAAAATTATCAGGGAGACGGCTTTGTTGAGATCAGTAAAACACAAAACTGTATACTTACTATTCCCATTACCACACCCGTATCGGGACTTTATGCAGTTAGTTTTCGGTATGCAAACGGTAGCGGTCCTGTGAATACTGATAATAAATGTGCTATACGCACACTAAAAGTTGATAATAAATTTCAGGGAACAATTATTTTACCGCAACGTGGAACCAATGAGTGGTCAAATTGGGGCAATACTAATTCGGTTCAGGTGAAATTATCGAAAGGAAATCACCTGATCTCACTGGTTCTCGAACCGTATAATGAAAATATGAATATAGAAATTAATCAGGCATTTATTGATACAATCACATTACTAAGATTAAAATGATTTGTTGTTAAGTTAATTGCCCTGTAGCAGAATAAATGAATTTGGCTACAGGGCTTTAATTTGTATTGAAATAAAAATTAATATGAAAAAAGTTTCGGTTGGAGTAGATATTGGTGGAACAAATACAGTTTTTGGTATTGTTGATGAAAGTGGAACAGTTTTAATGAAAGAAAGCATATCAACTCCCTTGCATGGAGATGTTTCAAAATTTGTCAATGAGTTGAGTATGGGTATTATGAATTTGATTAGTAGATTGAAACAAGAAAATCATAATATTGAAATTGTTGGTATTGGAATAGGAGCCCCAAACGCAAATTATTATTCAGGTACAATTGAACACGCTCCTAATTTGAGTTTTAAGGGAGTGATACCGTTTGTCTCCATGTTGAAAAATAGTCTTCCAGATTTTCAAACGATCACTATAACAAATGATGCTAATGCAGCCGCTATGGGTGAAATGATCTTTGGGGGTGCAAAACAAATGGCGAATTTTGTTATGTATACACTCGGAACTGGCGTTGGAAGTGGTATCGTAGTGAATGGTGAACTTGTTTATGGACACGACGGTTTTGCTGGCGAATGTGGGCATACCATGCTCATTCCAAATGGGCGTTTATGTGGTTGTGGAGTAAGGGGCCATCTTGAAGCTTATTGCTCTGCAACAGGGATGAAAAGAACTGCATTTGAGTTACTTGCACAATATAATGATACCGATAGTATGTTAGCAGGCTATTCGTATAATGAATTGGAATCCAAAAATATTTGTGAAGCTGCCATGAAAGGTGATAAAATTGCATTGGAGGTTTTTTATTCAACTGGTAAATGGTTGGGGCAGGCGTTAGCGGATACAGTTCATCATTTTAGTCCTGAAGCAATTTTCCTTTTTGGAGGTCCTGTCGCGGCTGGTGATCTCATAATTAACCCTACCATTGCAAGTATGGAAACTCATTTGCTACCGGTCTTCAAAAATAAAGTCAAAGTACATCCTTCTCTTTTAAAATTTGGTGATGCGGCTATTCTGGGTGCTAGCGCATTAGTGTGGAAAGAACAATAAAATGCAGTTGTGGAGACTTTTATCAATAAATTAAGCAGTAATATAGACAAACAGTTGTTAATAATTGAATTAGAGGAAATCAATCAAATTGATAAAGCTCAAAAGTCAATTGCATGTATTCGGGTAGCTCTTTGTAAACTCAAATCTTTTGTGTTGAGTTATACTTTTAAAACTGAAAAAGAGGAAATTCAATTTTTCAAGAAGATAAAACCGGACATTTTCAGCAAACTAATTTATTTTGTTAGTATTTTCAACATCGAAAGTCGTCGTCCATTGGGAAGTTTTGATGTACAAATTAATTATATCCAATACGAATTAGAAAAGCTAACATTTTTCTTTAATAGTCATCTTGAATTTTATCAGTACTATCGGATGAATTCTTCATACCTCGATGACAAATACTTTATAAGAGGTAAAGAAGATATACATTTATATCAGGATAGCCTTATGTTTTATGTTGATCCGGATTTCTCAACAAGTCATGATTATATGGTAGCTCAGATTATAGCTAATGACAGATTGGAAGTTTATTTTAATAAAGAATTGGAATTGCTATCAATTAAAGATACTACATATTCATGGAGTCAACAGATTGGGAATATAAATAATAATAGTTTACATCAATGGACTGATAGCAAGACTGCTTTAATAGAACTCATTTATGCACTCTATTCTATTGGAAGTATTAATAATGGTCGATGTGAAATAAAAGAACTTACTGCATTCTTTGAACAAATTTTTAATGTTCGGCTTACAGACATTTATCGAACGTTTTTAGAAATAAAAGGTCGTTCAGTACCTACTAAATATATAGATAATCTCAAAGCAGCACTAATCCGAAAAATGGAAGAAGATTACTGATTGATATCCATTAGAAAACAACTAAATATTTCCACATGGGGTGTAACTTGTGTTTTTTATTCAATTATTTTGTTATACGTTTTTTATATCTTAAGTGTTTGCGTTTGTTTTATGCCTGATTAATTGTTTTTTATAAAGAGAGATAATTTTCCGTATTTAATTTTAGTCTATAGTTTCTCATTAATTTTTTTTATTACCCATTGGGTATAACTTGTGAATATTATCTGAGAAAACCAACCAACTTTGCCATACATTAAAACATAACTATCGAGTCACGTTGATTCATAGTTCTAAAAAAAATAGCATGGCAGAATTTAGTATTTCTCTTCAAAAAACCCTTGCCCACGAAGGGGTTTACAGTAATGACCCTGATGATTTGGGAAAAGAAACCTATAAGGGCATTTCTCGTATTTTTCATCCCAAATGGAATGGATGGACTATTATCGATAGCTTTAATAAGTTGTCTGGCTTCCCTCATATGCTTGACAATAATGTCGAACTTCAAAAACAGGTTGAGCTTTTTTATCTACATGAATTTTGGTTGCCATTACAAGCCGATCAAATTCAAAATCAAATTTCAGCTGACTCAATATTTGATTTTGCTGTAAATGCTGGAATTAAAAAAAGCATACAGTTGACTCAATTTATTGTTGGTGTAAAAGCCGATGGTATAATTGGTGCTCAATCTCTAAAGAAACTCAACTCAATGGATTTTGGGTATTTTCAACCTGCATTTACAGTTGCTAAGATATTTCATTACGTTGATTTAATTCAAAAACGTCCTGTAAATAAGAAATATCTTTTGGGATGGATTACCAGGGCATTGGAATACGCTAATGTATAACGGAAAATATAAAAAATAAATATGGACGTTATCACTATCGAATCGCAGGCATTTAAAGACTTAATGGATAAAGTCAATACCATTGCTAAATTTGTTGTCAACTATCAACCGCAGGAAATAAACGAAGAAGAAGCCTGGGTGGACAGTTACGAAGTATGCACTTTTCTGAAAATCAGCGAACGCACACTTCAGCGCTTACGTACAAAAGGACTGATATCCTATTCAATCATTTCTGGCAAAACCTATTACACCATTGCCGAGGTAAAACGTATGCTCAAGGACCGGTTGGTGCGCAGCAGTCAGGAATCACTCGAAAACTTAATCCAAAGCCACAAAACCTATGTTGAGCAAAGAAGAAATACTCGCACGGACAAATAAAGGGCTGAATGTATTCAAGCATTATTTGCCATTTCCATTCCGTGTAGGGCGAAATTTCCTCAATCCATTGTATGAAGACACCAAGGCTTCATGCAATGTCTATTTCGATAAGTCTGGCGATCAATACAAAATGAAGGACTATGGAAACGATAGTTATAGCGGGGATTGTTTTTACTTCGTGGGAAAAATCAATGGATTCGACTGCCAACAGGCCTTCGGATTCATTGAAATTCTCCAAAAAATCAACCATGATCTTTGTCTCGGACTGGAATCCAACGAAATGCCAATAGACTCGCCGGCTTCTCTCTCCTCAAGGAGAGAGTACCCGCAGGGGGAGAGAGGTCGGGAGAGGTCATTGTCATCGGTGTCCTCAAAGTCCACTTTATCAGAATCAGGTGAAGAACTTCCCAAAACTCCAAAACCCTACAACTTCAAAACAAAATCCTTTTCTGAAAAAGAACTGGATTACTGGCAACGGTTTGGAATAACAATCAGCACACTCAATAAATACCAGGTTGTTTCTCTTCAGGAGTTTTCATCCGAAACGAACGAAGGAAAACCATATAAACAAATCTCGAATGATCAGGAGCCTATTTTTGCCTATCAGTCAAAACGCTATTTGAAATTATACCGGCCATTTTCAACCATTCGGTTTCAATACGCCGGCGATATGCCCGATAAATATTGTTTCGGACTGGAACAGTTACCACCCAAAGGAAATATCCTCTTTATCACCGGAGGTGAAAAAGATGTGTTGAGCCTGGTGGCAAAAGGTTATTCAGCCATTTGCTTCAACAGCGAAACATCCAACATTCCTCAGGCTTTGATACGGAAACTCACTTATCGTTTCAAGCATATTGTGCTTCTCTACGACTGCGACAAAACCGGTCTCGAAGCTTCTGCCAAACACGAACAGCAGCTGTCAGCCCTTGGAGTAAAACGAATGATTCTCCCCCTGAAAGGGACAAAAGACGAAAAAGATATTTCCGACTTCTTCAAACTCGGAAATATCCGCGAAGACTTTCAAAAACTCTTCCTTCAGTTTCTCGACACCCTGTACGCCGAAACTATGGCTGTACTCAAATCATGTGAAATCGATTTTTCCAAACCACCCATATTAGCCGAAATGATTATTTCAATAAACAACGTTCCCCTCGGAACACAGGGAAATTTATGTTGCCTCACAGGAGGAGAGGGGACAGGCAAAAGCAATTACATTTGTGCCCTTGTTGCAGGTACCCTGAACAACGACGATAATGATATAGACACACTCGGTACTCGTATCAAACCCAATCGTCAAAACAGAGCTGTATTACTCTACGATACCGAACAATCCGAACTCCAGCTCTACAAAAACACCCTCACCGGACTCAAACGAGCTAAACAAAACCAATTCCCGAAAAACTTCCGGGCCTATTGCCTTACAGGCATGTCTCGTAAAGAACGCCTGCAGGCAATCGTTCACAGCATGGATAAGTTCTATTATGAGTTTGGAGGAATCCATTTGGTGATTATTGACGGAATTGCCGACCTCATTCACTCCGCCAACGATGAATCCGAAAGCATTCGCATTGTTGACGAGCTCTACCGACTGGCCGGCATATACCAAACCTGCATTGTCTGCGTGCTACACTTTATCCCGAACGGGTTAAAACTTCGCGGTCATTTGGGCTCCGAACTTCAACGGAAATCCGCCGGTATTCTTTCCATTGAAAAAGACGACGAACCCGGAGTGTCCGTAGTAAAAGTATTGAAGGTCCGTGACGGTAGTCCGTTGGATGTTCCACTTATTCAGTTTGCCTGGGATAAGAAGGAAGAAATGCATGTCTATCTGGGAGAAAAAACCAAAGAAGAAAAAGAAAAACGCAAGGAAAACGAACTCACCTCCGCAGCCAAAACCCTTTTCAGTCAAAAGAAGTATTTCACCTATCAGGAACTTACCGACAAACTCCAGGAATACCTCGACGTCAAAGAACGCACTGCCAAAGGCTATATCAAATTCATGCGCGAAAAAGACATTATCCTGAAAGACCCCGGCAAAACGAATTATTTTATCATTGGCCATGGGTAAATTTCTTGTCGCTTGCGGTTTCCTGCTCGCTGCTTACCCCGAAGGGGTTAAATGTGAATAACCCCCGGTAAGTTTACGCAACCGGGGGATGCAAGCCCTCTTCATACCCCAACCCCGGACGGGGTTGAACAATCATATTTTTTTTTGAATGATATATCATTCATTATAGCTTATTCTGAAGCTTAGTGAGTGATTTGTAATTCATTAAACTAAATAAAAAGAGACAATTCGCAATTCGCGAATTGCAAATTACTCAACTCAGAGTGGATAAATTTTGTCCGTTATAATGAAAAGTAGTGGACATTTGCTTTGTTTATGACAACAATTTGAAATTTCTTTACAGAAATATCAAAAAATCAGAGGAATTTATTGCAGTATATACCGAAAAACGGTATATTTGGCGAAAAATTACTTCAATGAGCAAGCAAGAAGAAATCACGTTAAGTCAATGGATAGAAAATCTTCAATCACGGGGAAGATATGCTTTTTCATTGGATTTACTTGCTCGGGATCTACCTGCTTATACTGAAACCGCTGCAAGGAGTGCTTTAAGTAGATTAACAGCTAAAGGAAGAATTATTTCTATTTATAAACGTTATTTTCTGATTATTCCTCCTCAATATTTATCCAAAGGGATATTGCCTCCTGCATTGTTCTTAGATGGTTTAATGAAAAATTTGGAACGACCATATTATCTTGCATTACTAAATGCTGC
>CALCBD010000035.1 GCA_937897985.1 uncultured Paludibacter sp. | reverse complement strand
TTTGGGGTTTGGGGTTTTGGGTTTGGGGTTTCGGGTTTGGGGTTTGGGGTTTGGGGTTTGGGGTTTGGGGTTTCGGGTTTCGGGTTTGGGGTTTCGGGTTTCGGGTTTGGAGTTTGGGGTTTCGGGTTTCGGGTTTGGAGTTTGGAGTTTCGGGTTTGGGGTTTCGGGTTTCGGGTTTGGGGTTAATGCTTTTTTATTTTTAACTTAATTTCAGGTTGAAATTATACTCATTACAATTTAGATTGATAATAAATTAGTAATGTATTAGTTAGTAATGTTTAGCAATTAAAATATTTCATTAATTTTGAATTTGCTTTTTTTAAAAGTTTTTTGATGAAAAGAGTTGTGAATTTGATTTTCAGAAAAAGTACCGAATGACAAAAACAACACACAGATTAACGATAGCAATCTATATAATTATCATTTTTGCAAGTTTTGTAATTCTGAGTTATGCGGGCAGAAATTATTATCATCTGCCTCTTGAGGACAGATATTATCATCCTGATTACAAGCTGCTTCACCCGAGTGGCCTGATTGGTCACGGACTTGGCATTTTCGGAACAATTTTAATTCTGGCCGGGATATTTACCTATATGGCACGTAAAAGGCTGAGAAGGTTTGCCGATTGGGGAACATTGAAACACTGGCTCGAATTTCATATATTTTTATGTACATGGGGAACTGTGCTGGTATTGTTTCACACCACATTTAAGTTTGGCGGACTAATTTCAGTCGGATTCTGGTCGCTGGCAATAGTCTGGATCAGCGGGGTCATAGGCAGGTTTATTTACACCGAAATCCCCAGAACGATTGAAGGACGCGAACTGACTCTGAACGAAATACAGGAAATGAAGTCAGCTTTGGATGCTGAACTAATAAGCAACTACGGGATAAGTTTCCCTCAAATCAGAGACAGCAGGATTTCAGAAATAAGGTTAAAACTGATTTCGAATCAAATTCCGGAAAAGGATTTCAGGAAAGTTTACCGACTGATACGTAAGGAACGAAAACTGGAAAGAAGAATCGATAAACTTGAAAAAATGCGGAATCTGTTCAGACACTGGCATTTTGCTCATTTACCTTTTGCTCTGATTATGCTGATTATCATGGTAATACATGTGAGCATACAACTGTTTTTCGGTTATTTCTGGATATTTTAAAAATTATGGAAATACTTATTGAAGAAATACTCATCTACGGAAGTGTCGTTATTTTGATTTTCAGCGTATTGTTGATTTATTTTAATAAACAAAAAAAACAAGCAAAATCTGTAGCTGATAAAATTGCCGTAGCCAGAGAAGAAGGTGCACACGAACCGGTTTCATTATACCCGGTGATAGATCTGAGCAGGTGCATTGGCAGCGGAGCGTGTGTCAAAGCCTGTCCTGAGCATGATATTTTAGGATTGAGCAATGGTCATGCCCGCATTATCAATGCTTCGCAGTGCATTGGTCACGGAGCCTGTTTCAGAGCTTGTCCGGTTGAGGCTATTTCATTATGGATTGGCACCGAAAAGCGCGGTGTGAACCTGCCTCATGTACTTCCGACTTTCGAAACCAATGTTCAGGGAATGTACATCGCCGGCGAACTGGGAGGAATGGGATTAATCAGAAATGCAGTAAAACAAGGCAGTGAAGCAGTAGAAAATATCGCTAAAAACTTCGATAAAAATCACAAAGCCGAGTACGATCTCATTGTCGTTGGAGCAGGTCCTGCGGGAATTTCGGCAACTTTAGCAGCTAAAAAAGCCGGACTGAAGGTAATGACGCTCGAACAGGACACGCTCGGTGGAACGGTTTACACTTATCCGCGCCCAAAAGTTGTGATGACTCATCCGATGGATTTACCGCTTTACGGGAAAGTAAAACTGAAAGAAACATCGAAAGATGAATTGCTGAACCTTTGGCAGTCGGTAATTAAACAAAATAAAATTACAATCAGGGAAAAATCAAAGGTAGATAACATCCGGAAAACAGATGATATTTTTGAAGTAGAGATTCTGAACGGGGATAAAATGACTGCCAAAACAGTTTTATTGGCCTTAGGCAGACGTGGTACTCCCAGAAAACTCGGAATACCCGGCGAAATGAGTCAGAAAGTTGCCTATCGGTTGCCCGATGCTGACCTGATAAAAGGAAAAAAAATACTGGTTGTGGGCGGTGGTGACGCTGCTGTGGAATCGGCTTTATTGCTTGCCAATGAAAACAAAGTCACTTTGTCGTACAGAGCCGACAAGTTCAGCCGGTTGAAACCACGCAACTCGGAACTGATTAATAATGCCATCATTGCCGGACTTATTGAAATGAAATTTAACACCCATCTCATTTCTATAGAGCCAAATGTGGTACGACTTAAGGAAACCGGAAATGACAACATTACTGATATTGAAAACGATTTGGTTTATATTTTTATCGGAGGAGAATTACCTGCTGATTTTTTAAAGAAATCAGGTATAATTGTCAATACAAAATACGGCGAACCGGTGCTGAAACACAAATAACAAAACAATGCAATTCCGGAATTTTCGAATTATCTGAACAACTATTAGACATTCAAAAATAAATGAATTTATATAAAATATTTTTCCTCACAGGAATATTCATATTAACGGGAATATTTGCTCATGCACAGATTTCGCCCGGTGAGCTCAGCAAAGCACACGCCGACCTTGAAGGTGCAAGCAATTGCACTCAGTGCCACGTGGTTGGCAACAAGGTTACCCGCGAAAAATGTCTGGAATGTCACAAGGAAATCAGAGATAATATTGCTGCCGGTAAAGGATATCATGCTTCGGCCGAAGTAAAGGGGAAAAACTGCGCCACCTGTCACAACGAACATCACGGACGAAATTTCCAGCTGATTAAATTCAACAAAAAACTATTCAACCACGCACTCACAGGCTTTGTACTCAAAGGTCAACATGCCAGAGAAGAATGTTCATCATGTCACAATCCATCCCGGATAAGTGATATTAAAATCAGAAAAAAACCGGGCACTTACCTCGGGCTGAACCAGAATTGCCTCTCGTGTCACGACGATTACCACCAAAGTAAAATGTCGGCTAAATGTAATGAATGTCACAATTTTGATTCATGGAAAAATGCAAAACGTTTCGATCACAGCAAAACCCGTTTCCCTCTGTTGGGTAAGCATGCACTTGTCAGCTGTATAAAATGCCACAAAACCGAAACACTGAATGGCAAAACCGTTCAACGGTTCAGCGGATTGAAGTTTAACAATTGTACGGCCTGCCACGAGGATGTACACAAAAACAAATTCGGACAGGACTGCAAAAAATGTCATACCGAGGAGTCCTTCTTTTTCAACAAAAGCATGAAAGCTTTTGATCACGACAAAACCAATTTCAGGCTGATCGGGAAACATAAACTCGTCGATTGCAGGGAATGTCATAAAACTTCGCTGACTGCACCGCTTAAACATGATAAATGTATGGATTGCCATAAAGATTATCATAAAGGTGAGTTTGTTAAAAAGGGAAGCTCCACACCCGACTGTAATCAGTGTCACAACAACGAAGGTTTTACACCCTCCACATATACCATCGAAAGACACAATGCTTCAGGGTTTAAACTCAGCGGTGCCCATTTGGCAACAGCCTGCACGGCCTGCCACAAAAAAGATGGTAAAAACTGGACTTTCAGAAATATGGGCACCCGTTGCGTTGATTGTCACACCAATGTACACAAAGGGTTTATTGAAGATAAGTTCATGTCAGGCGACGACTGTGCGGTATGCCACAATGTAAAAAACTGGAAAACTGTAACCTTCGATCACAACCGCACATCGTACAAATTAGAAGGAAAACATGCTGCAATAGCCTGTTCGGAATGTCATTACGGCAAGAATGAGAAGGGAATTCGCACTCAGCAATTCGAAGGATTATCGCATGAATGTTCTGATTGTCATAAGGATTCACATGCCGGCCAGTTTGAAGTAAACGGTAAAACCGACTGTACAAAATGTCATGGTTTCGATCGTTGGGAAAATTCAAAATTTGACCATAATACTTCCCGTTTTAAAATTGACGGTAAACATATTGGTGTTAAATGCGATCAATGCCATAAACCCGTGATGAATGAAAAAGGGAAATACATTGAATACAGGTTTGATAATATTGATTGTTCAAAATGCCATAAAAGTTAAAACCAGCTTATCATCCTGCAAATGAAAATCATATTAAAATCAGCAATAGCCTTCATTTTTTGTATTATAGTCTTTACAGCCTGTGATGACGATAGTATATTTTATGCAAAGGTTAAGACTTCCAACGGAATAACCACCGTAAGCGGTATCAGAGCCGGCGGTCTGGAAAGGGCTTTTTTTATCGGGTTAGGTTCGGTAAAACATTTGGTGATCAACGACACCATCGATAGCCGTGACTTTCAGACCATGCGCGACGAAATGCCGAATCTTGAAGTACTCGATTTGACTAATGCCACTATTGCAGCATATAATGGCTCAGATGGCTGTGGAGGTTCGAGGGTTTATCACTACAACGCTAATGAAATCCCCGAATTTGCTTTTTACAATCCCTCTACTTCTGAGGGTAAAAAAAGTCTCACCACCATCATTTTTCCTCCTTCCATCAAATCAATCCGCAACTATGCATTCAACGATACCGGATTAAGCGGGACACTTAATATTCCTGCTTCGGTTCGTGATACCATCGGCAAAAATGCTTTTTCGTTTTGTCCCGGCTTAACATCTATCAACTTATCACCGGCGGCTTTTATCGGCGAATCCGCTTTTCAGTCCTGCAGTAACCTGAACGGAGCTCTGGTAATTCCCGATTCTGTTTTTGAAATCAGCACATGGGCCTTTGCTTACTGCGAAAAAATAAGTTCCGTGTCCATTCCCGGAACGGTGAATTCAATCGGGAACACTACTTTTGTAAATTGTGGTGGCAGCTTTACGGTAAGTGCAGAAAACACAAATTATTCAGCCTCCGATGGTGTTCTTTTCAATGCTGATAAATCAACAATTATACGATTCCCATACACAAAATCAGGAAATTACACTTTACCTGAAACTGTCGGGGACATTGCTCCGTATTCATTTGCCGGCTGTAGTGCCCTGAGTAAACTCACATTGCCGGCAGGTGCATTTATTATCGAGGATTATGCTTTCAGCGAATGTTCATCGCTCACTGAAATCAACATTCCCGAAGCGGTATTTTACATTGGGAATTTTGCATTTCTGAATTGCACGGCATTAACACGTATAAATGCAAGACCTGCCACTCCGATTGATTTAGCCGAATCCTTATCTGCTTTTTCGGGAGTCAATACCAGTAATTGTACCCTGTATGTTCCTTTGGGTTCAAAATCGAAGTATGCAAATGCTCCGGGATGGAGTAGTTTTAGTAAAATTATTGAAAATTAAAACATTGAAGATGTACAGACTTACATTCATACTGATATTCTGTGGGGTTTTCACTCTGATGCACGCCAAATCGCCACACGGCGACAAACTTACTTTAGAGTGTGCAACCTGCCACACCACCGACGATTGGAAAAAAATTAAAGAAAACGGATTCAACCATAACAAAACTCATTTCCCATTGACCGGCCAGCACAAAGCCATCGGATGTAAACAATGTCATTCCACACTTCAATTTGAAGATGCAAAATCAGATTGCAATTCATGTCATACCGACATGCATCAGGGTACGACCGGTCGTGATTGCGCACGTTGCCACACTACCAAATCGTGGATAATCCCCAATACCAGAACCTTGCATCAGCAGGCTGGTTTTCCGCTGAAAGGAGCTCATGCCACTGCCGATTGTAACCGTTGTCACACTTCAGCTTCCAAATTACGCTTCGAAAATATCCGTACCGATTGTTTTGCCTGCCACAAGGATAAATATTACGCCACTGCCGGCAAACCATTCGACCACAAAGTATTAGGATTCGACACCGACTGTGCCCGTTGTCATACCATGTCGGGCATGAACTGGAACAGCATAGGCAAAGGTTTTGACCACAGCTATTTCCCCCTGACCGGCGGTCATAACATAAACTGTAATGATTGTCATAAAGGCGGTGATTTCCGCAAACGGCTTTCGACCGATTGTTTCTCTTGTCATAGCAGTAAAAAGGGTGTAGCCATAGCAGTTTTACCGGTTCACGCCACCAAATATGCCAAATTCAGCTGTAACGAATGCCATACAGCAAAATCGTGGAACAACGTCAGCTTTAAACAACACGACGCATGGGGTAAAATCTATTCGGGTAAACACAAAGGCAAATGGGACAAATGTACCGATTGTCATAATAACGATGCAGCTTATGTGGCTAACTGCAGAAAATGTCATAATTTCAGCTCCGGCAGATTACCTTAATTTTCAATTCATTATCATTAAATTGAATAAAAAAATGAAATTTAAAATTCTACTGATATTGATATGCATTCAGCTTGGTGTATTGGCTCAGAATACCGATTCGATGCTGAAAGGAAGCGTTTCGTTTATCAGTTCACAAAATATTTATGTACAGTTTGTTAATACTTCGGGAATACAGACCGGCGATACTTTATTTTTGTTAAATACGGATAAATTCGAACCTGCACTTCTTGTAACCAGTTTGTCATCAATTTCATGTATCGGCTACACACTTGACAAAAAAGTGCTGACCCCCGGCAATACCTTATATGCACGAAAAAGAACTGAAATACCACTTGAAGTAAGTGTCGAAAAATCGCAGGAAGCACTATCTGTTAATGATTTAGCAATAAATACAAAAAAGCAGAACGATTCAATTGCAACAGAAAAACCTGATTTCTATGGTCGTTTATCTGTTTCATCGTACAATAATTTCTCATCGGATCCTCTGAGTATTTCCACACCTAATTACCGGCTAAAATACAATCTGTCGATAAATGCAAACCACATCGCAAATACAGGTCTTTCGTTCGAAAACTATATGTCCTACACTCATACCCTGAACAACCCGAACGAAAATTATAAAGATCTCAGAGTGTACAATCTGGCACTCAATTACGAATTTGGTAAAACCGCTTTGCTTTCGCTGGGTAGAAAAATTAATGTAAATACAGCCAATATAGGCGCTGTGGATGGATTGCAATTCGAAAAAAAAATCAATGACTTTACAGCTGGCGCTTTGGTTGGCACACGTCCGAACGACGTAAATTACAGTTTCGACCCCGCTCTGTTTCAATACGGAGCTTTTGTAAGTCATCAAATCAACCGAAAGAACGGATTAATGCAATCGTCGGTAGCTTTTTTTAATCAGACAAACAACAAAAAAACGGACAGGCGATACATCTATGTTCAGCATTGCAATTCGCTGTTGAAAAATGTTGACTTTTTCGGATCGGCCGAAATTGATTTATATGCCATTGAAAACAACGTTCCTGTTAATGATTTTGATTTAACAAGCATCTATCTGTCATTGAATTATCATCCGTTTCAGAATCTTTCGCTCGCAATGTCGTTCGACGCAAGGCGGAATGTTTACTATTTTGAAACCTACAAGAGTCGCATCGACAGTCTGCTTGAAAAGGAAATGCGTCAGGGACTGCGATTTCATTTCAACTACCGCCCTTTCAGATTTTTAACCTGGGGAGGAATTGCAGGTTACCGCCTCAACACACCCGCTTCGCACGAATCGAAGTATGCCACAAGTTACCTGGCAATTTCGAAAATACCCGGGATTGATGCTTCGTTCACACTGACAGGTACAGCACTTCAAACCACCAATTTATTCGGATACATAGCAGGTGCAGCAATATCCAGAGATTTTATGGATGGAAAACTGAATGGTGAAATTGAGTACCGCAAGGATTTGATTTTTTCACAGGACATTGCTGACTTAAGCCTTTCGTGGCGTTTAAGCAGAAAACTGATGCTTTCGGCCGATTTTGAAACCACATTTGAAAACAGTCATCTGACCGAAAGAGTATTTATCAACTTAACCCAACGGTTCTGAAAATCATGAAAAAGTATATTACAATACCGTTTGTGCTGATGATGGTCATTCTATGTTCACTTATTTCGTGTACAACAAACGATCTGTCATCCGTTGTTTCTACCGGCGAACTGACCGAAGTTACCACAACATCAGCAATTTGCAGTGGTTCCGTAGTTTCGTCCACCGGTTCTGCAGTGATAGATTGTGGCATTTGCTGGTCATTAACACCTGACCCCACCATAAACGGAAATTCAGTATCTTCGTTCAAAAACTCCGGAAGTTATACCTGTGCAATTACTGATTTAATACCCGACATGAGCTACCATGTACGAGCTTATGCTGTTACCACCGACGGTGTCGTATACGGAAATACAATCATATTAACCACTCCGTACGAAACCGGTACTTTACCGTCCACATTAAGCCCCGATTTAACATACGGAAAAACCACGGATATTGAAGGCAACGAATATCATACGATAGCAGTCGGAAAACAGACATGGATAGTTGAAAACCTGCGTGTTACAAAATTCAGAAACGGAGAAATAATACCTTTGGTAACCGATAATTCCAAATGGCAAAAACTCAGTACAGCGGCACAATGCACTTACAACAATAATACAGAAGCCAACTCAATTCGTAAATTCGGACGATTTTACAATTATTATGCAGTAAATGATGTCAGAAACCTTGCTCCTGAAGGTTGGCATGTAGCAGACTCAACAGACTGGAATGAACTGACCAATTATCTGAAAAACAATCCGGGAGTTGCAAAATCTTTAGCTCAGGCAATAGCTTCGAAAACCGATTGGGTCGAATCACCATTTCCGGCTGCAATCGGTGCACCGGACCCTGAAACTTATTTGATAGTAAATAATACATCGGGACTTGCAGCCTTGCCTTGCGGAATACGGGCTGATTACGGACAGTTTACAGGTGTTGGCGTTTATTGTGCGTGGTGGGTTGCAAACGAGTCTGATGGCAACAATGCAGGTTTCAGAAGTCTGAACAATTATGGTAACACAACAGGCAGGAATTTTTATAATCAGGCATTTGGCTTATCAGTCAGATGTGTTAAAAATTAAACCCACTGAACACTTTTGAGTTTTCATTGTTTTTAAGATAATTCGAAAACGCCTGTATAAAATTTATTTTTATCGTGAGTTCGGGACAATCCGGAAAACGCATTCTTTTAATAATCAGAAATTAAAATATAAACAACAAAAATTAAATTATTTTTCATGAAAACATTCTTTACTACTTTAACTTTTTGCTTATTTACATTTTTTTTAGGCGCTCAGAATCAAACGCCTAATGCAACCATGGCTACAGCCGGAACCTTATCAGTTACATTTTCGACCAATGCAACCTCAAAGTATGCACTGGCGATTTACATTACAAATTCATCGAATGCGCTGGTCAATACAATGATTTACCGCACCAGCAACGGTGATGGAAGTGCACAGGACATGTCGACTTTTTGGTCAAAAATCGGCTCTTCGTGGAGTACTTCACCAACGAAATTATTAACCAATGCCGATCTGGATGCCACAAGCGGTGCAACAGCATCCTCAGCATATACAAACAAAACGGTTTACTGGGGTAAAACGGTTTCATTAACAGGTGTGCCTGACGGTACCTATACTGTAAATCTCGAAATGGCGAATTACTCTCCGGTCAGCAGAAGATATACTTCAGGAACTTTTGTTAAAGGGCCTGCTGTTTCAACTGTAAATTTGGGTACTGTAACAGGCTTTACAACCCCTGTCATTACCTGGACTCCGAATTTTACTGCTGTCAGTAACACCGAACTTTCCAACCTCTACAGCGTTTACCCGAACCCTGCACGCTCAACAGTTTACGTCAACGGATTTGACATCAACAGTATTGAACTGGTAAGCATCAACGGTAAATCGATGTTCGTCACCGACCAGCAAAAATTAGATTTAAGCGGATTGCCAAAGGGCATTTATTTTGCAAAAATAATGACCAAAACAGGCATTGTTATGAAGAAAATTGAAAAGCTGTAAATATCAGTAACCCGAAATAAATTGATGAGAATAAAGAGGCTGTCTCAATAGTTCCCATAAATTTTCATAAAGCTATAAATTGTAAGCTGAGTATTAAATAATTCTTTTTTTTGAACGCAAAGACGATACGGCAAAGGTCCCAAAAGTGTTTACTTCATATCGTTGCCACTTTGTATCGTTGCGTTCAAAAATACTACTTACAAATTATAAGCAGGTTGTTCAAAAAAATCAACTTTTGAGACAGCCTCTTTTTTTCACTGAGTGTTTTTATAGTTATATTTTTCTCTTTTTATATCGTCAGATTTATTTTTTTAATTACTTTTGTATCCGCATTTGAAATAAGGTAACAATGACTTCGTAGCTCAGTTGGTAGAGCAACAGACTCTTAATCTGTGGGTCGTGGGTTCGACCCCCACCGGGGTTACCAAAAAAGGATGATAATTAACTGCAGGTCAGTTAATTATCCTCCTTTTTTTTGGGAATATAAATATGGTGATATTCAGCCGTTTAAATAACTCTTTAATAAATCAATATAATTTGGTCAATACATTTTTATGTTTTGCTTAATATCGGCATTAACTTGATTTTGCAATTAGTTGGTTAACTTCAATTGACACTTTCAACAATTCATTTCTCAAAAATTCCCGTTCTGTTTCACCGTATCTTATTTCAGGCATATATATTCCCATACTTGCAATAATTTTCCCGTTTTTAAAAAGTGGTACAGCCAATCCAATTACATGATTTGAATTTATTGTCTCTAAAATCTTCAATTCCCTGATTTTATTCAATTCCTCAAATAACACTTTTACAGAGTTAATGCCACTCCACTCATTTTCAGCAGGTAATCCAATTTTTTCTACAATCCAATTTACATTTTCACTATCTAAATGAGCAAGTATCATTCTACCTGTGGTTGCAGAGTAGATCGAAACTTCTTTTTTAGTTTGTACGTGAATCTCTTGTGTACTTTGAACTTCATTCAATAAATATCGTTTATTATTTCTTATAACTGACAATATTATAGTCTCGTTAATTTTATCCCGAAGTTCAATCATTAATCCTCTTGAAAGATTAATCAATTCAGTATGTTTCTTATTTGCGTCTGTTAATTGATAAAGCATCTTGCCAATTTTATAGCCTCCTTTAGCTTTTGGTTGGTCAACATAACCTCTAATTACTAATGTTTTTAAAATATTTGCGCATGTACTATGCTGGAATTTTAGGTTATCGGCTATTTCAGTCAGAGAAAATTCCTTGCTCGGGTCATTAGATAAAAATTCCAGAATATTTATGGCCCTGTTTATTACCTGAATCATATATTATTAAATTTGATTTTATAATGTAAAAGTAAGCAATTTCTTTATAAAACAAGCACAAAATAAAAATATTTTATTTGATTCAGGAAATATTAGAATAGAACGGATATTTTTTTTTAATTTATTTTGTTTAATATCATTTTGTTAATAGTCAACACAGTTTTGCAAAGATTAGTAATTCCATCCCAGTCGCCGTTTTTCAGCATTTCGGCGGGAAAAAGATTGGAGCCCATTCCCACGCACATCACACCGGCATCGAACCACGACTTCAGGTTGGCTTCTTCGGGTTTTACTCCTCCGGTAA
>CALCBD010000034.1 GCA_937897985.1 uncultured Paludibacter sp. | reverse complement strand
GGGAGTCGACAAACGGAGCATAATTTCTCCTAATGTTACAATCTTTTTACTCATTGTTTTTTTTGTTTACTTAAAATTTATTGGTTTTAAATTGGTTGACCAAAAGTACTGCTTTTTTTTGAATTATGCTACAAAATTAGTATATTTTGACGGTCAGAATGTTCAATATCTGACAACTTAGGTGAACTTTTTGACTAAAAACTCAAAAATAACAGTGCAAAATAAAACAATGCAAATATAGTGATTAATACCTGCATTGTTCCATTTATTTATTGAGAGTTGTCAGTTAAAAATTAAAGAATTTTTTAGCGTTAAAATAACTGATATTTTCAACCATTTGGCCTATAAATTCAATTTCCTGATGTGGCAATAAGCCGTTTTCTACGTCATTTCCAATTAAATTACACAATGTGCGACGGAAATATTCATGACGCGGATAGGAGAGGAAGCTGCGTGAATCGGTAAGCATTCCAACAAATCGGCTCAGCAGTCCGAGTACCGAAAGAGAATTCATTTGTTTTTCCATTCCATCTTTCTGATCGAGGAACCACCAGCCTGAACCAAACTGAATTTTACCGGGTACTGTACCATCCTGGAAATTACCTATCATTGTGGCAATCATTTCGTTATCGGCCGGGTTCAGATTGTATAAAATGGTTTTTGCTAATTTGTTATTGGTGTCGAGACGGTTCAGAAATTTCGACATGGCTTTAGCGGTGTTAAAAGTACCGATGGAATCAAAGCCTGTGTCAGGACCTAACAGGTTGAACAAGCGGGTGTTATTGTTGCGGATGGCACCATAATGGAACTGTTGTGTCCAGCCCTTTTCCCAATCCATTTCAGCAAAAATTACCATCATCGCCGATTTGAATTTCAATACTTCAGAATGTGTTAATTCTTGTCCGCCGTATACTTTATTAAATATTGATCTGATTTCGGCATCAGTGTAATCTTCGGCATAAAATTCCTCAATTCCGTGGTCCGAAAGTTTACAACCCTGTGCAGCAAAGAAATCCTGACGCTTGCGAAGTGCAAGTATCATATCGTCGAAATCTGAAATACTGATTTCCGAAACCCTTGCCAGTTCTTCGACATAAGCTCTGAAATTTGCAGCGTTTTCAACTGCCATGGCTTTATCCGGTCGCCAGGTCGGGAGCATTTTTATTTCAAATCCATCTTCACGGGTTTTGATATGGTGTTCGAGCGAATCGACGGGATCGTCGGTAGTACAAACGACTTCAACTTTATATTTGCGCATTAAATTGCGGGCTGAATATTCGGGAGTCTGAAGTTTGGCAGTACATTCGTCGTAAATTTCACGGGCAGTTTTGGGCGAAAGTATTTTTTCAATACCAAAACCTGTCTTCAGTTCCAAATGTGTCCAGTGATAAAGTGGATTACGCATGGTATAAGGAACAGTTTCGGCCCATTTTTCAAATTTTTCCCAATCGGAAGTGTTTTTTCCTGTACAGAATTTTTCGTCAATACCGTTGGTACGCATGGCTCTCCATTTATAATGATCGCCTCCGAGCCAAATCTCTGTTAATGAGCTGAATTTATGGTCATTTGCAACCATCGACGGTATTAAATGACAGTGGTAATCGATGATAGGCTGTTGTGCAGCATGTTCATGGTACAGCTTCTGAGCCGTTTCGGTTTGCAATAAAAAGTTGTTGTCTAAAAAGTTTTTCATAAGATATTTTTTTTGATTTTATCTGAAATTTTTGGAAGAATCTAAAGTAAAATTCATCAGGATTTTTGATTTACACTGACAATTTTTATTCGGAATTTATTAAAATTTACGAAAATTCAGCCTCTGAAATATGTTCTAAAATATGATTTTTGAATATTTTGAATGGGTTTTGAAATGAGTGTTTGATCCAAGTATCAGATATTCAAATGTATATATAATAATTTCAGTCAAAATTGTCGTTCCGTGTTCGCCCACGAAGATACAAATAATTTTATTATTACAAAATATGTATTACTTTTGTATCAAAATATTTCTGTGTGCGAACACAAATATTCAATCTCAAAGTGTATGGACGAAAAATTTCCAAAAATTCGAATAAAAGATATTGCTTCGTTGGCAGGAGTGTCGGAAGGAACGGTAGACAGGGTTTTACACAATCGGGGAGATGTATCGGCAAAGAGTCAGGAAGCTGTGAAAAAGGTGCTGGAAGAAATGAATTATACACCAAATTTATTTGCCCGGTCACTTGCGTCGAAAAAACAATACAGATTTGTAAGCATAATTCCGGAATATTTACCCGAAGAATACTGGGAAAGGGTTGACAAAGGTTTTGATAAGGCTGCAATTGATTTTTTTCATCACAATGTGTTGATTGATAAGATGTATTTTAATCAGTTCAACGTTAATACATTTGTAGAATTAACAAATAAAGTAATTGAAGCGAAGCCCGATGCCGTGTTTTTAGCTCCGATTTTCAGGAAAGAATCATTGAATTTCTGTAAGGAACTGTCGCGTTTGGAAATTCCTGTTTCCTTTATCGATTCGCTGATTCCCGAAGCTGATTTTCTGACATATTATGGTCAGAATTCATTTCAAAGCGGCTATGTTGCAGCAAAGTTACTTTTGAACGGAATAAAGTCGAAAATTCAAATTCTGGTTATACGTACCCGAAGAAAAGGTTCGGTTTCCAATCAAACCATATCGCGATACGAAGGATTTATACAATATATTAATGATAAAAATCTGAATGAGCTGGTTGAGTTAATCAACATTGAGTTCGATAATTCGGATGAGGATTTAAACCTCGGTTTGTTGAGAACTGCCCTGCTCGGGAATAAAAACATCCGGGGAGCGATAACCTTTAACTCAAAGGTGTACAGGTTAGCAATGCATCTGGTTGCGCTGAACAAATCCGAAATTCATATTATCGGTTATGATTTGCTGAAAAAGAATGTCAGCTATTTACAGGAGGGGATTATCAATTGTCTGATAGCTCAAAGGCCTGATAAACAGGCGTATTTTACGGTACGGGACATGTGTCGGGAATTGATTTTCAATCAGGAAATTAAAAAAATCAATTATGTACCAATTGATATTCTTCTAAAAGAGAATATTGAGTATTATTTACAATTTATAGAATAAAATAAAAACACACAAACTTTAAATTATTAAATCATGAAATTAGGAAAATACAGTATTGGTGTGGGCGATAGGTTTGCACATCAGGGAGTTGCTCAGCTCAGAGCCATTATGAAAGCAAATGCTTCAGGTTTGGATATTTGTCCGGTATGGAATAAATCGAACCGTGAGCACATATATGTTCATTCACATCCTGCAGATGTACGTAAAGAAGCCGATGCAGCAGTTGCACAACTCGGATATCAGGGAAAATATTTTGTTGATGCCGATCATATTAATCTGAGTACTGTTGCGCCCTTTGTCGAAACAGCCGACTTTTTTACACTCGATGTGGCTGCTTTTATCGGTAAACCAAGTACCGCTGAGGAAGTGGCAGCATTTGTAAAATCATGCGAAAAATATACAGGTGATCTTAAAATTCCGGGAATTGACCATCCTCTGCATGTAACCAAAGAGTTGCTCGAAAACATAGCAGGTAAATTTTTGGCTGCAACTCAACAGGCTGCTGAAATTTATAAGTATCTGGTTGAACATAAAAGTGCCGATGCTTTTGTTACCGAAGTGTCGATGGACGAAGTGGAAAGTCCGCAAACTCCTGTGGATATGTTGTTTATCCTCAAAATGCTGGCTGATAAAGGGGTACCTGCACAAACCATTGCTCCGAAATTTACCGGACGATTCAACAAGGGTGTTGATTATCGCGGCGATTTGAATCAGTTTGCCAAAGAGTTTGAAGAAGATGTGCTGGTAATTGATTTTGCTGTGAAAGAATTCGGTTTACCTGAAGAGTTGAAATTAAGTGTTCACTCGGGTAGCGATAAATTCTCAATTTACCCTATCATAGCCGATATTATTAAAAAACATGACAAGGGAATCCACCTGAAAACAGCAGGTACAACCTGGCTCGAAGAAGTTATTGGTTTAGCAGTGGCCGGTGGCGAAGGTCTCGAGCTGGCGAAACAGATTTATGCAAATTCATATAACCGTAGTGAAGAACTATGCGCTCCGTATGCCGATGTGATTGATATTGATAATAGCCAGTTGCCTTCTGTTGAGGAGGTTAACACCTGGAGCAGTGAGAAATATGCAAACACACTTCGTCATATTCCGGGTCATCCTGATTATAATTCCAACTTCCGTCAGTTGATTCATGTTGCTTACAAGGTAGCTGCCGAGATGGGCGCGACATATACAGGCTTACTCGAAAAATATGCTGATGTAGTCGGACAATGTGTCGAAGAAAATATTTATGATCGTCATTTCAAAAGACTTTTTAATTTAAAATAACAGAAAATGAGAAACTTATTTGATATAAAGGGCCGGGTAATAGTAATGACCGGCGGAACGGGAGTTTTGGGAAGTTGCATGGTTGAGTATTTAGCCGAACAAGGTGCTAAAGTGGTAGTTCTGGCGAGGAATAAAGAAACCGGTGATAAACTGGTAAATGGTATTTTAGCTAAGGGACAGGAGGCTTTGTTTTTGCAATCAGACGTTAACGACAAGGCATTACTCGAACAAAACTGCGCAGATGTAATTAAAAAATACGGCAGGATTGATGTGCTGATTAACGGAGCCGGCGGTAATATGCCGGGCGCAACCATTGGACCCGATAAGACAATTTTTGATCTGGATGTGGATGCTTTCAAAAAAGTAGTTGATCTGAATCTTTTCGGAACCGTCATTCCAACCATGGTTTTTGCAAAAGTGATGTGCGAACAGAAACAGGGAAATATCATCAATATCTCTTCCGAATCTGCACTCCGCCCGCTTACAAGGGTGGTCGGATACGGTGCTGCCAAAGCTGCGGTTACTAATTTTACAAAATATCTTGCAATCGAACTGGCTACCAAATACGGGGAAGGTTTACGTGTGAATGCATTTGCTCCGGGCTTCTTTATCTCAGAGCAAAACCGCACATTGCTCACTAATCCGGATGGTTCGCTTACAGCCCGCGGAAATACGATTATCTCACACACTCCTTTCAAACGTTTCGGTGAACCCGAAGAGTTGCTTGGTACTTTACACTGGCTGGCAAGTGATGCTTCGAAATTCGTTACCGGCACACTCACAGTGGTCGATGGCGGATTTGATGCTTTCTGTATTTGATATGATATCTGTCTAAAATAAGCGGAACTCCTGAAGATAACGGGAGTTCCGGTCTTTATATCATTTATAAACTTCAGTTCTATTTGATTTACAGTTTTTTAAGGTATTAAAACAGTAAATCGTAAATTAAAAAAACAGTAAAAAGATTATGTATTTATGTAAACAATCATGGAGATGGTACGGTCCGAACGATCCGGTATCATTGTGGGACATTCGTCAGGCCGGTGCAACAGACATCGTAACTGCATTACACCAGATTCCTAACGGGGAAGTATGGCCGGTAGAAGCAATTAAATACAGAAAAAAAATAATTGCAGAAGCCGGTTTAATCTGGTCGGTGGTGGAAAGTGTTCCTGTACACGAAGATATAAAAAAACGTACCGGAAACTACAAACAGTTGATAGAGAATTATAAACAAACCATTCGTAACCTTGCAGAATGTGATATCCGTATTGTTACCTATAACTTTATGCCTATTCTTGACTGGACACGTACCGACCTGGCATATACCATGCCCGACCGGTCGAAAGCCCTGCGATTCGAAATGGCTGCTTTTGTAGCATTCGATCTGTATTTGCTGAAACGCCCCAATGCTGAAAAAGATTATACTGTTGAACAAATTTCGAAAGCCAAAGCCAGGTTTGACTCTATGACCGAAGAAGAAAAAGAAATGCTGACCAGCAATATGATTGCCGGATTACCGGGAGCAGAGGAAAGCTTTACATTAGAACAGTTTCAAAAAGCTTTGGATACTTATAAGAATATTTCCGAGAACGAATTGCGCAATAATTTGTTTTACTTTATAAATGAAATTACAACAGTAGCCGACGAAGTAGGTGTTCAAATGGCCATTCATCCTGATGATCCACCACGTTCAATTCTCGGTTTACCACGTATTCTGAGTACTGCCGATGATGTCAGGAAGTTATTTGCTGCAGTTCCGCGCAAATCCAACGGAATTTGTCTTTGTACAGGTTCGTTCGGAGTTTCGTCAATCAATGACCTGACAGCAATGTTGCGTGAATTCGGCGAACGTTTGTATTATGTTCATTTCCGCAGTACGAGACGCAATGCCGATGGTGATTTCTACGAAGACAATCATTTGGAGGGTGATGTCGATATGTATGAGGCAATGAAAGCTTTATTAGTGGTGATGTATACCTATAAACGCCGCATTCCAATGCGTCCCGACCACGGTCATCAAATGCTTGATGATCTGCATAAAAAAACAAATCCGGGTTATTCAGCCATAGGGATGCTCCGCGGAATGGCCGAATTGCGGGGTTTGGAAATGGGCATTTCGAGAACATTATTTTAAAACCGTTCAGCAGTAAAAGTTGAGAAGCTGATTTTTGCATTAAAAGAAAAAACCTGTAGAAATTAAATTTTATAAAAAATCATAACTGACTTTGCTCCGCATCAGGGAGTAAAAGTGGTTTCTAATAGCTAAAATAATCATGATAGAATTAAAAAAAGACTTTAAATACTCGTTAATGGTGGCAACCAGTATGGGTGTTCGGATAACACCTGCCAATGGTCAGCCTGTTCAGAGTAGTAAATTGTTCCAAATGGAAGTGTCGAGTGCCGAAACGAATGTAGCAAGTATCTCGTCTTTTTTAGGTTTACCGGTGAAAGTACTGACTACTTTTGTGAAGGATAGTCCGATAGCACAAATGATAAAAAGTGATCTTCGCAGCAGAAACATGGATTATGAAGGTCCCGAAGTTCCTCAGGGTGATCCCTGGGGTTATCGTCATCAGTTTAATATTGCCGACAGTGGTTTTGGAACCCGTGGTCCGCGCGTACTGAACGACCGTGCCGGTGAAGTGGGACGTACGCTCAACGTGAAAGACTTCAATCTGGAAAAAATCTTTGTGAAAGAGGGTGTTCAGATTCTCCATCTGTCAGGTTTGATTGGTGCATTATCTCCCGAGACCAGCAAATTCTGTCTGGAATTAGCCCGTTATGCAAAGAAAACCGGTACACGCATTTCGTTCGATTTAAACTACCGTGCATCTTTCTGGAAAGGACGTGACAAGGAATTACGCGAAATATTCACCGAAATTGCTTCTGTTTCCGATATTCTGATTGGTAACGAAGAAGATTTCCAGCTTTGTCTGGGAATTGAAGGTCCTGAAGCCGGCGGCAAAGGTATTGAAGCCGAAATTGAAGGTTTCAAAGGTATGATAGCCCGTGTGAAAGCGGCGTTCCCTAATGCATCAACTTATGCTACCACTCTTCGTCAGGTCATCAGTACCAACGAACACCTGTGGGGTGCTATCATGCTCGATGGCGACGAATGGCAGGTAATTATGCCGCGCAAAATCAATGTTCTCGACCGTATTGGCGGAGGTGATGGTTTTGTGGGCGGTATGCTCTATGCTATCCTGAAAGGCTGGCCGGCTGAACAATGGGCTCAGTTTGGATGGGCATCGGGTGCTCTGGCAACCACATTCCTTACCGACTACGCTCAGCCTGCCGACGAAGAGCAGATTTGGAGCATCTGGGGTGGAAATGCGAGGGTGAAGAGGTAGAGGTTAGGCATAGGCACAGGCACAGGCATAGGCTTAGGCACAGGCAAAGGCATAGGTAAAGGCATAGGTAAAGGCACAGGCACAGGCATAGGCATAGGCATAGGCATAGGCATAGGCATAGGCACAGGCATAGGCAAAGGAGAAGAATACAACAATTTATTTTATGGAGAAGAAATATAATGATTTTAGAGACATGGGAGTTTGGCAAAAGTCATTTGCATTACTTCTTGATGTTTATAATCTGATAAAGAAATTTCCGGCTGATGAACGTTATGCTTTAACTGATCAATTAAGACGTGCGGCAAATTCGGTTGTTCATAATTTAGCTGAAGGATACGGACGTTTTGAGTCTAAAGATAAAACCCGTTTTTATAAAATTGCAAGAGGTAGTGCATTTGAATCTATGAGTCAAATTCTTGTTGCTGAAGCTCAAAAATATATATCTATAGAATTAAGTGAAAATCTGATTGATAGATATAAGAAATTGATAGACGAAATAAATGCTTTAATCCATTATTTAGAAAAATAGTAAAAATTCAACCGCTCACGTCTTTGCCTGTGCCTGATTCTGTGCCTGAGCCTATGTCTGAGCCTAATATCTCACATTATGATCTACTACGAAAAAGGTTCCATAGATATTGAACTTACGTCTGCCGATTTAAAAGCAGGGTTGTTCGAAGCACTGGAAAAAATGGGAAAGAAGCACAAGGTGCTTTCAATTCCACCGGATTATACGCGCTTACCAAGCCGGGCAGGTGAACTGACTGAATATGCCTGGCAGTATTATGGTGATGCCCTTACGGATGTGCTTCCTGCTTTGGGAACGCACTCGCCTATGTCAGCTCACCAGATTGAACACATGTTCGGCACTTTGCCGGCTTCGCTCATTCGTGAACACGACTGGCGCAACGATGTGGTGACAGTAGGTTATGTGCCTGCTGAGTTTGTGAAAGAAGTTTCGGGTGGTGCTGTGGATTTTCCATGGCCTGCTCAGGTCAATAAATTGTTGCTCGAAGGTAATTTTGATCTGATTCTCTCTATCGGTCAGGTGGTTCCGCACGAAGTGGTGGGAATGGCCAACTACAACAAGAATATTTTTGTTGGAACGGGTGGGGTGGAAGGTATCAACAAAAGCCATTTTGTGGGTGCTGCTTACGGCATGGAACGCATGATGGGTCATGCTGATACGCCTGTACGCCGCATTTTCAATTATGCGTCGGATAATTTCACCAACAATTTGCCAATAGTTTATGTGCAGACTGTGGTTGGTCTGGATAAGTCGGATGGCAAGGTGAAATGCCGGGGCATGTATATCGGCGATGATTTTGAAGTGTTTAGCAAAGCTGCCAAACTTGCTCAGCAGGTGAACTTCGATTTATTAGACAAACCATTGAAAAAAGTAGTTGTGTATCTCGATCCTACAGAGTTTAAGTCAACCTGGCTGGGTAATAAATCCATTTACCGTACCCGCATGGCTATCGAGGATAACGGCGAACTGATTGTAATTGCTCCGGCATTGAAAGAATTCGGTGAAGATAAGGAAATTGACCGTCTGATTCGTAAATATGGCTACAAAGGAACACCTCATACACTGAAAATGTGTGACGAGAATGAAGAACTGCGCAACAACCTCAGTGCTGCTGCTCACCTGATTCACGGTTCGTCCGAAGGTCGTTTTAGTGTAACCTATTGTCCCGGAAAAGGTCCCGAAAACCTGATTCAGTCAGAAATTGAAAATGTAGGATTCAAATATGCCGATATCGACGAAGTAACTGCCAGATACGATCCGGCTAAACTCCGCGATGGTTATAACATTATGCCCGATGGAGAAGAGATTTTTTATATCTCGAATCCGGCACTGGGCTTGTGGGCGTTTAAAGAAAGATTTAAATATTGAAGCCCCCTAAATCCCCCACAGGGGGACTTTAAGAGTGCTTTATAAAACTTATTCTCATTGTTTTTAATATTTAAATCTTTAAGGAATTGTTATTAAAAACAATCAATACTAACCAAAAAGTCCCCCTGTGGGGGATTTAGGGGGCTTATGAAAATACTAATCGACGATAAAATTCCGTATATCCGTGGTGCGTTCGAGGGCGTTGCCGAAGTGGTTTATTTGCCGGGTTCCAAAACCACGGCAGAGATAGCCCGTGATGCCGATGCGATTGTGACACGTACCCGTACTATTTGTAACGAAAAACTGCTGGCCGGTTCTTCTGTAAAGTTTATTGCCACCGCTACGATTGGTTACGACCATATTGATACCGATTATTGTGATGCAAACGGAATACGGTGGACTAACGCCCCGGGCTGTAATTCAAAATCGGTGGAGCAATATATCGCTTCCACTCTGATGGTACTGGCTGAGCGGAAAGGCTGGAATCTGAGCCGGAAAACAATTGGCGTTGTGGGAGTGGGTAATGTTGGAAGCAAAGTAGCCCGCATTGCTGAAATTTTTGGCATGAAAGTACTTCTGAATGACCCGCCCCGGGAACGTGTCGAAGGTTCGGCGAAATTTGTGAGCCTGGAAACCATTCAGAAAGAAGCCGATATCATTACCCTTCATGTTCCGCTGAATATGAAAGGCGACGATGTCACAATCCATCTGGCAAATTCTGACTTCTTCAATAAGTTGAAACGTCAACCGGTACTGATAAATTCATGTCGTGGTGAAGTGACTGAAACAGAGGCGGTAAAAGAGGCTTTAAAATCTGATGCAATTTCCGCTTTTGTGTGCGACTGCTGGGAAAACGAACCGGATTTGGATTTGGAATTGCTTTCACTGACTGAAATAGCCACGCCGCATATTGCAGGTTATTCAAAAGATGGAAAAGCAACAGGTACTTTAATGAGTGTTCAGGCAATCAGTCATTTTTTCGGACTCGGACTTGAAAACTGGCAGCCAACCGGTGTTGAGCAGCCTGCAGAGCCTGTTTTTGTGTTGGATGGTGCAGGATTGACTGAACAGCAAATTCTGTCAAAAGCTATTTTACATACCTACGATATCCGGAACGATGATGCTGATTTTCGCAAAAACACTGCTTTGTTTGAGCAACTTCGGGGCGATTATCCTACCCGCAGGGAATTTCCGGCGTTTACGGTTAGGGCAAAAAATATGGAAGAGAAAACAATAGAAAAACTGAAATTATTGGGGTTTAAAGCCCCCTAAATCCCCCGAAGGGGGACTTTATGACAGGGCTACCTGAGAATACATAATAAAGAAAAATAATTATTAACTAATCAATTCAAAATCTCTAAAAGTCCCCCTTCGGGGGATTTAGGGGGCTAATTATCATGAAACAAAAAGCAGACATTGGATTAATAGGTTTAGCCGTAATGGGCGAAAACCTTGTGCTTAACATGGAAAGCAAAGGCTTCACTGTTGGCGTATACAACCGTTCGGTTGAAAAAGTGGATAAGTTTATTGCCGGTCGTGGTGCCGGAAAGAACTTTATTGGTGCTCATTCGGTAAAGGAATTATGTGACTCGCTCGAAAAACCACGTAAAGTAATGATGCTGGTCAAAGCAGGACAGGCTGTGGATGATTTTATCGAACAGCTTATTCCTCATATGGAACCCGGAGATATCATTATTGATGGTGGTAATACTCACTTCCCTGATACAATTCGTCGCACTAAATATGTGGAAAGCAAAGGTTTGCTTTATATTGGTACCGGTGTTTCGGGCGGTGAGGAAGGTGCATTACTCGGCCCGTCGATGATGCCCGGTGGTTCACCTGCTGCATGGCCTGCTGTAAAGGAAATTTTCCAGGCAGTTGCTGCAAAGGTAGAAGGTGGCGTGCCTTGTTGCGACTGGGTGGGCGAAGGTGGTGCCGGTCACTTTGTGAAAATGGTTCACAACGGTATTGAATACGGCGATATGCAGATTATCAACGAAGCTTATCAGGTAATGAAAGATCTGCTGGGTATGAGTGCCGACGAGATGCACGAAGTATTCAAAGAATGGAATAAAGGTGATCTGGATTCGTACCTGATTGAAATTACCCGCGATATTCTGGCTGTGAAGGACGAAGATGGTAGTCCGCTGGTGGATAAAATCCTCGATACTGCCGGCCAGAAAGGTACCGGCAAATGGACAGGCGTTTCGGCACTGGATCTTGGTATTCCATTGACATTGATTGGTGAATCGGTATTTGCCCGCTGTCTGTCGGCTCAGAAAGATATTCGTGTAAAAGCTTCGAAGGTAATCAGCGGACCTGCTGTTAATTTCACCGGCGATAAAAAACAAATGATTGACGATTTGAAAGATGCTTTGTTCGGCGCAAAAATTATTTCGTATGCTCAGGGTTATAACCTGATGATGGAAGCTGCAAAAGAGTATGGCTGGAATCTTAATCTGGGTGGAATTGCATTGATGTGGCGTGGTGGTTGTATCATCCGCTCTACGTTCTTAGGCGATATCAAAAAAGCTTTTGATGTAAATCCGTCGCTCGAAAATCTGTTGCTCGATCCGTATTTCAAATCAATTGTTGAAAATGCTCAGGCCGGATGGCGTCGTGTTTGTGCAGCTGCACTTACCAACGGTATTCCTGCCCCTGCACTTACTTCGGCATTGTGCTATTTCGATGGTTTCCGCAGCGAACGCCTGCCAGCTAACCTGCTGCAGGCTCAGCGTGACTATTTCGGGGCACACACTTACGAACGTGTCGATAAACCACGTGGCGAATTCTTCCATACCAACTGGACCGGTCGTGGTGGCGATACAGCTTCTACAACCTATGTGGTGTAATCTGAATTTACATATTAGTAACAAAAAAAATACCTTCGGAATTAGTTCCGAAGGTATTTTTTATAAGCTTATTACGAATTACAGCATGAATTTCTGAGTCAGTTTGCCTGCACGTACCACATACATACCTTTCGACAAATTATTCAGACTTACTTTTCCGTTTTCGAGTGTTGAAGATTGTACTTTACTTCCTAATGCTGAATAAATTTCAATGGTTGAACCTTCAGCGATATTGCTGATTAAAAGACTCTTACCTGAAACAATTGCATGAAGTTTATCGGTTGAAAGGTTTTTTGTTCCTGAAGTAATAAATAATGCTTGCCAAGAAGTAGCTACACGAATTCCGTCAACAATTACATTTTGATTTGCTACAGAACTGGTCAGACTTTGACGTAATGCAACAGTACCAATATTGGTAGGTGTCGCTGCTGCTGGTCCTGTTGTTTCTACAAAACTACCATTAGCTGTAGCGGGTTCTGAAGTTGGCATAGTACTAAAAAGATAGAACGAAGATGTTTTATTTGAAAAATCATACTTCATAATTACTAAATAAGTGGTATTGAGTGTAATACTTGTATAAGCAGAAGGTGCTGTAGCTCCAATTCCAATTCCATCCCCAGTACTGTTAATCCAAATTCTTGTAAAATAAGTTGTTCCTATAGTAGAGGGTCCAAAATGAAAGAAATAAGATGCTGCAGCGTTAGATGCAATTGATTTTAGCATAAAAGCTGCATAAACAGTACCAGAAGTTTGACCTTCAAATGCTTTGTTTTGATCACAATATCTATTGGTTACTCCAGCAGCACCACCAATTCCACTTCCAATAAAACCGTCAAATGTTAGTCCTTCAACTACCAGAATTGAATCTTTGTTTGCACCTGAACCACTATGTATTGGCCATCCATGACTTTTTATATCGCTACCGATAGGATAATTAAAATCTTCAACTAATAGAAGACCTTGTGCTTGTGCAAACACTACACAAACAATAAATGATAATAAAAAAGTAATTTTCTTCATGTTTAATTCATTTTAATTGTGAATAATTAAATACTTTGTTTCTTTAGTGAGGCAAAGATAATGTATATTTATTACAAAAACAATACATTTTTGATGGCTTTTAATTTTCAATGGTTTTTTGTTGAAAAAGATGAAGTGCATATTTTATTTGCGATAAATACTGCCGGCTGAATCTGGTTTGCAAAGAATATAATGTTTTTTAAATTTCTCGATGCATAATGACTTATTTTTTAGACTAATAATGATAAATTCCCCATTGTTACTGCAAATGATGCAAATTGAACTTTTCAGGTTTGCCGCTTGATATCTTTATGGTGGGTAAAAGTTATTTGTTAAATGTTTTTAAAAAGCAAAAAATTGATTAACTTTGCAGCTCTTTTAAAATTGTAATGAATGGCAGAGCTTAAAGTTCCTGAATATATTTTTGAAGCAAGTTGGGAAGTGTGTAACATGGTGGGTGGAATATACACTGTGCTGTCGACCCGGGCTGCAACATTACAAAAAGTTCTTCGTGATAAGCTGATTTTTATCGGACCTGATGTGTGGCACGATAAAATCAATACAACTTTTACCGCGGATAACGCGCTTTTCCCCGAATGGAAGGAATTTACAGCCCGCGAATATCAGTTAGATATCAGAATCGGACGCTGGGCGGTGCCGGGAAATCCCATAGCCGTATTAGTCGATTTCAGCCCGTTAATGAGTAAAAAAGATGAAATTTACGGTGAAGTCTGGAACGAGGTAGGTGTAAACTCGCTGGCTGCTTATGGCGATTACGACGAATCGTCGATGTTTGGTTATGCAACGGGTATCATTATTGAAAGTTATTACCGGTTCTTTAATTTGAATCAGCAACAGAATATTATAGCTCATTTCAATGAATGGATGACCACCTTCGGAGCATTCTATGTAAAAAAGCATTTGCCTTCGGTAGCTACTGTTTTCACTACTCATGCTACTTCGATAGGTCGTTCCATTGCCGGAAATCATAAACCTCTGTACGATTATCTGGAAGAATATAACGGCGACCAAATGGCTTATGAACTCAATATGGTGTCCAAACATTCCACCGAAAAGGCAGCTGCTCACGTGTCGGATTGTTTTACAACGGTGAGCGACATTACTGCCCGTGAATGCGAACAGTTACTTGAACGTAAACCTGATGTGGTCACACCAAACGGTTTTGAAAATGATTTTGTACCCAAAGGGCGTTCATTCAGTACCAAACGTATACAGGCCCGGCAAACTCTGAGGAATGTGGCCGAAACTCTGCTTGGATACCAGCTTGACGAAGATGCGCTTTTTGTTGGCACTGCCGGACGCTACGAATACAAGAACAAAGGTATCGATACTTTTATCGAATCGTTAAAACACTTGTATGAGTTTAAAGACATGAACCGTCAGGTGGTGGCATTTATTATGGTGCCGGCCTGGGTGAAATGTCCGCGGGCCGATCTGGCTTATAGTCTGAAACATCCCGAATCCAGACTTTATTCGTACAACAGAATCACAACACACGAACTTCACGATTATTATAATGACAATGTAATGAGTGCATTACATTGGTTTCACATTCATAATCAACCCACCGAAAGGGTGAAAGTAATTTTTGTACCATCGTACCTCAATGGTGCTGATGGAATCTTCAATAAAACATATTACGATTTGCTGATCGGACTGGACTTAACAGTATTTCCTTCGTATTACGAGCCCTGGGGCTACACTCCTCTCGAAAGTGTTGCATTTGCGGTTCCGACAATTACCACCAACCTGTCGGGTTTCGGGCAATGGGCAGCTACTCAGGCGCAGGGCATCGAAACGGGAGTTGGCGTAATTCAGCGTTCGGATTACAATGGTTACGAAGTAGCTGTTCATATTGCTGAAATGATTTACAAATTCTCAACCTGCAGCGAAGAGGATGTGAAATCAATCCGTAAAAATGCTTCTGTAATAGCCGAAAAAGCCTTGTGGAAACATTTTATCCGGTATTATTATCAGGCTTATCACATAGCCCTGAACAATAAAACTAAAAGACTTTCATAGCAATTAAGATTGATTGAAACTGAATAAAAAGTATCATACAATCTCTATTTAATTAAAAAATTACCTTAAATTCTGATTCTCTGCGTTATATCAATTTTCGATATTTGAAGCGCAAACGTTTGAAATTTTAAAGTTTATGATGGAATTAGATCTGTCATGTACATTTGAAGTTTTGTTTTACTTTTGTGCAATAAAAAAACAGACGATTGATAGTTTACAATCGGTAATTTTTTACAAGGGATTTAATTCTCTTTCAGATTTTAAAGTATTAGTATTCAATAATAATAAAAAAGTTTATGAAAATTAAGGTTAATAATGTAAACGAAGCTACCTGGAAGGTAATGAACGTAAAATCAAATTTGCCTGAAAGTTTAAAAAAATTAGATGAAATTGCTCAAAACCTTTGGTGGGTATGGAACAGTGATGCCAAAAATATGTTTCGCAAAATTGATGCTCAGGCATGGATAGAAGCCCGTTCCAATCCCATTCAATTGCTTAATATATTAAGTTACGAAAAATTGGTTGCACTTGGCAACGATACTGAATTTGTTGAAAAGTTAAATAAAATTTATGCTGACTTTACAGCATATATGAGCAAACCACTCAGAAGCGATCGTCCTTCTGTCGCCTATTTCAGTATGGAATACGGACTTACCGAGGTGTTGAAAATCTATTCGGGTGGTCTCGGTGTTTTGGCAGGTGATTACCTGAAGGAAGCCAGCGATTGTGCTATCGATATGACAGCTGTAGGTTTCCTCTACCGTTTCGGTTATTTTACACAAACCCTTTCGGTCGATGGTCAGCAGGTACCTGTTTATGAAGCTCAGAATTTTAATAATCTGCCTATCAAACAGGTAAAAGATGCAAACGACCAACCGGTGGTAATTGAAGTTCCTTATCCCGACCGGATGATTTACGCTTATGTCTGGAAAGTTTCGGTAGGTAGGATTGCACTTTATCTGCTCGATACCGATAATGAAATGAACAGTGAGTTCGATCGTCCGATTTCCCACCAGTTGTATGGCGGCGACTGGGAAAACCGAATGAAGCAGGAAATCATGCTGGGTATTGGCGGAATCCTTACTCTCAAAAAGTTAGGAATTGAAAAACAGGTTTATCACTGTAACGAAGGTCATGCTGCTCTTATCAATGTTCAGCGCCTTGTAGATCTGATTGCCGGTAAAGGTTTGACTTTTGCACAGGCACTCGAAGTTGTTCGTGCAAGTTCACTTTACACGGTGCATACTCCGGTTCCGGCGGGTCACGACAGTTTTACCGAGGAACTATTCGGTAAGTACATGAGCGAATACCCTGCTAAGCTTCAGCTGAGCTGGGACGAATTCATCGATATGGGACGCGAACATCCCGGCGACCACAATGAAAAATTCAGCATGAGCGTTTTTGCCTGCAATACCTGTCAGGAAGTAAACGGAGTGAGCTGGCTTCATGGTAAAGTCTCACAGGAAATGTTTAATCCTATCTGGCAGGGCTATTTTCCTGAAGAACTTCATGTTAACTATGTTACTAACGGAGTGCATCTTCCTACCTGGACTGCGTCGGAATGGAAGGCCGTGTACGAAAAATATTTCAGTAAAGAATTTTATAAAGATCAGTCGAACCTGAAAATATGGGAAAAAGTATACGAAATCCCGGATCAGGTAATCTGGGACACCCGTATGTACATGAAAAACCGCCTGGTCAACTTTATTCGCGGACAATTCAGCGATAACTGGTTGAAAAATCAGGGCGATCCTTCGCGAATTGTGTCTATTCTGGAGTCCATTAATCCAAATGCATTGATTATCGGTTTCGGACGCCGTTTTGCTACTTATAAACGGGCTCACCTGCTGTTTACTGATTTAGAACGACTTGAACGCATTGTAAATAATCCTAAGCATCCGGTTCAGATTCTTTATACAGGTAAAGCGCATCCGGCTGATGGTGGTGGTCAGGGATTAATTAAACGAATCATCGAAATTTCACGTATGCCCCAATTTCTTGGAAAAATTATTTTTCTCGAAAATTACGACATGCGTTTGGCCAAACGTTTGGTTTCGGGTGTCGATATCTGGCTGAATACACCAACACGTCCTTTGGAAGCCTCGGGTACTTCGGGCGAAAAGGCGCAAATGAACGGTGTTCTCAACTTCTCGGTGCTTGATGGTTGGTGGCTTGAAGGATATGTGAAAGGTGCCGGATGGGCACTGACCGAAAAACGTACCTACCAGAATCAGGACCATCAGGATCAGCTCGATGCTGCTACCATTTATAGTATGCTCGAAAATGAAATTATCCCGCTTTATTTTGATAAAAATGAAAAAGGGTATTCCACCCGCTGGATACAATTTATCAAAAATTCGATTGCTCAGATCACACCGCGATATACAACCAAACGTATGATTGACGATTATATCGAAAAGTTTTATACCAAATTAGCTTCCCGTTCGGCAATTTTAAAAGAAGAAAATTTCCGAAAGGCGAAGGAAATTGCTGCGTGGAAAGATCAAATGGCACAGGGCTGGGATTGCATTGAGGTGATCAGTGCCACATTCCCCGAAAAATTAATGTCGAATGCACAGGCTGGTGAGGATTACCAACTCAATGTAATTCTGGATGTAAAAGATTTGAATTTCAAGGGAGTGGGAGTAGAGCTCGTTGTAACACGCCTCGGCGAAAATAATAAGGATGTGCTTTATGATGTGGAAGAGCTGGTACTTGTCAAAACTGAAGGAACAAGACTTTATTTCTATATCGACTATCAAATGAATCGTGCAGGTTCGTTCAAATATGCATATCGTATGTTCCCTAAAAACGAGGATTTGCCACACAGAATGGATTTTTGCTATGTTCGCTGGATTTAAAATGCTGAACCGTAAAATCAATTTAGTGATAAGTTGAGGTGAAAGTTTTGAAATAATAACTAACAGTCCGGCTTTTACAGTAAATTTCAGTAAATCAACAGAAAAGAGCAAATCATTTGTTATGAAATGATTTGCTCTTTATTTTTTAATGATCGGAAAAGGATAATTTTTACCTTCGAATGCTCCTATCCCAAACAATGCAAAATCATATTTTATCGGATCATTGCTGTCAAAAGTCCTCAGAACCGATGTGATTTCCTCCACGGCTGTCCAGTCGTTTTGTTTGCGTTTCAGAATACCGGTTGCCCTTGCTACTCCGGCGGTATGAACATCTAAAGGCAACATTAATGAGCTGACCGGAATTTTATCCCAAATTCCGAAATCAACTTCATTTTCATCCTTTCTGACCATCCAGCGTAAGAACATGTTCAGCCGTTTGGCAGCCGAGTTTGTGCCCACGTCCGATATGTGTTTTTTAACGTGCTGATTGTCAGTTGTTTCTAAAAATATTTGTCTGAAATACTTTAATGCCCCGAAGATGGTGTTGTCGTCACTGAATCCTGCTGCGAAAACAGATTCAAGTCCTCCGTAATGAAGATAGATGTTTTTCAATGATGTTAAAAAAAAGATGCAGTCCTGTCCGTTAAATGTGCGGTGTACGAAATTTTTAAAAACTGCGAATTCATTCACACTACTTTCAGTTAAAAATGAATATGGTGAATTGTCCATCAGATTCATTAAATGCAAAGCGTTGTTTATGATTGTTTTACGCTGTCCCCATGCAATGGTTGCCGTCAGAAATGCTGCAATTTCAATGTCTTCTTTTTTCGAAAAGCGATGGGGGACCTGGATGGGGTCAGTCGCAATAAAACCGGGGTGATTATATTTTGTTGCTCTGTCGTCGAGGAGCAGTTTTATATCGTAATTTGTTTCGTACATACAATTGTTTAAAATGCAAATCTAACATTTTCAATTGCGATTTTGTTGTTCAACTGTTGATAATAAAAATCCGGTGTTGTTAAAGCAAAACCTCCGCTGATTCGAAAGAGTCAGATTTACATTTTGTATTTACGAAGTTATTGATCAGAATTTTTTTAATTCGTTAATAAAAGCTTTGTTTTCATCGGCTGTGCCAACTGTCACACGTAAACATTCGTCACATAAGGCAATATTGCTCCTGTTTCGCACCACAATTCCTCTGCGAATCAGTTCGCGGTAAATATTTTTTGCATTGCTTACTTTGATCAGAACAAAATTAGCATTGGTAGGATAAATTTTCTCCACAACTGATACTTTTTTGAGCAGGGTGATCAATTTAGTCCGTTCTTCGAGTAATACAGCGACCCATTCCTTTACTTTTTCAGGTTCCTGCATTATATAAAGTGCGTGACGCTGAGTAAGCAAACTGATATTATAAGGATATTTTATTTTATTCAGTACTTCGATAATGGCGGGCGATGCAAATGCCATTCCCAGACGTGCTGCAGCATTTCCCCATGCCTTCGAGAATGTTTGTAATACCACCAGATTCGAATAGTTTTTAAGCTGTGTAACGAAACTTTCATGCTCCGAAAAATCAGAATATGCTTCGTCGATGACCACAATTCCTCTGAACCATTGAAGTACTTTCAGAATTTCTTCGTGGTTGAGGTTGTTTCCGGTGGGATTGTTGGGCGAGCAAAACCAGATGATTTTTGTGTGGACATTAGTAGAGTCCATTATGTTATAAGCCTCTATATCAAAGTTTTCGTTCAGTAAAACTTTCCTGTATTCCACATCATTCATCTCGGCACATACTTTATACATACCGTAGGTCGGTTCAATTGCTACCACATTGTCAACCCGGGGTTCGCAAAACGCCCTGTACAATAAATCGATGGCTTCATCGCTTCCGTTACCGAGAAATATGCTGTCATGACTGATTCCCTTTATTTCTGAAATTTTATCTTTTACTTCTTTCTGGTGAGGATCGGGGTAGCGGTTAAAAGGAGAATTATACGGGTTTTCGTTGGCATCAAGATACACACTGGCATTGCCTTTAAATTCATCGCGTGCACACGAATAGGGTTTCATGTTACGGATATTTTCTCTCACTAATTCGTTAATATTCATTTCGTGTAAAGATTTATTGTATGGTTGATTTTCAATGTTGTTTTTTACTGAATTCGGAATTGAACGTATCTGTTTTCTTATGCTTAATTTTCCGAGTTTTAAATCTTCGTTCACGTAGATTTATCCTGCAAAGTTAATCATTTAGTTTCATTTATCTCCTATGGCTGCTTTCTCTGATTTCAAAAGGCTTTTCTTCGTTTATTCTGACTTTTACAGCATTGCTGTGTGCCTGAAGTTCTTCGTTTTCGGCCATTAAAATGATGGCATTACTTAAATTGGTCAGACCTTCCTGTGTGATTTGCTGAAAGGTGACTTTACGTACAAAACTGTCCAGATTTACGCCGTTATAAGCTTTTGCATAACCATTGGTGGGTAAAGTGTGGTTAGTGCCCGACGCATAATCGCCTGCACTTTCGGGAGTGTAATTGCCCAGAAACACCGAACCTGCATTAACAATATTTGCGGCAACTCCCATGTAATACTGTGTTGAAATAATTAAATGTTCGGGGGCATACTCGTTGGTGAGTTGAACGGCTTCCTCGAGCGATTTCAGTAAGATAATTTTACTGTTTTCAAGTGCTTTCCGGGCCAGTTCTTTCCTTGGCAACTGCTGGAGTTGAAGTTCTATCTGTTCGAGTACCGGTTCAATTAATGCTTCATCTACAGTGACCAGTATGCTCTGACTATCAATGCCGTGTTCGGCCTGCGACAATAAATCGGCAGCCACAAATACCGGATTGGCCGATTTGTCAGCTAATACTTCCACTTCCGAAGGACCTGCCGGCATATCGATGGCTACATCGCGTAACGATACAATTTGTTTTGCAGCAGTGACATATTGATTTCCGGGACCGAAAATTTTGTAAACTTTCGGAATGGTTTCGGTACCATAAGCCATAGCGGCAATTGCTTGTGTACCACCGGCTTTAAATATCCTGTGTACACCTGCAGTTTTAGCAGCATAAAGCACAGCGGGATGAATTTTTCCTTCTTTATTGGGAGGAGTACAGAGGATCACTTCTTTGCATTCGGCAATCTGAGCCGGAATTCCGAGCATCAAAACCGTTGAAAACAGCGGTGCGGTACCACCGGGGATGTATAAACCCACTTTTTCGATGGCGATGGCTTTTTGCCAGCAATAAACACCTGGTGAGGTTTGTATTTCGGGAAGTTCGTGTTGTTGTTCCGAATGGAATTTCCAGATATTCCTGCGAGCCATTTCGATGGCCTGTTTCAGTTGTATGGAAACCAGCTTTTCAGCTTCTTCCATTTCCTCTTTGCTTACTTCGATGGCATCAGTTACAACTTTGTCAAATTGTTCGGTATATTTTTTTAAAGCCATATCGCCATGCAAACGTACATCATCCAACACTTTCTGAACAGTATCGAATAGTTTTGTATTGTCAAATACAGGTCGGGCAATCAGTGAAGCCCAGTCTTCTTTGGGAGGATATTTAATGATTTGCATACTTTAATTTTAATAAATAATAATTGACCCGGCAATGATACCGATCCGGCACAAAACTGATGTTTTGTCCTTTTGGTTTTTCAACTGCAAAATAAATCAATTTATCAGAAGTGAACAACAAATTCTGCAACAATCTTGCTATCTGTAAATGAACCATCCTCCCAAAAGTACCTTTCGTAGTTCAAACGTATGTCGTTCTGGAAAGGTTGAGCCAGACTTATGTTCAATCCACCTGTAATTCTGTGTCTTGCCTCATCTGTTTTGGTGACAATATTCGCCGAAGTCTGGACATCATACCTAAAATTTTTTGTCATCTTGTCGAATCTCAATACCGGGGTTATTTTTTTTACGTATTTCAGAGCCGGAGTGGCAATATTGTAGGCTCCGAAAATGAAAAAGCCCGTTGTTTCACTTTTGTCAAAGACGCTATTGCTGCTGTAGGTTTTGTACTGATATTCAGTTTCGAGATGCAGATTTCCGGTTTCATACCACAATCCGGCATTATAATACGTCATTCTGATTGATTCAGGACAGATAGTATTTGCATTCAGTGAAATGCGGAAAGCATTTTTCGGGAAAAGCACCAGTCTGCCGGCATAACTTAACTCATTTAAAGATAGTGTTTTGTCCTGTGTGTACAGTCCCATTCCATTATAGATACCTGCAATAAAATCGAGTGGAAGTAATTTGTTGTTCGTAAGTGTGACCGACAATCCCACATCGCGTAAATTGGTAAGTTGTTTGCCGATAAATGAACGATTGGCAAAATACAATTCGTAAGGTGAACGCAGATTATCGGTGCTGAACGGCACTTTTTGCTGACCAATGGTAAATTCAAAATTCCTGACGGGATGAAGTCGGATATAGGCGTCAAGCATTTTAGTTTTACCTTCGTCCGATAAGTCAATTTCAGCTTTGTAGGAGGTTATTTTTCCCAAATTCCCCTTGAATGCAATTCGCGCATTTCTGATTTGAAATCTGTGTTCATCAATTTCGGTAAAGTATTCATACTTAGCTCTTATTGTGCCTTCGACATAGGGCGATTTGAAAGCTGTTGAGTCGGCCGGAAAAGATAAATGAGCAATAAATAAAAGGCAGAAAAATGTCAGGTAATGACGTTTTGGTAGTCTCATATTGTTTTTTCAATTTGTTTTTTCAACATGGTGTTACTATGACCCGGAATCTGACAAAAAAACATTATTCCTGTTTTGCATTGAAAACTGATTCCGTTCAATTAGTTAAATCTTTTGGTAATAGTTTTATTATCAGTGAAATATGATTCAGATTTAATTTTCTGTAAAACATTTTCGGAATTCATTCCATTGCAACAATAAATCATGCATGCTATCAAGTACCACATCAGCTCCGGCTGCAACCAGTACATCATTATCTAAAGGGCCTGTATTAAGTGCTATGGTGAAAAGTCCGGCAGCTTTGGCCGATTCTATTCCCAATGGAGCATTTTCGATGACTACCACTTCCCACGGATGCACACCTGATTTTTTGAGCGCTGTAAGGTAAGGTTCAGGATGAGGTTTTCCGTTACTTACATCAAAGGCAGTAATCATTTTCTTCCGGGCAAATATCCCCGGAAAAAAGGTTTGTAAACTATCAAGAAGGCTTGGTTGTCCTGAGCCGGTTACCAAGAAAATCTGCATACCGGTCATTTTTAAATGCTCCAGCATTTCGGAGGCAAACGGCATAGGAGTGGTTTTGCTTTCTGCAACAAAATATTTCGATTTCAGACTGTAAATCTGTTTTTTTTCTTCGGCAGTTGCTTCACGGCCAAGTGTTCGTCCGAATGCTCCATCGATAGTGGAATCACCGGTACGACCTTCGTTCATATAAGCTTCGTGAGTTGTAAACGGAATTCCTGTTTCGTTCATGGCTTTCACCCAGGCTGTTGCATGATAGGGCATAGAGTCGAACAATACGCCATCCATGTCGAAAAAGATGGCTTTCGGGGAAAAATAAGGGTAGTTTTTGACTTTTAAAAACTGTTGAATCGGAAGTGAAAACATCAAAAATTGTTTTTTTTGCAAAGATAATTCATTAAAAGCATAAAAACTAATACTTTTTATGTTGAAAAATCGAAAAATTGTATTTTGTTAAAATTAAAATTTCTATCCTGTCAGTTAAAATACCGGATTATTCATTTCAAGCACTGTTGATAATAATGAAAGTTGTTCACCAATTCTTATTGATTTTTGTTGAAATTATTGATAATCAAAGAAAAAAGATCAGATTATTTTTGCTGAAAAGAAAACTTTTTAATAACTTTACGGCAGTATTTCCGGGGAATAATTTGCAAACTGATTTAAACCAACCCGGGAAGAAGGTAAAATTTTAATTTTAAAATTCTATGAAAATGGCAAAGATTAAAGTCGAAAACACTGAAATTGTAATCGTAACTGTTAACGAAAATGATTATATCTCACTTACCGATATAGCCAAATACAAAACCAATGAAACAAGTGCAGTTATAGGCAATTGGATGCGAAACAGAAATACTATTGAATTTCTGGGAATTTGGGAGACTCTTTATAACCCAAATTTTAAACCCCTCGAATTCGAGGGGTTTAAAAAAGAAGCAGGATTAAATGCATTTACGATGTCCCCCTTAAAATGGATAAGTAGCACTAATGCCATCGGGTTTGTAGTTAAATCAGGTCGTTATGGAGGAACTTTTGCACATAAAGACATTGCGTTTAAATTTGCAAGTTGGGTTTCGGTGGAATTTGAACTGTATTTAGTCAAGGAATTCCAAAGGCTCAAGGAAGCTGAACAAAAACAGATTGGATGGTCGGCCAGACGGGAGCTGGCCAAACTAAATTACCATATTCATACGGAAGCCATCAGACAAAACCTGATTCCGCCTGAACTTACACCTCAGCAAACGTCAGTTGTTTACGCTACCGAAGCTGATGTGCTGAACGTAGCCTTATTTGGAATGACTGCAAAACAATGGCGCGACCAAAATCCCGAACTGAAAGGTAATTTACGCGATTATGCAGGTATCAACGAACTGATTTGTCTTTCGAATATGGAAAATCTGAATGCTGTTTTTATCAACGAAAATATTCCACAAAAGGAACGACTCGTGAAATTAAACCGAATAGCTATACAGCAAATGAGCATTTTACAGGATTTGGAAACCCGAAAACTGTTGAGATAATTTTTTATGGTAAAACAGGATGAAAAA
This sequence comes from uncultured Paludibacter sp., assembly GCA_937897985.1. Classification (GTDB taxonomy): domain Bacteria; phylum Bacteroidota; class Bacteroidia; order Bacteroidales; family Paludibacteraceae; genus Paludibacter. The sequence goes on along the minus strand of CALCBD010000034.1, from coordinate 27,233 downwards.
TCCGGAATCTCTTTAACAGCCACGACAAAAAACCTGAAAAACAAAATTGAATAGTTATAGCTTTGTTCAATTTAAATTTGAAACCCGATAATTTTTCCGAAAAATTTTTGCCAATATTTTTGGTTTGTTTTTAAAATAAAGTAATTTTGCAGGCGAATTTAAAAAATCGGGATGTGGCGCAGTTGGTAGCGTGCTACGTTCGGGACGTAGAGGTCGCAGGTTCGAATCTTGTCATCCCGACTAATCAAAATACGGAAAACTTTTTTACATAAAAGTTTTCCGTATTTTTTTTATTTTTCAACCTGTGGACTCTGATGATTAATCGTCTATGATGATTGGTATTAACATTTGATGATGCTAAATTACTATTAAGAATGTTTTTAAATTTGTGTCAAACGTTAAGATTGCTGCAAAAACTTAGTACTTATGCCATTGTTTTTCAATAATTTTGTAACGTTCACTAAAAACTAAAAACAATGAAAGACGAAAGAACTTTAATAGCGCAAAAAGTAACCTGGGTGGGTTTTTTTATTAATCTGACTTTAACAATTTTCAAACTGATAGCAGGTATTGTGGGAAAAAGTACGGCTATGATTGCCGACGGAGTTCATTCCTTGTCCGATTTTGTGACCGATGTCATCGTGTTGGTTTTTATTGGCGTTTCGGGCAAAGACAAGGATGAAGATCATTTATACGGACACGGTAAATATGAAACTTTTGCCACCATGCTCATTAGTCTGGCTTTATTACTGGTCGGAATAGGTATTTTCTGGAGTGGTACGTCAAAAATTATTGCAACGATAAAAGGCGAAATGATTGAACAACCTACCATTATTGCTTTGGTGGCAGCTTTGGTGTCGATCATCGTAAAAGAAGGATTGTACTGGTACACCCGTAATGCAGGTGCAAAAATTAATAATCAGGCAGTAATTGCCAATGCCTGGCATCACCGGTCGGATGCATTTTCGTCCATCGGAACAGCCCTTGGAATATCGGGAGCCATTTTTTTGGGTGAAAGCTGGCGTATACTCGATCCCATTGCCGGAGTAATTGTCAGTTTCTTTATCATCAAAGTGGCTTTCGAACTCGGAATGCCCAGTTTTCACGAGTTATCGGAACGTTCGCTGCCTGTTGAAATAGTAAAGGAAATCACTGATATCATTCATTCGAACGAAGAAATTAAAGCATTTCACAACCTGAAAACACGTAAGATAGGAAATGTATACGCCATTGATGTACATATTAAATTAGACAGGGAAATAAGCTTTGTTCATTCACACGATGTGGCAACAATGCTGGAAATAAAACTCAGAGAAAGATTCGGTGTCAAAACAATTACCAGTATACATACCGAACCTTTCAAAGGTGAAATTATTTGAAATCAACAATCAGTTTGATGTTCAACTGACGGGAAGTAAGATAATTTGGTGTGGCAAGCTGGGTTCCAGTAATGTCGGTAACCCAGTAATATGAATTTACATTTTTAAAATCGAGTAAATTAAATATTTCTGCATTGATCCAAATGGTTTTAACGTGTCTGAGCCAGTTTTTATCCAGCCATTTGTCGCTACCACTCATCAGTACACGTGAAGCTCCCAGATCGACCCTGCGGTATGCCGGAGTTCTGAACGCAGCCCTGTATGCAATATTCCGGGGAGCTCCGAACGGTAAACCATCAGCCCAGATTCCTTTTAACTGAACTTTGTATTTGGGATTGTTTGGTAAGTAGTCCTGAAACATGATCGAAAAACTGTAACGTTGTTCATTGGGTCGTGGTATCCAGCCCGGAGTAACAAAGGCGGAGGAGACGATGTTGCCATCGGTATCGTAAACATTTTTTACATAAGTATCGTTCTGAATATCTTCTTTTGAGTCCATCAGCGACAAATTAATCCATGAATCAGTCCCCGGAACAAGCTCTCCGAAAAGCTTAAAGTCGAGCCCGGCGGTATATGCTTTGGCATCGTTTTCACCCGAATAACGAATTCTTACGTTATTTACAGTATAACTCTCCACTCTGTCGGCTAATTTCAGATATGCTTCGGAAGTGAATTTAAATGGTCGTCCCCATGCGCGGAAATAACTGTCTCCGCCAAGTACAAAATGTACCGAACGTTGGGATTTGATTTTATTATTCAGACCAATGACCACGTTACCGAGTGCATCGGTGGTGGTGTCGCGGATTTCTTTATAAAACGGTGCCTGATAATAAAGTCCGGTCGCAAAACGTAATACAACATCTTTTTTCCAGTGTGGTATCAGCGACATGGAGACACGCGGACTTACCAGCAATTCTTTGTTGAACGACCAGTAATTAGCTCTTAATCCGCCTGTAAGTGAAAAATTTCCTGCTTCAAAATTATGTTTATAGGTATCCTGTAAATAGGCTGTTGCTCTCACCGAAGGTAAATCGACTGTTGATTTCAGATTATAAAACAGATTTACTCTTTTGTCGCTGTAGGGTAAAGAGTAGCCTGATGAATCCCGCCATTCCCATTCGTTTATTTTGTCAGAAATGTACTCATATTGCATGGTGGTTCCCCATTTTAGTTGATGGGCTGAAGCCTTATATTCCCCGTTGAGTCCTATGTTGGCAACCGAAGCTTTCAACCGGTTACGGGCATGTTCCTGATATTTTCCTATGCCGAGTGCTGCACCGATTTTTTCATCCGGGTTTTTGGCATCCATTTTTACCTCGCTCAGCACATATTCACCCAGAATGTCATAAGTTTCACTTTCGTTGGTATGAAACGCCGATGCCACAAAATTGATTTTCAAATCGTTTTTTGGTTGATATTTCAGGGTAACCGCTCCAAATGCCGTGCGGAATAAGTCTTTTTCCTGACCTTCGTAATAAATGGTTAAATTTCGTGCTGTCTGATAAGTTCCAAAACTCGTATTTTGCTCAACAGGAATAAACTGATAATCGTTTTGCGAAAAATTACCCAGAAAACTCAATTCCCATTTCGGGTTCAACTGATAGGTCATATAGGTTTGGTAGTCGACAAATGACGGACTGTACTCGCCTTTGGTTTGAAGGGTACCGAGCAGATATTTCGATGTTTTATACCTTAATCCGTGCAATTGCGTAAACCGTTTTCCACTGGTTGCAGCATAAGCTGAGGCACCGAGTAAACTTATGGAAGCCGAAGCCTCGGTTTCTACCGGTTTTTTGTATTTTATGTCCAGCACCGACGACATTTTATCACCATACATGGCATCGTAACCTCCGGCCGAAAAAGCAACTGTTTTTACCATGTCGGGGTTGATAAAACTTAATCCTTCCTGTTGTCCGGCCCTGATTAACAGAGGTCTGTATACTTCAATGCCGTTGACATATACGATGTTTTCATCAAAATTACCACCTCTTACATTGTATTGCGAACTAAGTTCGTTGTTCTGGCTTACACCTGCAAATGTAATTAACAAAGATTCGATTCCACCTGTTGAGTTGGGCATCAAACGGTATTTCTGAGGATCGATTAAATCAAGTGTCGATGTTTGTCGTCGTTGTGCAATTACGTCCAGGTCCCTGATTTCCTTACTCTTCAAGGGTAATTCTACTGAAATATGAAGTACTTGCTGGGTTGGGAAAATGGTATGTTTTATGGTTTGATAGCCTAATAATGAATATACAACTATTGCCGAATCTTTAATTTCTGTGCTCAGTTCATAAAATCCGTTTTGGTTAGTAACTGTTCCGGTAGTGCTGTTTTCAAAATACACATTTGCCATTTCAATGCCGCGATTGTTGGCATCAATCACGTATCCGTAAACTCTGACCTTGTGCTGGCAATAGCCTGAAAATGTTGTAAATAAGACACTTAATATTATAAAAAATGCTCGGAAATTCATTCGCTATATTGTATTTATACCCAATTTTTGTTTAAAAAAATAAAACGAAAAAAGAACGATATTATTTTAAGAAATAAATAAAATTCAAATGAATGTTGCAAACTAATTCATTTAAAACCAACTATTTTTTGTTCTTTTTTTCTGATTTGCACGTTTTAAGTTTTTATAAAGTTTCAACTTACAGCCACAAATCTTTCGCAAAAGTAACCATAATTTGTCATGAAACGACAAACGAACGTTAAAAATCAGAGTTGCAAATGACGGATAGTAAATTGAGATATTTTGCTATATTTGCATATCCAATAAAATGAAACTTTTCAGATGATGTGAAAATTTCTCGTTTTACATATTTAAATATTTGAAATCTAATAATATAGTAAATTATATAAATGAAAACTTTTGCTTTTAATCCTCTTTCAATGCCGACCTATGTAATGGCAAAACCCATTGGTTCGACCTGTAATCTTGATTGTTCCTATTGTTATTACCTCGAAAAAGAAAAATTATATGCAGGGCGTAAAAAGATGCACATGAGCGATGAAACCCTCGAAAAATACATCGAAAGTTATATACAGGCTCAACCCGTTCCGGAAGTACTTTTTACATGGCACGGAGGTGAAACGTTGTTGCGCGATATTTCCTTTTACCGAAAGGCTCTTGCTCTTCAGAAAAAATACGGAAGAGGCCGGCGTATTGACAATTCTTTGCAGACCAACGGAACCTTGCTGACCGATGAATGGTGCAGATTCTTTAAGGAAAATAATTTTTTAATCGGCATATCAATAGATGGTCCCGAACATTGTCACGATGTTTACCGTAAAAATAAAGGTGGAAAAGCTACATTCCAACAGGTGATGCGCGGGATAGAATTACTTCAGAAGCATGATGTTGACTTCAACACACTTTCGGTGATCAATAATTATAATGTTGATTATCCGATAGAAATATACAATTTTTTCAAGGAAATCGGTAGTAAGTACATGCAGTTTTCGCCGATTGTTGAACAAATTTCCAAAACACGTTCGGATGGTTTGAATTTACTTCCGCCCGAAGGTGCCGACGATGCCGTGCTGGCGCCATGGACAGTGGATGCTAAAAAATTCGGACAGTTTTACATCCGTATTTTCGATGAATGGGTGAAAAAAGATGTGGGAAAATATTTTGTTCAGCTTTTCGATTCGACACTTGCCGGGACTGTGGGCGAGCAGCCCGGAGTTTGTATTTTTGCTGAAAAATGCGGACATGCCACAGTTATGGAATTCAATGGTGATGTGTATGCCTGCGACCATTATGTTTTTCCGGAGTATAAAATCGGCAATATTAAGACTCACACTATATTTGAAATGGTTTTTTCACAAAAACAATTACGTTTCGGAGCCGATAAACATGATACTTTACCTGCTCAGTGTCTGAAATGTGAATTTCTGAAAGTATGTAACGGAGAGTGTCCCAAAAACCGTATTATCAGTACCCGTGACGGCGAACCGGGCCTGAATTATCTGTGCGAAGGATATTATGCATTTTATAAGCACACTCAGCCTTACATGCAGTTTATGGCTAACGAACTACATTTTAAACGTTCTCCTGCCAACGTAATGAATTTTAAAATCTGAAATTGCTTTCGTAAGCTGAAGTGCAACATAAATAAAATACCCCAAAAGTCGGTTCTTTAACTTTTGGGGTAATTTTTTTATTCAGTAGTTTTTATCTGAAGTTATTCGCAGTTTTTGAACTTAAGCCATGTTAAATTCAAATTCAGGCAAATTGCTGTTTGTTTATATTAAATACTGACAAAGATATCATCTGTATTTTTGCGAACTTTGGCGGCCTGAGCATATTTATCCTCTGTTTCGTCGCGGTATCCCAGTGCCAGAATACTTACCGAACCAAGGTTCTGAGTTTCGAGTCCGAGAATTTTATCTAAAGCAGCAGGATTGAAACCTTCCATTGGAGTTGCATCCACTTTTTCGTTGGCAGCAGCTACGAGTCCTACACCAAGGGCTATATAGGTTTGTTTCGATGTCCATACAAAATTTTGTTCAGCCGGGCCACTTACTATACCATCAAAAGCGGATTTGAAACCGGCGAGAGCTTCTACCGGAATGCCGCGGGTTTTCGAAATGCTTTGCATGTATTCATCCACCATTTCGGCGGTAACTTTTTTGTTGGCTGCAAAAACTAATATATTGGAAGCTTCGAGAATTTGAGGTTGCTGACAAGCTTCCGCATGGATTTTCTTTCTGAGTTCCGTGTCTTCCACATTAATTACTTTAAAAGCCTGTAAACCAAACGAAGTTGGTGCCATTCTGATTGCTTCTCTGATATTGTTCAGTTTTTCGGCCGAAACTTTAGTTCCGTTCATCCGTTTAGTGGCGTATCGCCAATTGAGATTTTCTATTAAATTCATACTTCAAAAATTTTATAAATATTTTAAATTAGTTCTCCTGATTTCAACAGGAATTTATTTTGGTTATTATCAATTTATCGTTATAACAAGATAAATAAATGATTGTTCATTTTAGAAATAAAAAAAATTACAAACTGATTGCCTGCCATGAAGCATCGAAAATATCCATTAAGTCTTTTGTGTTTAAAGTGCTTTTGTTGTTCACTGTTTTTTTGAGCAGATAATTGAGCGGTGAAAAAAGCAGGCTGTAAAGCATGTCGTTACTTAATTCTTTCAGTAATTTTTCCTTTCGGCTTCTTTCAAATAATGATTCAAAAACCGGGCAGTAATCAATTCTGAATTCTTTATCCACCATTTCAATCAGGGGCGAATTTTTGTAGTTTTCGGTCAAAATAAATTCCTCGACATTATTAATAATGTATTGATAATAATTGATATATATTTTTCTGAAGGTTGCTTTGGATACACTGAGTTCGGTGTTGGCCGCGAAATATGAATTAGCCAGTCCTTCCTTGATATGAACAAAAAGTTTGTTGAGCATGTCTTTTTTATTCTCAAAATAAAGATAAATGGTTGCCGGACATACTTCGGCTTCAGTGGCAATTTTTGCCATTGAACAACCTTCAAAGCCATCACGGTTGATTACTTTTATTGCGGCTTTGTAAATACGGGGTATTTTTTCTTCGTCTCTGACTCTCATGCTGCAAAGATAAATAAATGATTGTTCATTATAAAGCAATTTAACAGAACATTTATCAATAAACATATACCGAAAGGTAATTGTTTGGAAATAACTATTGAATCGTATGGAAATGCTAAACTTTTCATCCGAAAAACACGTTGGAAAGCCAGAATTGAGAAATGAGCAGATTTTTGAAAATTTATCATAAAATTTCAATATCAGTTCGTCGAAACCTGTTCAATTTTATAAATATAGTATGCTCTTTAAAAAAATCAATATGTATTTAGCATTAAATTTAAGTTAAAAGTATTAATTCGTTCTTTTTGTAAAAAATTATTTATTGCGTTTTAAACATTTGATTATTTTTTATTGTTAAATGAAAGAATACAGTAAAAAATGCAACTTAAACTGATTTTTTATTATATTTGTTGATGAATTAATTACAAATTGAATAATATTACAAAAAAATGGTTTTCGACAAAGAAATGATTGTGGCAACTTATGCTGCTCTTCCTGAAAAAATTAATCAGATTAAAAAGGTTCTGAACCGTCCGCTGACACTGGCTGAAAAAATTCTTTATTCACATTTGGCAAAAGATGAGATACTGAAGAGCTATGAAAGGGCTGTTGATTATGTTAACTTTTCGCCCGACCGTGTTGCTATGCAGGATGCTACAGCACAAATGGCGTTGTTGCAATTGATGAACTCAGGTCGTAAAACGGTAGCTGTTCCTTCAACAGTACATTGTGACCATTTAATTCAGGCTCATATCTCGGCTAAGGTCGATTTGAATACCGCCAACGAGACCAATCGTGAAGTTTATGATTTTCTGAGTACGGTTTCCAATAAATTCGGTATTGGTTTCTGGAAACCGGGTGCAGGGATAATTCATCAGGTAGTGCTCGAAAACTATGCATTTCCGGGAGGAATGATGATAGGAACAGATTCACACACAGTGAACGCCGGCGGTTTGGGAATGATTGCCATTGGTGTGGGAGGTGCCGATGCCGTGGATGTGATGGCAGGAATGCCTTGGGAACTGAAAATGCCAAAACTGATAGGGGTAAAGCTAACCGGAAAATTATCGGGATGGACATCGCCCAAGGATGTAATTTTAAAACTTGCCGGGATACTCACTGTGAAAGGCGGAACCAATGCAATCATCGAATATTTCGGTGAAGGTACGGCTTCAATTTCGGCTACGGGTAAAGGCACAATTTGTAATATGGGAGCCGAAGTGGGAGCAACCACATCAATTTTTCCTTTCGACGAAAAATCACTTGCTTACCTCAATGCTACCGGACGCCGGGAAATTGCAGAGATTGCAGCAGGCATTGCCGGACATCTGAAGGCTGACCCCGAAGTGTTGTTGCAACCCGAAAAATACTATGACCGTATCATAGAAATCAACCTGAGCGAACTCGAACCTTATATCAATGGTCCCTTCACTCCCGATCTGGCATATCCGATATCGGAATTCGGAAAAGCAGTGATTGAAAAAAACTATCCGCGAAAAATGGAAGTTGGATTAATAGGTTCATGTACCAACTCATCCTACGAAGATTTAACCCGTGCTGCTTCGATAGTGAAAAATGCCAAAAAAGAAGGGTTGAAGGTTCAGGCTCAGTTTATTATCAATCCCGGTTCGGAACAGGTAAGATATACAGCCGAACGTGATGGTATACTTTCGGAATTTGAATCGGTGGGCGGAGTTGTAATGGCCAATGCCTGCGGACCATGTATTGGTCAGTGGAAACGCGAAACCGATCAGCCTGAGCGACCGAATTCAATTGTAACTTCTTTCAATCGTAATTTTGCAAAGCGGGCGGACGGAAACCCCAATACACATAATTTTATAGGATCTCCCGAAATTGTTGCTGCTCTTACCATTGCCGGTGATTTATGTTTTAACCCAATGACCGACACTTTGGTCAACGAAAAAGGAGAAAAAGTCAAACTTCAGGAACCTTCGGGTTTTGAATTGCCTGTTTCGGGCTTTGATGTAAAAGATGCCGGTTACAATGCACCGGTTGCCGATGGAAGTAAAATTGAGGTTAATATCAGTAAGGATTCCAAAAGATTACAAAAACTGGAAGCTTTCAGTCCGTGGTCAGGAAATGATTATACCGAACAACCTTTGCTTATTAAGGTAAAAGGAAAATGTACCACCGATCATATTTCAATGGCAGGACCATGGCTCAGATTCCGCGGACATTTGGATAATATTTCGGACAATATGCTGATTGGAGCAGTGAATTCATTTAATGATAAAACCAATTCGGTACTCGATACCGAAACCGGTGAACATGTGGCAGTTCCTTTCCTTGCCCGTAAATTAAAGGCAAAAGGCATTGGGTCAATCGTTGTAGCGGAAGAAAATTACGGCGAAGGTTCGAGCAGGGAGCATGCTGCCATGGAACCGCGTTTTCTGAATGTAAAAGCTATTCTGGTAAAATCATTTGCCCGCATACATGAAACCAATCTGAAAAAACAGGGAATGCTTGCCCTGACATTTGCCGATAAAAATGATTACGACAAGGTACGTGAAGATGACAAAATCAGCATTACCGGCTTAAAGGAGTTTCAGCAGGGCAAAAATCTGACGGTAGTGCTGCATCACTCCGATGGTACCAATGACAACTTTGAGGTTGTACACACTTACAATCAGGCACAAATCGAATGGTTTAAGGAAGGTAGTGCACTGAATGCAATGAACAAAAACCAGACTCAGGACATTTAAGTTATGTATTTGCTGAAACCGGTCAGGTAAACTTCATTTTAGTTAAGAATAATCAAAAAAACAATAATCATAAAAATCGAAAGTCATGGAAAAAGATTTTTTAATTTACAAACTTTCAGAAACAATCAAAACAACGAGTCGGATTGATAAGGATTTGTTCACACAGTATAATGTGAAAAGAGGCTTAAGAAATGAAGATCATTCCGGTGTTTTGGTTGGCCTGACTAAAGTGGGAGATGTAGTAGGATATGAAAAATTGCCCGAAGGCGGAACAAAAGCCATTCCGGGAAAGCTGTATTATCGTGGAATTGATGTTGAGGACCTGGTACACGGATTACAGGCCGAAAACAGACTTGGTTTTGAAGAAACTGCATTTTTACTGCTTTCGGGATATCAGCCCGATGCCGAAGAACTGGAAGTGTTTTGCAATATCCTGAATCAGGGAATGGCTTTGGACAAAAAAGCTACGATGAACATCATCGATCTCGAAGGGGTTGATATCATGAATATTCTGGCACGAAGTGTACTCGAAATGTATACTTTCGATTCGAATGCCGATGATATCTCGCGTGATAATCTCATTCGTCAGTCAATTGATTTAATCGCTAAATTTCCCACCATTGTAGCCTATGCTTATAATATTCTTCGTCATTCGCAGCAGGGCAGGGTTTTACATATTCGTCATCCGAAAGAAGGGCTTTCGCTGGCCGAAAATTTCCTTTACATGATGAAAGGATCGGGTAATTATACCGAACTCGATGTAAGAATCCTTGATCTTTTGCTTATTTTACATGCTGATCACGGTGGAGGTAATAACTCAACTTTTGCTGTACGCGTGGTAAGTTCAACACAGACAGATACTTATTCTGCCATCGCAGCCGGTATCGGATCCCTGAAAGGACCGCTTCACGGTGGTGCCAACATCAAAGTGGTTCAAATGTTCGAACATTTGAAAACCGCCATCAAAGACTGGACAAATACTAAGGAAATAGATACTTATCTGAAAAAAATGCTGAATAAGGAAGCTTATAATAAGAGCGGCCTGATTTACGGTATCGGACATGCTGTTTATACAATTTCCGATCCCCGTGCACTTTTACTCAAGGAAATGGCACGCGCACTTGCTGTTGAGAAAGGGCTGGAAAAGGAATTTGCTTTCCTCGAATTGCTCGACGAACGTTCTGTGAATGCATTTATGACTTTCAAAGGTGATAATATTAATAAACAGGTTTGTACCAATGTCGATTTTTATTCGGGATTTGTATATGAAGCTATCGGATTACCCACCGAAGTGTTTACCCCGCTCTTTGCAATGGCACGTATCACAGGCTGGACAGCACATCGAATTGAGGAACTGAACTTTGCAAGCAAACGAATTATTCGTCCGGCTTATAAAAATGTAGGTGATCGCAAAAATTTTATTCCGCTTAAGGAGAGATAATCATTTTAAGCCCCCTGAATCCGACGGGGGCTTCATTTTTTATAATTTCCCCATCATTGGGGTAACGAAAGTTAATTAATTTTATGAGTAAAATCAAAGTACAAAATCCTGTCGTTGAACTCGACGGCGATGAAATGACCCGTATTATCTGGTCATTTATCAAAGAGCAGTTAATTCTTCCCTATCTCGATTTAGATATTAAATACTATGATCTGGGAATCGAAAACCGTGATTTGACAAATGATGAGGTAACAGTTGAGGCTGCAAATGCCATTAAAAAATACAATGTTGGCATTAAATGTGCCACGATTACACCCGACGAAGCTCGGGTGAAAGAATTCGGACTCAAAAAAATGTGGAAATCACCCAACGGTACATTGCGAAATATAATCGGGGGAACAGTTTTTCGCGAACCCATTATTTGCTCGAATGTACCCAGATTAGTGCCGGGATGGACACAGCCTATTGTGATTGGTCGTCATGCATTCGGCGATCAGTATAAAGCTACCGACGTGGTTATCAAAGGGAAGGGGAAGTTAAAAATGTCCTTTACCAACGAAGCAGGTGAAACTCAGGAATGGGAAGTTTACAACTTTGAAGGTGATGGTGTAGCTTTGAGCATGTACAATACCGACGAATCAATTTATGGTTTTGCACAATCATCGTTTCAGGTGGCACTCGAAAAGAAATGGCCTCTGTATATGTCCACCAAAAATACCATTCTGAAAGCATACGATGGTCGTTTCAAGGATATTTTTCAGGAAGTTTACGAAAAGGAATTCAAAACCAAATTTGAAGAAGCCGGAATTATTTATGAACACCGTTTGATAGATGACATGGTGGCTTCTTGTATGAAATGGAGCGGAGGTTTTGTGTGGGCATGTAAAAACTACGATGGTGATGTACAGTCGGATACAGTAGCTCAGGGATTCGGATCCTTAGGTTTAATGTCGTCGGTACTGGTAACTCCCGATGGAAAAACCGTTGAAGCTGAAGCTGCCCACGGAACTGTAACCCGTCATTACCGTCAGCATCAACAGGGAAAAGAAACTTCAACCAATCCGATTGCATCTATTTTTGCATGGACCCGTGGTCTCGAACACAGGGGAAAGTTGGACAGGAATGATGCCCTGATAAATTTCTGTCAGAAATTAGAACAGGTTTGTATCGAAACTGTCGAAGCGGGCGAGATGACCAAAGATTTGGCAATACTGGTACATGGCGAGAATGTTTCGAAAGGCGACTATCTGAATACTCAGGATTTTCTGGCTGCCATTAAACGAAATCTGGATAAAAAGCTTGCATAAGCCGGATTCCCGGTTTCATCGCTTTGATCCATGATACACAGAACGCGGAATTTGCAATTTGAAACTGCAGATTTCGCGTTCTGTTTTTTTTTATCCGGTTTTGTATTAAATCATCTCTTCCAGAATGCCGGTGTGAAAAGCAGGAATACAGTATAAAGTTCAAGCCTGCCGGCCAGCATCATCAGTGATAAAAACCACTTGCTGAATTCGGGTATATCGTGGAAATTTCCGGAAGGACCAACCAAACCGAGTCCCGGACCAACTCCGCCCAAACAGGTAATCATACCTCCAACTGACTCAAGGAATCCCATGCCTGAAATGGCAAGAACAAGAATTCCGAAACCCGCCACCACAATATAAAGCAATGTAAATGCAAGCACACGGGTCAGAATATCTTCGTGAACAAGATGTCCGTTATAACGTACGGGTATCACTGCATTGGGATGAATCAGACGTTTGAACTCGTAATAACATGTTTTGGCCGAAATTACCACCCTTATCATTTTTATACCACCACTTGTCGAACCTGCCGATGCACCGGTAAGCATTACAATTAGAAGTATGACCCATGTAAGTGGTTTCCATGTCATATAATCAGCTGTACAAAAACCGGTGGTAGTCATCAATGACGAAACAGTAAACATAGAGTTGCGCCATGCTAATTCGACGGTTTTGAAATTTACAATTTTATTGAAATCGATAAGCGAAATTGCCACTATAGAAATAAAAACGAAAAGCACAATCAGATAATACCTTAATTCTTCGTTTTCCTTTATTTTTTCGAATTTATTTTTAAATCCAAAATAATAGAGACTGAAGTTGATACCCGATAAAATCATGAAAATACTGATAACGTACTGAATATAGGCTGAATCCCAATAGGCAATACTGGCTTGTTTTGTCGAAAAACCTCCTGTGGCAATGGTTGCAAACGAGTGATTCACTGCATCGAACAGGTTCATGCCACCTATCCATAATAATATTGTTTCGGCGCCGGTAAGGATAATATAAATCAGAAACAATCTTTTGGCTGTTTCATTGATTTTAGGATGAATTTTGTCCTTGGTCGGTCCTGTTGTTTCGGCAGCAAAAAGCTGAGTACCACTCGTACTGAAAACAGGTAATATGGCTAATGAGATAACAATAATTCCCAGTCCGCCCATCCAGTGTGTCATGCTTCGCCAGAACAGCATTCCGTGAGAAAGTTCCTCTATATTGTTCAGGATGGATGCGCCGGTGGTAGTGAAACCCGAAATGGTTTCGAAGAATGCATCTGTAAATTTCGGAATACTACCGCTCATCCAAAACGGGAGCAGACCAATAAGCGAAAAAATTATCCAGGTAAAAGTGACGATAACCGAACCTTCTCTTTTACCAATTGATAATGAATGGTTTCGTCCTAAAAACAAAGCAACTCCTGCAAATGCGAAGCTGATGCCTGAGGCTGTCAGAAAATAAATTGCATCATTTTCGCCATATATGAGCGGAATCAGACATACTAACAGTAAAACCGCACCCTCGACCAATGCAAGGCTTCCCATGACACGGGATACCAAACGAAAGTTAAATTCTTTGTTCATTTTTTTTAATCAAGTTCTTAATGAATTGATAATATGTATTTTATAAAATTAAAATACTGTTTGACAGAATGGTTGTGAAACTTTCATTTTAATATGATTCAGATTTATCGAAGGTTATATTTTATTAATCGATGCAAAAGTATATCAAATTTATGGAATTGATATGCTGTTTATCATCTTTTCCAGAATACAGGTGTAAAAAGTACCAAAACTGTAAAGAGTTCCAGCCTGCCTATCAGCATACTGAATGATAAAATCCATTTTGATATTTCCGGGATACCTGAGAAACTGCTTGTAGGTCCGAGCAATGACAATGCAGGGCCTACATTGCTTATTGCAGAGATTTGCGCACTGAACGATTCAATAAATCCCAAACCGGTAAAACTTAATAATAATGAACCCAGCAGAATCAGTATAATATACAGGACAACGAACGAAAAAATGCGCCCCATTACATTATCTCTCAGTATATGACCGTTGTATCTTACCGGAAAAACCGCATTGGGATGAATGATTTGTTTGAACTCATAATAACTGTATTTAAGTGTTAGCATTACCCTTGACACTTTCATACCACCTGCAGTGGAGCCAGCTGATGAACCTATCATCATCAGTATTATAATCAGAAACCATGTGAAAACCGGCCAAATGTTATAATCAGTAGTCACAAATCCTGTTGTGGATATTGTGGATGTCACAACAAATAAAGTTTCACGTATCGTAGTACCTAAATCCAGGGTAGTCAGATTGTGGAAATCAATTCTGGAGACTGTAAGCAGAAGTGTAAAAGCAAAAATAATTAACAGATAAACCCTTAACTCTTCATTCCTGATTATTTTTTTGATTTTCAATTTGAAAAGAAAATAGTACAGACTAAAATTAATTCCCGAAAAAACCATAAATAAAATGATAATATACTCTACAGCCGGCGAGTTATAGAATGCTATACTATTTTGTTTGGTCGAGAAACCACCGGTTGCAATGGTTCCGAATGAATGACAAATGGCATCAAACCAGTTCATTCCGGCGATTCTTAACAGAATAGTTTCAGCAAAAGTAAGAGCTAAATAAATAGCTAACAGGCGTTTGGCTGTTTCGCCGATTTTTGGGTGAATTTTATCTTTGGTCGGGCCTGTAGCTTCAGCGGAGAAAATCTGAAATCCTGAGAAACCAAATACAGGTAATAATGCCATGGAAATCACGATAATTCCCAAACCGCCAATCCAGTGGGTGGTACTTCGCCAAAACAAAACGGCATGTGGCAATGATTCAATATTATCGAGGATAGACGAGCCTGTGGTTGTAAATCCCGACATGGTTTCGAAAAATGCATCGGCAACCCGCGGAATACTACCTGTCAGAATAAACGGTAACATACCGAATACGGAAAAAAGAACCCATGTCAGGCTAACAATCAGTGATCCTTCACGTTTGCCTATGTTTTGTGAAGCATTTCTACCAAAAAATAAACTTACTGATCCAGCCAAAAAAGTTATCCCTGCTGAAATCAGAAAAGCTGTGCCTGTGTTTTCTTTGTAATATAAATCTACAAAAACCACAAGCGACAGGAAAATACTTTCAATTATCAGCAGACTTCCCAGTATTTTGAGTATATATCCGGTATTAAAATCCCTGTTCATTGGCTACTTAAAGTAACTTTCAATTTTTCGGATGGCCGATGAAACACAAAACACAATGACATGGTCGTTGGGCTGAAGTATGGTGCTTCCGTTAACGATGTTTCCGATACCATCACGTACATAACCACCGATATTTACCTGATCGGGGAGTTTGAGATCCTTTATCTTTGACCTTGTAATTTTCGAGCCCGGTTTTGCCACAAATTCAACAACTTCGGCATCGGCTGCCGATAAACTTCTGACATTCAGTACGTCGGCATCGAGTGTCAATTGATAAATATAACTGGCTGCAATCATTTTCTTGTTGATTACATTACCTATGTCCATACCTTCGGCCAGCATTATATAGTCGTTGTTTTCAACTTCGGCGATTGATTTTTTCACTCCGAGCCTTTTAGCAGCCAGACATGCCAGGATATTGGCTTCGGAATTGGCTGTAACAGCCACAAAAGCATCCATATCTTCGATGCCTTCCTCTTTCAACAACTCAATATTCCGTCCATCGCAGTTGATAATCATTGAATTATCAAGTTTCTCGGCCAGCACATAACTTTTTTCCTTGCTCTTTTCGAGTATCTTGGCATGAACGTTGGATGGTAAATACTGAATGGTTTTCTGTGCAATTCTGCTTCCACCCATGATCATGATGTTACGGATAGGAAAATCTTCTTTTCCGGCCTGTTCACGCACAAATTTGAGATGTTCCTGAGTGGTGATAAAATAAACAATATCATTCTCAAGTATCTGATCGGAACCCGAAGGTATGATTGTTTTGTTGTTTCGTTTAATGGAAACCACCCTGTATTTTCCGTGGTCGAAAAATCCGGTGCTGAATTTTTTATTTACAATTACAGCATTCGATCTTACTTTTACCCCGACAAGCGTGAGTGCTTCGTCGCAGAAACTCAGATTCTGACGCATCCAGCTGGTACTGAGCGATTCGACAATTTCCCGGGCAGCAAGCATTTCGGGATAAATTAAATAGTCGACCCCTAATTTTTTAAAAAATTCCTTGTTTTCAGGGAGTAAATATTCGTAATTATCCACTCTTGCCAGTGTACGTTTCGCTCCAAGATTCGTAGCCAGCATACAAGCCGTCATATTTACACTTTCGAAAGGAGTAACCGCAATAAATAAATCAGCTTTTTCTACTTCAATTTCCTTCAGATCGTTAATTGATGTTGGTGAACCAACGCTCGTCATTAAATCAAAACTTGCTTCAAGGTCCTTTAATTTAGAGCCATCTTCGTCCAGTAATAAAATGTCAAAATTTTCACGTGCAAGCAATTTTGCCAAATGAGTTCCTACTTCGCCTGCTCCGGCAATAATAATTTTCATTTTGTTTTTCGTTTTTAGTAAACGTTATATGTTTGATTATCTTAAAGAAAATTTCAGGTATTGTACTAAAGTCTGTTGTCCTTATTCTCAGCCGTACTTACATTTTCATTAATGTTTCTGCAATCCCTTCGGCATCGAGTCCGGTTAAGTTATAAAGTTGTTCGGGGGTGCCATGTTCAATAAAGACATCTTTGATACCAAGCCGTTTTATCTCCGAATGATAGTTGTTGTCAGCCATAAATTCAATTACCGCACTTCCGAAACCTCCGTCAATAACTCCATCCTCGACAGTTACAATCTGTTTGTATTGCTTTGCTATCGAGTGTAAAGTGTCTTTGTCCAGCGGTTTCAAAAATCTGATATCATAGAGAGCAATCGACTTATTTGTTTTATTTTCAGCAATTTCAATGGCTTTAGCTGCGTTATAAGCCATTGTACCTATTGTTAATACAGCAATATCATTACCATCTTTTAGCTTTTCGGCTTTTCCGATGACTGTTTTTTGCATAGGTAGTTTCCAGTCAGTGATATAACCTTTTCCCCTTGGATACCGTATTACAAACGGACCTTCCTTAAAATCCTGAGCTGTAAACATCAGGTTACGCAATTCGATTTCATTACGGGGAGCTGCGATGGTCATATTCGGGATACAACGCATATAAGCCAGGTCGAAAATTCCATGATGAGTAGCGCCGTCCGAACCTACCAGACCGGCTCTGTCAAGACAAAGAATTACCGGAAGTTTTTGAAGAGCCACATCGTGAATTACATTGTCATAAGCCCTTTGCATAAACGATGAATAAATATTGCAAAAAGCAACCATCCCATCCTTTACTAATCCGGCTGAAAATGTAACTGCATGACCTTCGGCAATTCCCACATCGAAAACACGTTTCGGAAATACCTGTTGCATGGTAATCATTGAGCATCCGGTTGGCATAGCAGGTGTAATTCCTATGATCTTATCGTTTTGCATAGCCAGTTCAAGTAATGTATCGCCGAAAACATCCTGAAACAATGGTGGTGACGGTACTGAGGAAGTGGTGGTATTTCGTTCACCGGTTTCAACACAGAATTTTCCGGGAGCATGCCATTCAGTCACTGAATTTTCGGCCGGTTTATACCCTTTACCTTTCTGGGTTATAACATGTAAAACTTTCGGACCTCTGAAATTTTTAATATCGCATAAAATTTTTACCAGATTTTCCACATCATGTCCGTCGACCGGTCCGAAGTAGCGGATATTCAATCCTTCAAAGATATTGTGTTGTTTCGAGAGGGCAGCTTTTACCGTATTATTAAAGCTTATAATTCTTTCTTTCCCTTTTTCGCTTATCAAACCAAGTTTTTTCAGCGTAGTGTATGCTTTGTATCTTAACCTGTTATATGTTTGCGAAGTAGTGATGTCAATCAGATATTGTGTAAATCCGCCTTTGATAGGGTCGATTGCCATTTGGTTATCGTTCAACACAATCAATAAATTGTTCTTATCCATCGAAGTATTGTTCAGACCTTCGAAAGCCAGACCACTTGTCATCGCACCATCACCTATTACCGCAACAACCTGTCTGTCGTTCTCACCTTTGGCAAGTGCCGCAACCGACATTCCGAGTGCTGCGGATATTGAAGTAGATGAGTGACCAACTCCGAATGTATCATATTCACTTTCGGATGGTTTGGGGAATCCGCTGATTCCGTTAAGCTGCCGGTTGGTGTGAAATAAATCACGTCTGCCGGTCAGTATTTTATGTCCGTATGCCTGATGACCCACATCCCACACAATTCTGTCGTATGGAGTGTTAAAAACATAGTGCAATGCAACAGTCAGTTCGACAGTGCCGAGATTTGAGCCCAAATGTCCTGGATTTTTCGATACTTCGCCGATAATAAACTGACGTAGTTCATCACATACATTTTGAAGTTCGTTTTTCGGAACTGCCTTTAAATCAACGGGTGAATCAATATTGTAAAGATATTTATATGATTTTTCTGTCATTTCTTATATAAAAATTGCGTGCAAAATTAATTAAAAATTCTGTGTCAAAAAATTTTAAATTTTATTTGGTTCAAAAATCAAACTTACTATATCAGAAATTCAATTAATACGCTGGTTAACGTGGATATTAATTTTGTTTTTATTGCTGTTGTTTACATATTAAAACAATTAGTATAACAAACAAGTTTCGAATTTGCTCATTATGTAGCGAAACTATTTTTTTTAAATAATATGGCAATATTTCTTCCATTTTGTGAAAAAAAACAAATAAAATCTTCCGAATTATTTGTTTGTAATGAAAAATGATTTATCTTTGCAGCCAAATTAAAGATTATTACAATGAATAATTTTAGAATTTATACAGTCCTCGTCAGTGTCGTGCTTCTTTTGGTCAAAAATCAGAAGTGAGATTGGTTACGTGGTATAAATTCTATGTATTTTAAAAGCATAAAACCTTTCTCACCATAACTGAGAAAGGTTTTTTTTATTCACTGACTTCCTTTAAAGGCAGAAAATAATCGTAAAAACTTTTGAAACAATAAAAACAAAAAGCAAACTGCAATAGTTGTAAAAGCGGGTAAACCGGTCAGGAGGATTAAAATATGGAATTAAGAAGTAAAACAAGCACAGAAGGACGCAGAATGGCAGGTGCAAGGGCACTCTGGAAAGCGAACGGAATGACAAACGAACAAATGGGAAAACCACTGATTGCCATTGTTAATTCGTTTACACAGTTTGTTCCAGGTCATGTTCATTTGCATGAAATAGGTCAAAAGGTGAAAGCCGAAATTGAGAAACTCGGATGTTTCGCAGCCGAATTCAATACAATAGCTATCGACGATGGAATAGCCATGGGTCACGATGGAATGTTGTACTCGCTTCCCTCGCGTGATTTGATAGCTGATAGTGTTGAATACATGGTAAATGCACATAAGGCTGATGCCATGATTTGTATCAGCAACTGCGATAAAATTACACCGGGTATGCTTATGGCTGCCATGCGGTTGAATATTCCCACAGTTTTTGTTTCCGGCGGTCCGATGGAAGCCGGCGAACTGGATGGCAAACATCTGGATTTAATAGATGCAATGGTACAGGCAGCTGATGATAGTGTTTCGGATGTACAAGTGAAGAAAATCGAAAATGCTGCTTGTCCTACCTGTGGCTCCTGTTCCGGAATGTTTACAGCCAATTCAATGAATTGTCTCAACGAAGCTATAGGACTGGCACTGCCCGGAAACGGAACAATAGTAGCCACTCATGCCAATCGTATGAAACTTTTTATGGATGCAGCCCGGCTTATTGTCGAAAATTCATACAAATATTACCGTGATGGCGACGACACGATTTTACCCCGTTCGATAGCCACCCGCGAAGCATTCCTTAATGCGATGACTCTTGATATTGCCATGGGCGGCTCCACAAATACCGTCCTTCATATTCTGGCTATCGCTCACGAAGCCGGAGTTCAGCTGACGATGGATGATATGGATCAACTCTCGCGCAAAACGCCTTGTTTGTGCAAAGTTGCTCCCAACTCGCAGAAATATCATATAGAAGACGTCAACCGGGCAGGAGGTATTCTGGGTATTCTTGCCGAACTGAACAAAGGCGGTTTGCTAAATCCTTCAGTACACAGGGTGGATGGATTTACACTTGCTGAAGCACTCCGAAAATATGACATTACATCTGAAAATATTACTTCTGAAATTGAGTCCTTGTATAAAAGTGCTCCCGGTAGAAAATTTAACCTTGTAATGGGTTCACAAACAACTCAATACAAAGAACTTGATACCGATCGTATTCAGGGTTGCATTCGCAATATCACAAATGCTTATACAAAAGATGGAGGTCTTGGAATTTTGAAAGGAAACATCGCTCAGGATGGATGTGTTATAAAAACTGCCGGTGTGGACGAAAGTATCTGGAAATTCAGCGGACCTGCAAAAGTATTTACTTCACAGGACACTGCCTGCACGGGTATTCTGAACGGAAGCGTCAAAGCAGGCGATGTGGTGGTTATCACTCACGAAGGTCCTAAAGGCGGACCGGGAATGCAGGAAATGCTTTACCCCACTTCTTACATCAAATCACGTCATTTAGGTAAGGAATGTGCATTGATTACTGATGGCCGTTTCTCCGGTGGAACTTCAGGTCTTTCGATCGGACATATTTCGCCCGAAGCAGCTTCCGGTGGAAATATCGGACTGATTCAGGATGGCGATATCATTGAGATAGATATTCCAAATCGTTCGATCAACGTAAAACTGAGCGACGAAGAATTGAAAATACGCAGAGACAAAGAGCTGGCACGTGGCAAAGATGCTTTCCGGCCTGTGGATAGAGACAGGGTCGTCTCGAAAGCACTCAGGGCTTATGCGTCGATGGTAAGTTCTGCTGATAAGGGTGCAGTAAGAATGATTGATTAAACTGCCCTCCGGATCCCCCGACGGGGACTTTATGAATGAAATAAAAATGAATTTTAATAATAAATAAAAACTATCAGCTATCTTTAAGTTCCCCGTTGGGGATGTAATGCTGTTTATAATTATATGAAAATAACAGGAGCCAAAGCATTAATAGAATCGATGATATATGAAGGTGTAGACACGATTTTCGGGTATCCGGGTGGAGCTATCATGCCTACTTTCGATGCTCTTTACGATTATGATAAAAAAGTAAACCACATACTTACACGTCACGAACAGGGTGCTACCCATGCAGCGCAGGGATATGCACGTGTTTCGGGTAAAGTAGGTGTATGTCTCGTGACATCGGGACCAGCTGCAACGAATGCAATTACGGGAATTGCCGATGCAATGCTCGATAGCACACCCATGGTTGTTATTACCGGACAGGTAGGTGCACCGCTTCTGGGGACTGATGCTTTTCAGGAAATTGATGTTGTGGGTATTTCCACACCAATTACAAAATGGGCTTATCAAATCCGAAAAGCCGAAGACATTGCATGGGCAGTGGCACGTGCATTTTATATTGCGCGCAGTGGCCGTCCGGGTCCGGTGGTGCTGGATATAACTAAAAACGCACAATTTCAGGAAATTGAATTTGAATATAAGCCATGTACATTTATAAGAAGCTATATCCCGATTCCCGAAGTTGATAAAAGCCAGGTGCAATTAGCTGCCGAACTGATTAATGCAGCTCAAAAACCTTATGCTTTGGTAGGGCAGGGAGTTGTATTATCAAATTCGGAAAATGAACTAAAAGAATTTTTGCAAAAAGCTGATATTCCTGCTGCATGGACTTTACTCGGAGCTTCGGCCATGGATTCGGATTTTGAACTGAACAAGGGCTTTCTGGGTATGCACGGTAATGTGGCACCCAATATCAAAACAAATGAGTGTGATGTTTTAATTGCCATAGGAATGCGCTTCGACGATCGTGTAACCGGCGATTTGAATCATTATGCCAAACAGGCAAAAATAATTCATTTGGATATTGACCCCGCCGAAATCAATAAAAATGTAAAGGTTGACGCTCCGGTTTTAGGTACAATAAAGGAAACTTTACCTGCTCTGACAGCCTTAATAAATCCTGCTAAACATACCGGTTGGATTAATTCTTTCAAAGAGCACGACGATTTGGAATATGAAAAGATTATTGCCCGCGAGGTATTTCCTGCTTCTGGTGAATTGACCATGGGTGAAGTAATCAATAAAATCTCCGAAGCCACACATCACAATGCAGTTGTTGTGACTGATGTGGGACAGAATCAAATGATGGCAGCACGCTATTTTAAGTATTCACAAACCCGTAGTCTGGTAACTTCAGGTGGATTGGGTACAATGGGATTTGGAATTCCGGCGGCAATGGGAGCAAAGGTTGGTGCTCCGGAACGTACGGTTTGTATGTTTGCGGGTGATGGTGGTTTTCAAATGACAATACAGGAACTCGGAACCATCATGCAGGAGCAAATCGGTGTGAAAATGATTATTCTGAACAATCATTTTCTCGGAATGGTACGTCAGTGGCAGGAAATGTTCTTCGAAGAAAGATATTCATTTACCAAAATGAAAAACCCTGACTTTGTAGCCATTGCAAAAGCATATAATATCAACGGAAAAGCGGTGAAGGAACGTTCCGGACTGGATGAAGCCATAGCCGATATGTTGAAGGATGACAAGCCTTATCTGCTTGTGGTGGATGTGGAAATGAAAGGAATGGTTTATCCGATGATACCAACAGGTGCTGCCGTTGATCATATTTTGCTTGGCGAATAGGTTTTATATTCCGACATGAAAATTGTGACTAAAAACAAATAAAAACTTTTTTAAAATTTTCCCGATACCCTTATTCAGCGGGAAGTTCACCAAAAAAGTGAATCAGGGACATTGGTTTATGGAAAAAAAATTATATACAATAACCGTTTTTTCAGAAAATACAGTAGGTTTGTTAGGTCAAATCACTATTATTTTTACCCGCAGAGCTCTGAATATCGAAACATTATCCGTTTCACCCTCTGCACTCGAAGGAATTCATAAGTTCACCATCACCCTTTTTACCACACAGGATGTGGTCGAAAAAGTGGTGAAACAAATAGATAAAAGAATTGATATTCTGAAATCATATTATAATACCGACGAAGATCTTGTTCATCAGGAAATTGCACTTTACAAAGTTGCAACCGAAAAGCTTTTGAAGCTGGGTTCTATTGAGAACTGGATTCGTGATCATAATACCCGGATACTCGAAATGAACGAAGATTTCGTGGTATTTCAAAAAGCCGGTCATTATGCCGAAACCCAAAGATTTTTTGTTGAATTGAGCGAATCGGTTGGTGTGCTGCAGTTTATCCGATCGGGTAGGGTGGCAATCACAAAATCGAAAGTGGAACGTTTGAGCGACATGCTCGAAGCAATAAAAAAATACGAAAAATAAGTGAATCAGTCTTTTAAGGATGTTTCAATGCAACAAAGTTCTATAACGGCTGAAGTTGAATCGCTGACTATGCTCAGCAAAAGCGGCGTTTATACATTTCAGATTCAGCCTCAGGATGTTGATTTTCAGTCGAATGTAACTCTGGCTTCTTTAGTCAATATTTTACTGACTACTGCCGGTTATAATGCTGACGGAAATGGTTTCGGAATCAGAAATCTGAATGAATTGAATTGTTCATGGGTGTTACTACGTTTGGCTGTGGAAATGGAAAAATTTCCGCAACAATACGAAACTATCAGGGTACAAACCTGGATTGAAAGTATCGGAAGAGCTTCTACCACCCGTAATTTTAAGATTTTCGATTCAACTGACAAATTGATAGGCCAGGCTATTTCGAACTGGGCAATGATAGATTTGAATTCGCGTAAAGCTCAGGATTTGTTCAATCTGGAGGGAATCAGGGAATTCGAATCCGGTATCGGTTTGGATATGATTAAACCATTGAAAATTAATGCATTTGATGGTGAATTCAAATATGAACACAGAGTGAAATACAGCGATATTGATATCAATGTACATGTGAGCAGTATGCGTTATGTACAATGGATTTCCGATTGTTTGTCAGTAGAAATTTACAAAAAAAATTCTATTAAACGTTTCGATATAAATTATATGAACGAAATAGTTTATGATGAACAAGTCGGTATCTTTGCAAAACAAACGAATGAAAACGTGATTGATTTTGAAATCAGAAATTCCGGGAAGGTTTCATGTCGGGCAAAATTAGTTTTAAACACTTGTAGTTGAAAAATATTAAAACAGAAAGAATAAATTATTAACAATTAAAAAGAATCCATCATTCAAACATAAAATGATGGCAAATAAAAAAAATGGCAAATTATTTCAATTCACTTCCACATCGCCTGAAGGTACAGGAACTGGGAAAATGTGATTTTATGGAAAACAGCGAATTCGCTGATGGTGTAAAAAAATTAACAGGAAAGAAAATTGTAATTATCGGATGCGGTGCTCAGGGACTGGCTCAGGGTCAGAATCTGCGCGACAGTGGTCTTCATGTGGCTTATGCATTGCGTCAGGAAGCCATTGATCAGAAACGCGAATCGTGGAAAAAAGCCACCGAAAACGGTTTTGAAACCGGAACATTCGAACAGTTAATTCCTACTGCCGATTTGGTTTCGAATTTAGCTCCCGATAAACAACACACCGGAGTTATTCAAAAAATCGTTCCTTTGATGAAACAGGGTGCCTGTTTGTCATATTCACACGGATTCAATATTGTTGAAGAAGGCACTCAGATCAGAAAAGACATTACAGTTGTGATGATTGCACCAAAATCGCCTGCTTCTGAAGTACGCGCTGAGTACCTGCGTGGTTTCGGTGTCCCTACTCTTATCGCAGTACATCGCGACAATGATCCTAACGGTGATGGACTCGAAATCGCAAAAGCTTATTGTGTAGGTACCGGAGGTCACAAAGCCGGAGTATTGTTGTCATCATTTGTTGCCGAAGTTAAATCCGATTTGATGGGTGAACAAACTATTCTTTGTGGTTTGCTTCAAACCGGCTCTATTCTTTCGTTCAACAAAATGATTGAAAAGGGAATTGATCCGGGTTACGCATCTAAACTTGTACAGTATGGCTGGGAAGTGATTACCGAAGCATTGAAAATCGGCGGAATCACCAATATGATGGATCGTTTGTCGAATCCTGCCAAAATTGAAGCCTTTCATCTGGCTGCCGAACTGAAGGAAATAATGACTCCTTTATTCAAAAAACACATGGACGATATTCTCTCAGGTGATTTTTCAAGAATCATGATGGAAGACTGGGCAGCAGGTGACAAAGATTTGCTGACATGGCGTGCCGAAACTGCCGAAACAGCCTTCGAGAAAACTCCTGCCGGCGATATTGAAATCAGCGAACAGGAATATTTCGACAATGCAACCCTGATGGTGGCGTTTATCAAATCGGGCGTAGAACTGGCTTACGAAACCATGGTAAGTGCAGGAATTAAACCTGAATCGGCTTATTATGAGTCATTACACGAAACTCCGCTCATTGCCAATACCATTGCCCGCAAAAAACTGTACGAAATGAACCGTGTGATTTCTGATACTGCCGAATATGGATGTTACTTGTTCGACCACGCCTGTAAGCCGCTTTTAGCTGACTTCATGAAAAAAGTGGATGCCTCAATTATCGGTAAAAACTTTAATGATGGTAAAGATGGTCATGTAGATAACTTCGAATTAGTTAAAGTAAATGCCGGAATAAGAAATCATTCTATCGAAATTGTAGGTGCTGAACTTCGTGCTGCGATGACAGCCATGAAGAAAGTGGTATAATATACGAAAATTGTAACTTAAAAGGCAGTGTCTGAATAATTTCGGTCACTGCCTTTGTTTTGTTGGAATCTTCTTAATTTTTCACTTTTAAGAACATAACAACCTGACATATTTTTAATATTAATGGTTTCAATTGAGATAAAAAAAAGACTTCACATCACTGTAAAGTCTTGATTTCAAGAGTGGGCCCAACTGCCCCGATAGCTATCGGGGTGAACCAGTGACCCCCTGTCCCGATAGCTATCGGGAGAGTCGGGTGCTGCTAACCAACTTCTGAAGCATTTCGGGATATAAACTCAGGTTCCGAATGTAATTCGATGATTTCATTGACTTGATTTTTTGCTCTGTTCTTATAGCGTGAGCGTAATCATCTGTCGGGATAAATAATACCAATTCCCAATCATCGGTTGTTGAAGTAAATTTGTTCTTCCCATAGAATCCCTGATTGTGTTTGGAAAGTCGTTGCTGAACATCGTCATTCGTAGCTCCGACATAAAATCTTCTTAATTTTTCACTTTTAAGAACATAACAACCTGACATATTTTTAATATTAATGGTTTCAATTGAGATAAAAAAAAGACTTCACATCACTGTAAAGTCTTGATTTCAAGAGTGGGCCCAACTGCCCCGATAGCTATCGGGGTGAACCAGTGACCCCCTGTCCCGATAGCTATCGGGAGAGTCGGGTGCTGCTAACCAACTTCTGAAGCATTTCGGGATATAAACTCAGGTTCCGAATGTAATTCGATGATTTCATTGACTTGATTTTTTGCTCTGTTCTTATAGCGTGAGCGTAATCATCTGTCGGGATAAATAATACCAATTCCCAATCATCGGTTGTTGAAGTAAATTTGTTCTTCCCATAGAATCCCTGATTGTGTTTGGAAAGTCGTTGCTGAACATCGTCATTCGTAGCTCCGACATAAAATCTTCTTAATTTTTCACTTTTAAGAACATAACAACCTGACATATTTTTAATAT
>CALCBD010000033.1 GCA_937897985.1 uncultured Paludibacter sp. | reverse complement strand
GGTATCATCAAAACAGGTGAAGAAGTTCAGATCATCGGTTTAGGTCAGGGAGCAAAAAAATCAGTTGTAACAGGTGTGGAAATGTTCCGCAAAATCCTCGACGAAGGTCAGGCCGGTGATAACGTTGGTTTATTACTCCGTGGTAT
This sequence comes from uncultured Paludibacter sp., assembly GCA_937897985.1. Lineage (GTDB taxonomy): Bacteria > Bacteroidota > Bacteroidia > Bacteroidales > Paludibacteraceae > Paludibacter. Next base: position 191,470 of record CALCBD010000033.1, on the reverse strand, counting down.
CGATAAAGATGAAATCAAACGTGGTATGGTTATCACACACCCCGGAAAAGTAACACCTCATACTTCTTTCAAAGCAGCTGCTTATATCCTGAAAAAAGAAGAAGGCGGACGTCACACTCCATTCCACAACCGTTATCGTCCTCAGTTCTACATTCGTACACTGGACGTAACAGGTGAAATCACTCTTCCTGAAGGAACTGAAATGGTAATGCCGGGTGATAACCTCGAAATTACAGTAACTCTTATCTATCCTGTAGCTTGTAACGTAGGTTTACGTTTCGCTATCCGCGAAGGTGGACGTACAGTTGGTTCAGGCCAGATTACTGAATTGTTAGACTAAGAAGCCCCCTGAATCCCCCGCAAGGGGAATAGAAATGGCTTTCAAATATTCATGCCTCTTAAGCCTCCCTTGTTGGGAGGTTTGGAGGGGCTAAATACGGGCGTAGCTCAGTTGGTAGAGCACTGGTCTCCAAAACCAGGTGTCGGGAGTTCGAGCCTCTCTGCCCGTGCATATCTATTTATAAAATATGAAGATAATTAACTATATCAAAGAGTCGTATTCAGAATTGGTTCACAAGGTTTCGTGGCCTTCACGCCCCGAACTTACAAGCAGTGCAGTAGTAGTTTTGATTGCTTCCATCATCATTGCACTTATTGTTTGGCTTATGGACTTAAGTTTTGAATCTGTCATGACATTTATCTACCAAAAGCTGTCATAATTTTTTTATTAAGGAGGAATTAAAAGTGACTGAAACGACAAATTTCAAATGGTACGTAATGCGTGCCATAAGTGGTAAAGAAGCCAAGGTTAAGGAGTATATTGATGCCGAAATCAAAAACTCGGATCTTGGTCAGTATGTTTCACAGGTACTTATTCCTACTGAAAAAGTTTACCAGATTCGTAACGGCAAAAAAATTACAAAAGAACGTAGTTGCATGCCGGGATATATCCTGATAGAAGCTGTTCTTTCCGGTGAAATTGTTCACCAACTCAGAAACACACCAAACGTTATCGGTTTTCTCGAAGAAAAAAACCACATGCCTATTCCGGTCCGCCAATCAGAGGTGAACAGGATTTTGGGTACTATGGACGAAATGCAGGAAACTGGTGAGGAAATGTTAATCCCGTATTTCGTTAACGAAAATGTGAAAGTGACATTTGGTCCGTTCAGCGGATTTAGCGGTGTGATTGAAGAAGTGAACAACGAAAAGAAAAAACTCAAAGTTATGGTTATGATATTCGGACGGAAAACTCCGCTCGAATTAGCGTTTACGCAAGTAGAAAAGGAATAGTATTATCCGAGTTACAAGATAATCCGTTCCGCTTTAACAACAAAAATTAAACAATTATGGCTAAAGAGATTGCTGGACTTATTAAATTGCAGATTAAAGGAGGTGCGGCAAACCCATCTCCCCCTGTAGGACCTGCTTTAGGTTCAAAAGGGATCAATATTATGGAGTTTTGCAAACAATTTAATGCCAGAACCCAGGACAAAGCAGGTAAAATTTTACCTGTTGTCATCACCTACTATACAGACAAATCATTCGAATTCGTTGTAAAAACTCCTCCGGTAGCAATACAACTATTGGAAGTAGCTAAACTTAAGGGTGGCTCAGCAGAACCAAACCGAAAGAAAATAGCTGAAATTACCTGGGAACAGGTTCAGGCTATTGCTACTGACAAAATGGTGGATTTGAATTGTTTTGAACTGAATGCAGCTATGAAAATGGTTGCAGGTACAGCAAGAAGTATGGGTATCACCGTAAAAGGTGTTTTTCCGGGTAATAATTAATTAACACTTCAATTACAATGAGTAAACTGACAAAAAATCAAAGGTTAGCTTTAGAAAAGATTGAAGCAGGAAAAACCTATTCACTCAAAGAAGCAGCAGCGTTGGTAAAAGAAATTACTACCAGCAAGTTTGATGCTTCTGTTGATATTGATGTACGCTTAGGCGTTGACCCACGTAAAGCCAATCAGATGGTACGCGGCGTAGTGTCGTTACCAAACGGAACCGGCAAACAAGTTAGGGTTTTAGCATTATGTACTCCCGATCAGGAAGCAGCAGCTAAAGAAGCTGGTGCCGACTATGTAGGACTCGATGAATATATCGATAAAATTAAAGGTGGCTGGACAGATGTTGATGTGATCATCACTATGCCTGCAATCATGGGTAAATTAGGTGCTTTAGGTCGTGTGCTCGGTCCGCGTGGATTGATGCCTAACCCCAAGAGCGGTACTGTAACCAATGAAGTAGGTAAAGCAGTTAAGGAAGTAAAACAGGGTAAAATCGACTTTAAAGTGGATAAATATGGTATCGTACATACTTCGGTAGGTAAAGTATCGTTTACTCCTGAGCAAATTATTGGCAATGCCAAAGAATTTGTAGGTACTTTGATGAAACTGAAACCAACTTCGGCTAAAGGTACTTATGTGAAAAGCATTTATCTTTCGAGCACAATGAGTGCGGGTATTAAAATTGACCCAAAATCAGTTGAAGAATAAAATTACAAGTTTATGAAAAAGGAAGATAAAAGCGCTATTATAAAACAACTCGAGTCAACTATTAATGAGTATGCTCACTTCTATCTGGCTGATATTGCAGGATTAAATGCTGCACAAACCAGTGAATTACGTCGTGTGTGTTACAAACAGGATATTAAACTTGTTGTTGTAAAAAATACATTGCTTCAAAAAGCACTTGAAAACTCTACAGTGAATTTCAGTGAACTTTACGGTTCATTGAAAGGAGAAACATCATTGATGCTCTCAAATACAGGTAATGCACCTGCTAAAGTTATTGAAGACTTCAGCAAACAAAAAAGCAACAAGCTTAAAAAACCTGTACTTAAGGCAGCTTACGTGGAAGAAAGCTTCTACATTGGCGAAAATCAACTGGATGCATTGCTCCACATTAAGAGTAAAAATGAACTTTTGGGCGAAATCATTGGTTTACTCCAATCGCCTGCTAAGAACGTTGTGTCCGCACTCCAATCAGGAGGTACTACTATCCACGGCGTGTTGAAAACACTGGCCGAAAGATAATTTCCCGAATTTTTAAAATAAAAAAATAAAATCATAAAAAATAAATAAAATGGCAGATTTGAAAGCTTTTGCAGAACAATTGGTTAACTTAACAGTTAAAGAAGTAAATGAGTTAGCTCAAATTTTGAAAGATGAATATGGTATTGAACCAGCTGCTGCTGCTGTTGCTGTTGCTGCGGGTCCTGCAGCTGCTGCTGAAGTAGTAGAAGAAAAAACATCTTTCGATGTAGTATTGAAAGCCGCCGGTGCTAATAAATTAGCAATCGTAAAATTAGTAAAAGAATTAACTGGTCTTGGCTTGAAAGAAGCTAAAGATTTAGTTGACGCTGCTCCTTCAGCAATCAAAGAAGGTGCAACTAAAGACGAAGCTGAAGCCTTGAAAAAAGCATTGACTGAAGGCGGAGCTGAAGTTGAACTTAAATAAAATTACCTGAATATCAGGCTTTTGGTTTAGATTCCCTCGTTAAGGGGGATTCTAAACCTTTTCTTGTCTATAAAATAATTGAGTTCACCGCATCCAAATAAACTCTTTGAAAATGTCTTCAATAACCCAAAATCAAAGAATCAATTTTGCTTCTATCAAAAATCAGCTCGAATATCCTGATTTTCTTGAAGTACAATTAAAATCTTTCCAGGACTTTTTTCAGATGGACACAGCTCCTGAAAAAAGAAAAACCGAAGGTTTGTATAAGGTTTTTTCCGAAAACTTTCCTATCGCCGACACAAGAAATAACTTCATCCTCGAATTTCTCGACTACTATGTTGACCCTCCACGTTATTCGATTGAAGAATGTATTGACCGCGGCCTTACTTACAGCGTTCCGCTAAAAGCAAAATTAAAACTCTACTGTACCGATCCCGATCACGAAGATTTCGATACAGTTATTCAGGATGTATACCTGGGTCCTATCCCGTATATGACTCCTAAAGGCACCTTTGTAATTAATGGTGCTGAACGTGTTATCGTTTCTCAGTTGCATCGCTCGCCCGGAGTATTCTTCGGACAAAGTATTCATGCTAACGGAACAAAACTGTATTCTGCCCGTATTATTCCTTTCCGCGGATCATGGATCGAATTTGCTACCGACATCAACAATGTGATGTATGCTTATATCGATCGTAAAAAGAAATTACCGGTAACCACTTTGTTACGTGCTATCGGATTTGAAAGTGATAAGGATATTCTGGAAATATTCAATTTGGCTGAAGAAGTGAAGGTAAGCAAAACTTCTCTTAAAAAAGCAGTCGGACAAAAATTAGCTGCCCGTGTTTTAAAAACCTGGGTGGAGGATTTTGTAGATGAGGATACCGGTGAGGTGGTTTCTATTGAACGTAACGAGGTAATTATTGACAGGGAAACTGTTCTTGAAAACAGTCATATCGACGAAATTATCGAATCGGGAACACCTACTATTCTGTTACACCGTCCTGAGGCTAATCAGAATGATTATGCCATCATTTATAATACGCTTCAAAAAGACCCGAGTAACTCTGAGAAAGAAGCCGTTTTGTATATCTATCGCCAGTTACGTAATGCTGTTCCTGCTGATGATTCATCTGCGCGTGAGGTAATCAATAACCTGTTCTTCTCGGATAAACGTTATGATTTGGGTGATGTGGGTCGTTTCCGTATCAACAGAAAGTTAAATCTGAATATTAATCCTGAAATTAAAGTTTTAACCAAGGAAGATATTATCGAAATTATCAAATATCTGATTGAACTTATTAATTCAAAAGCAGATATTGATGATATTGACCACCTGAGTAACCGCCGTGTTCGTACAGTTGGCGAACAACTTCACAATCAGTTTGGTGTTGGTTTGTCGCGTATGGCACGTACCATTCGTGAACGTATGAACGTTCGTGATAATGAGGTGTTTACTCCGATTGATCTGATCAATGCAAAAAGCATTTCGTCGGTGATTAATTCATTCTTCGGTACAAATGCACTTTCGCAATTTATGGATCAACAGAATCCGTTGGCCGAAATCACTCACAAACGTCGTATGTCGGCTCTCGGCCCTGGCGGTTTGTCGCGTGAACGTGCAGGTTTCGAGGTTCGTGACGTACACTATACCCACTACGGACGACTTTGTCCGATTGAAACACCTGAAGGTCCGAACATCGGTCTGATTTCTTCGTTGTGTATTTACGCCAAAATTAACGAACTCGGATTTATTGAAACTCCTTACCGTAAAGTTACTGATTCGAAAGTGGATATTTCGGAAAACGGTATTGAATATTTCACTGCCGAAGAAGAAGAAAATCTGACTGTAGCTCAGGGTAATGCTCCGTTGAACGACGATGGAACATTTATTCGTACAAAAGTAAAATCACGCCTTGGAGCCGATTTCCCTGTTGTACCACCATCACAGGTCGATTTGATGGACGTTTCTCCATCTCAGATAGCATCTATTGCTGCTGCCCTGATTCCTTTCCTCGAACATGATGATGCGAACCGTGCGTTGATGGGATCGAACATGATGCGTCAGGCAGTTCCTTTGTTGCGCTGCGATGCTCCGATTATTGGTACCGGAATTGAAGGTCAGTTGATTCGCGATTCGAGAACCCAGATTACTGCCGAAGGCGAAGGTGTGGTTGAGTTTGTGGATGCTGATTCTATCAAAATACGCTATGACAGAACTGAGGAGGAAGAATTTGTAAGCTTCGAATCGGCCGTTAAGGAATATAAATTGCCGAAATTTCAAAAAACAAATCAGAATACTACCATTGACCTTCGTCCGATTGTACGGAAAGGCGATCGCGTAAAAGCCAACATGATTCTGACTGAAGGTTATTCAACGCAAAACGGTGAATTAGCCATCGGTAAAAACCTTAAAGTAGCGTTCATGCCCTGGAAAGGTTATAACTTTGAGGATGCAATCGTAATCAACGAACGGGTTGTACGTGAAGATATATTTACGTCAATACACGTTGTGGAACAATTGCTCGACGTTCGCGAAACAAAACGAGGAATCGAAGAATTTACTTCTGATATACCTAATGTAAGCGAAGAAGCTACAAAAGATCTGGACGAAAACGGTATCATTCGTATCGGTGCACGCATCGAACCGGGCGATATTATTATCGGTAAAATTACTCCAAAGGGAGAATCTGATCCTTCACCAGAAGAAAAACTGCTTCGTGCCATTTTTGGTGATAAAGCCGGCGATGTGAAAGATGCCTCGCTGAAAGCTACTCCTTCATTGTCGGGTGTGGTTATCGGTAAACGTCTTTTCTCAAAAGCTCAGAAAAACCGTAAGTCGAAACTTGCCGATAAAGCTGTTCTCCCACGTTTGGATGAAGAGTTTGAAGCTCAGGCAAGCATCCTCCGCGAAACATTAATTGAAAAATTAATGACACTTATTGGTGACAAAACTTCGGCCGGAGTGAAAGACTTTTTGGGTACAGATGTCATTAGCCGTAACAGTAAATTTACTCCTGAACGTCTGCGTGAGGTTGATTTTACTACCATTCAGCTGAGTAAATGGACAGGTGACGCACACAAAAATGAATTGATTAAGCAATTGATAATGAATTATCTGAAAAAATACAAGGAATTGGATGCTCAGATAAAACGTCAGAAATTCAATATAACCATCGGCGATGAATTGCCAAATGGTATTGTACAAATAGCTAAAGTTTATATCGCCAAAAAACGTAAAATCCGCGTTGGTGATAAAATGGCAGGTCGCCATGGTAACAAAGGTATCGTATCACGTATTGTTCGTCAGGAAGATATGCCTTTCCTTGAAGACGGTACTCCTGTTGATATTTGCCTTAACCCGCTTGGTGTGCCTTCACGTATGAACCTCGGACAGATTTTCGAAACTGTTTTAGGTTGGGCAGGTAAAGAACTTGGCGTTCGGTTTGCAACTCCGATTTTCGATGGAGCAAGCCTGGATGACTTAAACAGCTGGACTGATAAAGCCGGTGTGCCAAGATACGGTAAAACATATCTTTACGATGGCGGAACAGGTGACCGTTTCGACCAGCCTGCTACTGTCGGCGTTATTTACATGCTGAAATTAGGCCACATGGTTGAAGATAAAATGCATGCACGTTCAATTGGTCCTTACTCGCTGATTACTCAGCAGCCATTAGGTGGTAAAGCACAATTCGGTGGTCAGCGTTTCGGAGAAATGGAGGTATGGGCACTTGAAGCTTTCGGAGCTGCTCATATTTTGCAGGAAATCCTTACAGTAAAATCGGATGACGTAATTGGTCGTGCAAGAACCTACGAAGCTATTGTTAAAGGTGATCCGATGCCGAACCCCGGAATTCCGGAATCGCTCAACGTTTTGTTACACGAACTTCGTGGTTTAGGTTTGAGTATTAATCTGGATTAAAAAAAGCTGGTAATTTCCCGTTCGGGAAACCAGCACTTTTTTCAATCTGAATTGTAAATTATCAATTGTAAATTGTAAATTAAAAATTATGGCTTTTAAAAACGATAATAAGCTTAAGACAGGTTTTAATAAAATTTCAATCGGACTTGCTTCGCCTGAAGAAATATTAAAATTATCGAGCGGCGAGGTACTCAAACCCGAAACCATCAACTATCGTACTTACAAACCTGAACGTGACGGTTTGTTCTGCGAACGTATCTTTGGACCAACCAAGGATTACGAATGCCACTGCGGAAAATACAAAAGAATCCGTTACAAGGGAATCGTTTGTGACCGTTGCGGGGTGGAAGTAACCGAGAAAAAAGTTCGTCGCGAAAGAATGGGTCACATTCAACTGGTGGTTCCGGTGGCTCATATCTGGTATTTCCGTTCATTGCCGAACAAAATCGGTTATTTACTCGGAATGCCAACTAAAAAATTAGATTCGATTATCTATTACGAGAAATATGTAATTATTCAGGCCGGAGTTGCAGATAATGGTGAGAATATCATTGATAATGAACTTATTACAGAAGAAGAATATCTTGATATTTTAGATGCACTTCCACACGAAAATCAATTACTTGAAGACAATGACCCGAACAAGTTCATCGCCAAGATGGGTGCCGAAGCAATTTATGATATGCTTTCGCGACTTGATTTGGACGCCTTGTCGTACGACTTACGTCACAAAGCAAATACCGATACTTCACAGCAACGCAAAAACGAAGCTTTGAAAAGATTGCAGATTGTTGAATCGTTCCGTGCATCCCGTATGAGAAATAAACCCGAATGGATGATTGTGAAAATCGTTCCGGTTATTCCTCCCGAATTACGTCCTTTGGTTCCGCTGGATGGAGGACGTTTTGCAACTTCCGATTTGAACGATTTGTATCGCCGTGTGATTATTCGTAACAACCGGTTGAAAAGATTAATCGAAATCAAAGCTCCCGAAGTTATTCTGCGTAACGAAAAACGTATGCTTCAGGAATCGGTCGATTCATTGTTCGACAATTCACGTAAATCGAGTGCCGTTAAAACCGAAGCCAATCGTCCGTTGAAATCGCTTTCTGATTCGCTCAAAGGTAAACAGGGACGTTTCCGTCAGAATTTGTTGGGTAAACGTGTCGATTATTCTGCACGTTCGGTTATCGTTGTTGGTCCTGAATTAAAAATGCATGAATGCGGTCTGCCAAAAGATATGGCTGCCGAACTTTATAAACCGTTTGTAATCCGCAAACTCATTGAACGCGGTATTGTCAAAACGGTAAAATCAGCGAAGAAAATCGTTGACCGCAAAGACCCGGTAATCTGGGACATTTTAGAGTACGTGATGAAAGGTCATCCCGTATTACTAAACCGCGCCCCGACTCTTCACCGCCTTGGTATTCAGGCTTTCCAGCCCAAGATGATTGAGGGTAAAGCTATTCAGTTACATCCGCTTTCGTGTACTGCATTCAATGCCGATTTCGACGGTGACCAGATGGCAGTTCACCTGCCTCTTGGTAACGAAGCTGTACTTGAAGCTCAGATGTTGATGCTTGCTTCGCATAACATTCTGAATCCTGCAAATGGTGCGCCTATTACCGTTCCATCTCAGGACATGGTGCTTGGTTTGTATTATATCACTAAACCAAGAGCCGGAGCAAAAGGTGAAGGATTGATTTTCTATTCGCCCGAAGAAGCCGAAATCGCTTATAACGAAAATAAAGTGTCACTTCACTCATGGATTAAAGTCCGTACAAGAGACCTCAACGAACAGGGTGAAAGTGTGATAAAACTGATTGAAACCACTGTTGGTCGTATCTTATTTAATAAATGTGTACCTGCTGAAGTTGGATATATCAATGAATTGCTTTCAAAAAAATCATTACGCGACATCATCGGTAATGTGATTGAAGTATGTGGTGTGGCCCGTACTGCCCAGTTCCTCGACGATATTAAGGATCTCGGATATTACATGGCGTTCAAGGGAGGACTGTCGTTTAACCTTGGTGACGTAATTATACCACCCGAAAAAGAAACACTGGTAAATGAGGGTAATGCTGAAGTTGAAGAAATCATGAATAACTATAACATGGGATTCATTACCAACAACGAACGTTACAACCAGATTATCGATACATGGACACACGTTAACTCGAAACTGTCAAATATTCTGATGGCTCAGCTGTCGGGTGACAATCAGGGATTCAACTCTGTTTACATGATGCTCGATTCCGGTGCCCGTGGTTCGAAGGAACAGATTCGTCAGCTTTCAGGTATGCGTGGTTTGATGGCAAAACCTCAAAAATCAGGTGCCGAAGGCGGACAGATCATTGAAAATCCTATTCTTGCCAACTTTAAAGAGGGACTTTCGGTACTCGAGTACTTTATTTCTACTCACGGTGCCCGTAAAGGTTTGGCCGATACGGCTCTTAAAACGGCAGATGCAGGTTATCTGACCCGTCGTCTGGTGGATGTGTCGCAGGATGTGATTATCACTGAAGATGATTGCGGTACTTTACGCGGACTGATAGCTACAGAAATGAAAAATAACGAAGATGTTATTTCATCATTGTACGAACGTATTCTCGGACGTGTTTCCGTTCATGATATTTACAACCCGCTTACAGGCGAACTGATTGTATCATCAGGTGAACAGATCACAGAAGCACTTGCCAAAAAAATCCAGGATTCTCCGATCGAACGTGTCGAAATTCGCTCAGTACTTACCTGCGAATCGAAAAAAGGAGTTTGTGCAAAATGTTACGGACGAAATCTGGCTACCAACAAAATGGTTCATATTGGTGAAGCTGTAGGTGTTATCGCCGCTCAATCCATCGGTGAACCCGGTACTCAGCTGACACTTCGTACATTCCACGTCGGTGGGGTAGCTTCGAACGTAGGTGCCGAAAATAAAATCGTTTTACGCTATGATGGTCGCATCGAATTTGATGAACTTCGTACGGTTGATGCTGCTGACGAAAGCACTTCTTATCAGGTAGTAGTAAGCCGTTTGGCCGAAATGCGTGTTATCGATATCAATACCGGTATTGCCCTTACAACACAGAATATTCCTTATGGATCGAAACTGTATGTGAAAGATGGCGAAATGGGCAAGAAAGGCTTACTGGTCTGCGAATGGGATCCGTTCAATGCTGTAATTATTGCTGAAAATGAAGGTAAAATTGAGTTCGAGGATGTGGTTGAAAATCAGACTTTCAAAACTGAAACCGATGAGGCAACCGGACTGAAAGAAAAGATTATCATCGAATCGAAGGACAGAAATAAAGTGCCAAGTGCTCATATCCTTGATAAAGAAGGTAATATTTTACGTACATACAACTTACCTGTGGGTGCTCACCTTGTTTTGGACAATGGTGATAAAATCAAGTCAGGTCAGATGCTCGTTAAAATTCCGCGTGCTGTTGGTAAAGCCGGTGATATTACCGGTGGTCTCCCTCGTGTGACCGAACTTTTCGAAGCCCGAAACCCATCCAATCCGGCTGTTGTTGCCGAAATTGATGGCGAGGTGAACTTCCTTAAAATCAAACGTGGTAACCGTGAGGTAAGTGTTACTTCAAAAACCGGCGAAGTGAAGAAATACATGATTCCATTATCGAAACAGATTCTGGTTCAGGAAAATGACTTTGTTCGTGCCGGTACACCACTTTCGGATGGTGCAACCACACCTTCTGATATCCTGATGATCAAAGGACCAACTGCAGTTCAGGACTATATTGTAAACGAAGTACAGGACGTATATCGTTTGCAGGGCGTAAAAATCAACGATAAACATTTTGAGGTGATTGTGCGTCAGATGATGCGTAAAGTAGAAATCCTCGAACAGGGAGATACCCGTTTCCTCGAAAAGCAAATTGTTGATAAAAACGAGTTTATGGAAGAAAATGATCGTATCTGGGGCAAAAAAGTAATTTTGGATGCAGGTGATTCTGCTACCCTCAAACCTGGTCAGATCATTACTGCACGTAAGCTCCGCGACGAAAACAGTGCTCTTAAACGCCGCGATTTACGACTTGTTGAAACACGTGATGCCATAGCTGCAACTTCAAATCAGATTTTACAGGGTATTACAAGAGCTGCTCTTCAAACCAACAGTTTCATGTCGGCAGCTTCGTTCCAGGAAACAACCAAAGTGTTAAACGACGCAGCTATCAATGGAAAGACTGACCGTTTGGAAGGCTTAAAGGAAAATGTAATCTGCGGTCACTTAATTCCTGCCGGAACCGGTCAACGCGATCTGGATAAAATCATAGTCTATTCACGTGATGAATATGATAAAAAAGTTGATGCCAGACGTAATGTGCTTGATATTGAAGATGGTATGACGGATGAAGAATAATATATTTTCATTTGAATAATAATAAACGGGTCATCGGAGTTTTCCGGTGACCCGTTTTGTATAATGATGTCTTTTCAATATGATGCAGTTTTAGTTTTTTTTGACCAACACCATTTTCCCTGATTTCTGTCACACCTTTTCCCGAATTGAATAAATTCATGTCAATCTGTCACCAATTCCTGAGTGGCATTTTTTTTGACAAATGACAGTTCGAAAATTTTTATAAAAATTATATCAATCAAAATAGAATAAACAATGGCAAAAGGAAACATTGGGGTAACGAGCGATAATATCTTCCCCGTTATCAAAAAATTTTTGTACAGTGATCATGAGATTTTTTTACGTGAATTAGTGTCGAATGCCGTGGATGCAACTCAAAAGCTTAAAACACTGGCATCTGTGGGCGAATTTAAAGGAGAACTCGGAGAACTGAAAGTTCGTGTCAGCATCGATTCAAAAAAGGGAACACTTACAATCTCCGATCGTGGAATTGGTATGACAGCCGATGAAATTGAAAAGTACATCAATCAAATTGCATTTTCGGGTGCCGAGGAGTTTCTTGAAAAATACAAAAACGATGCACAGGCCATCATTGGTCATTTCGGGCTCGGATTTTATTCTTCGTTCATGGTTTCGAAACAGGTGGAAATATTCACACAATCGTACAAAGAAGAAGCTGCAGCTCAACACTGGTCGTGCGACGGAAGTCCTGAATATTCACTTGAGGACACCATTAAATCCGACAGAGGTACTGATATTGTTTTACACATTGATGATGACAACAAGGATTTTCTGGAAGAATCAAAAATTCAGGAATTGCTGACAAAGTATTGCAGATTTCTTCCTGTTGAAATTGCTTTCGGCAAGAAAAAAGAATGGAAAGATGGCAAGAATGTAGAAACTGACGAAGACAATATCATCAACAACACCAATCCGGCATGGACACGCAAACCGGCTGATTTGAAAGATGAAGATTATTCGGAGTTTTACAGGGAACTGAATCCGATGAGCGAAGATCCTCTGTTTCATATTCATCTGAATGTCGATTATCCGTTCAACCTGACAGGGATACTCTATTTTCCGAAAATTAAAAATAACATCGATATGCAACGAAATAAAATACAATTGTATTGCAATCAGGTGTTTGTAACCGACCATGTCGAAAATATTGTGCCCGAATATCTGACATTGCTTCACGGTGTTATCGATTCTCCCGACATTCCTTTAAACGTTTCGCGTAGCTATCTGCAAAGTGATGGTAATGTGAAGAAAATTTCAAGTCATATCACCAAAAAAGTAGCCGACCGGCTGGCCGATATCTTTAAAACTGATCGACCTGAGTTCGAAAAGAAATGGGATGATTTGAAAATTTTCATTCAATACGGAATGCTGAGTGACGAAAAATTCTATGAACGTGCCGAAAAATTTGCATTGTTGAAGAATGTGGATGGTAAATACTTTACTTTCGATGAATATAAAACTCTGACCGGAGAGAATCAAAAAGATAAAAATGGCGATATAATTTATCTGTATGCCAACAATGCCGCCGAACAATATAGTTATATTCAGCATGCCAAAGACAAAGGTTACGATGTGTTGATTATGGATGGCCAATTAGATGTTCATGCAGTTAGCCAATTGGAGCAAAAGTTTGAAAAAACCCGTTTCGTACGTGTCGATAGCGATGTTATCGAAAAAATTATTCAAAAGGATGATGCTCCTAAGGTGACTTTAAATGAAGAACAGAAGGATGCTTTAATCACTGTTTTCGATTCACAACTTCCGGCTATTGATAAAACTAACTTTATTATTACTTTCGAACAACTTTCACCAAATGCAAATCCGGTTTTCATAACTCAAAACGAGTTCATGCGCCGAATGAAAGAAATGTCGGCTTTGCAGGGAGGCATGATGAGCTTTTATGGCGAAATGCCCGATAGCTACAATCTGGTTGTCAATACAGCACATCCGGTAATCGACAAAATTTTGAGTGACGAAGAATCGAATTGTAAAGACAAGGTGGCACCGGTTATTGCCGAACTGAACGAGCTGAAAATCAAACAAGATCAACTCAACGAAAGTCATAAAGGTAAAAAGGACGAAGAAATTCCTGTTGCAGAGAAAGATGAATTAAGCGAATTGTCGAAACAGTTAGACCTGCTAACAGAACAGAAGAAATCTGTATACAGAACTTTTGCTGCTGAAAACAAACAGGTTCGTCAGTTGATAGATTTAGCCCTGCTTGCCAACAATATGCTGAAAGGTGAAGCGCTTGCTAATTTTGTAAAACGCAGTGTTGAGCTTATGTAAATCTGCACATTACAAAGCATAAAAGTGACTCAACTGGATGGTTGGGTAAGTAAAAATCCCGGAATTTTGATCCAAAACCTTACATTGGTTTTGATATGTTCAGAATTCCGGGGTTTTACATTTTTATTAACGTTGAGTAAATTGAATGCTGATCCTAAGAACCGGTTTTTTAAATCCGACGGTTTTTCTGTTCTGTAAGTATTGCAGTGTTTATCGTTCCGTTTTTAATTCACATGACATTAATTCATTAAATATGACATAATGTCTTAATAAACAGGTATTTAAATTTCAAAAATAAGACAATTTTTCCGATTCGGTAATTGGCCGTCAATTTGTAACCCGGTAGTAAATCAACAAATTTTTTAAAACAATAAAACTATGAATTTTAACAATTTTACAATCAAATCACAGGAAGCAGTTCAACAAGCTATAGAACTGGTTCAAAGTAACGGACAACAGGTGGTTGAAACTCCACATCTGCTGAAAGCAATTTTTTTGAAGGCAGAAGATGTTGTACAATTTCTGTTTGGAAAAACCGGTGTGAATTCATCAACCTTACAGGCAATTGCTGATAATATGATTGCAGGTTTTCCGAAAGTGTCAGGTGGTGAACCTTATTTAAGCAGAGAAACGAATGCAGTTTTACAAAAAGCTATTGATAAATCATCGAAAGCAGGCGATCAGTTTGTCCCGGTCGAATATATACTTTTGTCACTTGTGAGCGAAAAAAATATATTGACCAAAGTATTTCAGGATGCCGGAGTTAATGAAAAGTCACTTCAGGAAGCAATCAATGAACTTCGAAAAGGATCAAAAGTAAATTCAGCCTCAGCCGAAGATAATTATAACTCTCTGGGTAAATATGCTATCAACCTCAACGAACAGGCACGCAACGGCAAACTCGATCCGGTAATCGGTCGCGACGAGGAAATTCGACGGGTGCTGCAGATTCTGAGCCGGCGTACCAAGAATAATCCTATACTGATAGGTGAACCCGGAACAGGTAAAACTGCTATTGCTGAAGGGCTTGCACACCGGATTGTACGTGGCGATGTGCCGGAAAATTTAAAATCGAAACAAATTTTCTCGCTCGATATGGGAGCTTTAGTGGCTGGCGCAAAATACAAGGGAGAATTTGAGGAACGTCTTAAATCGGTTGTGAATGAAGTGATTAAGGCTGAAGGTGAGGTTATCTTATTTATTGATGAAATTCATACACTCGTAGGGGCCGGAAAAGGCGAGGGAGCAATGGATGCTGCCAATATACTGAAACCTGCTCTGGCAAGAGGCGAACTCAGAGCAATAGGAGCAACTACACTCGATGAATATCAAAAATACTTCGAAAAGGATAAAGCGCTTGAACGCCGGTTCCAGAAAGTAATGGTTGATGAACCGGACATTGCAAGTACCATATCGATTTTAAGAGGTTTAAAGGAACGTTATGAAAATCACCACAAAGTACGAATCAAGGATGATGCAATTATTGCCGCTGTTGAACTTTCGAACAGGTATATTACCGATCGGTTCTTGCCTGACAAAGCCATTGACCTCATGGACGAAGCTGCATCAAAGTTAAGGATGGAAGTAGATTCGATACCTGAAGAACTTGATGCTATAGAAAGAAATATCAAGCAATTGGAGATTGAAAGAGAGGCGATTAAAAGGGAAAATGATCATTTTAAATTGAATCAGCTGAATGCCGAAATTGCCAATCTGAAGGAGGAAAGCAAGGTGATGAGAGCAAAATGGTCGAGCGAAAAAGCCCTCATCGATCAAATGCAGCAATTAAAAATTGAGACAGAGGATTTAAAATACCAGGCCGACAAAGCAGAACGTGAAGGTGATTACGGAAAGGTAGCCGAAATCAGATATGGAAAAATTAAAGCTACAGAATCGAAAATTGCTGATTATCAGGCAAAACTTGCAAACATGCAGGGTGTAAAAGCCATGATCAGAGAAGAAGTGGACAGTGAAGATATTGCTGATGTGGTAAGCAGATGGACCGGTATCCCGGTAAATAAAATGCTGCAAAGCGAAAAGGAAAAATTGCTTCATCTCGAGGATGAATTACATAAAAGGGTTATTGGTCAGGAGGAAGCGATAGAAGCAGTAGCTGATGCCGTGAGAAGGAGCAGGGCCGGATTGCAGGATCCTAAGCGACCGATTGGTTCATTTATTTTTCTTGGTACAACCGGCGTTGGAAAAACAGAATTAGCCAAAGCACTGGCTGAATATTTGTTCGATGATGAGAACATGATGACTCGTATTGATATGAGTGAATATCAGGAAAAATTCTCGGTTACAAGATTAATTGGTTCGCCTCCGGGTTATGTTGGTTACGACGAAGGTGGTCAGTTAACCGAAGCAATACGCCGTAAACCCTATTCTGTGGTGTTGTTCGACGAAATTGAAAAAGCACACCCTGATGTGTTCAATATTTTACTTCAGGTGCTGGATGATGGACGGTTAACAGATAATAAAGGGCGCATGGTGAATTTTAAAAACACAATTATTATCATGACATCGAATATTGGTTCGGGTCTTATTCGTGAAAATTTCGAAAAAATGAATGACCGTAATCATGATGAAGTGGTGGAGAAAACCAAGGTACAGGTTTTTGAATTGTTGAAACAAACCATTCGGCCGGAGTTTCTGAACCGGATTGATGAATTAATTATGTTTGCTCCACTTAACGAGTCGCAGATTGAAGAAATTGTTCGTCTTCAGATATCGTTGGTACAAAAGGTGCTGAAGGAGAATGGTGTCGATCTGAAACTGACAGAAGAGGCGATACATTTTATTGCTGCTGAAGGATTCGATCCGCAATTCGGTGCCCGACCGGTGAAACGTGCTATTCAGAAATATGTACTTAATGACCTGAGTAAACAGTTGCTGGCAGGAATTGTAAGAAATAATGAAGCCATCACTGTGGATTTTGATGGTGAACGACTGGTTTTTAGAAATTAATTTTGTTTTGTTTTTGTCAGAGAGCTGTATCGAAAGATTCTTTTGATACAGCTCTTTTCTTATTCTGTAAAACTGATTTCTATGCCTTCCTTTTCAAGGATTTTGATTGATTTTGAGCAAATATTGGGAGTGCAGATAAGTGCAATTTTGAGATTCGGATCTTTGATTCTTATCTGTGAAGCAATTTCAGTAATTTTTAAAGCATCTTTTCGAATGATACGACTTTTGACAACTTTATAAATTCCGATTTTATTATTTCCGGTTTTTGTTAATTTTACTCGTGCAGAAATTCCGTAGAAAGCGGGGTCAATATCCATTGTGTTTATTCTTTTTTGATTCAGTATGAAAATTTTATCGCCGGTGAAATTATTTTTTTGTATTAAAACCGAATAAACCTTTATCCTTAATGTGTCGGAATACCTGAACGGGAAGAAAATGCTGCAGTTTTTCATCCCCTTTTTCAATCATCCCGGCAATCTCACCCGAAGTAATTTCGAGGTGATTTGATGGTATTCCTTTGAGAATGATGATTTTCTTTGTTTTTGTTAGATATTGCCAAAGAAGTTTGTTTTCATCGCTAAAATGTGAAGTCTCAGGATAAACGACCTCACCAGTAGCCGGATTTGTATATGGATAAAGGTAAATTTTTACATTATTTTGAAAAAGTGTTCCCATGGCTTCGAGCAAACCTCCACGCAAATCTGTGTATTGGGTTTCATCCAGAATTTTATCAAAAGTCGGTAATCCAAGAACGATTCTCAATTTTTTCATCTTATACTGAGCAAAATAATCGACAAGTTTGAAATACCTGTAAAAATTGGAGACCATCACATTCTGACCAACCATATTGAGTAATTCCACGCGATTCAGGAAATCTTTTTCATCTAATTCTTTGTCCTTTATAAAATACTTTAATGAAATTTCGCAAAATGCTATAGTGTTATCCGGTTTATAATCCTCATCGCGTTTGAAAATTGACAGACTGTCTTCGATAAATTCTAAATTGAGTTGATTGACCGGACGAAAGTAACCCCGCATTAACAGCACATTCTTTTTGTAAAGCATATCGCCCGGCTGTTGAATTTTTCCTGATTGATCAAACATAATTGCAGGAGTCATGTTTTTGCTTACGAGCATCAGATTGAGCAGCCGGTTATCACACCAGTTAAAGTCGAACCCTTCAACGTAAATATAATCGACTTCAACCCTTCTGGTATCGAGATTATCGGGCAGTGCAGTTAATATTTTGCGTGGATCTTCTCCGTCAAATATGCCGCTGTAAATCAGGTTAATTCCTAAGGTTCCAAGTGTGTATTGTTGTAAAAGTGTGTCATTTTCGAGCAATTTAACATGGATGTAAATCTTATTGGGTTGGTAGCGGTTTGTTCCTTCAATGGCAATTCCCAGCCAGCCGTTTCCCTGATTTGTTTTTGCAAAATTAAGAGTTTCTACAGTATTGGCAAATGCAAAGAACTTTTTTGAAGTTTTGTTGTCGAGAATTTTTATTAATTCATTGTATTCATAATCAAGCATTTTTCGCAGCCTGTCTTCATCAACGTATCGGGCCGGATTGCCCTCGTTGTAAAAATGGTCGCTGAAAGATTTATCGTAAGCTGAAACCGATTTGGCAATTGTATTGGATGCTCCGCCTGCCTGAAATAAATGTCGCGCAGTCTCCTGTCCTCCTCCGATTTCGGCAATTGATCCGTAATAATCAGAATGCAAATTGATGCGAACCGATTTTTCTTTTGTGCTCAATGTTTTTGACATATAATGATCGATATTTTTGAAATTCTTTTGATTAGTATGCCCCTCATTTCCATTGAAGTAAATCAATTTTGAAACGCAGACAAAAAAACAGTTTAAATATACAACCATTCAGATTGTAATTTGTTATAACTACAAATAAAAAAATGTCAAAATCCATTATACATACTGCAAACTCGAGGGGGACAACCACAAATGGCTGGCTCCACAGCAGACATACATTCAGTTTCGGCGATTATTATGATCCGGAAAGGCTGCATTTTGGCGAATTACGGGTTATTAACGACGACATGCTTGCCCCCGGTAAAGGACTCGGCATGCACCCGCACAGCAATATGGAAATCATCACCATCCCTCTCGAAGGTGATCTGGAATATAAAGATGATATGAATCAGGGTGCTGTAATCAGAAAAGGTGAAATTCAGGTCATGAGTGCCGGTTCGGGAATTTTTCACAGCGAATCCAACTTTAACAGGGATAAATCAGTTCAGTATTTACAACTGTGGGTGGTACCGAAAGTTCAAAAGGTAAAACCACGTTATCAGCAGGCCGGATATGCATCTGATCCTGATAAATTAACACTGATTCTTGCCCCTGAACCTCAACCGGGCTGCGTATGGATTTATCAGGATGCATGGTTTTATTCGGGCAGGGCAGGGAAAGATGCTGTTTTGAATTATCAACTCAAAAATGCAGATAAAAACGGAATTTATGTTTTTGTGATAAAAGGAGATATTGAACTCGAAGGACAATTATTACATCAACGCGACGGTTGCGGAATGTGGGAAGTAAATGAAGTGACCATCAAATCGTTGAATGAGTCAGAGTTTCTGTTGATTGAAGTTCCTTTGAAAATTTAAATAAACCCCCGAAAACTAATTTGCTTTCGGGGGTTTACTTTGTGTTAAAATCCAAGTTTATTCATTAATTCATCAAAATTCATTAACGATTGCTCACCTGACTTCATGTCTTTCAGCATGATTTTGCCTTCGTTCATTTCAGTCTCACCAACAATTGCTACATAAGGAATGTGCTTATTGTCGGCATAACTCATTTGTTTTTTCATTTTTGCAGGTTCAGGATAGATTTCTGTATTGATTCCGTTACTGCGAAGTTTATTTAACCAGGGAAGGCTGTACATCAATTCTTTATCGCCGAAGCAAACAAAAAGTAACTGAGTCTGTTCTACCGAAGTTTCGGGATAAAGGTTAAGGGTGTTCAAAACATCATATATCCGGTCGGCACCGAACGAAATACCTACGCCGGATACACCTTCCATTCCGAACACACCGGTCAGATTATCATAACGACCGCCACCGGTGATGCTACCCATTTCCACATCCAAAGCTTTTACCTCGAAAATAGCGCCTGTATAATAATTAAGTCCGCGGGCCAGGGTAAGGTCAAGTTCAATCTTTGTTTCAATTTTCATCATTCTGCACAAACCGAAAATTGTCTCAAGTTCGGCTATACCTTTCATGCCGGTTTCTGACGCAGCAAGAACCGGCTTAAGTTGTTCAAATTTAGATTCATTTGTTCCGTTGAGCATTAAAATCGGTTGTAATTTATCGATGGCTTCCCGGCTGATACCCTTCGATGCAATTTCTTCGTTTACTTTTTCGGTACCGATTTTATCCAGCTTGTCGATAGCAACGGTAATGTCTGTAATTTTTTCGGCTTCGCCAATGATTTCGGCAATTCCGGTAAGGATTTTTCGATTGTTTATTTTGATAACGACGTTGATTTTCAGTCGTCTGTATACTTCATCAACTATCTGAATTAATTCTAACTCGTTCAACAGTGAGTCACTCCCCACCACATCCACATCGCACTGATAAAATTCACGGTAACGTCCTTTTTGTGGACGGTCGGCGCGCCATACAGGCTGAATCTGATAACGTTTGAACGGAAAAGTAATCTTATCACGGTTTTGTACCACGAAGCGTGCAAAAGGAACGGTAAGATCATAACGCAGACCTTTTTCTACACCGAAATTATTTCTAATCTCTTTCTTAATAACTTCATTTAAAGTTTGATTTGTTATCTCTCTAATTTTTATTTTTAATTCATTATCCTTTAAAACTTTATCAATTTCGATTTTTCCATCTGCCTTCTTGAAAACAAATCCATCTAAAATTAATCTACGTAGGACAATATCACTAAATTTAGATTCGAATTTCTTTTGAAACAAATCATTGAAATTTTGGTTGTTAAGTTCCATCTTCTCAAAATCTGAAACCAAAGATAATTTGATATTAGTTATTTCACTAATTATTTCTAACTGATTCTCATCAAAATCAGAAATAAAGTCGCCCGAATTCAGAATTTTGAACAGTAATTTGTCGCCTTCATCACCATATTTGCCCATTAGTGTTGACAGATTTTCCATGGCCGGAGTTTCAATCTGCTGAAACCCGTACAAGCGGAAAACATCTTTGATGGTATTGAAAATGTAATTGCGGTTCGCCATTTCCTGAGGCGTGAAGTCGCGGGTTCCTTTTGGAATGGAAGGTTTTTGTGCCATATTTTTTAAATTGAGTTAAGTAAGATACTCAACATATTTCTTTTAAAATTAATAATGTAGCTCCGGTATTATTTTTAACATATTCGCCTGCCAAATTTCCGGCTTTCGTATTGTTCAGCATTTTTTCAAATTCAGCTTCGAGTTGTTCGTAATTCATGATTGAGCCGGCAGCACCTGTTGCAATCAATTCGCGTGCCTCTCTGAACTTCTGATAATTAGGACCAAAAACCACCGGTATATTCCAAACTGCAGCTTCGAGTGTGTTGTGGATACCAACACCAAAACCACCACCGATGTAGGCCAGATGAGCATACTGATAAATTGATGAAAGTAAACCTATGGTATCGACTACCAGACAATTATAATTCAGTATATTCTCAGTAGTGGCTTCGGTATAACGAACAAAATTTCCATCAATTAGTTTTGAAATACCCGAAATGTGAGTTTCGTGAATCTCATGAGGAACAAGAATCATTTTAACATCAGGATGTGCTTTCAGATATCGAACCAGAAGCTCCTCATCTTTTGGCCAGCTGCTGCCTGCAACAATTACTTTTTTACTTCCATTCACAAAAGCTTCAACAAGAGGGATTTTTTTAGCCTGAGCCGCTAAATCGGCTACACGGTCGAAACGGGTATCACCTGCCACCGTAACTCTTTCAATACCATGTTTTTTCAACAGCATCATCGAAGCGTTGTCCTGTACAAAAATATGCTGAATGTTCTGCAGTAGTTTTTTGTACCATTGTCCGTACCACTTAAAAAATACCTGTTCGGGGCGGAAAATTGCCGAGATTGAATAGGCCGGAACTCCGGCAGCCTTCAAAGCGATAAAATAATTGGGCCAGAATTCATATTTAATGAAAATTGCTTTCGAAGGTTTTACTAACTGCACAAATTTCTTTGCTGAAACTGCATTGTCGAAGGGCAGATACGAAACTATATCGGCACCGGCATAGTTTTTACGAATCTCGTAACCCGAAGGTGAAAAAAAAGTGAGCAGGATCTTAATTCCGGGATTCATTTTTTTTAATTCTTCAATTACGGGTCGTCCCTGTTCGAACTCGCCAAGTGAAGCTGCATGGAACCAAACATAGCAGGTATCCGGCTCAATTTTATTTTTTAAAATTTTTAAAGCTTCACTTTGTCCGATGCGAAGTTTTTTAGCTTTTTCGTTAAAAAAAGAGGCGAAGAAGATAACTATCTGATAAAAACCGATTCCAATGTTATAGAGAAATCTCATAAAATTAGTTTTATAATTACAGTTTTAAAAAATGCCGGTAATTCAATGAAAAAAGGCATTTCAAAATAGCTTTTGAAACGCCTTTTTAAAAGTTTGAAAGCCAGAATTACTTTCTGATACCCAACTCTTTAATAATTGCACGGTAACGTTCGATATCTTTTGCTTTTAAATAATCGAGCAAACGACGACGTTTTCCTACCAACATTACAAGAGCGCGTTCTGTACTATAATCTTTTTTGTTTGACTTCAGGTGTTGAGTCAAATGGTTGATACGGTATGAAAACAATGCTATCTGGCCTTCAGATGAGCCGGTATCAGTGTTAGACTTTCCGTATTTACCAAAGATTTCCTGCTTTTTTTCAGCTGTTAAATACATGATAATTGATTATAAATAAATGTTTTAAAATACAAATTTAGCCTTGCACTCATCACACGACTACATATTTGATTTTCAGCGTGCAAAGATATAAATTTTTTTTGGATTTAACGCTTCTCAACGCACTTTATTTTTTTATTTACTTCGATAACGCACTTTAATTTTTTTATTTATAGCTTCGTTGCCCGTAATATTTCTCTTTTCCCGGGTGGTCCGGGAAGTCGTTCAACACTGAACCCCGCATTTTGCAACGACCTTCGTACTATTCCTTTAGCACAGTAAGTGGTAAGTATTGCAGCTTTCCGACAGTGTTTGTAAATTTTATCAAACTGGCTGTCAGTCCACATTTCAGGTTGTTTTTCGGGCGAAAAAGCATCGAAAAATACAAGGTCGTATTCTGACTGAAGCCTGAAATCAGTAAAATCACATTTTATTTTTTCAAAACAGAAGCAGTCTGATAATTGAGCAGGTTTATCCCACTCACAATTGTGCATTTGTTGAAATACAGAAATCGAAGCCTTATCATCAATTAGTGCCGGATAATTAAAAAGAGCAGCAGTTTCAGCTTTTACAGGATATTTTTCCAAAGTGGTATATCGGATTTTTAATCCTTTTTTTTGGCCTTCCGCATATGTAAGTAAGGCATTAAGACCTGTACCGAATCCTATTTCAAGTATGCTTACACCTGATTTTGTACAATGGTTTAAGCCGGCATCGATAAAGATATGTCGTGATTCCTGAATTGCTCCGTTTGTAGAATGATAACTTTCATCAATCTCAGGAACAAACAGGCTGTGAGAACCATCGGAAGTTAATATTAATTCGTAATTCATCATTATTGCATAAATCATAATTATTAATTCATAATTCATTCATTATGAATTAAAAAATTTCTGTTAAATGTCCGGATTATAATATTCAGTTCAGAATTGAGTTTATACAAAAGCAGTCATAAGCCATTAAAAATAAACAACCGCCACATATTGAAATGCAGCGATTGTTTAAATTCTTCATTCTTCATTATACATTATGAATTATGAATTATGAATTACTAATTATTTTAGTAGTTCTGTTTTTCTTCCTCGAAATATGCCTGAGGATGTGCACAAACCGGGCAGGCTTTTGGCGCTTCTTTGCCAATATGAACATGTCCGCAGTTGCGGCATTGCCAAACAGTTTCTTCCTCACGTGCAAAAACCTGATCTTTTTCAACCCTCTCGAGCAGACGGCGATAGCG
Source organism: uncultured Paludibacter sp. (assembly GCA_937897985.1). Classification (GTDB taxonomy): domain Bacteria; phylum Bacteroidota; class Bacteroidia; order Bacteroidales; family Paludibacteraceae; genus Paludibacter. The sequence continues at coordinate 167,267 of CALCBD010000033.1, read as the reverse complement.
TTTTTCATGTTCGGCTTCAACTTTAGCAATTTTACGGAAAGTAGCTGCTATTACAGGGAATCCTTCAGCCTCGGCAATGTCGGCAAAGTGAGGATAAGCTTCGGTCCATTCTTCGTTTTCACCTTCGGCAGCTGCTAAAAGATTTTGTGCTGTTGTGCCGACAATTCCGGCAGGATAAGTAGCTGTGATTTCGACCGGACCACCTTCAAGATAACTGAAAAATTTTTTGGCATGTTCCTTTTCCTGATCGGCAGTTTCGAGAAAAATAGCGGCAATTTGTTCAAATCCGGCTTTCTTTGCCTCGCTTGCAAACATTGTGTAACGCATACGTGCCTGACTTTCACCGGCAAACGATATCAACAGGTTCTTTTCTGTTTGTGTTCCTTTAATACTTTTCATGTTTCTTAATTTTATTGATGAATTTTTATTTCATTGAATTTATTTCAGTTTTAACCCAACAAAGATAAAATTTAATTTCAGAAACAGGAAGAATTTTAGTTGTTTTTTTTAGACTTTAACTCAAAGAATTGAAGTCTTTAATCAGTGCTTTTTGGCCGTGTTGTGACTGATTTTCTCATACCGAACGCATTGTCTGTAATAACGGTATTTTAGTTAAGCTTAATAAATTTGCTTGAAGCGCAATCTGATTTTTGTATCTTTGCAGTATAAATAAAAAATCAAACATACAATCACAGATGATCAGTTACCTGCAGGTTGAGAATTTAACAAAATCGTTCGGAGATAATTTACTGTTCGAAAATATTTCGTTTGGCATAGCCGACAACCAGCGGGTTGCCCTGATTGCAAAAAACGGTAGTGGCAAAACCACATTGTTGAATATAATTGCCGGAACCGAAGATTATCAGGAAGGTACCGTGTCATTTAAACGTGATCTCAGGATTGGTTATCTCGACCAGAATCCGGATTTTCCAAAACAGCTTTCGGTGATTGATGCCTGTCTGCAATCGGACAACGACACTGTACGTACAATTGCTGCTTATGAGCATTGTATGTTGTCCGGAAATCATGAAGGACTTGAAAGCATTCTTGCTCAAATGGATCTTTATAAAGCATGGGATTATGAAACACGGATAAAACAAATCCTCGGTAAACTGAAGATTTTCAACTATGAGCAAAAAATCGGTGAATTGTCGGGTGGACAGCTGAAAAGGGTCGCGCTTGCAAATGTCCTGATTTCGGAGCCCGACCTGCTTATTCTGGATGAGCCCACCAATCATCTCGATCTCGAAATGGTGGAATGGCTTGAGGATTTTCTGAATCGTTCTACTATGGCACTGTTCATGGTGACTCACGATCGATATTTTCTGGACAGGGTGTGTACGAATATTCTTGAAATAGATCATCAGGCGATGTTTCAATACAATGGTAATTATTCTTATTACCTTGAAAAACGACAGGAGCGGATTGATAACTGGAATGCCGAGAGTGAAAGGACGGTTCAGCTTTATAAAAAAGAACTTGAGTGGATGCGCCGTCAACCTCAGGCACGGGCTCATAAAGCCAAATCGCGACAGGAGAGTTTTTACGAAATAGAGGAACGCGCCAAACAACGCCGGAATAATGACAGGGTACAACTTGACGTGAAAGCCAGTTATTTAGGTTCCAAAATATTTGAAGCAAAATATGTTTCAAAAGCCTATGGCGAAATGAAAATTCTCGACAATTTTTATTATAATTTTTCGCGTTACGAAAAAATGGGAATTGTTGGTAAAAACGGAACCGGAAAGTCAACTTTTTTAAAAATGCTGATTGGCGAAGTAAAACCTGATTCCGGCTCGTTCGATGTTGGCGAAACAGTTGTTTTCGGATATTATAGTCAGGATGGTTTAACTTTCGACGAACAGATAAAAGTAATTGATGTGGTCCGTAATATCGCTGACGAAGTTCATCTGGGGAACGGAAAAAAGATGTCGGCTTCACAGTTCCTGCAACATTTTCTGTTTACACCCGAAACTCAGTACAATTATGTGTATAAACTGAGTGGTGGTGAAAAACGCAGATTGCATCTTTGTACTGTGTTGATGAAAAATCCGAATTTTTTAGTGCTCGATGAACCTACCAACGATCTGGATATAGTAACACTAAATATTTTAGAGGATTATCTCCAAACTTTTAAGGGTTGTCTGATTGTAGTGAGTCACGACCGTTATTTCATGGATAAAGTGGTCGATCATTTACTGGTGTTCAAAGGAAATGCTGAACTAAAGGACTTCCCGGGTAATTATACCGATTATCGTGAATGGAACGAATTGGTAGAAGAACAGGAGCGGGAAGAAAAGAAAAAACAGGAAAGTAAAGTCCGTAATCAGGAAACAAAAGGAGGTTCGACCGAAAATAACAGAGCTCAGGAAAAGAAGAAACTGAGTTATAAGGAACAGAAGGAATTTGAAGCCCTGGAAGTTGAAATCACTGAACTTGAGAGCGAAAAAGCCGGTATAGAAAATCAGCTGGCTTCAGGCTCGTTAAGTTCGGAAGAGATTATTCGGGCTTCGGAACGTCACGGGGAACTGAATCAGCTGATTGACGAAAAAACTATGCGCTGGCTGGAGTTGAGCGATGTTTGATTAAATGTTGGTGGCTACATTGTTACGCCTGATTTCCAGATAGATATTTCGCGAAAGTTATTTTTTTCATTATTGACCATTTCTCCGCTTGCCACCCCGATGATGTAGGAAATGAAAAGCTCGTTGGTCTGGTCAATGGTTTGATTCTCGAGAATAATTCCTGCATTGAAATCAATCCATTTAGGTTTGTTCAGGAATAAAGAGGAATTGGTTGAAATTTTCATTGTTGGAACAAAAGAGCCAAACGGAGTTCCGCGACCGGTGGTAAACAGCACCAACTGACATCCGGCGGCACCCAAAGCAGTAGCTGCTACCAAATCGTTACCCGGAGCACTCAATAAATTAAGGCCTTTGTTTGTTATCACATCTCCGTACATAAGTACATCCCTGACCACCGATTTTCCGCATTTCTGTGTACAGCCCAATGATTTTTCCTCGAGCGTTGAAATTCCGCCTGCTTTATTCCCCGGTGAAGGATTTTCGTAAACCGGTTGATTGTTTTGAATGAAATACTCCTTAAAATCATTGATTAGATGGACAGTGCGATCAAATAATTCTACCGAACCGCAGCGGTTCATTAAAATGGTTTCGGCACCGAACATTTCAGGTACTTCTGTTAATACAGTGCTACCGCCCTGTGATGTGAGAAAATCAGAAAATGCTCCTAACAAAGGGTTTGCAGTAATTCCCGAGAAACCATCTGATCCACCGCATTTTAATCCTACTTTTAACTCGCTCAGAGGAACATCGACACGTTTATCTTCTTTGGCCAAAGCGTATAATTCGCGCAACAGCTCCATACCGGTTTCAAATTCATCGCTCACTTTCTGTGTTTCCATGAACTTTATCCTGTCGGTATCGAATTCTCCCAGCATTTCCCTGAAGGCGGAAATCTGATTGTTTTCACAACCTAATCCTACTATCAAAACACCACCTGTATTAGGGTGTAAAGCGATATTCCTGAGTATTTTGCGGGTGTTTTCGTGATCTTCGCCCAATTGTGAACATCCATAATTATGTGTGAACCCGACAATTGCATCAATTCCGGCCTCTTTTGTTTCATTTCGGAATGCTTCCACTAACTGACTGACAGTCCCGTTTACACACCCAACTGTAGGGATAATCCAGATTTCATTACGTATGCCGGTCAAACCATTTGACCTGCGATATCCCCTGAAAGTCAGGTTGCGTTTTTCGAAATCAGGATATTCCAATGCCGGATTATACTGATATTCAAGCAATCCGCTCAAATTGGTTTTGATGTTTTTTTCGTTCACATGTCTGCCGCATTGAATTGACGAACGGGCATGTCCGATGGCATACCCGTATTTAATGATGTTTTCATTTTCGTCGAAATCTTTGAGAGCGAATTTATGTCCGGCAGGAATTTCTTCTAAAAGCTGAATTTGATGGTTCTCAATTTCAACTATTGTACCTTGTTCTAATTTCTTAACTGCTACAGCAACATTATCGTCACGATGAATTTTGATAAATTCAGTTTGCATATTTTTCTTGTAATAGGATTATGATGCTAAAACATTTGTGTTATCAGTTTGATTATCTGTCGATAATCTGAGTTCCTCGCGACTTTCAATCAGCATTAGTTTTACAGCTTTGTACATTCCCTGTTGATCGATTATTGTCAGGTATTCTGCTACTTTTTTCGTTAACCCGTTCAGTTTATTTAAGTTTTCGCCCCAGATAAATTCGGCACCGAGTACAGTTTTCGCAGTTTCTTTCATCGATTCGCTTTCCCATGCCGTTTTAAGCACATCAATAATTGCCTGATCATCGTTCGGAATAATCTCAACATCAGCTCTTTTTCCGCCTTTGTAGTATGTAATCATAGCTGCCAGTCCGAGAACTATACCTAATGGTAATGTTTCGTTACGTTTTAAATAAATCTTCAAACCCGGCAAATCGCGTGTTTTGAATTTTGGAAATGAATTCAACATAATGCTTGTAACAAAATGTTTTACATAAGGATTCCGGAATCGATCCAACACATCAGCAGCAAATTTTTTCAGTTCTTTTTCAGACAGGTCGAGTGTCTGAAGCAGCTCATCGAACATCACTTTGCGCACAAATTCACCAAGTACTTTGTCTTCAACGATTTCCTTCACTATGTCGAACCCGGATAAATATCCTACCGGAGCCAAAACTGAATGAGGTCCGTTGAGCAACGTTACTTTTCGTTCGTGATATGGTTTTTCATCTGGCACAAAATGGACATTCAGACCGGCTTTGTGAGCCGGAAATTCGTCGGCAACCGATTGCGGTGCTTCGATAACCCACAAGTGAAATATTTCTGCCTGAACAACTAATTTGTCATTGAATTGAATTTTTTCCAAAATATCATTGATTGTTTCGCGTGGATAGCCCGGAACGATACGATCAACCAAAGTGCTGTAAACACCGCAGGCAGTTTCAAACCATGTTTTAAATGCTTCACCAAGATTCCAGTGTTCGATGTATTGTTCAATGCATCTTTTAAGTTCTTTTCCGTTATGAAAAATAAGTTCGCAGGGGAAAATAATCAATCCTTTGTCGGCTGCACCATTGAATATTCTGAATCGGTGATAAAGCAGCTGAGTTAATTTTCCGGGATATGAGGAAGCAGGTTCATCAGTGATTTTGCATTCGGGATCAAATACAATACCTGCTTCGGTTGTATTGGAAATTACAAATCTCATGTCCGGATTTTCGGCAAGTTGCAGATATTCACTAAATTGTTTGTAAGGATTAAGACCGCGGCTAATCACATCAATCATTTGCAGACTGTTGACAGCTTCACCATTGTTCAGACCCTGTAAATTCAAATGATATAATCCATCCTGTTGGTTCAACAGATCGACCATACCGTTCTCGATGGGTTGAACCACCACGATATTACTGTTGAAATCCGATTTCTCATTCATGTTCCATACAATCCAGTCGGCAAAAGCTCTCAGAAAGTTTCCTTCACCAAACTGAATTATACGTTCAGGGCGAAGTTTTGCATTTACCTGTTTACGATTCAAATCATTCATTTTATGCTGTTTTTTTTAAAATTGATAATTTCCATGTTCATTTAACATTGAAGGACTCAAAATAATTTCGAAAACCACATTTGCTGTGATTTAATATTCCGGTCAAAAAGTAAGGGTGTGATTCTTTAAAGTCCCTGAATAAGGGCACTTCGTTGAAGTAAAAATCCGAAAAGTAAGAGATAAAGAGGTTATTTGAAATTTTCTGCAAAATTACAGAAATTTTTCTTTAATTGATGTGGATTATTTGATTAGAAAAGTATAATTTTTGACTGAATTGGTCATCAGGTTTTTTGAAAAGAATAAAAAATGGCAAAGATTTATTAAGACTTCGTTCTCCGGTTACCGGCAGATTATCAGTGTTTTATAATGTTGATAATGTTTGTAATTTACGGAATTATGTAAGTGCCGGAGTGTTATTTTGATAATAACGACAAAATTGTGCAATTCCGCACTCATCACATTTGGGTTTTCGGGCAATACAAATATAGCGGCCGTGAAGGATGAGCCAGTGATGTGCAATTGGAATCAGTTCGGGCGGGATGTGTTTTACTAATTCTCTTTCTGTCTGCAGCGGATTTTTTGAGTTTGTGGTTAAACCAATACGTTCCGACACACGAAATACGTGTGTGTCAACTGCCATAGCAGGTTTATCATAAATCACCGAGGCAATAACGTTAGCAGTTTTACGACCCACACCCGGCAATGTTTGCAGCAAGTCGACATCGTCAGGAACTTTACCACCGAAACCGGAAACTAATTTTTGTGCCATACCCACCAGATGTTTTGCTTTATTATTGGGATAAGAAATGGAACGGATATAATCGAAAACGACGTCGGAAGTAGTTGCTGCAAGCGCTTCGGGTGTAGGGAAATCGGCAAAAAGCTTCGGAGTAATCATATTTACCCGTTTATCGGTACACTGTGCTGATAGTATTACTGCTACTAAAAGTTCATAAGGATTCGTATGTTTGAGTTCAGTTTCGGCAACTGGCATATTCTTGCCGAACCAATCAATAATGTGTTTATATCTTTGTTTTGTTGTCATTTTAAGTTTGGAATTTTGAGCCTGAATTTTTTGATGTTAGAGTAATGAATGTATTTCAATACCAGAAGTCAGCATAAACAGGCAAATGATCTGAAAAACCACCCTGATATTTCATTCCGTTGTATGTTCTGAAAGGTTCTTTTCCAAGAAATTTATCGTCATCAACCAGCAGAAAACCGGCATCGAAAACATGAGCATCGCCCGTAAGTGTATGAAAACTGCCTGCCGGGTTAAGTAAATTACCCGAAACAATGATCTGATCCAAAGCGCCCCATTCACCTTCGTGTTTATGCGAACCCTTGCCGGCAGTATGAATCGGGAACATCAGATTATAGAGTGAAGAGTTGGAAATACTGCCGGTCGGAGGCAACGCTTTTAATGTTTTCAACATGCTGTTATTAGTGGGATAATCGTTGAAATCACCCATAATTACGATGTTCGAACGTGGATTTTTTGCAAAAAGGCTGTCAATTTTTAATCTTAGTACAGAAGCAACAAAAATTCTCCGGTCTTCCGATTCAAGTTCGCCTCCAAGACGGGATGGAAAATGGCAAACAAAACAATGCAATGTGTCGCCCGAAGGTACAATTCCTGCAGCATACAATATGTCGCGCGTTTTATTCTGAGGAGCATCAGGATAGTGAATGCCAATGGCTTCGTCGTGAAAGGGTTTGAAATATGATGACTTGTATAGCATAGCAACATCAACACCTCTCGTGTCGGGCGATTCGTGATGCAGGTATTTGTATTTCAGTTGTTTAAGACCGGAGTAACGGGTCAGGTCGCGAAGACATTTTTCGTTCTCCACTTCACACAATCCGACGATGGCCGGAGTTTCCCAGCCTCCGATAGCAACGATAACTTTCGATATATCAGCCTGTTTCTTTAAATATTTATCATAATTCCATCCGCGTATTCCTCCGGTTATATATTCTGCATCGTTGGTGAGAGAATCGTCGATACAGTCGAAGTAATTTTCGACATTGTAACTTATTATTTTAAAGCATTGTTTTTCGTGTGACTGCGCAAACAAAGTCAGAGTAAACAAGTAACAAACAGACGAAAGCAATAATTTATTTTTCATAATTCTGATGAATAATGTTGAAAATAAGTTATGAGTGATTTAATTCATGTTGTTTTTAAGCGGAATTTCTATCAGAATAGTTGTGCCTTTTTTCTTTTCACCATCAATTGTAATTTCGCCACCTAACAAAAATATTCTTTCTCTCATGCCAATAATACCAAATGATTCAGTTTTTCTTTTAGCATTTTTTTCTATTCCTATTCCATTGTCTTCGATTTTAAGTGTAAGTTTATCAATGCTTTGAGTAAGGATGATTTCAACTTTTGTGGCCTGGGCATGCTTGGCGACATTATTCAGTGCTTCCTGAATTATTCTGAACAAAGCTATGGACTGCTGCGAATTGAGAGTAAGTTGATTGATATTATTTACGAAATTTGTTTCAATTTTATAACGTTCGCCGAATGTTTTAATGTGAGCTTTTACAGCTTCGGTAAAGCCTAAAAGTTCAAGCACTTCGGGTCGCAGGTCGGTCATGATTCGGCGGGCTGTTTTGATTGTATTGTCGACCAGCAAAATCAGGTTGTCAAATTTTTGTATGATTTCGTCCGATGAATCTGATATCAGATGGTTGGCGATGTGTTTTTTTAACATTCCCATATCAATTTTCATTGCCACAAGAATTTGTCCCAAATCGTCGTGAATTTCACGAGCCAGCATCACGCGTTCCTCTTCTCTTACATTCTGGAGATGCGCAGCAAAATCTTTTAATTGCTCACGTGATTCTTTTAACGATTCTTCGGCAATTTTTCGGGCAGTGATATCCATTACCAAACCTGAAACTATTGCCTGCTTTTTCTTCTCCTTTCTTTGTGTAATCGAGCCAACGTCGTAGAACCAGCGGTAAGTGCCAGCCGAAGTTCTGATCCGGTATTCAACTTCATATCTTTCGCTTTTGCCCAAAATATGATTACGCATTGCATTCAGACATTTCTGGTAATCGTCGGGATGAACTAATCTCATAAAATCCCTGTAATGGTTGAAATCAGTTTTATTATAACCCAGAATTTCCGTTTTCCGTTCACCAAAATGGATACTTCCGGTCTTATAGTTCATTTCCCACCAGGCAATATTTCCGATTTGCATGGCCATTTCGAGCCTTTGATTATAGTCGTGAAGTTGTTGTTCGGCCAGTTTTTTATCAGTAATATCGATATTAAATCCGGCTAAACCGATAATTTTTTCGAAACTGCGAATTGGAAAGAGTATTTGCTGAAAAATTCTCATTTCGCCGTTGACCGGAAATTCAAGTTCCTCTTCGACTGACTCGCCACCCAATACCCTGTCATTCAATTTTTTCCATCTTTGTTTCATAGGGTTGTCGACTCTGTTGTCCGACTGTGGCGTTATGCCGATAATAGATCCGTAATGATCGACAAATTTTTTATTTTCCAAAATACCCACACTCTCTCTGTCGCGTGCCCAAATTTCAAACGGGGTATTGTCAATGAAGGTACGGAGCAGGGTTTCACTTTTATGAAGTGCTTCCTCGATTGATTTTCGTTTTGTGATATCGTGTAAGCTTAACAAAATATTTTGCTGCCCGTTGGTTTCAATCAATGCTGTCGACCCGAGTAAGGAAACTTCTTTTGAAATTCCTTTGATATTGATTGTCGATTGATATTCAATGTTCTGAACGCCGACTCCGGTGGTAAAGGTTTGTTCAATAGCTGTGCGAAGGCTGCAGTTTTTACAGTTAAAACTATAGCCGCAACCACGGGGGTCGAACATTGAATTGATGCAACCCACCACGCCACCGAAAATTCCGTTTACAAATTCGTTTTCACCTATTCCCAGAAACATGGAGAATAATTGATTTGCAAAAAGGATATGTCCGTTTTTGTCAATAACACTCAGCATTACCGGTGCGTTGTCGTAAATGGTTTGTAATTCTTTACGGCTGTCCATCAATGCTTTTTCCGATTTTTTTCTCTCGGTAATGTCCCTCATGATACCACCAATACCTATTCGGTTATCTTTGAGTTTCATAGGGAATTTAATGGTTTCGTATATTTTATTGCCCAACTGTTCTTCAACAATAATGGCATTCTCGGAATTTAAAGCCTTTTTGTCCGACGATATACACGGGTAAATTTGTTGATGATCGTCAAGCTCTGTATCGGTTTTATTGATTATTTCCTGTTTTTCCCTTCCGAAAAATCCGGCCATTGCGTCATTTACAATGATATACCTGAAATTTTCGTCTTTTACAAAAATGCAGTCTTCATTGTTGTTAATGAAAGAATTGTAGCGGCTTTCACTTTCGATTAGCAATTCTTCGGCAATTTTTCTTTCATTTTCACTTTGAATAGCGTTGATAGCAAATGATAAATTTTGTGCTATTTCTTTTAGTAGTTTTTGTTCATCTTCTCTGAAAAAGTTTATTTCAGAAGTGTAAAGCGTAAATACGCCAATGACCACATTATTGACCATTAGAGGAACTGCACAGGAGGAAAGATATTTTCTTTTTATAGCTTCTTTTCTCCATACTATCATTTTCGGATCATTCTCAATGTCGTTACATACCACAAGATTGCCATTTCTGAATGCGCTTCCTGTTGGCCCCTGTGATTTGGCCGGGTCATTTAAATCGATGTCGATGCTTTCAAGATATCCGTTCAGATGACCGGCCGAAAATTCAGGAACGATACATTGTTTTTCACTGTCGTGGAGCCCGATCCAGGCCATGCGGAACTGCCCGTATACAATTGCGACATTGCAGACCGACTGAAACAGTTCTTTCTGATTCTTGGAGTTAATAATGGATTGATTGACCTGACTCAGAAAAGCATACATTCTGCTTATATTGACAATTTTCTTTTCGCTTTCGATTCTTTCGGTGATATTCCGGCAGATATAAATATATTTTTCAGCTTTTCCGTTGACATCCGGAATTTCTCCTTCTTCCACCTCAATACTTACCAGTTCGCCGTCGCCTTTTGTAATCCTGTAAACATTCGGACCGGTAACTATTCCTTGTTGCATTAATTTGAATTCCGTTATAGCTTTCTCGCGGTCGGATACATTTACAAAATCAGTAATTACCTTGCCTTTAATCAGCTTATCGCTATTAATGCCGAAATTCCGAAGAGTTGATGGCGAAACCATCTCAATAATACCATTGTTGTTGGTAATAATGATACTGTCGGGGGATGAATTCAGAATAGCGCGGTAAAGTCCTTCACTTTCGCGAATGTTTTTTTCATTTTCGCGTTGAGCAGTAATGTCAATCACTACTCCCCTCAGTCCGACAGGTACACCTTCTCTTTCGATTAAGTTGGTGTAAATCAGTGCGGGAAAGACAGAGCCATCTTTCCGGAGCATTTGATATTCATTGTTTTCGATTTCAACTCCCCTGATCTTCAGGCGAATATTTTCGATGACTCTGTTAATTTCTTCAGGTATATGAACTTTAATTGAATCGAATCCGATAAGTTCTTCGGTTGGATAGCCAAAAATTATTTCAGCCATTTGATTGACATAAGTAACTTTACCTGTCATATCAATTTCAAAAATTACCTGAGGCAACAGATTAGCCATTTCGCGGAATTTCAACTCACTTTCGCGTAAAGCTTTTTCGGCTTGTTTCCTTTCCGAGATATCTGTAATAATAATCTGACCTGCGGGTTTGCCGTTGAATGTGGTTTCGAGTGCAACAATTTCAACTTCGTAAGCTTCGCCTGTTAATTTCAGCAGTTTTTCTTCGAAGTGCAGTATCTGTCGACCGCGAAGTGCTGATTCGAATTTATCTGACAAAGAAGCAGACTGACTTGTCTTTACTATCGTTGCAAGGGGTTTCCCAAGAACTTCGTCGCGTGTTTGAGCATTTATTTTATGCAGGGCAGTTTGATTTGCATAAACGATTATTCCATCCTGAAAAATTGCAATGCCATTGGGCGAGTTTTCAACTAAAAGTCTGTATTTTTCTTCACTTTCTCTTAATGCAGTCTCGGTTTTCTGACGTGCTAAATTTTCCGATTTTAAATCTTCCAGCAGATTTAAAGTTGCTTTATGGGTTTGACGTAGCTCTTTGGTTTGTTCATCAACCAGCTTCTTCAGTTGTTGATTTATATCTTCCTTGTATTGATTGGCCCGCCGGATTTTAACCATAGCCCTGATTTGTGCAACTAATTCACTTTCATCGACAGGCTTGGTAAGAAATGCATCTCCACCTGCTTCAAGTGCTTTGATACGGCTTTCGCGATCGCCTTTAAGTGCAGTCACAAAAACAACCGGGATTCCTTCCAGTCTGTTGTTGGCTTTAATAATTCTGCACACCTCAAAGCCATCCATTTCGGGCATAATTACATCCAGCAATATCACATCGGGCTGTTCGATCAGGGCAAGTTCGATGCCTTTGGTGCCTGATAAAGAAGTGAGTACGTATGAATTTTTAAAAGCTTCCTTTATCAGTACCTTAATCGAGAATAAGTTATCGGGCTGATCGTCGATGACTAATATTTTAATACCCTCAAATTCCATATAGTAATTGATTTATGGTATTATAAAAAACAGTCGTATCGATTGGTTTTGCTAAATAAGCATCGAATCCGAAAGCAAGAATGTTTTCCTTGTCTGTCATCAGCGCACTTGCGGTAAGTGCTGCAACGGGAACATTTGCCAGTGCCGGATCTTTTCGGATTTGACTGAATGCTTCGTAACCATCTACTTCGGGCAATGATAAATCCAGCAAAATTAAATTCGGTAAAAACTTCCGGGCCATCGACACTCCATCGATTCCGTTTTCGGCACAGATAACATCAAAATTATCAGCTAAAAGCGCTTTTACTGTCAGTAAGTTATCAGGATTATCTTCGACAATTAATACCAACGGTTTAGAGTCGATGTTTTGAATTTTTTGTTTGGCAACTGTCGGAGTTTCTTCGGCTTTTATAAACATCGATGCTATATTGTTAAGTAATTCCTGTTTCTTTATTTCACCTTTCTGCACCAGTTGATGAACATTATTTTGTCTTAAGTATTTCAGATCTTCCTTTGTAATGTGTTTAGCAGTAAGGATTAAGACCGGAATATGAGCTGTTCTTTCAAAATTTCTGATATGGTCGAGCACTTCAAAACCATCAACTTCGGGCATCATCAAATCCAGAATCATCGCATCAGGAATGGTTTGTTTCAAAATACCGAGAGCTTCTTTGCCATCTTTTGCTACCAGAATGTTATATCCCACTTCATCGAGTATGTCTCTGAGCTGAATTATAGCGGCTTCACTGTCCTCCACTAAAAGTATTGTTTTCCCGATCGGAGTTTCGTGTATGATCTTATGATCGTGAAACTTAACGTTTAAGTTGAGTTCTTTATCCTTGTCATTTTTTAAATTTTTACTTACCGGGTGTACCGGTAAAGTAAAAATAAATGTTGAGCCTTCACCCACACTGCTTTCAACTTTAATGTTGCCGCCGAGCAGGCGGGCGTATTTGAGCGCTATTGACAAACCTAAGCCCGTTCCACCGAAACGCCGGGATGTACTGCCATCTGCCTGTCGGAATTCTTCAAAAATATGCGAAATATTGTTTTCTGAAATGCCAATGCCTGTATCTTTTACTTCGACAAATAATGTTTTATTCTGGTAGGTTGCCTTGACTGAAACACTTCCTTTGTCGGTGAATTTAACAGCATTTCCAATCAAATTCTGCAGAATATGTCCGCATTTCTTCATGTCGTTTTCGATCATTAAAGGTGATTTGCCGGAATGACAGGTCAGTTCAATATTTTTCTGGTCAGCCTGAGGTTTAATCATATTTGTAATATCCTGTAAAAGATTATAAAAGTCGAACTGAGTATAATCCAACTCTTCTTTGCCCGACTCAATTCGCGAAATGTCGAGGATGTCATTGATCAGTGCCAGCAAATTTTTTCCGTTGCGTTCGATTACTTCCAGATAAGAATATTCGTCGGCAGGAATTTTGCCTTCGAGCCTGCGGTTTAAAACCCCGGCCAGCGCTATGACTGAATTGAGCGGAGTTCTTAATTCGTGACTCATATTCGACAGGAAATTTGTTTTCAGCTGACTCATTTCCTTCAGTTGATTCTTTTGAATTTCCAGCTCCTGGTTTTGTTCCTTTAATTCTGTCGATTGTGCATCAAGCTCCGTTTTTTGTGCTTCCAGTTCTTTGTTTTGCGATTCGAGCCGTGTACTGAATTCACGTAATTTACGATATGCCAGCACTCCTACAATACGGGCATTCAACACGTCGTGCATGCGGTTAATCATCTCAATGGTCTGGTCGGTGAATTTACGGATACCCGCCAGAGAAATGATTGCCACTACCTCGCCCGCCGAAACGATAGGAATTGAAATTATTTCGCGGGGTATAAGTCCGCCACTTACAGTATTATATACATACCTGGTGTCGATAGGGATATTTTTGATAAATTGTATTTTTTTTGTTGACAATACCGGACCGAATTCACCCTCTAATGCATTTTTGGAAAATTCGTGCATCTGTATGTTGTCATTTAAACCGACAGATTCGTAATGTTTATAAACACTTTTATCACTGCTTAAAAGGTAAACAGCACCCATCTGGGCATTGGTAATTTGCAGTAAGACAGGAAACAACTTCTTGAAAAATTCATGCGAATCTTCATATTGCATCATGATATCCGAGAGCTGTGTTGTTTTCTTGGTCAGTTCAAAATTCTGTTGAATATTATCGGCTAACTGATTGAAAGACCTGGATAATACTCCGAATTCATTTTCGGTTTGGATATGACTTCTGACATCGTAGTCTCCCTGGTTAAATTGCAGGATCGAATCTTTCAGATTTATAATCGGTTTCTTTATTGTTTTGAATAGTAAAAAGTTGATTAACAGTTTAATTAAAACAATTGCAAGTACTAAAAGTAATAAATTCAAACTTAATCTGTTTTTCAGTTTCTTTGAATTGATGTAATTTTCATCGCCGGTTTTTTTAGCAAAATTTTCGATAATCTGCAGATTATTAAGTAATTCTACTCTGTATTTACCCACTTTTCCATCGGGCTGTACGTTTAGTTTAATCTCCTCAATCCTGCCTTCCATGGCAAGGTAAGTGTTTTCTGCCCTCATTTTTTCCCATATTTCGAAGGATTTGTTTGCTCTCTGAATGTCGGCATCGGGTCCTGTGTACTGAAGTTTTACTTTTTTCAATTGATTTTTTGCATCAAAATCAGCTTCATTCATTTGCTCGATGGCTTTATTTTTCTCTTCTTTTGTTTTGGCCAACATCAATTCCCTGGTATAAAGACGCATATTGGCTATATCGACTTTTAACTGACCTAAAGCCACACGAACCTGCAGAGGATGGTCGTATAACGATTCAACTTCTTTTTGTATCTTGTCAGATTGCCGCACTGCGATTAAGCCAAGAAATACAACAAAAAATATCATCGCTCCGAAGCTGAGTATAAGTTGTGTGCTGATATTTAAATCTTTAAGTCTTCTGAAGTACATTGCTTATGTTGTTTTTTTATAAATTGCCTTTAATTTTATATTTTATTTTGTCCCGTCCGGAATTTCAATTTGCAAAAGTGCAAAATTTTGTGCTATGTTGTTTATATAATCTGCTGAACCCTTATGTATTTTTTCAAAGATTAAGTTTTTAAACATTTTATTTCGGATGCTTCGTCTTAAAAATGCCTGAATTCGGATATACTTCCTGAAAATTGTGTTGCAGCAGTATCTCACGCTCTGTTTCGCCGGTTACCAAATATCCGTTTTCGCTCAGCACATTTGCCGCTTTATCGAGTATTACCTTACGTTGCTGTGGTTTATAGTAAAATAGTAAATTTGATAAGAAAACGATATCGAATTCGCCGAAAATACATGCAGGAGGGCAGGAGTGAAGCGGATCAAATAAATCGAATACAGTAAATTCAATGTTTTTTTTGAGCGCTGAACTGATCACATAATTTTCACCTGTTAATTTAAACCATCGGTTCATTCTGGATAATGTCAGGTTTTCGACTGATGAAAACCTGAAAATCCCTTTTTCAGCTTCGATGATTTGTGTTTCCGACTTGTCCGATGCAAAAATCCGGTACTGATTTGTTTGCGAATTTGATTCTTTCAACTCATTAATTAAAATCGCAAGGCTATATATTTCCTGGCCTCCGGCACACGCTGCCGACCATATTCTTACTTCGCGGCTGTGTTTCTCATTCTGAATAAAGAACAACGATGGAAGTATCAACTTTTCCAGCACTGAAAAAGTTAGTGAGTTTCTGAAAAATGTACTGTAGCTGATTTCTAATGAGTTAATCAGAGCTCTTGTTTCCGTTGGATTAATATGTAACAATTCGAGATAGCTTTCAATGGTTTTATAACCGGTTTTTTCCATTCTGCCATCTATCATTTTTTTCAAAAACTGATCATTGTAATTTGAAATATCAGTGTTTCCGTTTTTTTTTAAATACTCAACAACTTTCCGGTTTGTTTCCTTCATTTTTTAAGATATTGAATTTGATAAAATACAGCCCGGTCATTCGTTTATCCGGTGAGTTTATTGTTCTTTCAGGTAATGAATCAGTAATTTTGTTTAAATTGTCAGTGATTCAGTTGTATAATATCAGCCAACTATATTATATTTCTCAGTTCTACCGGTTTCAACGAGTAACCGGTTAATTTCTTTCTTCATTTCAATCATTGTAAGTTCCCTGTCGATTGTCAGGTTATGAAAACGGATTAATTCATTCATTTTTTCCTGTAGTTCCTTTTCAGCAATTTTTCTGGTCGTAATGTCCTGTATCAGCAGGTGTTGCGAATCTCTTCCGTTAAAATTTATTTTTCGTGAAAAAATCCCGACATCAATAATTTGTCCGTTTTTTTTGATGTGTTGCAATTCCGTTGAATCAGAGCCGGTTATATTTCTGCTGTTTTGCGCTTTTACAGCTTCTTCTCCGCTAAAGCGAATGTCGTCAATGCTCATGGCCAGAAATTCTTCCCGATTGTAGCCATAATGCTCGATGGCTGCATGATTAACTTCGATAAATTTCAAAGTCTTTGAATCGTGTACCATCATTGGCTGAGGGTTGTCTTCGAACAACAGACGAAATTTAGTTTCACTTTCTTTTATGTCATTCTCCGATTGATTACGTTGCAGATAAAGTGCAATCTGATTTGCAAA
This sequence comes from uncultured Paludibacter sp., assembly GCA_937897985.1. Lineage (GTDB taxonomy): Bacteria > Bacteroidota > Bacteroidia > Bacteroidales > Paludibacteraceae > Paludibacter. Next base: position 150,402 of record CALCBD010000033.1, on the reverse strand, counting down.
AAGTTCCACGATGTCCTGATTCTGTAATTCTTTGTTTTTTACAAATAACAAGGTAAAATCACCGATTGATTTCTTTTTAGAGTCCACTTTCACGACGTATAAAGCTCCCAATCCGAAAGTTTTCTCAATAAGATACGTTAATTTTTCGGGTATTACTTTGCCTGTTAATTCTCTTAAATTTACGAATCTGCTTGTTTGTTGGTGTCTGATTTTCTGAAATCGTTCGGGATCTTCTTTCCATTTTCTTTTCGTAAAATCAAAACCGAAAAGTTTTGAAACAGATTCGAAATCATTTTTGCTTACATACATTGCTTTTGTTACAAATTCGTTAGAGTCGGGCTCTAAAATATTAAATACACCGTATTTTGCACCCGAAATTTCAATCATGGTATTTAAAATCGACTGATAATTAACGCTTGTATTGTCGCCAATAAAATCGGAACTTCTGAAAAGCAGTTTTTGCAGCAGATCATGATTGTTCTGTATTAACAACTCATTTTTTTTTCTGTCGGTTATGTCATGGATAATGGAGATAATTCCGGTTATTTCGTTGTTGGCATTTTTCAGGGCAGAAAAAGTGTCTGTAACCCAGGCTGATTTGCCGGTGTCGGATAAGTCAAAGTAAAATTCTATTTCAGAGTCATTGTCGTTTAAAGCTTTATTGAGCGAATCGAGTATACCCGATTGCTTAACAAACGGAAATACATCAAGCACATTTTTGCCTATTATATCTGTGGCCGTTTTGCCTGTAAGGTCTTCCATGAATTTATTGAAAACCAGATAGTTAAATTGCCTGTCGTATACAACGAGCCCTTCTTTTGCTCCGTTGATTATCTGAGCATTAAAGCGGTTGAGCTCGTAAAGTTCTTCCCGTGTTTTTGCTAATTTATTTTCGGTTTCGGATTCTTTGATTATACGTTGAGTTACAACCTGAATCAGATTTATAAATTGTGTGTCTTTTATTATATAGTCGCGAGCTCCCAGCTTCATCATTTCAACTGCTATGCGTTCGTCACCGCGACCTGTTGCTACAATAAATGGTGGAACTGAAATACCCTTCAGGTTTAATGCTTCGATGAATTCTTTGCCTGTAAAATCGGGAAGGCTGTAATCGAGCAAAATCAGCAAAGGTTTAAAATTGCTCAACCATTGTATTGCATCATGTGCTAAAGTGAATCTTTTACAGTTGTAGCCCAAATCACAAATTTGCTCGCTGATAAGTTCAGCCAGACCAATATCATCCTCGATGATCAGAATTAATTTTTCTTCGGTTTCCATAGCAGAATTAATTTGAAAGTTTTGTTCTTTTGGTTGTTTAAATTCTGTTTAATTTTAAAAATGTTAAGCTGATTTGCTGTTCCTGCAGAGTTTTGACTTTTCCCGTGAATGTCAATCGAATGTTTTAGCTTTTTTTTGACAGAGAATAATTTTTTTTGTTAAAGATTTTAAAGACTCAGATTTTTACAATTTGAATAAAAAGTCCCATTCGTCTTAAAGTTTCTGCAAACCTGTCGAATTGTACCGGTTTTGTAATATATATATTGCAACCAAGCTGATAGCAGGTTTCAACCTCACGCGGGTCGTCGGTTGTTGTTAGCATCATTACGGGGATGTGCTTCAATTGTTCGTCTGCTTTCATCCGTCTGAGTACTTCAATGCCATCCATTCTGGGCATATTGATATCTAATAAAAGAAGGTAGGACCTGGAAGGTTCCCGTCCGTTGCCCGAAATAAAATTCCAGCAGTCTTCGCCGTTTACAAATCGTTGAATGGGATTACAGATCCCGGCTTCGATAAGTCCTTCCTGGATGAGTTCGGCGTGACCATCGTCGTCTTCGGCAATTAAAATAATCAGTTCTTTTCCGGTTTTCATTTCATTCAGTTTTTTTTTGTAAATATCATGTAAATGTTTGTGTTCGAATTTTGAGTTTATCTATACCGGTAATTCGATATAAAATGTACATCCTTCATTGATAAGGGATTCCACCCAGATTCTTCCCTTATGTTTTTCAACTATTCTTTTGGCTAAACTCAGACCAATCCCATCACCGGCATTCGGGTCTGAAGCATCAATCCGGTAAAATACATCCCAGATACGTTCCAAATGTCTTGGCTCGATGCCTATTCCATTGTCTTTGACAGAGTAAATCACTTTGTTGAAATTTAATTTCGACCCAATTTCAATTTTCAAATTTCTTTCGGCGCTCCGGTATTTAATAGAATTGCCTATTAAATTTGAAAAAAGCTGATTCAATTGATTTTCATCACCGTTACAGATGTGTAAATCGGTGATGATTATATTTGCTTTTATTTCAGTCAGCTGATAATTGTAAGTACTGAGTACATTATTAAGCAAATGGTTCATATCAATGATCTGTATTTTCATTGGTAATCGGCCTGTCCTCGAAATCTGAAGCAGATTGTAGATAAGTTTGTCCATCTTGGCTACGTTTGTTTGAATATATTGCAGCGAATCAGGGATTTTCTTTTCTGTAAGTTCTTTTAATTTCTCATTTTTTTCCTGCTCAATCTGACAATTACCGATGAAATTGTTCAGTTCAAGATTTTGTTTGGCAAGTCTTTGACTAAAACCCTGTATATTAACAAGTGGCGACCGTAAATCGTGTGAAGTGACATACATATAATTTTCAAGTTCCTGATTTGTACGGATTACTTCATCATTACTTTTCTGAATTTCACTGATGTCGTTGCTGATGGTGGAAAAACGGTTTTGACCGAGAGATACTGCCGATACCAGAAAATGCTTGTCAAACGGTTCGAAGTAGGTTTGAAAGTTGAATGATTCGCCTGTACGGCAAACTTTTGCATAAATGTCTAAATAAGGTGCCTGAGTAGTTTGATATACACTGGTGGCTGTTTTGCCCAAACAATCTTCGCGTCTGATGCCGGTAATTTTTGTAAATGCATCATTACAATCGGTGATTATGTAATTTGTTGCATTACCTTCCGTGTCGTAAACCACCTCGTGAATAACCACCATTTCGGACATATTGGCGAATAAAGTGCTGAGCTTATTTTCACTTTCACGCAATTGGAGTTCAGCTTTTTTCTTTTCTGTAATATCCTGAATTACTCCGAATACAATTTTATTTTTCTGATCATAGTAGGCTGATGAATGTATGTCTCTGATTTCGCCTGTATCAGCCCTTTTTATTTTAAACTCAATGTCGTAGGGAATGTTATTTTCAATCAGATTTTTCATTTCAATATCCAGTTTGCTACGATATTCGTCCAATGGTGCCTTTTTAATGTAATCGTAGTCAAAATCGTCTCCCGCAATTCCATAGATTAATTCAGCACCTTTGGATGTTTTCATTCTTCTGGTTTCAATTTCCAGCTCCCAGTTTCCCGATTTTGAAACTCTTTCAGCTCTGTCAAGACGTTCAAGGCTCTTTTTTAATAATTCATTCGCTTTTTTTTGTTCTGTAATATCGTGAATGATAATATGTAAAACGGTTTTACCGTTAATTTGAATTGCAGTCGAGTATACATCCACATCACACAATGATTTATCCGCTTTTTGATGAACGAAATTAAAGTGCTTGTGTTCCGAAATTGCTGCACTTTTCATGTTTTTCAGTGCTTCATTTTCAGTCAAAACGTTGATATCCCATATTTTTTTCTGAAGCATTTCTTCGTATTCCCAACCATAAAATTCGCAGGCAGCCGGGTTTGCATCGAGGATTTTTCCTGTTTTGGCATCCAGCAAAAACATGACTGAAAAATTCATTTCGAAAATTTGTCTGAATCGGTTTTCGCTCTCTTTTAATTTGTTCTCACTTTCAACCTGTTGGGTTATTTCGTTGAGTGAAGTGACGAAAAACAAGGGTTTACCTTCTTCGTCCCTCAGTAAGGTTGTGCTGATATCTGCCCATATCAGGTGTCCGTCTTTGTGAATATATCTTTTTTTCCAGCGAGCCGATTTTCGTTCTCCGTTCAGTATTGAATTTACGATTAACTCGTTGAATGCTACATCATCGGGATGCGAAATATCCCGCCAGTTCATTGTTGTAAGTTCAGTTTTGCTGTATCCAGTTATATTGGCAAATGCCTGATTTGGTACGAAATATCCGTCAGTAGTTGTTATGGATAGTCCAATGACCGAATAATCAAAAATATCCCTGAACTTCTGTTCGCTTTCCAACAAGCTCTTTTCTACAAGTTTACGCTCGGTAATATCAACTAACTCGGTGAAAAACTGAACAGGAGAACCTTTTTCATCTCTTAAAAGTGTAGTGTTCAGATCTACCCATACAATATCACCGTTTTTATGAATATATCTTTTCTCGCAACGGAAATTATCACTCCTGCCTTCTAATAATTCGTTAATTTTATTTCGCGAAATTTCAAGTTCGTCCGGATGTGAGATGTCCACCCATTTGATATTGTTAAGTTCTTCGAATGTGTAACCTATTAATTTACAAAAGGCCTCGTTCGGAAAAATTGAACCGTCAATTTGTGTAATCGATTTTGCCACAACCGAATTTTCAAAGAAATTTCTGAATTTTCTCTCATTATGGAGCAGTATTTTTTCATTGTTCTTCTTTTCGGTAATATCTCTGAAAAACGCGAATACCATTCCTCTTTGTACTTCCCATTGTAAACTCACCTCCACATCAATAATTTTTTCATCACTGCACCTTAATTTACTCTCGAACCGGTCATATCCCTTTATTCGGGTTTGCTGAATGTGTTTTCTTACTTCGTCAGAATTTTCAATGTACTCAACATCACTGACATGCATTTGAAGTAATTCTTCGCTGTTATAACCTGTCATCTGACAAAGACTCTGATTTACTTCAATTATTTTGCCTGTTTCATCCACCATCCACCAACCATCAAGGGCTGTTTCAATTATTGTTTTATGTGTTTTTTCGCTTTCCCTGTACTTAAGTTCTCTTTCTTGTTGTTCGGTAATATCAACACAATGAACAGAAATGGCAATCACATTTTCATAGTTGTCAACAACAGGACTAAGCCTGACTTCTATCCACTTTTCAGAGAATTCGGCTAAACCCGCTTTGAATATAATCTTCTGATGCTCATTTTGTAAAACAGAGTTCAGTGTCCGGATAAAGTGTTGATGGTTTTCGTTGACCGGTAAATAATCGGTTAATCGTTTTCCTGTCTCGATGCAGATGTTGTAAAGTGATTTAAAATTTCCTGAATGAATAGAGTTGAAAGCGATGTAACGAAATTCTGTATCAATTATAAAATACGAATCGTCAAAACATTCAATCAGCATTCGGAGGGTGGCTGATTGAGATGGATCGGTGAGTATTGATTTAATGTCGGTGTTTGAATTCAGCATAAGTTTCCGCCTTAAGAAATTACTTTCTCTTTTTATCCTGCTTGAAATTCAGTTAAATACTAAATTGTTATGACTACAAATATAATATATTTTATTTCATTTAGCGTCCTTAAATCCTGATAATTCATGATTTATGTTACAAAAATCTGATTTACGATGCCGGAAGTAGTAAATATTCTTTTTATTTGTAGTATAAATTACTAACGGTCTTGTAGTTGATTTTCTGTTTAATTGTCGTCTGATTGTTCTGAATCAGATATTGGTTTATTTTCCTTCAGGATTAAGAGGGTGGTTTCATCAGTATAATGCAAATTCAACTATATTTAATCTGAACGACGGCGTGAAAATCAGATTGATTGTGGAGAACGGAATGGCAAAATGCGCAGGGAATTAAAACAGGTTATCGTTAGCTGGTCATCGCAGCCGCAGTGATTCACACAGAAAAAAACGCGAACAGCCGTGATATCTTATACAAATATTCAGAAACTAAAAACTTTTTCAACCTCTGATTCGCGTTAATTATGTAAGTATATCTCAATGAAATGCTATATAAATTCTTTTTTTCAATGATTTTTTTTTCACAATTTGACAATTAAATCAAAAATATTAACTTAAATTTTTGAATAGTAATTTTTAATTTGCCCTGCAACCTTAAATTTATGTTATAAAACACAGTTTTTCTGAAAATATTTGGTAAAACATTTGCAGATTCAGGATAAAGGCTGTACTTTTGTCCTGTGATTTTTTCATAGTATTAGATTTAAGGTTAACAAAAGATTGGTAGATTACCGTGAGGTAAAGCTACCTTTCGCATTTTATAGCCCTTCGTGTTGAAAGATTTTCAGACCTGATCAGATCGGTGTCTGAATATTTAAATTCTTCCCGTTTATTTTCCGTTAAACTGAGTCATGGTGAGTTGCATTCCGGCCAGGCAGAAACTTTGAATTATTTCAATGCATTTTTCAGTTCTTTCGGGGAGTTTTTCGGCCTGCTGTTCAGTCCATTTGCCCAGTACATATTCCACCTGATGGCCTTTGCTGAAATCATTTCCAATTCCAAACCTGAGTCGTGCGTAATTATCATGACCTAAGATTTCCCTGATATTTTTCAGTCCGTTATGTCCGGCGTCCGACCCCTGAGGTTTCAGTCGCAAAGTGCCGAATGGCAGAGCAATATCGTCAACTATCACCAGTACGTTCCCGATTTCAATTTTTTCTTTTTGCATCCAGTAACGCAGTGCATTTCCACTCAGGTTCATGTATGTCGAAGGTTTTAGAAGGAGCAGTGTTCTGCCTTTTAATTTAACTTCACAGGTCGAACCATAGCGGTTTTCCGTAAAAAAAACATTGGACGCTTTAGCTAAAGCGTCCAATACTGTGAATCCTATGTTGTGGCGGGTGTTTTGATATTCGGCTCCAATATTACCCAGGCCTACAATTAAGTATTTCATGCTGAAATGTTATTTTTTTCCTGCAGCAGCTGCGGTTGCGGCAGCACCACGAGCGGCTCTTGTCAGTTTAACCTGTGCTACAACAGCATTTTTAGCATTCAGAATTTCAAGATTTTCTACTGTTACGTTGCCAACCTGAATAGATTTCCCCAAACCTAAAGATGTGACATCGAGAATGATTTTTTCAGGAATTTTAGTGTATAATCCTTTGACTTTCAGTTTGCGCATTTCGAGAGCCAGTTTACCCCCTGCTTTAACACCTTCGGAAAGACCTTCGAGTTTAACAGGAATTTCAACAACTACCGGTTTGTTCTCCGAAAGTTCATAAAAGTCGATGTGCAAAACTTTGTCGGTTACCGGGTGAAATTGAATGGCTTTCATGATAGCTTTGCATTTTTTTCCTTCAATATCAAGGTCAACTACAAAAACTTCAGGTGAATAAACGAGTTTGCGTAAATCGCTCACTGTTGTAGTGAAATGTAGATTTTCTTTGCCCCCGTAAAGTACGCATGGTACGTTTTCAGATACACGTTCAGCTTTCGAGGCTTTTTTTCCAAGGTCAGTTCTTGCTGTACCTTTTAATTCAAATGTTTTCATTTGTTTAAAATAATTGTGTTACTCAAAATTTAAGCGTTTCGTTATTAAGTGATTAGTCGCTTAATTTCCCATCACACTTTCTTTTTCAAAAAAGTGCTGCAAAAGTAATCTTTTTTTCGGTTTTATACAATATACTGACGCAATTATATTTAATTTTAAAAATACTTTGATAATAATTTGAATAGCAGTGTGTCTGAATGAAAAAAATGTATTATATTTGCGCGCTCAAAAATGCGAAACTGATTTATATTCACATTTAAAATTTAGGAGGAAACAAACAATAGCTAAACAATTAACCATCAGGCCTCAAAGGGGTAAGGAAAAAGAACAACCCAACAGAATAAACGAAAAAATCAAGGGGCTTAAAGAAGTACGTTTGGTAGGAGATAACGTAGAACAGGGCGTCTATTCATTCGATGAAGCCTTAAGAATAGCTGACACACTTGAGTTGGATTTGGTTGAAATTTCACCAAATGCTGTGCCGCCTGTTTGTAGAGTTGTTGATTATCAGAAGTTTCTGTACCAACAGAAAAAACGTGAAAAGGAAGCAAAAGCCAAAACTGCCAAAGTAGTTTTGAAGGAAATCAGATTCGGACCCCAAACTGATGATCATGATTACAGTTTCAAACTGAAACATGCTCAGGAGTTCCTGAAGGAGGGGTGTAAGGTTAAAGCTTATGTTTTTTTCAAAGGACGTTCGATTTTATTTAAAGAACAGGGTGAGGTACTGCTGGCCCGGTTTGCCAACGATCTGGAGGACTATGCCAAGGTGGATCAGTTGCCTCAGCTTGAAGGTAAAAGGATGATAATCATGTTCTCTCCGAAGAAAACCAAATAATAAGGATTTTTTTTATCAATTAAATATAGTAACAATGCCAAAAATGAAAACTATCTCCGGTGCTAAAAAAAGGTTTGCCCTTACCGGAACAGGAAAGATTAAAAGAAAACATGCTTTTAAAAGTCACATTTTGACTAAAAAAACAACAAAGCAAAAACGTAACTTAACTCATACTGCCATCGTTAAGAAGACAGATCTGATTAATGTGAAAGAAATGCTTTGCTTGAGATAATAGTCAATAAATCAACTTATTAAATAATTTTTTCTTTATTAAAAAATCAGAGTGTTTTAGCTTTAAGTTCTTGCAAAAGTAAGACGCTATCATTCACAAATCATTTTTAATTATGCCAAGATCAGTAAATCACGTTGCTTCACGTAAAAGAAGAAAAAGAATTTTAAGCCTCACAAGAGGTTATTTCGGTGGCCGCCGTAATGTATGGACTGTTGCCAAAAACACATGGGAAAAGGGTTTGCAATATGCTTACCGCGATCGTAAAAACAAAAAACGCAGTTTCAGAGCTTTATGGATTCAGCGTATCAATGCTGCCGCACGTTTGGAAGGTATGTCGTATTCAAAATTAATGGGTGCTTTACACAAAGCCGGTATTGAAATGAACCGTAAGGTATTGGCCGATTTAGCTATGAATCACCCTGAAGCTTTTAAAGCTATCGTACTTAAAGCTAAAAATGCATAAGTAAGAGATTGCCAGAAACAATAATATACATTGAAAAAGCCACTGAATTTTTTTTCAGTGGCTTTTTTTATTGATATAAATCATGTGCAGGGTTTTGAAAAACTGTATTGGTATTTTCTATTAAAAAAAGGAGCTTTTTGATGTTTCTCCATTTACACTCAAAAAAAAGAGCCTGAATATTTTTTTTATAAATTTATAGGCAGCCTTTTTATTCAAAATTATTGCAGGCAAATATCTGTTGGGATTTGGGCAATTCAGATTACGTTTTCAAGACCTGACAGGTTTTCAAAACCTGTTAAGTCTATCTGATAAGCAATTATATATTTTTCAAAAGTTCTCTTCTATCAAACATTTTGAAACTGAACCTGAAAAATTTATTATCATAACAACTTCACAATCAAAGAAAAACTAAAAGGACTAAGTCCGGTTATGTTCCGAAATCAGTCCTTTTAAATTTTAATTATTAATCTGTCCAACTTTTTGGGGGCAGATCAATTTTTATTTCAGCTCTTTTTCTTGTTATTATTGAAAAAAGCCTTTTATAATTCCCATGCCAGAGCGCTTGCACCTAAAATGGCAGCATCGGCTTCTTTTAAATCAGAGAAAAGGAGTTTGATTTTACCTTTCCACAGCGGAAGAAGGTTGCTTTCCATACTTTCACGTATCGGATTCATTATTAAATCGCCGGCTTTCGAAAGACCACCGAAAAGAATTATTGCTTCGGGAGCGCTGAATGCAACAAAATCGGCCAGACTTTGTCCGAGGATTTTTCCTGTAAAGGCAAAAATTTCTTTGGCTATTTCATCGCCCTGTATCGCTGCTTCATATACATCTTTTGAGGTAATGCTTTCAACAGGAATATTACGAAGCAAACTTTCTTTTGTGCTCGATCCGAGAATTTCACGGGCCGAACGTGCTACACCTGTTGCTGAGCAATAGGTCTCAAGACAACCGGATTTTCCGCAACCACACTGACGTCCGTTTTCACGGATGGCAGTTGTGTGTCCCAGCTCGCCTGCAAAACCATCGTGTCCGTAAAGTACTTTTCCATCAATGATAATACCACTGCCCACACCTGTGCCAAGTGTAATCATGATAAAGTTTTTCATTCCATGAGCAGCACCATAAGTCATTTCGCCGAAAGCTGCTGCATTAGCATCGTTGGTGAGTGCAGCAGGAATTCCGAATTTATCGGCCATTAGATTGGCAAAAGGGATAACTCCTTTCCAGGGTAAATTGGGAGCAAATTCAATGTTGCCTGTATAATAATTTCCGTTAGGAGCTCCGATTCCGATTCCTTTGAATTTGTCGGCACCACCTTCAGCTTCAATTAATTTAATCATTTCGTCGTACAAATCCTGAATGTACAGATTTACATCAGTATGTGTACCTGTTTTAATTGCACTTTTCGAGATAACATTCCCGCGTGCATCCACTACGCCGAATACGGTGTTTGTACCACCCATATCCATTCCGATTACATAAGGTTTTTCCATTATTTTCTTATTTTATTTTTCTTTTAAAGAAGATACAAACGATATTTTTATTTGTTGTTTTATTCTACAGGTATATCTTTATTTACATTTTTGCAGCCTACCAGTGCATACCAAAGCATGTAAGCCAGACATACAAACATTACCCAATAACTGCTGATATATCCAAAATGATCGGAAACCCATCCCTGAATCAAAGGAACAATTCCACCGCCCATTACCATTACCATAAAGATTCCTGAAGCTGCTGCTGTGTATTTTCCGAGACCTTCGACGGCAAGATTGAAAATTCCGCCCCACATAATGGAAGTACATAAACCACATAATACCAGGAATGCGACGCTAATAGGAACTTTTGTGAGTAAAACCGGTAAAGTAATAGTAACTGAAATCGGCGTGAAAATGGCAAGCAGAATGAATAAAAGTCCGAGTGATGATACGCTGATCAACATTGTTTTGCTTGAAATTTTTGAGCCTACAAGTCCACCTGTAAGACGACCGACCAACATTAATAACCAATATACCCCAACAATACTTCCGGCTACAGTGGCATCTATTCCTAAACCCGGATTCAAAGCTGTGGGTTGTGCTGTCATGAACAGATTGGCTGTACTCGGAATTCCGATTTCAATACCTACATAAATGAAAATTGCGATCGCTCCGAATACAAAATGACGGAATGATAAAGGACTGTGAGCATGTTTTACTTTTCTTTCAGCTGCTGTTTCTTTGTGAGGTTCAGGTATTTTTACAAATATTAATACCACAAATGCAAGTGCAAAAATTCCCATTGCTAAAAAGAGTGCTGGATTAGCTTTCTCAATTGTACGTCCGGCTTCGGCACCCATTAAATATCCGACCAGCATTGGAGTAATAGTTGCACCGATTGAGTTAATTGAACCACCAAACTGAATCAGCTGATTTCCTTTGTTGCCACCGCCTCCAAGTGTATTCAACATTGGATTTACAACAGTATTCAACATACACATTGAAAAACCTGAAATGAATGCTCCTGCAAGATATACTGAAAAACTACCTACCTGACCTGAAAAGAACTGAACTCCAACGCCAACAAAACCAACGGTTATGGCTGCTAATGCTGTAACTTTGTAACCCCATTTCTTTAACATTATTCCGGCAGGAATACCCATGAAAGCATAAGCAAGGAAGTTTCCCAAAAAACCTAACTGTGATTCAAAATTGGATGCTCCGAATTGTTTTGCAACAATTACACCCATTGGACTTGGTAAACCGGTAACGAAAGCAATCATGAAAAATAACGCAAACATCATTGCAATGGGCAATGCATAACTTTTGTTTTCTGTGTTCATACGAAGTTTTTTTAAAAATTATTTGATGATAGATGTAAAGTATTTTGCCTGAAAAAAAGACTTACAAAGTTAATGTTTTTCGAATCTTTTGCCATAAATAAATTTATCATAAATAATGTTTTACAACATAAATCTTTTTTCAGAATGATTAAATATTGAATATTTTACAAATTTCTGAATAAAAATTCACTCATTCTTGTATATAAATGTCTTCTTGTTTGTTTGCCAAGTATGCTATGGTTTTTGTCAGTATAAATCTGCATTTCAAATTGCTTGTCGGAGGCTACCAACCGGTCGATGTATAACATTGTGTTTTGCAAATGAACATTATCGTCGGCCGATCCGTGAACTATGAGGAGTTTTCCGCTAAGCTTTTCAGCCATCTTCAATGCAGATGTTTTATCATAACCATCAAAATTCTCCTGAGGTCTGCGCATGAACCTTTCTGTATATGCTGTATTGTACAGTCGCCAGTCGGTAACGGGTGCGACAGCAATTCCGGCTTTAAATACATCTTCACCTGTACTCATCGACCATAAAGTGAGCGATCCTCCAAAACTCCATCCCCAGATACCGATTCTGTTTTTATCGATGAAACTCTGGCTACCCAGGTATTTTGCTGTTTCAACCTGATCTCTTGTTTCAAGTATTCCAAGTTGCATGTAAGTGCATTTTCTGAATTCCGAACCACGAGCTCCTGTTCCCCGTCCATCAACACACACTACTACATAGCCCTTTGAAGCGAGATAATATTCCCAGCCAATGTCCCATTTATCAAGTACCTGTTGCGAATTGGGGCCACCGTATTGTACCTGCAGAACAGGATATTTTTTGTTAATGTCAAAATCTGAAGGCTTTAACATCCAGCCGTTCAGTTTAATATTTTCGGAACTTACAAAACTGAAAAATTCTTTTTTTGGAAGTTTCAGACTGTTGAATTCATTTTTTATAACTGAGTTATTGTCCAAAGTTCTGATTAATAATCCGTTTGATGTTTTTAAAGTTACAATGTCCGGTTGATCGGTACCCGAATATTTGTCAAAGAAATAGCTTAAATCTGAATTGAAAACTGCATTGTGAGTGCCTTTTTCAACTGACAATTTGATTTTTTTGCCTTTTGAATCGAGTGAATAAATATCGCGTTGTAAAGGTGAAATTTCGGCTGATTGATAATAAATCCTTTTATTTTTTTCGTCGTATCCATAAAAATCCGTGACATCCCAGTTTCCTTTAGTCAATTGTTTGTAAATCATTCCATTGATTCTGTATTGATATATGTGTCGGTAACCATCCTGCTCGCTTAATCCGAAAAAGTATTGATTGTCTGTTGTAAATTGAATAAAGTCAATATTTTCGTAATCAACATAATATTTATCTTCCTGACGAAGAATAAGTTTAGTAACTGTTGATTTTGGGTTTGCAATCAGCATATCCAGCCGATTCTGATTGCGGTTCAGTTTGAATATTGCCAGTTGATCAGCTGAGTTTGTCCATCGGATACGGGGAATATAAAAGTCCTGATCATTTTCGGGCAATTGCATGTAAAGAGTGGTTTTGTTAAAATCATCGTATACACAAACACTCACTTTTGAATTGTTACCACCGGCTTTCGGGTATTTAAATTGATACAATGGAGGATACAGATTCAGTTCATTGACATCTGCTGTGTTTTTGTAGAACTGAAAGGAAAACTCGGGGATATCCGTTTCGTTAAATTTGGTGAATGCAAGTAATTTACTGTCGGGACTCCATGCAAAGTGACGCGTAGCCTCAAATTCTTCCTCATAAACCCAGTCGGGGGTACCGTTGATAATTTTTCCTTTTTCTCCATCTTTGGTAATAGCAATCTCGGTATTGAAATCGAGCTTTTTCATGAACAGATTATTATCTCTTGCAAAAGCAATATATCTGCTGTCGGGCGAAAACAGCGGTACTTCCTGCGGTCCGTTTTCCGAAAGTGCCTGTATCTCTCTGCGTTTAATGTCATATATATAATATTCGGCAGTAAAAGTCCGGCGATACCTGTATTTTACGTTGCTGTAAATCAACAACTTTTGTTCATTCGGACTGAAAAGATATCCGGATATGTTTTTAAAAGGACAATTCTTTATCCTGAAAATACTGAATACAGTGTCGATTGTTGCACCGGTACGGTAATCATATTTAACAATCGCATTGTCTTTAAATTTCATTGTATAATGTTCACCATCATTCATGGCGACTGTATTATCAAATTTTGCAGGTTTGAATTTCCCGTCTGTAATGTCATATAACAGGTTGGCGTGAGAAAATTGCAGACATAATGTTAAAACAAAAATGATTTTGAAGCGTTTCATTATTGAAGTATAATTTAGTTATTTGACTTTTTTAATCTGAAAAAACCAGCTTATATTTATTGAAAGGATTGAAAAAATTGTTTTTTCCTTTGCAAAAATAGTTCAAATAATCCTTTTTAACCTACTGGTTTATTAAAGATTTTTTGAATAAAACTTAATAATCAGTTAATTTTAATCCATTTGTCTTATGAAAACGGAAAACGATTTATCATTAAGTTCAGCTCCCGATATTACCCTGGGGCTTTGTTTGAGTGGAGGAGGAGCATTGGGTTTTGCGCATATAGGTGTATTACAGGCACTTGAGGATCACGGAATTGTTCCTGACCAATTAGCTGGTTCAAGCATGGGTGCTATAGTGGGTACACTTTATGCTGCGGGTTACACACCTGCCGATTTATTGCAAATGATTAAAGATGACAAACTTTACAAAATAACCAAACTGATGACTTTTCACCCGACATTTCTCAAATCGGGGCTTTCCAATCACTCTATTCTGCGAACTTTATTAAAGGAGCTGATTCCTCATAATAGTTTTGATCAGCTGAAAAAGAAAATGCACATAGCGGTGGTCAATTTAACGAAAGCTCAATGGGAAACTGTTTCGACAGGGAATAATCTGGATGATTGGCTGGCTGCTTCTGCGAGTATACCCGGTGTGTTCGAATCGGTTAAAATCAACGATAATTATTATATCGATGGAGGTTTGTTGAATAATTTGCCTGCACAGGCACTCGAAGCCGGATGTAATGTCATTATCGGAGTGGACGTTATTCCTCACTTTGCACCCGACACTCTTCACAAACCGATTGATACTCTTGCTGCTTCAGTAAGAGTTATGCAACATCAGAACTCAAAGGATGGCAGAGCTTTATGTAAGTTTATCATAGAGCCGGAAAGCATTTTAAAGTTTCATGAATTCAGTTTTGAAGCATATCACGAAATTTATCATTACGGCTATAGTGCTACTACAAAGTTTATTGTAGCTCATCCTGAAATGATGAAGTTGAAGTAATGCTTGATTTACAGCAGATTATACAGCAAGAGGAAAAACTATCACAAAAGTGGTTCCTTCATTTAATCTGCTGTTAAAGTGAATACTTCCTCCTGTGATTTCGATTATATTTTTTGCAATTGAAAGCCCGAGACCCATTCCGGCCGATTTGGTGGTAAAATTCGGTATAAATAATTTTTCCATATTTTCTTCGCTTATACCGGTTCCGTTGTCGGTGATTTCTATAACAACAGTTTCTTCATTTACTCTCATTTCCACTTCAATTCTTCCTTTTTTGTCGTTTGGGATAGCCTGCAATGCATTTTTCAGTAAATTATTAAATACCTGCACGAGCTGTTCGGAATCAGCATAAATAAAAATTTCCTTTTCATCACAAATGTATTTCAGTTCGACTGATTCATTGTTGTTTATAAACAGCTGTATGACTGACGTTAATCGGGCTACAAGATCAACACGTTCAAAATGTGCTTCGGGCATTCGGGCGAAGTTCGAGAAAGTACCAGCAATATGCGATAAATGATCTATTTGTTCGATAAGCGTAATTGTTGATTTTTCAAAATATTCATTGAACCTTTCATCATCAAGTTTTTTTGTTCTTTGTAATTGCTGTATTGTCAGCTTCATCGGAGTCAGAGGATTGTTAATCTCATGTGCGATTTGACGTGCCATGGTTTTCCATGCCGATTCACGTTCGGATTGAGCAAGTAGTTTGGCGCTTTTTTCTAACTCATCAATGGTTTTATTGTATTGAGCAACTAACTGGCCTATTTCGTCATTTAGTTGATAATCAATTTTTTCATTGGTGTGACCAAAACGCATCTGTTTCAATTTATTCTCTATCATTTTAAGTGGTGCCGATAGCTGGCGCCCGATGAAAATACTCAGAATAATAGCAAGTACAATAATAATAAAATAAATATGGATAATTACCGACAAAAATGCCTCAATTTCTTTTTGAATCTCTTCCTGACTTAAAAATTGAGGTACGGCAATATATCCTAACTGAAGGTAATCTCCGTTGTAAAAATTGGTATAACCTGTCAGATAATTCAGTTCACCAATGTGTTCATTCTGGTTGATATTTATATTTTGAGTAAAAAAAGGCTTGGGAGATATGAGTCTGCTAATCAGGTTTTTATTGAAAATTAACGGTTGAGAACTTCCCATCAGTGCTCCGTTGTTGTCGTAAACATGAATATCGGTTTGATACATATACGACAATTCCTGAAGATCAAAATTTAAACGCTGGGGGTTGATGGTGTATAAATCCTGGTTCCAGAAGTACATTTCCTGAAGTGCTTTCTGGATATAATTTTTTTTATTCTCAATTTGCTGGATTTGTTCATCTTTGTACTTTTGTTGAATAAAATTAACCGACACATAAAAAATTCCGATGAAACTGAAAATTAACAATGAAATATAGGTATACTGGAATTTTGAAGTTAATCCGATCCGGAATTTTGTTTTATGTTTTTTCTTGTTGTACAACCACCAGAACAACCATGACACTACGTAGAAAATCAGGAAAGTATAGGCAAAATACATGGCATAATCCATCAGCGAATGTTCATCGGAGTTAGTAATCACAATAGGATTTATTTTACCCGGATTGTACACATAATAGGTCCTGTTTTTATAACGGACAGTATAATATTCACTTCTGATGTCAGGAATCCAATCACTAAAGGAAGGGAAAACCGAATTAGCCGATGCGTATGACAGCCGTCCGTTATTATATTTTGCCACTTCAATTTTTAATTGTGATTTGATGTCAGGCGTGTTGGAAATCAACAGATTAGGAAAGCTATAGCTTTTAAAATTTTTACGCTGATAAAATTCCATATAAAGTAAAAGGGAGTCATTCTCGATACTTTTTGTTTTAAAAACGCCAAGATAGGACATTGAATTAAGCGATGCCGGAATTGAATAGAAGTTTGTATTCCTCAATCTTGTGCCTTCGCGATCAATGAAATCGTTGTACTGTTTTGAAAGTGATGAATTTACAAATGTAACTGACAGCCTCATTTCGTATTTGCTCCAGAAACCCCTTAAATAGTTTTCGTTCAGATATCTGTTAATCTTTTGCGCCGAATCGGATACAGTCGAAAGTTTTTTTAATACTCTGTCGTGCATAAACTGTGTATTAAGTTCACCGAGCAAAACATCGGCCATTCTGTCGCTTTCCGTATTACCGTTTATATAGATGTTTTCGGCGATAACGCGGTATTTGGTTTTATTTTTCTCGTGATTTTGAAAGTAAATACTTAATGTGAAAAACAAGGTGTATGTCAGAACCCAGAGAAACAAAAATCTGAAATTGTACCGTTGTTTAACAAATAAGTAGGGTAAATATAAAATCGTTGTAATAGTGGTAGCTGAAATCAGATATTCGGGAAGTATCTGTCCGGAAAAGAAATAAAAAATCAGACCAGCTAATAGAATCAATGTAAAATCGGTGATAATCGCCTGTTTTTTAAGATGTTTTCCGAACATCCAATTATGCGATTTGTAAAATAGCAGTAGTATGCCGGCTCCCCAAATGTATATTAGTAAATGACTCCATATTCCTGAAAAAGTGAAATCGCTGAATTCGAGTATCGGCAATTGTATGCTCGAATGGTTGACTACACTTATAAGGAAATAGAAGACCAACAGAAAATCAAGATGGTAAAGGGTCTGATATACAATCCATTTGGCTGATTTGGCATTTTCGCCCGGATAGGTGTAAAAGAAAAAAAGATAAATCGAAGCAAAAACAAAAGAAGTGAGGACGGTAAGATGCCCGATTGAAGTTAAAATTGAATTTGAAGAATATTCAAATGAAGAAAACAAATAATCCCAGTAAATAAATGTCGGAAAATTGAAAAATAAACTGAGACCGGTCGTAATGGCTCCGATAAGGAAAATGAAAGAAAATTGCCTTAAACTTATTCTTTTTCTGTAAAATATAACGGGGAAATTTGCATAAAAAAATAAAAAAATAAGTACGCTTATGAAGTCAAATACAATTCCGGTATAGCCCCAAATGCGATTGAATACTTCTATTCCGGAATTTGATATTGTAAAAAGATAATTGTTTTTGACATCGAAAATTGCATTTTTATCCTTTTCTGACCCCTCAATAATAGTGATGTTTTTATCAAAACTGAACCCCCGGGCAAAGCCATTGATTAAATCCTTGTTTTCGTAAGGATACTGGTATTTGATAATTATCGCTGCTAAAATTGTTTTCGAACCGGAACGCATCGATTTGACAATACAATGTGCATTGGACAGGAGATTATATTTCCAGTTTATGCTGTCGTAAGTTGAAATATATGAAGGGTCAAGATGATTGTCCGACCAAAATATGAGGTTCTTATCTTCGTAGATAAAATAACTGATTTCATTGTCTGAGAATTTACAATTAATTACTGAATCGACAGATTTATAGGTAATTGTATTGCTTATGTTTTGTAAAGTGATTGTTGCGGTTTTTTCTTTGTTCAGCAATTCGGATTGAAACCTGCTGGTTGATAAACTCTTTTCAGGCGAATGTTTGTATTGATAATTGCAAATCATGCCCATCAATACGCTGATAAACAGTGTAATTAAAAGCGGGATGTATTTTTTTGCAAATTTCATTTCCTTTTATTTCTTTCGGGATGTTTATTCGTGATGATAAGGTTCACCTTTTAAAATGGTAAATGCCCTGTACAACTGTTCAACAAATATCAGTCTGATCATTTGATGCGAAAATGTCATTGCCGAAAGAGAAATCAGCCCGTTGGCACGTGCATAGACATTTTCTGAAAAGCCATACGGTCCGCCCACAACAAAAACCATGCGTTTGTTGGAGGTCATCAGCTTCTTTGCAATAAATTCAGAAAAACCTACCGAAGTGTATTCCTTCCCTTTTTCATCAAGTAAAATCACTTCATCTCCAATTTCTAATTGCTTAAGAATCAATTCGCCTTCTTTGTCCTTCTGCTCTTTTTCAGAAATATTTTTTGAGTTTTTAAGCTCGGGGATAGTCAACAACTCAAAATTGGTATAATGCTTCAATCTGCGAAGATATTCATCAATCAGTTGGATAAGTGGGGCCTGATTGGTTTTTCCGATAACCAAAAATGTTATTTTCATTCAAACTTTTTACTTGTGGATGGTTTGGTTCGTTATTTGATGTTCAGAAAAACAATCAAAAACTTTAGATGTAATCAATTAAATGATGTATTTTTGCATCACGAATTATTAATTCATTGCAAATATGGTAATTTTTAACGAGAAATCAATCAAAATAAAGATAATTATTGATTGATGGTTGATTACGTAATTCAGGTAAAATAAAAAACTATAGTTATTTTTGAATATATATTAACCATCATCTGTAGTTGTTTTTGTTATTTTTGAAATATGAATTCTATCAGACAAAATATCCGTGATTATAAATAATTTATTCGATTATGAAAACGATAAAATTTTTAATAATAAATACTTTGATGTTTTTGACCTTAACGTCAGCAACAGCTCAATCTTCAGAAATTACATCAGAGATTATTTCGGCTATCAATTACGGAGATGGTGCGAAACTTTCTGCTTTTCTGAATGCAAACGTAGAATTGGTAATCGGCTCTAAAAACGATGTCTACAGCAAACAACAGGCAACAGGTATCATTAACGATTTTTTCCGGAATAATAAAGTAGTTTCTTTTCAGCTTTTACACAAAGGAAACAAGGATGCTGCAAGTTTCGCAATTGGTGAAATTAAAGCCAATACCGGTAATTTCAGAGTTTATTTACTGACCCGTAAATCAGGTCAGCAAACTGTAATACAACAACTTAGAATAGAACTTATCAATGATTGACAATTTAAAAGAACTTATTCCGCTCTGGTTTGCCGAGGATATTGGTGACGGAGATCATACCACACTTTCATGCATTCCTTACGAAGCAACCGGTAAATCACAATTAATTATCAAGGAAAACGGAATTTTAGCTGGAGTTGAAATTGCCCGCGAAATTTTTAAATCCTTTGATCCCGAACTTAAAATGACAGTTTTTATCACTGACGGTTCAATAGTTAAGCCGGGCGATATTGCTTTCGTTGTCGAAGGCAGAGTACAATCCCTGCTTCAAACCGAAAGATTAATGTTGAATATTTTACAAAGGATGAGTGGTGTTGCAACCCGTACGAATCAATATGTAAAGATGCTTGAAGGTACTAAAACAAGGGTGCTTGATACGCGTAAAACCACACCGGGATTGAGATTGCTCGAAAAAGAAGCCGTGAAAACAGGTGGTGGAGTGAATCACAGAATTGGTTTGTATGATATGATTTTACTTAAGGATAATCATGTGGATTTTGCAGGAGGAATTGAACAGGCTATCCGACGAACTCATAACTATCTGAAGGAAAAAGGGAAAAATCTCAAAATTGAAATTGAAGTAAGAAATTTTGATGAACTTGAGCAGGTAATTTCAGTTGGTGGGGTTGATCGGATTATGCTTGATAATTTTTCGGTTGAAAATACACGTAAAGCAGTTCAAATGATTGATGGTAAATTCGAAACTGAATCATCCGGCGGAATTACTTTTGATACTTTGCGTCAGTATGCCGAATGCGGAGTGGATTATATCTCGGTAGGTGCATTAACACACTCGGTGAAGAGCCTCGATATGAGTTTTAAAGCCGTTTGATTTTAATGATGCCTTATGAAAGGCAAATTCATTTTAAAAAACATAAATGAGGCTGTATCAATTTTGTTGATACAGCCTCAAATTTTTTTGTGTCGTTAATATTATTTTGCTGCAATTGTTTCAATTTCGACCAGAGCCCCGAGTGGTAATGATTTGACTGCAAAAGCCGAACGTGCGGGACATTCAGTTTGATAAAACTGTCTGTATACCTCATTCATTCCTCCAAAATCTTCAATCTGAGATAAAAAAACCGTGGATTTAACTACATCGGCAAATGTATAGCCGGCGGCATTCAAAATTGCATTAATATTGGCAAAAACCTGTTCGGTTTGACTTGTAATTTCTGTTGCCTCAATTTTCCCCGATGCCGGATTGATAGGTAACTGTCCTGAAATATAAAGAGTTCCGTTGACTTCAACAGCCTGACTGTAGGGGCCTATAGCAGCGGGTGCGTTTGTAGTGTTTATTATTCTTTTCATCTTTTTTTTTGATACAAAAATATGAAAATTTTTGTTTGTTTATCTGTTTTTTTTCGATTTTTAATTGCTGCAATTTCATAATGCAATCGTTTGCTTAGATTTTTTTTCGAATTTTTTATCTTCAGAAATCAAACGGCCTGTAAAGTTTATATTTTTGGAAATCAATTATTCACCATTAAAATTTTAAAATTTATGAAGAAAATAATTACTTTGTTTTTCGCTTTATTGGTAATTAATGTATTTAGCTTTGCTGTTGATTTAACTGTTACAGGGAACTTCCCCGATAATTCAAGGAACAATGCTAATTCTGCCTACAAAATGACAGAAATCTGAACAACCGGTGTTTATTCGCTCGAAAAAACATTACCAGCCGGTACATATGAATACAAGGTTTTTTTTAGCGGCACATGGAACGGACCTACTGATGGCGACAATCGTGTTTTTGTTCTTACAACTGAAAAGACTGTTAAATTTTATGCGAAGAGTAACGGATCGACCATCTCGTTTCTAAGTGATGCTCAAAATATATATGTCATCGGAGCCGCTGTTGGTGGTTGGGATGCTGCAAGCATGAAATTAATGACAAATACAGCTTCGGCTGCTGAATACACAGCGGATGTGGTTGCCGGGAATTGTAAGATTGTAGTGAAGGATAAAAACAATGCCATAGTATGGAACGATATAACACCTACGGACCAGAATATCGGCGGAACCGGAAATTATACCATCAAAGTTGATTTTGCCACACTTTCTTTCAATGCTACTGCCAACAATGCAGTTGTGCCGGATATTTCAAAAATATCCAATTCATATATTTTTGTAGGACAGAATCCGGCAACAGCAACCTGGTACAACGGAAGTGCAACTTTCCAGACTGAAAGTTTTAATTCAAAAAATCTGGGTTCGGTTACATCGCCGGTTTATCTGGGTGGCGAAGTGCTTACTGAGCCAATAATGGATGGGGTAACGGTTACATTGCATTATCAGATTGATGATATGGCAGTGAAAGATGTAAATCTGCCTTTTGATTCGAATAACGGGACTCTGAATACGAAATGGAAAAGTACTGCCGGAACTAATGTTTTTGACGGTTATACACTTACAAAATCGCAAACATATTCGCTGAAAGTTTGGTTTTCGGCCACAGATGGAACTGTCACATTATGGGATAGTAATAATATGGCAAATTATGTTGCAACGTTCATCTATGATGTTCAGACTGCCTCGGGAAACACTAAAAACGTCAGTCCGGTTATCGTCCGTGACGGATGTTTGAACCTGAATTTTAGTGAAAATACGAATGTGGAACTCATGAATTTAAATGGACAGAAGTTGGAGTCAGGAAATTTTACAGGTCAATATGTTAAACAGTTAAATAAAGGAATTTATATATTAAAAATAAACGGAATTTCTGAGAAGGTAATCGTAAGATAGCTCCTCTGAAAAATTTGTAAGCCTGTTTCTGAAACTCAGAAACAGGCTTTTTTCATTAATAAAAAAAGGTTTTTGTATCCCCTTTATTTTTTTTATCTTTGCTCTCTTAAAAATCATTAATATATTTAAACTTATTGTGCTGATTAACACACGATTACTTATTGCGAAGTGTGTGTTTAATCGTAAATGATAAAAATGTAAAATAAATAATATGGAACTTGCAAGTAAGTATGACCCAAAGGACATTGAGTCGAAATGGTATGAGTATTGGTTAAAAAACGGATTTTTCAGTTCAAAACCTGATGGTCGTGAGCCTTACACTGTCGTCATACCGCCGCCGAATGTTACAGGAGTACTTCACATGGGACACATGCTCAACAATACCATTCAGGATGTTTTGGTACGTCGTGCCCGTATGCAGGGTAAAAATGCATGTTGGGTACCCGGTACTGATCATGCATCCATTGCAACCGAAGCCAAAGTGGTGGGAAAACTGGCAGCTGAAGGAATTAAAAAAACCGATTTGTCACGCGAAGAATTTTTAAGTCATGCCTGGGACTGGACTCACAAACACGGAGGTATAATTCTGGAACAGCTCAAAAAACTGGGAGCATCATGTGACTGGAATCGTACGGCATTCACTATGGACGAACCACGTTCAGAAAGTGTTTTAAAGGTTTTTGTTGACTTATATGAAAAAGGTCTTATTTATCGTGGTGTACGCATGGTAAACTGGGATCCGAAAGCACTGACTGCACTCTCGGACGAAGAAGTTATTTTTAAAGAACAGCAGGCAAAATTGTATTACCTTCGTTACAAAATAGTTGGAGAAGATGGTTTCGCAGTTGTAGCCACCACCCGCCCCGAAACGATTATGGGCGACACTGCAATGTGTATCAACCCTAATGATCCGAAAAATGCTCATCTGAAAGGGAAAGAAGTGATTGTTCCGTTAATCAACCGTGTAATTCCGGTAATTGAGGACGATTATGTTGATATTGAATTTGGTACAGGATGTCTGAAAGTTACACCGGCTCACGATGTAAATGACTATATCCTTGGTGAAAAATATAACCTGCCATCCATTGATATTTTCAACGATAACGGAACTTTGAACGAAAACGGTGCCCAATATACCGGACTTGACCGTTTTGATGCCCGTAAAAAAATTGAAAAAGACCTTGTTGAAGCCGGATTGCTCGACCGTACTGAACCTTATACCAATAAAGTAGGTTTTTCGGAACGTACTGATGTCATTATCGAACCAAAGTTATCGATGCAATGGTTCCTGAAAATGGAACAATTAGCTAAACCGGCTTTGGATGCCGTAATGAATGATGATATTATGTTATATCCACCGAAATTCAAAAATACTTACCGCCACTGGATGGAAAACGTAAAAGACTGGTGTGTTTCACGTCAGCTTTGGTGGGGACACCGTATTCCGGCATACTTCCTTCCACAGGGTGGTCTGGTGGTTGCTTTATCAAAAGAGGAAGCATTTCAGAAAGCATTATCAATTGTAAATTATCCTATAACAATTGATGACCTGCGTCAGGACGAAGATTGTCTGGATACATGGTTCTCATCATGGTTGTGGCCGATATCGGTTTTTGATGGAATAAACTATCCTGAAAATGAAGACATCAGCTATTATTATCCTACCAATGACCTTGTAACAGCACCGGAGATTTTATTTTTCTGGGTGGCACGAATGATCATTGCCGGTTACGAATACAAGGGTGAAATGCCATTCAAAAATGTATATCTTACAGGTATTGTTCGGGACAAGCTTGGGCGCAAAATGTCGAAATCTTTAGGGAATTCACCGGATCCGCTCGATTTAATTGCTCATTTTGGTGCTGATGCAGTAAGGCTCGGAATGTTGCTGACATCGCCTGCAGGAAACGATTTACCTTACGATGACAGCCTTTGCGAACAGGGCCGGAACTTCAATAATAAAATATGGAATGCTTTCCGTCTTGTAAAAGGGTGGGAAGTTGCAGATAAAGAACAACCGGAATCGGCAAAAACAGCTGTAAAATGGTTCGAAGCCAAGTTCAGTCAGACATTGACCGAAATTGATGATTTGTTTTCGAAATACCGTTTGTCGGAAGCATTGATGGCCGTTTATAAATTATTCTGGGACGAGTTTTCGGCCTGGTATCTTGAAATGGTTAAACCTGCTTACCAGCAGCCCATCGACCGTGAAACCTACGAAATTACACTTGGTTTCTTTGATTCGTTGCTAAAGGTTTTGCATCCGTTTATGCCTTTTATAACTGAAGAATTGTGGCAAGCCATTGAAAACCGAAAAGAGGGTGAAAGTATAATGGTAACACTTCAACCACAGGCCGGAAAAGCCGATATGGAATTAATCGGACAATTTGAATATGCTAAGGAAATTATTGCAGGTATACGAACTGTTCGTCTGCAAAAAAATATTCCAAACAGGGAAATGCTGAAACTTCAGATCATAGGTGAACATAATGAAACATTTAATGCAGTAATTTTAAAACTTGGTAATCTTGAAAAGATTGAGAAATCACCTGAGAAGGAAGCCGGTTCTGTATCTTTTCTTGTTGGTACCACCGAATTTGTTATTCCAATGGGCAATCTGATCAATGCCGATGAAGAAATTGCAAAAATGGAATCAGACATCATATATTACGAGGGTTTTATTGCTTCTGTTATGAAAAAGTTGGGTAACGAACGTTTTGTTGCCAATGCCAAACCGGAAGTTGTGGAAGCTGAACGTAAGAAAAAAGCCGATGCCGAAAGTAAAATTGCTTCGTTAAAAGAAAGTATCACAGCATTGCGAAAATAAAATTTTGTATTTATATTGCGAAAGTTAAGGGCAGATTCTTCTGCCCTTTTTTATTGTGGATAAAAATTAAATTGCTGATAAACAAGTGGTTTGAAGTAATGCCTTTTAGTGCGAGTCTGATAGTGGCATGCTTTTTTTTTGATAAGTGTAACCTGTGTTACATTTTATTCATTACGGAAAGCCTAAATTTGCAGCATTAAATCAAACATTAAAAATTTCTGATCATGACAAACAATTTAAATTATAAACCGGTAACGCCCACAGCTAAAGCTTTTCCGGCAGCCGAATTATTCAGAATGACTGATAAAGTGACCTATGCCGAAGGGTCGGTTGTCAGTAAAATCATTATTCGTAACGAACATGGAAATGTTACCCTTTTCGCATTCGATAAGGGGGAATTTCTGAGTGAACATACAGCACCATTCGACGCCATTGTACAGGTACTCGACGGAGAAGGTGAAGTTGTAATCGATGGTAAATCATTTGCCCTGAAAACGGGCGACAGCATTATACTTCCCGCCAATGTACGACATGCTGTAAACGCCGTCGCACAGTTTAAAATGTTGCTGACAATGATTAAGTAGCAGTTTGTACAATATCTTCAAGCAGATTTATTGTCCTGAAGTAAACAGATTGAAGTAAAAATTGGTGGATAAAAGGAAGTTAAGAACGGAAGTTAAAAGGAAGTTAAAAGGAAGTTAAGAACGGAAGTTAATTAAGGAAGTTAAACAGAAGTTAAATAATTGAAGTAATTAACGGCGAAGCCAAATAACACGAAGCAAATAACAGCGAAGCCAAATAACACGAAGTAAATAACGGCGAAGCCAAATAACACGAAGTAAATAACAGCGAAGCCAAATAACACGAACTAAATAACAGCACAACCAAATAACATGAAGTAAATAACGGCGAAGCCAAATAACAGCGAAGCCAAATAACAGCGAAGCCAAATAACAGCGTAGCCAAATAACACGAAGTAAATAACAGCGAAGCCAAATAACACGAACTAAACAAAAGCACAGCAAATAACAGCGAAGCCAAATAACAAATAAATGAAACGAACGATAATAAAAATTGATGAAGCTCTTTGTAACGGATGTGAGTCATGTGTACAGGGTTGTCATGAAGGTGCATTGCAAATGATTGATGGTAAGGCGCGTATGGTAAGTGAATTGTATTGCGATGGCCTGGGAGCCTGTATCGGTGATTGTCCTGTTGGTGCTATAACCCTGGAAGAGCGTGAAGCTGAGCCTTATGACGAAATTGCCACGATACAGAGAATCATCCCTAAAGGAGAACAAACAATCATTGCCCATCTGAAACATTTAAAGGAACATGGTGAGGTTGAATATCTGAAGCAGGGAGTCAATTATCTTCGCACCAATGGAATTAATGCAGATTTTGCACAGGTTCACCACCACAATGGAACAGGATGTGCTTCAAAAGTGGTTCAACAAACAGAACATCAACAGGGAAATAGCTGTCCGGGGAGTCGCGAAATTTCTTTTGCTGTACACCGTCCTTCTGCTTCCCCCTTCAAAATGGCAAATGTGAGTGAATTTGAAAAACCTTCTCAATTGCGACAGTGGCCTGTTCAGCTACATTTGTTAAATCCTGAAGCAACTTACTTCCGGTCGGCGGATGTATTGCTGGCAGCCGATTGCGTGGCATTCAGTTTCGGTGATTTCCATAACCGCTTTTTAGCGGGTAAGAGCCTTGCAATTGCTTGTCCTAAACTGGATTCGAACAAGGAATCGTATCTGGAAAAACTCAAAACAATGATTCTCAGGTCAAACATTAATACTCTTACAGTTGCGATCATGGAAGTGCCCTGTTGCGGTGGATTATCAGGCCTTGCTCAAAAAGCTGTTGCCGAAGCGGGTAGGAAAATTCCGCTAAAATTAGTATTGATCAGTATTAAAGGTGAAATATTGAAAGAAGAATGGTTGTAGTCAAATGAAACTGTATCAAAAAAAACTAAGTTTTATAATTTATTTTTCAGTACAATGCAAATAACAATCCACTGATTTGCAAGAAAATAGCTGATAGAAACGGGTACTTATATATTTAAAACTGATTATTGTTAATGTGAATCAGGGTTTGAAATTATTTTTTAGTTCATGTTTATATAAATAAGATGTCAGTGCTACGCCCCTGAATTATTGTATTAAGCAGCGGAGCTGCGACATCTTACTAACTTTGATTAACCGGATAAATATGAGGGGCTTAGCCCTGATATCATAATATCGGGTAAAAGATTCAAATCAACTGAAACAGCCAACTGAATTAAGTAATTCAACTCCTGATTCGCATTATTAAGACTATTTTATAACAATCTTTCCGGTCTGATTGATATAATTATTTGTTATCTTTATCAAATAAAGCCCTTTTGGAAAAACTGATAAATTTAATTCTATCCGGTCTTTTCCATCGAAAAAACCATTAGCAATGCATTGTCCATGCATATCGGTTATAGAGTATTGTGTGGTTTGAGTCTGATTCCCGGCGAGATGAATAGTACATTCTTCAGAAGCAGGATTTGGATAAATGCTGAATGTGTCTGCACTCATTGAATTATTTAGTCCCGACATTTCATAGATCGAAAATGGAATTCTGTTCCTTGCATAGATATTAATATCGTCAGAAGCAGTTAACCTGATTTTACAAAAATCGGATATGCTTTGAGTTACTGTAAAATCGTAATTTCCTGTTTCTGCACTTACGTTCGTTGCAATTGTTGACCACGTTGCACCGTTATTACCCGAAAACTCAATGTTCAGAAGGCTGACATTTTTACTTTTCCACTGAATGGTTTTTACTGTATTCTGTTGCCAGTTTTCCTTCCCCGTCGGATAGGTTAGTTCAATCTTTCTTCCCTTCAAATCGGGTTCCAGATAAGCAAATATCCAGTTTCTCAGGCTGTAAAAATCAAATTCGTAAAGCGGACAATATTTAATTCCATTCGAGCCATAATCCAGACTGATATGAAAAAGATTGTCGGCAGAGTAGCCATCACACATAAACCAGTGACCACCGTAATTTCCATCTTCAAAATAATTACCCCAACCCTGAATGATTTGCGGGCGACCCAGACTTAATTCTGATTTCATTATTTTTTCCCATTGTTCGGGTAAGTAATTGTCCCTGCAAAGTTCCACTGCTTTCGTGTTATATCCGAAGTATTGCTTAAATGCATTGAGAACTCCGGTTGAATTGCCACTCCGGTATATATCGTGCATTGCCACTGCTGCGTGATACATCAGTGTCGCATTTGCATCGATTGTGTTTGAAGCGCTACCCGGAGTTAGCTGGTCAGTCATAAGATCGAAATTATAATTGGCAGCAGCGAAATCGGCCGACCAGTTACAGTTTTTTATGTCGGTAAATGATTTTGAACCGAAACCTTTCCTCGGGAATTCCCAGTATGACAGGATATTGGTAACTGCTGTCGGTCCGCAGGCATTGCCAACTTTACCGTTTATATTTTCGCTGTCAGATGTAGTGGTTAATGGGTACTTATCGTTGTAGGGGGAAAGAAATACCTGGAAATAATTCCGCAGCAAGGGATTTACTTTCTCGGGTAAATGATTATAAATTACAAACATACCTTTTGTGATGCTGTTCACTAACGGATTTGACGCATCACTTATTTTTATTTTACACTGATACAATGCATTTTCAGGTAAAGTCAGGTTATATTGACCGGGTGATGCCGCAACTTCGGCTATCTCAGTCCAGGTTAGACCATAATCACCCGAGAAATGAATTTTAACTTTGCTGACATTTGAAAATGACCATGTAACCGGCAGAACTGAACCACATTCATAACTTTTTTGTGAAAAATCGGAAGTTAATTTTACAGAAGAACTTGCATTATAAGTAGTTAGCCACTTTTCGACAATATCATTATAGCTGAAAGTCCTCAATATTCCGTCCGTACCATCCTGTTTCGTTTCTTTGAAGCTGATATCAGGCCCTGAACAATAATAGTATTTTTGATATTTGTTTGCTTCCGGAATATTTACCATAAAATGTGTCTCATCTGTTTTAAGCATTGGTGTGAAATTCCATCCGTTCATTTCGCCGGTAATGAAACAGGTATTTGTAGCTTCCGGAACAGTAACACTGTAAGTAACTCCCACAGGTGCCGGATTAAATGATTGTTTCCATTTCATTACCACATCGGTTGGTTGATATAATCTGTTGGTAATAGTAAGTCCGTTCGCATCAAGTTCCTCATAGGCCCAGTCGGGTCCCGAACAATATTTGTAGGAATCTTTATTTACCGAACTAACGATTATTTTAAAATGAGTGGCATCAACCCGGGCCATCTGTTTATGTACCCAACCCGTTGCCATGCCGACAAAATAACATTCATCGGTGCCTTCGGGGACTGTTACGTTGTAGCAGATGTCAGTAACTACAGCATTCGGATCGTAAATTGCAGTCCATGATAGCACGACATCATTTTCCGAATAACTTCGGTTGTCAGATATGTTTTCGACGTATGACCATAATGGTCCGGAGCAGTACTTGTATTTATGAGTAATGTTTGCCGAAGCAATGGTTAAACTGTAGTGGGTTTCATCCACTTTGTTCATGATTTGTTGTGACCAACCATTCATTTCGCCTGCAATATAACATTGTTTTGTACCGGCCGGTACAGTAACGTTGTAAGTTAATGCGCAGATATTAAACGAAATGAGTAAAGAAGCTAAAATTAAAAATGTTTTTTTCATAAATAAAAATGAATGTTTAATTTATTATGAAACCTGTTATTAATGGTGTTCTGTTTATTGTACCAAAAAACAGAATGTAATTTACATTTTATTTAACTTAAATCTGTACAGTATGAATTTTTCAATTTTGATTGAAATTCCGGGAAAGCATTTATCCCGGATGTCAATGATTAGGTTATCAGGATGAAAAACTTTCAATAAATAAAGGCGGGTTTACAGAGCTAAAAACTTAACTAACTTCAAAGATATAAAAAATTGTAATTATTCTGAAATTTCTGATTATTTTTAACATTATTATTGCTGTATTATGAAAAAATGTTGTAGTTCAAACCTGACTGAATTTTAAACCGTAAACGTTAAAAATTTAATTATGAAAAACAATCTTTAAAATTGGCTTTAGCAGTTTAACTAAAAGTGGTACTTTTGCTGTTTGAATTTTTCGACCAGAGAAATAAAAGCTAATAATACAGCAACGAAAAATATTTAAGCATAAATAAACCATATAATTCGATTCATTTATCAAAAGGTGAAAGAATTTACTAATTATATTTTAATTGAATGAGAGATTATGTTGTTGACAGTAAGGATTTTGAAAATCTTTCACCTGTTTTCAGAGGCAAAAATGGATCAAAGTTAGCTCTAAAGGCGATGCGTTTATTTGCAATTGACAAGATAAATGCATTATACAAACGTTCATGTCATTTAAGCGGAGCCGATTTTGCCGCAGCTTTATTAAAGGATTTGGGCGTTAAATACCGGATTGGAAATGCCCAAAGACTTCAAAATCTGCCGGAAGGAGCTTTCATAACGATATCCAATCATCCTTACGGAGGTATAGATGGCATTATGTTAATTGATATAATGGCACATATCCGCCCTGATTATAAATTAATGGTAAATAGTATTTTATCATTGGTCAGTGCACTGAATGATTGTTTTGTGTCGGTACATCCCATTACAAAAAGCAGCAGAAATGCTCACTCTAATGTCAACGGAATCCGTAAAACTCTTCAGCACTTAAAGGAGAATCACCCGATGGGTTTCTTTCCATCAGGAGCTGTATCAGATTTTAAGCTTAAGGGTATGCATCTTCGCGATCGGGAATATCAGGAAAGTATTGTCAGAATCATTCAGGGTGCAAATGTGCCGATAGTTCCGATAAGGTTTTTTGATGGCAATTCGGTGTTTTTTTATTCATTAGGTCTTATCAGCTGGCGTTTGCGTTCCATCAGAATGCCGTATGAGATTTTTAATAAAAGAGGAAAATGTCCACGTATCGGTATCGGTGAAATTATTTCGGTCGAGCAACAAAAGGAGTATTCCGACCCGGAAAAGTTTGCCGGTTTGTTGAGGAATGCAATCTACGGAATGCCTATACCCGAAAGTTTTTTTGAACGGAAGATTTAAATTGACTCTGACGTTTAACTGACAAAAATTCATGCAATCAGCTTTTTGAAATTAAAAGCACTATTCTTTCGGCCGGTAGAATAGTTAGACCCAAAAGTTTTTGTTTATTAATGAATTTGAAGTACATTTGTATAATAATTTACAAAAGCATTAAAAAACTGAAATTGCTGTTTTTTTTATGACAAATCCTAAAAACATAAGGTATCTCAACGCTGAAAAGCTTACTTTTGTTTACATAATCATTTCTTCACTTTTCATTCTGTTAAGCCGCTTTGGAACACATACCAGTTTTGCGTTGTTAAAATACAGATTAATAATCTCATGTGTTATCATCGGTCTGGCATATCTCAACTGTTGTAAAGACTGGTGGATCATACGTATTTTAAGGGTTGCATTTTTGCTGTCGTTGCTATCGTACTGGTATCCTGAGACATATGATGTTAATCGGGTACTGCATAATTACGATCATGTGCTGGCTACGGTTGAGCAGTTTATTTTCGGATTTCAACCTGCACTGGTTTTTTCTAAACTTTTTCCTCAGCTATGGTTCAGTGAGATTATGAACATGGGTTATTTTTCGTATTATTTTCTGATTGTCGGTGCATGTATTTATTTCTTTTTTAATAATCCGAAATATTTCGGACTCTTCTTTTTTACAGTGCTTTTTTCCTTTTATACATACTACATGGTTTATATCATGTTCCCCACGGCAGGTCCGCAATATTATTATCAGGCCATCGGAATAGATAATGTGGTAAACGGAAATTTTGAAAATATAGGTCATTATTTTAACTCTCATCGCGATTTATTAGCCAACAACAGTAAACCGGGATTTTTTTATAATCTGGTGGAAAGGTCGCAAACGCTTGGCGAAAGACCAACGGCTGCTTTCCCGAGTTCACATGTCGGAATATCGACTATCATTATGTTAATGATTTTACGATATAAAAGATACCTGTTTTTTGCACTGATTTTTCCGGTTTACATTGCTCTTGTAGCCTCCACAGTTTACATTCAGGCTCACTATCTCATTGACGTTATCATCGGTTTTATAAGCGGTATTGCGTTGTGTTATATGGGTATTGGCGTTTATAAACTGATCAATCACCACGAGATGTTTAATGTTTACAAAACTAATGGGAATTAAATTTGTTTGAGTTTTGGAACTCAATCAACAGGTCTGCTCCTGAAAGCTCTTACGAGGGAGAGATCAAAAATTTTCGTTATATTTGCGTAAAATAAAAAACACTGATAACAATGCACACACAACTTCAACTTATTTTAACTCCCGAACAGGCAGAGAAAAATGATTTGTTGATCAAAGCGGTAGCTGAAAAACTGAAAGTACAGGCTCAAAGTATAACCAGATTACGCACACTCAAGAAATCAATAGATGCACGTTCATTTCAACCGAAAATTAATATCACAGTTGAAGTATATGTGAATGAAGAAGCACCAGAAATCAGTATTTCTGATTTTAAATTTCCGTATGTTGGCGATAAATCTCCGGTACTGGTCATAGGAGGAGGTCCTGCAGGTTTGTTTGCTGCACTGAAACTGATAGAGTCCGGATTCAAACCAATAGTGCTCGAACGAGGAAAAAAAGCCAAAGAAAGAGTGCACGATATTGCCATGCTTAATCTTAAAAAGGGATTTAATCCGGAATCGAATTATTGTTTTGGCGAAGGAGGTGCAGGTACATTTTCAGATGGGAAACTATATTCCCGATCGAAGAAAAAAGGCAATTTGCAACGAATATACGAAATATTTAATTTTCACGGAGCTTCTGATGAGATACTTTACGATGCTCATCCGCATATTGGTTCCGATAAACTGCCAATGGTGGTGGACAATATCAGTAAAACTATCATTAACAGCGGAGCCGAAATTCATTTTAATCAGAAACTCACTGAAATAATTATTGAAGACAATGCAGTGAAAGGTTGTAAAACCGAAACAGGTGAAATCTATCATGCCGGTGCACTTATCCTTGCAACCGGGCATTCTGCACATGATATTTATGAAATGCTTGACAGACAAAATATAAGGCTCGATGCAAAAGGTTTTGCAATGGGAGTTCGTGTTGAGCATCCTCAAACATTAATCGACAGCATTCAGTACCATAGTAAAGAGCGGAATGAATATCTGCCAGCTGCAAGTTACAGTCTTGTGGAGCAGGTAGAAGGTCGTGGTGTCTATTCTTTTTGTATGTGTCCGGGTGGAAGAATTGTACCGGCAGGAACATCCGAAACCGAAATTGTGGTGAACGGTATGTCGGCTTCGAAACGTAATTCTCCATTTGCCAATTCGGGTATTGTGGTCGAAATTCAACCCGATGATATTCCTGAGGAATTTAAAAAATATGGTAATCTGGCAGGACTGAAATTTCAGCAATACGTTGAACATTTGGCTTTTCTGAACAATGGGGGTCAGGGACAGACAGCTCCGGCTCAGAGGCTTGTCGATTTTGTAAGGGGAAAATTATCGGCCGATTTGCCTGAATGTTCATACTTGCCGGGTTTAATTTCTTCACCTTTACATTTTTGGCTTCCTGAATTTATTTCGACCCGTTTAAGGGAAGGTTTCAAAAAGTTCGACAGAAAAATGAAAGGATATCTTACCAACGATGCAGTGGTGGTAGGAGTGGAGACGCGTTCATCATCGGCAGTCCGGATTCCGCGTGATCCCGAAACTGGACAACATCCCGATATTGCAGGTCTGTTTCCTGCAGGTGAGGGTTCCGGTTATTCGGGTGGAATAACTTCGTCGGCCATTGATGGCGAAAATGCTGCTGTAGCAGTTGTTAACTGGCTGAACAGCAATAAAATTCATGATAAATGATTTAATTGAAGAACTAAAAAATGAGATATAAAAAGAATATTCCGGCACCGGCTCCTAAGGAAACAAGGTTAAAAGTTTCAGAAAATACTGATTTAATGAATTTTCTGCTCGCTAAAATGGGTGGAATGAGTAGAAACGGTATAAAATCACTGCTTTCGCACCGACAGGTAATGGTCAATGATGTAATTACAACACTGTATAATGCGGAATTGAAAGCCGGTGATTTGGTCACAATCAATAGCTTAAGGGGTAATATAGAATTGACTCACCCCAAACTAAAAATTATTTTTGAAGATCAGTATTTAATTGTAGTTGAAAAAAAAGAAGGTCTACTGACTGTCAGTACCGGTAAAAATGACGAAACTACTGCCTTTTCAATTCTGAAAAATTACGTTAAGAAAAGTTCTCCTCAAAACCGGATTTTTGTAGTACATCGAATCGACCGTGAAACTTCCGGAATAATTTTATTTGCCAAAACACGGGAAATCCAGTTAGCCATGCAGGAACACTGGCATCAGGTTGTAACCCGTCGGGTATATCTGGCGCTGGTCGAAGGAAAAGTTGAGAAGGAAAAAGACACTATCATTACCTGGCTCACGGAGAATGAAAAATCATTAAAAATTCATTCGAGTAATGTTGACAATGGAGGACAACAGGCTATCACGCATTATACCGTTGTGAAAAGTAATGAAAAATTCTCATTGCTCGAGATAGAACTCGAAACCGGACGGAAAAATCAGATACGGGTTCACATGCAGGAAATAGGACATCCGATTGCGGGTGATAAAAAATACGGATCGACAACCTCACCAATCGGCAGATTAGGTTTACATGCCCGTATACTGGCTTTTATTCATCCCATGTCGTTGCAAAATGTGAGTTTCGAAACCCCTGTACCCCGTAATTTTCTGAATCTGTTTCATTCAAAATAATTCAGTCCGGTTTTAATTTGATCTGTTTTTTGTAGAGCCTGCCCTGAAAAGTATTGCGTTGAATAAGTCTCTTTTCAACCTTTGCAATAAACTCGAAATTTTTAATTCCCCAGTCGGGAGCAATTACAAAACCGGCCGGCGATTGTGAGATCATACGTTCGATGGCTATGGAAGGATGAAGTAATTCAATGAAATCAATCACAAGATCAATGTATTCATCGGCTGTAAAAAGCCGGAACCATTCAGGATGTTCGGCAAACTGCCGTGCCATTTGAGTCCTTTTTACAATTTGTAATTGATGAAGCTTGAGTGCTGTCAGTGGCAATTCGGATATTTTACGTGCATGGTTTAATATCGTTGTCCGGTCTTCGTGTGGTAACCCGAGTATCAAATGAGCACCTGTACGGATGCCACGGGCTGCGGTGGCACGAATTGCTTCTTCGGCGCAGGCATAATTATGGCCACGGTTGATGAATTCGAGTGTTCTGTCGCTGGTCGATTCTATGCCATATTCTATCATTATATAGTATTGTTTTGAAAGATTGGCAAAATAATCAAGCAATTCATCGTTCACACAGTCGGGACGGGTTCCGATCACTAATCCTGCTACCCCGGGATGTCTCAATGCTTCTTCATAAATTTGTTTCAGTTTTTCTATTGATTCGTAGGTATTGGTGTACGATTGAAAATAAGCCAGATAAATCTGACTTTCGTATTTACTGAAAAATTCGATTCCTTCTTCAATTTGCCGGGTAATGCTTTTTGTGGGCTTACAATATTCAGGACTGAATGTTTGGTTATTACAGTATGTACAACCTCCGATTCCACGATTCCCGTCTCTGTTGGGGCAGGTAAAGCCGGCATTGATGGAAATTTTCTGAATTCTTTCAGTAAATTCTGATTTAAGAACCTGATTGTAGTTTAAATACCGACTGCTTGTTTCCTGAATGACATACATCTGATTGTGAATTTGAAAATTGATAATAATTGTTTGGATAGTTAATTCCGGAATTTATTATATCCGGTGGGTTTTTTATTCCCAAACAACAAAACTTCATTTTTTGTTTACAAGATAAATTCCTGCCAAAACTATAATTGCTCCGCCAATTTCCCTGTAAGTTAAAATTTCACCCAGAACAGGAATTGAAAATATAGCCGTAAAAATGGTCTGACTCAGCAGGCTGACCGAAACTACTGTTGGTTTTAAATGTCCGAGTGCCTGATTAATGGCGAGCCATCCCAGTACCTGAGGTATCAAACCCAGAATAATCAGTGAAATCCAGGTTGTGGAATTGAAACCGGTGAGTTGGGTCTTGCTGAAAACACATATAGCTCCGAGAACCAATGTACTCGTTACCATCGACACGGTTGTAAATGTAAATGTGTCCAGTGAATTTCTGCCTTTTCTGACGGTAAGCAGATATGCTCCATAAAATACACTGGCAATGATAGCTAAAATATTGCCATAAGTCAACGAGGCTCCCGAAATATCATCCATCCCTATAATTACTGCAACACCAAGAATTGAAATGACGGAACCTGCCCAGAAAATTTTTGCAGGCTTTTCCTTCAGAAACAGTAATGCGCCCATACCAACCCATACAGGTGCCAGATTGGCTAAAAGGGTTGATATTGAGGCTTTCGAAAGCATGATAGATGTGTTCCAAAGCGCAATGTCGCATGCAAAAAAGACACCGCAGATGATAGCTATTTTTACTCCGTGGAATTCGGTAACCGGTTTGCGCATAAAAAACCATACGGGCAAAATCCCGATGGTACCAAACAACATACGATAAAATCCTGAAGCAAATCCGCTGATATCTGCTATTTTAACGAGAATCGCCGACCATGAAATACAAAGTATGCCAAAGAGCAGTAATAAATAATGTATCCATCTATGTTCCCTGTGCATTTTAAATACTTTTTTGAGCTGATTTTTTGAGCTGCAAAATTATACTAAAAAATGCATGAAACAGAAGGTCAAAATGAATTTTTTCAATAAACACCAGCAAAACTGCTTTTTCAACCGTTTCAATCTTTATTCATTCAGGTATTTTTCAATTCTTTCGTAAGCCAGCCCCGAACTGATAACCGCCATAGGCAATCCGGCTCCCGGAACAGTTGATGCTCCTGCGTAGAAAAGATTTCTGAATTTTTCGTCCCTGTTCGATGGCCTGAATGCTCCGATTTGCATTAAATTATGCGAAAGTCCGAGCCCGCTACCCATATATAAATTGAAACGTTTTTCCCAATCCTGAGGGGTGTAAACTGTTCGCGAGATTATTTCAGATTGAATATCATGCCCTATACGTTTACCAAAATCGTCGATGATACTGTCTGCTATTTTGTCTTTGTCACTCCAATCGGGTTTATACAGCAGGTTGGGAACGGGACAAACAAAAAACAGGCTTTCGCAACCTTCGGGTGCACACTGTGGATTATGTTTCGAAAGTACATTCACGTAATAGTAAGGCTTTTCGAGTGTGTCAGGCTGTTGTTCAAGCTTGTGCGCATATTCTTCAAAGTTATTTCCAAGAAAATAATTATGATGATTGATTTGTGCTAATTTATTTTTTACACCAATATAAAAAGTCAGATATCCCATTGTCCAGTTCATTTTTCTGAGATTTCCTTCGCTGAATTTTTTTCGTTTAAGTACCCTTCCCCTGAAGACCGCAGCATCTGCATTAATTAAAATTGCGTCTGCTGTCCATTCCTTTCCGTTTGTATCAATCACCGAAGTTATTTTGTTGCCCGTATTCCTGTATCCAACGATTTCAGTGTTGTAATGTATGTCTGCCCCCGATTTTTGTAATTCGTTTACCAAACCTTCTACAATTTTATACATTCCGCCTTCTACATTATAATAACCATCGTGGTTGAATTCGATGTGTGAAAGTAATGAGTAAATTGCCGATGTATCGAATGGAGTTCGGCCAAGGAAGAATGCTATTAAAGAAATAATCTGCTGTGCTTCTTTCGAATCAAAATGATGTTTTACGTGTTGCCAGAAGCTAAGAAAAAGTTGCGGAATATGTGCCGGATTTACTTTAGCTAATGTAAACAAATATCCGATCACTGAGTCGAAATTTGATTTAATTACCAATTGCACAGTATCGTTGTACAAAGCTCCCGATTTTTTGAGGTATTTCTCCATTTTTTTTCTGAAATCCGGTTCTTCCTCTGCAAATTGAGCTGCTAATTTATCCAAATCCTTGTACAATGAAAAAGTTTTGGGACTTCCGCTGAAATTCACCGAATAAAGCGGATCCAATTCCACAAACTTAAAGGGAATGTCAATCCCGCAATCTTTTGCAAACTGTCTGAATTCGTAAGACATGCTAAAGAAACTCGGTCCGGTATCAAACGTAAATCCATCTTTTTTAATCTGATTCAATCGACCTCCGGCCTGTGCGTTTCTTTCGAGCATTTCAACCCTGTAACCCTTTTTAATTAATCTCATTGCTGTTGTCAATCCACCTAATCCGGTTCCGACTATTAATACTTTTTTCATTGCTTTATTTTTGATTTTGTTGAGCTTTACTTTTTTTCAGTCATATTCCAATGTAAAAAACCGCAAAAATACAATTAGTTATATTTCAGTGTTTTAAATATTGTTTTTATTTTATTTTTCTTCCTTTCCATTCATAATTACCCTGAACTTCATTTTTTTTCGATTTTATAATCATAGTGATTAAATTTATTTGCTGAGGAATCATATAGATGATATTGGAAATGATATGCTGTCCGCTTTTTAACGAAACTATGATACGTGTACTGATAAGCACTAAAATCAGATATATGAAATAATTAAATGGTAACTCAGCCAATACGAAAATAAAACCGAATGTGGTAACCAACCAAAAAAGTACCGAGACAACGATTGAATTACCAAAAAACATAATAATATTCTTCGAAAAACCATTCAGCGCATCGTCATAACTATTGTACATCCTGCAACTGATCTGATCATTTGCTGCAATGCAGGCAGCTCTGTAACTCTTCATTTTATAGTAACGGGCAATTTTTATATCTTCCACCTTTTCCGATTTCATCAATTCGTGTGGAAGTTCATGCTTGTAGGTCATCGTATCGAACATCATAAACTGACCGTTAGCAGCCGACAAAGAAGGAAATTTTGATTTTAATACCAAAAACAGCGGAAGAAGTGTTAATAAAATGTAGTTCATCAGAGGAACTGTCATTTTTTCTCCCGTGCTTAACATCATTTGCTTCGGAAAAACTGATAATAAGTTTATTTTATTCTCACTTAAATAATGAAATGAATTGCTTATTGCATACTCCTCCAGTCGGACGTCGGCATCAATAAAAAGTAAGTATTCACCTTTTGCCTCGAGCGACATTTGATGGCAGGCATAATTTTTTCCAAGCCAGTTTTGTGGTAAATAGTTCGAACTTATCAGCCGGATTCTGCTATCATAACGAACCATGTGACTAACCAATTCCGCAGTTTTATCAGTGGACTGATCGTCGAATACGATGATTTCAAGATTTTTATAAGTTTGATGCTGTAAGTCCGAAATTATGTTTAAAATGTTATTTTCCTCATTGCGTGCAGGAATCATTACCGAAATGAGTTCTCTGTTTTCGGGATGAGGTGTTTTAACCGATGGACTTACTATGAGATTAATAAGCGAAACAATCAGTTGTAAAACTGAAAATGCAATTATAAATACAGCTATATAAATCATTTTTCCATTCTTTTTTGATGCCCTGCGCAGGTTTTGTAAAATTCGCTAAACGATTGTTGAATGCTCTCTCTCATGCCGTCAGCTGGTTTATATTCCTTCAGATACAAAAATAATTCGGGCTTCGGATGATCAAAATAGTCAATCATACTTACCTGAAATATTACTTTAGTATTTTGAGCTTTTTCAACGATTCGTTCTACACCACTTTGAAAAATGAATTCATCGTTGTAGAGTGAATTAAGCTTACCCTGAGGGAACATTAAAACCAGATTGTTGCTGTCGTTTAACAAATCGACACTGTAATTGATGGTTTCTACTATACTTTTAGACCCTTTTGTTACTGAAAAACCACCGGAATGACTGAATATCCAACGCTTTTTTAGTTCATTTTCATGCATCATAAAATAGAACTTTTTATTTAATTTATTAATACACAGGTGTAAAGTCCAGAAACCATCCCACCAGCTAATGTGATTTGCAATTAACAACACAGACTGATTTAAAACATCGACATCACCACAGATATGAACTTTGTTAAAATTGTTTTTTATTTTTATGGTGCTGTAAATTTTAAAGAACTTATACAGCAATGGGTTATGACTTGCTTTTATCATATTTCATCCATTTTTGTTAAATTATTGTTTAAAGATTAAAGCAAGAAAGAACATCAACTGATATAGATAAACTGTAAGTGATAATGCGTTCGATGTCCTGATTTTATTTATTTTAATCAGATATTGAAACAAAACAGCTATCCCAAACCAGGCTGCATAGTTCTGCAAGGGAACTATTGCATTGTTCCATTCCCAATAATTAAGCCTTGGAGCCTGTTGCTCGAGTATTAAATCATAAATTAACATCAGAGACGAGGCAAAAAATACTTTTAAGTGAACATTGATTTTTAATTGATCTGCAATCGATGAAGTGATATAAGTTATTAATAACCAATTGAATCCAATTATTAATGGAGTGTTAAATAATTTAAATCCAAGGTTATCGCCATACTTGTATTTTCCGAAAATTAATCCGGTATTTACTCCTGCAACTTCAATCAGGTATCCGGTGATAAGTATAACTGAAAACACCCTGAGGCTTTTAATGTCGGTATTTTCGTGAAAACAAGCAAGAAATCCGATACTAAGTAATAATGCAAATGGGGTCATTGACATGAATAAACCGGATGTTTGAGGCCAATAAATAGCAACAACCCCTACGATGTAAAAGATTGCAAGAAAGATTTTTATTTCGAACGGATATTTCCTGATGTTCTCTTTCAATTGATTTAAATATTTAAAAATGAATTGGTTATTGTTTGTACTGTTCATTAAAACTTAATGTATCAGACTTCCTACTCTCTCAAAGATAAGTTTGAACCAGGCTGTATAATTCTCGGGATGAAGTTCTAAATCATGCTTAATTTGATTGTAATCCACATATTTATAGCTCATTACTTCATCAGGATGTGGTTGTGGTTCCTGATCGGAAACGCCTGTAAAAACATGGTCAAATTCGTGCTCTGTTAAATTATTTTCAAGTTTTTGTATGTATTTAAAACTAAAGACTTCTTTCAAGCGGGTTTTCAATCCCATTTCTTCCATTAAACGCCTGTCGGCAGCCTCGTGAGGAGTTTCACCCGGAAACGGATGGCTGCAGCAGGTATTCGTCCATAATCCTTTTGAATGATATTTGTCAAAAGTACGTTGCTGCAAAAGCCATTCGCCTTTCGAATTAGTGATGAATACTGAAATAGCTCTGTGTAACAGGGCTTTTTCATGCGCTTCCATTTTTTCCATAGTTCCGATAGGCTGATCATTGTCATCTACCAGAATTACTTCATTTTCTCTCATATTTTTTTGTTAAATAAGCTTTAATTTGTATTCAATTGCCGACCGGGCCATGATACTTAATTTCAGAACATTTGAAATTCTGATTCTTCGTTTAAAAATATCTGACACTTCACTTTTTTTTATTTTGAAAAGTAATTTCCGGTAATAGTTGTAAGCTGTGTAGACAGCTAATTTTGAGCGTCCGGGTAATTTAATTATTCCCATAAGTGCTATGTTAAATTCTTCCTCAATCTCTTTTATCAGTTTCAGTTTATCCTTTTCGCTGAAATTCTCTCTTTCGAATGAAGGGAAATAATTTCGGTGAAGTATTTCAGTATCATCCTTCAGATCTCTTAAAAAGTTAACTTTCTGGAATGCCGATCCTAACATTTCA
Organism: uncultured Paludibacter sp.; assembly: GCA_937897985.1. Taxonomy (GTDB): domain Bacteria; phylum Bacteroidota; class Bacteroidia; order Bacteroidales; family Paludibacteraceae; genus Paludibacter. Next base: position 108,051 of record CALCBD010000033.1, on the reverse strand, counting down.
GCAGGTTCTCTGAGTTCATTAAAGAGTTGTGAATTTTCGTTACAAAATACTTTCAGACACATTAAACCTACTACATTTGCCGAACCATAAACATATTTATCAGTTTCAGCCTGTGTCAGAAAGGTGTTTTTCTCCAAATCCATTTTCATGCTGCTCAAAAAAGCATCAATGAATATGCGTGGGATTTTATACTCATTAACTGTCAATTGAAAAGAATTTAATACCGGATTAAGCGAAATACCATTTTGTATGGCACTATTCATGTCCGATTCAAATTGTTCAAGTAATTGCTTTTTGTCAAATTCATGCATAGTGTCAACAATTTCATCTGCAAACCTGACAAAACCATATATGGAATGAATGGCCTGTCTGACCTTCTTTTCCAGCAAAAGAGTGGATAAGTAAAAGGAATTACTGTAACTTTTGGTTACTAATGCTGATATTTTATAGTTGGTAGCAACAAAAAGATGCATAATTTTGTAATTTAAAATGAACAATAATGTGTATATTTGTATTATATATTACAAATATGGTACAAAAAAGTTCAATCGAAGTCTTAATTAAATGAATTATTTTTTGTATTATCCATTTTTTTGAATTTTTATCCAAATGGTAACAAAGGAAATTTTAATAGAATTAGTGAAGTATCTGGATGAGTACGAATCAGAAACCGGGAAAACCGGTTCTAATCCGAATTTCAGCGATTTCTTAGGTTTTCTGAACAGTAAACATTTACCTGAAAATGTGAAAACCAACGAATTAAGGGGCAATTATGAGGCCTTTGACGATAAGGCGCAGACGGGTCCTGCTACCGATATTTCCATACTTATTGTATTGCTTTTCAGATATGCCAAAGGTTATATCCGTAAAGCTCTTAGAAACAGTCCAATCAAATCGGCCGACGAATTTTCTTTTTTAATGACCCTTATGACTTATAAAAATCTGAGTAAATCAGAATTGATTCAGAAACAGGTCATGGAGAAAACATCGGGAACTGAAATTATCAACAGACTTATTAAACTGGGGTTGATTGAACAGGCAGATAATGAGAGTGATAAGAGAAGTATTATGGTGAATATGACTGAGTATGGCAGAGCTGAAATATACAAAATTCTGCCTCAGATGCAAATGGTATCACAAATTGTTACCGGCAATTTAAACGAAACCGAAAAATCAACTTTAGCTTACACATTACGTAAACTTGATTATTTTCACAACGACGTTTTCATAAATAAAAAAGATATTGAGCTCAAAGATTTGTTAACTAAATAACAGATTTTTGTTTTGCAGCTTCATTACTGTTAATATTATCAGTCAACAAAAAAACTCCGGACAACTTTAATAAAGCTGTCCGGAGTTATTTATTTTAGGTTTCTGTTCTTTCAACAGATTAGAATACCATTTCCGACAAACGTTTGTAGCCGTTATATCTCCATAAGGCATTTTCCTGAGCAGCTTTGAAAAGTTCTTCGGCTTCTTCGGGGAATTGTTTCATAAGTGAAGTATAACGAACTTCGCCTTTTAAGAAATTCTGGAATTCATCCCAGTTTGGTTCTTTTGAATCCAGCTGCATAGGATTTTTACCTTCAGCAGCTAAATCGGGATTGTAACGATACAAATGCCAGTAACCGCATTTGACAGCTTTTTCCTGTTCTTCGTTGGCTCGTCCCATTCCGGAAGTCAATCCGTGACTGATACATGGAGAATAAGCGATAATAATCGATGGTCCATCGTATGCTTCGGCTTCGCGAATTGCTTTCAGAGTTTGTGCCTGATTTGCACCCATAGCAACCTGAGCTACATATACATAGCCGTAAGTTGCGGCAATCATGCCAAGATCTTTTTTACGAACTTTTTTACCTGAAGCTGCGAATTTAGCCACTGCACCTACCGGTGTCGATTTTGATGACTGTCCTCCTGTGTTGGAGTAAACTTCAGTGTCAAGTACCAGTATGTTAACATTTTTGCCTGAAGCAATTACATGATCCAGACCGCCGAAACCAATATCATAAGCCCAGCCATCTCCGCCGATAATCCACTGCGATTTTTTAACGAGATATTTTGAAAGATCAGCTATTTGAGCACAATAACCGCATTTACGTTCGCTCACCAGAGGAATTATCTTTGCAGCCAGCTCTTTGGTTTTATCATAGCTCTTGTTGAATTCAATCCACTCACTGAATAATCCTTTCAATTCATCCGAACAGCAGTTATCAGCTATTGCATCTGTCATTAAACGTTTCAGGCGTTCGGTCATTTGCTCATTTGCAAACAACATTCCCAGTCCGAATTCAGCATTGTCCTCGAAAAGTGAATTTGCCCATGCCGGTCCGTGACCTTCGTCGTTTGTAGTATATGGTGTCGAAGGTGCTGAAGCTGAATAGATTGAACTACAGCCGGTTGCGTTTGCCACCAATTGATGATCACCGAATAATTGTGAAACTAATTTCACATAGGGAGTTTCACCACAACCTGCACAAGCTCCGGAGAATTCAAACAGAGGAGTTGCAAACTGTGAGTTTTTAACATTGGCCTTAGTGTCCACCAAATGTTGTTTGGTTTTTACGTTTTCTACACAGAAATCCCAGTTGGTTTGATTTTCGTACTGAGTTTCGATAGGAACCATTTTTAAAGCTTTTCCGTTTTTATTGCCCGGGCAAACTTCTGCACAGTTATCGCAACCCATACAGTCGAGTACGTCCACCTGAATACGGAAGCTCATGTCGGCAAATTGTTTTCCGTTAGCTTTCAGTGTATCTGCGGCAAACGGAGCTTTTGCTGCTTCGTTTGAATCCAGCATAAACGGACGAATGGCAGCGTGAGGACAAACATAAGCACATTGATTACACTGAATACAGTTGTCTTTGTCCCATACAGGCACAAATGCAGCAACACCACGTTTCTCAAATCTTGTGGTTCCTTTGTCCCAGGTTCCGTCTTCGCGTCCTTTAAATGCCGAAACAGGAATGTCATCACCTGCCTGAGCATTGATCGGAACTACAATATTCTTAACAAAATCAGGGAAGTTGCTGTCAATAATATCTTCATCATCTTTTAAATCAGCCCATTCAGCAGGTATGTCAACAACCTGATATTCGCTTCCACGATCAACGGCAGCATAATTCATGTTAATGACTTTTTCACCCTTTTTACCATACGATTTTACGATGGCATATTTCATTTTTTCAACTGCCAGTTCATAAGGAATTACATTGGTGATTTTGAAAAATGCTGATTGAAGAATTGTGTTGGTGCGATTACCCAATCCGATTTCCTGTGCAATGTTCGTTGCATCAATGATATACAGAGTGATATTATTAGCTGCAAGGTATTTTTTCACCTTTGTCGGCAGATTCTTTTTCACTTCTTCTACATTCCATACAGTATTCAACAGGAATGTTCCGTTCTTTTTCAAACCTTTTGTTACATCGTACAAACGAAGATATGCCTGAACATGACATGCAACAAAGTCGGGAGTTGTAACCAGATAAGTTGAACGAATCGGAGTATTTCCGAAACGAAGGTGAGAACAGGTAAATCCACCCGATTTTTTTGAATCATAAGCAAAATAGGCCTGTGAATACTTGTCTGTATTGTCGCCTATAATTTTTATTGAATTTTTGTTTGCACCAACAGTACCGTCAGCACCTAAACCATAGAATTTTGCTTCGTAAGTTCCTTCTCCACCCATAGGTATTTCTTCGCCAAGTGGAAGTGAAGTGAATGTTACGTCATCAACAATACCTACAGTAAACTGATTACGGGGTGATGGAAGTGCTAAATTCTGATATACTGCCAGTACCTGAGCAGGTGTAAAGTCTTTTGATGATAATCCGTAACGACCACCTACTACCAATGGTTGGTTTTTGCTGCCATACAATACATCTTTAACATCAAGATAAAGAGGTTCTCCTCCGGCTCCGGGTTCTTTGGTACGATCCAGAACACAAATACGTTTTGCAGTTTCAGGCAATACAGAAAGGAAATGTTTGGCCGAAAACGGACGATAAAGATGTACAGAAATCAAACCTACTTTTTCACCTTTTGCTGTCAGATAGTCAATTCCTTCACGTATGGCTTCAGTAGCCGAACCCATTGCAACCACAACCCGATCAGCATCAGCTGCTCCGTAATAATCAAACAAACCATATTTACGTCCGGTAATTTCACTTAATTTTCCGAGATAATCCTCCACAACTCCCGGAATTGCATCGTAAAATGGATTACATGCTTCACGAGCCTGGAAGTAAATATCCGGATTTTGTGCTGTTCCGCGCACTACAGGATGTTCAGGACTTAATGCACGATTTCTGAATTGCTGCAATGCTTCCTTATCTAATAATCCCACTACTGCTTCTCCGTCAATTTCTTCAATTTTCTGAATTTCGTGCGAAGTGCGGAATCCATCAAAAAAGTGTACAAAAGGTACACGGGTCTTTAATGAAGCTAAATGAGCCACAGCTGCAAGATCCATAACTTCCTGTACCGAACCTGTGGCAAACATTGCACAACCTGTCTGACGTACAGCCATTACATCCTGATGATCACCGAAAATGGATAGTGCATGTGAAGCTAATGCACGAGCCGAAACATGATATACGCCCGGAAGTAATTCTCCGGCGACTTTGTACATGTTCGGAATCATAAGCAAAAGTCCCTGAGATGCAGTGAATGTTGAAGTCAGGGCACCTGCCTGTAACGAACCATGCATTGCAGCAGCTGCTCCGGCTTCAGATTGCATTTCCTGAACCTGAACCTTTTCACCGAACATGTTTTTTCGTCCGGTTGCAGCCCATTCGTCAACATATTCAGCCATCGTGGACGAAGGAGTGATTGGATAAATCGCTGCTACTTCGCTAAACATATACGCAATATGCGCAGCAGCCTGATTTCCATCACAGGTTAAAAACTTTTTTGTTTTTGCCATTTTGATTGTAATTTATTGAAGTAATAAAAATTATTTGTGAATTTTATTACCTGCTTGTTTATATTTATTATTTAATTTCAAAAAATAATTTATCCATTTCGAGGATAACATGTTGATGTTCAATAAAGAAATCCAAATAACCACAGGGGAATTTCATTTTTTATCCCTGTCTCCGCATCACTCACCACTGTGTAATATTTGTTGGTGTGAATATGCTGTCGTTTGTTTTCACATCTGAAGAAATATTGTTGATCAATTATGAATTCATTGTGGTTCCGGCTTGTATTTACCTTATGTTTCGCATGTAAAGCATTGTAAAAAAATGTACGGTTTTCAGCATCTTTATTTATTCCATCGTAGTTTATTACGTGCATTAAATTTGTATTCTGCACGTAAATCTGTTTTGGCTTTTTCGGAAATTCTTCCCCTTCAGCATAAAGCAAATTCAACAAACGGGCATCTTTTAAATATTTAATGTAATTCATTATTGTTGCCCGTGATGTTTCAATCTCTACACTCAATTGGCTGACATTTGGCCCTGCAGGTGCACTCTTCATCAAAATGTACAGTAGTTTTCTGATTTTTGATAAATATTTCAGATCTATCTGTTTTATCAAAAGGATATCCACTTCGAGCATCATATTCATCGTCTTTAACAAATTCTCTGAAAAATTTCTGTTTTCCAGAAAAAACGGATAAAATCCATGTTCCAGATACGATTGAAAATAATCCAGTGGATGTACTTTTTCACATATTTCACTTGCTATACTTGTGTGATGCTGCAATATATCTTCAAGCCGGTAAGATGAAAAATCCGATTGAGTACTATAATTCAGATATTCTCTGAAAGAAAATCCTCTTAAATTATATGAGGCTACAATGTCCTGTATGTCAGTATTATCCTCTATTAATCGCATTACCGATGAGCCTGTGAAAACGATATGCAGTTCGGGATAAAGGTCATAACATTGTCGCAGTTCCTTCGACCAGTTTTCGTATTTGAAAGTTTGATCTATTAAAAGTGTTTTTCCTCCGTTCGAACAAAATTCTCCGGCAAATTCAACTAAAGTGTGTTCGGTAAAATAAAGCTGATTGAAATTAATGTATAAACAACTGCGGTCGGTGCCATATTTATCTTTGGCATATTGTAGTAAAAATGTGGTTTTGCCTACTCCGCGACTGCCTTTAATGCCTATCAAACGGTGCGTCCAGTCTATTTCATCCATTAACTGACGGCGAACAGGTGATTCCACTCGTTCGACCAAATAGTTATGTGTTTTATAAAACGCCTCCATACTCCATTAATTGGGTGCAAAATTAATACAAATAATTCATTTTGCAATGTGGAGATTGCAAAAATTAGTATAAAAGTATGAATTCTATTCTTAAATTGTAGTAAAACACTGATAGTGCTGATTCGCAAATTTTTGTTTTTCATGAAATATCCTGCCATCCGAAGAATTTCAGGGTTGAAGAAAATTAAATACAAACATATATAAAAAAGGACCGGCAAAGTGTGCCGATCCTTCTTTATGAGTTTGTTTGTATTCAAAAAATCAGAATTTCAAACCTAAACTTAATACTAATTTGTCGTCGGTTGTTTTTACTTCAGCCGGATTAGTTGCAAATGCCTGATCCATCCCTTTAGAGTTAAATGCATAATAACTTTCATTCTGCATTATATGTACGAGGGCAAAATCGATAAACCAACCTGATGTTCGATAGCCAAAACCTGCTGTCAGATAACTTGTGCTATTGTGCAGAAAGAATTCAGGATCTGTTCTGACTGTTGTTTCCGCCATCCATTTCGTTGCATCGGGCTTTGTGATGCTGCCCGTGTATGCATAACCACCACGCAGTGCTAAATTATCGGTTAGCTTATATTCTCCTCCGACTTTTATTGTACCAGAGTTATTAAGCATGTTTTTAATGTCCACATTATCATATTTATATTCATCTGTGTTGCCGTTCTGATCCATCATTTTGGCTCCACTAAAGTTAGTCAGTACATACTCAATACTGAATAATCCCTTTGAATTAAGAATAAAAGCAGTGCTCAGATTCAATACCATTGGTGTTTTGAATTCATAATCTTTATTATTTGATGGAGATTCCAGACTTCCATCTACAGTTGTATTAAATGACAGTGTTGAATAATTTGTCGTTGTGAGCTTGTAAATCAGCGGACTATGCAACGCGATGCCTATTCTCATGAAATCTGCCGGAACCATAATTGCTCCGACGTTAAGGTTGACGCCGTTTCCGGTGGTGAAAATATCGTTCACAAGTGTCATTCCTCCGTTATTTCCAAATTCCTCATTATATATGCTGTGAGCACTGTAATCAATTGATTGTAAATTAAGTGTTGCTCCAAGGTATAGTCTGTTGCTGAAGTTTCCCGACCAGCCAACAGAATACTCATTGATTTTTCCATTTTCATTCAGTACGTACGAAGGAGTAACCTTTTCACCATTGGAGAGCAGTGATTCCCAACCATTGTTGTACGGTCTTATAAGTCTTCCGTAATGAGCCATTACCGACATCCATGGTAAATCAACATTATCGAATGGTGAGCTGATTCCGTTTTGCGGATAGTTGTCCCATTCTAAAGAACTGTTGGGTAAATCTCCTGTAAAATAGCCAAAGTAATCCGTCATCGATGAATTGACACTTTTACTGTTAATGTCTGTTTTACGATCAAAATTTTTAAGTTTGTTGTACGTAAATGAAAAATTCGAACTAAGAAGTCCTTTTGTGCCGCTCTCGTTTCTCCAGGTTGGTAATGCCATTATATAGCTGAAATTATTAAAAACGGAACCCGTTCTTGAATTGTTTGAATGTGTTTCATTCCAGGCTGATTCTGTTTTTTGATTGAGAAAATCAGTACTAAAGGAGATCTCAGATTTGCGAAAGATACCTAATCCTGCAGGATTGTCTTTTATTGATGATGCATCTCCGCCTAAAGCCCCGAATGCTCCTGCCATTGAGCTGTATCTTGCTGTGCCCGAAATGTCGTATATGCTTGTTTTGAGCCCGTCATATAAAGTTTGAGAGTAACTCAAAACGCATAAAAGTGTAAGCGAAAGAAATATTATTGTACGTTTCATAATACTTTGTTTTTGAGATGATTTGTTCCTTGTTTGTTCTTTTTTGGAAAAACTGTTGGAAATGAATTGATTTTCACGTTTGTTGCAGATTCAATTACAGGAATTTTTCCTGTTGATATACTATCTTCTGCCTCCGCCACCACCGCCGGAACTGCGTGAACTACCACTGCTACTACTGCTGCTTCCCGAACTTGAAGAACCTGAATTGCCGCCTGAATATGATGGTGTGCTCACCGGACCGTTAAATCGGGATGAGCTTACAGAATTGTTCGGATATGAACTTCTTGATGAAGAATTGCTTTCATTATATGTTCTTGTCGGAGTACCTGTTGAATAGCTGGTTCTTGGTGCAGTCGAACCGATAGACGTACGGTATGATGTTGATGAAGAACCGTTGTTAATATTTCCGGTACGTGAACCTGTACTATAAGTCTGACGGTTTGATGAGTTATAAGTTCCACGATTTGAAGTTGAGTAATCCGATCTGTTAGTGCTGTTGTCATTTGTAGTATAACCGGAATTTCTGTTATTGCCTACAGGCATGCCATCTGCAGTACTTCTGATGGACGATGATCGTGTATTATCTGTATTTGAATTTCTGAAACTACCTGATAAACCTGCATCAGATCTCAAACCTGAATTGATGCCTGCACCTGTCCTGCTATTTGAATTGCTTAATGAAGTGTAAGTATTTCTGCCGGAATAGCTTGTTCTGTCACCTCCGATTGTTAATGCTTCCATCCTGTGGCTGACCCCCTGACTTGAGCGTGATGTTCCTGCTACCCTGCGGTTAGCTTCGTTATTCATTGGGTCATTACGTCTGTTTAAATTGGTATTTGCATATCCGCCATTCCAGTGATTGTGATATCCGTAATAAGGGTAGCCCCATCCATAATTTCCATAACCGTAACCATAACCATAGCCATAACCATACCCGTAATAGGGGTAACCCCAGCTGCCATAATATGGATTTCCCCAATAGTTGTAGCCCCAACCTCCGTAGAATGGACTTCCCCAGTTGTTATATCCCCAACCTCCATAAACTGAATAAGGAGAATACCAGCTATTGCCCCAGTACCAGTTGTTATAGCTGTACGGACGATACATGTAATCAAACCAATATGGATTTGTCCAGGTTGGTGTTACATAAGCATAAGAACCATCAACATAGACGTTCCAGTCGAAATTATTCAAAAAATAAATGTCTGAATAATTCGGATCTCCGATAAATATAGTGTATTTGGGATTATGAAAACGTCTTATGCGTTCAGCATATTCGAGGTCAGATTGCGACCCGTTAAATTCATTTAAATAATGACCTCCGTTTTCATCTTCATTGTTTTGAGATAATTCAGTGCTATCATTCGCTTTTGCTAATAAATATTTTGAATCAGGGGTGACAATTTCAACTGAATCGCGGTCAACGAAAATTATTTCTTTTGCTCCGTTTAAATACTTCCCCTGCTGCTTAACAACTTTTTTACTTTTCACATCATTGTTGTTCAGGATGGATTTACTTCCGGGTTTGAAGTAAACGTCATCAATCATTTCAGTTTTCTGACCATATAAGCCAATAGATAAAAACATGGCTAACTGCAGAAATAAAATCTTGGTTTTCATAATTTCACCTCCTGTAATTTTAGTGGTTTTTTTGTCGGAATTAATCAAAAATCATGCCATTAAGGCGATTGAGAATTTAAACTTCGGCTTGAACTTTTAACGAAAATGGTGAGTTAAGTCAGACTTGCATGCGATAATTAAAATTATTGATGATATGAAAGAAACTAAAGTGAAGAGTTTTTTATCAGGAAAAAACAAGCGCAAAGAGATTGTTAAATTTATATTTATAAAACAGATCTCTTTGCGCAATATAATTTTCAGGATGATTGGTTCGATCAAACTTTTATTTTATCAACTATGAATTCATAAAAGTGTTTGCAGACTCATAAATACTTCATGTTTGAATGAAGTCACGTTGAACCAGAAAAGAAAAGGTTTTTTCTCCTTTATAATCTGCGGGTTACTCCATGTGTTGGTACGCTTTCGTGTTTGTACCTGTTGATGGCTGTCACCACAAAAGTATAGTTCCCCTTCAGTTTTTTTTCAAAATCTCTTAAATTGATGCAATTTTCGGTGGTGCGGGTGAGAATGGCAGAAGCGTCATTCATATCGCCCACTTTTTTACCTTTGAAAGCATAAACCACGTAATAAGCAATTTTACAACCACCTTCTTCATTTACTTCATCCCAAACAAGATAAGCATTGTCTCCATCTTTAAGAATTCTCATGTTTTGTGGCTGTGCTGAAGGTTCTCCCTGTATGTTCCTGTTGATCGGACATATAGCCGGATATTTGTAATAATTATTTTGCAAACTATCGTTGAGTCCCTGTTTATTTTTGAAAAAACCGGAAGCACTAAAGAAAACGGCTCCATCAACATTCTGAAATTGTTTGTTAAGATTGAGCTGGCGGGTTATTTCATTTCCGTTGCGCCATGCATCGGGAACTTTAGACATGCCAAGTTGTGATGCATAGAGTCCGATATACAGGTTTTTACCGTAACTGTTGTCGCTCCACCATTTCAGAAGAACGCTGTAATCGGCTACTTTTTTCCCTATTTCCCAGTAAAGTTGCGGTACGACATAATCAATCGAACCTTCACGAAGCCATTTTAAAATATCGGCATACAGGTCGTCATAATTCTGAACTCCGGCCCGTGTTGCCGAACCCTGAGGGTCGACATTGTCGTTGCGCCAGACTCCAAAAGGAGAAATTCCGAATTCAACCCAGGGTTTTATGCTCTTTATGGTTTTCTGAAGTTCGGCAATAACCAGATTTACATTGTTCCGACGCCAATCGTCTTTCCGGTCAGGAGCAAAACCACGGGGATTATTTTTAAAAGATTTATCATCCGGAAAATCTTCGTTTGCAACACGGTAAGGATAAAAGTAATCATCAAAATGGATGGCGTCTATATCGTATCTTTCAACAACATCTTCAACTACCAGGTTTAAAAATTCGCGTGTTTCGTCTAATCCAGGGTCGAAATAATATTTCCCTCCATACCTGACAAACAGGTCCTTGTTTTTGTAATATAAATGATTTTTACTCAGAATATCGAGATGATCACTGTTGGTTACACGGTAAGGATTGAGCCATACATGTACTTCAATACAACGTTTATGTGCTTCTTCAATAACAAATTGAAGCGGGTCATAATAATCAGCCGGCCGGTTTCCCTGTTTTCCTGTCAACCAATGCGACCAGGGTTCTAATTGTGAAGGATAAAAAGCATCGGCAGTAGGACGTATCTGAAGCACAATTGCATTGATATTATTTTTTGTGCAATCGTCGAGAATTTTGCGCATTTCGATGCGTTGTGATTTGGAACTCAGATTTCGTTGGCTGGGCCAGTCTATATTGGCTACAGTAGCCACCCATACTGCTCTCATTTCACGTTTACGCGGCTGTGCCCAGATTGCGTTACCGAGAATAAGAAGTGAAATAAGTAAAAGTGTTGAAATTCGGTTTGTTGTGTGTTTCATTATATTAAATTTGCCAATAGAACAATGTGCTAATGAGCTGAAATGTCAGTAAGCTGCAGTGCCGGTTATTGGGTTGTACATTTTTAAAATTTTTATTTGTTCTTTGTTCTTTATTTTATAATCAGTTGGTACGGTTCTGCCAAAAGTTTTATGTATGCAAATTAAGTAAAAAAAATTGGATTTTTTAGTTTTACAGATTGTTGCACTTTAATATTATATATAATTTATTTAGTAAAATCCGGATTTTATATTTTGATAATCAGAAAGTTGAAGAGTATTTTTTCTTAACAAAACAGCCAGTCATCCGGGATTCAGCCGGTCTGATTTCTGTACCGGTACATTATTAAATTAAATCAGCTTCATTCTTTTTTCCGGTTGTACATTTATCAACCAGATAAACGATTGACATATAAGGGATTCCTCCATGTGCCGCCATTCCTATTTCACAGGTTCTGCTATTGCTGTAACCATATTTCGAACCGTGTTTGTCAATTTGTGGTTTTAGTTTTCTTAATCCATGTGCATTTAATTCAGGTAAAGTAAAACCTTTATCACCGGCAAAGCCACAACAGGCAAGTTCTTCCGGTACCAGCACATTGGTGCTGCAAAGTTGTGCCACTTTAACGAGTGTCGGTGTTAATCCCATTTTAATGGTAGTACAGGTTGAATAGACTGTAATAGCTTCATTGACAGGGTGAAAGTCGAGTTTGTCAAGCAGAAACTTATCAATAAATTCTACGGGTTCGTATAATTTCAGATTTTGCATTGTGTGTTTCATCCGGTAAATACACGGACTTTGATCGCACAAAACAGGATATTTTCCGTTCTCTGTAGCTTTGTAGAGAGCTAATTCAAGTTCAGCTGATTTTTGATCTGCTACTTTTGGCAAACCTTTACTTTCCCAGATAGTACCACAACAAAGATGATTCATTTTTTCGGGGAAAATTACTTCATAACCTGCCTTATTAAGGAAAGCAACCATTTTTTCAACAAGCGGAGTCTGGTCGGGATCATCATGAGATGCACCCATCATTTGGTTCAGGCAACTGGGGAAGTAAACTACTTTCAACGGATTGCCGGAAAGTTGTTGTTGCCGGGGTTTGGGTGCCGGTTTGGGTAAAGCCGGATTCCACAGCGGGATGTTATTGCCGCTTATGAATCTCAATCCTTTTGTGATTCCGGTCATTGCAGTTTTTCCGATTACGGTACGGGCTGCATTGGCTGTCCAGAGTGTGGTTTTAAGTCCATTGGATAAAGCAGAAAAATGATCGGCCGACCACTGACCGATTTTTTGTGCATTTTGATTGTTCTCGTAATTTGTATCTCTTATAAAGTGAATATAGTCGCCGACATTTATTCCTACCGGGCATGAAGTGGAACAAAGTCCATCGCCGGCACAACTTTTTTCACCGGCATAAACAAAATCATCCATCAATGCTTTCAGCCTTTCAGGATTTTCGCCTGTAATTTTCAAACGCTTGATTTCACGCTGAATAATAATACGTTGGCGCGATGAAAGTGTAAAACCATTGCTTACGCAATTGATTTCGCAAAAACCACATTCGATACATTTGTCAATCAATTCGTGAGTTTCAGGTAAAGGCTTGAAATCTTTAAGATGACAATCAGGATCATCGTTAAAAATAACTCCGGGATTGAGCAACCCTTTCGGATCGAAAAGATTTTTTACGTCCTGCATAAGTTTGAAAGCGGTTTCGCCCCATTCACGTTTTACAAACGGAGCCATATTTCTGCCTGTACCATGTTCGGCTTTTAATGATCCGTGATATTTATCGACTACCAAATCGATGACATTATTCATCAAAGCTTCGTATCGCTCCACCTCCTTCGGATCGTCAAATGACTGATTGATAATGAAATGATAATTACCTTCGAGGGCATGACCATAAATGACTGCATCCGAATATCCGTATTTAATCAGTATTTTGCGTAAATCGGATGTAGCATCCGGCAAATCGTCGATTTGAAAAGCCAGATCTTCTATGAGACAGGTAGTTCCAATAGGTCTGGTACTTCCAACGGTCGGAAAAATTCCTGAGCGCATATTCCAGTAAGCGCTGTATTCCGCTTCAATATCAGTGAATCGGGTAGGAGTGAGTGTGTTAAAGTCTTTGATGACAGATGTGATATCATCGATATTTTTATGTAAAAGGATATCTGTTTCTGCTTCAGTTTTGATTAGTAACACCGCTGCATCCGGTGGCAGGTTTTTTAATTCGGGAATAGCCCCTGGTTTATTCTCGACAGATTTAATTGCCAGCCGGTCAAACATTTCGACAGCAGTTACAGGGCTTTTTTTCAGGTGAACCACTGCTTCGCAGGCAGCACGCATGTTTGGAAAATAGAGCATCGCGCTTGCTTTATGCGGATAATCGATTACTGTTTTCATTGTAGCTTCCGACAGAAAAGCCAAAGTGCCTTCTGAACCAACAATCAAATGCAAAATAATATCGAAAGGATCATCGAATTCAACAAAAGGATTGATGGACAGTCCGGTGACATTTTTAATGCTGTATTTTCTTTTGATGAGTTCGCACAGCTTTTTGTCTTTACGAACACGATCACGAAGGTCGCAAATTTCACGAACAAATGCCGGATGCGACATTTCAAAATCTCTTTTGCTTTGTTTGTCGGATGTATCAAGGAGTGTTCCATCAGCAAGAATCAGACGTGCTGACAACAACATTTTGTAACTGTTTTGATGCGTGCCGCAACTCATTCCTGATGCATTGTTCTGGATAATTCCGCCTACCATGGCTGATTTTATTGAGGCCGGATCGGGCGGAAATTTTTTTCCGAAAGGTTTCAGAATCTCATTGACTCGCTGACCGACGATACCCGGTTGAAGACGAATGGAATTATAATCTTCAGAAATCTCATATTTTTCCCAGTTTTTCCCGGCAATTACCAGTACAGAATTGCTTATGGCCTGACCCGAAAGGCTTGTACCTGCTGCACGGAATGTTACCGGTAGATTGTGTTTTCCGGCAGTTTTAAGGATTTGTATAATTTCATTTTCGTTTTCCGAATGTATTACAACCTGAGGAATCAGACGGTAAAAACCGGCGTCGGTTCCCCATGCCAACCGTCGCATTTCGTCGGTGTAGATTCGGGTCGATGGGATATGTTTTGAGATTTCCTGAATAAATGATTTCATTTTTCTATGAATAAAAGTAAAAATTCAAATAGATAACCGGAGAAAATAAGCTGGTTTTGTTGTTAGCGATATAAATAATATTTTTTTGAAAGTTTCCGGTAAGCTTCAACATCTTTGTACCAGAAGGCTTTAATGTCTTCGAATGAATTATTCACTGAAAACTTCAATCGCACCTGATCACTTCCGCTTACTTTATCAAACATATTGAAACGATCTTTGTTTGCATTGGCAAAAACTGCCTTTTCAGGATAAAGTTTGAAAATTTCCTGCATGATATAAAACTGAATATCGCTGAGATTTACTTTTTTGTAGTTCATAATGTGAATTTGTACACCATGGCAATGTTCGTCTTTGAAAGTTCCGTAAAACGGTTTGAAGTGAATAGGACGGAATATAACACCTTCCAAATGAAGGTTATTCATAGCAGTGGTCAGACTGTCAGCGTTGATCCAGGGAGTACCTGTAATTTGAAATGGCAAAGTATAACCGACTCCGATCGACACGTAGCCCAATTCACCCAAAATTCCGGTGACCGGATAATAATATGATGAATGTTTATGAGGAATATGCGGAGATGCGACAACCCATTCCAATTTTGTATCTTCCCATGTCATTTTTCTGTGCCAGCCTTTCATTTTCACGACAGTCAGTTTGCATTTCTTTTTCAGCATTTGTTCTTCATTCAGCAACAGGGCTAATTCACCGCAGGTTTGACCGTAGAGATACGGGATTTTAAACTGGCTCACAAAGGAGATAAAGCCATCTTCAGCCAGGTTGCCTTCTATTTTGAGCCCGCCGAGAGGATTAGGACGGTCAAGTACAATAAATTCGATGTTGTTTTCGGCAGCAGCTTCCATAGCCAAACCCATGGTGCTGATGTAGGTAAATGACCTGCAGCCGTTGTCCTGAATGTCATAGACCAGAACGTCGATTCCTTTTAACATATCGCTGTTGGCTTTACGGGTTTTTCCATAAAGAGAATAAACAGGAAGTCCGGTTTTAGGGTCAGTAACATTTTCAACTTTGTCACCTGCATAAGCATCTCCGCGAACACCGTGTTCGGGACCGTAAAGTGCAACAAGTTTAACGTTCGGAGCTTCCCACAGAATATCGATAGTCGATTTTAAATGTTTGTCAACTCCTGTGGGATTGGTAATCAGTCCTACACGTTTACCTTCAAGCAACCTGAAATTTTGTGAACGCAAAACTTCAATTCCTGTCATTACCTGTCCGGCATTTCCCGAAGCAGATAAAAATATACCAATTATCAGCAATAAAGTTTTCGGGCAAAGCGACCATAAATTTAAGTACGAACAAAAAGGAGAGCAACTCTTAATGATTTCTGCCTTTGCTGAGGTTTGAAAGACTGTTTTTTTCATGATTTTTCTACAATTTGAATTAATGCAAACGTTTGCATTGCAAAAATAGAAAAAAAAATCGTTATCAGCCAAATTCATTCCGGATAAATCAGAGCAGAATTGTAAATTCATTTTCCGGTATGTAGTACCAAAGTGTTGAGATTAAGTCGAACGAAAATGAAAAGCCGGGAGTAAAAAAGATAGAATTTTTATTTTTCGATTTCACTGAAAATGGCAAAAGCATCGTCCACTGTTTTTACATTTGAAAAAACCACAGACCGGCGGTTGTTTTTTTCACGAAGCTGACACCGGCGGGGATGTACGGTCATGTAACGGAGAATTTTTCCGAAATTCTCTGATTTGTAATACAATGATTGAGTATTTGAGACAAGATAGGCAATCATTTTTTCGTCTTTTAATACTAATTTTTCGACACCGAATCGCATGATCAGCCAACGCAGCCGGACAACCTGTAAAAGACTCCTGCTTTTGTCAGGTATTTTACCGAATCTGTCTTCGAGTCTTTTCCCGAATTCGAGTAATTCTGTTTCATTTTCAATATTATCAAGCTCCCGGTACAATGAAATTCTTTCTGAAACATTCTCGATATATTCCTGAGTGAAAAGCAATTCTAAGTCTGAATCTATTTGACAATCAGTGACATATACATTTGAATTCTTTTCCTGAGCAATTTCTTCGGCATATAATTCAGAGAATTCTTCATCTTTCAGTTCGTGCATGGCTTCGTTAAGAATTTTCTGATATGTTTCGTAGCCCAGATCAGCAATGAATCCGCTTTGTTCGGCTCCAAGCATATTTCCGGCACCACGGATGTCCAAATCCTGCATGGCAATATTAAAACCACTTCCCAATTCGGCAAAAGTTTCAAGGGCCTGCAGTCTGCGTCGGGCTTCGGGAGTCAGTGAGCTCAATTCGGGTGCTAACAGATAACAGTATGCTTTACGGTTACTGCGGCCAACTCTGCCCCGTAACTGATGCAAATCACTCAGACCGAAAGTATGAGCACTGTTGATAATGATTGTGTTAACATTCGGAATGTCGATACCCGATTCGATGATAGTAGTGGCAACCAATACATCATATTCGTAATCAATGAAATCGATGATAATTTGTTCGAGTTTGTCCGACGGCATTTGTCCATGACCTACCACCACACGGCAACCCGGAACCAATCTTTTGATCATTGCTTCCATTGCATAAATGGATTGAATCCTGTTATTTACGAAAAATATCTGACCATTTCTGTTCATTTCGAGTTGTATGGCTTCACGAATCACGTCTTCATCAAACAAATGAATTTCAGTTTGAACAGGATAACGGTTGGGGGGAGGTGTATTAATAACCGACAAATCGCGGGCACCCATTAATGAAAACTGCAAAGTGCGCGGAATGGGTGTTGCAGTCATGGTAAGTGTATCTACATTGACTTTTAACTCTTTGAGCTTTTCCTTTACCGAAACACCGAATTTCTGTTCTTCGTCGATAATCAACAAGCCCAGGTCTTTGAATTTTACACTTTTACCCACCATTTTGTGAGTACCTATGATGATATCGACTTCACCTTTTTCAAGTCTTTGCAAAACCTCCTTTGTTTGATTTGAATTTCTTGCACGGCTCAGGTAATCAACAGTGACAGGGAAATCTTTGAATCTTTCTTTGAACGAGTTATAATGCTGAAGTGCGAGTACTGTTGTAGGAACAAGCACTGCCACCTGTTTGCTGTCGCTAACGGCTTTGAAGGCTGCTCTCATTGCGACTTCGGTTTTTCCGAATCCCACATCGCCACAAACCAGACGATCCATAGGAAGTGCCGATTCCATGTCCTGTTTCACATCGGCTGTAGCTTTTACCTGATCCGGGGTATCTTCATAAATAAACGAGGCTTCGAGTTCCTGTTGCATGTAACTGTCGGGTGAGTATTGAAATCCCTGTTCGGCTTTACGTTTGGCATAAAGTTTTATCAGTTCACGTGCAATGTCCTTGACTTTCGATTTGGTGCGTTCTTTTAACCTTTCCCAGGCTCCCGACCCTAATTTGTTGATTCGGGGTGCTTCGCCTTCTTTACCTTTATATTTCGAAATTCGATGCAGGGCATGTATACTTACAAAAATGATATCATCGTCTTTATAAAAAAGTTTCACCATTTCCTGCATTTTGCCGTTCACATTGGTACGAACCAATCCACCAAAAGTACCCACACCATGATCGACATGTACCATATAATCGCCTATCCTGAAATGATTTAACTCCTTGAGAGTCATTACCACCTTACCACGACGTGTTTTATCAGTATTTAACTGGTATTTATGGAATCGATCAAAAATCTGATGGTCGGTGTACATCAAAAGAGATAAATCGTGATCGATAAAACCTTCGTGAAGTGTGTTTTTAACCGGTTGAAATTGAATATTGTCCTGTCGGTCAGTAAAAATGGCAGCAATACGGTCGGTTTGTTTGACACTATCGCTCAGAATATAAAGGTGATATCCATCCGAAATTGCTTTTTTGAGATTTTCGGCAACCAAATCAAAATTCTTATGGAATATTGGTTGAGGTGAGGTGTTAAACTGAATCCCGTTTTTGGTTTGAAAATTTGATTTTTCGCTCCATTCAATTTTCCGGAAAGATTGAATCTGTCTGATAAATTCATCTCCTGTGATGTGTGAGGCATGCAAATCGGGAATGGATTTTTCACCTGAATTGGCTTTTATCAACGATTCTTCGTACAACTGACTGATACGTTCACGGGTAAACGCAGCGTTTGAAAAGACAAACCAGCTATTTACAGATACAAATTCCGGGAAAGACACCAGAGCAGTTTCTTTATGTAAGAGTAAATCGGGAATGATTTCGATTTCAGTCTTTTGTTCTTTCGACAACTGGGTTTCGATATCAAAAATTCTGATCGATTCCACTTCATCACCAAAAAAATCGCAACGGTATGGTAACTCGTATGCGAATGAAAAAATGTCGACAATGCTGCCACGAACCGAAAACTGACCAGGCTCATACACAAAATCGACTCTTTCGAATTTGTATTCCAAAAGCATTTCGGTCAGAAACTCTATACTAAGACTTTCACCAACTTTGAGCTTCAGCATACGTGTCTTCATTCCGTGAGCTGAAATAACCTTCTGTACCAACGATTCCGGGTATGTTGCTATTATACAGGGAGATGGATTGTTGGCTAAACGGTTCAGTACTTCGGTGCGGAGTATTTCGTTGGATGTGTCGAGCTGACTTAATTTAATTGCCTTTTTATAAGATGAAGGATAATAGAAAACTTCATCCTGATGGAGGATTTGTTTTAAATCGTTGAAGAAATAACCTGCTTCGTCAGCATCATTCAGAATTATTATCTGTGTATTGGGTTGTTCACGGAAAAGTGAAGCAGTGACTAAAGCGCATGACGAACCGCTCAAACCTGTTATTTTCAGATTCGGTTCGGAAGAATTTGCCCACTGCACAAGTGCTTTTACCTGAGGATGCAGCGCATAAAGTTGTCTGAGATCGGAAAGATTCAAATTTCTGTTTTTTGGAAATGCAAAGGTAATCAAAATTTGCTTTGATTTCGGGCAGCCTTATAAAAATTCTTATTTATGAGAAGATGCTAAAGTTTTTAAAGCATTTATTTCATTTTCCTTGCCGAAAACCAACAGACGATCGCCCAACTGTATCAGATTGTCGGCTTTTGGATTGACCTGCAATTCGTTGGACAAAGAGTAAAAGCCAATGACAACCAAATGTGTACGCTGGGGAATGTTAGCTTCGCGGTATGATTTTCCTGTCAGGTCGCTTCCTGCATTGATCTGAACAACGCCGAACCTGTAATCATCAAATTCACCGTTATTTCCGGCAAATTTTGCAAAATCATAAAAGTCGCTACCCGAAGTTACAATGGAAACGATACGCTCCGAAGCGATTTCGATTGGTGAAATAATGTGATCGGCACCTGCTTTTCTGAATTTAGCAGTTGAATTTGATTCCTCAACCCTTGTAATTACTTTGATGTTCTTATTAAAATCCTTGGCACTGAGTGTGACAAATAGGTTTTCGGCATCGGTAGTGAGTACTGAAATCAGGTGTTTTGCCCTTTCGATACCAGCCTGCAATAAAATTTCATCGCTTGTGGCATCACCGGCAATGTGTATCAAATGTTCATCATAAAGTCCTTTGAGCTTTTCATTTCGTTCGGGATTTCCTTCGATCAATACTACTTTCTGATTTTTTCGAAGCAGCTCTTCTACTATTTTTTTACCTGTTTTTCCATAACCGCATACTATGTAGTGGTCGTTCAGGCTGTTCAATGTTTTGTTCATTCGTCTTATTTTTAATAGTTTAGACAATTCTCCATCGATAAAAAAAGTTGTAATCTGACTTATGGAATAAAGACCTACCGAAAAGCCACCAATGATTAAAAACATAGTGAAAATGCGTCCTGTTTCAGTCAAAGGTTGAATTTCGCCGTAACCCACCATCGAAAAAGTGGTGATTATCATGTAAATGGCGTTCACAGGCGAATAACCTTCGAAGCCGACATAACCCCAGTAACCGATAATCAGAATCAGCAATATGGCAAGTATAGGGAACAGAAATTTTCTGAAAATCAGCTTTTTAAAATTTGAATGCATTGTATAACAGGCTTTTAAATATATATTTTAATCAACTATTATTTGTTGTCAGACGATTTAAAAATTAAAGCATGTATTTACTTCAAAAAACCTTGTATTGTATTCAGATATTTGTTAAAGTTTAATTGCAAACTTTTTAAGCCGGGCATCCAGCATGTGTTGGGGTATAATTTGTTTAATTGTGTTGGCAATGACATTCATCAGACCCTCACGCACATAATCGTCGCGAACGATAAGTGAAATTTCGCGGATAGCTTCCGGACGTACAATTTTTCTGAGGTTTAGCTTTTGAGTATCGTTAAGCAAATCAATATGAAGTTCAGGAATAACCGTATAGCCGCCATTCATGTCCACAATTTTAACTAAAGTATCTATACTCCCGGCTTCGTAAACTGCTGAATGAATTTTATTTTCACAGAAATTAAAAACCTGATTACGAAGGCAATGACCTTCCTCAAGCACCCAGAGTTGCTCCAATGGCATATCGTTGGTCGAGATTTCACTCAGATGGTAAATAGATGAACCCGGCGAAATATAAGCAACAAATTTCTCATAATAAAGTGGTACTTCAAGGATTCTCGGATCATTCAGTGGTGTGGAAAGTATGGCCATATCTATTTCAGCGTTATGTAACTTTTCGATAATTGTGTCGGTACGCATTTCCGATACTTTCAGCCGGATATTGGCATAATCTCTTCTGAATGTTGATATTAAATCGGGCAATAAATAGGGTGCCACTGTTGGAATAATTGCCAGTGAGAGTGAACCGGAGGTACTGCCTTTCTGAGTGAGTACATTTTCTTTCAGCTGATTGACGTGATATAAAATTACCTGAGCCTGTTGCAAAATCTGAGCTCCTACAGCTGTTGGTACAATCGGGTGCATTGAGCGGTCAAAAATGCGACAATCCAGTTCATCCTCAAGTTTCTGAATCATAGCACTTAATGTGGGTTGCGTTACACCACACATTTCGGCTGCTTTTACAAAATGCCTTGTTTTGTCTAACGATACAATATACTCTAATTGTTGGAGGGTCATTTCTTTAAAGTTTGATGGTTGTTATTTATGTCTATGCAAAGATAAAAATATTCGGATAATGTTGTCATGATTATTTTTAAAATGTTTAAAATAAAAAAATGATTTTTTGGTTTTCGGACTTGTTCATTTATAAAGTTATATAAAAGATTGTGAATCATTGTATCAATAATATTTTAGTGCCGAAAATGATGTACCTTTGTCTTTAGATTTAACATTCGGAATATGAAACGTATATTTTTGGCAGTTTTGATTTTGTTGGTGAGTGTGCCGTTTTTACAGGCTCAGCTGTTATGGAAAATTTCAGGAAACGGAATAAGGAAAAATTCCTATCTCTTTGGTTCACAATACTTAATGCCAATGGCTTCTGTCGACAGCCTGCAAAGTTTGAAAAAGTCATTCAGCGAGTGTGAAGTCGTTGTAAGTGAGGTGGTTGCAAATAATGTTGATGCGAATTCGTTGTTAAGGAAAACTGCATTTATTCAGGGAGACAAGTCGCTGAGGGATTTCATCCCGTCGGACAAACAACCTGTGGTGGACAGTATCTTAAAGTCGGAATTAAAAATCGGTCTGAAAGAATTATCGAAAATGCAACCGGAATTTGTTTTAAAAATGTACAAAATCGAATTGTTCAGAAATATAACGGGAATAATTGATGATGTTCAGACTGATGCATATTTTCAGATAGCTGCCAATCAGAAGGGTATTAAAGTTACAGGCCTTGAATCGATCCGGGAACTTCTGAATGCAGAAACTGACCGCCGGGAATTGCAAAAACAGAGTGATATGCTCACAAAAGCAATAATGAATAAAGATAGTCTCGTCAAAGAATTAACTCAACTAAGCTATCTTTATAAAAAACAGAAAATAAACGACTTAGCTTTGTTTTTAAGATCGGAGGACAGTAAAACAGGAAATTCTGAAGCTTTAACCAAACTAAATTTGCAAAACGAAGCATGGATAGAAAAATTAAGCTCAATGATGAAACAGAATTCATGTTTTATAGTTGTCGGAGTGGAGCATTTGGCTGGTGAAACAGGCTTGCCCGAAGGACTTAAACGTAAGGGCTTTAAAGTAAAAGCTGTGCAATGAACAGATTTTCTGAATAGTATGGTTGAAAGCTGATAAAAAGTGAAGACCATGCTAATTTATTTCAGCATGGTCTTCGTAGTGATTTTGTGAGTGTAAATCTTAGCTTTACACGTTTTGGTCGATCAGATTTATTTTTTGTTCAATAAGTTTGCTCTCCTCTTTGAGCGATTCGATTTTACGTTCCATTTCTTTAATCAGTCCACCGCCTTTTTTCGATGAAGAACTGAGGAAACCAATGTTGTTTTCGTAAGTTGCAATTTCCGATTTGAGATGTTCGTAAGCCCTTACTAATTTTTCGCGTTCACGCAGAAGTTTATTTTCACCTTTTGCCGACATGTCCTTCAGGTTGTTTTTGAAAGAGTCGAGTCTGCGTTGTGAAGCGTCGACACTCAAAACATCAAACTGTTTGTCAATCGCAGTACGGTAATCTTTATAAATTTTGTCTTTATCCCTGAAAGGTACGTGCCCGACTGCATTCCATTCGGCAATCAGTTCGCGGAGGCGGGCGAGCGTTTCGGCCGAATTGCCTTTATTTTCAAGTTGATTGATTTGATCAATTAATTCCTTCTTTTTGGCAAGATTTTGTGATTCAGCACTTTTGGCTTTCGAGTTACTTTTCGATTTTTGTTCGAAGAAATAATCGCAGGCGGCAATAAATCTGCTCCAGAGTTCATCTGATGCTTTTTTTGCTACCGGTCCCACAGTTTTCCATTCTTTCTGTAACTGAATGAGTTTATCGGTTGTATCTTTCCAGTCTGTACTTTCTTTTAAAGCCTCTGCCTGTTCACAAAGAGTTTTCTTTTTTTCGAGATTTTCCGCCAGAACAGCTTTGGAAGCTTTATAGAAATTGGCTTTTGCAAGGAAAAAAGCATCGCAGCTTTTGCGGTATCTGTCGAAAAGAATTTGATTCACCTTACGTGGTGCAAATCCGATTGTTCTCCATTCTTCCTGCCACGAAAGGAAAGTTTTGGTAGCTTCTTCCCAGCCTTTGTAGTTGTTAATTGTACTATAATCGTAGGCTTCAATTTTCCCGATCAATGCGGTTTTGAGTTCAGCGTTATCATCCTCGAGCTTACGAATAGCATCATAGTAAAACTGATGTTTTTTGTTAATTACACTCGATGCTTCCTTGAATCTGTTCCATATTTCTTCGCGTATTTCACGGCTAACCGGGCCGATTTCATGCCATTCTTCGTGTAATATTTGCAGTTGTTGAAATGCGCTTACCACATCCTCTTCATCAGCCAGTTTTTCGGCTGCTTCACAGATATGAGTTTTTGCTTCGAGGTTTTTCTTAAAGTCGTACTCGCGCAATTCGTTGTTAATTTTCAGTAAATCCCAAAATGATTCCTGATTCAGATTGTATTGTTTCCATAGTTCAGTGGCATGTTGAGCAGGCACCTGACCTATTGTCTTCCATTTTGATTGCAGGGATTTGAATTCACCCACATGGCTCGAAACATCTTCATTGCTGTCGACAAGTTTTTTCATTTGTTCCAGAATGTGTTGTTTCAGGAGTAAATTATTTTCTTTGTCTTTCTCGAGTTGTGCTGTTAAAGCTGCTTTTTTCACCCTGAAATCGTTCAGCAATGATTTCATAACTTCTTCGAGCGGATCTTTTTCGGCTTTAAATTCGTTTTCATCACCACCTGCTTCGATCAACTGACGTTTTAGCTCCTCATTTTCAGCTTTTAATCGTTTGTAGAAGTTCTGTTTTATAATTTCCACTTCGTCCTTAATTTCGGATATTTCCTTCTCTATCAGCGATTTCAGAGCTTCGATGAGCTCTTCTTTACTGAACAGGTTGTAATCAGGCATTTTCGGGTTCTGTTTCTTTTCTTCACTTTTGTTTTCCAAAGCGGCAGCATTTTCATCGGTTGCAACTTCAACCTGATTTGTTGTGCTTTCTGCAATTTCATTGGTTACAATGTTTTCATCGCTGTTGGTTTCGACAGTTTCGTTTGAAGCAGAAATTTCATTTTCAATTGATTCAACCGGAGCAATCTCGGAGTCCTTGTTTAATTCAAGTGGGTTCATTTTCAGTGTTTTTTTTGGTAATTTAAAATGCCGTTGATGCCGGCATTTTAACATTCAATTGACAAGTTATATTTTATCAAGACAAAAATAAGAATTTTTTTTTAAATATTTGAATTTGTTAGCAAAAAACTGACATTTGCGCTTAATTGGTTGTCAGATACGTGTTTCGTGTTTCTTTTTCCGGTTCAACCCGATTTATTTATTTTTATTCATGACGAATATGCATTATCAGTCAAAATGGTTGAATATTTCCGGTTGATAATGTATAATAATCAGAAATTCAAAGTTATAGCGAATTAATTTTTTCTGAAAGATATCGTAGAAGTAGCCTGTTGTTTCGGATTTATCTGAATGTCGATGATGTTGACATGATCCGGACGGGTGACAATAAATTCGAGAGCATCGGCAATGTCTTCTGCATTCAGCGGAATTAATCCTGAATAAACTGCCTTTGCCTTTTCGGTATCGCCATGATAACGGACCACTGAAAACTCAGTTTCGACTAATCCGGGCGAAATGGAACTTACTTTGATACCATATTTTAGTAAATCTATTCTTAATCCTTTGGTGATTGCGGTTACGGCATGTTTCGAGGCGCAATATACAGCTCCGTTCGGGTAGACTTCAATTCCGGCGATGGATGAAATATTGACAATCTGACCTGAATTTTGTTCTATCATTCGTGGAATAATAAGTTTGGTAATATAAAGCAAGCCTTTTACATTTGTATCAATCATTCTTTCGAAGTCGTCGATATCACATTCATCAAACGGAGCTGCACCAGCAGCGAGACCTGCGTTATTTACAAGTAAATCAATTGTTTTGAATTTGTCAGGGATGGAAGCAACTGCTTTTATGCATTGGTCGTTATCCCTAACGTCGAAACACAGAGGCAATACACTTACACCAAATTCATTCCTGATTTTTTTTGATAATTCGTCAAGGCGTTCGGCTCTGCGACCGGTGATGATTAAATTATAACCAAGTTTGGCCAGACGCAAAGCGAATGAATACCCGAAACCCGAAGTTACTCCGGTTACAAAAGCATTTTTCATTTTTTTTGTTTGTAAAAAATTAAAAAATCCGTTGAACGTGCAGTCGTTAAATCTTGACCGGTTTCAGCGGATTTTCTGAGGTATTATTATTTGGAATATTTTAAATCATGTCCCATACGCAGTTTCTTGGTTTGCATATAAAACTCGTTGTACGGATTGGGTTTTACTTCAATCGGAACGTTTTCAGTAATCGATAGTCCGTAAGCTTCAAGGCCAATCCTTTTTACAGGATTATTGGACATCAAACGAATTTTTGTAACACCAACTTCGCGCAGAATCTGAGCACCAACTCCATAATCACGTTCATCTGCATTAAAGCCGAGATGTATGTTTGCATCAACGGTGTCAAGTCCCTGTTCCTGAAGCTTATAGGCTTTTATTTTGTTCATCAGTCCAATTCCGCGTCCTTCCTGATTCATATAAACGATTACTCCTTTACCTTCCTTCTCAATCATTTCCATGGCCTTATGCAGTTGTTCGCCGCATTCGCAACGCATAGATCCGAAGATATCGCCGGTAGTACACGAAGAGTGAACACGGACCAATACCGGTTCATCTTTTTTCCATTCACCTTTAATCAGTGCCACATGTTCGAGTCCGTTTGAAATCTGACGGAAAGGAATTAATTTAAAGTGGCCATAAGCAGTGGGCATATTTACTTTCTCACCTTTTTCGACGAGCGATTCGGTTTTGAGCCTGTAAGCAATTAAATCTTCAATGGAAATTATCTTGAGATCAAATTTTTCAGCGAGTTTCATCAGTTCGGGCAGACGGGCCATTGTTCCATCTTCGTTCATTATTTCAATCAACGCACCTGCAGGTTGCAAACCGGCTAATCGGGCCAGATCCACAGCAGCTTCGGTGTGACCGGCTCTGCGAATGACACCGCGGTTTTTTGCTCTCAATGGAAAAATATGACCGGGCCGGCCGAAAGTTTCAGGAGTCGACTGAGGATCGGCAAGTGCCTGAAAAGTAGCTGCTCTGTCGGCTGCCGAAACACCGGTTGAACAACCTTCGAGCTTATCAACACTTATGGTGAAAGGCGTGGAATGTATCGATGTGTTGTTCGAAACCTGCATTCCGAGATCTAACTGATCACAACGTTCCTCGGTAAGCGGAGCACAAACCACACCGCGTCCGTGGGTAATCATAAAATTGACCATTTCGGGAGTTATTTTCTCTGCGGCACAAATGAAATCGCCCTCATTTTCACGGTCTTTGTCATCGACTACAATTACAAATTTTCCTGCTTTGATATCTTCAATAGCTTCTTCGATGCTATTAAGTATTGTTTCTTCCATATTTTTGTTTTTTACTTTTTCCTGTTTAATTGTTTCCTTGTAACGAATAGTTTGTATTTTTGTTTAGCATCTTCCCAGAATTTCAGATATTGTTCCGGACTAAATAAAGTGGCATCGACCGCCGATTTGTAAGTCAGGAAGATTCCGAGCGGTAAAAGCACTGCCGAACTCAGCCACATTCCTTCGAATGCAGTCCATAATCCTTCGCGGGCCATCTTGTATCCGGTATTGTCGATGATATAATAAAAAATAAACATCAGTACTGAAATCACCACAGGTGCACCCAATCCTCCCTTGCGTATAATTGCTCCGAGTGGTGCTCCGATAAAAAAGAAAATCAGGCAGGCAAATGAGAGCGTGAATTTGCGATGTAACTCTATTTCATGGCGGCTTACATATTTTTGAGGATCTCCGAGTACAATATTGTTGTAGTCAATCTGGTTTTTCATTTCATTTGCTTTCTGAATTGCAGTGGCTGCCACAATTTGCATGTCGGCATAGTCGGTACGGGCTATGAGTGAATCGGGATTGTATTTTTTCAGATTGATTTTATTGTTAATTTTCAGATTTACAGAGGGGTTGTTCTCACGTCCAAGATAATGATGACCAATCAATTCGGTTTGTTGTTCCTTTTTCCGGCTCACAACAATTTTGCTTACCGAATCGATGGACTGTATAAGTTGTGTGATATTTTTACTTACATGCTGATCTTCGAGTATCGATTCGTCGAAACGATTAAAGTTTGAATCAAAATCGAGTAAAATTTCCTTATAACCAAATGTTTCGCGACGGTATGGTATGCTCTGAGTGGAATTATTGAGCCTTTGATTTTTTAAATTCTCGAAACTTTCACCATCATAAAGTGTAAGCAACAGATATTTCTTGTCCTCAGTAAACTGAACTCTGCCCGAATCGGCTACCATAACCGTTGCGTTGTTAAAACCACCCGAGAAATCATAAATCATTAAGTCTTTCAGCAGACCGGCTTCCTTGCTTCGCACATACAGGTTTACACCGTTGATTCCGGTATAAAATTCGCCTGATGGGATGTCGAGCTCGGGTGACTTTTGTTTGAGTGAAATCACTAATGTCCAGAGTTTTGTCTGTGCTTTTGGTAGGATGTTGTTGGAGAAATAAAGGGCTCCGATACTTACAAAACTGATAAAAATAATGAGTGGACGAATGATACGGAAAAGCGAAATACCGGCCGATTTCATTGCTGTTAGTTCGAAGTTTTCTCCCATATTACCAAAAGTCATCAGTGAGGCGAGTAATATGGCTAATGGTAAAGCCAGCGGAACAAGTGTAAATATTGAATAAGTGAAGAACTCACCCAGTACATCGATTCCTATCCCTTTTCCAACCAACTCTTCGAAATGTTTCCACAAAAATTGCATCAGCAGGATGAAGATGCAAATGAGAAAAGTCATTAAAAATAAAGTAAAAAAGCGCCTGAATATGTAGAGGTCAATTTTTTTTATTCTGAACATGTATTTCCTTTTATTAAAGAGCAACAAAATTACTGCAAAAAGTTCAATAATCAATTCAAAGAATTGCGAAATTAAATTAAATATATGTTATTCAGGTAAATAATTTCTGCATTTGATTATGAAGTTTTTCCGAAAATGAATGTATAAAAAAAGTATGCCGTTATCAGAGTCAGCATACCTTAAGGATGAAACACTATATGTGGAAAGTCCGCATTTTATTTTTGAAAAAGTGACTTTACTTCTTAAAGATTTTTTTATCTACATACCTGTTTTTCTGCGCAGTTCTTCTATCTGCTTATTCCATAGTAGTATCAGGTCATCTTTTTCGCCGGGATCGGCAAAATCAGTTATAACAAGCGTTAAATCGCCTGATATGGGCTGTGTTACTATTTTCAGTTCGAAAAATGCATCCGGATTTTCATCGTCAATCCAGTGGAATCTGATGAAAGAGTTAGGTTTGATTTGTTGCAAAACTGCAGTTTGCTCATGTCCATCCCACGAAAATGCAAATTCATCTTCGGTAACTGTGACCCCATCGGCAAACCATTCGGATAATCCGAGCGGAGTGCCGATTGAATTCCACAACACTGCTGATGATGAATTGTATAGCGGGTATTCAATACTAAATTCAGTCTTTTGCATTTGTAATTTACTATAATTAACGATTGGACTTAAATTCGTTGCAATGTATAATAAATTTGCGAGAAAACCAAATAAAAAGCGATAAAATTACTGCTTTAAACTACTCTTTTCGAATTGCAAAGGTAAAAGCTGTCTCACATTTTCGACAACATAAATGTTTTCAGTACCATACAATATAACAGTGATGTCCTTTCCATATCTCGATTCAGATTCTATCAATGCCTGTCTGCATGAACCACAGGGAGTTACAGGTTCCGCCAGAAATTCACCTTTGGTGTAGGCTGCGATTGCAATTACTTTTACCGGTATATCAGGATGTTGTGCATTGGCATAAAACATAGCCACTCTTTCGGCGCACAAGCCCGAAGGATAAGCTGCATTTTCCTGATTATTTCCACCGAAGATTTCGCCGTTTTCGAGCAAAAGTGCTGCTCCAACCGAAAAACCGGAATAAGGTGCATAGGCGTTTTTTACCTGCTCTTTGGCTTTTTCGATTAATTTTCTGTACTCAGCGCTTAATTCCTCATATTTGTAAACACTAACCTTTGTCTCAATTATTCTTTCAAACATATTTTTTGTTGTGTGATTTAGTACTTAATGGATTTTCAGTTCATTAAAAATCAGGGTTATTTTCATTCAGGTTGTTGAAAAAGCTTTGTCCCGCAACGTTTTGAATTTTAAATTTTCGGCGGAACTCAGGGTTTAATTCAACATTACTATTCACAAAAGTATAAAATAATTCTTTCTGATTGATGATTTTGTTCAAATAGTTATAATTTTGCAGTAAATTTAAAAATTAATTCATCGCCTATGTCTGTTTTGCGCTTTCCACGTTTTATTGCATTTTTATTCATTCTGAACAGTGTTTATGCATTTCCGCAAACCAAAAGTAAAGCTTATCTCGATTATATAAAAGCTTATCACGAACTTGCCTCAATTCAGCAAAACGAACACGGAATTCCGGCAAGTATCACTCTGGCACAGGGTTTACTCGAATCGGGAGCCGGACTAAGCGATTTTGTAAAAAACTCGAACAATCATTTCGGTATCAAATGTCACGATTGGACAGGTGACAGGTATTTTCATGATGACGATAGTAAAAATGAATGTTTCAGAAAGTATGCAAGCGTACTGGAGTCATACGAAGATCATTCGTTGTTTTTGCGGAACAAAGCCCGTTATGCATTTTTATTCGACCTGAGTCCGACCGATTATGAAGGCTGGGCGCATGGATTGAAAAAAGCAGGATATGCCACCGACCCGACTTATGCGTATAAGTTGATAGCAATTATAGAAAATTACGAATTACAGACTTACGATTTAAATAAAAATCCGGATTACAGAAAAGTAAAGGAAAGTATAAAGGAAGAGAATCTTATATCGTCAGGAATGGGGACCATCGAAGCCTCGATGCATCATCAGTTGTATAAAAACAATGGTATCCGGTATGTGATAGCTTTGCCGGGTGATTCGTACGGAAGTATTGGTGATGAGTTCAATATCAGTGAAGCCAGACTCAGGAAATTCAATGAAACAGGCGATGCAGCTGAATTGAATGCCGGTACGCTGGTTTATTTGCAAAGTAAACGCAATAAAGCCGGAAAAGAATACAGTACACATGTGGTTGTTGAAAATGAAACTATGTATCAGATTGCACAGTTGTATGCCATCAAAACAGAGAAATTGTACCTGCTTAATCACAAACCATTCGATCAGGGTGCACAAATCGGCGAAGTGTTAAAATTGAGATAAAAATTGTGGAAATAATTGAATCATGCGAAAGAAAAACACTGAATTATTGCGGGATATAATAGGGCAGGTGCTGAAAGCCAATCATCTGGATAAACAATTATATGAAAAACGTCTTATAGATGCATGGCCAAAAGTGCTGGGAGAGAACATAAAAAATTATACCACCGGATTAGTAATAAAAAACAGGATTCTGTATGTTAGTCTTTCGTCTTCTGTACTCAGGAATGATTTGTTTATTTCACGTGAGGAAATTAAAAATTCGTTGAATAAAAATGTTGGGGTGGAGGTAATTAAAGAAATAGTTTTCAGATAAAAGTTTTTTGATTTATTGAGGTTACAGGGATAATAAATGTTTAAAATGAACTACAGAGATTTTCTGCTTCGTCCACTGTCAAAGCACTTTGTCGATCGTTTGGCAGAGGAAATATTTCTGAATACCGATGATTTTGAATTGGTATATCAGTTGATTTTTGACGATGAAATTACTGTCGCCTGGCGGGCAGCGTGGGCTTGCCAAAAGATAAGCGAAAAAATGCCCTTGCTTTTTTCTGACGATCAATTCAACGAAATCGCAGCACTCACAATTTCCACTACACATCAGGGATTGAAGCGCGGTTGTCTTTCAGTGCTCAATAACCTGACCATTCCCCGACCTTTACCTGTCGATTTATTAGACGCCTGTTATGATTGGATGATTTCGGCTAAATCGGCAATTGCCGTTCAGGCACTATCCCTGCGATTGTTGCAAAAGTTCTGTGAGGCTGAGCCAGATCTTATTCCCGAAATGATGGCTTATCTTGAAAATTTTGAAACCGAAAATTTATCACCGGGAATGAGAGCTTCAAGACGAAATGTGATAAAATCATTAAGTAAAATCAGTAGAGCTAATTTGCTTTAGTGACGATTCCATTAATTGTTGGCTATTCTTCTCTTACCCCTTATTATTTTTGAACGCTAAGACCCTACGGCACAAAGCCGCAAAAGTATTTTCTTCGTGCGTGTAGTTGCGTTCAAAAATATCTATAACAGATTGTAAGCAGGTTGTGGAAAAAATCAACTTATGAGAAAGCCCCGATGAGGATAGTAACTTTGAGTATATTCAATTCATTGAAAATTTAATCCGTTTTTTAAAAACCAGCCTGTCAGCGAAAATCCATGTTCAGTTGCTTTAATAATTTGCCACATTTTGTTTCACACTTCTATAAAAAAAGTTTACTGAAACGATTTCAGTAAACTTTTCTATAAACCATTACTAATGTGCTTTTCAAAGATTTTTACCAATCATTCTTGTCATATATACCTGACTGTTAATGTTATTACCCGGTAAAAATCATCCAAAATTCTGTATACAATCAGACAATGGCATTTCAATTAAAATTGCGGAAGCTGAATCTTCGTTTTTAATTATACTCAATGTGCCGTTGAACAGACCAACCTTTTCTTTAATTTCGGCTAATGTGGAATTCTCGTCCGGGAATACGACCTGTTGAAATATATTTCCGTTATCTGATACGGTAATGAACAGGATTTTGTCTGATTGATTGATATTAATTTCAATGATATCAGCTTTATTTTGTTGTAAAATATAATGGAGTAACTGTTGAAATACAATAAATAAAGTGGCCGATTTATTGGGTTCCAAATCGATTTTGTGAGTTTTATTCTTCAGAATACATTTTATACCGAAATTCTTCTCAATTTCTTCAATGCTATAATTCACAGCTTCGACAAAACCCAGTAAGTACAAAACTTCGTTACGCATCCTGTTCATCATCGTGAGCGATCGTTCAATTGTCATTCCTGATTGTTGATAAGTATCGTCGACCAGTTTCATTACATCATCCGACATGTTATTTCCGTTCGGTTTAAGTTTCTTTTTGAGTATACCTATGTTAATGCGCAATGCTGCAAGTGATTGATTCAATTCGTTGTCGATCAGTGAAGCAACGGTTATTTTTTCTTTTTCCTGTTCGGTTTGCAGGTTCAGTACAATCTTTTTCAAAACTTCTCTTGAGTTTTTAATTTCTTTTTCAGCTTTTTTCTTGTAGGTGATATCATTGATGACAGATAAAATACAATCTTCGTCGTCTACAACAACACTTGTACTTGAAATCTGACCATCTACCAATTCACCCGATTTTTTGCGGAATCGAAATTCAAGTTCGCCTGATTTATTTTTTTGAAAAAGTTCAGAAATTAGTTTCTCCCGATCCTGTATCTGCTCCCATATATTCAGCTCAAGAGTTGTTTTTCCAAGCACCTCTTCTCTTTTATAACCTAAAATTCTCATCATACCTTCATTTGCATCGAGAACAAAGCCGTCGTTTTTACGTGTGATTATTATGGCGTATGGTACTGAATGATAGACTATTGATAGCTTTCTTTCTTCCTGCGAAATATCGGTTGTAAGGCGTTTATTTATCATCAAAACGATTAAAAATCCCATTACCAACAACGTAAGTTGATATGAAAGTGAAATTCCTGTTTCAAAATAACCGGTATGAAAATAATCATTTGTATGGTTATGTCCGTTAACAACGAAATTGATGATTCGGGCAATATTGATAAGACAAAATACGATAAAAATAAATCCGGTATTTCTTGTTAATTGTCTTAACTTTTGAGGAGTTTTTTGAAAAAGTACCCATACCGTTTGTAAGCCGAATATCAGAAATCCGACTGCATTGTTCAGACTTCGTACAGATAAGTTCGGATTAACAAAGGTGAAATAGGTATGAATCAGAATAAATACGAAAATTATGATGTAGTTAAAGGATTTATTCGGTTTATAACCGACGAATCTGGCTAAGCCCAACAGATTAAAAAAACTGCTTATGATGCCGAATGTGTTGGAAACTACGATTGAAAACAGATCGGGGATATTTCCTCTGAGAAAAATCAATACTATACAGAGGAAATTAAACACAAATCCGATGGCAATTAATTCGAGACCTGCATACCTGTTGCGGTTCTGAAACCATAACATTATCAGAAATACCAGCGTTATGAAATCGGTGAAAATAAAATTCAGAAATATTGTACGAAGGTCAATTGCTCCCATGTTTAGCAATAATCGATGTTTTGAAAATAAGTTGTTTATCAGATGCTTTTTATGGCTACGTTATTCAAACACTGATAATTATATATTTAGTTTTATTTGTTAAAACTTTGATTTCGCAGGGTCGATACCTGAATTTTTTTAACTGCGAATCTAAAATTCTGCTGATAACACCTCCAAAATTAAAAAGTAATTTTGATATTTAAGTAATTAAACCCGTTTTATTTTTCAATTTCAATAAAATTTCCGGTTTAATTGGTTTGTTACCTGTGATATGTCCCTGTGTTTATTCGGAAACGAATAGTTTTTGTACCTTTCATGTCAGTTTGTTCATCCGTACAGGTGCAAAAAATCAGGGCTGACCCGTATTCGGGTCAGCCCTGATGCTTTTTCGGTAATGATTATTATTCCTTTAACAATCTAATGGATGTGTTGCCGATTTTAACAATATAAATACCTTTTTGCAAAGTGCTTACATCCACTTCATTAATGCCTGAATTCAATGTCCTGTTAAATATTAACTGTCCGATAGTGCTGAAAATATTTAATCTGTAATTTTCCTTTACAGATATTACAAGACGGTCTTTGACCGGATTTGGATACAGGTTGATTAGCTGATCATTGACCTGTTTGTTGATGGTCAGTTCCTGTGGACTCTTTAATATTAAATCGGCACTGGCAGTTGTGTTAACCGGTGTGAGACTTACTGTAGCTTCGCCTCTTGCCGATGCAGTTTCCGAAATTATATTGTAGGTGTTCAACGATAAATTACCAAATGAGTAATTGCCGACAGCATCGGTTATGGTCCAGTATGCCGGTTGGCCTGTGTTATCGAACAGAACAACAGTTACATTTTCGGCAGTGTTGTTTGTATTTGTAATCGAACTAAGCGAGCCTTTGGCAGCCAGAATGCTGTCTTTCAGCTGTTCCTTTTCATAATAAATATTTCCGGAAATTTTACCTGTACCGGTTGGCATATTCAGGTTTCGGAGATAAACAGTCATATCGTTTACGTCGCTGTTCAGTTTAATATAGTCGGCATATTCGAAAAGGAATTTATTAACATAAAAAGTTGGCAAATAATTCTTATAAATACTGATGTCAGGAATTACATATAATGTGTAGGCAGCAGCAGAAATATTGCTGAATGAGAAAGTACCATCGGTTATGGTGTACGATGCAACTGCTTTCCCGTCGCCTTTTTTGAATAATACTGCAAGACCCGATTTCATCAATTCATCTCCGGCCATCACTTTTCCACCCAGATTGTACTTATTGGTCGATGGAATCAGTTCCCAGCATTTCACTTCACCGACTGTATAACATAAAACACTTTTCGTGGAATCATTGGCTGTGAGAACTGCACTGAATTTTACCTTATCACCGGCCTGAAGCTTGGAAATTGTAGTTCCTGCACTGTTCGAATTAATATAATTCCGCAGTACATACAAATTCGGAACACCGGACGACTCAGTTGTCTCCTGAACAAATAACCGGCCGGTGCAACCATCAACTCCCGGAACAACCACACCTGTTTTGTCCATAACACATGGAGTAGGAGGAACACTTATGATTTGATAGCAGTCAACAATATTCAGGCATGGTGCTGTAATACATTGAATGATAGTTCCTTTAAAGAGAATAGCTGAACCTGTGACCAGCTTCACACCTTTGATTTCAAATTTTTCGGCAGTAGAAATGTCTTTTACGATGCTCGAATTTTCAGTGAGTTCGGTTACAAAACCTTTTCGGTTCATTACACAGGCGGTTGAATCGGAAATGATGTTCCAGCAGGTGGCAACGCCAATGATATTACAAGGTTGTACTGTACTGTTGTCTTTGCTGACCAGATAACCGCCAAACTGAACCTTAACACCCGGCTTCAGTACCGGCTGAACTGTACCGTCGGGGCTGAGCGTATTATTATTAAACTTATACAATTGTTTAACAGCGATAGCAGCAGGCGAAATTAATTCAATGAAAAGCTGCCCTGTACATTCACCAACACCCTGAACAACAATACCCATTTTATCAGTAACGCAAGGTGCAGGTGGCACACTTACAATTTTATAACAATCGACAATGTTGTAACATGGTATAGTAACACACTGAATAATTGTACCCTTGAAAGTAATGATGCTGCCAATTGCCAGTTTTACTCCTTTTATCTCAAATTTTTCGCCTGTTGACAGGTCTTTCACTATGCTCGAATTTTCAGTTGTTCCGGCTATTTCGCCCTTCCTGTTCATGATACAGGTGGATGAATCGGGAATTACATTCCAGCACGTAGCTACACCGACAATTTTTTGAGGATAGATGGCAGCGGCTGCAGAATCATTTTTTTGTAAATAACCACCAAAATTCACTTTGTCGCCGATATTTAATTTTGGTAAATTTGAAGGTAATACGTTCGGAATAGCGTAAAGTGGTATATACGAGCTTATTGGTGAAATTTCCTGTATGAAAAGCCGTTCTTTAAAAATATCTTTACCTTCAACCACAATTCCTTGTTTATCAGTTTTGCATAGCGGAATAACGGTATTGATTAGTTTGCCTTCGAAGTAAATCAGAGTAGGTTTCAGGATAATACCCAAATTGATAATAGCTGCGAATTTGGATATCACCTGAGTGCAAATACGTGTACCTGTAATTTCTTTTTTGTTGACATAAATCCGGTTATCGACCACCGAATCAATTACCAGGTAATAATCGGGACAACCATCGTTCGATACATAAGCGTATCCAACGCGGACACTATCGGTCGGGGAAGGATTTAAGGGATATACGCCAACCGAAGTCTGAGATGCCGTGGTGTTTTGCGCAGTTGCAGTCAAAAAACCCAAAACACTGATAACAATTGATAAAATTGTTTTAAAAAGTAGCTTTTTCATAACCGCAATTTTTTATGTTTTTGTTGATTTTTACCGGAAAAATAAGCTGAATATATCACACTTTTTTTACACCTTAACGGGCGTAAATATAATATAAATTACGGCGAAATGTTCTGACAACAAAGTATTTAACTTATTTAACATTTAAGGTGTCCGTCATCAGTTTTTTAAATGAATAAAAAATGGTGATTGTACGGGAAACAGACACAAAAAAACTCAAAACATATTTTTAAGCGAACTTAACTTTCGGCTTGTTGAATATGTTTTGAGATTTTGATTTGACTTTAAGAGTTCAATTGCGCCGGGATTGCAAATACAATTTCCGGTTTGTCCGGCTTACTTCTGAAATTAACCTCTGCACAATTATTTTTTTATGTTACAAAGCAAATGCCTGTTTGTGCCGTCGGTCTCAGATTTTCATTTTGATTTCGACTTCCAGGAATAAAAATTATTTACAGATTATCCTGCTTTTTGTTAGCATCCTTTTTGAGTTCTTTTGGTTTCTGCTCAAGCAATGGTACTTTTGTCAGATCCCATGTTTCTTCAAATTCCCAGTTGGCCCTGAGGGTTAGTTTTTTATTGTAATAGTAAACCGTTTCGGGTTGCAGATGTGATTTTATATCACCGGTATCCCATACTCCGTTGCGATTGCTGTCGATAAATGCCCTTAAATAATATTCGCCCGGTTTCAGGTATTCGAATATGGTACCTTTTCTGACAGCGGGTTTTGTTGCCAGTACCTGGTCTTTCGAATCGATAACCTGAAAAACCACAAGTGAATCGAATTCGGATAACAACATTTTTATGCTGGCATATTCGTCGAGCGATTTAACTTTAAACTGACCGCTGTTTTTTTTGCTGTTAAGATGATAAATGCTGCGAAATGCCGCTGAATCAATTTTCAATTCGTAGGATTTTTCGGGTTCGAATTTGTAATCGATGGCAAAATTCATCTTAGTAGAATCAATTTGCCTCCATTTTACGGGCAAATCTTTCGTTACTGAATCAATTTTTTGTGTGAGTTTAATTTTTGACAAATCTGCTTCGGCTAATGGTGCATCAAACTGAATATTGATGGGGTTATAAACTTCAAAAGGCGCGTTGGCATTGGTTATGAAATTGTAGAATTGTATCTTTTCCTTCGTTTTATCATTTGTTTTCCGGGCTTTCGGATTGACTTTCCCTTTTCGCATGAATACATTGATGGTATCGGTTTGAGGAACCAGCCGGTACAATGAATCGGTTTTATAATATGACATTTTAAATTCGAGCGTATCGGTTTTTATTAATGCACTATCGGTCAGCCAATAGGTAAGGGTGTCCATCGCAATGCTTTTTTGCAAAAGGTATTTTCCTTCCCATTCGAATCCGAGTGGCTTGAGTTCAGGCATAGTTTTGTTTTTTGTGTTGAAAAACAACTGAAAAGTGGTAGGAGATTTCCTTTCCGATTTAACAAAATACTGACGTTTCTTATTTTCTTTAAAAAATTTCAGAACGATATTATCAGGCAGATAATGGTTTCCCATATAGGTATGTATGCTGTCGATATGGGTTGAATCTTTCCAGATGGTATCTTTCATTTCTTCAATTCTGAAAGTAGGGTGAACCAGCGAATCAATAAAAGCCAATCCTTCACCCGGTTGGTGGAAATAATCTTTGTTGGTGTCGTCGAGGGCAAAGACTTTGTAACTGCCTGCTTTAACATTGTCGATTACAAACCGACCGTTCTCGTCGGTACGTCCGATTCTCATAAACGGTTTCTGAAAAAAGACAGAGTCATCATTTTCGCGGTAAATGCCGACCATGATTTTCGAAACAGGGTTCAGATCTTCAGCATTTATCAGCGTACCCGAAATTTTCAGAGTGTCGATATCGTCGCCGGTAGCGAAGGCAAAACGGTAATTTTTAAGTGGATTTTTTTCGTTCAGGTCAACAATTGAATTGCCGAAATTGATAGTGTAGGTGGTACTGTCAATTAAGTTTTCGTCGAACTGCACCGATAAAATATGACCATTTCCTTTGACGGTGGGTTGGGTTTTCTGGGGTGGAGAAATCAGTACATTTTCGGTGGCATTATCCACCGAGATATTTTCATCAAAAATAATCTGAATTTCCTTTTTACGGAAGTTAGTGGCACCATTGACAGGGTTCGATTTCAGAATTTTTGGAGGTGTCACATCCTTTGGACCGCCGGTTGGGCCCTGAGCTTTGTTGGCACATGAAT
Organism: uncultured Paludibacter sp.; assembly: GCA_937897985.1. Classification (GTDB taxonomy): domain Bacteria; phylum Bacteroidota; class Bacteroidia; order Bacteroidales; family Paludibacteraceae; genus Paludibacter. Next base: position 68,707 of record CALCBD010000033.1, on the reverse strand, counting down.
AAATCAGAAGTCCAATGGCTGTTACTACCAAGAATAAATATATTTTTTTCATTGTATATTAAAAATGTGTTGATTCTGTTTTTTATTTTGTTTAGTCAATCTGAGTCGTAAGTATTTTATGACCAATACGGCAACGCAGGCATTTCTTATCATCGCAGTAATATTTTTTCAAATGAAGTAATGCCTGCGAATCGAATGCATTTTCAATTTTTACGCCGAGTGATGTCCATCCTTTGGTGACTGCATTATTTTCGGCAGGTAATTGTTCGAAAAGCTGAATCGCTTTTTCTTTCAACTCCTGATTGCCTTTTGACTGAGCATAAAAGAAAATGAAAGGAATCACTGTGTTGATTAAAAGTCCGTAGATTGAAGTTTTGCCTAATTTTTTTGTTTTTTCAATACTTTCATTTTCAAACAGATAATGAATCTTCCAATACTCCGACGGTTCGGATTGAAATAAATTATGCAATGTTTCGGGTTCTGGTCGGTCGATGATTTTCGAGAAAAGTCCTGATGATTTATGAATCAGCGCCGCAAATTGTGCGATACGCAAATGTGGAAAATTATCAGGTCGCAAACGCAACAACTTCCATTGTTCCGCACTCATTGTTTTGAGTTGATATTTAGCTTTCAAAAAGCTGTATTCCGATTTAAGCTTTAATACATAATTGTCGTTTGATGGTTTTTCAAGAAATCCGGCTTGTCCGAAGAGTAACGCTTCGAGCTGAAAAAGATCATTTTTATGTTTTGAAATTACCGAAAGCGGAAGTGACCGGGCAAGCATTTCGAAAGCCTGACTGTTGGTGTTAAAACCGAAACTCCGGGCAAGTATAATGTAAAATGCTTCTTCCCAGTGTTGGTTTTTCTCCTTCAGAATATTTGAAATTGCCTCTGTCCTGAGTTCGAGTCTTTCGGTCAGCAAAGTAGTAATCCAGCTTTTGATAAATAAATGATGAACTTCTTTCAATTTACCGGCACACGGAATCCATTTTTGGTCGTTAATCAGCCGATAGTAATTATTTTCAATTTGTTGAGGGTAGGTTAATTCAAGTTGAGGGACAGGCTCACCATTCCTGCGACGGACGATTATATCGGCTGTTTTCACTACATGCAGAATAATATTATCAAAATTTTTATCGTTTTGATGCTGATGTTTGTACCAGTCGCTTGCAAGTGTATGAATTTCGACATTGCCGGCCCAGATTGTATCTCCGATTTTAATTTTAGCATTGAAAAAATCGGGACCCGCATCAGTATTCAGTTTTCCGACATCAATAATATCAATCAATTCACCGTCGGTCGAACACAGTGAATGAGGCGTAAACAGTTTTTGTTGCCAGATGTAGTGTAAAATGGATTCTCTCATTTTATTAACGGCTTAGTTATATTGAAAATAAATTTAAATCTGAGGATAAATTTTGTTAAGAATTTGTGCTTTCTAAAGAGAAAGACAAAGGTAAAAAAAAATTTTGAGATTGGGTAAAGTTTGGTGAATGCCGATTAGTGAAAAGAATATAAGATATTTGCAATCATTTGTTTATGAAACGAAAGGGGGCGAAATCAGTTTCGGAGGCAGTCAAAGTGGTCAAATGAGTCCGTGTCATCCGGGCAATCTTTCGTATTAATTAAAGCAAACCGTACCTGTATCCATTATTTTCCCAGAACTCAATGGCTGCAGGCAGTACATTAAGCACATTTTCCGCTGCTTTGACCGAGTCGTGAAATACGACGATTGAACCTTTGCGAAGCCGGTTTTTTACATTTCTCAATACCTGATCGTGTGAAAGTGTTTTATCATAATCGTAGGTGATAATATCCCACATAATTATTTGATAATCATTTCTCAGAGCTTTTATTTGTTTTCGGGTGATTCTTCCGTACGGAGGTCTGAAAAGCCGGCTGTCGATGTACTTCGAAGCGAGTTTTACATTTTCAACGTAGATGTCGGTAGAGTAATTAAAGCCTTTCAGGTGATTGAAACTGTGATTACCGGTTTTATGTCCGCGACTTAGTAATTCATTATATAAACCGGGATTTTTTTTTACATTTTCACCAACACAGAAAAATGTAGCTTTCCATTGGTATTTGTCAAGAATATCGAGCACCTTCGGAGTGATTTCAGGCACAGGTCCATCGTCGAAAGTGAGATAAATCACTTTCTCCGATGGTGTCATGCGCCAGGTTGTATCCGGGAAAAACGGACGAAAGATGCGCGGGAATTGCAGGTTCATTTACATTTCACCCTTTTTGGTATACTTCATGAAAACAGGAAGATATTTGTCTAGAATATTTTTCTGTTTTTGCTGATCACAAATTCTCAGCACCTGATTGAGCACTGCAAGGTTATGACTGATGCGGTTAGTCACTGTGTTACGTTGCGAAGGAGTGAGACTGTCGTACCATTCCAGATTTTCAACACAATCCTTTGCAACCGCATCCATGATTGCATCTCCTTTCTGAGCTTCGCCAAGTTTATAATAGGTTTCGGCAAGCATTGTCGAAATATAATCGTGACGAACGGTGGTTCCCGGAATCATTTTTTCGCTGTAATTCAGTGCTTTCAAAGCTTTTACAGTATCGCCTTCGTTATAAAGTGCAGCGGCAAGCTGAGAGAACATCATTCGGTGTGTGCGGCACATCCGAAGTGTGTTTTCGTCGAGATAAACCTTAGGGTCACTTATATTTCCGTACCTGAATTTGTTCATCATGTTGACATACATTTCTTTGGTATTGACACCCGAACCGGCACCCTGGGCTCCGATCGGTAAAATCTGATATGCCAGACCTGTAAGTTCAAAATGATCGTTCAGACCAAGATAATAGTCGTCGCCAACTGTAACAGCGAAATACATCGGGCGTTTCCATTGATTGGTTTTCAACATTTCGAGAATCATTATTTCGCTTTTAGTAATTCTGCGTTTTAATTCTATGTTGATTTGAGGAATTATTTCAGCTGCACGTTCAGGTGATACAGTTCCTGTTTTTATAACCTGATTTGCATCAACCGGCAAAAACAGTTTTTTGGAGGGGATAAAAGATTCTCCGTTGTTTTTGGTCGAAGGATCATCGGACAATAAAAAGTCAAACGCTGTTTTCATGTCTAAAGGTTCCTTAACTATGTCCTCTACCCACATGACTTCGTTTTTACCGGTCACATAATCTTTTGGTTGCCACGAAATAGGCAATGGAGCTGATTTGTAGGCACCTCTCTTCATTTGATCAATGTACCAGTCGGTTTGTAAATAGCTCAGGTTGCAAACACGTACATCTGTTCGGTAACCTTCTACTTCCTGATTGTACCACAGCGGGAAAGTGTCGTTGTCGCCATTCGTAAAGATGATGGCGTTTGGTTTTATCGATGCCAGATAATTTCCTCCGAAATCACGTGCCACATAGCGGTTGCTGCGGTCGTGGTCGTCCCAGTTCTGGGCACCCATCAATGCCGGAACGCCGAGTGCCAACAGGCTGACAATCGTTGCAGCGAGAGTTTTGGGTATATACTTATCAATGCTTTTAATAATGCCTAATACTCCGAGTCCGATCCAGATGCTGAATGCATAGAATGAGCCGGCATAAGCATAATCACGTTCACGTGGCTGGTATGGTGTCTGGTTCAGATAAACCACAATGGCTAAACCGGTAAGGAAAAACAACAGAAAAGTAATCCAAAACGCGTGTTTTCCTTCTTTTCCATTGTAAATCAGGAACAACATTCCTAATATACCCAGCAACAGCGGGAGCATATAATAAGTGTTCCTGCCTTTATTTTCTGCAAGTTCGGATGGGAGTTTGGTTTGATCACCTACCAGCCAGTTGTCGATAAATTTGATACCGGTAATCCAGTTGCCGTGGTCAATCTCGCCATTTCCCTGAATGTCGTTTTGACGACCGCTGAAGTTCCACATGAAATAACGCCAGTACATGAAGCGTACCTGATAATCGAAGAAGAATTGCAGATTTTCACCAAAAGTTGGTTTAATGTCAGTTTTTTCCTGCCCGCAATAATCATAGGTAACCGGAACTCCCTTTACGTCTCCCCATATTTTGTATGCTTCAATATGTGAAGGGTTTGAACTGTACATCCTCGGGAAAAACATATCAAAACGTTCGTCCATTTTATAATCGGTTTTATATCCGGTAATAAAATACTGGTCTTTATCACCCGGCGATGTCTTTGGTTTGGGTGCATACTGAGCTTCTCCCTTCACTTCTTCGGGAATACACATATTACCTTCCACCTTCAGTTTTACAGGGGCATTATATACCGATCCGTAAAACAACGGGCGGTCACCATATTGCTCACGGTTAAGGTAGTATTTCAGTGCGAATACATTATCGGGTGAATTTTGATCCATGGTTGGTTGTGCTGCCGAGCGGATAACTATCACTGAATATGTAGAATAACCGATAAGAATAACGGTTATCATGGCAAGCGCAGTATTCAGCCAGCGGGCACTGATTTTTTCTTTTTTTGCAAAGAAGAAATAAGTTAAACCGGCAATAATAATCAAACCCAAAATTACATGTGAGCCAAAGAAAGGAATACCTACCAAAGTAAAACCGGCAATGAAGGATATTGCCATCCGGGTAAAATTTCTTTCGGTATATGATTCATACAATCCCCAAATCAAAACTGCAATTGTGAGGATTATATACACGAACAAACCGGTGTTGAACGAAAAACCAAGCACATTTACAAACAACAATTCGAACCAGCTTGCAACTTCAACAAAGCCGGGGATAATTCCATATAATACTACACCGAGGATAATAACCGAAGCTACCATGGCAAGTACGACGCCTTTGGCAGATGGTTTGAAATTACGGAAATAATATACGAGAACTATTGCAGGAATAGCCAGCAGGTTCAGCAGGTGAACTCCAATGGATAATCCCATCAGGTAGGCAATTAAAATCAGCCATCTGTCCGAACCTTCGCGGTGGGCGATGTCTTCCCATTTCAGAATTGCCCAGAATACAAGTGCGGTAAATAATGATGAAGATGCGTAAACTTCACCTTCGACAGCCGAAAACCAGAATGTGTCCGAAAAAGTGTAAGCCAATGCTCCTACCATCCCTGCTCCCAGAATACCGATAATATTGGCGGGTGTAAAATCGTTGTCAGATTTGATGATGACTTTGCGTGCCAAATGAGTGATAGTCCAGAAAAGAAACAAAATTGTGAAACCACTTGCCAGTGCCGATAATGTGTTGATCATTAAAGCCACCATAGTTGGGTCGGAAGCAAAAAGAGAGAAAAAGTGTCCGGTTAACATGAAAAAGGGTGCGCCGGGAGGATGTCCCACATCTAATTTAAATGCTGTGGAAATAAATTCACCACAATCCCAGAAACTGGCTGTCGACTCCATGGTTAATAAATAAGTAGTCGCAGCAATGACAAAGGCTACCCAACCGAAAATGTTGTTCAGTAATTTGAATCGTTTCATGAATGATAATTAAAATTGTTGGCTTAACGTTTTATACTCAATAAAAAGCGTTCAAAGATACAAAGAAAATTTTTAGTAAATGTGTAATGCCTTTCTTTTTGGTTAATTTTATATGATTGTTTGTTTTTTGAAATATTTTTTAAAAAAACCGCAAATACAAATGTGATAATTTGATACAAAAATATTCCTTTTTCAATTAAAGTTTAATATTTAAAAACCAATTTGAGCTAAGTTTTAAGTCGGCAGTAAAAACATGAATAACAATGTATTAATAACTGATTTTTGTGAATGAAGAATAGTTGCAACACTCGAAAAATATATCTACATTTGTCATGTTCAAGTATCTTTTATTCAGTTTATGGACTCAATTTCATCATTTGCCGAACTTACTTCTCATTTACAAAGCGTGAACAGCCGGAAACGGTTGGCCGTTGCCAATGCCGTCGATTCACACACATTGGACGCGGTACTGATGGCAGTCGATGCCGGTATTGTCGAAGCTTTTCTGATTGGCGATGTGGCTGCAATTGAGTCTCCTCATTTGTTCGAGGAACATACACTATCACCTTTTATCCATATTGTCGATATTCCCGAAGTAAAGGAAGCTACTCTCGAAGCTGTCAGAATGGTAAAATCGGGTGAGGCAGATATTCTGATGAAAGGATTGGTGAATACAGATGTGATTCTGAGAGCTATTCTTGATAAAGAAAAAGGGCTGTTACCTGCCGGAAATGTGATGACCTACAATGCGGCACTCGAAATACCCGGTTATCACAAATTACTCTTTTTCTCGGATCCGGCTGTAATTCCTTCACCAAATCTGATTCAGCGGACTGCCATGATTAAATATGCCATCAATACTGCATTCAAATTCGGAATTAAAAAACCTAAAGTTGCATTGATTCATGCCACCGAAGTTGCCAATCCGAAGATTCATTATATGCAGGATTATCTTGATATTATGGCCGAATGGCGCAAGGGGGAATTCGGCGATGTAATCATGGATGGACCGCTCGATATTTTCCTGGCACTTGATAATGAAAGAGGAAGTATTAAAAATGTGTCGACGCCTGTACTCGGGGATGCTGATGTGTTGATATTCCCCAATTTTGAAAGTGCAAATTGTTTTTACAAGGGTGTTTCGCTCTTTGGCGGAGCCGAAATGGGAGGTTTGCTTCAGGGCACCGAAAAACCTGTGGTTATGACTTCGCGCAGCGAAAGTGTTCAGTCGAAGTTTTACAGTATCGCCATCGCCTGTATTCTGGCTTAATAATTTCTCCTGATCAGATTCAGCGAATCCACCATTTTCTTTGCTGCTCTTTGTGCTGTACCGGCCTCACCTAATATTGTCCTGATTTCGTCGTAACCATTAATCATTTTGTCCCTGTATTCGCTGTCGTTCAGCAGTTTATCCACTTCTGATTTTGTGTTTTCGGCCGTGAAATGAATGGCAATCAGTTCTTTTACCAGTTCCCTGTCGGCAATTAAATTCACCAGTGAAATATACTTAATTTTCAGAATAACTGACTTTGCTAAATTTGCTAACCGGCCCATGAAAACATGATAAACTACTACCTGTGGTGTTCCTATCAGAGCTGTCTCGAGCGTTGCTGTTCCTGAATTGACGATAGCTGCTTTGGAATGACTAATCAACTGATAGGTTTGATTGAATATAACCGGCACGGGTTTCGATTTTATAAACTGTTGATAATATTCAGGTTCAATTCCCGGTGCCCCCGATATTACCATCTGATAATCAGCGAAACTACCTGCAGCCTCCATCATCTTTGGCAGGCAGTTGGCTATTTCCTGACGACGGCTTCCGGGGATTATGGCAATTACCGGGAGTTGTTGCAGGTGGTTTTTAATGCAAAAAGTTTCGAAAGGTTCGTCTTTATCAGGACGCATAGCTATCGAATCGACAGTAGGATTACCTACATAATCAACCTCGTAATTATGTTTTTTATAAAATGCTGTTTCGAAGGGGAAAATTGTAAAAATCCGGTCGGTATAAAGTTTTATTTTTTTTATTCTGTATTCTTTCCATGCCCATATTTTTGGCGGAATGTAATAATACACAGGTGTTTGATAGTTTGCTTTTACAAATTTTGCAATTTGCAAATTAAAATCCGGATAATCAATTAATATGACCAAATCAGGTCGAAAAGCGGTAATAGCTTTTTTGCAATCGTCAAGATTGCTGAGAATTTTATTCAGATTCCTAACCACTGTAACAAATCCCATAAAAGCCATATCGCGATAATGCCTGACCATTTGACCTCCCTGAGCTGACATTAAATCGCCTCCGAGAAAGCAAAATTCTGCATTCGGGTCCTGCTTTTTGATTTCGTGCATCAGATTTGAAGCATGTAAATCGCCCGAAGCTTCGCCGGCTATTAAAAAGTACCGCATTTGGATTTATGTTTTTTTTGTGTCAAAGCACAATAAAGAGGGTTTTTTTGAAGGACTTTTGGAATTTATTTTGTATTCAGCTCCCCGTTTATCATCAGGTGTTCTTTGTTTTTGGCTCAAATTTATCAAATTACCAATTTGTAAACTTATTTTTTTAATTTTGCAATTCAAAATAACCAGGCTTCAAAAAATACTATTTGCAGGTTACAATCCAGCACTTAGTAAATGAATGACACAAACTGTTGATAATCTGAACTAATAGTAGCCTCGCCGGGAATCGAACCCGGATCTAATGTTTAGGAAACATTTGTTCTATCCGTTGAACTACGCGGCCTTTTTCGGAAAGCGCCACAAAAATACATTTTTTTGACGAGAAATAAAAACTTAACAGGAGTCAAAACATAAGGTTTTTTGTTTTCAACTAAAATCAGTATTGTGTTTTTTGAAATCGACCGGTAATTTTCAATTCTTAAAATGACGATAAAAATACACCGGTGAATAAAGTAAGTAATTGTACTAATTTGTTTACACAATTGCTTTTCTCATATCTTAGTCTCATTGTAACCCGATATAATTTATGCTGTTTCAGCTTTTTTTAACAGAAAATACATAATTTTTTTGGATAAAGTAATTTGTTGTTCAATATAAAAATATTATATAATTCGCTATGTTTCAATTGTTTTATGCGTTTCTATGGCTGATAGCATGGTTACCCCTGCCGGTATTGTATTTGATGTCCGATGCCTTATTTTATCTGGTTTACTATGTGGCGCGTTACAGACGGAGAGTGGTTCGTAAAAATCTGACACTTTCATTTCCGGAAAAGACTTCAAAAGAAATTTTAAAGATTGAGCGTAAGTTCTATCATTATTTCTGCGATTTAATGGTCGAAACATTTTATCTGATCCACATCTCCGAAGATGAAATGTTGAGGCGCATCAATTTCAGAAATCTGGATATTATTACCGATCGATATAAAAATAAAAAAAGCATCATGCTCATGACAGCACATTACTGTAACTGGGAATGGGTAACTGCAATGTCTGTGCTTTTACCAGCCGGAAGTCCATTGTACGGAATTTATAAAAAGCTGTCGAACAAAAACTTTGACAAATACATGTACGACCAGCGAAAAAAATTCGGAGGAGGCAATATTGAAACTCAGGAATTATTCCGAACAATGCTCATAAAAAGAAGCGAAAAAGAATATTCAACTTTCGGCATGATATCGGACCAGAGACCAACACCGGAGAGCAGCAGGCATTGGATGAATTTTCTGAATCAGGATACATCTTGTCTGGTAGGTACCGAACAATTGGCCAAACGTTTTAACTATCCTGTTGTTTTTCTGAGTACCGAAAGGTTGAAAAGAGGATATTATGCCTGTGATATTGTATTGATTACGGATAATCCCGGGTCGGCTTCCGATTTTGAAATTACTGAAAAATACATGAAATTGCTCGAACAGAAAATTATAGAACATCCCGAATTCTGGCTGTGGACACATAACAGATGGAAATTCAGCCGAAATGACGAAAAGGTTTTAAATAGTAATCATCATAAAAACCATGAGTAAAAAGTCGAAATATTTTGTCGTATGGGAGGGGCATGAACCCGGTATATACCGGTCGTGGGAAGAATGTAAAAGGCAGGTACATCATTTTCCCGAAGCAAAATACAGGGGATTTGACTCCGAAAGTGAAGCCCGTCAGGCTTTTTTATCACCATATTGGGATTATATCGGCAAAAATGCAGCTGCCAAACTACCCACAAAAGAACAAATCATTCAGGCAGGCTTACCTGTAAAGGAAAGTATAGCTGTGGATGCAGCCTGTAGTGGTAATCCCGGACTGATGGAATATCGCGGCGTTTACACCAAAACTTCCGAAGTGCTTTTCCATCAGGGACCATTCAGAGACGGTACAAACAATATAGGTGAATTTCTGGCGCTGGTACACGGACTTGCATTTTTAAAACAGCGAAACAGCAATCTTCCGGTTTACACCGATAGTAAAACGGCTCTGGCGTGGGTCAGAGCAAAAAAATCAAAGACTTTACTCGAACGTACACCGGAAAATGCAGTTCTGTTCGAATTGATTGAAAGAGCAGAAAAATGGCTCAGAGAGAATACGTTCAGCAACGAAATACTGAAATGGAATACCGAAATCTGGGGTGAAATTCCTGCCGATTTCGGACGAAAATAAACTTCACTTTCCCCGACAACTATTTTCCTTTCCTGCCGGTAAACTGAATTTCTCTCCATCGTATCCATATTGTTTGGAAAGTTTCGTTAATATGCGAATATTCTGATTGAGAAGGGAAATAAAAAAGGCTGAACCAAAATTAAATTTTGAGTTCAGCCTTTTTATCAGCCTTATTATTAAGCTCCGAAATCGTCGAATCTCAGCATTTCGCGTGGTACGCCCAAATCCCAGAGCATTTTCTCAACGGCTTTTGCCATTGGACCGGGACCACACATGTAGTATTCAATATCTTCGGGGGCATCATGTTTACTTAAATATTCGTCGTAAATCACCTGATGGATAAATCCAACCATACCTGTCCAGTTATCTTCGGGTTGCGGTTCACTCAAAGCGATATTGAATGTAAAATTCGGAAATTCCTTTTCTAATTTTCTGAAATCTTCTTCGTAGAAAATTTCCTTTTTCGAGCGGGCTCCGTACCAGTAAGTAATTTTTCTGTCGGAAACTTTAAGCGTATTCAAAAGATGTAAAACATGTGAACGAAGAGGAGCCATACCGGCGCCACCACCTACATAAAGCATTTCACGTTTCGAATCTAATATCGGGAAAAATTCACCGAACGGTCCGGAAACCTGAACTTTATCGCCCGGTTTTAAACTGAAGATGTATGAAGAACAAATTCCCGGTTTTACATCGGCCCAGCCACCTTTGTTTCTGTCGAACGGAGGTGTGGCGATACGAACGTTCAGCATGACAATGTTACCTTCGGCAGGATAATTGGCCATAGAGTAGGCACGCATAGTTTCCTCGTCATTTTTACAGGCCAGATCCCACATTTTAAATTTATCCCAATCGCTTCTGAATTGCTCTTCGATGGCAAAATCTGTAAATTTGATATCGTATTTCGGAACATCAATCTGAATATAACCTCCTGATGTGAAATTTAATTTTTCACCTTCAGGCAGTTTTACTACAAATTCCTTGATGAATGTAGCCACATTTCTGTTCGATACAACTTCACATTCCCATTTCTTGACGCCGAGAATTGATTCTTCCATGTGAATGGACATATCGTTTTTCACTTTTACCTGACAGCCAAGTCGCCAGTTGTCTTTAATCTCTTTGCGTGTAAAATGAACTGTTTCGGTAGGCAGAATTTCACCTCCGCCTTCGAGTACCTGACAACGGCATTGTGCACAGGAACCACCTCCTCCGCACGCCGAAGGAAGAAAAATGTTTTGAGTGGATAATGTGTTCAATAAAGTGCTGCCCGCTTCGGCAACCACCTGTTTATCACCATTGATAGTGATAGTCACATCGCCCGATGTTACCAGATATCTTTTTGCAATTAGTAAAACAATTACCAACAGCAATATCACCAGAAGAAAAACTATCAGGCTGGCGACAAGAACTTGTGTATTTACTGCTAAAATCATAATTATATTCCCCTCATATCTTCCGGTTTCGAAAAAACTGAGTCTTACGGGTTTGTTTTAATAGTTATTTATTTTTTTCAGATTCAAACTTTATTGAGTAAATGGTTAAATTTTCAACCCTGAGAAACTCATGAATGCCAATGCCATTAAAGCCACTGTGATAAAAGTGATGCCTAAACCCCTTAGTGGAGCGGGTACATCTGAATATTCCATTTTTTCGCGTATAGCAGCTAATCCAACAATTGCTAACATCCAACCAACTCCTGAACCTAATGCATACGATGTTGCTTCACCTACGTTGTTAAATGCCCGTTGTTGCATAAACAATGAACCTCCCATAATAGCACAGTTTACTGCAATAAGCGGAAGAAATATTCCCAGTGATGCGTATAACGAAGGGCTGAATTTCTCTACTGCCATTTCGACTAACTGTGTCATTGCTGCAATTACAGCAATAAATAAAATAAAGGCAAGATAGCTTAAATCCAGATCCCTGAAACCATCACCCAACCAGGCCAAAGCACCTTCCTTCAATACATGTACTTCGAGTAAATAGTTGATTGGAAGGGTGATAACGAGTACAAATATAACTGCAACACCTAATCCAAGCGAAGTTTTTACATTTTTTGAAACTGCAAGATAGGAACACATCCCGAGGAAAAATGCAAAAATCATATTGTCGACAAAAATCGACTTAACAAATATACTGGCTATGTTTTCCATATTATTTTAAATTGCGACCCACTCTTCCCCTTCAACTGCGGGAATCAGGGTGTTATTGTTTAAATTTGATTTGTATTTTTAATTGTCACCTTAACTTAGGAGATTCAGATGACTTATTTTTCCTGCAGATCTTTGTTTTTAGCTCTGTGTACCCAAATTATACAAGCAAGTATTATCAACGCCATCGGAGGCATCATCATTAATCCGTTGTTCATATAACCTGCGTCGTAAAATGATTGCGGAACAATTCTGTATCCAAGCAATGAGCCGGCACCAAACAATTCTCTCACAAACCCTACGATGATAAGTATTACAGCATAGCCGAAACCGTTTCCGAGTCCATCAATAAATGACTCCCAGGGTTTATTGCCCATGGCGAATGCTTCGAGACGACCCATTAATATACAGTTGGTTATAATCAGCCCGATATAAACCGAAAGTTTAACGCTGACATCATAAGCATAAGCTTTTAATATCTCACTAACAATGGTTACCAGTGCAGCCACAACCACCAATTGTACAATAATACGGATTCGATTTGGAATAGTATTTCGCAACAGCGAGATAATTACGTTGGAAAAAGCGACAATGATGGTAACCGAAATACCCATAACCAATGCCGGTTTCAGGTTAGCCGTTACGGCAAGTGCCGAGCAAATTCCCAATACCTGAACGGCAATCGGATTATTTTTACTCAGAGGTCCTAAAAATACCTGTTTTGTTTTTTCTGAAAATAATTTGCTCATTTTTTGATTCCTCCCATTTTAAAAAATTCATCATACTGGCTAAGACAATCGAGAAGCATTTTTTCTACGGCTTTACTTGTAATGGTTCCACCGGCAATCGCATCTACCTGTTCTTTACCTTCGGCTATTTTTCCGGCTTTCATTACTGCCACCGAAACAAATTCCTTCTTGTCGTTGAGGATATGTTTTCCTTTGAACTGATCCTGAAAAGGAGCATCTGCAATATTTGCCCCTAACCCGGGAGTTTCACTTGCATGTGAAAAATATGAACCATAAATGGTGTTACAATCGTCGTCAAGTGCTAAATATCCCCATATCGGACCCCAAAGTCCGGTTCCCTGTAAAGGAATGATAAACCTGGTTTTTCCGTCAACTTTCGCTACATATACAGGTAGTTTTCTGCTTTCCGGTTTCTTTGAGAATTCTTTAATTACGTCAATGTCAAAAGCTTCTTCTTTCGAATCTGAAAGAACTTTTGCTTTTATATCGATGACCATACCGCTTACTATATACTGATCGTACAATGCTGCGGCATCAGCACCATCTAAATTCACTTTTAACGAACTGAGAATTTGTTTCTTTTTGTCGAGCTTTACATTGGCATTTTGTGTGTCTTTCAATGCACCCGAAACTAAAGCCAACATTAACGCAACAATGATTACCATTACCGTGGCATATATCAATGTATAACCGTTATTATTTGTATTCATCCTGATTTTTTGATTTACGAGTTATAAATGTATTTATTTTACAGATCGTTTCAAACGTTGTTTGATATTGGCTTCCACTACATAATAGTCGATGAGTGGAGCAAATATATTCATAAGTAAAATTGACAGCATCATTCCTTCGGGATATCCGGGATTTAATACACGGATAATAATGGCCATAATACCGATCAATGCTCCGTAAATATACTTCCCGGTCTCGGTTCGTGCCGAAGTAACAGGGTCAGTTGCCATAAATACCGCTCCGAATGCAAATCCGCCAAATACCAAATGACCATACCACGGGAAATGTGCTGCAGCCGTATTGGGTCCCCACATATTGAAAACCAATGCCATTAAAGCACCACCGGCAAATACCGAAAACATTGTTTTCCAGCTTGCAATTCCGGTAATGAGTAAAATGGCAGCACCAATCAGAATTGCCACTGTCGATGTTTCACCTATCGAACCGGGAATTAATCCTAAAAATCCATCGAGGATACTCATCGGATGTCCCAGGATGTCGACTAACTGAACATGAGGTGTGGTGGCTGTTGCTACCTGACCTAAAGCTGTTGCTCCTGAATATCCGTCAACTACTGTTCCCGAACCGAGTCCGAATGTGTCGGCTGTTCTGACCCACACTTTGTCGCCCGACATGTAGGTTGGATAAGCAAAGAACAAAAATGCCCTTGTTATAAGTGCTACGTTGAATATATTCATTCCTGTACCACCGAATACTTCTTTTGCAAAAATTACAGCAAAAGCTGTAGCCACGGCTACCATCCATAACGGAGTATCGACCGGTACAATTAAAGGTATAAGTATCCCTGATACCAGAAAACCTTCCTGAATTTCGTGTCCCTTGATTTGTGCAACCACAAATTCAATTCCTAATCCAACCACATAAGAGACAACTATCAATGGAAGTACAGCTAAAAGTCCGAAAACAAATGTCGGCCAAAATCCGGCATTCTGGCCGATTGCCAGGTAGTGCTGATAACCAACATTATACATTCCGAACAGCATTGCAGGAAGTAATGCAATGACTACCATTATCATGGTTCGTTTTGAATCTATCGCGTCGTGAATGTGCGTTCCGCGTTTTGAAGTTGTATTCGGAACGAACAAAAAAGATTCGAATCCATCGAAAACAGAATGGAACATTTCGAGTTTACCGCCTTTTTCAAAGTGCGGTTTCACTTTATCTACTAAATTTCTTAATGCATTCATATTATTTACTCCCTTTCAAGGGGGCTGAGTTTTTTTATTCGAGTTCTTTCTTCATGTAATCCAGAGCAGTACGTACGATTTCCTGCAAAGGTAGTTTTGATGTACATACAAATTCGCAAAGTGCTACGTCCTCGGGTGCGATTTCATAAGCTCCCAATGCTTCCATTTTGTCGATATTACCTGCTATCATTGCCTTAAACAAAAATTCGGGCAATATGTCCATTGGCAATACTTTTTCGTATTCACCCGACATGATGATTGCTCTTTGACCTCCCAGCAGACGTGCATCGTATTCAAAATTCTTTTTGCCGAAAATATTCTGAAGAATTCCGGTAAAATAAGTGTGGCTTACACTGAACTTGTTAAAACGGGGCATCGCCCAGCCAAACATTTCGTGATGATCGCTGCCTTCTTTTATTACTGATATCTGTGTTGCGTAAGGATTTACATAGCCGTTGAGCTGAACCTGTTGTCCGCTGAGTACGTTGCCGTTGATGTATCGCAGTTCTGTGTTTTCGCTAACATTGTTTTTTACAATGTCTTCAACACTGCAACCCGGGTAGGTCTGATAATATTGTGGTGTTTTTACTTCCGGTCCGGTCAGTGCAATTGTGCGTTTTAAATCTACAATGCCCTGATTGAATAATCGTCCGATAAAAAGGACATCCTGTGGATTGATTGTCCATACGATTTCGCCTTTGTTGACCGGATTTATTTTATTGATTTGAATTCCGGCATTACCTATCGGGTGAGGACCTTCGTATTGGGTAATTTCTGCATTTTTTACAGTCGAAAAAACAGAATTTATTCCTGCCTTTACTCCTAAATGAATTTTTCCTTCAGTCAGTTTCGCCAAAGCATCGATACCGGTCTGAAAATCTTTTAATTGTCCGGCAATTACAAATTCATTATCGGGTGCCAGTGGAGCGCTGTCAAATGATGAAATAAAAATTGCTTTTGGTGCTTTGTCGGGATTGGCAATCACATCATACGGACGTTGTTTGATATAAGCCCAAAGTCCGGATTTCAGCAGCAGTTCTTTTATTTCTTCTCCGGTCATCTTTTCGACCGGTTGAATTGCAAATTGCTCGAATTCAATTTTATTATCGCATTCGATTCTGACACTCATTACTTTACGACGTTCACCTCTGTCAACCGATAATACCTTGCCACTTACCGGAGTTACGAAATTCATTGTTTCGAATGCTTTATTGTGGAAAACAGGACTTCCTGCTTTCACAATGTCTCCTTCTTTTACAATTACTTTCGGTGTTATTCCGTGGTAATCATCAGGAAGAATGGCAATTGTTTTCGATATAAGAACTTTAGCAATCGTTTCTTTTGCCCTGCCGTTGATCAGTATGTCCAAACCACGCTTAGTTTTAATCAGATTAGCCATATAATTTTTGTAAAATTTGTTTTCGGATTTTGATTGTGTCTAATTTAATTTTTTGTAAAATAAATTGATAAAACGGGCGAATAATGTGATTATATTTTTTTTATCAATCCGGCTGTTTGTTAAAAAACTGAGGTTTCAAACAAAAGCGCCACAAAAGTACAATAATTTCATTATTTTTCGATGATAATTAAAGAATTTTTTCGTTAATACTAATTGCGCAAAATATATTCATATTCAATCTGTTGAAAATGTAATGATTACAAATGTATAAAAAATACAAAAAATCACTTTATTTACAACAATTTTCCCACCGAAACCGCAACCTGCCGAATGATAAGGTTGAGATTTACAGAATAAAACTCATATTATTTTGTCATTCAGAAGTTAATCAGACCACCGGTTAATCTTCTGAAAAATGTTTACCTGATCATTATTTTATGGGATTCGGAAGAGCTCGAATACACCGACCTTAAAATAATTACTTTTTCAGGGTTCATCAATAAACCGGTCATACCGCTTGCAGGTATTGTTGTCCGATTCAGCACACGACCGGAAATATCGAACAGGTAAATGTTTGCTGTTTCGTTAGCCCGGTTATATAAATACAGTGTATTGTTAATATTAAAGTAAACGATATTTGCTTCAGGTTCCTTGTCAGAAACAACAGGTGTAGCAATAATCCTGAACCGGGTTACTGCTTTGGGTGTCGGATTTGCTTTGAAATTATATACTGATCCACTCTCCGTAATTTCAGTTGTTTTATTTTCGACCATGTCAAACAGATAAAGGCCCGAGTATTTTTTATCAATATTGGTTTGGTAGAAAGTCATTTTGTAATCCTGCTCCTGTCCGGCCTGAAATGCAATTTTAGTATTGTTCAGGTTATCTGTTGCATCAATTTGATATTCTCCGTCATCCTCGACAGCAAATATTTGTTGCTGAAGTGAAGATCCTGTCATTTTTTTTGCGTCGTAGCCGTTGTCGTACTTCCGGCTCAGTTGTTCGTCTGCAAAAAGCCACAATTTATCAATGCCATTTTTGCTTTCCACTTCAATTCTTGTAGAAACATATTTTGAACTTCCATTGGTCGCCGATTTAATTCTCTGTCTTTCTGTATTTCCTGTTATTACTGAATTGTAGTTGATATTAACAAAGGCATTGGGTGTTGAATTGATAACTCTGACAAGCATACTGTTCATCGAAGGAACCTGGCTCTGAATTCCTGATTCACCTGCAAGAAGTTGAGGTACAGCGCTGTACTGGCCAGGAGTGCTTCCTATTTTACCTGCAGTACCCGAATTCCACTGGGCAAAAGTACCTGTATTATACAAATAAACGGATTGCTCCATATCACTTCCGAAAGTTATTTGCCTGATATCGATGGCTGCTGTGTAAGGATTTGCAAGAATATGCTGACCTGCATAGAGTACGCCTTCGGTGGTGGTTTTAGATAGTTGTCCGGAGTTAAAGTTTCTGTTGACAAATTTACCATTAAAACTTATGATTCGCGGAGTCTGAAAACAAAGTTCATATCCTTTAAAAGGTATTATGTTTGAAGTGTTTGTGAGTGAATGCCAGTGAGTTGTGGTGTCGTTCCCGGCTTCGTCCATATACCTGATATAAGCTCCGTTTACTGTCGGTGAAGCCTTGACCGTATCAATCGGTATACCGAAGTATTGCCAGTTGTACTTTTGTCCGGCCGGCTGATTGGTATCCCAACCCGATTGAGACCACATTTCCACTGTTCCGTAGACCGGTGTGGGCTGTGTTGTTTGATAAATTAACGAACCGTTTGCTAATAGTGTATCTGCTTTGATATAAATCTGATTTGTATTGTTCGAAGTAGTTATTGTAGAGTTTACAGTCAGTGTTTTTCCGGGAAAGATAACCAAAGCTTTTGAAGTCACATTTTTCAATTTGTTAATTGTCAGATCTGAAGTTATATGCAAGTCATTTTGTGCAATGGTACCGTAATTGTTCCCGTCGGCAAATTCGATGTTCTGACCACTTGCAGGTACATGTCCTACCGACCAGTTGCCTGTTGTATTCCAGTCGTTACTAATGCTTCCAACCCAGTAATTGGTGCGGGAGGCAAGTGTGAAATATCTCATGGCTCCGATTGAAGTTGAATTTGAGATTGAATTTATGTTGGTAGTGCCCGATAATGAAGTATAAGTACCACCGGCACTTGTACCCGCACCTACCGCATCCGATGGATATATGGCAGTAGATTTGCCCAGTGTGACCGAACTGTTGGTGAAATTACTACCTGTTACCAATGACCAATATTCAGTTGAACTGATTGATTGTAAAGTGGTTTCATCTGCCGTACCACCACTGTTTGAATTAAAAGCTTCTACTTTTGCCGAAGAAGCTCCGGTGGTAGTCGGATTTACAAGTGAAAACGGGAGATAAGTACCTCCTTTACCCACAGGGAACTGATAGGTTGTTCCCGATGCTAATGTTGGCAAATTCCACTGAACTGCACCATCGATAAATGAAGAAGCTGAACCACCCGAGATTGCTGTGTTTGAAGTATTTGTCACATTTAACAAATAAGAAGGATTGACAGTGGTTGTACTTAAAGTACCTTCATTAAGCGTTAAATTTCCCGATATTGTGGTTGCTGTACTTAAAGATACCCCGGCTGCATTGCTAATTGTCAGATCGGCTGGACTGTTCTGGGTAAGACCGTTGCCGGTTACCTGAATATTTATACCATTATAAATGTAATTTGCACCTGTAGAATAGGTTCGTGTACCTGTAACGCGTATATTTCCTGTTGCACCGGAAGTAGTTATTCCATCAATCGAGGTTACACCTAAAGTACCATTGTTATTCAGTGTAAATGTTCCGTTACTTCCACTTCCAACTACAGTTGATTCATCGTTCATCAATAAAGTTGCTCCGTTATTAACACTTAAATTGATTGTATTTGCATAACTTCCACCCGAAGTATATATTTGATCTGAACTGCCATTGAAAACAACCGAGCCAGTGCCCGAAGATGTTTCGGTAATTGTACCACCTGTATGTGAAAAATTACCGGCTACATTCATTGCCGATGCTCCTGTACCCGAATTAAAATTTAGTGTTCCGTCTGTCATTGTGAAATCTTTCCCTACTGTGAGTGTGGTAGCAGTTCCTGCTGACAAAATTAACAGGCTTGAATTAGTCGATGAAATAGTGAAGTTACCATTGATGGTTTTTAAATTGGCTGCCAAAGTAATATTTGAAGATTGACTTGTACAGTTCCATATAAAATTTCCGAATGCCTGATTAAACGTAGACGTGGTTGGTACTGAGCCTGTTATCCCGGTTATATTGCAGGTAGAAGCTACATCCCAGGTTGCCGTGGGAATTGCTCCTCCATTTCGGGCATGTATATATTCAGACCCGTTCTGAAATAACAATTTAGCCGCTGTAGAGTTTGTTACTGTACCTGCATTATTGATGCTCCCGTTGACGGTCGTTATAACTGATGTTCCGTTTGTATTGTATGTTCGACCGGAAGTTATATTAAGTGTTCCATCTATGGTAGCAGTTGCACTACCAGCCAGTGTTATTCCTAAATTTGAACCTATGGTAAATGTTTTATCCTGTGATATTGAAAAGTCAACCCCGGTAATCCCGCCAACTGTTAAAACTCTGTTCGTAGATGCCCCGACTAAAGTACAATTTCCACTTATTTGCAAACTGTTAATTGAAATTGAAGGTACGGCTGTAATGTTTGCTGACTGGTCAGTATTAATAATAATAATGTCATTGCTTAAAGGCGCACCTGAAGGTGTCCAGTTATTTGCAGTAGTCCATAAACCACCTGTTGTTTTATTCCAGGTTTTTGTGGCTCCGTACAAATCCATCAAATCGATGATTGATAGAGTTAATATTAGTAGGATGAAAGACTTTTTCATTTGAACCGAACTTTATTTTTAACAACCCGCAAATAATAAGGATAATTTTATTCAATAATTAAAAAAATCTTCCTGATAAAAAACATTATTTTGTTACAAGAACATTTTATTGATCTATGTTCAGTGTTTTTTTGTTAAATATCTAAAAGTTTAGCAGTATATAATGTATAATGTTAACCAACAAATTTTCAGAAGTGATTGTTTAAATTATTACAAAAATAATCACCATTAATTGCTGTTTTTCAGTTTGTAAGAAAAATATTTGGTGCAAATGTAATTTAATTATTCAATAAACCAAAAAAAAGACTATTCACTAATAAAAGTGAATAGTCTTTTCTTAAATAAAGTTATCGTAAAACAAATTATCGAATCATAAGTTTTTTTGTAGTTGTTGATGTTGAATCCGATATTTTCAAAATATAACTTCTTTGCATTTCCACGCTAATGCTGAAACTACTGTTGGCCGTTAAGGATTTTTGTGTGATGTTCCTTCCGGAGATATCGTAGAGATAAATTTTGCTTGTTTCATTGCCCTGATTATAAAAATACAAATTGTTGTTAATATTGAAAAAGACGATATCCGGATTTTCGTTGTTCAGATTACTCTCTTTTTTCGTAATAATTTTAAATCTCAATACCGGGTTTGGTGTTGATTGAGCTGTGAATTCATAAGTCGATCCGCTTTCGGTAATCTCGACTACTTTATTTTCCTGAGTATCAAATAAGTATAATTTTTCATATTTACCGGCAATATTTTCATTGGTAAATGTTAATTTGTACTCAGTATCCTGACCTGCCTGAAAAGCTATGTTTGAATTTTCAATATCATTAACAGCGTCAATTTGATAATTTCCATCTTTTTCGACCGCATAAATCTGTTGATTCAAAGCGGAACCAGTCATTTTTATTCCATCGAAACCATTGTCAAAATACGGAGTGAAATGATCATCGACAAATAACCACATCCTGTCGCTTGCCGATTTACTTTCGACATCTATCCTTACCGATGGGTATTTTGAAGGCAAATCTTTCGTTGAAGGTGCTCTGTGTAATTCGGAATTTCCCATCGCAGCAGAATTGTAGTTGATATCAATATAGGCATTCGGACTCGAATTTAATACCCTGATTAGCATACTGCTCATTGATGGGATCTGTCTTGGAATCAGTGCAACACCGGCCATGTTTTTCGGCGACGATGTGTATTGACCCGGTGTGCTGCCGATTTTACCTGCAGTACCACTGTTCCAGTTGGCAAAAGTACCCGTATTATAAAGGTAAATCGTTTGTTCCACATCGCTACCGAAATTGAACTGTAGAATGTCGATTGCAGCAGTATAAGGATTTGCAAATATGTATTGTCCTCCGTAAAGCACACCACCTGTACTTGTTTTGGCCAGCTGACCTGAATTGAAATTTCTGTTCACTAATTTGCCCTGGAATACAATTTTTCTTGGCGTTTCATAACAAAGTTCATAACCGTGAAACGGAATTATTTTTGATGAATTTGTAAGTGATTGCCAGTGAGTTGTTGTATCATTTCCGGCTTCATTCCGGTACCGGATATAAGCCCCGTTAACAGTTGGTGAAGCGTTTACGGTGTCGATAGGAATGCCGAAAAATTGCCAGTTATATCTTTGATTGACAGGTTTTGACTTGTCCCAGCTCGATTTCGACCACATTTCTACGGTACCGTAAACAGGTGCATTTTGAGTATTATGATAAATAAGTGAACCATTTGATAAATTTTCGTCTGCCTGAATGTAGATCTGATTCGGATCATTCAAAGTTGTTATGGTTGAATTGACGGTTAAAGTTGTTGCAGGTTTTATAACCAATGCTCTCGGAGTGCGGTTAATAAACTGTCCTACCGCTCTGTTTACATCAAGATGAAGGTCTCTTTGAGCTACTGTACCTAAAGGTCCCGAATAGTTGGTTCCATCTGCATATTCAACATTTTGTCCTCCGAGCGGAACAAAACCTGCAGTCCAGTTACCGGCTGTTCCCCAATCGGTACTGATACCTCCCATCCAGTAGTTTGTTCCCGGATTTACCACCATTGTTACACCAGAACTGGCTGTTGTGGGCGAAGGACAAATATAGTTGGATGTGATTACGCAGGTATAGGTTTCTCCATCATTCGGAATTACCGTATAAGTTGAATTTGTTGCATTGGGAATATTAATTCCGTTCTTTTTCCATTGATATGAAGGATTTACCCCGGCATTTGATGGTACCGCTGTAAAAGTTACCGGGGTGCCGGTCAATACAGGATTGGCTGACGCCGATACATTTACACTCGGAGCAAGCGTGGGATAAACAGTAATTGTTGTGGATGAAGCAACTGAAAAGATTTGTTGAAAAATGATTTCATCCAAAGCAAAGTCATTACCTCCTGCAAGCGTGTTTTGATTTACCAGAGCAAGCTGAGCAACGTTTTCACCGGTTGATGCAGACCAGTTATAGATAAACTGTTTCCAGTCACATGGGCCGAGAGTAGCTGTATAAATTGGTCCGGCAGGAAGTCCGTTGATATACAATTGTAATTTCGATGGTGATGTTGCTACCACGCTTTGTACCCAATAACTGAACTGATAGTCGGCGCCCGGGGTAACCGAAACCGTTTGCGACCAGATAATTACACCCGAAGTGATGGCTCCGTTGATTACCATTTGTCTTCCGGTAGTCAATGAACCTGTGGTTTTATCGGCACACTGTGAAAACCCTGAGTGAACTGTATATGGATTGGCTCCAACCCAATACTGTCCTTCACCAGCACCCTGTCCGCCGGCAGCAAGGTTGGTTGAATATGCATAACTACTTCCGAAGCCGGTATTGCCTGAAGAGAAATTTCCATTGGTCAGCAGATTGACATTGCTCAATGCACTTCCGGTAACTGTATATGTGCCGTTCAAAGCTGATGTGGCACTTGTTGTCAGTTGTGTAGTAGGTGAGGTTGTATAGTAACCATTTGGTCCGGTCCAGTAGGGGTTCGAAATATTTGAACCTGTATACGAAAGTGTGATTTGACTACCCGGACAAACATTGCCGTTGTTTGTCGATTGTGCAGTAATTGATGGTCCCGCAATGACAACCCCGTTGCATTCAACATTTATGGTTGCAGCTCCTGATGAGGTTAATACAATATTTCCCGGACCGTAAGAGGCTATTCCTAATCCTGCTTTTAAACGTACATAAACAGGGGTTCCGCTAACTTTATTGTTCGCGTCTCTGGGTATGGAAAGGGTGGAAGGTGTACTCACAAATCCGCTTCCCGAAGAGAGTGAAATTTCAAAATTTGCAGGAGGAGTTAATGTGACGTTCGAACCAAGATTAGTGCCACTCACTGTAAACGTCTGAACGATAGAAGGTCCGTTTCCGGATGTATAGACAAAACCATTCAAAGTTCCGGTCGAACAAATGGTTGCCTGAGTGGAGGTGCTTACTACAGTGCCACTGCAGGCTACATTTTGAGTAACTGCACCGGTTGAGGTTATGGTCAGATTTGATGGCCCATAAGTACCTACTCCGAGACCCGATACCATCCTTACATAAATCGTGGTGTTTGATACAATGTTGCCTGATCGTGTGAGTGTTAATGTTGAACCGTAAGTTCCTCCTGCACTTGTGCTGATTTCAAAATTGGCAGGTGCAGTCAGTACGATATTACCCGATAAATTCTGACCGCTTACTATCAGGGTTTGATAACCCAGTGGAAGTGCGCTTCCCTGATTATATATAAATCCTGCAAGTGTTGTTGTTGATACAATAATAGTGGAAGTACTTACAGCACCTTCACAATCAACATATTTGGTTACAGCACTACTTGATGTAAATGCAATGCTTTCGTTGTATGATCCGATGTTTAACCCTGATTTTAACCTGACATAAACAGTTTGCGTACTTACACTTCCGCTTGTTGGTGTAAATGTCAGAGATGAAGCAAATCCGCTTCCTGATGTTTTTGAAATTTCGTAATTGGTTGGAGCAGCAACTGTGATATTTCCTATTAAATTCGTTCCTGAAACTGTTAATGTTGATTGTTCGGCTGATGGTCCGTTGCCGAATACATAGCCAAAATTACTTAATGTGGTGGTTGATATAGTGATATTAGGTGCAGTTAACACATTACCGTTACAGGTAACATTTTTATTTGCAGCATTGGTTGAACTGGCAGTAATTATTTCGCTGTTGTAGCTTCCGACATTGAGTCCGGCTTTTAATCTGACATAAACAGTTGTATTGGTAACTCCTTCGCTTACCAAAAACGAAATACTGCTGTTAGGTACAAAATATGCACCCGGATAAGCCGATATTTCATAATTGGTTGGTGCCTGAATGATCAGATTGTCAATCAGGTATCTCGAACTGATGGTAAATGATTGATCGGTCGAAGGTCCGAGTCCGTAATAATAACTAAATCCGCTCAATGTTGTTGGCGAAGGTGTATTGATGAACGGCTTCCCTTTGGCCAAAGTGAAAAAACGTTTTGTACCTATTAAATCGGAGTTTGATATCGAATACGGGTTTTTTGTGCCCGAAAGTAAAGTGTAACTTCCGTTGGCTGTCGTGCTTCCGCCGATTGCATCCATTGGAGCTACTGCAATTGCTTTAGCCAGAGTTACCGAACTGTTGGTGAAATTAGTACCTGTGACAAGCGACCAGTATTCTGATGTGCTGATTGACGATAAAGTAGTTCCATCTGCCGAACCGCCACAGTTTGAACTGAAAGCTTCTACTTTTGCCGAAGATGTGCCTGATGTTGTCGGGTTTACGAGTGTAAACGGAAGGTAAGTGCTTCCTTTACCCACCGGAAACTGATATACCGTGCCTGTGGCTAATACAGGTAAATTCCAGAGTACGGCACCTTCGATAAAGGCTGTGGCCGAACCGCCCGAAATTGCCGAGTTGGATGTGTTTGTTATGGTTAACAAATAGGCCGGATTAACTGTGCTTGTGCTTAATGCGCCTTCAGTAAGTGTCAGGTTGCCGGAAATTGTGGTTGCGGCACTCAGGGATACACCGGAACTGTTGTTGATGGTCAGGTTGTTGACCGGAGAGTTCTGAGTAAGTCCGTTTCCGGCTGCCTGGGGATTAATGCCGTTATAAATATAATTCGCCCCGGCTGTATAGGTACGTGTGCCGGAAACACGAATATTTCCTGTAGCTCCCGTAGTTGTTATTCCATCTACCGAAGTTACTCCTAAAGTCCCGTTGGCATTCAGTGTAAATGTACCGTTACTTCCGTTACCTACCACAGTTGTTTCATTTGCCATAAGCAATGTTGCACCGGAGTTAACTGTGAAGTGGATCGTATTTGCACAAGTTCCTCCCGAAGTGTAGGTTTGAGCCGAACTGCCGTTGAAAACAACCGACCCTGTACCCGTAGATGTTTCAGTGATAGTACCACCGGTATGCGAAAAATTTCCTGCTACATTCATTACCGATGCTCCTGTACCCGAATTAAAATTAAGTGTACCGCCGGTCATCGAAAAATCTTTACCCACAGTAAGTGTGTTTGCTGTTCCGTTCGTCAAAATTAACTGACTTGTTTTGGTCGATGAAACGGTAAAATTGCCATTTACGGTTGTCAGACTGGCTCCCAATAAGATATTTCCTGATTGACCTGTACAATTCCATGTGAAGTTTCCAAACGATTGATTTAATCCTGATGGTACAGTGCCTGTTACTCCGGTAATATTGCAGGTGGACTCAGTATCCCATGAAGCTGTGGGAATAGTACCGCCGTCACGGGCATGTTGATATTCTCCTCCGGCCAAAAAAGAAAGGTTAGCAGAAGTTGATGTGATAGAACCTGCAGTTCCACTACTGCTTCCGTCGTTAATAATGGAACCTGAAACATTAGTCAGAGAGTATGATGCGTTGTAAATTGTACCTTCTCCTACTGCAGTAAGTACAAGTGTACCTTCTATATCCATCGTACGGTTTGAACCTGAAAATGCAATTGTCATTGACCTTGTTCCGGTTCCGGTTGATCCCTGAAGTGTTAAAGTACTACCAGAATTGATTATACTACCAGAGTTGCTGATAGTAATTTTTCTGGCAGCACCCGATGATGTAAATGTAACGCCTGAGTTGTTGTTTATCGTTAGACTGTTTATTGTCGGACTTGTATTTATGGAAATCGAAGAACTCGTATTAATTATCACATCATCGAAACTTGTAGGTGTTCCCGATGGAGACCAGTTTGTACTTGTACCCCATGAACTGTTTCCTCCTACCCAGGTTTTAGTAACTCCGTAAATGCTGGTTGTTAAAAATGATAGAAAAAAAATCAGAATAAATGAGGTCTTAATTAATTGTGAATTTATGTTTTTCAGGCAATTCATGATGCACTTTATATGAAATTTTATTGTAATAATTTTTATGATTGATCTTAATTGTACAAATTCAGTTTAAAACCGGATTTATCAAAAAAAAACGCTATTTGAATGTAATGTATTGAAATTGAGTTTCATATGATTTCTGAATTGTAAAAAATAATTGAAATTACTATCCAAAAACTCAATCCGGGAACTTAAAATGTATAATAATTCGCAAAATTAATAAATTTCATTCAGATTTTGGCATTAATTATTGTTTAAAAAATAAAATTGAAATGATTTTAATTAAATGTAGTACAAATGTTTAGATTCTGATTTTTTTTTGCTTTTTAAAGTGAAAAATAAACCATATCATGGCAAATGCAGCTATGATTGACATGGTTGCCCCAAAGTAAAAGGGGGCGTTCGAATTTACTTTATCATAGAGAATGCCGGCAATCAGACTGGCAGGCAACAATGTGATTCCCAGCAGTGCATTGTAGATTCCCATGGCTGTTCCTTTCTTGTTGCTGTCGACCAGGTCGGAAATGAATGCTTTTTGAATTCCATCTGTTGCAGCCGAATATAAACCATAGGTGGCAAAAAGTATGACAATGGCACCGGCCCCTTTTGTCAATCCAAATCCAAAATAAACTATAGCATAGATCAAAAATCCTGAAACTAAAATGATTTCTTTCCCTTTTCTATCTGAAAGTGAACCTAATGGTATGGCCATTATTACCGAAACAATACTCGTCACCATATAAACGAGCGGTATATATGCGACTTTGATACCTGATTCACCTGCTTTGACCAGCAGAAGTGCATCGGTCGAATTTCCGAGTGTAAAAATAAAAATAATGAGAAGAAAGATATAAAACCGTGGCGAAAAATCCCGAAAATTAAATTTCCGGATCAGATCATTCTTGTTTTTACGAACTTCCCTTATCCCGAAAATAATAACAAAAATGGCTATAAATGATGGTATTCCGGCAAGAATCAAAATCAGTCTGTAATTATCGGGAAAGGCCGATAACAGACCAAACGAAACTAACGGACCAACAATTGCTCCGCTGTTGTCCATCGCTTTTTGCAAACCAAAACTTTTTCCGCTTGCACCGTCGGTTGCAGATGCTGCAATCAGGCTGTCGCGCGGAGCTGTCCGGATGCCTTTACCTATCCTTTCGGTAAACCTTATAGCCAGTACCTGTAACGGGTTGACAACAAATGAATAAAGTGGGAGAATCAATGAGGATAAACCATAGCCAATCAGCATAAAAGGTTTGTTTTTTCCGATTTTATCACTCCAGAATCCTGAAATTACTTTGAATACCGAAGCTGTACTTTCGGCTATCCCCTCAATGAGTGCTATGCTTGTTTTTGAAGCTCCGAGCGACAACAAAAACATTGGCATAACTGAATAAATAATCTTAACCGATGTATCGGTCAGAAAGCTGGTTACACCGGTCGATAGTAAATTTCTGTCAAAACCGGAATATTTTCTGCCGGTATCCGGCTTGCCTGATTCTACTTTGTCTGTATTATCCATTTTCAAATCAATACATGTTTTCCGGTTTGTTCCTTTATACCACCGGATCTGTTTTTTAAAGATGGCGGCGTTCAACAGCCGATGACAAGTCAGTCGTTATTGTTTTCCGGACTGTTTGCTAATTTTTTTAGAATTTCAGCCAGAATACTCACTTCGGTCTCGTTAAGTGATCGGCTGATTGTTTCTTCAAGCCGACGCGACGCAATTTTGCGGAGTTGTTGGATGATCTGACCTTTTTCATCCATCATTATGTGTGTAACCCTTCGGTCGCTTTTCGAAGCTACTCTTTTGATGTATCCTTTTTTTTCGAGTTTGTCAATGAGTATGGTTACCGTAGGTTTTTTGATTTTCAATTCGTTGGCAAGTTCGGTTACTGTGGGATATTTCATACGTACTATCACTTTGAGATAATGGATCTGCTGTTGTGTAAGATCTTTAATATCAGAATCATTGAAGGTTTCCAAAAGAATTTTTTCAATTAAATCGGATAAATAAGATATCAACGCATGAAAGTCTGACATTGTTTTTTGTAAATTGAATAGTTAATTTTATGTTTTCAGAAATGATTTACAAAGGTAAGTATATTTTGTAAATTGTTCGATAAATAAAATTAATTTGAATATTGAAATTAAAAATATTTTGGATTGAAGTTTTTCAAAGCGTTGGTTTTTCTTCTTTATTAAAATGATAGTAAGGCAATTAAAGAACACCTTTCTTAACAGATGCCGGTGCATGTAGGTAATGCTGTTATTTATTTTGCAAATTTTCATTAGATATTTGAAATAATAATGTAATTTTGTACTCAATTAAGCAAATCAAAGCTGTTGTACATGTGAGGATACCGTTGATTATAATGGCTGGTTTGAAAGTCGTAATCTGTTACAAAAAATACCGGAATGGAGTTTAATAAAAAAGAAAATGAAGCAGTACGGAAAATAATCTCTACAGACAGAGAACGTACAAATATACTCAGAGGACCTGAGCAAAAGGCAATCGCTTATCTTGTCCAGCGAATTCCTTCGTGGATAAGTTCCGATATGCTTTCCTTTATAGGGTTTGCGGGAAGTATACTTGTTTTTGTCAGTTTTGTTTTGGCTACCTATACCGACCGGACATTTCTTTTGTTAGGAGTTGCGGGCTATATGCTCAGCTGGTTTGGCGATTCGTTGGACGGCAGAATTGCTTACTACCGAAAAATTCCCCGAAAATGGTATGGATTTGCACTCGACATTTCGACCGATTGGTTAGGCATTATCCTTATGGGACTTGGTTTTGTCATTTATGCTGAAGGTGCGTGGGAAATTTTTGGTTTTGGTTTTGTGGTTATGTATGGGTGGGAAATGATAACTACACTGGTACGTTACAAAATCACTGACAAATATTCAATTGATTCAGGTATCTTTAGTCCTACCGAAGTAAGAATTATCATTTCTTTGTTTTTGATTCTTGAAGTGTTATTTCCAAAAACATTGTTGTATTTTACTGCCTTTGTTACTGTTATGCTTTTTGTAATCAATTTGGTTGATTTCATAAAACTGCTGAAACTGGGCGATGAGCGTGATATCCGGACGGGAAAAGAAACGTCAGACAAGAAATGACGACCATTATAAACAAAATGAAGCCCTGATTTATTTAAAAATCAGGGCTTCAATGTAAATAAGCAGTTCGTTTGATTATGCTACCGGACTGATTGCTTCTGATGGACAAACATCAGCACAAGTTCCACAATCGGTACAAATATCTGCATCGATAACATAGATATCACCTTCCGAAATCGCGTCTACAGGGCATTCGCTGATGCACGAACCGCAAGCAATACAATCTTCTGAAATTACGTAAGCCATTTTCTTTAAAATTTTTGTTAGTACTAATTAGTCCGGCAAAAGTATAACTTTTTCTATTTCAAAAAAAATCTTTTCGCTATTTTTTACAATAAATTTGAAAAATGAAGCTGAATTATGATTTTTAAGCCTGATACTTACGTCTGTTTAACCCGTTGTAGGGTATAAGTTTATTTGCAAATCCGAAGCTAAGTTGATAAAATAATTAAAAAAACACAAGATTTTATTGAAATTTCTTGTTCTGTGAACTATATATTCTACTTTTACGTTTAGTAATTCAAATTGTAAAATTACTAAGTTTATTTTTTAACAAGTTCTAATCTCTAATTGTAAAAGAAAACTCTAAATGAAAAAGAATTTATTTATTCTCGCATTGGTTGCCATGTTCGTTTCGGTAAATGTGATGGCACAAACAGCAGCAAAAACCACAGCTGCTACAACTAAAACTGAAGCTAAAGCTTGTTGCAAAGACGGAAAATCTGCCGACGGTACAGCGGTTAAATCGCATGCTGCCTGCAATGATAAAGCTTCGGCTGATAAAAAATCCTGCTGTCAGGGCAAAGAAATGGCAAATGGTAAAGCTTGTTGCAAAGACAAAGATGCTAAAGCATGCTGCAAAGACAAAGATGCTAAAGCAAGTTGCAAAGACGGAGCTAAATCATGCTGCTCTGATAAAAAAGCTACAAAAAAGATTTAAACTGCTTATTTAGCAAATGAATAAAAGCTCCGGAATTTTTTCGGAGCTTTTTTGTTTTGTGTTCATTTGTTTTTATTTACTTTTGTGGAGTGTCATGCTAAAGTATCAATCGCTGATTGACCCTGAATGTGATTAATATACAGTAATTTAGCTGTATGTGTTTAATTTTCTCCGGTATGTATTAAGAAAATTTTGAGTTTATGGATTATTTCAGGACAACGGTACAGGTTAAACCCTATCCTTCCAAAATTGATTATAAGAGTAAAATACTTGCTGTCGGTTCTTGCTTTGCCGGAAATATTGGTCTGAAATTGAAAAATGCTTTTTTCGATACAGAAATTAATCCGTTTGGAGTGATTTATAATCCGGTTTCAGTTCTTAACAGTTTAAATGATTTAATTGCCGACAAAAAATTTATTGCCGGCGATTTGTTTGAGTATAAGTCATTGTGGCACAGCTTTTCACACAGCAGCTTGTTTTCGGATTCGAATGCTGAAAGTTGTCTGGAACAGATCAACAACCGGCTCGGATACGCATCAGAATTTTTAAAAAATGC
Source organism: uncultured Paludibacter sp. (assembly GCA_937897985.1). Classification (GTDB taxonomy): domain Bacteria; phylum Bacteroidota; class Bacteroidia; order Bacteroidales; family Paludibacteraceae; genus Paludibacter. The sequence continues at coordinate 37,523 of CALCBD010000033.1, read as the reverse complement.
CGGTTTTTTATTGATCACTTTTGGTACAGCATGGGTTTTCGAAGAAAAACTCAGCGGCAAAGTAGTGTCAAATTGCCACAAATTACCATCTGATCATTTTAACCGGCGTCAACTGAGTGTCGGTGAAATAGTGCAGAGCTATACATCACTCATCGAACAGCTTCACGGTTTGAATCCTGAGTTGAAAATTGTTTTTACAGTCAGTCCCATTCGTCACTGGAAAGATGGTGCCCACGAAAACACAATCAGTAAAAGCATTTTATTGCTGGCTGTGGATGCAATTCAGAAGCAGTTTGAAGATGTATTTTATTTTCCTGCCTTTGAAATACAGATGGATGACCTGCGCGATTACAGGTTTTATGCCGATGATATGCTTCATCCTTCGGATTCAGCTGTCAGATATATCTGGGATATTTTCGCTCAGTCTTTTATGACTGACGAAACTTTGAAGTTAAAAATGCAAATGGAACAATTATCGGCCGATCTGGCTCATCGTCCGCTTCATCCAATGTCCGGAGAGTATAAATTATTTCTTCATCATCTCGAAAAGAGACGTGAAAATATCATCCGGCAATATCCGTTTCTGGCCGAAAGACTTCAAAAATAAAAGAGGTGGACGGGGCTGAAAAAAAATGGTTGTTTCAACTTTTCAGATTGAAACAACCATTTTTTTTATAAAACAAATTCAAATGATTAATATCTGGCCGATACCACATTCCAGTCAACCAGATCCCACAAAGCGGCAACATAGTCGGCGCGACGGTTCTGATAGTCGATATAATAGGCATGTTCCCAAACATCAAAGGTAAGCAGCGGAACTAATCCGCGGGTCAATGGATTACCGGCATTACTTTCTTTCACAATCGAAAGTTTGCCTTCAGTGTCTTTCACAAGCCAAGCCCAACCTGAACCGAAAACGCTCACAGCGGCTTTGCCGAATTCATCTTTAAATGAATCGAACGAACCGAAGGCGGCCCCGATGGCAGCAGCAAGTTTTTCGGATGGTTGACTACCTTTTACAGGTGTCAGTGAAAGAAAATAGAAATTATGATTCCAGATTTGAGCAGCATTATTGAAGACAGGGCCTTCTGATTTTTTAACAATCGTATCTAAATCGGCATTTTCAAATTCAGTACCTCCAACCAAACCGTTCAGATTGTTAACATAAGTCTGATGATGTTTTCCGTAATGGAAAGCAATTGTTTTTTCAGAAATAATCGGTTCTAATGCATTGTGTGCATAAGGCAATTCGGGCAATGTAAATTTCATAACTTAATTTTTTATTGATTTAATATTTTTATTTATGTTGATTCTTATGACCCTCAAACAAGCAAACTTGCTTATTTGTTTATTTTGATACGTTGTTTTTTATTAAAAAAATGCTAATTTGTTGGTCAGCAAATTAATTATTAGCATATTTGCAATGAAAATGTAAAAATATTTAGATGACATTGAATATGAAAAAAACGATTAGAATTTTTCTTGCATTAGCAATCATTGCTATGTCGGGTACAGCCTGTAAATCGAAACAGAAAGTAGCCGAAATTAAAGGAGCTAACATTCCTGCAACTACAAAAACCGTGGCTCCTCAAACCACTACAACTCAGGAGAGTATTCAGCCCGCAGTAAATTCATACGAAAAGGAAGTGACACGTAATGAGTCATTTAAATTATCGGATGGCGATGCAGCAGCTTTAAATAATAAATATCATGTTGTGGTAGGTAGTTTTAAAAGCCAGCAAAATGCCAAAGGCCTCCAAAATACACTCACGAGTGAAGGAAACAAAGCACTTGTAGTGGTAAATGAACAGGGCTGGTATCGGGTGTTAATCGCCTCGTTCAATGAATATTCCCAAGCCCGTGCCCGTATTAACGGAATAAAGGAACGTTTTCCGGATGCCTGGGTGCTTGTACAAAAATAATTAAATGTTGGATTATAGTTGTTTCTCTGATTTTACTCCGTCGGTTTTGACGTAGTAAAATCAGAGATTTTTTTTGGGAGTTGTTACCTGAAATTCCTTGAGGTAAAAAGGCTCGAAATAGGCAATATCAACAAAGTTCTTTTCGGTGTATGCTTTTGTGGCAATCGGGATCATATTTTCGGCTAAAGGAGCAATGTCGTCAATGAAAACGGCATTTGGATGTGTGATGGTTGTTTTACATTTGCCAGCGCCATTTCCGGTAAAATATACCTTGTGCCGGCTCAGAATTTCGGAATATGAGTTTTCGTCGATAATATCAGCCATGATGTTTCTGAAAACTTCATTTTTTGAATTGTAAAATGCAGAATAAACTTCCATGCGGCGTGCATCAATCATCGGACAAATTAGGAACAGGTCATGATCATTTATTTGTTTTAAGGCGCCTGTTGCAATAATTTCGGGCGTACTGACTGCAATTAACGGGATGTCAAGTCCATAACACAATCCTTTGGCTGTAGAAACTCCGATTCGCAATCCTGTGTACGAACCGGGTCCACTGCTCACAGCCACAGCATCAGGTTTTTTATTGTTTGCTTTTATGAACTTTAAAGCCTGATCGACAAATCCGCTCAGCAGTGCAGCATGATTCATTCCTTCGTCGTTCGAAACCGAAAACAACAGACCGGAATGTTCGCTTACTGCCACAGAACAGACATTTGTAGAAGTTTCAATATGTAAAATTACCATATAAGTGTTTGTAATTCAGATTTATATCACTTTTGTATTTGAAGTAAATTGTTGCAAAATTAATTAATTTAACCCGAATGATAAAATAAATCCCTGCCGAACAGAAGCCGACAGGGATTTATATTTGTTTAAGGAAGTCTATTTTACAGTAACTTTCAAAGGATATTGAATGCAATCCCTGAGTTTTGTCACAGCATTGAACCAATCGTTATCGGTAGGAAATTTCCATTTGCTCCATCCGCCTCCGAAATAATAAACGAACGTATCACCGGCTTTATAGTCGGCACAGATTAAAAGATGCGTATCGTTGATTTTACTTTCGGTTTTGTCAACTGGAATATAAACACCAACGTAGTTGCGTCCGGAAGGTAAGCCCGCATCCGAAACAGCATTTTCGGAATATGCAATAATTCCGTTGTTAGGTTCGTTTTTGACAACTCCTTTTCCATCGTGCAGATAGATTCCTGCAGCCAGTTTCATATCCTGCTTTTTCCCTTCAAATCGTACTTCGGCTTTATTGAGGGTAGCGCCGGCAGTGGTTGTAATTCTGATGGTTTGTTTGTAAAACTGTTTTTCAACTTCAACCGAATCGTAAATAAGTTCAAAAACGGAACGAAGCGGTCCGGTTTCAATTATTTTATAGCTGCTGAAGTGATTTCCAATCCATAGTTTACCTGATTTGAAAGGGGCAATACCACCGGCTCCGAGGGTATGACCTACTTTGTAGCAATCGAGTCCGTTTCCGTGATCCACATGATACGTAATGCCGTTTTGAAGTTCATCGCGATAACGTTTGGCCACCACAATTTCGTCAGTACTTTTCAACCACAGATCAACTCCGTTACTCGGGTTTTCAGCAGCAAGGGCAGGGCCATACATTCGGTATGCAGCCAGGTCATTTTCCCATGCAAAGTCATCCTTTCGTTCGGGGACGAATTGAGCTGAAGTACGGGGTTTTACGGTGGCAGGTGTTCCTTCAGTAAAAACGTAACTAACAGAGCTGCCAACATTTACATCTGTTTCAAAAATGATGCTCCGGGGTTTTTGACTTCCATCATAAATGATTTGGTAAGGAAGTTCTTTGTTATTCATGTCAGTTAAAACATAAGTTTTTGTGCCAAAACTCAGTTTCAGATCCGAAACCTTCACTTCCACCATTTCTGCCTTACGATTCACAGGACTTGTGTTTGTAATCGTAACTTTGCGCACAGCATTAGCCTGCACAAAAAACAAAAATGATATAACTGTTAAAAATCCGATTTTTTTCATTTGTATATTTTTTTCAAAATGAAACAATCATTAAAATTATTTGGGTTGTTTGCCGATATAAGCAAGTATTCCGCCATCTACATAAAGTACGTGACCATTCACAAAGTCAGATGCCTGTGATGCAAGAAAAACAGCCGGTCCGATCAGGTCCTCGGTTTTTCCCCAGCGGGCAGCAGGAGTTTTTGCAATAATAAACTCGTTGAAAGGATGACCTTTGACACGAATTGGTTCAGTCTGAGGAGTTTCAATGTAACCCGGACCAAGCCCGTTGCACTGAATGTTAAATTCGCCGTATTCCGATGCAATATTTCTGGTAAGCATCTTAAGACCACCTTTTGCGGCTGCATAAGCCGAAACGGTTTCGCGACCCAGTTCGCTCATCATGGAACAAATGTTAATAATCTTACCTGCTCCCTTTTTAATCATACCCGGAAGTACAGCTTTAGCAACGATGAACGGGCCGTTCAGATCAATGTCAATTACCTGACGGAATTCGGCAGCAGTCATTTCGATCATTGGAATACGTTTGATAATACCTGCATTGTTCACAAGGATATCAATTACTCCGACCTCTTTTTCAATCTGTGCAACGACAGCATTGATCTGATCTTCATTGGTAACATCGGCAACATAACCATGTGCTTTGATTCCATCGGCGGCATAAGCGGCTATTCCTTTGTCAACCAAATCCTGATTGATGTCATTAAACACAATGGTTGCACCTGCTCTGGCATATCCGCTGGCAATTGCATAACCTATTCCATAAGATGCTCCGGTTACAAGAGCAATTTTACCTGTTAAATCAAATTGGTTCATTTTCGTTTATTTTGTGTTTGAATTTTTTTATCAAGTAAGAACACCAAAAAACAGATTATCTGAGTTCAGTATGTTTTTTGAATTCCTGATCGCTGTAGTCGAGATTTTCGCCTGCCATTCCCCATATAAATGTATAATTACTGGTTGCTGAAGCCGAATGTATTGACCACTCAGGCGAAATTACAGCCTGATCGCCTTTCATCCAGATATGACGGGTTTCCTCTGGTTCACCCATAAAGTGACAAACTGCATTGCCTTCGGAAACTTCAAAGTAAAAATATGCCTCCATTCGTCTGCTGTGAGTATGTGCCGGCATGGTATTCCAAACACTTCCGGGGGCCAGTTCAGTCATGCCCATTTGTAACTGACAGGTTTCAAGCACCTGACATACAAGCATTTTGTTGATGTTACGGTGATTTGATGATTCAAGTGACCCGAGTTCAAGGACTATGGCATCGGCTTTTGTGATTTTACGGTCGGGAAATGTTTTATGTGCAGGTGCTGAATTGAAATAAAATTTTGCGGGATTTGATGCTGAATTGCTCACAAAACTTACATTCCGGTCGCCTGCTCCGAGATACAATGCTTCCTTGTAATCAAGTTCAAATTCAACGCCATCAACAGTAACTCTGCCACTTCCACCAACATTATAAATACCTAACTCGCGACGTGAAAGGAAAAATTCAGATTTCAAAGGGTCGATTGCTTCCAAAGCCAGAGTTTCGTTTACGGGCATCGCTCCACCTACCACTAACCGGTCGTACATGGTGTACACCATATTTACTTCGTCATTTACAAATAATGATTCAATCAGGTATTCTTTGCGTAAACGTTTTGTGTCATAATGTTTTGCATCTTCAGGGTGTGATGCATAACGTAGTTCGTAGTTTGTTTTCATATTTGAATTAATTTGTTGATTATTTCGAAAATTATTTAAAGTAAGGGACTAAAATTCATTAACCGTGAACAGGTTATCAGGTTTTATTCTGATTGGTTGACCAAAGGTAATGCTTTTTTGTGTAATTAAAAAACTATAAATAATTAATAATTAATAATTAACAAGTAAATAGCAGATAATAAATTGTTTGCGAGTACAGAAACCAACTATTTTTTCTGAAAAAGCCAGGTTACATTAACTGCTAAATTAAGATTGTTCGAATTGTCAAAATAATCTTTTGCTGCATTTGAAAAAACATCGCTTATACTGTAATTTCCTCTTGCCTCCAGTTGCAAAACCTGTCCTTTCACATTGAGCAGAAAACCAAAACCGGTACAGAATCCATAGTCGAACGGATTTTTGACAGGGGAGATATGTTGTTCGGCCGAGCTATCGGGCGAATCGTTGATCAGTGTTTTTTCGGAATACAAATAGCTGATTTTAGGACCGATATTGAAGAAGGTGCGGAAGTGATTACCAAAGTTAAAGTGAGTCATAAAAGGCAGTTCTATATAATTCAGTTGCCTGGCATATAATCCGTCACTCTCTTTCCAGCCTCTTTGCGAATAGTTCAGTTCAGCCTGAACTCCAAGATTTTTTTTACCAATGTACCTGTAAATAAATCCACCATTGTAACCGGTTAAAAATGATTGTTTCACTGTCGGGTTGAAATAGATCATCGATGCAGTTTCACCAAAACTCAATCCGAAATATGTTTCGGGAACAAACTGAGGCTTTTCGGCATTTAAATCCTGAAGTCCGAAACCAAAAACAAATATGATTACAAGATATTTTATAAATTTCATTGCTTTTATTTCTACTAAAATTATTTATTATTATGTTGAATCATAAATAGCTGACGGTTAGTAAATCCGGTTTTTTCAGAATTGCGTTCGAAATTTAACTTAGTTTCAATTCCTTCCGAAACAGGCAGTTTGTTTTTGTTTAAACTGAAGTTTCTGCCGTGATTGTAAATCTGAGCAATAAAATAGTTGGTCAGATCATAACCAAGAATATCATATCTTGGTGTAAATGAGGTGACTTTCCAGTTAAAATAATTCGAAAATCCGGTATTAAAACGTTTGAATTCATTGCTGTTGAAATCAATTTTGAAAGGTGTTACGCAAAAATTCTGAATGCTCAGTGAATTGGCTGCCTGCCAGCTGAATTCAGTATAAAGAACAATATCATTTAGTTTGTTCGACCAGTTAATTGAATCTAAGTAGTTGCTTATCAGGGAATATTTGTCAGTATTGAAAAAGATGATATTTTTCTTTCCGGTTTCCAATGCTGAAGTCAGGGTGTTAATCTGATCGTTAAATAATTCCAGCGATTTAAAATCTCTTTTGTTCCTGATTAATTCGTTCTGAAGTCCTGAAGTAAAATCATTGCCATCGTCTAATGCATTGACAGAAGGTATGTTACAGAAAATGATATTTTCTGATTTAAATTCGGAGTTTAAAATACCGGCAACATACTTTATTTCTTCATCATTACCGGGGTTGAACTGAAACAGATAGGGGTTGAAATTTACATCATATACTTTTGACGAAAACGGGATCAAAGTATTGATTTTATTTTCGACAGAAAAATTGCTAACGTACGAAATCTGATTTGTATAGGCAGGTCCAATAATGAAGTCCATACCTGCCAATTCCTGATTTTGAAGTACCTCCTGAATTTTTTCCTCGCTTTTTTCTGTGTCATAAGTATAAATTGCGAAGGAGATGCCATGTGATTTTGCCTCGTTTATTGCAAGCAGAGCTCCGGCATAAAATTCGGCAAATTTATCATTCGAAGGATCGCGTTTTGTGTTTTCGAGCATGAAGGGAAGCAGAAAAGCAATTTTTATGGGCTCCTTATTGGGCTTTACAGATTCGAAGATACGGGTGTTGTACCTCAGTTCCTCTTCGGCTGTTTTTTTCTTTTCCAGTGTCGAAGCCTCATTTTTTTGCTGAGACGTACCCGGTTTTACAATAATTTTTAGTTTTGTGCCAATTGCTAATTTTTGGTCGGATTTAGGGTTGAGGTTTGTAATGTCCTGCACGTCAATTTTATACAATCGGCTTATGGAATACAGAGTTTCTTTTTCCCTAACCGTATGTATCACATAACTAAGTGTGTCTTTTGTTTTTTTGTTAATTATTTGTTTCGAAACCCGGGGCGTGCTCACCGAACGGCTGTTTATCATTTCGGTTTCTTCTTTCAGGTTTTTATTGATGGGAATATTCAGTGACATTCCGGTTTTCAGTCCGTTGGCAATTTCGGGATTATATTTTTGAATTTCCTCAATGCTGATATTGTAAATTTTGCTGATGGCAAAAAGTGTTTGTTTTTTTTGCACAAGGTGTCTGATGACCTCGGTTTCATTTTTTGGATTAACAGTTTTTCCGCCCGTAACTGAAATTTCGTTTTTCTGTTTTTTTTCTTCTTTAGTTGCTGTAACCGGTATCAGAATTTCCTGACCGGCCTTTAATCCATTCTCAATCTGAGAGTTAACGGCAGTGATTTGAGCTATAGAAACATTGAATTTTTTGCTGATCCCGTAAAGTCCTTCGGCAGGTTGAACGGTATAAATGAAGTATTCGCTACCATTGATTATTTTAGTTTGAATCTCTTTTTGGTTGGCCCGAAGCTGGATTGAAAAAACGAAAATCAGGATAGAGGTAATGATCAGGAAAAGCTTTTTCATGAAATTTAATTATATGATTGAATTTAACTAAAGCAGCTGAATCTAAGTTGCGGATAAACAGCAGTATGTAAAAATGAGAAGTTATTTCACACTGTCGGTTATCTTTGCAAAAGTACAAAAAATATGCTTTGAACTTCGAAGAACTGCAATAAATGAAAGATTTTTTTGTTTTTGATGATAAAGATGTACATTTGCATTAATTTAATTTTTAATGAATTTCGGATAAATGAAAAGATCAATCTTCCTGTTTTGCGCTCTGATTTCAAACATTTTGCTTTTTGGCCAAATTACTGCAACCGGTACTTTCAAATCGTACTTCAAAGTATATGATGGTATTGATTATCTGATTGTTTTCAACGGAATTGAACCGGCAAGTTCATTGAGATATACCGGGACTTTTAATACAATCAACTGGTACAAATTCTCTAATCCATCGGTTTCGGTCAACAATCAGGCCGAAAATTTCAATATTGAAGATGGTACAGGTTATATTCTTGATGTCGACGGCACAAAATCGACCATCTGGGTAATTGATTATCAGCAACATTTGCCGGATTTTAATGCTTTGACACCCGAAAATAAACCTGCTTCACAGTGTGACCAATTAAAGCTGAATCTTCAGTCGAATGTTCCGCTTTTACAATATAAGTCACTGAGCGGTAAAACTTACAGCATCGACCGGAATTTCACACTGACATATAACAGCAAAGAATGGAACGGCGAATGGAAGGATCAGCAGATTACCACAAAAATTAAATTACCTGCGACCGATATTCTTATTGACAGGGTACCATTGTGCGATACCAAGTTTGTGATTGAGGGCGACCAGTTTGCCACCGATTTATTAATCAATCCGCTGCCGAAAATTGAGTCATCGCTATATTCAGCTGTAGCGGTTGAGGCACATTTGGGTACCACCACAGCCATACGTACTGAATTACAGGAAGGCGAACGGCCTGATAATGCAAAGACCCTGAGTGGTTCAGCGCCTCTCGATATTATGTTTCAGAGCAATGCCAATTTGCCGGTTACAAAATTTTACAAATGGCAGATTTTTAAAGACAACAGCCTGTTGTTCAATCGTACTGATCAGGATCAGCGCTATACATTTACCGAGTCGGGGACTTATGTTGTTAAATTGACTGTAAGCAATGATTACTGTGCCACTTCCGATTCGGTTACGATTAAGGTTTCCACCTCCGATTTACAGGTGCCGTATGCTTTCTCACCCAACGGAGATCAGTTAAATGATGAGTTCAGAGTGGCCTATAAATCCATTGTGTCATTCAAATGCTGGGTTTTCAATCGCTGGGGACATAAAGTGTATTTCTGGACCGATCCGCAAAAAGGCTGGGATGGCAATATTAACGGAAAACCGGCAAAAGAAGGTGCTTATTTTTATGTCATCGAAGCAATGGGCGCCGATGGTATTCCGCAAAACAGAAAAGGAACCATTCATCTTTTCAGAGGTAAACCTCAATAAATTTTTTCATATGAGTCCGGGCACAATTCAAAGTCGCACTTCAACTGAAGAAATCCGGATTCAGAACTGAAATGTCACATCCGGGTAGTAAATGAAAAACCCCTGTATCTGTTGAGATACAGGGGTTTGTTATGATTGGATTATTTAACAGAATCCATGTGAGCGATCAAATCCAACACTTTGTTTGAATAACCCCACTCATTGTCGTACCAGCTTACTAATTTTACGAAGTTACCGTTCAAAGCGATACCAGCACCTGCATCAAATACAGAAGTACGTGTTTCGTGAATGAAGTCAGAAGAAACCACTGAATCTTCGGTATAACCGAGAACACCCTTCATTGTAGTTTCAGAAGCCAGTTTCATGGCAGCTTTGATTTCTTCATAAGTAGCGGCTTTTTCCAGACGAACAGTCAGGTCAACTACCGATACATCAGCAGTAGGAACACGGAATGCCATACCGGTCAGTTTGCCGTTCAGCGCAGGAATAACTTTACCAACAGCTTTAGCAGCACCAGTTGATGAAGGGATAATATTACCTAAGATAGAACGACCACCACGCCAGTCTTTCGAAGATGGAGCATCAACAGTTTTCTGAGTATTGGTAGCAGCGTGTACAGTAGTCATTAAACCTTCAACGATTCCAAAATTGTCATTTACAACTTTAGCGATAGGAGCAAGACAGTTAGTAGTACATGAAGCGTTGGATACGATATCCATGTCGTTTTTGTACTGGTCTAAGTTTACACCACAAACAAACATAGGAGCATCGTTAGAAGGAGCGGAAATAACAACTTTTTTTGCACCTCCGGCAATGTGAGCTTTGGCTTTGTCGATAGTAGTGAAAACACCTGTTGATTCAACAACATAGTCAGCGCCAACAGCACCCCAGGTAATAGCTGCAGGATCTTTTTCAGCAAAGAAATGAATTTCTTTTCCGTTGATAATCAATTTGCCATCCTTGTGTTCTGCTGTTCCCTGGAATCTTCCATGAACTGTGTCATATTGCAACATGTATACCATGTAGTCAATATCCATAAACGGATCATTTACCGCAACGATCTGAACATCGTTTCTTTCTTGGGCAGCACGGAAAACCAAACGTCCGATACGGCCAAAACCATTAATACCTACTTTAATCATTTTATTTATTATTTAAAATTGAGTTTTCTTAATTCGCCGCGAAATTACTAAATTTTGCCCGATTGACAAAATACAGCTATAAATAATTACATTTTTTTTAATCAGGACTTTGCAATCATACAATTTGATATTCATCCGATTCGAATTACTTTTTGTAAATGTATTTAATCATGGGTCTTTTGTTACAATTGAATTTTTTGAGATGTCAATATTTATTGTGTGAAACTATATGTGAAAAATGTTATTGCTTCACAAAAAATACAATTAACAAGTAAGAGCTCAGAATTGGTTTATACTTTCTTTTTTGAATGCAATGATGCAAATATGCAAAGTCAGAAAAGAAATTCTTTTCTGAAATAAACAAAACCGGATTGAGTTGATTGTTGTTTGAAATAAAAAAGATGTGATAATGTGGCAGCTATTTCAATTCTTTTTTCCTCCAAGAGTATGGAATTTATATGAAAATACCAGCATGACAAAACTTTTAAGTGTGTTAAATTGCTGATCTTCCACATAATTGCTCGAAATTACCTGATTGATACTTAACTGTTGTTGCAACAGGTCATTCAAAATGAGAGTAAGCGTTCCGCTTTTGTTTTTCAGAAAACTTTTACTGATTTCGGCATTCCAGATGGTCTCATTATGGTCATAAGCTGCTGAGAAACCGGTAAGTTTGCGGTAATTGACTGCCGACGAAATTACCCATGAACCCTCTAAGGTTGCCTGAAAGTTCAGAAATCCACCCATTGAAGAGGTGTTTTTCGGTAGCATGTTTTCGATGGAATATGTGGTTTTGCCCGATTGATAATTGAATTTTGAAATCAGGTAAAGCCAGTCCCATTTGAACGAGAGTCCAATTTCTTCTTTAACCGAAAGTGTCGTTGCGATTGTTTTCTGACTTGTAGTGCGGCTGTTGATGCTCGAAAAGCCGATGTTGTTCCGCATTGCCGCCTGAGTGTAGTTGTTGACCTGAAAATGAATGCCCAGCGGTCGGTTGTACATAAGCATGCCGGTGACATTCCACGATCCGCTCTGATTCACGGGCATGGTGGTTTTTATTCCTGTTTCCTCATCGTATTCTGTATAATTTACAATATCGTTCAGAATATAATTGGCTTCGATATTCGAAGTTAATGACGACTGTTTCTTCCGGTTATTGTCGTTATATCGCAGGCGTGTCCAGTGAGTAAATCGTGGTAGCAAATCAGGATTTCCCATTTTGATGTTCGTTGGGTTTGTTTCGTCGCGCGAAGGATCGAGCTGGTACACTGTTGGTGCTTCGGAGCGTCCTCTGTAATCAAAACGGAGATTTTTACCTTTGCCGATATTGTACATTAAATAGGCATTCGGAGCATAGTTATAGGTATTCAGTCCCGGAAAGTAACTGATGACCGAATCGGCACCTGATGGGCCGGCACCCTGTATAAATGAACGGCTCCGTATATATGCCGGGTTGTAATCAATTCCGAATGTATATGCAACTTTTTTTAGTACGCCCCTGTAGCTGATACCTAACTGTTGTGTAAGTGTTTTGTTTTCAATGCTTTTACTGTAAGGCAAGTCGAGTATTGAATATTCACCTGTGATTAAATCAGGTTTGTAGCTGTTTTTAATATTGTCTCTGTCGTTGGTTTGCAGCCAGTATACAAATTGTAAAAAATGTTTGGGTGCAATAGGTTCAATAAATGATAAATATACTTTGTTAACAAGGTTGCCGGCGTCGTTGGTCCATTGTTGATCGCGGTTTACTATTCGGTTAGCCGGAGATTTTTTGTAATAATAGTATTTTGCCAGCGTTTCACCACTGCTTTCGCTGTTCGAAAAATGGGAGTCAATACTAATTGAAAGTTTCCGGTCCTTTTTGGCGAAATCGCGAATGACAGTAAAAACACCCCGAATGTCAATTACCGGTGTTAATGATTTCCGGTCGTATATGTTTGAATTGACAGAGTCGCGTAAAACATTGCCTGCCTGTAACAAGGTGTAGCCGCTGTAGTCACGAGTTACAGTATTGAAAGATGCCGATGGATTAAATGAAAAAGTCCAGCCTTTAAGTGAACGGTTCAGCATTCGCGCACTAAAACGTATTCCCTGTTCGCGACTGTATTGATTCAGCGAATCGGTTTGATAGGAGGTGCTGTCCTGCAAATAATATTGCCTAACCGAATTGCGCCTGACCACATTTTCGTTGAAACCATAAGATAAATCGCCGTTTATCACCCAGGGATATTTTTCTTTTTCCTTTTCCACCCCCGACGAGAAATTGATACCGCCTGATAATGAAGAGTTCAGCCCGGGTTTTCCGCTGCCAATTGTACTGCCTCCGCCACCAACATTCATTCCGTTGATGTTATTTCCGTTGGCTATTAAACCCAGTTGTGTATCCTCGACCAAACGTGCGGCAAAGCTATTGACTGTATACCGAAGAATATCTCCTTCATTTCCATTAAGTTCTTTACCTCCTCCCAGGTTATTGCTCATCAGCCAGCCTTTCTTCTTTCCGGGTTGAATAGAAATATTTATTGCAATATTTTCTTCACCATCATCGATTCCGGTAAGTTTTGAAAGTTCAGATTTGTCCTCGATCACCTGAAGTTTTTCCATGATTTCGGCAGGTATGTTTTTAATCGAAAGATTCGGATTACTTCTGAAAAAGTCTTTTCCATCGACCATTACTTTTTTAACCTCTTTACCATTGACCAGAATTTTTCCATCATCGGTAATGGTGATGCCGGGCAATCGTTTCAGCAAATCTTCGACTACTGCATTATCACGAAGTTTGTAGGCAGCTGCGTTGTATTCTACCGTGTCGGTCTTAACACTCATTTCGGTACGTTGTGCAACAATAGTTGCATCGGCCAGGGTTACAGCACTTTCGTAAATATGAATATTGCCGAGTTGTGTAACCGGTTCCTTTTCTTTCAGCTGTAATTTTTGTTCGTAACGCTGGTAACCAACACACGATACAGTCAGTAAGAATTCATTGCTGTTGATTGAGTTGATGACGAAATCGCCGAATTCGTCGGTGGTTGTCCCTGATATCAACGAACTGTCTTTGGGTGAAAGCAACCTTACTGTAGCATATTCAACCGGTACAACCGAGTTTTTCTCCTGTGCCACAACTTTTCCCCGTAAAGTTTTCCTTTGTGCAATATTTTCGGCTGAAACAATTAAATTCAGGAGTAGAGCGCTTACTAAAACCACTGTTCGAAAGGTGGGGATATGAAAATAAGTTCTAAAAATCAATGAATTTTTAAAACTTCCTGAAATTTTGTTTTTAATATTGCTAATTAATGACATCAGGTGCAAAAGTAAAATATTTTGTTGAACCATCAGAATATATTAACATTTATAAATTTCATTTTGATGGCCAATTCAACAGTTCACTGTATTAAACGAAGAAAGCTGCCTTTATTGTTTCGGGCAGCTTCCTACAGCTTGAAAGTTTTATCAGAATTATTTTTTTTGTTTATCAGATGATTCTGATTTTTTAGCGGTATTGATTTTGAAAAGCGGATAAAGCGGGCAAAAATTTATTAAGCTGGTCAAAGTTAGTAAAAATGCCAGAATTAAAGCTATCATACCCAATGTTCCGGTAATAATTTCAAGATAAAAAAGTACAATCAATACAATGGCTAAACCTAAACGAACCAATTTGTCAGTGGAACCAATATTTGCTTTCATAAGGTAAAAAATTTAATTATTTAACATGGAACAATCTGCACAGATATTAAGTTCAAAATTTTTTATAAAAAATTCTAATATCCTTTTTGATTTTTTTCAAACGCGGAAGTATTTCTTTAACTGTTTATTTGAATGGTTGATTGTTGTTGTTAATGTGTTGATAGTCAGATTAATTTTGTTTTGTGTGTGATTTGTATAAGCCTGCATGGATTTTAAGATAATTTTGAAATGCAGTTTTCTACTTAAATTTTCGGGCTGTTCACTGAAAAATGTTTTTTAAGTTTATCATAAACATTATATTTGTTGCGTAATGTGTTAAACCATTTCATTATCAAAGAGTCAAACTCCGGAACTTATTTTTATTATTCATTTTTATTAACAAAAAAAATAAAAAGGTATGAAAACGACGAAAATTTATACAGCACTTGCGCTGATAAGCGTAATCAGCTGGAATTGTGCTTCACATAACGAAGTGGATGATGCTTCGTTAAAAAGCAGTGTCAATTCAAATGCTGTTACATTAACAGCCGCTGTCAATGCAATTACAACCAGTGTTGGTTATCAGGTTTTGTCTGTTCAAAATACTACGTCTGCAACAGGACCAAGTCTTGTGAGTGCAGCCGACGGAATTGCAATAGACACTACAACAATTAAGTATTCTCTGGCTGATGTAGCCGGAATCTGGGACTATAAAGCTGCATTGAACAACAAAAGACCAGTGCCGGTGAACAGTTTCTTCCAGAATTCAGGAACGAGTAATGATTTAATTTTACGAATGCCTGAAGCCAAAGTAAAACATCCGGCAGCATTATTTAATTACCGTCCATCAGATACAACACTGGTGAATAATTATATCATTGATGTATCGAAATACGATAGGGTTTATAAACAATTCAGACCACAGCGCTGGTACTGGACATACGATATGGCATCGAATATCAGTGTAAGCGGGGTAAGTGCCGGCGATTTATCAATTCAGTCATCAAATCAGTCAGCTACAGGATATCATTTCAAATCCGGATTTGCATTTGCTGATGGTTATGTTGCAAATACGTCATATTCGAGTGGTGATACGGTGATTTCACTGTACAATATTTCGAAGAATAATACTACTTTGTATCAGGAAAAGTTTACTTCTGTTAAAACAGGCAGCACAGCTGCGTTCCGCGAGAGAGAATATTCGCTGACAATAGGTAATGTGGAGATTGTAAGAAAACCGGGTCCTAACAGTCTGGATAGTGCTAAAGTTTATCTGGCAGGAGTTTTACAGACAAAAGCAAAAGTTGAAATTATTGATACAACGACACCCGCTACAGTGGCCGATTCGACCGAAACAACTGTATGTAACCACAAACGTGTGATTCAGATTACTTTTGATGATGGTACTGTAACCACAATTTCACAACTACTGACAGACAATACGCTTCAAAATATTCGCAACCTCTTTGCAACCATTCGTCAGGCTTATTTTGCAACCGATATTGTTGATAATGTTGCAAATTATATTTACAGAAGTAAACAATAGAAAACATTCAATTGTTTTAACAAGGTAGCCCCGAAGATAGTGTAGTTTGGTTATAAACTTAAAATTTTCAAAACAGGGGAAGTGTAGTGCTTCTCCTGTTTTTTTTCGGAAATCTGTACAGAGAAAATGAAAAACATTCAAGGTAAACAGCTGAATATTAAAAACATTGAAATTTTGATTTATATTGTCATTTGGTTGGCAGTATATTCTGTGCCTTATTTCCAAAACCGCCAGTTTGATTCAATTCATTGGGAAAAGTTAAGTTCCGAATGGATACGAATGACTTCATTTCTGGTCATTTTCACATTGAATATTTTTATTTTTGTTCCAAAATTTCTGTATACAAAAAAATATCTGTTTTATTTAGCAGTTTCTTTGCTGTCAATAGTAGTGATTATTACCATTTTACAGTTTCTGATTAAAGTAGCGGAACCTATTGGTATGCCTCCAATGGATTTGGGACAGGGTATGCCGCCTATGGAATTGGGCACAAAAATGCAGCCTCCAATGGGATTCAGACTCCCGAATACTCCGGAACAAAAATCAGTAATCATGGTTTTTTTCGATAATTTTGTAATTGCCATACTGTTGGTCGCAGCAAGTACGAGTATAAAAATAATGTCGCAATGGATTACAGAAGAAGGTAAACGCAAGGACCTGGAAAAGGAACAGCTCAAAACCGAACTTGCCTTGCTGCGTCATCAGGTGAGTCCGCATTTTTTAATGAATACACTCAACAATATACATGCTCTTATTGAAATTAACAGCAGCGCAGCCAGAGATGCTGTGATTCGCTTATCTACTTTGATGCGGTATCTGCTTTACGAAACTTCGCATGGATATACTTATCTGAAAAAGGAAATTGAATTTATCGAAAGCTATATTGCATTAATGAAACTACGTTTCTCAAATAAGGTTACTATCTGTGTTGACGTTCCGAAAGAGATTCCGGAGATAAAAATTCCACCAATGCTGTTTATATCGTTTATTGAAAATGCATTTAAACACGGAGTGAGTTATCAGTCTGAATCTTACGTAATTGTGAAAATGGAAATGAGAAAAGATATTTTGTTTTGCAGCATAAAAAACAGTAAACATAATACGAAGGAAAATACAAAAAAACAATATTCGGGTATCGGACTGACCAATATAAGTAAAAGTCTTGCTCTGCTATACGATAATGACTATAAACTCGAAGTAATTGATTCCGAAAATGAATTTGAAGTTCAACTAATAATTCCTGTATATGCAAATAAAATGTTTAGCAATTGACGATGAGCCTCTCGCTCTGGAACAAATCAGTTCGTACATTGACAAAACCCCTTTTTTGCAAAAGATAGCAATTTGTCAAAGTACTTTCGAAGCGAAAGGTTATTTGTCTGAAAATGAAATAGATTTAATGTTCGTGGATATTAATATGCCCGATATGAACGGAATGGAGTTCGTGAAATCACTCACAAAAAAACCACAGGTGATATTTACAACAGCTTACAGTGAATATGCATTCGAAGGATTTCAGGTGGATGCGCTGGACTATATACTTAAACCGGTCAGTTATGATGTTTTTCTGAAAGCTGCCAATAAAGCCAAAACCTGGTTTGAACTGCATCAGAAACAACAGGAAACGATTCAAACCACTCAGGATTCGCTTTTTGTTAAATCGGAGTATAAACTGGTAAGAATAATGCTTTCGGATATTCAGTATATCGAAAGCGCCAATGAATATATTCAGATTCACCTTATCAACGCCAAACCTGTTACTACACTGATCAGACTTAAAGTAATTGAGGAACAGCTGCCTAAGGAAAAGTTCATGAGAGTTCACCGTTCGTTCATTGTCAATCTCGATCAGGTGAAAGTGATTGAAAGAAACAGGATTGTTTTTGATCAGAAAGTATACATTCCGATTGGTGATCAGTACAAAGAACTATTTCAGACTTTTGTGGATAAAACTTTTTTAATGTAAGTTTTCAAAGCCTTTAAATCTATAGTTGAATCATGGGAAAAATCATACTCACCTGCCTGATTCTGAGTTTAAACATACTTGTCACGGCTCAGATTAAGACTGTCAACGTAAGTTCGCAGGGCACTTTAAAGAATCTGTTAACAACGACAGAACTTAAAAGTGTGACCACACTCACTCTCACCGGAAATATTGATGCACGTGATTTTGAACTGATGCGTGATAAAATGACCGTATTATCGGTATTAGACCTGACATTGGTGAATATTAAAGCTTATACCGGAGCCGATGGAACAAACACCGGTGTTTATACAACTTATCAGGCTAACGAAATACCTGTTTATGCATTCTATGATCCGGTATTAATGACCTACAAAACAAGTCTGACCAGCATTAAATTTCCGGTTAATGTAAGCAGAATAGGTGAATATTCTTTTTATTATTGCAGTAATCTTGCCAGTACCATTACAATTCCGGCAGGTTTGTTAAAAATTGGTGACTATGCTTTTTATGGTTGCACTTCGCTGAACTCTTTTTCGGTCGTGAGCTCAAATCCGCGTTACTCTTCGTCCAATGGTGTGCTTTTTAGTAAAAATCAGGATTCATTGTTTATTTTTCCATCGGCAAAAGGAAATTCATATTCAATACCCGCAACAGTAAAATATATCGGAAAATCAGCTTTTGACAATTGTTATAAAGTTACTTCGGTCACTATTCCCTCGTCGGTAACCAGTATAGGCAGTTATGCATTTTCAGGTTGCTCCGGTATTACCGGCGATCTGACTTTGCCTTCGTCGGTCAGACAACTCGGCGATGGAGTATTTTACGGTTGTTACAACCTGACCGGAGCAGTTAATATCCCGGCATCACTTGTTGATTTGGGTAATTATTGTTTTCTGGAGTGTAATAACCTGACATCCATTAATGTAGATGCTTCAAATCCGGTTTATTCCTCCGGAAACGGAATGTTGCTGAGCAAAAATTCCGATACATTATTTATTTGTCCTCCTGCCAGAAGTGGTGCGGTTACTATTCCCGAAACTGTGAAATTAATCGGTAGTCATGCATTCTACAATTGCAGCAAATTATACGGAACACTCAGAATTCCGGCAATTACAGATTATATCGGATATTATGCATTCTATGGTTGTACGGGTTTGTCGGCATTTACGGTTGATGAGGGCAATGTTTATTTTGCGGCTGAGGATGGTGTGTTAATGACTAAAAATAAGGACAGAATTATTTCCTGTCCTCCGTTAAAAACATCGGTTTATCAGATGCCCGAAACTGTCAGAACAATTGATCCTTCGGCATTTGCATATTGTCAGATTCAGGGAACTGTAAATCTTCCGGCAGGACTCACTACCATTGGGGATTATGCATTTTATAATTGTAAATTTATTGATAATATTGATGTGGCGACAGCCAATCCACGATATTCATCGTTCAATGGTGTGCTTTTAAACCACCAACAGGATTCATTATTAATATGTCCTTTTGCAAAAACAGGATATTATGCTGTTCCTGAAGGCATCAGGTATATAGGTAATTCGGCATTTGATGGCTGCGCTTTGATAAATTCAGTTTCGTTACCTTCAACATTGATGAAAATCGGTGATTATGCCTTTGAATATTGCACAGGTTTAACAAAAATACTTGTTCCCGTGAATACGACAAGTATTTCGTACGGAGCTTTTTATGGTTGCAGCAATCTTTCGGAATTCAAAATAGCAAACCCGCTTCCGCCGGTAATTGATTATTACGCATTGAACCAAATCAATAAAAGTTCCTGTCAGCTTATTGTTCCGTCCGGATCAAAGACGACATATCAAAATGCACCTTACTGGAACGAATTTCAGATGATTAATGAAAGCTCGTCTTTTACGGAAACGGTTCCGGAAAATGAAGGGCTTTACCATGTTTACGGAATGAACACAACAATTAGAGCAGAAGGACTGAAATACGGAGAAAAAATTGAGATATACAATTTACAGGGTCAAAAACTGATATCGGTAATGGCAAATCAACAAACCATGTCGTGGAATCTGTCCGCGAAAGGACTTTGTCTGGTCGGTATTTCGGGTAAAATTTTTAAAATTGTACTGTAACAGATTGTAATTTTATGCATTTTTGTTGATACAAAAAACAGAACTTATCAGTTAAAACTATATTTTTACAGAAATATTCTGATTGTTTACTGAATTCATTTGACATGGCTGATCTAATGTGCTAATTTTGAATCACATTTAATAATTCAAAATTATTCATTTATTAAAAATTTCAGATCATGAAAAAAGAAAATTTATTTATTGGAGCATTTGTCGTTATGACATTTGGCTTTTGTGCATGTCAGAGTAACGATGTGTTAAGTGATGAAACAGCTGTTACGCAGGCAGAACAAGCTGTAATCAGTGAAACAGAAAGCAGCGATGCGTTAATGAAAGCATCAACGTTCAGTTCGAATCCGGTAACAATAACTGATGCCGAAAAATCAGGGTTGTATTTAATGCGTGAAGAAGAAAAATTAGCAGGAGATGTGTACAGTTATTTTAATTCCAAATTTAATTACCGGATTTTCGCTAATATTTCTAAAAGTGAAAATGTACACTCAGGTGCTGTACTGAATCTTATCAAATATTTTGGGTTGACTGATTCGGCAGTTGCAACAAAGGGAGTATTTAATGATGCAACGTTGCAGTCGTTGTACGACAAATTTACAACCGAAGCTACAACTGCCGATCAGGCATTGACAACCGGTGCTTTTATCGAAGAATATGACATAGCCGACTTAAAGAAGCTAATTGCCGAAAGTTCGAATGCAGATATTAAATTGGTGTACAGTAATCTGATGAGAGGTTCTGAATTTCATCTGAAATCTTTCACCGGAGTGTTAAAATTAAGAGGTGTCACTTATGTGCCAAAAATTCTTTCGGTTGAAGAGTACAATCTGATTTTATCTAAAAAGTAAGCCGAATACTGAGCTTGTGCGAAAAGAGCAGGAGGAACGCAAATTTATGCAAACAATAACTAATTATTGAAAATTTGTAAATAGATGTATGTCAGTAAAATACAAAATGATTAGCTCATGAAAATTGTGTAAATTTGCGTTCAAAATAAACTTTTAATACAGCTTCTGTTAAAAAACACAGGACCATAGAAAAATATAACTTAAAGAGAAACAACTGATTAAATTCAAAAGTATTTTTAAACTTTATAATACAATGAAAGTACGTAAGAACATAGCAACGAGCGAAGAAGGATTTCTGTTTAATCCTGCAACCGGTGACTCATTTTCAACCAATAGCATTGGTGCAGAGATTTTACAGTTGTTGAAAAGTGATATGCCGGCGATGCAGATTGTAGAAAAAATATGTGAAAAATACGATGTTGATAAGTCTCTTTTTGAACGTGATTTAGAAGAATTTACGCTTCAGCTTAAGGATTATAATATCCTTGAATGAGCAGAATATCTTTGAATTAACCTATCGTTAAATGAAAATGGATGAACTATGAATCATTGTATTAAATTTTGAAACAGATATGAAAAATGATGATAAGAGAAAAGTTGTTATCGGAGTAACCGGATTAAATGCAATCGACAGTCCGGGACCCGGAGTGGCGGTAATACGAGCCATTCGTGAGTGTAAGGATTTTGATGCGAGAATCATCGGACTGTCGTACGAATCGCTCGAACCGGGGCTCTATATGCACGATTTGGTGGATAAAACCTATCAGATACCTTATCCTTCGGCAGGAACCGATAGTCTGCTTGGCCGGTTGCAATATATCCATGAAAAGGAAAATCTGAATGTGATTATTCCGAATTTCGATGCGGAACTTTTCAATTTCATCAAATTAAGAAATGTACTTAAAAAGATGGGTATTGCCACCTTTATGCCCGATATTGAGCAGTTTGAAGCGCGTGACAAAATAAAATTATTCGAATTCGGGAAAAAATATGATTTTTTTGTTCCTAAAGACAGAGTGATTCACGAATTTCGTGAACTTGCCTCACTCGAGGCAGAATTTGAATATCCGATGGTAATTAAGGGCAAATTTTATGATGCAATTATTGCCAACAACATGGATCAGGTTGAAAAGGCTTACTATAAAATACTTTCTAAATGGGGATTGCCGATTATTGTTCAGGAGTTTATAAAAGGCACTGAAATCAATATTGCTGCTCTGGGTGACGGTGAGGGTAATGCCATAAGCGTCATACCAATGCGTAAACTATACATTACCGAAAAAGGAAAAGCATGGGCAGGAATTACGCTCGATGACGAAAACTTTATTACACTGGCACAGAAATTTATCAGTGCAACCAAATGGCGTGGTGGATGTGAACTGGAAGTAATGCTGAGCAATAAAGGTAAACCATATATCATGGAAGTGAATCCGCGTTTCCCTGCATGGATTTATTTAACCGCTGCAGCCGGTCAAAATCAACCGGCAAGTCTGGTTAAAATGGCTTTGGGTGAGAAACCTGAACCTTTTACTGAATATGAAGTGGGTAAAATATTTGTGCGTTATGCCTGGGATTTGATAACCGACATACGGGAATTTCAGAAAATTTCGGGTAACGGAGAACTATAAACAATTAATAATTGACAATTAATAATAATTCGTAATTATTGGAAAATGGAAAAAATCAGGTATGAAAGGCCTTTCATTACAAAAATGAACGCCGGTTTGATGAATAAATTCGGTACAAAATCGGTTAATGAGCCTGTTACTCATATAGAAAGTGTATCTGTAAGAAACCTTTTAAGCGAATACGGATCACCACTTTTTGTAATTTCGGAACGACAAATCCGCAGGAATTTTAACAACGCCCAGCGGATATTTAAAACCCGTTATCCGAAAGTGCAATTTGCCTGGTCGTATAAAACCAACTATATCAATGCTGTATGTAAGATTTTTCATCAGGAAGGTTCGTGGGCCGAAGTAGTTTCGGGTTTTGAATATAAAAAAGCGCTTGGAAACGGCGTGCCGGGAAATAAAATTATTTTCAACGGCCCTGATAAAAAGGACGAAGAATTAATCATGGCTGTTAAAAATAATTCTTTGATTCATATTGACCACTATGATGAATTATATACTTTGATCCGATTGAGCGAAGAGCACAAACTTCGTCCGCGGGTTGCAATACGTGTCAATATGGATACGGGTATTTATCCAAAGTGGGACAGGTTCGGTTTTAATTTCGAAAACGGACAGGCCTGGAATGCCCTGACTCGTATTCTCAATTCCGAAAATCTTGATTTAGTCGGAATTCATTGTCATATCGGTACTTTTATGCTTGCTCCCGAAGCCTACAGCATTGCTGCCCGAAATCTTTGTGAACTTACCTGGAGTGTAAAGGAACGTTTCGGCAAAATGCTCCAGTATATCGACCTTGGCGGTGGTTTTCCTTCCACTAACACTCTGAAAGGTGCCTATTTACCCGGAACAGATACTGTCCCTTCCATCGATCAGTTTGCCGATGCTATTACCGATGTGATTCTTGGTTATGGTTTTCATCAGGAAGAATTACCCACACTGATACTTGAATCAGGACGGGCGCTTATTGATGATGCAGGTTTTTTGCTTGGTACAGTATTAGCCACCAAACGTTTATCGGATGGACGACGGGCTACAATCATGGACTTTGGACTGAATTCATTGTTTACATCACTCTGGTACGAACATAAAATCAGTCCGGCTCAGAAGCTTGGTGATCAGACCGAAGAAATGGTGATGTTCGGTCCTCTGTGTATGAACATTGATGTTGTGCGTGAAAGTATTACCATGCCTATGCTGCAAAAAGGAGATCAGGTGGTGGTTCACAAAGTCGGTGCTTACAATATGACTCAGTGGATGCAGTTCATTACACTTCGTCCCAACGTTGTACTTATTGATGAGGAAAATAATACACACATCATTCGTAAAGCCGAAGATCTCAGATATATTGAAGAGTTGGAACAATTACCCGACCATCTTCAATGAATTTTTCACTTAAAAAATAAAGGATTCTACTGAAAATATTTTCCATATCCGCCGTTTTATGTTAAAATTGCGTAGGTTTTAATTCAACAGTAAATATATTTACGCAAATGAAACAATTCAGATTTTCTGAAAGGATACCAGTATTACTCCTTTTTACAATTAGCAGCCTTTTGCTGGCAGCTCAGAGCAATTTATACCTGAGATTAAATTCTCAAACCACACAAAGCTTACTGATTAGCTCGGTGAGAAAAATCGTATTTGAAAACGGGAATATGATTTTTAATTTGCAGAATGCAACTTCGAACTCATTTCCAATTGGTTCGATAGCTGCAATTACTTTCAATCCCAATACTGATTTAAAAACTTTAAGTTCACAAAGCGGGAAATTCATTATCTATCCGAATCCGGTAGTGGATCAGTTTTTTATTAAGGATATGAGCGAAAAAGTGGTATCAGTTGTAATTTATCAACTCAATGGTTTGCCGGTTTATCAGGCTGAAAATCCTGATATTTCAAACGGAATAAATGTAAGTAATTTACATTCAGGATTATATTTGGTAAAAATTAATAATCAAACAATAAAAATATCGAAGCTATGAAAAAGTTAACAGGACTGATGTTTTTTATAGTCTTATTGATTATAAGTGTTTTAGCTCAGGATAAATTGTATATTTTTAAAATAGACAAAACTGTTGTTTCGAAATACATCACAGCAATTGATAGTATAACTTTCACCGAAAACAATACAAAAATCAGTATTCACAATACGGATAAAACAGAATCCGCTTTTCTGCTGAGTGAAATTGACAGTCTGGGTTTCACCAATCCTCAAAACGTGGTTCAGATAAGTTTTGATGGAGCGACCGCAACTGTAAGCAATCCTTTCGATGGAGCCGGTGTTTCTGTCACTGTTAACGGTGCTTCAGTTATAGTTAATTCCACAGTAGCTACCGAGGTAAGTTATTTGTTGACGGGTAATACTTCGAATGGTATGTTTAAAATTTACAGCAATTCAAAATTTGAAATTCAACTTAAAAATGCCGATATCACTAACACGACCGGACCTGCCATTAATATACAATCGAAAAATAAAGCCAGTGTCTTGCTTGCGGCCGGAACTACTAATTTTCTGAACGATGGAACTACCTATACGACGAGTACCGAGGATCAGAAATCAACATTTTTCAGCGAAGGTGCTGTTGAGTTTTTCGGAAGTGGTACTCTGACAGTTAAAAGTGTAGCCAGACATGCTATATGCAGCGACGATTATATAGTGGTTTCAGGTGGAAATATCATTGTCCCTACAGCCGGCAAGGATGGAATTCATTCAAAAGGAATGTTTACATGTAACAACGGAAACATACAAACGAATACAAACGGCGATGGTATTGAGTGTGAACTCGGGAATCTGAATATCTCAGGCGGCAACATTACAACCACCAATGCTGTAGCCGATACGAAAGGAATCACCTGCGACTATGACATGACCATTTCGGGCGGTATTATCATTCAAACCGTCAGTGGGAATCAGGCCAAAGGATTACGTGCAAAACAGTGGATGCAACTTACAGGTGGAAAAATAAAAATTACCACTTCCGGTAATGCTGTACTTACAGCCCTCGGGTCGGGATATGATCCTTCCTATTGCACTGGCATCAAGGCGACTACCGGCTTAAATATTTCGGGTTCCGAGATTGAAGTGACATCTGAAGGAACAGGCAATAAAGCCATTTCGTCCGACGCCGGTCTTACCATTAGTAGCGGCACGATTACAATTATTGCAAGCGGTAACGGAGCAACTTATACCAATTCGCTCGGAGTGACTGATGCATATAGTTTTGCCGGAATCGATGCCAATGGCGACATTCAAATGACAGGCGGTACGCTGAATTCCACAACTTCCGGTAACGGAAGCCGCACCTTTTCAAGCGATGGAAACCTGACTATTGGTAATACTCTGTCGAAACCAACTATTATTATCAATAATACTTCGGACAGGTTTTTAGTGAGCGGAACTTCAGGTTATGCATCTGCAGTTTATTGCGAACCTAAAGGTTTGAAATCGGATAAAATCATCACTATTAATAATGCCGATCTGACCATCACCTGTACAAAACAGGGAGCGGAATGTATTGATGGAGATTCAATTGTTAATATTAACGGAGGGGTTTGTACGCTGACAGTCAACGGAAATCAGTCGAAGGCCGTAAAAGCCACTAAAGAATTAAATATTAACGGTGGCAATATTGGTATTACTACTACAGGTAATGTCGTACTCGAAAACCTGACTGCGTCCACTTACGATCCTTCCTACTGCACAGCTCTGAAAAGCGATGGCAATGTGAATATCACTAATGCTGAAATTACGGTGACAGCCTCGGGAATAGCCGGTAAAGGGATTTCGGCCGATGCCGATGTTAATATTTCAGGAGGTAACATTACCATAACCGTATCAGGTGCGGGAAACACTTATTCCAATAATGTCCTGAACGTTAAGGATTCATATAATTCTTCGTGTATTTCGTCGGACGGAAATCTGACTGTACTTGCCGGAACACTTAATCTGACAGCTGCAGCCACAGCTTCCGGAGGGAAAGCTATTTCATCGAATGGAATAGTTACTTTTGGCGATGCTACGAATGTGCCTGTTGTAAATTTAACCACTTTGGGTACGCGTTTTCTGGTTTCCGGTACGGATTATTGTCATCCGAAAACATTGGTGTCGGACAAAGCTATTACAATTAACAACGGAAAATTTATCATTAATTCAACCGATGATGGTATTCATTCTGATGCATCGATTACCATTAACAACGGAAATATATTATTATCGGCAATATCGGTTACCCAGGGTGTAGGAGAAGGCGTTGAGGCACCGGTTATAACATTCAACGGAGGAACTACCAATATTACTGCATCGAATGATGGAATCAATGCAACTTACGGAACCGTTGCGGGTGGTACCGAATCGAATGATGGAAGCAACCTCTACATTAAGGGTGGTATTGTGATTGTCACCGGATCGGATGCAATTGACAGTAACGGTAATATCACCATATCGGGAGGGATAACAGTTGTATGCGGGCCTACCAGTCAACCTGAGGAAGGAATTGATTTTAACGGAGCATTCAATATAAACGGCGGAACAATCATTTCGGCAGGCTCAAATTCGAACATGACCAAAGCCATGAACACAGGTTCGACACAACCGGGTATCTTTATTAAATCAGGTGCACAGATAGCCGCTTCAGGATTGTTGCATATCGAAAGTGCAGGCGGAACTGAAATGGTTACCTTTAAACCAAAAAATGCAGTGTATTATTTCCATTTCTCGTCGCCGGGATTAGTGAAAGGAACATCGTATAAAATTTATTCCGGTGGTACCTATACCGGTGGAAGTTTTGTAGGTGGTGCCACAGGTTGGGGAATGTATACCGGAGGCAGTTATGCAACAACAGGTGCGACATTAAAATCCACCAACACACTTTCGTCTTCATCAACGGTTAACACAATATCGTTTTGAAAATGAAAAATTTATGCTAATTTTGTATGCTAATTTGCAGTAAATGAAACAAGAGTCAATGACCGGTTTTATGAAAAATGAAATTTCGACCGGTATTTTAAACAGTTATTCGATCATCTTTTTTCTTGATAATAAATTACTGGCCGGTGTACTTTTACTGGTCAGTTTTCTGAATTTCTGGGCAGGACTCAGCGGCTTTCTGGCTGTCCTTTTTGTATTGCTGGTTGGTCATTCCATGTCGTTGGATAAAGCTGCATTACGTAGCGGAGTATATAGTTTTAACGCACTTCTGGTAGGTGTGGGCATGGGTACCTTTTTCGATCCGAGCATCGTTTTTTTTAGTTTGCTGGCTCTGGCTTCACTGCTGACACTCATGCTTTCCGTGGGGCTGAGCGGATGGTTGTCCAAATACAAATTGCCTCATCTGAGCATTCCGTTTGTCGTTTCATTCTGGTTTGTTGTGTTGCCTGCATCGCATTTTGAAAATCTCGGACTGACTCAGAGAAGTATCTTCTGGATGAACGAAATGTATGCCGTGGGCGGAAATCATCTGTTGCAGATATTCCAGTCGATCGATAATCTGCAATTGAACAAATTAGTTGATATTTATCTTCGGTCCATCAGCTCCATCTTTTTTCAGAACAATATCATTGCAGGTCTGCTTGTTGCTATTGCGTTGCTTTTCAGCTCACGCATTATGTTTTCATTATCAATGATCGGTTTTTTGTCGGCTTATTTTTTTGCCAGATTCACCGGATCCGAAACGGCAAGTATCAATTATTATAACATTGGAGCCAATTATATGATGGTAGCTTTTGCAATCGGAGGATATTTTACGATTCCATCGCGCCAGTCTTATCTCTGGACTATTCTTTTGATTCCGTTAACATCACTGGTTTTGTTGTTTTTTTATAAGTTGCTGGCTTATATTCAGTTACCTGTTTTTTCGCTTCCTTTTTCGTTTGTTACCATTTTGTTTATTTATTTTCTTCAGTTCAGAACAAAAGCCAATAAGTTGGTAATAACTCCCCTGCAGCTCAATTCTCCCGAAAAAAATCTGTATGCATATAAAAATAACCTCGAACGTTTATCGGGTTTATATTATTTTCCCGTTCATTTCCCGTTTATGGGAGAATGGAAAGTTACACAGTCGCATGAAGGCGAATATACTCACAAGGGAGAATGGCGGCATGCTTATGACTTTATGATTACGGATCACAATGATAAAACGTTCAGGAATGGAGGCTTTGAACTCAATGATTATTTTTGCTATAATAAACCGGTTTTTGCACCGGCCGATGGATTTGTGGAAGTTATAACAGATACAGTGGAAGACAATGAACCCGGTAAAATTAATACAGTAAACAACTGGGGAAATAGTATCGTTATCAGGCATGCCAGCGGGCTTTACAGTCAGATTTCACATTTGAAGAAAGGGACATTCAGGGTGCATCAGGGTGATT
This sequence comes from uncultured Paludibacter sp., assembly GCA_937897985.1. Taxonomy (GTDB): domain Bacteria; phylum Bacteroidota; class Bacteroidia; order Bacteroidales; family Paludibacteraceae; genus Paludibacter. The sequence continues at coordinate 8,369 of CALCBD010000033.1, read as the reverse complement.
TTGTTCGCAAAGGCGATTTGATAGCCCGTTGTGGTAATTCAGGCCGATCGCCTCAACCGCACATACATTTTCAAATGCAGATTTTGCCGGTGGTAGGAGCCAAAACGATTGATTATCCTTTTGCTTATTACTATACAATGGATGGTAAATCAAGAAATCTGAAACAATATCAGAAACCTTTAAAAAATGAATCTGTCATGCCGGTTTCGCATGATGCTTTTATTTTTAATGCTTTTAATTTGTTGCCCGACAATACAATAGAAATGAAATATACCATCAATGCAACGGATGAAAAAACAGAGAAATGGGATACCTATACCGATGCGTATAACCAGAAATACATTCATTGTGCCGAAACAAATTCATACGCTTATTACGTAAATGATGGGTATATGTTTTATTTCACTGCTTTCTACGGCAATAAGAAATCGTTGTTGTACTATTTTTACCTTTCGGCATATAAGATATATCTGGGTGGTAATCAGACTGAAATAAAAGATGAATTTCCGCTTCATGTTCAGAAATTTACATCGATTATTAAATGGATGCAGGATTTTGCGGCTCCATTTTACAAATTTATAGCAGTTTTATATAGTTCGAATGTCGAATTTACCGATAATGCACTCGACTCCGGAACAATGACTTTCCGAACTTCTGTTGATTATTTTTTGTTTCATCGTAAAATTAAGCTGAGTCAGAGTACTGTGACTATATCAGCAGATGGAATTACAGAGTTTAAATATATGAAAGAGCAACTTACTATTCATGCTATATGTACAAATCTAAATTCATAATATTTCTTGTGATGATTACTTTAACTGCCAATGCCAAAGAATTTGGCAGGGTTGCAGATGTTGATAGTTTAAGCTACGCATACTTTCTTAAAGGTGATTGGAATCAGCTTATTAATTTAGGTAAAAGTGCTGCTGAAGAGGGGATCAGTTTTAAATATCTGCAACAAAGAATGGGATATGCCTATTTCATGCTGGGCGACTATTATAACTCTATCAGGTATTACAAAAACTCTTTGATATTTGATCCTTACGATCAGATTTCACACACATATCTGTGCTATTCCGCAATTAACATTGCAAATGAATCGATGGCACGTTATCATTTATCGAAACTGAATGATGAAAACCGGAAATATTTTGATATAAAAGAATACCGGTTTCCCGATTTTGCGGATCTGGAATACAACTATAAAATAAACAATTACGTATTAAGGTCTGACCCTCAGTACAAAAGAATCGGAGTCAACATTCAGCCCGGTTACAGACTGAATATTTACCAATCGGTTTCAACTTTCAGTCAGATAACAGAATTAACTGACCAGACCATTCAGAATGAGTATTATGCTTCGGTAAACTACTCCCTGTTCAGCGCTACAAATCTGAATTTTGCTTACCATTATGTTGGTACAAAGTATACTACTTCGACTGATACTTTGAATATTCCGGGGAATCTTTTGTTTGCAAAATTATCACAAAACCTGCGCAGGTTCGATTTTTCGCTTAGTCAGTCCGTTTTTAGGAACGATTATAATAGTACTTCACAAAGCGGTGTTCAAATCGGTTACGCATTCGATACAAAGCATAGAATTTACGCCAAAAGTTCACTTTATCTGATGAATGAATCTGATTCCACCCGTCTGATTTTTAACCAGACTGCCGGTGCTTTGATGTGGAAGAAACTATGGCTGCAGGGTTCGCTTACACTGGGAAATTTAAATAATTTTGCTGACAATAACGGACTTTATCTCTATAATTCAATGGATTATACAATATTCAGGGTTGGTGGTTCGGCATTTTTCTATTGGGGAAAACATCTGACTTTGTTTACAAATTATACATTCGATAAAAAACTAACAACAGAAACATTATACCGATATAATCAACATTCAGTTACGGGAGGATTAATATGGAAAATATAAGATTGCGTTTTATTTTACTTTTGATGTTTACCGGTATGCTTGGCTTTGCACAACCGGCTAACCGCCAGAATGCTTTTGCAAAAAGTTACGAGTACGAAAAGTCATCGAATTACAACGCGGCAATCAATGAAGTTAAATCAGTTTATGAATCCGCCGATTATTTTTGCAATATTCGTCTGGGATGGTTGTACTATCTCAACAAAAACTACCACGAATCAATCGGATATTATAACAAAGCTATTTCTTTGAAACCTTATGCAATAGAAGCCCGCTTCGGTTGTGTGAAGCCTTTAAGTGCAACTGAAAGCTGGGATAAAGTGAAAGAACAATATTTACAAATCCTGAAAATTGACACGCAGAATACTACTGCCAATTACTGGCTGGGTGTGATTTATTATAACCGCAAAGATTATGTGAATGCCAATAAGTTGTTCGAAAAAGTGGTCAATATGTACCCGCTCGATTACGATTCGGTGATAATGCTGGCATGGACAAAACTGAATCTCGGAAAGCCGGCAGATGCCAGAGTACTTTTTAATCATGCTTTAACCATCAGACCATCTGACAGTTCGGCTATCAATGGTCTTAAAATGTTAAAATAAATTCCGGTTTGACCTGTGATGAAAAAAAAACGGATCTAACCTGAAATAAAACTACAGAACACTGCAGGTCGCCGATTCAGCTCAATTTCAGTAGTATATTCTAAGGATTTTAATTCGGATTGATAGTAATGCACACATGAATGATGAAGATAGAAATTATCAGCAACTTCAATTTATTGAAGATTTATTCCGTTTTAAAAATCAGCCAAATCAGCGAAAATCCGCGTTCTGTCGCTTCTATTGTATACGACATTTTCGCACTGCCGTAAAAAAAGTTTACTGAAACGAAGTTCAGTAAACTTTTTTTGTAACACATTGATAATAAGCTTTACAAAGAGTTTTACCAACTGTTTTTTGGGGATATATATCTGTTTTACGATAGTTCCGTATTTATATTTATTTTGAAGTTGCTCAGATTCCTTTTTCGCTCAGGTATCTTTCAGCTTCGATAGCTGCCTGACAGCCGCTACCTGCAGCAGTAATTGCCTGACGGTAATGAGGGTCGGCCACATCGCCTGCTGCAAAAACACCCGGAACATTGGTGCGTGGAGTACCCGGGATAGTTTTTATGTAGCCCACTTCATCAGTTTCTATCCATGGTTTAAAAATATCAGAGTTTGGTTTATGACCGATAGCAAGGAAAAATCCATCGATTTCGATGTGAAGTTGCTCTTCACCGGCCTGTCCGCGACGCTTTACCAGATCGGCTCCCTGTACCACTTTATCACCGGTTAAACCGACAGTTTCGCACTCAAAAAGCACTTCAATTTTCGGATTGGTCAATACCCTGTCCTGCATGATTTTAGAGGCACGCAGGAATGGTTTACGTACAATCAGGAATACTTTGTCGGCGAGCCCCGCCAGATAAGTTGCTTCTTCACAGGCAGTATCACCTCCACCAACAACAGCCACCTTACGTTTACGGTAAAAAAATCCATCGCAGGTAGCACAGGCCGAAACTCCCGAACCGGCATATTTGGCTTCGTCGGGCAAACCAAGGTATTTTGCAGTTGCACCGGTCGAAATTATCAATGTTTCAGCTTCAATTTCCTTTTCTCCATCGATGGTAATTTTGTAAGGCGAAGCCGATAAATCGGCTTTTGTAGCCATTCCGAAGCGAATTTCGGCTCCGAATCGCTCTGCTTGTTTTTTTAAATCTTCCATCAGTTCGGGACCAGTAATGCCCTGAGGATAACCCGGAAAATTCTCTACTTCATTTGTGGTTGTCAATTGTCCGCCCGGCTGCATACCTTCATACAATACCGGTGATAAATTTGCCCGCGAAGCATAAATTGCTGCTGTATAACCTGCAGGTCCTGAGCCTATTATCAGGCAACGTACTTTTTCTGTCATATTATCTGTATTTTTTTTGCAATTAATTATTCATCATTTTTTTATCTTAAATCGTTGATGGTTACGCCTTTGAATTTTGCTTTATTGAAAATAAAGTCTTGATCGTTTACCTGTATACCGCTCTGATAATCAGTTAGGGTTAAAAGAGTTGTACCATCTTTTGTAAGCATTTTTATTGTCGACAAATTTCCGTTTGATTTATCAATCTGAACTTCAATCTTATTAAAACCTGAATTTTTAATTTTCGGAATTAAATCAATCACATAATTACGGTTCGATTTTGTTTTCCCGAAAATGATTTTCGATTTGGTTTTAAAAGCCGACAATACAGCCATAGGATTCGTATCGGCCAATTCAGCTTCAGTGGGCTCGGTAACCGACACTTCGTTGTTTTGCGACATTAATGCCCATTGAGTTTTTCCATCAAACCATACTTTCATCCCGTCCGTTACAAGCATAAATTTATTTGCCTTCATGGTGAAAGTTCCTGAATTCGATTGCGAATTTACATCATTTTTTCCTGTCACCGAAAGTCTGAAATGGGTTCGAACGGCAACTGTTCTGACTTTTGAAATTAAGTCGTTGATAATTCGTTCAGCATCAGGGTTGTTCTGAGCAGTTGTGCTGAATATCGAAATTATTAATAAAAAGATAGAATATTTGAATTTGTTCATTTCAATTGGTTTACAATAGTGTAATAAATTAATAAAGTAGCCTGTTATTAGTATTTCATGCCCGGATCAACTCAAATCAAAGGTGTTTTAAAATTTGTTCCAGATGATAATCGTCCATGACCAGCACCTGACGGGCTTTACTGCCTTCGAAAGGACCAATAATACCGGCAACTTCGAGCTGGTCAACGATACGTCCTGCACGATTGTAGCCGATTGAGAATTTTCGTTGAATTAATGAAGTTGAACCTTGCTGGTTAGCCACAATAAGTCTCGCTGCTTCCTCGAAAAGCGGATCGCGTTTACTCATATCGATGGAAGAGGCATCGATTCCCTCGCCTTCGACACCCACATATTCGGGCAGATAAAATGCAGTCGGATAACTTTGTTGTCCGCTGATATGATGAACAATATTTTCAACTTCGGGTGTATCAACAAATGCACATTGAACACGGATCAGGTCATTTCCCTGCGAGAAAAGCATATCACCGCGACCCACAAGCTGATTGGCGCCGGGCGAATCGAGGATAGTACGGGAGTCGATCATCGAAGATACACGGAAAGCCACCCGGGCAGGGAAGTTAGCTTTAATTACGCCGGTAATGATATTAACCGAAGGACGTTGTGTTGCAATTATCATGTGAATACCAACAGCCCTTGCCAGCTGGGCAATGCGGGCAATCGGCATTTCCACTTCTTTGCCGGCTGTCATAATCAGATCGCCGAACTCGTCGACAATTACAACAATATAAGGCAGGAACCTGTGACCTTTTTCGGGATTCAGATTGCGGTTAAAAAATTTCTCGTTATATTCTCTTATGTTTCTTACGTGTGCTTTTTTGAGTAAATCGTAACGGTCGTCCATTTCCTTGCAAAGAGAGTTCAGCGTTTCTACAACCTTGCTCGTATCGGTAATAATCGCATCTTCGCCATCAGGAAGTTTTGCCAGAAAGTGCTTTTCGATATCTCCGTAAATATTGAATTCAACCTTTTTAGGATCCACTAACACTAATTTTAATTCGGAAGGATGTTTCTTATAGAGCAACGAAGTGATGATGGCATTCAGTCCTACTGATTTACCCTGTCCTGTAGCGCCGGCTACCAGCAGGTGAGGCATTTTGGCAAGATCCACCATGAAAATTTCGTTGGTAATGGTGCGTCCGAAAGCCACCGGAAGGTCGAATTTTGATTCCTGAAATTTCTTGGAAGCTATAACAGAATGCATCGAAACCACCTGTGGATCAGCGTTTGGCACTTCAATACCTATTGTTCCCTTGCCGGGAATAGGAGCGATTATACGTATGCCGGTGGCTGCCAGACTCAGCATGATGTCGTACTCCAGATTTCTGATTTTCGAAATACGTACACCTGCTTTCGGAACAATTTCGTACAAAGTAATAGTAGGACCGACGGTGGCCTTGATGGTGTCAATTTCAATTCCGTAATTTTGCAGGGTCGTAATGATTCTGTTTTTATTGGCATTTTGCTCAATCATGTCAATCTGAGTGTCGTTGTCCGTTCCGTAGATTTTCAGCAAATCGAGGGTAGGGGGCAGGTAGTGCGACAAATCGAGCGTAGGATCATATTTTCCCAACTTGGCAACATTGTAAAAAGGGTCATCGTTTTCTTCTTCCTTGGTTGCCGTTTCAGTCGCATCAACTGCTTTACTTTCATCAGGTTCTTCGGGCATTTCAATCTCAAAAGGCACATCTTCGATAGAGTCATCTTCTTCTTTATCAGGAGTTATTGTGAATTCTTCCTCTTTCTCGCTACCTTTTACCACCCAGTCTTCGGGAATCAATTCGGTGCCAATGGCTACACTCGGGTCATTATCATTATCATTATCTGTAAAATCTTTCAATGTATCAATGAGTCTTTCCTTTTCAGAAGGAATTACCCGTTGTTTTTTTGAAAATAATCCTTTAATAAACGGAATTGTAGCTTTTGAGCTAATGATGGCATAAATTAAAAATGTACCCGCTATGAGTAAAATTGTTCCCGGAAATCCTATATAAGAATTTAAAATATTGCTCACTACTTCACCATGCTGGCCACCCGGAGCAAAGAAAATCCACTCTTTTACAAACGGATTTACTACAAATCCAAGTGCAGTCGACAACCAAATCAACCAAAAAGCTGTGTGGAAAAAGCTTTTCATCAGTGATGGCGACTTTACTTTCAGAAGTTTGAGACCTATCACAGCTATAAAAAATAAAATTGCAAACGATGCAATACCAAACCATCGATGTATCAGGTTGTGTGCAATATATGCTCCTGTAATCGAAGTCCAGTTTTGCGTGTCGTGTCGCATGGCTCTGATGTCCGAAAGCGGAAGATCCATGATGCTCTGATCGGAAGCGCCTGAAATAAAATAAGATATAAAAGCCAGAAACAAATAAAGTGTAATCATTAAGGTGATGATGCCTAATCCAAATCTAACACGTTCATCGGTAATCAGGGCTTTCATCTGAGACCACAATCCGGTTGAGCCGGTTCGGGTTTTGTTTTGTTGTTTGTTTTTATCAGATTTTGATTCGGTTCGGGTATCTGACTTTGAATTGGGTTTTACAGGTTTGCGTGGTGCCATGTTATGTGTTTGATAATTAAGAATTCACAATTCTGAATTATTTTTTTATAATGTTTTTATATTTGATTTTAAAAAATGCAGGTATTTAATTTGCAAAAATAGCAAAAAAGACATGTGAAAAATTATTTTTTGGCATAAATTTGCAGCCGATTAGGTAAATGAACCGAATGTAGTATCAAAAGTTAAAACTACACAAATGAGAGAGTCATGAATGAGTGAGCCGCAGATTATGAAGGCCGATTATGTGTTTCTGATTCTTTCTGATTTTCAAACCCATAATACCATAAACAATGGACATTCAATTATTTATTCCATGTTATATCGATCAATTGTATCCCGACACTGCATTTAATGTGATTAAAATTCTGGAAAAAGCCGGTTGCAACATCCATTACAATCCGGAACAGACCTGTTGTGGTCAGCCGGCTTTTAACAGTGGTTACTGGAAAGAAACCGCGGCGTTTGCAAAAAAATTTTTGACTGACTTTGATGCTGCAATGCCGGTGGTTTCTCCTTCAGGTTCGTGTTCGGGATTCATTATTCATCATTATCATAAAGTATTAAACGACCGACCGGATTTGCTGGAGAAACACGAAAAATTGAAACCGAACATCTTCGAATTGTCCGATTTTCTGGTCAATGTACTGAAGATTGAAAAGCTGGGAGCACGTTTTCCGTACAAGGTAACTTTCCATGATTCCTGCTCGGCTCTGCGTGAATACGGTATCAAAAATGAGCCACGCAAATTATTGTCGGAAGTTGAAGGGCTGGAGTTAATTGAGATGAATGAGAGTGATACATGTTGCGGATTTGGTGGTACATTTGCCGTAAAAAATAATGCAATTTCGTCGGCAATGGCCGAAAAGAAAGTACTGAATGCGATGGAAACCAAAGCAGACTTTATTGTGAGTACCGAAGCTTCATGCCTGATGAATATTAACGCTTATATCAAAAAACATCATTTGCCGGTAAGGGGAATTCATTTGGCGGATGTGCTGGCAAATTTCTGATTTTTCATATAAGCTTGTGAAGGTGTGATTGTGTGTTGTTGAAATGGTTTAGTAGTTGAAATTAAGAAGGTTGGTGATTGAATTTAAGGAAGTTAGTAATGGAATTTAAGGAAGTTAGTGATGGAATTTAAGGAAGTTAGTGATGGAATTTAAGGAAGTGGTTTGACCCCCTATTCTTTGGACTGTTTTAACTAATAAGTTTGAGACAAAGTT
>CALCBD010000032.1 GCA_937897985.1 uncultured Paludibacter sp. | reverse complement strand
ACTTCTTTACTGAACTTCTTCCCGCTCCCCGCTCCTGTAACTTCTTTAACTTCTTTAACTTCTTTAACTTCAACTTCTATTTACATCTTCCCGCTCCCCGCTCCCCGCTTCCCGCTCCTAATCAATACCTGTTTCTCCACAGAAATCTCAACCATTCGCCCGACTTTTTTTCGGCCGAATTTTCCTGAACTTTCCAGATAGATTTGTTGATCAATTGATCGGGCAAAAACTGTTGTTCTACAAAGTGGTTAGGGTAATCGTGTGAGTATTTGTAATTTTTACCATAATTCAGGTCTTTCATAAGTTTGGTGGGAGAATTGCGCAAATGGAGCGGCACAGGAAGATTTCCGGTTTGTTCAACAATAGCCAGTGCTTCGTCGATAGCCAGATAAGCTGAATTGCTTTTGGGTGAAGAAGCAAGGTAAATTGTAGTTTCGGACAAAATAATACGACCTTCGGGCCAGCCGATTTTATGAAGAGCATCGAAACAGGCATTGGCAAGTAATAATGCATTGGGATTAGCAAGACCAATGTCCTCGGCAGCCGAAATCAACAACCTCCGTGCTATAAATTTCGGATCTTCGCCACCTGCCACCATGCGTGCCAACCAGTAAACGGCAGCATCAGGATCGCTTCCTCTTATCGATTTGATAAACGCCGATATGATGTCGTAGTGCATTTCGCCATCTTTGTCGTATGCCATGGGATTTTGCTGTAAGCGCTCAGTGACTACCATATTGTTGAACCTCACCACTCCTTCGGGCTCGGCAGCAACAACTAATTCAAGTATATTCAGCAACTTACGGGCATCACCACCTGAATAACGTAACAATGAATCTGTCTCCTCCAGAATAATTTTCCGCTTTTTAAGTTCACTGTCCGTTTCGATAGCCCTGTTAGCCAAAGCCAGCAAATCTTCATTTTCAAGCGATTTAAGCACATACACCTGACACCTTGACAACAATGGAGTTATCACCTCAAACGAGGGATTTTCGGTGGTAGCACCAATCAGGGTAATGGTGCCATTTTCGACGACTGCCAACAGCGAATCCTGTTGCGATTTGCTGAAACGGTGAATTTCATCTATAAAAAGAATGGGATTTCCGCTCTGAGAAAAAAACCTGCTTTGTTTTGCTTTCTCAATTACATCGCGCACATCTTTAACCCCCGAACTAACAGCACTCAGGGTATAAAAAGGCCTCTCAAGCTGATTGGCTATGATTTTGGCGAGTGTGGTTTTTCCAACACCCGGAGGACCCCAAAGTATGAAGGAGACAATATTACCGGAATCTATCATTTGACGCAAAATTGCTCTTTCACCCACCAGGTGCTTTTGGCCAATATAATCATCAAGCGTCTGAGGACGAAGTCGTTCGGCTAATGGTTGCATTTTATTATTGTTTTGAACAAACAAAAATAAGCAATTTGATATAAAAAACAACTACATAGCCGAATTAAAAAAAAGAGAAAGAATCAGTTTAATTCTCACTTTGGATCGAAAACCGGAACAGGACAAAAAAGTAAAAAAATTGAACATGCCGTTTTAAAGCGAAGTACGATGAGTATTCTTCATCGTGTTACAGTGTCAGCTTATCTGCGTTTTCAATATTCAGCATTGAGGCACATAGGGCAAGTTGATTCAATTTTCATTCAAAATGAATATTATATACACAACTAATTGATCAGACTTTGTAAAAATTGTTTAACTTTGAATCGCTTATCGCTTTATCATTCGGAAATTTGACAAATTTCCTCATAAACAATATATTAAAAACCCAATTCAGAGAGTACCAGAAATGAATTCGAACTTTATTAAAATCCTGATTTTATTTTTCAGTCTCAACTTCACTGTTTCGGAGGGACAACTCAAAACGAATACAGAACTCATTGAGCTGCAAATCAGGGCAGGTAATTTTTCAAAAGCCACTGAAATGATTGACGATTTGATAAACTCAGGGAAACTCACTGAAACCGAAACCTGCAATCTGCTTTTCCGGAAAGATCAGCTTAACCGGATAAGAATCGATTTCAAACTGAATGAACAACAGGTTAAAGATCAGTTGAAAGTTTATTTCCCCGCACTGACAGAAAAGCAATTGCGCAGATGGGAAAACTCCAATCAACTCGAAATGAAGCTAATAGACGGAAAAAGGCATTATTTCAAAATGGCTGTAAGTAATTTATTCAGGTTAGACAGTACAGCCTCTGCAGTCAGGACGAAAACAACCGGCAAACCGGCAGATCCGCTTCAGGGATTTTTAAAAAACCATTTAACTGTTTTGATGGATAGCTTTAAAAACGGGAACACAAAATATACTGATCAGCGCAAAATTACACTTCAGTATAGTATGACCTTACCCGCCGACGCAGTACCGCCCGGCGAAACCATCAGATGCTGGATGCCATTTCCCCGTGAAGATTTTAACCGGCAAAGCAATATACATCTGAACAAAATCAATGCTGACCATTATATCATTTCTCCTGTCGAAAACAATCACCGTACTTTATATTGCGAAAAAGTAACCCGCGAAGCTGTCCCTACAGTATTCGAAATGGAAGTTTCATTTAATACTCAGTCCGAATGGGTCAATTTAAGCAACAAGTCAATCCCTTCATTTGATATCAATTCGGAAGTTTACAAAACAAACACAGCCGAACGTCCGCCACATATCATTTTTTCAGAGCAAATCAAATCATTAACAAATCAAATCATCGGAAATGAAACCGATGCTTACAGGAAGGTAAAATTAATTTATCACTGGATTGGCACTAATATTCCATGGTGCTCGGCACTGGAATACAGCACCATCGACAATATCCCCGAATACGTACTGAAATATCGTCATGGCGATTGCGGTATGAAAACGCTTTTGTTTATGACAATGGCACGATATGCGGGAATCCCCTGCAGATGGCAAAGCGGGTGGATGCTTCATCCGGTCGAAGTAAATCTACATGACTGGTGCGAGGTATTTTACGAAGGAATCGGCTGGGTTCCGCTCGACCAGTCGTTTGGTGAACAAAAATCGAACAATGAGAGTATCCGGCTTTTTTATAGCTCGGGTATTGATGGTTACAGATTTATTGTTAATGATGACTTCTCTCAGCCACTTTTCCCGGCAAAAATCTTCCCGCGGAGCGAAACTGTCGATTTTCAACGGGGCGAAATGGAATGGAGAGGAGGAAATCTTTATTTTGACAAATGGAAATACAAAATGTCAGTCCGGTATTCGAGATAATATTCCCTGCCGGATTTGATTTAATGCGGGTAAATGAAAGTCACAAATATCATATTAAAATGAATCAGTGATTGAAATTGTTGAATTCGCTATCAGGTGCCCGCGCTACATCCCTGCAATTCTTTTCCGGATAATATTTTTTAAATGGTAAATGAAATTTACATTCTGAGCCAAACAACTATTAAATAAATCAACTGTTAACTTGTTTGTTTATCATTTATACATGTCATCGTCAATTAAAAAATTCACATATCAACAAAAATCATCTTTCATTTGATGAAAAATATTATACTTCAATTGACAACCTGTATAATCACAGAAAAATATGCTAACAGAATTTAAAAAAATAAAACATTGTTTTAATTATGTTTCTAAATGAATTTTTATTCAAAATCACACCAAACCGGCTCTCCCGACCCTGAAACTATAGTATTTTTCAAAAAAAAATGATTTTTTTTATACAAAAAGTTTGTATTAACGAAAAAACTAATAAATTTGCGGCTGAAAATCACGTTAAAGCTCTGGTAAAAATTACTATAAATACCAAAGCACGCATATAATTGAAGAGCATGGCAGTGGAAGAGAAAGTTAAATTATTGTTGATTGACGACGATGAACAATGGGTGAAGAGCATAATCAATGCTGTTGATGAAAACCACGGTTTAACAATATATCAGTCAAAATCCGAAGCAACATCTATCAAAGAAGCAATAGCAGGGATTCAACCTTCGCTGGTGATGATTGATATACTGAATTTCGGGACTCAACAAGCCGAAGTGCTCGCCTGTTTTAAGGAAGAAGAAGGGTTTATATTTAAACTGATGCTTTTTGCCGATAACAAAACAGATAATTTGCTTTATCCGGGCGACTGTGAATGTTGCGATAACATTATAAGCAAGGAAAGTATAGCAGTGACAATACAGCAATGTATTGGCAATGACAAAAAAAACAAAGGAAACAGACAGGAGGACAATGAAAAACCCGGTATTAAAACACCTAATAAGTTCATTGCTTTACAAACAGTAATCGGACTCAGATTTGTCAACAAAAAAAACGTGGTATATTTCGAATACGGGAAGGATGAGAAGTCGGGTAAAAGTCAGTGGGAAGCATTTTTAAACAATGCGGAGATTATAAAATTAAAAATAAATACAAGCTCCAAGGACATTCTCCGGCATTTTGAAGCATACGATTTTATACAGATAAGTCAGTCTAACATAATTAATATGGACTATTTCAGTTCAGTTGAGTTAAAATCACGAAAATGTATACTTGAAAAACCGTTCGACAACAAGGAAATGATTATCTCGAGGGCCTATTTCAATGAAATTAAGAGCAAATATGAATTAAATTGATACAGATTGATAAAATTCTTTTAAATAATATTCCAAATTATTGTGTAATTCATTTAATTGTTATAGTTTTGCACGATATTTTTCGCCGAATAGCGTCTGATTACGTGTTTGGTGAAAAACAGATAAAGGAGTAATTTATTGATAATCTATCTAATCAGGTAAATATTATAAAGAAAGCAAAAAAAAAGAATGCTGCATAAATAATAAATAATACCATTTATACTGTGTTTTTGACCGAATTCTAAGAAACAACTCAAAAATGATTTTTTTTTTAAGAATTTTTTTTTCAAATTTGCATCAATAATTACATAAAAAGGAGTCCTAATCAAATTAAAACAAATTAAATATGAAGAAAAGCTAATCCGGTAACGTGATTCACACCGCACAATAGTTTGTGAGGGAATCAAATTTATTTTGTACAAGTTTCTAAATAACAAAAAAAATAACTATAAAACAAATTTAATTATTTAACAAAAAAAAGTTTATGAAAAAAGTATTTCAAATTAAATTGAAAAGCATAGCCAAAGTATTCACATTGGTTGTGGCTGCTTCGCTTGTAACATTTACAGGATGTAAATCTTACGATGAAGACATTACTGACATTAATGGAAAACTCAATCAAGCAATTACTGATATTGCGACATTGAAAACATCGGTTGCTGCATTGCAGACTTCTGTAAACGGTATGACTTACATCAAATCGATTACAATGGGTACCGATGGTAAGTTGACTATCACACCTTCAACAGGTACTGCTATCGTTTACGATGCAAAAAACTACGTTACTTATGACATTGCTCTTACCAACAATGTTTTGACAGTAAACGGTGTTAACAAAGGTACAGTAGCTATTCCTGCTTTAACTTTTGGAGCTGACAACAAATTAATGTCAGGTACAACTGTTGTTGCTGATTTAAGCAGCTGGGTTAGGTCTCTTACATTAAGCGCCGATAATTATTTGGTGATTAACGGAACAAAGAGCACTATCCTTATTCCTGCTGCAACTGTTCAGTCAGTTGACGTGAAAGGTATCACTATTTCAGGTAATGTTTTAACTATTACTAAAAACGACAATTCAACAAGCACTATCACATTGCCTCAAACTGCTTTGACTTTAACAGCAAAAAGCAGTGACAACGGTGAATTGACTTTGACTTTGAATGGAGTTGATACTAAAGTAACAATCAAAAACACTTATGGCGTAGATGGTGGTTTCTTAACAGTTAACGGTGTTAAAACTACAGTTGCTATCCCTGCTGAAAACAAAACTTCAGTTATTTTCTCGAAAGATGGAAATGGCAACATCATCAGTGCAACTGTATCTGACGGAAAAGATACAATGGTTATTAAAGTTAATCCTTCAAATGAAGCATTAGTTGGTCTTTTATATGCTCCAATGATTATTAATGGTGGTGTAAACGCTGTAGAAGTAGGTTACATAAATGATAATTTGGCAGCAAAAGCATTATTCAACCAACAAGAAGTAACATTTAGATACAATCCGTTTAATGCAAATATCACTGATGGTATAACCTGGAGTTATGTTAGCAATACAGCTAAATTTAGTGTTGCTCCTGGTGTAGGTGCAGATAAAACTGATTTGTTCTATGCTCCTTCAGCCGCTAAAGTATCAAATGTAAGTGGTGCTGCTAATTTTGATTTAAAAGTAAATAATTGGGTAGAAACAGGAGCATCAGATGTATACCATTTGTTTATGTTACAAGCTACAAGAAAAGACATTTATTCAGGAAAAACTGCCACAGTAGTTTCTGATTATGTAAAAGTAATGCCAGTTCAATATACTGCATTTATTTCTAATAGCACACCTAATGCAGTTCCATTTATTGATTATCCTGTTGCTAAACCTGCAATTACAGACATGTCACAAGTTTATACAATAAATTATGATGGTGGAGTTAACACACCTGCTATTGACTTGAAAACATTGGTTCTTGCAACTGCTAACAAAACAGTTGGTGAAACCGCATTGCAACGTAAAACTTTCCTCAACTTAGGTTTTGGAACTGCTGATAATGAATATGAATTTAAGTTTGATATTGATGATGCTTATCTAGGAGTTGATGGAGCAACAAATCAAAATTCAAGTTTATTTGTTACATTAAGCGGTAGTACATTAAAAGTTACTCAAGGATTTGCATCTTTGGATAGAACTCCTTTGGTAAGAGTACGTTTATATACAAAAGTTGCTTCTCCAAAGGTTGCTCAATTACTTGCTACAGCCTATATGAAATTCAACATTACGGGAGAAAGAACTGTTACATATAATGTTCCTGCTGTTACATATAGTTATGAAAAATTATTTAAACATTCTACTCCTGTTGCTGGTGGTATCGATGCAGCTGATAAAACATCAATTTCTATCCCATGGGATGTTGTAAATAGTGAAATTTACAATAAAATGGCGATTTCGCATAATGATTTCAGAATTATATTCCCAGATGCTTTATTACAGGGTGCAACAAGTAAAGTTGTTAAGTTCTGGAATCCAGCTGGTACTCTTACAGCATTAACTCCAACTCAGGAATTGGATGTTGCAACTGAGTTAGTATCCACTTTAGGTGCGGTTGATGTTGATACTCGTAAGCTTACATATAATATTACACCAAAGGCAAAATTTGGTAAATATGAAATAACTTACACATTTAAACCGGCTGCCAATGATAAAACGTTGAAACTTGTTTATACATTTACTATTACTGCACCTAGTGTGGATAGAGCAATTCTTCCTCAATACTATTATTTAGGTGTAAATAATAATAAAGCATTTACTGAAGGCGTAGCTGAAGGCGGTGTTTATAAAATGAGAGCTTACATTGGTGAATTCTTTGGATTTGGATCAACAGCTTATAGAAGTTTATTCTCTCCAAGTACTCCAACAAGTATAAATTGGATTGATGGTGTTAGCCATAAAGCTGAAATTTTGACTACAGGTGTATCGGCTGGAGCTTCAACAACAGGAGCAACATTAACAAATACAGTTAACACTTTAGACGGTGTGTATGGAACAACTACATTACCAAAATCTGGTGCTGATATTATTTTAACAACTCCATTGACAACTGCATTTAGATTCTATAATGTAAAAGTGACTGAGTATAATTTACCGAATGGTGAAACATTATCAAATGTATTTGATGTATACTTCGTTAATCCATTAGTAATTGAAGCTAAAGCTAATCCAATAGTAATGATTAACAAAACAAATGGCTCTGCTTATACTACTGATTTAAAATTAAATTATGTTGTTAAATTTAAAGGTAGAAACATAATTACATACGGTGTAAATGAACCAGTTGTTCCAGCTCCTTCTTATTTGTATTACCCAGCAGCTGAATATGGTGTAGATGCTTCACAATTGAGCTATACAGTTTCTCCTGTTGCTCCTTATAGCCCAACTATTTTGAGCTTAACCGGTACTACACTTAAGTGGGATAATGCAGGTGGTGGAATCAGTACTAATCCGTTGTCAGTTGGTAGCACTTCAGTGTCAATAACAACACCTTTCGCAACAACATCTCTGAGTGTTCCTGTACAAGTAATACCTGAATAATATAGATTATAGTTAAATCTTGTTATGTAGTTTGCAGCCCCGAAATCACTTTCGGGGCTGCTTTTTTATTGTGCATTATGGAAGTAAAATATCAATGAAATGTTTAAAAGATTTTTTTTGTAAGGTAAGCATCCCAAATTAGCCGTATTTTCCAATTGTAAGCATCCCAAATTAGCCGTATTTTCCAATTTGATGAATTGACTCATTTTTGCGGGAAAAATCTTATGTTTAGTTTGAATGAAGGGAATCGATTTATATTGTGCTAACAAGGAATTGATTTACTCAAAGGTTTTGAGAGTTTATGCGGATAAAACATTATTTGTCATTGAATCTGACAAATGGAGATGTATATGAATTTTGTAATAATAGTCGCACTAACATGAAATTGCTTCATTGGGAACATGGATGTTTTGTAATTTAATATAAACGCATGGAAAGCACACGAATATACACTGATCGTCCCGTCACAATTAAAGATATAGCCATGTTTCTTACGTTGCATCAGTTTCAGATCAGAAACAAGGGCTGCAAGTAAATATTTGTAGTAAATCGAGGATTATAACAAAATTAAAGCAGTATAGCCTGATAATCAGACAATAAAAAATCCCCTCTCGGGGATTTTTTATTGATAAGAATATGATGTTTATTTGGTCAAACACATAACAGGTTTCAAAAACCTGTTATGTTTATGTTTTTACAACTGAAAATGATTAATCCACAATCTTTTTTGAACAGATTCTTCATATTCACCGCATCGCCGATGGTCGAACACATAACAGGTTTCAAAAACCTGTTATGTTTATATTTTTTTCGACTGAAAATGATTAATCCACTATCTTTTTGAACAGATTCTTCATGTTCACCACATCGCCGATGATTTTATGTAAACCGGCAATGCTGACACGTTCCTGCAGCATGGTATCGCGATAACGAATTGTAACTGTATTATCTTCAGCAGTTTGATGATCGACAGTAATACAGAACGGTGTTCCTACAGCATCCTGACGGCGGTAACGTTTGCCGATGGAATCTTTTTCATCGTAGGCACATTTGAAGTCAAATTTCAGTTCGTTCATTATTTCGCGTGCTTTTTCGGGCAATCCATCCTTCTTCACCAATGGCATGATACAGGCTTTAACAGGGGCAAGAACAGGTGGTAATGCGAGTACCACACGTGTATCACCTCCTTCGAGCGCTTCTTCATTGTACGACGAAGCCATAATCGAAAGGAATGTACGGTCGAGCCCGATAGATGTTTCAATAACAAAGGGTGTATAGGACTGGTTGATTTCAGGGTCGAAATATTTGATATTTTTGCCGGAGTATTTTTCATGACTACTCAAATCAAAATCGGTACGAGAGTGAATCCCTTCGATTTCCTTGAACCCGAATGGCAGCTCAAATTCAATATCGGTAGCTGCATTGGCATAATGAGCCAGTTTATCATGATCGTGGAAACGGTATTTATGGTCGCCGAGTCCGAGTGCCTTGTGCCATTTGAGTCTGTATTGTTTCCAGTATTCAAACCATTTTAGTTCTTCGCCCGGTTTCACAAAAAACTGCATTTCCATTTGCTCGAACTCGCGCATACGGAAAATAAACTGACGAGCAACAATTTCGTTGCGGAATGCTTTACCTATCTGAGCTATTCCGAAAGGAATCTTCATTCGACCTGTTTTCTGCACATTCAGATAGTTGACAAAAATACCCTGAGCCGTTTCCGGGCGAAGGTAAATTTTCATAGCTCCATCGGCAGTGGAACCCATTTCGGTGGAAAACATAAGATTAAACTGGCGAACATCAGTCCAGTTGCGCGTACCACTGATCGGACAAACCACTTCGTAATCTTCAATAATGGCTTTCAATTCAGCCAGATCGCTATCGTTCAATGCCTTTACGAAACGTGCGTGGATTTCGTCACGTTTGGTTTGATTTTCCATTACACGTTCATTGGTTTGCTTAAACATTCCGGCATCAAAGCTATCACCAAATCGTTTGGCTGCTTTTTCTACTTCCTTGTTTATTTTGTCGTCATATTTGGCGAGCAACTCTTCGATTAACACATCGGCACGGTAACGTTTTTTGCTGTCTTTATTATCAATCAGCGGATCGTTGAAGGCATCAACGTGACCTGAAGCTTTCCAGGTGGTAGGGTGCATAAAAATAGCAGCATCAATACCCACGATATTTTCGTGAAGCAAAACCATGCTGTCCCACCAGTATTTTTTGATATTATTTTTCAGTTCGACACCATTCTGTCCGTAGTCGTAAACGGCACCCAAACCGTCGTAAATCTCACTCGAAGGAAATACAAATCCATATTCCTTACAATGCGCTATCAGTTTTTTAAAAACATCTTCCTGTGAAGCCATATATTATTTACAATTTATCCCGATAGTTATCGGGGTTACAATTTACAATTGAAAAAGAATTGTTCTCCTTTTTTAGGGGGTGAACCCTTTTTAAACCTCTTTTCAGAGTAATTGGTCACATATAATTTACATGGAAAGTTAAGCAAAGAAAAATTATAACTCTCCGGAAAAAAAGAAATAAACCATCTGAAAAACGAAGTGCAAAGTTACTATTTTTTTTGTATTTTTGTCGATTGAATTTGAAAATAACAACCTGATATATGAGCACTGACGAAATAATTGAAGCGGAAAACGACGAAATTGAAGACATTGGCGCAGCCGACGAAAATGTGAACGAAACAGAATCTGCTGCGCATTCTACCTACAAGGTTCCGAAAATCACTGATGATGCCATAAAACATCATCTCTCGGGTATGTACCAGAACTGGTTTCTGGACTATGCTTCTTATGTTATTCTCGAACGTGCCGTGCCCGATATTTACGATGGTTTAAAACCGGTTCAGCGACGTATTCTCCACTCAATGAAACGATTGGATGATGGACGATACAATAAGGTAGCCAATATTGTTGGACATACCATGCAGTTTCACCCTCATGGCGATGCCTCTATCGGCGATGCACTGGTACAGCTCGGGCAGAAAGATTTGTTGATTGATTGTCAGGGAAACTGGGGAAATATACTTACAGGCGATGGTGCTGCTGCTCCCCGTTATATCGAAGCGCGTTTGTCAAAATTTGCTCTCGAAACGGTTTTCAATCCGAAAACTACTGAATGGCGGTCGTCTTACGACGGACGTAACAAGGAACCGGTTACTTTACCCATCAAATTTCCACTACTTTTAGCTCAGGGTGTTGAGGGAATTGCTGTTGGATTAAATTCCAAGATTTTACCACACAATTTTAACGAATTGTGCGATGCCTGTATCGCTTATTTACGTGACGAAGAATTCGTTCTTTATCCCGATTTTCAAACCGGTGGTTCGATTGATATTTCGCGCTATAATGATGGTGAACGTGGCGGAGTTGTTAAAATCAGGGCGAAAATAAATAAAATCGACAACAAAACTCTTGCTATCACCGAAATTCCGTTTGGCACCAATACATCCAAACTGATTGAATCCATTATTAAAGCAAGTGATAAAGGGAAAATTAAGATTCGTAAAGTAGATGACAACACTTCTGCTAACGTCGAAATTCTGGTACATCTGCTGCCGGGCTCTTCTTCGGATAAAACCATCGATGCGCTGTATGCGTTTACGGATTGTGAACTGAGCATTTCACCCAATTGCTGTGTTATTCACGATAACAAGCCGAAATTCAGTGGAGTAAGTCAAATGTTGCGCATCAGTTGTGATCACACAAAAGATTTACTTCAGGCCGAACTCGAAATTCAAAAAAGTGAGTATCTTGAACAATTGTTTTTCACTTCGCTCGAAAAGATTTTTATCGAGAACCGGATTTATAAGGACAAAGGATTCGAGGACAGCACATCTCAGGATGAAGTTATCGCCCATATCGATAAAAGGCTGGAACCTTTTAAAAAGGATTTTATCCGCGAGATCACACACGATGATTTCATTAAACTTCTCGAAATTAAAATGATGCGTATCACTAAGTTCGATTCGGACAAAGCTAATGATACCCTTATTTCACTTCAGAAAAAAATTGATGAAATTGACCATCACCTCGCACATTTGGTGGATTATACCATCGCCTGGTACGAAGGACTAAAAAATAAATACGGGAAAAACTTCCCGCGTCGCACCGAAATCCGCAACTTTGAAACCATTGTGGCTTCGAAAGTAGTGGAAGCCAACGAAAAATTATATGTAAATTACGAAGAAGGATTCATCGGGACAGCGCTGAAAAAAGATGAATTTGTATGCAATTGCTCTGATATTGACGATATTATAATTTTCTTCAAGGATGGCAAGTACAAAATTGTAAAAGTAGCCGATAAATTATTTGTAGGGAAAAACATTCTGCATCTTGCCGTATTCAAGAAAAATGACAAACGCACCATTTACAACGCGGTATACAGGGATGGAAAAACAGGGCCTTACTATATGAAACGCTTTGCTGTGACAGGCATTACACGCGACAAGGAGTATGACGTCACTCAGGGGACTACAGGTTCAAAAGTGATATATTTCACTTCGAACCCTAACGCCGAAGCCGAAGTGATTCGCATCACCCTGAAACCTAAACCACGCCTCAACAAGCTGGTTTTCGAAAAGGATTTCAGCGATATCGCCATCAAAGGCAGACAGTCGATGGGAAATATACTTACAAAAAATGATGTTCACAAAATAACACTGAAACAAAAAGGCGGTTCGACACTCGGAGGCCGACAGGTCTGGTTCGACAGGGATGTATTGCGGTTGAACTACGACAAAAGAGGCGAATATCTGGGTGAATTCCTGAGCGATGATTTGATTTTAGTGATTACGTCCAAAGCTGAATTTTGCACCACATCATTCGATCTGAGCAATCATTTTACCAAAGATATTCTTTTTATCGAAAAATTCAACCCTAACAAAGTGTGGACAGTTGCCCTTTATGATGCCGACCAGAATTTTTATTATCTGAAACGCTTTCAGCTGGAACCTTCACAAAAACTTCAGAATTTCCTGGGTGAAAATGCAGCATCGAGGTTAATGTTGATGACCGATGCCGATTTTCCAAGAATTGAGGTTGTATTCGGAGGAAATGATGCTTACAGGGAAGCTCTGATAGTGGACGCCGAAGAGTTTATCGGTGTAAAAAGCTTTAAGGCTAAAGGAAAACGACTTACAACTTTTGAGGTGGAAGCAATCAATGAACTCGAACCCTTGCGCTTTGCTCCCGAAACTGAAGAACAGGGAGATGATTCGTCGGCTGAAGATGTAACTGATGAACTGACCGACACTGAAAATGAAGGAAATGAAGGAACAGAAGCCGGCTCCGGCGAAACTGAAAACACAAACGACAAGGAAGTGGTTACTGAAAATGCAGAAAAGAAGGAACCGGACGAATCTCAAATCGTTGAGAATATCGAACAGACTGAACAACAGTTGGAGAACGATTCCGTTTTACCCGACGATATTATTGATCAAAAACGGATGCTGGATGATTTAACCGGACAATTAACACTCTTTTAAATCATTTTTGTAGTTACATAAAAGCAGAAAGCCGGTACAAAATGTAACGGCTTTCTGCTTTTTTTCTTTTTACTTCAATCTTTAAGCTTTTCTGAATACAAATTGCAGCAATCAGGTCAAAAAAAAACTAATCTTTAATTTTTTTATTAAGCAGAATATGAGCAAGAAATCCAACGATCATAATTACTCCTGCTACTCCAAGATAGGTATTTGAATTTGATTCGGTAAAAAAGTAAATAGCCAATATAATCACCCCGATCAATATCAAAATCGGACCCAGATTTTTTAGTAAGTTATTCATTGTAATTTGTATTAATTTGTTCATTTTTTTCAGACTACAAATTAAATGATTTTTCGGCGAGTAATAAAATTATTTAAACAAAAAAATGAAATTAAGTGCATTTTTTTCATCCTGAACTGATTCAAACAATTTTTAAAACAACTGAATCACACAAATATCCCATCAATTCTCTGATTCTGTTATAAATAAATAACTCTGCGATACGGTGCATTTTAAAACATTCTGATACAATCAATCATTATAAAAAAGAAATTACAATTCAGAAAAAAGAAATCACCGGAAACAGGGCACAAAAAATAATTTTGTACCTTTGCACTTTAGTAGCAGAACAGGCAAAATCAGCTTACAGTTTAAAGTCCGGTTGTTGCAACCAATGCAATGCCACGAATATTAACGAAAAATTTAAAACATTAAATTTAATTCATTACAATATGAAAATCACAATTGTAGGTACCACTTATCCATACAGGGGAGGACTTGCTGCTTTTAACGAAAGATTAGCCCGTGAATACATTCAACAGGGTCATGAAGTAAATATTTTTACTTTCAGCCTTCAGTATCCATCGTTTCTTTTTCCGGGCAAGACACAGTTTTCAGACGAGGAAGTGCCGGGAGATTTAAATATTCGCCGGACAATCAATGCTGTAAATCCCTTATCGTGGATAAAAACGGGTCGCGCCATCCGTAAAATAAAACCCGATAAAGTAATTTTTTGCTACTGGATGGCATTTATGGCTCCCTGCTTTGGTACTATCGCACGTTTTGCCCGTTCACCTAAAACAAAAATGATTGCTCTGGTTCACAACATGATACCACACGAACCCACCATACTCGATAAATTATTTCCACGCTATTTTGTTAATACTATGGATGGTTTCGTGGCAATGGCAGGCTCGGTAATCAAAGACATTGAACACTTCGATAAATACCAAAAACCCAAAGGGCTTTCGCCGCATCCTATTTATGACCATTACGGTGACGCACTTGAAAAGAAAACCGCTGCCATGAAGCTGGGACTACATGAACAAAATTCTTATCTGCTCTTTTTTGGATTTATCCGTTTTTACAAAGGCCTCGATTTACTCCTCGATGCTTTTGCCGACAGCAGATTGCGAAATTTCCCGCTTAAACTGATTATCGCAGGTGAGTTTTATGAAAATCCCGAACCTTATCTGACCAAAATTGCCACCCTCAAACTTTCAAATTATATCGAATTAAGAACTGTTTTTATTCCCGACAGTGAAGTACGCAACTATTTCAGTATTGCCGATCTGATAGCTCAACCTTACAGAACCGCAACTCAGAGCGGTGTAAGTCAGATTGCCTATCATTTTGAAAAACCAATGCTGGTCACCAATGTTGGCGGATTGGCAGAAATAGTCCCTAACGGGAAAGTGGGTTATGTTGTAAATGTGGATCCAAAACAAATTGCCGACGCAATTGTTGATTTTTACACCAACCACCGTGCTGATGAATTTGTTGAAAACATCAAAGTTGAAAAACAAAAATATGAATGGTCGAAAATGACCGAAACTATCAATAATTTAGAATTTTAACAAACACGTTAAAAACAATTGTTGTTAAACAAATGTGAAGTTCAATCAGAAAATAAAAAAAGACATTAAATGGCAAACGAAATAGTAGAAACACCGCTGATGAAACAATATTTTGAAATCAAGGCAAAACACCCTGATGCAATATTGCTGTTCAGATGCGGCGATTTTTACGAAACCTTCTCAACCGACGCTATCGAAGCATCCGAAATTCTCGGAATTACTTTAACCCGCCGCGCCAACGGTTCGGCTAAAACGGTTGAACTGGCCGGTTTTCCGCATCATGCCCTGGATACATATTTGCCTAAATTAGTTCGTGCTGGTCGAAGGGTTGCCATTTGCGATCAGCTCGAGGACCCCAAACTGACAAAAAAATTAGTAAAACGCGGAGTTACCGAACTTGTTACTCCGGGTGTTTCGTACAGCGACACCACTTTGAACCATAAAGAAAACAACTTTCTGGCAAGTGTGTATATCAACAAATTGAGGGTTGGCGCTTCATTTCTGGATATCTCAACCGGCGAATTTCTGGTAGCTGAAGGAACCGGCGAATACATAGATAAACTTCTGAACAGTTTCGCTCCGAAAGAAGTTTTATTTGACCGTACGAAACGCAAAGATTTTGAAAGTATTTTCGGCACCAAGTTTTTCACCTATACACTCGAGGATTGGGCATTTACACCCGATACAGCTGTCGAACGTTTACTGAAACACTTCGAAACCAAAAATCTGAAGGGTTTCGGTGTCGACAATCTGCCCAATGCTGTGGTGGCAGCGGGCTCTATCCTGCATTATCTTGACCTGACTCATCATCAGCAAACCGGGCATATTACTCAGTTAGCACGAATTGAAGAGGACAGATATGTCTGGCTCGACAGGTTTACCGTTCGTAATCTGGAACTTTATGGTTCCATCAATGAAGGCGCTAAAACCCTGCTCGATGTACTCGACCAAACCATCAGCCCTATGGGTGCTCGTATGCTCAAACGCTGGATTGCATTCCCGCTGAAAGATGTTAAACCTATCAACGAACGGCTGAGCGTGGTGGAGTTTTTCTTCAAAAACACTGAAGCAAGGGACTTACTGACTCAACACATAACACTGATTGGCGATTTGGAAAGAATTATTTCCAAAGTAGCTGTCGGGCGGATCAATCCACGGGAGGTTGTGCAACTGAAAGTGGCACTAAAAGCCATCGGACCTGTGAAAACATGCTGTTCTGCTTCCGACAACCTTACATTGCAAAAAATCGGAGAACAATTGAATGCCTGCCACCTGATAGCCGAAAAAATTGAGAAGGAAATTAACAATGACCCTCCTACTCTGATCAATCGTGGAGGAATAATTCGTAACGGTTTAGATGCTGACCTTGACGAATTAAGAACACTCGCACATTCCGGGAAAGAATTTTTGCAACATATTCAGGAACGCGAAAGCGAACTTACCGGCATTCCAAGCCTGAAAATCAGCTTCAACAATGTTTTCGGATATTATATCGAAGTACGTAACACACACAAAGACAAAGTACCCGAAACCTGGATTCGCAAACAAACACTGGTCAATGCCGAGCGCTATATTACTCAGGAACTGAAAGAATATGAAGAAAAAATTCTTGGTGCCGAGGAAAAAATTCTAAATATCGAAACACGCATTTTCAATGAATTAGTCATTGCTCTTTCTGAATACATTACAGCAATACAGCTGAATTCCAATCTGATAGCACAAATCGACTGCTTACTTTCATTCAACAAAGTTTCGTCCGCGAACAAATATGTACGCCCCGAAATTCTGGACAATGATGTTTTGGAAATCAAACAGGGACGTCATCCGGTCATTGAGAAACAGCTTCCAATAGGCGAAACCTATATCGCCAATGATGTATATCTCGATAGTGAATCACAACAAATCATTATCATTACCGGCCCAAACATGGCGGGAAAATCAGCACTGCTCAGACAAACCGCCCTGATTACGCTTATGGCACAAATAGGTTGCTTTGTTCCTGTCGAAAGCGCAAAAATCGGTGTTGTCGACAAAATTTTTACAAGGGTCGGCGCAAGTGATAATATCTCGCAGGGCGAATCGACTTTTATGGTCGAAATGAATGAAGCTGCCAGTATCCTCAATAACCTGTCGAACCGGAGCTTAATACTTTTCGATGAGCTGGGACGCGGTACAAGTACCTACGATGGAATTTCAATCGCATGGGCTATCGTCGAGTATATCCACGAGAATGCATCTTTTCGTGCAAAAACCCTATTTGCCACTCATTATCATGAACTTAACGAAATGGAAAAATCATTTCCACGCATCAAAAATTACAATGTTTCAGTTAAAGAAGTGGATAAAAAAGTGATTTTTTTACGTAAACTTGTCAAAGGTGGTAGTGAACACAGCTTTGGTATCCACGTAGCAAAAATGGCCGGAATGCCCCAGAGCATCGTTAAACGCTCCGAACAAATTCTGAAAGATCTGGAATCGGAAAACCGCCAGACAGCTGTCTCAAAACCGATTGCTGAAATTGCCGAACACCGTGAAGGACTTCAACTCAGCTTTTTCCAACTCGACGATCCTGTACTCGAACAAATTCGGGACGAGATTAAAAACCTGGATATCAATAACCTTACTCCTGTCGAAGCCCTCAATAAACTGAACGAAATTAAAAGAATTATCAGAGGTAAATAATCAGGTCCATTTACAGCTTGTAAAGTTGGTTTAAAGTCCTTTTTTGCATAATTATAAAATATCAAACCAAAAAATGCAAACAATAAATTAAGCATAAATATACATTTATTTGACTTTTATGCATTTTTTATGGCTGTTTTGAAAATAAAATGTATATTTTATGAATTTTTTATTGCATAATTAAAAAAAACATCCTACCTTTGTATCCGATATCAATAAATATACATTTTTCACATCAAATCAGGAATTTAAAATGTATAATGATCAAAGTTTTTTTATTTTGCTTTTTTATTCCCTATATACTTAAAATAAATTGACAACAAGATGAAAAACAAAAGAAATCGTTTACAAATTATTTCCGAGATATTACGTTCGAATGTTATTGGAAATCAGATTGACTTACTTAAAATGCTGAATGACAGACAATGTGACGTAACACAGGCGACTTTGTCCCGTGATCTGAAATTTCTGAAAGTAGCAAAGACTCCGTTATCAAACGGAACCTACAAATACATACTACCTTCATACAATAAACCCATACCGACAAAACCACCGGTAAACACCCTGATTTCGCATGGCGCTGTGATCAGTCTCGATTTCTCGGGACAGCTTGCAGTAGTTAAAACAAAACCGGGCTATGCAAGTGCAATTGCCTGGGACATTGACAACAAAGCAACAGCAGAAGTACTCGGAACTATAGCAGGTGACGATACCATACTGGTTGTACCACGCGAAGGAGTAAGTCGTGAAGAAATACTCCAGATGATGAATAACACATTCGCCGATAAATAAAAAATGAAGCCGGCCCTGCTTATTACGGGCTAACGAATCCATTCAAAACAGAATATGAACACAGATATTGCCGTTGAAGAAATAACGGTACAAGTTGCTGACGAAAAATATTTGGCTTACGTTGATACCATTCTGACAACAATTGCAGAAGCAGCAAAAGTGCGTGGCACAGGTATAGCACGGCGTTCACCCGAATATATTGAGCAAAAAATGAAAGAAGGCAAAGCTATCATCGCTTTAGCGGGAAATGAATTTGCCGGTTTTTGCTATATCGAAACATGGGGCAATAAAAAATTCGTTGCCAATTCGGGTTTAATTGTTGTTGACAAATATCGCGGACACGGACTGGCCAAAAGAATCAAACGAAAAGCTTTCGAACTCTCAAGACAACGTTATCCGAATGCCAAAATCTTTGGTCTGACTACCGGATTGGCTGTAATGAAAATCAATTCGGAGCTTGGATATAAACCCGTTACTTTTTCGGAACTTACTGATGATGAGGCATTCTGGAAAGGCTGTCAGAGTTGTGTCAATTACGATATTCTGCAGAGAACCAACCGGAAACATTGTTTATGCACCGGAATGTTGTTCGATCCGGCCAAGGATAAAACGCAATGATTTAAAAAACAATTATTTAACGCCCCGGTATTAATCTCTGAAAGAATACAAATACGCATAAAAGGCCTGCATTCTTAAAAATAATACGGCTCAAAAGCAGATTTCCGGATTAGCTATCGCGGTACACAAAACATCAAACATTCACCTAACCCATCTTATTCTTATACCGATAGCTATTGGTATTATCAGGAAATCAGGTGGCGGAACAAAAATTATTTACACATGAAAGAAAAAGTATTATTAGCATTCAGTGGCGGACTCGATACATCGTTTTGTGCCATGTATCTGGCACAGGAAAAAGGCTATGAAGTACATACAGCTGTCGCCAATACCGGCGGATTTAGCCAGGACGAATTAAAAATCATCGAAGATAAAGCATATCGCCTCGGAGCAAAGACACATGTAACATTGGATGTCACTAAAGAGTACTACGAAAAGAGTATTAAATACATGGTTTTCGGCAATGTATTACGAAACGGCACCTACCCGATATCGGTAAGTTCCGAACGTATTTTTCAGGCAATTGCAATCATTAATTACGCAAAGCAAATCGATGCTCAGTACGTTGCGCACGGCAGCACCGGAGCAGGAAACGATCAGGTGAGATTTGATCTCACTTTCGACGTACTGGCACCTGAAATAAAAATTCTGACTCCTACAAGAGACATGGTTTTGACCCGCGAATATGAAATCAATTATCTGAAACAACACGGTTTCGATGCAGATTTCAAAAAAATGGAATACTCTGTCAATAAAGGACTCTGGGGAACTTCCATCGGTGGTAAAGAAACTCTCAAATCGGAACAGACACTACCGGAATCGGCGTACCCGAGTCAGGTTGAAAAACACGAAGAAGATATTGTTACCATCGATTTTGAAGAAGGCGAAATTTGTGGAATTAACGGACATAAAAACGAAGATAAAATCAAGCTAATCAACGAACTCGAAAATATCGCATCAAAATTCGGCATTGGACGCGATATGCATATCGGCGACACAATCATAGGCATCAAAGGCCGCGTTGGTTTCGAGGCAGCTGCTCCGTTATTGATAATCAACGCCCATAAGATGCTCGAAAAACACACCCTTACTAAATGGCAATCGTACTGGAAAGACCAACTGGGAAACTGGTACGGAATGTTTTTGCACGAAGCCCAATACCTCGAGCCTGTAATGAGAGACATCGAGCAGTTTCTGCAAAGCTCACAACAAAATGTGACCGGCAAAGTCATCGTAAAACTGCGACCTTACAGCTTTACACTGGTAGGTATCGAAAGTCCTTACGACCTGATGAAAACCGACTTCGGAGAATACGGCGAAATCAACCGTGCATGGAGTGCCGACGATGTGAAAGGATTCACAAAAATACTGGGCAATCAAATGAAGATATTTTATAACGTTCAAAATCGTAACGAAAAAAAACAACAAACCCCGGAACAATAAAATCAATTTTTCTGCTGAGTCTTCGGAAATCCTCCGGAGACTCTGTTTTTTAAAGTGCTGATAATCTTTTTGTTTTGATAATTAAAATAAAAACACTACTTTTGCAGCCTAAAATTAATTTATTAAAATTTCATTTTTATGATGAATGCTCAAGACATCAAAAACGGAACCTGTATCCGCATGGATGGCAAACTGTATTTTGTAATAGAGTTTTTACACGTAAAACCGGGTAAAGGAAATACTTTTATGCGCACAACGCTGAAAGATGTGGTGGATGGCCGCGTAATTGAACGCCGGTTTAATATTGGCGAAAAACTGGAAGATGTACGTGTTGAACGTCGTCCTTACCAGTTTGTTTATAAAGAAGGTGAAGATTACATTTTCATGAACCAGGAAACTTATGATCAGCATCCGATATCAAAATCGCTGATCAACGGAGCTGATTTCCTGCTCGAAGGAATGACTCTCGAAGTTGTTTCCGACGCTTCAACCGACACTGTGCTTTATGCAGACATGCCGGTAAAAGTGCAAATGAAGGTAACTTATACCGAACCCGGAATGAAGGGAGATACTGCTACAAATACGCTGAAACCTGCTACAGTTGAATCAGGCACCACAGTACGTGTACCTTTGTTTATTACCGAAGGCGAAACTATCGAAATCGACACACGCGATGGATCGTACCTCGGCCGTGTGAAAGCTTAAATCCGTCAGGCATTTAACAGTTACATATCAGCTTTTTAAAATTAATCCGGCACTCTGCAGAGTTTGTCGGATTTTTTTTTATTTTTGTGGAATAAATTCAGAAACACAATGAAAAAAAACAGGTTATTCCGAAGTTTTATTTATGCTTTTCAGGGCATTCGTCACGTATTCGGAACTGAAGCCAATATGAAGATCCATTTAATATTCACATTTCTGGTCATTGTTTGTGGCCTTATTTTCAGAATTTCCAACGTCGAATGGATGTTCTGTTTATTGAGCTTCGGACTGGTCATCAGCATGGAAATGATGAATACTGCCATTGAAAAACTTGTTGATTATTTATCTCCCGAATTCAATGCCATGGCCGGAAATATAAAAGACATTGCTGCCGGTGCTGTTCTGATAAGCGCTGTTTTTGCTGCTCTGACCGGACTTATTATTTTTGTGCCCAAAGGATGGATTTTTATTACACAATTATTGTAAAAAAGCCTTCTTCAACAACTTACCAACAACACCTTGATTAAAATGAGAAAACCCTTAGCCGAATTAGTCAATCTTTTTTACCCGCACCTATGCTTAATTTGCGGTGAATCGCTGTTGAAAAACGAATCGCAACTATGCCTTTCGTGCCTGCACCAAATTCCCCGGACAAACTTTCACCTTGTTCCCGACAATCCTGTTGAAAAAAAATTCTGGGGAAAAGTTCCGGTTTTTCAGGGAACATCTTTTTTCTATTTTCAGAAAGGATCGGCATTTCAGAAACTGATACATGAACTTAAATACAAAGGTAACAGAGAAATCGGACGCATTATGGGCAGATATGCTGCTGTTGAACTTCTTGATTCGGGCGGTTTTCGGGAGATAGACCTGATCATTCCCATTCCGTTACATCCCCGAAAATTTGCTAAAAGAGGCTATAATCAAAGCGAATGGATTGGCAAAGGCATAGCAGAAATCTTTGAAAAACCGATGGATACAACTTCACTTATCCGAAGCAGGGAAAACACGACTCAAACTAAAAAAGCTGTTTTTGAACGATATGAAAATACAGAAGGAATTTTTGAACTCACTAATGCTGAGGCCATCGAAAATAAACATATCCTGATTGTAGACGATGTACTCACCACAGGTTCAACCCTCGAAGCAGCTATATCCGTTTTGGTTTCAATCCCGAATGTAAAAGTCAGTGTATTTACCCTGGCTGTTGCTTAAGCACCATATTTTAAGTTTAAAAATTTTTGAAATAAATGCAACCGGCTGATTAAAAAACACATCACTTTTTTCAAAAAAAAGACTGAACTGTCACTTTTCCTGTCTTTAAATCAGTAATTTATAATCCGTATTCAAAATTAATATTTTTTGGTAGACCATTGATTAAACTAAACACGAATTTCTTTGTTTAATACATACTAATCAAAAATTATTTAAAATGAATCCAGATAAGATGATTCCTAAGGACATCGAAGAACTTGAAAATGAAGAGTGGTTTTACTCACTCGATTATGTATTACAACAATGGGGACCCGAACGTGTGGTCGAATTATTACGGCAACTACAGGTACGCGCTCATAAAGCCGGAGTCGAATTACCTTTCACAGCTAACACTCCTTATATCAACACAATAAGCAGAGACAAACAGGTGCCTTACCCGGGCAATCGCGAGATTGAGCGAAAGATAAAAAGTGTCATTCGCTGGAATGCTATGGCTATGGTGGTCAAAGCCAATAAAAACGAAAACGGAATAGGCGGACATATTTCAACTTATGCTTCAGTAGCAACCTTGCTCGAAGTTGGTTTTAACCACTTTTTTAAAGGAAAAAATGCTCCGAATGGTGGTGATCAGATTTATTTTCAGGGTCATGCCGCTCCCGGAATTTATGCACGTGCTTTTCTCGAAGGACGCCTCACACAGGACAACATCTGCAATTTTCGTCGTGAGTTAAACCCGAATGGTGGCGTTTCGTCATATCCTCACCCCTGGCTGATGCCTGACTTTTGGGAATTTCCGACCGTTTCGATGGGGCTCGGTCCAATTATGGCCATTTACCAGGCGCGTTTCAACAGATACCTTGAGGACAGGGGAATAAAAGAAACAGCAGGTAGGAAAGTCTGGGCTTTTCTGGGCGATGGTGAAACCGACGAACCGGAGGCTTTGGGAGCTATAACACTGGCCTCGCGCGAAAAACTTGACAATCTTATCTTCGTCATCAACTGTAATTTACAAAGACTGGATGGCCCGGTTCGTGGTAATGGTAAAATAGTTCAGGAACTCGAAGCTGTATTTCGCGGAGCCGGATGGAACGTAATAAAAGTCCTCTGGGGTGGCGAATGGGATACGCTCATTGAGAATGACAATAAAGGGAAGTTAGTAAAACGAATGGGTGAGATCGTTGATGGTCAGTCGCAAAAGTTTTCCATTGCCGACGGTGATTATGTTCGAAAAGAATTTTTCGGCGTCGATCCCGAACTGGAAGAAATGGTCAGTCACCTCACCGATGAGCAAATCAGAAAAATGAAACGTGGCGGACATGACCCTGAAAAGGTTTATGCTGCGTTTAATGCTGCCGTACATCACAAAGGACAACCAACTGTGATTCTGGCCAATACAATTAAAGGTTACGGTTTGGGCGAAAGTGGTGAAGGAAAAAACATTACCCATTCACAAAAAAAACTGAACGAAGACGAGCTGAAGGAATTCCGCACCAGATTCGGGATACCTCTTTCGGATGATGAAGTTGTAAAAGCTCCTTTCTACAAACTCCCCGATGATTCACCCGAAATTCAATACCTGAAAAAACGGCGTGAAGAACTTGGCGGTTATGTACCGGAACGCAGGGTCGATGTTCGTCCTATCAAAACTCCGCCCGAAGAAATATTTGCCGAGTTCTATCAAAGCTCCGAAGGTCGTGAAATTTCCACTACTATGGCATTTGTAAGGATACTCACCAAATTACTGAAAGACAAGGAAATAGGCAAACTTATCGTACCGATAGTCCCCGATGAAGCACGTACTTTTGGTATGGAGTCACTTTTCCGTGCCAACGGAATTTATTCACACGTAGGGCAGCTTTATGAACCGGTGGACAAAGAACAACTTTTGTATTACAAGGAAGCCAAAAACGGACAGATACTAGAAGAAGGAATTACCGAAGCGGGTTCTATGTCATCATTTATCAGTGCAGGTACAGCTTACGCTACACACGGAGTAAACATGATGCCGTTTTTCGTTTATTACTCAATGTTCGGGTTACAGCGCATCGGTGATTTGGTTTGGGCTGCTGCCGATATGCAGGCAAAGGGATTTTTGGTAGGAGGAACCGCCGGACGAACAACTCTGGCAGGCGAAGGACTTCAGCATCAGGACGGTAACAGTCATCTGCTGGCTTATCCTGTTCCAAATCTGGTCACTTACGATCCCGCTTTCGCTTACGAGCTGGCTGTGATTATCCGTGATGGAATCCGCCGCATGTACGAAGAGCAGGAAAAAGTATTTTATTACATCACTGTGATGAACGAAAATTATCCAATGCCGGCCATGCCCGAAGGTGTAAAAGATGGAATTCTGAAAGGAATGTATCTGTATCAAAAAGCGGCTAAGAAAAATTCTACTCTTACATCAAATCTGTTAGGTAGCGGAACAATCATGAATGAAACACTGAAAGCTGCCGAAATACTCGAAGAAAAATACGGCGTTGCCACCAATGTGTACAGCGTGACAAGTTATAAAGAATTACAACGTGACGCCCTGAATGTGGAACGTTATAATTTATTGAATCCGGAAAATGAAAAAACACCTTACGTTGCAACAGTAATCAAAAACGATGGCGTTATTGTGGCTGCTTCGGATTACGTAAAAACATTGCCCGATTCTATTTCGAAATGGTTGCCAAAACGCCTTTACACTTTGGGTACAGATGGTTTTGGTCGTTCTGAAAGTCGTGCCGAATTGCGCAATTTCTTCGAAGTGGATGCTAAACATATCGCATTTACAACGCTTTATGCTCTTTATAAAGAAGGAAATTACAAGCTGGCAGATTTGAAAAAAGCCATGGATGAATTAGGTGTTGATGCCAATAAACTGAACCCAATGATTTCATAACCAGCATTTTTGAACAACTTTTATAGAACCTGTCTCATTGCCCCTTCAGGGCGTAATTGGGGCAGATTATAAAATAATAATTTATGAAAAACTTTAAAATACCCGAATTGGGTGAAAATATAAAATCAGCATCGGTAGTAAAAGTACTTGTCAGTGTGGGCGATACAGTAGAATTGGATCAGCCCCTGCTCGAACTTGAAACCGACAAAGCAACCATAGAAGTACCTTCCGACATTTCAGGCAAAGTAGTGAGCATTTCGGTAAACGATGGCGACACAGTTGGTATTGGTCAGGAAGTTATGTCAATCGAAGATGTAACAGGCGAACAAGCGCCTCAGTCTCAACCTTTGCCTGAGCCTTTGCCTTTGCCTAATCCTTTGCCTGGTCCTTTGCCTTTGCCTGAGCCTTTGCCTGAGCCTTTGCCCGATCCAGATCCTTCCGCTCCAAAAGAAGAAGTATTTGTACCTGCACCTACAGTAGCCGCCGACACACCAAAAGTAATCGTTGAAAATCAGCCACCCATTATGCCGAATGCAGCTCCGGCTGCACCTTCGGTTCGCAGATTAGCCCGCGAAATAGGAGTGGATGTAAATCAGATAAAAGGAACCGGTCCCGGTGGCCGTATTTTACTGGATGATGTGAAAGCATTCAGCAAAGCACTGCACCAGCAACGCAATGAAGTTCAACACATCAGAGTAGAACAACATCAGGAACCATTGCCTGATTTCAGCAAATTCGGAGAAGTGGAACTACAGGCAATGAGTAACATACGCTTCAAAACAGCCGATCATCTGAGTTATGCATGGCATACAATTCCTCACGTTACACAATTCGACAAAGCCGATATTACAGCATTGGAAGAATTCCGTAAAAGTTATTCAAAAGAAGCAGAGAAACAAGGAATTAAACTTACTGTCACTGCAATTCTGGTAAAAATAGTATCGATGGCACTTAAACGTTTCCCGCAGTTCAATGCAAGTGTGGACATGCAGAACAAACAGGTTATCTATAAAAAATACTTTAATATAGGTATAGCTGTGGATACTGAATTCGGGTTGATGGTTCCCGTGTTACGAAATGCCGACCGAATGAATGTGATTGAAATAGCCCGCGAAATGAATATTCTGGCCGAAAAGGCACGAACTAAAAAAGCAGGAATTGCCGATCTGAGCGGAGGTTGCTTTACCATTACCAATCTGGGTGGTATAGGCGGAACTGCTTTCACACCAATTGTGAATGCTCCTGAAGTGGCCATTCTGGGTGTCTCCCGCGGACAAATGGAACCTGTATATATTGATGGTAAATTTGAACCACGTTTAATGTTACCGTTCTCGCTTTCGTACGATCATCGCATTATCGATGGAGCCGATGGCATTCGCTTCCTCCGCTGGATCATCGATGCAATTGAAAACCCGATGAAATTAATTGTTGAAGGATAAACCCCAATCCGGAGGTTATTTTAAAGGTCACTTTAAAATAAAATAAAGATACGAATTAAAAGTTGTGTGTTAAACAATTTATTTTTGAACGCTAAGAAGCTAAGGCACAAAGCCGCAAAAGTGTTTTCTTTGGTCGTTGCGGCTTTCTGTATTTGCGTTCGAAAATAACTCTTAAAAACCGGAAGTTGGTAATCTTAAAAATCAGCATTTGAGACAGCTTCGAAGCTCAAAAAATAAAATTTATTAAAATGGAAAATTCAAATAAGGATATTAGAATTGTAGTAATCGGAGGAGGACCGGGCGGATATGCAGCAGCTTTTTATGCTGCCGACCTCGGAATGAATGTTACTTTGGTTGATCTGGAAAAAAATCCCGGCGGCGTATGTCTGTATCGCGGTTGTATTCCATCAAAAGCTTTGCTGCACGTGGCAAAGCTGATTAACGAAACAAAAGAAGCTAAAGCATGGGGCGTGGATTTCGGGGAACCCAAAATTGACATTGACCAGCTTCGTGCTTTTAAAGATAAAGTGGTAGGCAAACTTACCGGCGGATTGGGCGTACTTTCAAAACAGCGAAAAATCAATTTTGTGCAGGGAAGAGCCAGATTTACTTCGTCGAAAAGCATTGTTGTTACCAAAGAAGATGGCTCGCTACAGGAAATAAATTATGACAAAGCCATTATCGCCATTGGTTCGGTAATAGCCACAGTGCCTTCGCTGCAAATTGACAGTAAACGACTGCTCAATTCCACTTCGGCACTCGACCTGCCGGCCATACCAAAAAGTCTTTTAGTAGTGGGTGGTGGCTATATCGGACTCGAATTAGGGTCGGTGTATGCAGCCCTCGGCACTAAGGTTTCAGTTGTCGAGTTTATGGACAGGATTCTTCCGGGAGCCGATCAGGATTTGGTTTCGCATTTGCAAAAACGCCTTTCACATTCGTTCGGAAAAATCATGTTACAATCGAAAGTAACTGAAATAAAAGAAGTTGGTGAAGGTTTAACCGTAAAAATCGAAAACAGGGAAGGTGTAGTTGAAGAACAACAATACGATTATGTTTTAATGTCGATAGGACGAAAACCACAAACTGCAGGTCTGGGACTTGAAAACACCAAAGTACAGGTAAACGAACGTGGCTGGATTATAGCCGACCAAACGTTAAGAACCAATGACGATAGCATTTATGCCATTGGCGATATTGTGGGTGAACCAATGCTTGCACACAAAGCTTCGCACGAGGCACGCGTGGCTGTCGATGCCATTTCAGGGAAAAAAGTAGCTTTTGAACCTTTGGCAATTCCAGCAGTTGTTTTTACAGACCCCGAAATAGCGTGGGCAGGAATTACCGAAAACCAGGCCAATGCCAAAGGGGTGAAATACGAAGTCGCAAAATTCCCGTGGGCTGCGAGCGGGCGTGCCACTACGCTCGACCGCAGCGATGGTCTCACAAAAATCATTGTCGACCCCGAAACCGAACGTGTTTTAGGAATTGGTTTATGTGGCCCGGGAGCCGGCGAAATGATAGCAGAAGCTGTATTGGCTATCGAAATGGGAGCAACGGTTCGCGATCTGGCTCTCACCATTCATCCTCATCCAACGCTTTCGGAGACAGTTATGGAAGCTGCTGAATTATTCTACGGACATTCATCGCATCTGTATAAACCGGTCAAACGTTAGTAAACAAAAAAGAGCCTGTCTCATAAGTCCCTATCTATTTTCATAATGCTATAAATTGTAAGCTGAGTATTAAATAATTCATTTTTTTGAACGCAAAGAAGCTATTGCACAAAGCCGCAAAAGTGTTCTTTTCGTGTATTTGCAACTTTAAGTGTCGTTGCATTCAAAAATAGCTCTTACAAATTATAAGTTGATTGTTCAAAAAATCAACTTTTGAGACAGGCTCTTTTTTCATGTTTTTTATCCGGTTATCCTGCAATAATAAAATACCTGCTATTATCAATATCCCGGATTCTTTCCCTTGTCGATTGCCGGAATTCCCTTCACCATCCATTCCGGAGCAGGTTCTCCCTTCAGAAAATGATTGAAGAAACCGAACATTCGGGTACTTAAGTCAACCCGGTTGGCCCAGTATTTACTCTCAATATTGTGGTTCATTCCATTGTAATTAAGTAACCAAACAGGTTTCTGAAGCCGGTACAGAGCCATAAAATACTCTATACCCTGATACCATGGAACGGCGCCGTCATTATCGTTGGACATAATGAGCAAAGGTGTATTTACTTTAGGAGCCATGAATAAAGGTGAATTTTCGATATAAAGTAATGGTTTGTCCCACAGGGTACCTCCTATCCTGCTCTGTGTTTCCTCATACTGGAACATTCTGCTCATACCTGATTCCCAGCGAATTCCACCGTAGGCACTGGTCATATTACTTACCGGGGCACCGGCCATAGCTGCCGCAAACATATTGGTACGTGTCACCAGATAACCGACCTGATAACCACCCCAGCTCTGACCCTGTAATCCCATGTGCTTTTCATCAATATAACTTCTTTCATCAATAAGCGTTTTGACACCGCTAATAATGGCATCATAAGCGTTCTGACCCGGAAAACCGGTACCATAAACAATATCAGGGACAAAAACAAGATACTCATTACTCACATAAAACGGTATACTTATGGTGGAATGACTTGGCTGAGGATAGAGATAACGGTTCGAAAGTTCAGAATTTCGTTCGTAAAAATAAACCATCATCGGATATTTTCGGTTGGCATCGAAGTTATCAGGTTTGAACAATAATCCCCGCAATGTATCACCGTTAAATGATTTCCAGCGTACAATTTCTACCGTAGGCCAAATATATTCCTTTTGTTGAGGGTTTGCATTCGAAATGGTTTTAGCATTCGTAAAACTCAGATCGCTGACTTTAACTTCAGGAAAATCCCTTACAGTTTGAGAAGACCAGATGACTCTGTCGGATGCTTTTGCCTTAACAGGAGTTCCCAGCATATAATCTCCCTGTATGAGCAATTTTAAAGTCTCAGGTTTTGAAATCACTATGCTGCTATAACCTTCCCTGTTTGTATCTTCAGCAAAAACCGACAGCAATGCTTCCGTTTTGGCAGGAATGTAGTTCAGCTCCCTGTCAAGTGAAATATATCTGTATCGCAGTTGTTTACTCCGGCCACCGGTCAGATTGACAGCCGGTTCTTTGCCGGTCGGATCGAGCTTCCAGATATCAAAACGGTCGTAAACCAGCACATACTGATCGTTTTCAGTCCAGCCTGCAATACCGTAAGGATCCGGATCGTTGGGGGTATCGTGTCGTTCATCATAGAAAACCACAGGTAATCTGTCGGTCAGCTTCACCAGTTTTGAACTCTTTAAATCAATCGTATAATACTGATGATCAGCATAATCAAAATAGATTGCATATTTTCCGGCAGCCGACAGGTTGAAATTATTCTTTCCTGCAACCAAAAGTTTTTTCTTACCGTTCTTTAAATCAACAATATAATCATCTTCCAAAACACGCGAACTCCACACCTCCTGTTTTAAATAATTTCTGTTATCAACAGCCAAAGCAACTTCAGCATTGTTGTGATCGAACAGCTGAACTTTTTCAGTCACTGTATCAGCCAGTTGAACAAACCGCATTTCTTTTATTCTTAACAAAGCAAGATATGTTTGTTTCTTTCTTACGCTTAACTGGTTGAGCTGTCGTGGCTGTATGGGAGCATCGGTGTAGCTCCAGACATCGAGTTTTGGTTTTTCATCTTCTAAAACACTATCTTTCGGTGAGCGGTGACTCAGTGCGGCTGTTCCAAAAAACAATTTTGTTCCGTCTTTTGAAAAAAGTAAACCCTCATTGACCGAAGGTGACCATTTTGCCGGCATACCTACGGTCAGGGAATCGACTGCTTTTATCACTTTTGAAGTATGCAATGGACTATAGTACAAAGCATAATTTTTTACGGCTGCTGTATCGCCGCTTGCAAGAAACGCCAACTGAGTTCCGTTTTCATCCAGGGTTAAACGTCTGAAGATAAGTGAATCACGAACCAATGTATCGGAGGATTGTCTGACAGGATCAAAAACCACCAGCGATTTTAACCTGGTACTGTCTTTTCCGCCTGCAATAAATGCTATCTTCGTTCCTTTATCTGCAACTGTAAAAGTATCGACAGGAGCAAAAGTAAATTGTTTTTTGCTGACCGGATTCATAACCATCAATTGATACTTAGGCACTTCAGATAAAGATTTTTTCGCTTTTTTGCTTGTACCGGTCTGTGTGGTATCTTTCTTTTCCCCGGGTATTTCCATTAAAAAACCGAGCCAGTTACTTTGTTCGTCCGACATCTGAAAATACTTTAAGTTTTCGAATTTTGTAAATGACTTGTCCTGAAAAGTAAAAATTCCCAGACTTTCTTTAGGCATTTTATCCTTTTTGGTTTTTGCCAGCCTGAGTTTTCGTAATGTGTCTTCCGGTACTCTGATACTGAATGCAATATAATCTGAATTGACCGAAAACTTTGCATTATAAGCATTTTTCAATGTATCACTTTTTGCATTCCGGACATCATATACCACCAAAAAACCATCCCCTTTTTGTTTTTTTATTTCGTAAGCCACGAAATTCCCGTCGTTGCTTATCGCCCTGCTTTCAATTCTGTTCCAGTTTGCAAAATCCGATATTTTTATCGATTTTTTTTGTGCTGTCAAAAAATAAGGCATGACAAGCAAAATTAAAGTCAAAAGTTTATAGTACTTCATTTTTAATATTGTAAAATATGTTAGTTATCGTTGTTTTTTAGCTGTTAGTCATGCAAATATACAATAATATTCACATTTCAACCATCATTTTAGCGAATTTACTTAGTGTATTCTTCTCAGTTTTGAGAAATTTTGTCCTGAATTATTCATTTTACATCACACAATCATTTTTCCTTCATTTTCACCTTTAAACTTATATCTTTGATTTATTGACACTTACAATGCACAAATAAAATTAATTTATACGTTTAACATTAATTAACTTCTAAAATTTGGAGACAATCATTCAAGTATATACTTTTGCAGTGTACTATTGTTCTAATACACCAAGATATAAATAAGGTAATTTTTCTGAAAGTAGAAAACAAGTAAAAATGAGATCATAAAAATAATTTATCAAAATTAAAATAAAAACAAATCCAAACAGAACAATTATTGCGTCTAAATAAAAAATTATTGATTATCGATGTAATATTTATAAAAACTAATCGTCATATAAAAAGAATAACAACAAAAAAAATAGTCATGAAATCAAAAATGTCAATTTATTTATTGCTTATAGCATTTGCAGCAAATTCAGTTTTTGCCACTGCCGAAGTATCAACTGCCACAGTAAAAGGCAAAGTAACCGATGAAAATAACCAACCCATCGAATTCGCAACAGCAACTTTGGTAAATCCGAAGACAAAGGAAATATTAAAAGGCGAAGTATGTAACGAAAAAGGTGAATTCTCAATTAACAAGGTAAATCACGGAGAATACATCCTTTCGGTCAGCATGCTGGGATTTGAAAAATTTGAAACCGAAAAAGTAATCATTGACGGTAAAAGTGCAGTGATTGAAAAGAAAATTGTATTGCGCGAAAATTCCGAAGTCCTTAAGGATGTGGAAATAGTAGCGAAAAAGCAATTTATCGAGCAATCGGTAGATAAAATGGTCATCAATCCCGAAGCATCAATTACTTCATCCTCCGAAAACGTTTATGAAATCATTCGCAAACTTCCGGGTGTGACCGTTGACAATAACGAAAATATCAGTCTGAAGGGACTTCAGGGCGTTAAAGTACTGATTGACAACAAACCCACCTATGTTTCGGGAA
The DNA here is from genome assembly GCA_937897985.1 of uncultured Paludibacter sp. Classification (GTDB taxonomy): domain Bacteria; phylum Bacteroidota; class Bacteroidia; order Bacteroidales; family Paludibacteraceae; genus Paludibacter. The sequence continues at coordinate 154,266 of CALCBD010000032.1, read as the reverse complement.
CACAACTGGCATCCATGCTGAAAGGAATGCAGGGAAAGAACATCGATAAAATCGAAATTATTGAAAATCCATCAGCCCGCTATGATGCTGAAGGTAATTCAGGAATTATCAACATTAAAACCAAACATACAAAAGCTCCGGGATTCAACGGAAATTTGAATGCCGGCATCAATTATGCGTCGAAAACAGGTTGGAACGGCGGATTGGACCTGAACATGAACTATGGAAAATTTAATCTGTATGGAAATTATTCAAACTACAACTGGGCAGGCTGGAGCAGCATGGATGCTTCCCGCAGGTTTACAAGCACAGCACTTAAAGGAGCCTATCAGTTGATTCAGAATAATGGTGATTATGCCGGAACTTCACATAATTACAAGATTGGCGCCGACTATTTTATTGCCAAAAATCACGTCATCAGTGCAATGTTCAGAGGAAATAACGGTCATAACCTCAACGACGAAAACAGCACAACCAGTTTTACAGACAAAAATAAAAATGTCGATTCGATGCTGATTAGTGTGGCACATCAAAAAAACGAATGGACGAACCAAACCTATAATGTGAACTATAAATGGGACATTGACACTTTAGGGCAGTCACTTTCGGTGGACATGGATTATGCACGTTTTGGATTTACAGGTCCGAATAATCAGACCGGAAAGTTTACAGACAAAAACGGAACAAATCTGAACCACGACATAGTGGTGAATACCGATCAGGGAAATACAATTAATATCTACACTGCCAAACTTGACTATGTTTTACCGGTTGGAAAGAATATAAATTTCGAATCAGGATTAAAAACGAGCTTTGTGAACACCGATAGCCGAATCAACATGGATGGATATCTGACTCAAAATGACCACTTTGTTTACAACGAAGATATTCAGGCTGCTTATGTGAACGGACGTATGCAACTCAATAAAACAACATTACAATTCGGTCTGAGACTTGAAAATACAGTATCAAAAGGCACATCGCTTGTTACGAATGAAGTAAACGACACATCTTATCTGAGAATTTTCCCTTCGGTTTTCGTTCAACAAAAATTGAATGAATCGAACAGTATCAACTTTAAATACAGCTACCGTATTGGACGACCAAGCTACCACATGCTCAATCCGTTCAAATGGATGGTCGACCCTTACACATATAACGTTGGCAACCCATATCTTGAACCGCAGTTTACGCATTCCATCGGCCTCTCACACAGTTATAAAGGTATGCTGATATCAGCTTTGGGTATGAATTACACCAACGGACTGTTTACCGAAATCATTCGTCAGGACGATGCTTCAAAAACTGTTTATCAAACCAATGAAAATCTGAGTAATTCAGTTGACGTCAATCTTTCTGAAACATTTCAGTTGCAACCGTTTAAATGGTGGCAGTTAAGAGGAACAGTGACAGGAATGTACAAAAGTCTTCAGTTAACTGAAGATGCAGCCTCGAAATTAAGCCGCTACAGCATGAATGGAAATATCAGCAGTAATTTCACCTTACCTTACAAACTCCAGATGGAAATCAATGGTAATTATACATCGTCACAGTTAGTTAGTAATATCATTGTTCGTCCGCGATACTCAGTTGATTTAGGCATACAGCGCAACATTCTGAAAGACCAGGGAACATTGAAACTATCGTTAAACGACATGTTCAATTCCTCCAACGGAAGTGCTTATGCTAAATACGACAATGTGGATATCGATGTAAAAAACCGCTGGAATTCACGTCGTGTGAGCATCTCATTCAACTATCGTTTCGGAAAAGATAACTTTAAAACCCGTGCTAACAGATCGACATCGTCGAGTGAAGAACAAAACAGAAGTTCAAAATAAGAAAATTTAACATTAAAAAATCAAAATCAAAACAACATTTTAAATAGAAAAACCGTCATGAAAACAAAACAATTCAGAACATTAGCAATTTTGGCAATTATGTCATTATTTTCGGCAACAATTTTTGCCAATACAACTATCAGGGGCAGAGTGCTGGACAGCTCAAATCAACCTGTGGAATATGCAACCGCAACCATTTTATCACCCGATTCGGAGACCATCATTGAAGGTGATATGTGTAATGACAACGGTGATTTTATCATCGAAAATGTAAAGCCGGGTGAATACATTCTTTCAGTTCGTCAGGTAGGATTTGACAAGGACGAAACCAGAAAAATAGTTGTAAATGAACAATATGGTGTAGTCGATGTAAACACTGTATACCTGAACGAAGCCAATAATGAGTTAAAGGAAATTGAAGTAGTAGGATCGGCTGTAAAGGGAGCAGCCGGCAAAAAAAATTCATAAAAAAGAAAGAACAACTTACAAAAGAGGGAAGTATCGGTTTTAACTGTGAAAATACCGCGAGAAAGGTATTAGTTTTCAAATATTTTGTTTTAATTTGCGCTTTAAACATACAATAATATGAAACAGTTATATACCGGTATTTTCCTCTTTTTAATCCTCTCATTTTCAGCAAAAGCTGTAACTTACGAAAAATTCTTCACGGACAAAGCCTGCCGCATCGATTTTTATTTTTGTGGCAATGCAGTTAGTACATCGGCTTATCTCGGAAAAATAAAACAGGAACCTTACTGGGGTGGGCGCCACCAACATCTGAACACGGATATCAATCTCGGAGAATATCGTTTCACTGTGTCGGACAGTGCTTCCAATGAAATTATTTACACAGATGGTTTCAGCACATTGTATTTTGAGTGGCAAACCAGCGACGAAGCAAAACTTACGAACAAGAGTTACGAACAAAGCATACAATTTCCGTTTCCCAAATATCCGGTTAAGGTTTCGATTGACAGGAGGTTAGATTTTGACAAATGGGAAACGATGTTGAAGTTCGGCTTCACGCCCGATGACAAACTGATACGAAAAAACTATGCAGAGAATATAAAAACCCGGGAAATTGTTCATTCGGCCACACCTGAGAAAGCAATTGACATAGCGGTCATTGCCGAAGGTTACACCAAAGATGAACAGGAAAAGTTTTATGCTGATGCCCGGAAACTCGCTGAAAGTCTGCTGAGTCATCAACCCTTTACCCGATACAAAAACAGGATCAACATATATGCAGTCGGAGCAGTATCAGAACAATCAGGAGTTTCGGTTCCACATGAAAACAACTGGAAAAACACTGCCATTGGTTCACATTTTTACACCTTTTACGAACCGCGCTACCTGACCTCCCCGAACATCTTTGCCATTCGCGACCTGGCCGCCACTGTACCTTACGATGCCATTTATGTACTTGCCAATACCCCGATTTACGGCGGTGGAGGAATTTATAATTTCTACGCATTCGCTTCGTCCGACAGCAAAAGGGCACAACAACAGGTAGTTGTTCATGAATTTGGTCATTCGTTTGCCGGACTTGGCGACGAATATTTCAAAGAGAACCCGGATGTACTCGACGATATGTACAACATCAAAACCGAGCCCTGGGAGCCCAACTTAACTTCATTGGTTCGGTTCGATACAAAATGGAAAAATGATTTACCCGAAGGTGCGGTAATCCCAACCCCTGTGAATGAAAAAACAAAAAAAATACCGGTCGGCGTTTTCGAAGGAGGCGGATATTTAACAAAAGGAATGTACCGGCCCTCCTACGACTGCAGAATGAGAACGAATGAAGCTGCAGCATTTTGTCCTGTTTGTCAGAAAGCTATTGAAAAAATGATTCTTTTCCTGACTGAATAAGCAATCTGCATTTCGATAACAAATTCAGAGAAAAACATTAAATAGTTTTTTTACCTGTCATAAGCCGTTGATTGATGTTTTCGACACAATCGGCGGCTTAAATTGTTTTTCGCTCCTGATTTGCAAAACAGACAATTGTCTTATTTGCACATTTTCCACTATCTTTGCATAACGAAAAACAGAAAACCAATGAAACTACGACAAGAACTCGAAAAGCGGATCCTGATTTTAGATGGTGCAATGGGAACAATGATACAACGCCATAAACTGAAGGAAGAGGATTATCGCGGCCAGCGCTTTGCCGACAGCAAAATACTTCAGAAGGGGAACAACGATTTGCTCGTACTTACACAACCCGAAATCATTTATAACATCCATTGTAAATATCTCGAAGCAGGAGCCGATATTATCGAAACCAATACGTTCAATGCCCAACGGATTTCGATGGAAGACTACGGAATGTGCGAAAATGTACGTGAAATAAATCTTGCTGCTGTGCAGTTAGCACGTAAAGCTGCTGATTTATTCACTGCAAACAATCCTGAAAAACCACGTTTTGTTGCCGGTGCAGTTGGACCGACCAACAAGACAGCATCCATGTCGCCGGATGTAAATAATCCTGCCTTTCGTGCTGTCACTTTCGACGATTTGGTAAGTGCCTATAAAGAACAGATACATGCTTTGATCGAAGGAGGTGTTGATGCAATTCTGATCGAAACTATTTTTGACACGCTAAACGCAAAAGCTGCAATATTTGCCGCCGAAGAGGCGATGAAGGAACTTGGGAAAGTAACTGAAATCATGTTATCGGCAACTGTAGCCGACACAAGCGGTCGTACCCTATCGGGTCAAACCATACGTGCCTTTCTGGCATCGGTAAGCCACGCAAACCTGCTTTCAATTGGATTGAACTGCTCTTTCGGAGCAAAGGACCTGCAGCCTTACCTCGAAGAGGTCAGTGCCAACTCGCCCTGGTTTGTAAGTGCTTATCCTAATGCCGGCCTGCCGAATCAGTTTGGTGAATATGACGAAACTCCGGAAAAAATGGCCGTTCAGGTGAATGAATATTTTCAGCAGGAATTAGTTAATATTATTGGTGGATGCTGCGGCACCACACCCGATCATATTGCAGAATACAGCAGGCTAATTGAAGGAAAAACTGTCCGGAAACCGAATGTCCGGAATAGTAACCTGGAATTATCCGGATTGGAATTACTGGCCATTAACAGCGATTCACTTTTTACCAACATAGGTGAACGATGCAATGTAGCAGGTTCTAAGATGTTTTTACGTTTAATCAACGAAAAGAAGTATGAAGAAGCTCTGAAAATTGCCAGAAAACAGGTTGATGATGGCGCGCAAATCATTGACATCAACATGGACGATGCCATGCTCGATTCGAAGCAGGAGATGATAACTTTTCTGAATTACATTGCTTCCGAGCCGGAAATATCCAAAGTGCCGATCATGATTGATTCTTCGAAATGGGAAGTGATTGAAGCCGGACTTAAATGTGTTCAGGGAAAATGTATTGTAAATTCAATCAGTTTGAAAGAAGGTGAAGAAGATTTCATTTACAAGGCTAAAAAAATTCGTTCCTATGGCGCTGCAGTGGTTGTGATGGCTTTTGATGAAAAAGGACAGGCTGATAGTTATGAACGAAAAACTGAAATCTGCAGTCGGGCGTATCATTTATTGGTCGACAAAGCCGGTTTCCCACCTCAGGATATAATTTTTGACCCGAATGTTTTAGCCATTGCCACCGGTATCGAAGAACATAATAATTACGGAGTTGATTTTATCAATGCCACCCGCTGGATTAAACAACACCTGCCACATGCAAAAGTGAGCGGAGGAGTAAGCAACTTATCCTTTTCGTTCAGAGGAAATAATGTGGTTCGGGAAGCTATTCATTCTGTTTTTTTATATCATGCAATAAAAGAAGGCATGGATATGGGAATTGTCAATGCCGGAATGCTGCAGATTTATCAGGACATTGAACCTGAATTACTTGTTCATGTTGAAGATGTGGTACTCAACCGGCGGAACGATGCTACCGAACGCATGATTGAATTCGCCGAAAAAGTAAAACTTCAGATATCGGGGAACACCACCGAAAAAATTGACGAATGGAGAACGCGCGATTTGCAGGGGCGCCTGGAATATGCTTTAATAAAAGGAATCAGTGATTATCTGGAAGAAGATCTGGCAGAAGCACTTACCCAATATGACTCCGCCATCGAAATTATCGAAAAACCTTTGATGAACGGAATGAACATTGTCGGGGATTTATTCGGTGAGGGAAAAATGTTTCTGCCTCAGGTAGTTAAAACTGCCCGAACAATGAAAAAGGCGGTTTCGATACTTCAGCCCGAAATTGAAAAGCAAAAGGTACCCGGACAAAGCTCGTCAGCCGGAAAATTTCTGATTGCCACTGTCAAGGGTGATGTTCATGATATTGGAAAGAACATTGTTTCAGTAGTACTGGCTTGTAATAATTTTGAAGTAATAGATCTGGGAGTTATGACTCCTACCGAAAAAATCATCGAAACAGCCATCAGAGAAAAAGTGGATATCATCGGACTCAGTGGTCTTATTACACCATCGCTGGAGGAAATGACTGTTGTGGCAGCTGCTATGGAAAAAGCCGGTCTGAAAATTCCCCTTTTGATTGGAGGAGCCACCACATCGAAAATACATACAGCTGTAAAAATTGCACCTAATTACAAAGGACCGGTGGTTTATGTAAAAGATGCTTCAATCAATACATTTGTTGTTTCTCAGCTAATGAGCGAAAAAACTCATTACAATTTCGTAGCCGGCATTAAAGCCGAATACCTTTCGTTGCGCGAGAAACAAACGAAGAAAGCAGATTTACTGAGTCTGGAAGAAGCAAAGAAAAGAAAACCCAACTTATTTTAATTCAATAGTCGGAATGTATTTCTCAATACGAAATTTAATGTATCCGGTGTTGGTACTTTCCATATTTTTCGCATCTTCCTGTAAATCAAACGATAATGAACCGGTCGAAAAATCATCATTTATCACACGGGTTTTCGATTATAAATACGCACCCGGTCAGCATGCAGCACTCGCTCTGCCCGGAAGTATTCAGTATTTCACAGGCGACCCCGGTCTTCATTCGGGTTGGGTTTACCTTGGTGGATTCGGTGGATATATCACAGCCGGATTTGATCATGACATAATAAACAGGGAAGGCTTTGATTTTGAAGTATATGCATTGAAAGGCAACGGGCCCGAACCTGCAATTGTATATGTAATGAAGGACGAAAACAGAGATGGACTTCCAAACGAAACATGGTATGAACTGAAGGGAAATCAGTTCGGAAATTCAACAAGAAACTTTCAAATCACCTATTTCAAACCTTCAGGCAATTCGAACATCAAATGGCACGACAGCAAAGGAATGAAAGGCGAACTGCAATCCGGTTTCGGTACATCTGTCACTTCGGGCTGGTGGTGGCCGTACGAAACTTCTGATAGCATCACATTTTCAGGTACACGACTACCGGATGCATACGATAATAATTCAACTGATGGAGCCGAATACTGGGTTGTTCCGAAAGACCGGTTTACATGGGGCTATGCCGAAAATCTTTTCGGAACTGATTATGACGCAACTTCAGGTACGAACAAACTGGATATATCGAATGCTGTGGATGCTTCCGGAAACAGTGTTAGTTTATCAAGCATCAGATTTATTAAAGTACAAACCGCTGTTTTTCAGCAAGCAGGCTGGACCAACGAAGTTTCAGCAGAAGTTCGCGGAGCACGGGCATTAGAATAAATATTATTAAATCAAAAAGAAATGGATTACTCTAAAATACCTTCACCCTGTTATGTCATCGACGAAGCAGCTTTTCGTCGCAATCTTGAATTAATCAAATCGGTAAAAGAACGTGCCGGAGTCGAAATAATACTTGCTTTCAAGGCATTTGCCATGTGGAGCACTTTTCCTATTGTACGCGAATACATTCAATATTCCACTGCCAGTTCATTGGCCGAAGCACGTCTGGCTTTCAATGAAATGGGAAGCCCGGCACATACTTACGGCCCGGTTTATACCGACCGCGAATTCCCGGAAATTGTGAAATGCAGCAGCCACATTACCTTTAATTCTTTGTCGCAGTTCGATCGCTTATATCCTCAAACCCAGTTTTACAACGTTTCGTGCGGATTACGTATCAACCCTGAGTATTCCGAAGTAGGCACAAGTCTTTACAATCCCTGTTCACCAGGCTCACGGTTGGGTATCGTTCGTGAATTAATGGGCGAAAAGTTACCCGAAGGAGTTGAAGGTCTTCACTTTCACACCCTATGCGAATCAGATTCATACGACCTTGAGAAAACCCTGAATGTAGTGGAACAAAAATTCGGATGTTTTTTCCATCAGATAAAATGGCTGAATATGGGTGGCGGACATTTAATGACAAAAGCAGGATATGACATTGAACATTTAATTACGGTTTTGCAAAACTTTAAAGCTAAATATCCGCATCTGCAAATCATTCTTGAGCCCGGAAGTGCTTTTGCCTGGCAAACAGGTGTACTCGTATCGTCAGTAGTCGATATCGTTGAAAACAAAGGAATAAAGACAGCCATGCTTGATGTGTCTTTTTCATGTCACATGCCCGATTGCCTCGAAATGCCCTATCAACCGGCTATAGTCGGGTCAGTTGAATCAAAACCGGGTAAACCTGTATACAGAATGGGAGGTAACAGCTGTCTGTCGGGCGATTTTTACGGCGACTGGTCGTTCGAAAAGGAACTTAAAATTGGCGACCGCATTGTTTTCGAGGACATGATTCATTATACCATGGTAAAAACAACCATGTTTAACGGAGTAACTCATCCATCCATCGGGATATGGACAACTGACAACGAATTCAAACTGATAAGAGAATTTGGTTATGACGATTACAGGAACAGAATGTCGTAATCATTCTTTACCTGCATAATCATTCACAAAAGACATTTACACCGGATTAAAAAAAACACAGTCAAACTGATTCAGCTTAACTGTGTTTTTTATAAAGTGTATTTATTATGTTTTCAGAATGATTTCATTATTTCCTCTTTGGTCATCTTTCCTTTGATCCAGATACAACTCAATTCTGATTTATCCCTGGTAACCAGGAGCATATCCGCATCGTCGTTTCCCGAAATCCGGTAATAGATGTGTACCCTTTCACCTTTGTCCCTGACTTCGACCGCAGTTTCAAAATTCCCGTTTTCGATAATTTGATAAAGTTCCTTCAACACTGATTTTGAGAAAGTTGATTCTGTATTTTCTTCGAGAGTCAGGATTTTCAAACCCTGCATTTTGGACATCATTTTTTTGTCATCTTTTGCAAGACCACCGAATACCGACGCCATATTCATTAAACCTTTACTAACCGAAACGTATTGAAAACGTTCGTCATCACCATATTTATCGAAAAATTTCTGAAGGCTTTGTGCCTGCGAGGCAGCTACAAAAATAAGCAATGAAGCCACCAATGTTAATATCTTTTTCATTTGTAAATTATTTTTTTGTAAATGAAATTCGCAAAATCAATTGTTTGATTCATTTCATTTCTGTTGATTGTTATTTTTTTAAAATTTATATACATCCTGACAAAGTGCAAATGCTTTATTTCGGTGTATTTCCGTTTTTTTATTTGATGTTGAGAGGAAGACCGGCAACCGAGCCGTCATTTTCTCTGATCTTATTGACAATATCCTGCGATAATTTCCCGTTCAGCCACACCAGACTCACTTCATCCTTTTCTTTGACGGCAATCAGCAAATCAGTATAATTCTGTCCGGCCATCCGGGTATAGATATTTACATGTTCACCTTTGTCCCTCACTTCGAGGAGGTTTTCGTAATTTCCCGAATCCAGAGTTTTGTTTAAATCTGCCATTATCCTGTCGATAAATTCCGAATCAGCAACATCCGAAGTTGTTAAGATCTTAATCTTACGGAGATTGGCAAGCAATTCACGGTCCTGAGGTTTCAGATCTTTTGAAAACAGTGCCAGATTAATCAGAAATTTACTCACCGATACACTTTCGAAACGTTGATCATTGTCGTATTTATTGAAAAATCGATCGAGCGACTGTGCTTTTGCACCGGTAAGCAATAATATAATTGCCGTCACTGCTACCATTATTACCCTTTTCATACTTTATTATTATTAATGTTTTAAATTTATTTTGTTTTTTATTTCTACAAGCTGATCATTGATATCTGTAAATTTATCGATAGGCTCCATACATTCATTCACTTTGTTAATTTGCCGAATTGGCTGCATTGTTGTAGTGAGCATTCGGTTTACCCGGCTTAACTTCCGTGCTGCAAATTGCTGAGCATATTCGGCATCATCGATTCTTTTACCATTGATAACTGCATAATCATCGGCCATTGCATTATTTCCGAAAAACCAGAAAGCTACAATTATGGAAGCGGCAACACCGGCCATCGATAATGTTCTGAACCATATATGCCTTGATTTTGCTACCGGTATCGGTTCAGTTCTGATTTTTGTTGCGGGAAACACTTCTTTGCTTTCAATTTCAAACACTTCGAAAAGTGGTTTATAAATTAAATGCTCCGAACTAATTTCGTTTGAACTGAAATATTGTTTCAGTAATTTTTCTTCGGCCAGTGTTGTATGACCATCGAAGTATTTTTCCAATAATTCATTAATATTCACCATATATTTTCCTCCACACGTTTGTGTTCTTTTAATATCTGTTCTCTGATTTTTTGCCTTGCACGCGAAAGATTAACACTGACTGCATTTTCATTCAACTGTGTTACCGATGCAATTTCACCGATTTCCATCCCTTCCACATCACGCATTCTGATAATAGTTCGCTGTAATTCAGGAAGTTTATTTATCATATTCATGACCCGGCCGGCCATATCCACCGATTCGGTTTGCTGATGCGGATTGGGTGCATCGTACATTATATCGGTCGGGATTTCCATCTGATCTTTTTTAAGACGCAGTGAATCAAGACAAAGATTCCTCATAGAGCGCATTGTAAAGGCCTGAAAATTTTCGATCCCGTCAAGTTGATGGCGTTTTTCCCAAAGTTTAAGATTGAGTTCCTGAACAGCATCTTCAGCAGCTTCCTGATTTCGCAAAATCGACTTTGCAAACCTGTAAAGCCGGTCAGTGAGTGATAAAATTTTACTGTTGAATTCTACTGCATCCATCTAAAAAAACCTGAAAACCGTTTTTAATGTTGTCCCTTTGTTTATATTGACGCAAAAAAAGCGAACATCTTACATGTGAGGTTCACTTTTTTTCAATTTTCGTCTCCAAAAAATGCGGATTAAAATGATCAGACAACTATATAACTTTGAATATCTGATACTTAAATCTTATATTTTAACATGTAAAAGTTTTCTGACTCCGGCAAAAAAAATCAGCTCTGCCAATATTTCAGCGTCTGTTTTCTGTAAAAGATTCAATTTACATTTCGGATTCAGAACACTCTTTTTACCACTTTTAGCCGGTGAGTATATTCTCCTGTTTGACCAGAAACTATGCCGGTGGCATCAATACTTTCTATTTTAACCGACCCTGATGCATGAATAATCCGGTTGCTCCCGAGTAAAATTCCTACATGAATTATATTTCCGTTGTCATTGACAAAAAAGGCAAGATCGCCTTCACGAACTTCATCTGGAAAACTTACAACTTCTCCCACATTGACCTGTTCGGATGCATCCCGTGCTAAACTTATTTTAAAAAACGAAAAAACAAGCTGCACCAACCCCGAACAATCAATACCTAAAATGCTTTTACCTCCCCACAAATAAGGGGCGTTCAAAAATTGTTTCGCTAAAAGGATAATGTCAGTTCCTGAAAAATCTTTAATTCCTGACTGACCGTGTGATTCAGGATAGATATCGGGTAAAAACTGAGGTCGAATACCACCATCAATGATATAGATTTTACTTCCGGCAGGCAGGTACAAAGACTTTTCTGTATTATTGTATCTGCAATTCGTAAGTGGTCGGACAAGCAATTCGAAAGCTGACTTCGAAAGCAATTCAAAATCATCATTACTTATGCTCTGAATCATCTTCCGGTCAACCCAGCCACAATAATCATCAGCAATATTTTTTACAAGGAGCCATTTGTCTTTCACTTCGGATATCGACACCAGCTCACCAAAAAGCAATTGTGTTACCATTTCACTACGTTCGCTGTCGGCAGCGCGTACAGGTACAAGTGGATGTAGAACTATTCCGTACATTTTTGAAAATTCTTTATTTTATATTTGATTTCAGACACAAAAGTAGTGAAAGTTGAGACAGATAGTCGTTGTTCAGGTTTTTTTTTGTAATTTTCGGCGTTTTTTCATTTATCACATCATTAAAACTCGTTAATTGGATTTATGAAACTGAAAATCAATCAGAATACGCTTCAGCTCATTACCCGGATTGCATTGATACTGTGCCTGATAGCTATTATAGTTCAGTTATTTCCACATGTCAATAGTTTTAAATACCAGTTTGAAGTGGGCAAACCGTGGTCGTACGAACTGATCACAGCTTCGTTCGACTTTCCGGTTTACAAAAATGAAACAGAAATTAATGAAGAAAAGGAGCAATTACTGAAATCCTACATTCCGTATTTTAAGCTGGATACAACAAAAGCCAAAACTCAATTCAGTCAACTTATCAACGATTATAGTAAAACAAATGGAACTGCGCCATTGTACCAGCATTTTATAAGCCAAAAGCTGGAACATATTTATGCAAGTGGTGTCATTTCGTCGGACGAATATAACAAGCTGACTGAGGATGGAAAACAAACGATTAACTGTATACTCCCCAACCGGCTTAAAATTACAAGGTCGGTAGCCGATCTTTACACACCAAAAACCGCTTACGAAGAAATACTGAAGGGTGCACCCGACACGCTGAAATCATATAATCTCAACAATTATCTGATTGAAAATCTGAAGTATGACAGTTTAACTTCAGAACTTTTCAAAAAAGAACTTTTCAAAAATCTTTCGCTGACCATTGGAATGGTACAAACCGGTGAAAGAATCATCGACAGAGGTGAAATTGTAACACCTGAGCTCTACTCGGTTCTCAAATCACTGAAAATTGAATATGAAAAAAGAAACGCCACCATTCAGCAATCTACTTTGGTTTTAATCGGCGAAGTAGTCATAATTACAGTGCTTATCGTCCTGTTTTTCCTTTATATATACCTGTTCAGACCAAGGATTTTCGACAATTTCGGTCATCTGTTTTTTATCAGTTTGCTGATTTTACTGATGGTGGGACTTTCGACGATTGCGCATAACTATTCAAATCTGAGCTATTTTATGGTACCTTTTGCTTTGTTGCCTATCATTGTTCGGGTATTTTTCGATTCGCGCACCGCATTATTTGCCCATATCATCACCATGCTTATTATTTCGTTTATGGTCAATAATCCATTCCAGTTCATTGTACTACAGATTGCTATCGGGATGGCAGCTGTTTCGAGTTTAAAAGACATGACCCAACGTTCACAACTTGCTCAGACAGCCTTATATATCTTCCTTACTTATGCCACTATCTTCGTTGCCTTTGAGTTTGTAAGTGAAGGCGAAATTCAACGGATACACTGGCAACCTTTGCTATATTTCGCCATCAGCAGCGGATTTCTGCTATTTGCATATATTCTGATTTATATTTTCGAGAAAATATTCGGACTGATTTCGGCTGTAACATTAGTGGAACTTACCAATGTCAACAGCGACTTAATGATGCGGTTTGCCGAGGTAGCTCCGGGCACTTTTCAACACACTTTGCAGGTTTCGAACCTGGCTACCGAAGCCGCCAAGAAAATCGGAGCCAACAGTCTGTTAGTCAGAACCGGAGCTCTGTATCACGATATAGGCAAAATGCAGCACCCCGAATACTTTATTGAAAATCAGATGGGTGGTAAAAACCCACTTTCAGAAATGGATTTCGAAGAAGCTTCGAGAATTGTAATCAACCATGTTACCGACGGAGTTGAAATTGCAAAGAAAAGTCATTTGCCCGAACAAATAATTAATTTTATTACCACTCATCACGGACGTGGTAAAACGAAATATTTTTACAACTCATTTGTAAACGCTAACCCCGACAAAATGCCGAATGAAGATGCTTATACTTATCCGGGTCCTCTACCCAACAGTAAGGAGACTGCAATTCTGATGATGGCCGATGCTGTGGAAGCCCGTTCGCGAAGCCTGAGTATATATACCGAAGACAGTATTAATGTGGCTGTAGAACAAATGATTGACTCACAAATTGCTGATGGTCAGTTCAAAGATGCTCCCATTAGTTTCAGGGATGTGGAAACCGTGAAATCCGTTTTCAAGGAAAAAATCAAGAATATTTATCATACCCGCATTGTATATCCTGAGTTGAAGAAATAACAGTTAATTGCTATGCAGTGCGAAAGATTTCAATCTGTATCAATAATTTACATCATTCAGTAATTTCATCGTTCAGTAATTTCGGCTCAATCGGAAAAGTTGTGTTAGAGTATAAAAAAGATTAATTTTGTCTTATGGAAAAAGAGACAAAATTAAATTCAGCAGAACATCAGCTTTTAGAGTTGATTTTACCGGCAGGGATTTTGGAATACTTTGAGATAAAATTAGTTAAGAATATCCAAATAGGTTTTGAAGTATATTTGGAGGAAAAGCCGGATATTCCCACCGAGTTTACAGGAGCACCATTACGTTGTCATGGCTTTCACAATGAGCAAATTATCCATGATTTTCCTATACGTGGTAAGGTGTTTGATTTAAAGGTTAAACGTCGACGATGGCTCAATACAAGCACTCAAGAGGTTGTTAGCCGTGATTGGGATTTAGTGGCTAAAGGAACGCGATTCACTCAGGAATTTGCGTCTTTTTTAAAAGGATTACCTGGATACTCATCCCATAAGCACTAAATCCTTAGCAGAACACTATCATTTGGATGGTCAGCAATTACAGGAGCAATACAAGGATTATTTAAGCGATTACCACCAGTGGAATCAAAAGACACATGCAGATAAATGGCTTTTGTATCCTCAAAATATTGGTAACTTTCTGAGTATAGATGAAACCAGTCTGTCCAATGGCGAGCTATATACCATCATCACCAATAAAGCGGCAAAAGGAGGCAAAGGAGCTATTGTAGCCATGATTGATGGAACAAAGGCAGAAGACATCATAACTGTGCTCAACAAACTTCCGAGGCGTATCAGGTGGAGAGTAAGGGAGGTGACCATGGATATGGCTGCCAATATGGAATACGTAGTCAAAATCTGTTTCCCTAAAGCAAGCAGAGTTACTGACAGGTTTCATGTTCAACAACTGGCATACGATGCCGTTCAGGAACTACGCATAAAATACAGATGGGAAGCATTAGACAGAGAAACTATTGAAATACACATTGCTAAGGTTAATGGAAGAAAATATAATCCTCCAATTCTTTCAAATGGTGATACGCTAAAGCAATTATTGGCACGGAGCAGATATCTGCTCTTTAAGAAACCAACTGACTGGACAGCTTCTCAAAAAGTAAGAGCTGAGATCCTTTTTGAACTGTATCCTGATTTAAAGAAAGCATACCACTTCTCCCTGCAATTGGGAGCTATCTATCACCAAACAAAAGACAAAGCAGTAGCATTTACTAAACTTGCAAAATGGTATGACAGAGTTGATAATTCAGGTATCCTTGCATTTGGAACAATAAGCAGAACCATTCAATCGCATTACCTGACCATTCTAAATTTTTTTGATCACAGGAGTACGAATGCCTCAGCTGAATCTTTTAATGCGAAAATTAAAGCCTTTAGGGCTTCTTTCAGAGGAGTAAGGGATGTGAAGTTTTTCCTTTACAGACTTACTAAAATTTATGCCTAATAATAAAAAAAACACAACTTTTCCGATTGAGCCGTAATTTCATCGTTCAGAATACCATAAAAGAAATCTCCGGTTTCAGACCTGAAACCGGAGATTTTTCGTGATCCAGCTGGGGCTCGAACCCAGGACCCCATCCTTAAAAGGGATGTGCTCTACCTGCTGAGCTACTAGATCATCAACTTTGTGAACTGCCTGAAAAAAAACATAAAGTGATCCAGCTGGGGCTCGAACCCAGGACCCCATCCTTAAAAGGGATGTGCTCTACCTGCTGAGCTACTAGATCTGCTTTTTTCAAAAGCGGTTGCAAAGATACGGCTTTTTTTCAAAACTACAAATCATACTTGCATAATTATTGATGATAATCAGAAAATACTGACATATCTTTTTGTTTTACATATACTTACAACATTAATTACTTTGAAATTTCAGCAAATATCAAATTCAGAAACCTTCATAATTAACAGTAATCTGCGTATAAGTTCCATCAGATACTATCCTCAGCAGGTCATGTATTCTATCCTGAACACAAAAAACAGCGCACACAAAACATTCCCGAAGCAAATGAAACCTTAAGAAAAAAGTGATAATTTTATAATTGATTCGCAATTCCCAAAGATTAAACGGCATAAATATCGAAAATATTTCGACCAATTGCTAAAACCGTTTGTGAAAATTATCAATTAGTTGTTGTATATTTGCAATCATTAAAATATTTTGAAGCCGTCAATTGGAAAACGCAATTTACATTATCTGGTCGCTGATTTTCTCCGCATTTTTTTCGGGGATGGAAATTGCTTTTGTATCGTCGAACAAGTTAAGATTCGAACTCAACAAAAAGCAAAAGGACTTAGCATCAAGCATTTTGTCGGTATTCTACCGGCATCCGCAGCGTTATATTTCCACCATGCTGGTCGGAAACAACATTTCTCTGGTAATTTATGGTATATTGATGGCAAAAATTCTGGAACCCGGACTCGGTTTTTTGGGCAACCAGTTTCTCATCACCTTTACACAAACCATCATTGCCACTGTTCTGGTTTTAATTACAGGTGAATTTTTGCCAAAAACAATTTTCCGCATCAATCCTAATTTGTGGTTACGGGTGTTTTCGTGGCTTTTGTATGCATTTTATATACTGCTTTATCCGGTTTCGGGTTTTAGTTCATGGTTGTCGATACGCATTCTTCGTTTGACCGGCGTTCGGGTCATTCAGGGCTCACAGACCAACATATTCTCGAGAATCGATTTGAACTATCTCATTCAGGAAAGTTTTGACAATGAACAATCAGAAACAGAGTTCGAGAATGAAGTGAAAATTTTCCAAAATGCACTCGATTTCTCAAAAGTCAGATTGCGCGACTGTTTTGTACCGCGTACCGAAATAATTGCATTAGAGTACAATACAAATCTCGAAACACTAAAGCAAACATTTATTGAAACAGGACTTTCCAAAATTCCGATTTACAAGACTGACATCGACAATATTATAGGTTACATTCATTCGTCTGAAATGTTTCAGCATCAAAATGAATGGAAAAAATACATCAATCAGATACCGATAGTACCCGAAAATATGGCAGCTCAAAAACTCATGAAAATCTTCATGCAGCAAAAGAAGAGTATAGCTGTAGTGGTTGATGAGTTCGGGGGTACTGCCGGCATTATTACCCTCGAAGATATAATGGAGGAAATCTTTGGTGAAATTGAGGATGAACATGATAACAGGGATTATACCGCCGAAAAAACCGGCGAAAATGAATATTTACTCAGTGGCAGACTCGAAGTTAAAAATGCAAATGCAAAATTCAATCTGAACATCCCCGAATCGGAAGAATATGATACAATTGCAGGTTTTATCTTAAACCATCATCAACACTTTCCAAAGCTGAACGAGGTACTTAAGATAGAAGGTTTTAGCTTTAAATGTGTTAAAGTAAGCAACAACAGAATTGAACTGGTAAAAATTACAATCATCAACAAATGAAACCACCCGGATCAATCATAACTTATAAATCTGTATATCAAAGCATTAAATAGAGAAGGCAATAAATAAACATTAAAATTGCAAAAATAACAGGAATTTTTTGTATATTCGCGCCCTCAAATTAGTATAGAAAACAAATAAAAAATACATCTTAATTTAAAGAAATGGCTATTTTAGGAAAAATCAGGAGCAGAGGAGTGATGCTAATGCTCGTAGTAGGTTTTGCAATGTTTGCCTTTATCATTGGCGACGCACTCACACAGGGTTCAACTTATCTGAACAAATCAAAAGAAACGGTAGCTGTGATTGCCGGTGAAAAAATCAACATCAAGGATTATGCTTCACAAATTGATCAATTGGTTGAAGTATATAAAATTGAGACCGGTCAGACCGAGTTAAAGGAAGAAACAACTTCACAACTCCGCAATTCAGTATGGGAAACTATGGTGAACGAAAAGCTTATGTATGAAGAAGCCGGTAAAATGGGTTTAACAGTTAGCGCTGATGAACTTTCCGATCGTTTAATCGGGAAAAACATTCACCCGCTGATTATGCAACGCAGGGCATTTGCCGGCGAAAATGGTCAGTTCAGTCGCCCGAGACTGGTTCAATTCCTCAACAGCCTTGAGCAGACCCCCGAAAACAACGAGATGAAACAACAACTTGACAAAGCAAAATCTTATTGGATGTTCTGGGAAAAAACTGTAAAAATGTCAATTTTACAGGAAAAATACAATGCTTTGATGTCGAAAACCGTAACAGCCAATAAACTTGATGCCAAATTAGTATACGATGCTGCCAAAACTACTGTAGATGTAAACTATGTGGTTCAACCTTATTTTACTATACCTGATTCGACTGTAAAAGTTTCGGAAACCGAAATCAAAGACCTGTATAACAAACGCAAAGAACGTTTCAAACAGGAAGCCAATTGTACTTTGAATTATGTGGTTTTCAACGTAAAACCTTCGGCCGAAGATTACAAAAAAGCTGAAACCACAATGAACAGCCTGAGCGAAGAATTCAAAACAACCAATGATATTGCAGGTTTTGTAAATGCAAATTCAGAAACCAGATACGATGGTGTTCCGTATTCAGAAAAAAATGTTCCTGCCAATCTGAAAGACTTTGCATTCGGAAATACTGCCGGAGCAATTACCGGACCTACATTTGCCAACGATACCTATACCATGGCAAAAGTCGTTGAATCAGGTATTATGCTATCCGATTCTGTTCGTCTGCGTCATATTTATCTGACTAAAAAAGATGAAACCAAAACCGACAGTTTAGTAGCTGCCATCAAGGGCGGAGCTGATTTTGGCGCATTAGCAAAAAAATACTCTGCTGTGGAACAAACTGCTGCCAATGGCGGTGAAATCGGCTGGATAACAGAAGGAATGCAGGGTGTTGGAAAAGACATGACAACTAAAGCATTTGCCAGTGGAGTAAATGATGTTTTCACTTTGAAAGACGCTCAGGGAACACAAATTATGCAGGTGATGGGCAAAACCGCTCCCCGCCGTAAAGTTAAACTTGCAATACTTGAAATCAAAGTTGCTACAAGTAACACAACAGTAAGTAAAATTTATAACGAAGCCAAACAATTTGCTGCTGACCTCAAAGCAAGTGATTTTGAAAAAAGAGCCAAAGAAAGAAAATATGAAGTTCGTACTGCTTCAGATGTTTTCAAAACAACTGATAAAATTGCCGACATTTCAAATTCACGTCAGATTATCCGCTGGGCTTTCGAAAAAGAAAAAGGTGCTGTATCGGATGTTTACGACTGCGGAACACAGTTCGTCGTAGCTACCGTTACCGAAAGCAATGATAAAGGATACCGTGCCCTGGCAAAAGTATCCGACCTTCTGAAAGCTGAGTTAATCCGCGATAAAAAAGCAGACCTTATGATAAAGAATCTGACAGCTCAAACTTCGAAATCAGCTTCGCTCGAAGCTATCGGAGCAGCTATCGGAAGCGAGGTGAAAATGGCTCCTGCAGTTAATTTCGATGCTTATCAATTCGGTGTGGCAGGTGCTGAACCGGCAGTAATCGGAAAAGTATCAGTTTTACCTGTAAATAAAATTTCGGCACCCATTAAGGGAAATGCCGGAGTATACGTGGTATCGGCATCAAATCCGCAGGTTAATCCCGCTCCTTTCAATGCCAAAATGCAAATCATGCAACTCAATTCACGTATGAGCTATTCGTTGCCATACATGATTGCTCAGAATATGCGTGAAATTTCAGATTTGAAAGATAATCGTCTGAATTTCTACTAAAAAATTAATTTAAAATAATTTCAGAAAACGGAATGAACTTTTTCATTCCGTTTTCTTTGTATAAACAGCTAATTATCTATAGTGGTCTGAATTTCATAAAACAAATCAAACAATGTCAAAAACAGCATTAACCGGCAAAACTGTCGATGAATTAAAAATTATAGCCACTGAACTCGGGATGCCCTCGTTTACCGGAAAGCAAATTGCCGACTGGCTTTACAAAAAACGCATTTTCAGCATCGATGAAATGACCAATATTTCTGCCGCTAACCGACAGAAACTGAGTGAAGGATATGAAGTGGGCCGAACCATGCCCTCACATGTCGCCGAATCGGTTGACGGAACAAAAAAGTACCTGTTCAAAACCGGTGATGAAAATTACATCGAAAGTGTTTATATTCCCGAAGAAGACAGAAACACGCTTTGTGTTTCTTCGCAGGTGGGTTGTAAAATGAATTGTTTGTTTTGCATGACAGGCAAACAGGGATTCACAGCCAATCTCACAAGCACCGAAATTTTAAATCAGATACTCTCCATCCCCGAAGCCGATAAACTCACCAATCTCGTGTTTATGGGTATGGGAGAACCCATGGATAACCTTACCAACTTATTGCGTGCTCTGGAAATTCTTACAGCTGACTACGGATATGCCTGGAGCCCGAAACGTATAACAGTGTCGACAATAGGTGTTATACCCAAAATGAAAATTTTCCTCGAATCAACCAACTGTCATTTGGCTATCAGCCTGCATTCACCATTCGCGGAAGAGCGCCTGCAATTAATGCCCATTCAAAAAGCATATCCAGCAGATGACGTACTGAAGGAGTTACGCAAATACGATTTCAGCCACCAGCGTCGTGTTTCATTCGAATATATTATGTTCGACGGACTGAATGACACCATGCGGCATGCAGTTGAAATGGTAAGAATTTTAAAGGGAATTGATTGTCGGGTCAACCTGATACGCTTTCACGCCATTCCCAATGTTGACCTGAAAACTTCCAACGAAGCCAAAATGGTTTTTTTCCGCGACTACCTGACCAACAATGGCATCACCACCACTATCCGTAAATCGAGGGGTGAGGATATTTTTGCCGCTTGCGGAATGTTATCGACCTTAGAAAAACAAAAACAACAGGAATAAAATAACTTTGATTCTGCTACATTTCGACATTATCAACCGAATCGGGAGATGAGGTAGCCGGAGTATCATTTCGTTCTTCGCCGGATAGGGGTTCACCTTCTTTCAGAACGAACCGCTTGTAATAGGAAATAATTAAAGTGGTGACCGGCAATGCAATAATAAGTCCGATCATCCCCATAAGCGATCCCCAAACCGACAAAGAAAGCAGAATAATGGCAGGATTCAGACCGGTAACCCTGCCCATTATTTTCGGAACAAGGATTAAATCTTCAATAATTTGAATAATAAAGAAGATTGCTACAAGCCAAAGCATCAGACTGAAAAAGCTCTGACCGGTTTCGGCCGATTTTAAAAAAGCTAAAATTGTGCCCGGAACGATTGCAATTGCTTTCAGATACGGTACCATATTCAGTACACCCATCAAAAGCCCCAGAATGATAGCAAGTGGCAGACCAACAATGCTGAAACCCACACAAAACAAAACCGAAACAATGATGGCTACCAGGGCTTGTCCCCGGAAATAGCGGTTCATCCCTGCTTCCAGATCATTGATGATGCCTGCAATCAGCCCACGGTATTTAACAGGAATAATATTAAACATCCCGTCAGTTACTTTTTCGTAATCGATGAGTATAAAAATCAGATATAAAAACACAATGATCACAACTGTCAATCCTAATATCAGATTGAGCGATCCGTTGAACAAATCCCATATTCGCGGCATAACTTTCTGAATTACCACCATTAACTTTTCATCATTAAGTACAGACTGAAAGTTGAGATGCGATAAATAATTCCGGAATTCATTTTGCCATGCCACCGGAATAAAAGTATCCATATTGAGACCCTTTGTGTATAAAGCTATGAGATTTGACATTTTTTCCACCTCATTACCTATTACCGGCACCAAAATGTATATCAATCCCGAAATGACTGCAATAAATAAAACAAGAGTTGAAAAAACAGCTAAAATACGACTTTTAAATTTTAATCTGTACTGAAAAAAACTCACGAAAGGTTGCAGTAAGTAAGCCATTAACCAGGCGATAAAAAACGGCAACAACACATCACTCAATCTTTTAAGCAACAGAAACAAAATCAGAAGTATTGCTAATCCGATTACAATTCGCACCACTCTGTCGAATGTATAAGGCCTTGTAGTTTCCATGTTTAATCAATTAGTGTTATTTCAGCTTAAATACTTAAAGTTATGATGTTACAGTTGAATAAAACCGTTTGCTATTTGCAAAAATTATGAATTATGAATTATGAATTACAAATTATGAATTATGAATTTTTCTTCGTTTTATTAAAACAGTCCCGGCAAATAGGCTCATATTCAGCCATTTCCCCCAACAAAACCCGTTTATCGCTATCCACTAAGCGGTGCGAAACATAGGCCAAAGCACCACATCTGACACAAATAGCATGAACTTTATACACATCTTCGGCAATGGCACACAAGGCAGGCATCGGACCAAAAGGCACACCACGAAAATCCATATCCAGTCCGGCTACAATAATCCTGATACCCTGGTTGGCCAGCTGATTACAAACTTCAACCAGCCCTTCATCGAAAAACTGAGCCTCATCAATCCCGATTACATCAACATCGGCCGACATTAAAAGGATACTCCCCGAAGATTCAACAGGAGTGGAACGTATTGAAGTCCGGTCGTGTGAAACCACTTCATCTTCAGAATAACGGGTATCAATTTTGGGTTTAAAAATTTCGACACGTTGTTTTGCAAAATTGGCACGCTTCAATCTGCGTATAAGTTCTTCTGTTTTCCCCGAAAACATTGAGCCACAAATTACTTCTATACTTCCTCGTTTTTGTTGAATCGGATGGTTTTGTTCTGAATAAATCATGGTAGATAATTGAATTTTAGTCGGTATTTTGATATTTTATGTTACTAAAATTGTAACTTTACAGCCAAATTTAGAATTTCATTGGGCAAAGTTAAATAAAAATACAACTCTTATTGTCGTTTTAGCAAAAAAGATATGAACAGAAAATTATTAGTCACTTTACTTCACAAAAATATTGAAGAACTGAATGTTATTACAGAAGGTTTTGCAGAAATGAACGATTTTCCTGCAGCCATTTTACATTTGGCCCGGCGGAAAACAGAAGATATCCAAACCATCATCGAACAAATAGCTACCACTCAGCATTCAGTTGTGAACGAAAACAAAGCAATTACTACCAATATAAATCAGGCAGCAGCCGAACCCCGGAAATTTGAAGCCGGCTTCGTTCATCCTTCTCAAATTCAACAAATTGCTGAACCTGTCAAAGATGATTTAACCGGAATGAATGCTGAAGAACTGGATTTTCCGGTTGAACCCATCTCTGTTGAAGAAGTGGTTGAAGAAAATGTGATGGAAGAAACAGAAGAAGTGATTGAACCGTCAGTAGTTGACGAAGAGGAAACAGTAAATGTAGCAGAAAGCGAAGAAATAGTTATAGAATCGACAGAAAAAACCGAACGAACAGAAGAATTCAACCAGATTACCATTAAAATTACGACAGAAGAAAGCAAAAAAACAACCATTGCCGACAAAATCATTAGTCCTACGGTTTCGCGCAACGAAATTCTTGCAAAAGCCGATCAGTCACTCAGTGCGTCGATTGCTCACAAAAAAATTGATGACATCAAACAAGCCATAAGCATTGGCGACCGTTTCAGATTTCAGCGGGAGTTATTCAGAGGCAATGGTGAAGACATGAATAAAACTCTGAACTACATCAATCAGCTGGCTACGCTCGACGAAGCAGTTACATTTCTGCAGTCGAAGTATGGCTGGGATGCCGGAAACGAAACAACAGTGGATTTTTATCAGATTTTAAAAAGAAAGTTTCTTTAACCGGCTTTCAGCGGATGAATTCATATCCTTAAAAGGCGCGGCTTTCAGCAAAATAAACATTGATTGAGAAAAAACTTTTCACTACTTCAAAAATAAACAGTTATCACCGAATGAAATTATATGTTGTACCGACACCCATCGGAAATCTTGAAGACATGACTGCCAGAGCAGTCAGTGTGTTGAAGGAAGCAGATTTAATTCTGGCCGAGGATACCCGAACGAGCGGGTTTCTGATGAAACATTTCGGAATTGAAACACCCATGCAATCGCATCACAAATTCAACGAACACAAAACGGTAGATGCCGTAGTTCAACGGATAAAAAGCGGTCAGGTTGTAGCACTGATATCCGATGCCGGTACACCGGCAATTTCGGATCCCGGTTTTCTTATAGTCCGCCAGTGTGTCGAAAGCGAAATAGAAGTAATTTGTCTGCCGGGAGCAACGGCATTTGTACCCGCGCTGGTAGCTTCGGGGTTACCCAACGACAGGTTTTGTTTCGAAGGATTTCTGCCTCAGAAAAAAGGAAGACAAACGAGAATTAATCTTTTGAAAAATGAAACCCGAACGATGATATTTTACGAGTCACCCTTCCGTTTAGCGAAAACCTTATCACAATTAGGAGATGCATTCGGAGAAGGTAGAAGAGCATCGGTTTCACGTGAGATTTCAAAATTATTTGAAGAAACAAAAAGGGGAACATTACAGGAATTAACAAGCTGGTTTACCGAACATCCACCCAAAGGAGAAATCGTGATAATTGTTGCAGGATTAGAATAATAACACTAACTTTGTACGCCAAATAAATGGCTGATAAACAAAATATCTTTGCTGCTGTTTAAATATATATATCTCAACAAAAAAATTGTAAAATCATTTATGAAATCCATTTTTTCTGCCCTAACAATTTTATTGCTTTTGTCATTAAATTCGTGTGGATTCAAATCCTCCGATTATAAGGCTTTGCAGGCTCAGAACGACTCATTACTGAGAGCCAAACATCAAATGCAGGAAGAAATTGATGGATATTTTTCGGCAATGAATCAGATTGAGCAAAACATCGAAAAAATCAAGGAAACTCAGGGAGTACTTACTTCACAACCTGTCGGTGAAGAGCTTGACTCTGACGCCCGAATGAAAATCAACGATGATTTAATGTATCTGAACGAATTACTGAAAACCAACAAGGAGGAACTGGCACAACTTAAAGCCAGAATCAAACGAAGCTCTTTCAAATCCGAAGAGTTAGAACGTAATTTACTGAGAATTACCAAAGCCCTCGAAGAACAATCCACAAAAGTGGCTTTGCTTCAGGCCGAACTCTCGGCAAAAGATTCACTGATAACTGCGCTCGGCTCGACTGTTGATGATATGAGTAAAAATATTGAAGACCTCAAAACCGATGTCAGTCAGAAAGAAACAAAAATTGCAGAACAGGATGAAACTATCCACACAGCCTGGTATGTTTTCGGCACACGCAAGGAATTGAAAGAGCAAAACATAGTCACAAGCGATGGGCTTTTCAGCCAGAAACGGGTGCTTCAGAGTGATTTCAACAAAAACTACTTTGTACGCATCGATGCACGCAAAACCAAATCAATCCCCTTGTATTCGACCCGTGCAAAAATTCTGACTTCGCATCCGAAATCATCCTATACGCTCGAAAAAGAGAATGATAATTATGTGTTAATCATTACCGACACAAAGGAATTCTGGAGCATAAGCAAATACTTAGTGATAGAAGTTGATTGAAAATCCGCTGAAAATATTGAACAATGCGTTTTCTCCTTAAAAAAGTGAACGCATTTTTTATTTAAAAAAATAAAAAAACCATTGTATGTACCAATATGTATTTCTCGATTTAGACGACACTATATGGGACTTTCATGCCAACGCCAGATTATCACTTCAGGACATGTTTGCCGACCGCAAACTCGATCGATATTTCAGCGATTTTGATGAATTTTTCAGTATTTACGCCAAAAGGAATATCGAATTATGGGAAGCTTACGGCAAGGGCGAAATCGAAAAGGAGTTCCTGATGGCCGAACGATTCAGATATCCGCTTGCAAAAATGGGAGTAGACGATGCCGAATTAGCCGAACAAATAGGTATTCAATACCTTGACATTCTACCCACAAAAACTGCTCTGATGCCTTATGCACTGGAAATGCTCGAATATTTACACCAAAAATATCCGCTTACCATCATCTCCAACGGATTCACTGAAGTACAGTACAAAAAGTTAAAAAGCAGCAATATCGAACACTATTTCAAACATATTGTACTATCAGAATCAGCCGGTGCACTCAAACCCGACAAGCAGATATTTGAATATGCACTGATGCTGAATAACGCAATGGCCATAGAGTCGGTTATGATTGGTGATAGTTACGAAGCTGATATAAAAGGAGCTCAGAATGCCGGAATAGATCAGATATATTTTCCACTGCAACCGGTTACAGGAAGCAGTAAACCTGCCTGCACGTACCTGATCAATTCGCTCAGAGAAATTAAAACCATACTTTGATTAAAAACTTTGTAAGTATGTATTTGGTGCTGACAATCAAAAACATTAAACAGAAATTAAAAACAGAGTTAAGAAAAAACAGATAAAACAATAAGAAAGAGTAAAAAACAATGAAAAAAAAAGAGATTTGATATGGTGTATTGAATTTTCTTTTCTAAATTTGCACACTGAAAAAGAATTCACTTCGTTGGAGAAATACTCAGACATAAAAACAAACAAGCAAGTTCAATATAAAAACAATATTTTTTAGCATGAAAACAACAATCAAAGTTTTACTTATAGCTTCAATTGGTTTATTATCTTATTTTTGCATCATGAGTATTGTCACTCCGATTAAATTCGATGAAACAAGAACAGAAAGAGAAAAGGTAATTATTCAACGGTTAATCGATATTCGTACTGCCGAAGTAGAATATAAAAATCAAAAAGGGGTTTATACAGATAAATTTGATGAATTAATCAGTTTCCTGAAAACAGCTAAGAAAAAAACAGTATTAAAAGAGGGTTCTCTCACCGACAAACAATTGGAAGCCGGACTTACCGAAGCTGCTGCTGCACGAATTGTTCGCAGTGGAAACAAAGCTGAAATTGCTGCCAATGGACTGGAAAATTTCCGTCGTGATACTGCTTATCTGAATTTAATTGAGTCGATATTCCCACAGAAATATTCAGTAAACACAATAGAAAACATTGCCATTATTCCTTTCTCGAACAACGAGAAATTCACTCTTAAGGTGAACAACGAATATTACAATGCAACTAAAATCAAAATCCCTCTGTTTGAAGCTTCTGCTGACTTCAAAACATATCTTTCGGATTTAAATCATCAGGAACTGCTGAATATCATTGATCTGCAAACAAAACTCGAAAAATTTACCGGCTTATGTGTTGGCTCTGTTGTTGAACCAAACAATAATGCAGGGAACTGGGAATAATATCACTTATTCTTTCGGCAACCGACACTTTTTGCTTCAGTTAATTACTATTTTTCGTTTGCCTGATTTATGAACAATAACAATAACAATTCATATAGTTTATCCATCCGGTTTTCATCGGGTGGATTTTCTTTATATGCTTACGACGAAAACAACAATCTGCTTTCTTCACGCACAGAATCCGAGGAATTGTTTTCAAAGTCGAAGGAAGAAATCATAGAAATATTGTCGAAAATTGACGAACTGAATTTAAATTTCAGGAATGTGCGCATCATTCTGGAAACAGAAATCTATTCTATCCTTCCGATTGCTGTGTATACCCCTGAAAATGAATTTCATTTACTCAAATTACATCACAACAATATTACTCACGACGACAAAATACTAACAAACGAACTGACAGCGTGGGATGCCATCCTGATTTTTTCAGTTCCCGGACAGCTGCATGCCGTTTTGAGCGGGATAGCCCCCGAAGTAAGTATCGAACATCATATTCCGGCATTTATAAATGATTATGTGGAACTCGAAAACGACAAAAACGTTAATGTATGGTTGCGCTCAAACCACATGGATGTAGTTGTACTTGAAAAATGGAACCTTATCTTTATTAACAGCTTCGAATTCAAAACCGACGAGGATTTCATTTATTTTATTTTAAAAGTTTATGAGAAACTTGAACTGGAAACCGAACAATGTGGTCTGAAAATACATAATGTAAAAAAACGGACTTCACTCACCGATTTGGCTTCGAAATACATAAAAAACTGCAGTTTCACACAGAACTAAGAAATGAGAGTTATAAGCGGAAAATTTAAAGGTCGCCGAATCAGCGCACCTTCCAACATCACAGCTCGCCCAACCACCGACTTTGCCAAGGAAGGATTATTTAACCTGCTCAACAATCAGATTGATTTTGAGGATATTGACGTGCTCGATTTGTTTGCGGGAACCGGCAGCATCAGTTTTGAATTTGTTTCGCGGGAGTGCCGGAGCTGCATCAGTATCGAACAAAATGAAAAACATTGTAATTTCATCCGCAAAACCTGCTCCGATTTGAAAATCGACAACCTTTCACTATTAAAGACTGATGTGTTTAAATTCATCAACAGTTGTCACTACAAATTCGATTTGATTTTCGCCGATCCTCCGTATGAACTCAAACAACTGAAAGAAATTCCTGACCTGATTTTTGAAAAAACGCTACTCAAAGAAGATGGTCTGTTTGTACTGGAACACTCTTCAAAAGACGATTTCAGCACACATCCGCATTTTACTTTTCACAGGAATTACGGCAACGTAAACTTCAGTTTCTTCAAATAAAAAACGGCATATCGCGGTGAGTTAATCCGGATTGCCGTTATTATTGGTTTGAAAAGCTTTATATCAATATCCGAGTATCTTCAACATCGATTTATAGCTTTGTTCTTTTGCAAAAAGTTTGGTAAAATATTCACCATCTTCGTCCTTGTCAATAATCACTAATTTCGGAGCAGGAATGAGACAATGTTGAATTCCTCCGAAACCGCTCAACGACTCCTGATATGCTCCGGTATGAAAGAATCCAATGTACTGTTCCCTGTCCTCCTGCATTTTGGGAAGGAAAATAGCATTCGAATGCACTTCTGCATTGTAGAAATCTTCACTGTCGCAGGTCAGACCACCCAGATTGACCCGTTCATATTCCGAATCCCAATTGTTGATGGCCAGAAAAACAAAGCGTTGATTAATGGCCCAGGTATCGGGCAAAGTTGTCATAAACGAGCTGTCAATCATGTTCCATAGCTCACGGTCGTTCTGTTTCTTCTGGTTCACAATAGAATAGAGCATCGCACCGCTCTCACCTACCGTGTACGAACCGAATTCAGTAAAAATGTGAGGTTCGGGTACTCCATGCTGACCACATATCGTTTTTACCTGAGCTACTATTTCCTCGGCAATATACTCATAATCATAAGTCATATCCAGATGAGTCTGAATCGGGAAACCACCTCCAATGTTCAGACTGTCGAGTTCAGGACATTTCTTTTTCAAATCGCAGTACAAATTCACTGCTTTATTCAGTTCGTTCCAATAGTAAGCAGTATCCTTCACTCCCGTATTGATAAAGAAATGAAGCATTTTCAGCTCCACCTGCGGATTCTGCGCAATACTCTTGGTGTAATACGGAATAATATCATTGTATCTGATTCCGAGACGGGAAGTGTAAAAATCAAATTTAGGTTCTTCCTCAGCTGCAATTCTTATTCCCACCTTAAACTTCATTTCGAAGTCCTTAAGCAAAAGATCAAGTTCGAATTTATTGTCTAAAATCGGAATTACATTCGAGAATCCCAATCGCATCAGATTTTGAATGTTCTCCACATATTGAGGCCGTTTAAATCCGTTACAGATCACAAAAGTATCAGGTTTCAACAATCCCTGTTCGTGTAACGACTCCATGATATTTATATCGAATGCCGAAGAGGTTTCAAGGTTAACGCCCTGTTTTAGAACTTCTTCCATCACAAACGAGAAATGAGAACTTTTCGTACAATAGCAATAATTATAATCACCATTATAATCCACCTTTGCCATTGCCACGTTAAACATTCTCCTTGCTTTCTGAATATTTTGTGCAATTTTAGGCAAATAAGCAATTCTTAAAGGTGTACCGTATTGTTTAATAATGTCCATGAGCGGCACTCCACACCACTCCAGTTCATCTTCAACCACATTAAACTCATCATTCGGAAACTCAAAAGTTTGTTCAATAAGGTCTTTATATTTATTTTTCATACAATAATTTTACAATTAAAAATAAAATGTAATTTAAATAACACGGATTAATTCTTTTTCACACATCCGAATCACATGGATTCATCAAAAAAGTGAAAAACAGCCTGCAAAAATAATGATTTTTTTTCATAATGTAATTAATTACGATGCGTAACAATTGAAATTTTTGATACTTTCACTCTGTTCTTTTTTATACAAACAACAAAAAACAGACGCAACTAATTGAATTACAAGCATATAAATAATTTTAATAATTTAAGCCCTTCAATGCCTGCATATATTCAAATCATTTTAATTACATTTGCATAAATCAATCGATGTAAATGCATCGAATTTTATTAATTAAAATAATTTATTTATGAAAAAAATCCTTTTTTCTTTAGCACTGGTATTGAGTACAATAGGCTCATTAAGTGCTCAGGTCGATGGTAAAGCCATTGGTATTCGTTTTGGTTATGGTGGTGAGATATCTTATCAGCACCCAATGGGAAATGCAAACCGTTTGGAACTCGACCTCGGGTTAACTCATTATGGTGCAGCTATCAACGGCATCTATCAATGGGTTTGGGACTTATCGGATCTGGCAGATGGCTTCAACTGGTATGCAGGTGCAGGTGCCGGAGTGGGAATGTTTGACTATGCAGGAATTGACAAGAATTCTTTCAGCCTTGGTGTTCTCGGACAGGTTGGTATTGAGTACAACTTCAAAATTCCGCTTCAGTTGTCATTAGACTATCGTCCCGGAATTTACCTTATCAACGGATTTAATGCATCTTACGATGGAATTTGCCTCTCGGCACGCTACAAATTCTAAAAACAATTTTTTATCATAAAAAGAGAATAATGTTTCGTATTCTCTTTTTATGGTAAAAAATTAAATATCAATAAATTTATACCATTCCGACCAGACCGGTTTTATAGCTGTTGTCAACTAATGACCCCGGTGTTTCAATGTTCACAATACGATTCGGATTCAACACTTTAAACTTCACCCCCACCCGCCATGAAATTTGTCGACAACAGTATTTTCGAAAAAGCTGATACAAAAAGTGTTTTTCCGGAAATTGTCGCTTTCGAAAACTGTATTTTCAGAAATTGTGACTTCTCGGATGCAAATCTTTCCGGATTCAGTTTTATCGATTGCCGGTTTGAAAACTGCAATCTGAGTCTGTTAAAAATTAACAATACCACATTCAACCTGACAAAGTTTGTATCGTGTAAAATGCTGGGAATGAAGTTTGAAAACTGCAACCCCTATTTATTTGAAGTTCAATTCACTACCTGCACACTTCAACTGTCTTCATTCTACAAAATGAAACTCAGAAAGGTCAGTTTCAAAGATTGTATCCTCCATGAGGCAGATTTTACAGAAGCCGATCTGACTGAAGCCATTTTTCAGAATTGCGATTTGGAAGCATCCGTTTTCGAAAACACCAATCTTGTAAAAACTGACTTCCGCACTTCATATAACTACAATATCCATCCCGAAAGCAACCGAATGAAGGGAACCCGCTTTTCGCGCGATGGAATTGAAGGTCTGCTTTACAGATACGACATTCAGATTGAATAATTCGTTTTTCGAACAGGTTTTCCGGAAATCAAAAAACCTACTACCCGATTGAACAATATCCGATCATAATAAGTTAGTTTATATGAGCACAATCCTATAAATTTAATATTATGAACCTGTTAGATCAACTCAAAACCTACACGCAGGTTGTTGCTGACACCGGCGATTTCGCTTCCATAGAAGTTTATAAACCTGTAGATGCCACTACCAATCCCTCACTTATTTTTGCTGCATCGCAAAATCCACTGTATCGCCCGCTGATTGATGATGCGCTGGCTTATGCAAAGTCGCACACGCCGGACAAAAACCTACAACTCAGCAAAGCAATGGACAAACTGGCTGTCAATTTCGGATTAAAAATTCTCGAAATAGTGCCCGGCAGAGCTTCAACCGAGGTAGATGCACGTTTGTCGTTCGACACTGATGCCACGGTAAAAAAGGCTCGTGAATTAATCGCACTTTACGAATCGGCAGGCATTTCGCGCAACAGGGTATTAATTAAAATTGCATCTACATGGGAGGGCATTAAAGCCGCCGAAATCATCGAAAAAGAAGGTATACACTGTAATCTGACTTTGTTGTTTTCATTAGCTCAGGCGGTTGCCTGTGCCGAATCGGGAGTCAGGTTGATTTCGCCCTTTGTGGGCCGCATTCTCGATTGGCACAAAAAAGATCGCGGAGTAAGTGAAATACCTGCCACAGAAGATCCGGGCGTACAATCGGTAACCACCATCTTTAATTATTATAAAAAATTTGGATATCCAACTCAGGTCATGGGCGCCAGTTTCCGTAATACAGGTGAAATCATCGAACTGGCAGGAAGCGACCTTCTGACAATTGCTCCTTCATTGCTTAAAGAGCTGGAACAAACCGAAGGAAAGCTTGTGAAAAAGCTCGACATAGAAAATGCCATGCAATCGGATATTCAAAAAATTGAAATGGACGAAAAAACATTCCGCTGGATGATGAATGAAGATGCAATGGCTACCGAAAAATTAGCCGAAGGCATACGCAATTTCACAAAAGACCTGATCAAACTCGAAAAACAAATTGCTGTAATGCTTTGATAATGTGATATTTTAAAAAACCGGAAGTCAGACATTCAACTGTTTAATTTCCGGTTTTTCTGTTTCCATTCCCTAAAAAATTAATGAACTCTGTTAGAATTGCAGATTAATTTGTAGCTTTGTCGGTGAATTTTTTCATGTAAAAAAGCAAAGAATGTTAGATCAGGCCACCATCGATAGAATAACCGAAGCTGCACAAATAGAGCAGGTAGTAGGCGACTACGTTACACTCCGAAAACGGGGTGTCAATCTGTTGGGTCTTTGTCCTTTTCACAACGAAAAAACACCTTCGTTTACCGTTTCGCCCGCCAAAGGAATTTTCAAATGTTTCGGTTGTGGCAAAGGTGGTAACTCGGTCCACTTCATAATGGAGCATGAGCAAATATCCTATTATGAAGCACTTAAATATCTTGCCCGCAAATACCATATTGAATTTCAGGAAAGAGAGTTTTCGGCCGAAGAACAAGCCATACGCAACGATCGTGAAAGTATGTTCCTTGTCAACGAATTTGCTCAAAAACATTTCACTTCAACACTTCACAACCACATCGACGGTAAATCCATCGGACTCGGCTATTTTCGTGAACGCGGATTCCGCGACGATATTATACTTAAATTCCAGCTTGGCTACAGCCTCGACCAGCGCGATGCATTTACGCAAACTGCCCTGAAAGCAGGCTACAACAAGGAATACCTGGTACGGACCGGACTGACACTTGAAAATGAAAACGGTCAGCTGAGCGACCGTTTTCGGGGAAGAGTTATGTTTCCGGTACATACATTATCCGGAAAAGTGGTTGCTTTCGGTGGTCGTATTCTGAAAAAGGACGACAAAATGGCGAAATATGTCAATTCGCCCGAGTCCGACATTTACCATAAAAGCAATGAACTGTACGGCATTTTTTTCGCCAAACAATCCATTGTCCGACAGGATCGTTGTTTCCTGGTCGAAGGATATACCGATGTAATATCAATGCATCAGAGCGGTATCGAAAATGTGGTGGCATCTTCGGGGACCTCACTCACGCCGGGACAAATCAGGTTGATCCATCGTTTTACCGAAAATGTGACGGTGATTTACGACGGTGACGCTGCCGGAATCAAAGCTTCGATTCGCGGTATTGATTTATTACTTGAAGAAGGCCTCAACATCAAGGTTCTGTTATTGCCCGATGGTGATGATCCTGATTCATTTGCACGGAAACACAATGCATCCGACTTTATTGAATTTGTTGAAAATAATTCTTCCGATTTCATACGTTTCAAAACCAATCTTTTATTGAAAGATGCCGGCAATGACCCTATACGCCGGGCAGCACTGGTGAGCGACATTGTCAGAAGCATATCGATTATTCCGAATTCGATGATTCGTGCCGAATATGTAAAGGAATGCAGCACATTGCTTGCAGTCGAAGAGGCAATGCTTTATCATCAGATTAATCTGCTGAAAAGCACTGATCCCAATAAAACATCTACACGAATTCAGAATAATACTGTCGAAAACGCAGTTCCCGAAGCATCGGCTGCAAATGCGCAAACCACCGGATTTCCGTTCGAAAATGAGGAAAGAAACATTTTGCAACTCCTGATCAGGTATGGACAACAAATCATGTTCTATAACGATGAGGCAAAAAGTCAACCTGTCAAAGCCGGAAATTATATCATCGACGAATTATCGGATGATAATATTAACTTTTTTAATCCTTTGCACCAAAGTATTATCGACGAATACAAAATGCATCGGGAGGACGAAAATTTCATCCCCGAAAAGTTTTTCCTTTATCACTCAGACGAAAAAATCAGCCAGCTTACAGCCGATTTAGTCACAGAGAAATACACTTTAAGTAAGGTACATTCGAAGATAAAAAAAATTGAAACTGATTCCGAAAGACTCATCGAATTGATCCCAAGAGTAATTTTTGAGTTCAAAAACAGCCTGATTATTGATCAGATACGACAAAAATTAAGAGAGATGAAAAATGCATCCGAATTAAAAAACGAGACGAGAATCAACGAACTAATGCAGGAACTTGCTGTTCTTGAAGGCTTTAAGAAGCAACTTTCGAAAACTTTGGGCGAGAGAATTATTATTAAGATATAAACGAATAGACAAAGGATTAAGGAATGAAACTAAAAGGGAAACTAATTACGTTCTATTCAATTGTTTTTTTATTATATGCCGGAACACCTGTTTTCACTGTTCTTTATTTACAAACCAATGAAAATCTGAAAACAGAAGTAATCGAAAAACGGGCATTAATCGAAAAAAATCCGGATTTATCGTCGGTCCGAAAAAGACAACTTACTGCCGAAACAGATAAAAATGAACTTTTTCTGAAAAGTAAAAAAAATTTATGGATCAGAGGAGCAATACTTTTTTCGCTGACCGCCACAGGATTATTGATGTACAAGAGCCGGATTTTCGCGGGGAATGAAGCAGGAGCGAATCAGGATGAATAAAAAGAAATAAGTACAAAAAAGATGTTATTATTTGATCAGATTATTTTCGGTCCCGTACGGAGCAGACGCTTAGGACTCTCGCTTGGTGTGAATTTACTACCCATCGACGCAAAAATTTGCTCGTTCAACTGCATTTACTGCGAATGCGGATTCAACACGACGATGCATGATTTTCCTTTGCCAAAACGCGAACAGGTATTCGAAGCACTGCAATTGAAATTATCACAAATGAAAGAAGCAGGCGAAAAACCTGACGTTATTACCTTTGCCGGCAATGGCGAGCCCACTTTACACCCCGAATTTGAGGAAATTATCGACGATACCATCAAATTGAGAAATCAGTTTTTCCCTGATGCCAAAGTGAGTGTGCTTTCGAACTCAACCCGCGTACATAAACCGAAAATTTTCAGAGCCCTGCAAAAGGTCGATAACAATATCATGAAATTCGATTCGGCCATCGACAGCACTCTGAAAATCATTGACCAACCGGTTGGCAAACAAATCAATGTCGAATGGTTAACAGGTCAGCTCAAAAAATTTGATGGCAACCTGATTATTCAGACCATGCTTTTCAGAGGAACATACAAGGAAAAAACATTCGATAATACTACTGATGAAGAAGTAAACGCCTGGCTTAAGGCGATGAAAGAAATCAATCCCCGTCAAATCATGCTTTATTCGCTCGACAGGGAAACACCGGTACGACAACTCGAAAAAATCAGTCCCGAAGAAATGAATCGCATAGCCGACAAAGCAAGACAAGCAGGATTTGATGTTTCGGTAGCCGGCTGAGTATCATTCCCGGTCATAAAATTTAAAAATCATGAAGATATTGATTTGTCCGCTGAACTGGGGTCTCGGACATGCCACGAGATGTGTTCCGGTCATCAGAAACCTTCTGAATGAAGGGCATGAAGTGGTGATTGTTGCCGATGGATTTCCACTTAATTTCTTAAAACAACAATTCCCCGTTCAGAGGTTCATCGAATTCGCTTCGTATCACATACAATACTCATCAGGGAAAAGTCAGGTTACGGCTATGCTCCGCAATATGCCCGGCCTGATTAAAGGCATAGTCCGTGAAAACAGATGGTTGAACAATTTACTCCGTAAAGAACATTTTGACAGGGTTATCTCCGACAATCGTTTTGGATTATGGTCAGGAAAAACAAACTGTGTTTACATTACACACCAGTTGATGATAAAAATGCCGGCAGCACTGAAAATTCTGGAGCCTGTAGCGTGGTGGATGCACCGGTTGATTATAAATCGTTACGACGAATGCTGGATTCCTGATTTCGAAGGCAAAAAAAATTTATCGGGCGATTTGTCGCATCTGTATCCGCTTCCCCGAAACGCCCGATTTATAGGTCCGCTTTCGCGGTTTAAACCTAATGAAACAGAAATCGTGGAATGCGAATATAAAAATGTGGCTGTGTTGTCGGGTGTCGAACCTCAGCGATCAATTTTCGAGCACGAACTGACCCGCCGTTTTCAGCATTCGGGTCAGAAAACACTGATTGTACGCGGACAACCGGGAGCAATTCCGGCAAACTATCATGTAGGCGACGTCACACTTGTATCACATCTGCCTGATAAAGAGCTGACTTCGGTGCTCCTTGCTGTCAAAAAAATAATATCGCGCTCAGGATATTCTTCCATAATGGATTTAACGGCACTCGGCTGTCTGGATAAAGCTGAATTTATTCCTATTCCGGGGCAAACCGAGCAGGAATATTTGTTCACGCTGCATGCTAAAACTCATAAAAAAACGAATACTCCGTAACCACAGTTTTTGACTCTTCAGCTAATTACCGGAATTGCAGAGTATCCGTTAAATATTTAAGTTTATGGATTAAAATTTACCTGTTAAATACTTTCCAGTATTTTAATCAACCATTTCCAGCATTTTTGAGTAGAACTAATGCTTAAACGTTCATCGGGTGAATGAACTCCGTACATTTGCGGACCGATGGAAATCATGTCGAGGTGCGGGTATTTTTTGAGGAAGAGACCGCATTCAAGGCCGGCATGTATGGCTTTCACCTGAGCTTTCTCTCCGAAAAGTCCGGTGTAAGTTGCTTCAGCTTGTCTTAAAATCCCTGACTTCAGGTTGGGTTTCCATCCCGGATATCCATCACCATGAGTAACTTCGGCACCTGCCAGTAAAAACACTGATTCTACCTGATGTGCAATGTCATATTTTGATGTTTCGACAGAACTGCGCTGACTTGTTGTTATCAACACTTTAAAATCAGGTTGCATTTTTACCGAAGCCAGATTGGTCGAAGTTTCAACTAATCCGGGCATGTCCTTACTCATGGCTTTGACGCCGTGCGGACATGCGTACAGGGCATTCAGCAGCGCGTTGGATGTTTTTTTATCGATGACTGTTGCGGGTAATTGCTCCGATTCAATGGCAATGACCAGATCAGGTTCGATATCACCAATTTCCTTTTCGATATCAGAAATGTAATGATTAAGTAAGACTCTTACATTTTCCTTTTCTGAAAAAGGAACCGATACCAGTGCAAAGGCTTCGCGGGCAATGGCATTGCGCAGATTACCACCATCGAAAGTATGTATCCTTAAATCGGTAACCCGGTTCAGATTCCATAAATACCGGTTAAGTATTTTATTGGCGTTACCGAGTCCCTTATTTATATCATCTCCCGAATGTCCGCCTTTCAGCCCTTTTACTTTTACCGTAAATGCAAAATAACCTGCCGGCGACAGTTCTTCGGTATACGGTAATCTTGCAGTAGTATCCACACCACCGGCACATCCGATAAAAATTACACCATCATCTTCCGAATCGAGATTGATTAACACACTACCTTTCAGCATTTTGTCGTCAAGGGCAAAGGCGCCGGTCAGTCCGGTCTCTTCGTCGACAGTAAAAAGGCATTCGAGGGCAGGATGTTTGATATCCGACGATGCCAGAACAGTCAGCATCATCGACATTCCAATGCCATTGTCGCCACCCAGGGTTGTGCCCCGCGCCCTGATCCAGTCGTTGTCGATATAAGCCTGAATCGGGTCAGTTTCGAAGTTAAAAACGGTATCGCTGTTTTTTTCGCAAACCATATCAATATGAGCCTGCAAAATGACACCCGCCGAATTTTCATAACCTATAGTTGCAGGCTTTGATATCAACACATTACCGGCTTTATCCACCTGATGTTCCAAATGTTGGCTTTTAGCAAACTGAATGAGGTAATCAATCATTTTTTCCTCTTTTTTCGAGGGACGGGGGATTTGAGTTATATCGTGGAAAAAGCTCCATAACATTGATGGTTCAAGATTTTTCATTTGTATAATAATATTTAGTTCAACATTAATTGATAGTTGTTGCAAAATTAATAAAACAAAGCAATGAATTGCCGGTTTGATAAAATAAAAGTGGGAGAATAATTCAATAAACGGAGATGTTTTCTGATTTTTTTAATCATAGCCGTAAATTTTTACAAAACAGAAAAATAAAATGCTAACTTTGCAATGCATTTACCGAAAGTGATGCATTCCAAACTAAATAATTGAATCAAAATAGATTAAGATGAGTTTTTACGGATTTGAATTTTCAATCATTGAAATAATTTTATCGGGATTATTACTCCTTGCTTTTTTTTATCAGTTATACTATTATCTCCGTTATACATCAGGCGTAATCCGGTACCGGAATCGTATTAAAAAGAACAAAATTCAGTTTCAGACATCGCGCCCCCCGGTTTCGGTTATTATTTGTGCCAAAGACGAAATTGAGAACCTGAGGAAATATCTGCCCCTGGTTTTAGATCAGGAATATCCTGAATTCGAAGTTATTGTCGTAAACGACGGATCAACCGACGACACCGAAATACTTTTGAACGAACTCAAAAAAACCTATTCCAATCTACGTAGCACTTTTGTACCTCTGGGAGTTACTAATTTAAGTACCAAAAAATTAGCACTCACTTTAGGTATTAAAGCCGCAAAATACGATTGGTTATTATTGACTGATGCCGATTGTATGCCCGAAGATAAGGCCTGGATTTCGATGATGGCACGAAATTTCGGACAGAATACCGAATTTGTGCTGGGCTATGGTGCATACTTCAACAGAAAAGGCTTTGTTAACCGCTTAATTACCTACGACACTCTGACCATTGCGCTGCAATACCTTGGATTTGCAATGAGCGGAAAACCATACATGGGCGTGGGACGCAACATGGCCTACCGCAAAGAGCTGTTTTTCAGGCAAAAAGGATTTGCATCCAACCTGAATCTCCGTTCGGGTGACGATGATTTGATGGTAAACAGGGCATCGAACAGGTTGAATACAAAAGTGGAAATCGCCCCTGAAAGTATAACCTGGTCGGAACCTGAAAAACGATTTTCGGACTGGTATTTTCAAAAAGAACGTCACATGTCCGTAGCTTCTTTCTACAATCCGAAAAGCAAATTCAGACTGATGATCGAACCTTTGTCAAGAGGTCTGTTTTATCTTTCATTCATTTTAACGGTGATTTTCGGAAATCTGATCACATTGGCGGCAGCTTGTGTTTTGTTTATCACGCGTCTTGTAATTCAGCTTATTATCATCAACAAATCGTCGAAACACTTTGGTGGTCGTAAGTATATTTTTATGTTACCGGTTTTTGATATACTGCTACCTCTTTTACAGCTCTTTATTCTGAGTTTTGGCCGCATGGGTTCAAAAGCTAAAAACATTCAGTGGAAATAAACTGATAATCAAAAAATTTAAGCCTGTTTGTCAACGAACAATGATTCTGAATCAAATGTTATAAAGAACAGAAACTGCTGTTGAAAATAAATTTGGGTTCAAAAATTTTTGC
The DNA here is from genome assembly GCA_937897985.1 of uncultured Paludibacter sp. Taxonomy (GTDB): domain Bacteria; phylum Bacteroidota; class Bacteroidia; order Bacteroidales; family Paludibacteraceae; genus Paludibacter. The sequence continues at coordinate 114,174 of CALCBD010000032.1, read as the reverse complement.
CTCATTTCAAGTAATTGAATTTCGACAGTTGACTCCGGACTACCGGCATCAGATTCAGTAAAGTCTTATCAAATCAACCAACATTCAGGTTTTCATTCATCTGTATAAAATTCTTATAATTAATATATTCAGCTGGATGATTGACCAAAAAAAACAAATGCCATGTCAAAGAAACGGAAGCAAAAAGAGACCGGGAGCACCCGTGTACGCAAATCGGAACTGATTCGCAACATCATCAATATCTTCAACGAAAACCCCGAAAAAACCTACAATTACAAACAAATTTCCACATTGCTCAACATCAAATCCGAATCGCAGCGGGTTTTTATCAATCAGCTTTTGTACGAATTGCTCGACGAGGATTTCCTAACTGAAATTTCGAGAGGTAAGTTCAAAGTCAATTCGCGTGGCGGGTATATCGAAGGAATCATCGATCGTCAGGGTGTAAAAACATTTCTGCTACCCGATGATGGCGGAGAGCCGGTTTTCATCCCTGAACGAAAAACCAATCATGCTTTACTGAACGACAGGGTAAAAGTTTTTCTGTACGCCCGACGCAAAGGACAAATGCCCGAAGGCGAGGTGGTGGAAGTTATAAAAAGAGCAAAGGATACTTTTGTCGGAATTCTGGAAGTTTCGGAAAATTTTGCATTTCTTATTTCGGACAACAGGGTAATGACCAATGATGTATTCATTCCCAAAACGAAACTCAACGGCGCAAAAAACGGTCAGAAGGTAGTGGTGAAATTGCTTGAATGGCAACCCAACATGAAAAACCCGGTGGGCGAAGTAGTGGATGTACTTGGAGAAAAAGGCGACAACACCACCGAAATGCACGCTATACTTGCCGAATTCGGCTTACCATACAAGTATCCGGTTGATGTTGAAGCTGCTGCAAACCAGATTGATGCCGGCATCACCCCCGATGAAGTGGCCCGGCGAACGGATATGCGCGACGTAGTAACTTTCACCATCGACCCCCGCGACGCAAAAGATTTCGACGATGCCCTTTCGTTGCGAAAACTTGAAAACGGGCTTTGGGAAGTCGGAGTACACATTGCCGATGTGACTCATTACGTCCGTGAAGGAAGCCTGATCGACAAAGAAGCACAGGATAGGGCTACTTCGGTTTACCTTGTCGACCGGACAATTCCCATGCTCCCCGAACATTTATCGAACGGAATTTGCTCGCTCCGCCCCAACGAAGAGAAACTCACTTATTCGGTTATTTTTCAGATGAATGATAATGCCGAAGTCAAACATTACGAAATTGCAAAAACAGTAATTTGCAGCAATCGCAGATTTACCTACGAGGAAGCCCAACAGGTGATTGAAACCGGCGAAGGCGATTTTAATCAGGAAATGCTGACACTTGACAGGCTTGCAAAAATCCTTCGCCAAAAACGATTTGATTCGGGAGCAATTGCTTTCGACAGAGTTGAAGTTCGTTTCGAAATTGATGAAAAGGGAAAACCGGTCTCTGTGTTCTTCAAGGAACAAAAGGATGCCAATAAACTGATTGAAGAATTCATGCTGCTGGCTAATAAAACAGCTGCATCGCACATTGGCAAACCGGGCAAAGGACTGAAAGCCAAAACATTTGTATATCGTATTCACGATGTTCCTAATCCTGATAAATTACAGAATTTCTCGCTGTTTATCAAACGTTTTGGTTACAACCTGAAAACAAGCGGCAGAAACTCAGCTGTTTCGGGTGCCATCAACCACCTGCTGGATGAAGTTCAGGGTAAAAAAGAACAAAATCTGATTGAAACACTGGCGATTCGTTCAATGGCCAAAGCAATTTATTCGACTGAAAATATCGGACATTACGGACTTGCATTCGATTTTTATACCCATTTCACATCGCCTATCCGCAGGTATCCCGACATGATGGTGCATCGCCTGCTCGAAAAATACACGTCCGGCGGAAAAAGTGTTAACCAACAGGATTACGAAGCACTCTGTCAGCACAGTTCGGACATGGAACAACTTGCATCGAATGCCGAACGTGCTTCGATAAAATACAAACAGGTGGAATTCATGTCAGCACAGTTGGGAAAAGAGTTCGAAGGGGTAATTTCGGGTGTTACCGAATGGGGTATTTATGTTGAACTCATCGAAAATAAATGCGAAGGTATGATTCCGATCCGCGATTTGGATGACGATTACTACACATTCGACGAAAAAAACTACTGTCTCGTCGGACGCAGGTATCATAAACGCTATCAACTCGGCGACGAAATTTCGGTAAAAGTAGCCCGCGCCAATCTGGATAAAAAACAGCTCGACTTCAGTCTGGCATAGCATTAATAATGAAACGTTTGTGAAAAACATCTCTCGCTATATTTAATTTGCATTCGGCTGAATTGAAGCGTAAAATTGTTTTAAAAGTCACTTTTTATAATTTAAAAATTCATTTTCTTTTTGCATAAACAAAAAATAGCATTATCTTTGCACTCGCTAAAGAAAAATGGCTGCGTAGCTCAACTGAATAGAGTACCACACTACGGATGTGGGGGTTACAGGTTTGAATCCTGTCGCGGTCACTAACAAAACAAAAAATAATCCTCTGATAATTAAAATGTTATCAGAGGATTTTTGTTTTAAACGATATGATTTCCCTGCCGTCTCCCCACCTTTCACTTTTTGATAATTCATAATTCATTATTTTCATGTTTAGTATGATAGCAAATCCGGGGTTGAAATTGTTTGGTTTCTGTATTTTTGAATAAGATGTCAGTTCTACGCGCCTGAATTTTTGTATGAAGCAGTGTAGCAGCTTTATCCTGCTAAAGTTGACCTGATTAATTTTTTGCGCCTTAGGTCATGGCGTTCTCCACGTTAATCCGCAATCTCCCACCGGCGTTCAAAATTAATAATATCTGACTTTGCGGAACCGGCTCAACATTGGATTCATGTGATTTGATTGAAAGGACGTATTCCTGTTATTTTCTTATCGGAAGAAGTCAGAAACAAGCCCGAAAAAGTCACCTGAATAACGTAATTCAAGCTCTGATTCGCATTATGCAATAAAATTGAAAGTAATTGGTCTATTGTTGAAATTCATGATTCAGCTCAAATACTAATTTTGTTCCGGATTAAAAACGCAATTTTAACTCACAGTTATTACTATGCTAAAAAAACACTTTCAATTTTTGCTCATTATTGCTTTGGCATTTCATTCAACGCTAAGTATCGCAAATATCCCTGTTGGCAAAAGTATTCGTTTAAATAACAACTGGCAATTTATAAAAAGTGATTTAGGCGGAATATGGGAAGCTGTTCGTCCTGCTGCCCCCGAGTCGCCGGAGAGTGTTCAGATATGGACACCGGTAACCCTGCCTCATTGCTACAATTCATTGGACGCTCTCGATTCAAATACTAATTACTATCAGGGTCCTGCCTGGTATAAAACTTTAATTTCCGCTGAAAATCCTTTAGGACGAATTTTTTTACATTTTGAAGGAGTCGGACAGGAAGCGGAAGTGTATATTTATACCACCAAAGTGGGTAGCCATGTAGGCGGATATGACGAATGGAGTGTGGATATAACAGAAGCTGTTGAAAATTTCAGAAAAAACAATCTGTTTAAGAGTCAGTTTAATTCTATGGTTCCACTCTCAATTCGGGTAAGTAATGCCCGCAACCCGGAACGGATTCCTTCAGCCATGTCTGATTTTAATTTATATGGTGGTATATACAGGCATTTGAATCTGGTATATTCACCGGCAGTCACTTTTCGCAAACCTGCCATTGATGCAATTGTAAATCCCGCATCGAACAATGCAACTGTATCAGTTACAACTTCTTTGTTAAATTATTCCGACACAGAAACAGCAGAGGTTTCTGTACAGCTATTCTCTCCCGCTTCGAAATTAATTGCTGAAAAATCAGAAATAATTAATTTGAAAAATATTAATACATCAAAATTAGCATTCGAAGTAAAAAAACCATTACTTTGGTCGCCGTTATCTCCAAACTTATATAAATGTATCGTTACGTTGAAGAGCAAAGCCGGAGAACAAAGTTTTTCCGAAAAAATCGGGTTTCGTTATTTTGAATTTCAGGAAAAAGGACCATTTTTGCTCAACGGGAAACGCCTGTTATTACGGGGAACGCACCGACACGAAGATCATGCCGGAGTTGGGGCTGCAATGACCGACGAACAGATTATCCGTGAAATGAAACTCATTAAGGATATGGGCGCCAATTTTATACGTCTGGGGCATTACCAGCAATCCGAACTGGTGCTTGAATTGTGCGACTCGTTAGGTTTGATTGTCTGGGAAGAAATTCCCTGGTGCAGAGGCGGATTAGGAGGCAGGGAATATCAGAATCAGGCAAAACGGATGCTCGAAAATATGATAGCACAACATCGTAATCACCCCTCTATCGTATTATGGGGATTGGGAAATGAAAACGACTGGCCGGGCGATTTTGAAGAATTTAACAAGGAAAAAATCCGAAAATTCATGAAAGAATTGAATGATTTGTCGCATTCGATTGATTCTACCCGGGTTACTTCCATTCGGCGTTGCGATTTTTGTAACGATATAACTGATGTTTATTCACCATCAATCTGGGCAGGCTGGTACCGTGGTGTCTACACCGATTATATGAAAGTGAGTGAAACCGAAAAAAACAAAGTGAAACGGTTCCTGCACGCTGAATGGGGCGGCGATAGTCATGCCGGAAGGCATTCGGAACACCCGACGTATGGTCTCGACAAAGTAAATCCCAGCCCTACAGCCGACGAACGCGCCGGCGACGCTACCCTGAAAGGAGGTTCACCACGTGTTTCGAAAGATGGCGACTGGAGTGAGTCGTATATGGTTGAGCTGTTCGACTGGCACTTGAAAGAACAGGAAAAAATGCCCTGGCTCACAGGTACAGCAGCCTGGGTATTCAAGGATTTTTCGACACCGTTACGCCCTGAGAATCCAATTCCGTACGTGAATCAAAAAGGAGTCGTTGAACGCGACTTAACACCCAAGGAAAGTTATTATGTATTTCAGTCGTACTGGTCACAGCAGCCAATGATACATATTTACGGACACACATGGCCGGTGCGTTGGGGAGAAGAAAACGAACTTAAAACATTCAAAGTGTTTTCAAACTGCCCGAAAGTTGAATTATTTCTCAATGGAAAAAGCTTAGGTATAAAACAACGTGTTACCGATGATTTTCCTGCAGCAGGCCTTCGCTGGAATGCGGTTCCACAGGCAGGCAAAAACACGCTTAAAGCTGTAGCAACTATAAAAACCAAAACTAAAAAAGACAGTATGCTGGTTGATGAAATTCATTTCGAATACCAAACAGAAAAGTGGGGCGATGTTGCTCAAATGGAGTGTAAAACAATAAAGGTTTCGGACAATGAAATGTGGGTGGAAGCACAGTTGACCGACTCAAAAGGCGTTAAATGCCTGGATGCCGCCGATTTCATTGAATTTGACATTACCGGCGACGACACACTTCTGATTTATCAGGGAACTGCAGGTGGTTCGAAAAAAGTACAGGCACAAAATGGAAGAGCGCGTGTAAAAGTGCTTCTAAAAGGGCAAAACAGTATTGTGTCAGTCAGGTCAGCTAAAGTTAAAACACAGTTTATCAGGCTCTGAACAATTACTAATTGACAAACAAAATAACCAGTTATATCTATAATTATTTAAATTTCAAGTACATGAAAAGATCAAAAGACAATCAATTTGTCAGAAAAGTGCTGCTTTGTTTCGTAATTTTAATTACCGGAATATCAAGCGGGTTTTCACAAATTAAAGTTTCAGGAACGGTGACCGATGGTAAAAACGATCCTCTTATCGGAGTTAATGTATTAGTGAGTGGTTCGAAATCGGGAACAATTACCGATTTTAATGGAAAATACTCCATTCAGGTACCCAACAACAAAGCTTCGATTGTATTTTCTTACATTGGATACAAAACCGTTTTAAAAGAAGTCGGCAACTCTGCAGTTTTAAACGTGGTTTTGGAAGAAGATACCAAAGTGATGGATGAAGTAGTGGTTGTAGCCTATGGAACCCAGCAAAAATCACATTTAACGGGTGCAATTGCCAAACTCAAGAACGAAAAACTTGACGAAATACCGGTTTCGAATATTGAGCAGGCACTGCAGGGAAAAATGGCCGGCGTTCAGATTTTAAATGTCGATCCGGAAGCCGGAGAAGCTGCTCTTATTCGTGTTCGCGGGATGGGTTCTATCAGTGCAAATGTCTCACCATTAATAGTTATCGATGGAGTGCCTACACCCGACGGTTTAGCAACTGTAAGTATGGGCGATGTTGAATCGGTTGAAGTTTTAAAAGATGCTTCTTCGTCGGCACTTTACGGTTCAAGAGCAGCAGGCGGGGTTATTCTGATAACTACAAAAAACGGCAATATCAAGAAACCTAAGTACAGTTTTAAAATGTACACCGGTATACGTAATGCTTTGAAAATGCCGGATATGCTCACCCAAAAGGAGGTTATGCAACTATATATGGATGAGGCAAACTTACGAAGAATGGATCCTTTAGTGGATGGTTCGTCTGCTACCATGAAATACAACATGATGACAACCGGCGATCAGGCAGCTTATTTAATTGAGAAATACTTTGCCGATCAACCAACCGACTGGGTTAACGATGCATTAAGACCTTTCGGAACGAACAACAACTACCAGTTAAGTGCTTCGGGTGGTGATAAAAATCTGAAATATTATATTTCGGGTGTTTATACCGGCGAGAATGGAATTATGAAAAACAGCACATATGACAAATACACATTAAGAGCAAAAATGGATGCCGATTTGTCGCAAAAAGTAACTGTAGGCTTTAGTTTTTCACCCTCATTCAGTCATAAGGAAAACCCCGGTATCGACCTGAATAATTATAGTCGTTACCCGACCTGGTTACCTATACGCCACAATGAAGCAACAGCCACCCTGACCGGTAAAGCAGTTGGAGATTATGCCACCCAGTCTGATTTTAACGGAACTATCATTACAGGCGAAGGCCTTAATGGCGAAATATGGAACATAACCGGAGCCAATCCCGGTGGCTCGAGTCAGCAAAATCCAACTTCTATTCGTGAACGTACCAGAATCTTCACCGATGATTATCGTTTGCAAAGCAATGCATACATTTCGGTTAAATTAATAAAAGGATTGGAATTTAAAAGTTCCAACAGCGTGTATATTGCTTATAAAGAGTACAATAAAAAGCAAAAAACTTCGGCAACTACATTTGGAGCTCCCAATGAATTAGACAGATTGATGAATTTACGTTCAGAATTACTGACTGAAAACACCCTGAATTACACAAAAAAAACCGGTAATCATGAAATTGGTGCTTTGGCCGGTTTTACACTTCAAAAAACAGGAAGCAAATTCAACAAAATGGTTGGAACCAATTATCCTGACGAGGAGTTACTTTCCTTTAATATGGGAACATACATACTTGTCGATAATCCATCGACAGGTGTAAACGGCTCTACAAGCTATTATTACACCGAGGCATTGATGTCATATCTTGGCAGGATAAATTATGCTTTCAAAGGTAAGTATCTGGGGTCAGTAAGCCTTCGCGCTGATGGAAGTTCCATCTTTGCTGCAGGACACAAATGGGGAACATTCCCGGCTGGTTCGTTAGGTTGGCGCGCATCAGAAGAAAGTTTTATGAAAAATCTTACCTGGCTTTCAAATCTGAAATTCAGATTAAGTATGGGATTAACCGGAAATAACGAAATCCCTCAATATGCTTACATGAATCTGTTGAATACAAATAACTATTCAAGTGGTTCGGGAGTTGGTACCATTCAGTCCGGTTTATCCGCAAATGGTTCCTCGCTCGGAAATCCCGATATTACATGGGAAAGAACCAGTGAAACGGATCTGGGTATCGACATTGGCCTGTTCAATAGCCGTGTAAACCTGACTGTGGATATGTATGACTCCTACACTATTCAACTTTTATTACAACAACCGGCCATGTTTATCACCGGTCATCAAATGTATTGGAACAATATCGGACGGGTTAATAATAAAGGTCTTGAAATTGAACTGACCACCACTAACATCGATTCCAAACGCTTCAAGTGGAAAACATCGGCCAACTTCTCAACAAATAAAAACACTTTAATCAGTTACGGAACACAGGATCACGTCGACAATTTTGGTGAACGAAACGAAGTATACCGGGCTATCGTCGGTCAACCGGCTATTCAGTTTTTTGGATATAAAAGTGCCGGCGTCTGGACAAGTTTTGAGGAAGTGGCTGCAGCAAAAGCAGTGACCGATAAAAATGGCGTTCCGTTTAATTATACGAAATATGCACCTATTGTCGGTGGCTTAAAGGTTGAAAATATCAATGGTGATAATGCCATCAATACAGACGACCGTGTGGTACTGGGAACACCATTCCCCGACTTCACCTGGGGTATAACCAACACATTCAATTACAGACAGTTCGATTTGAGTTTTATGTTTCAGGGAAGTCAGGGTGGCTTACTGATCAACGGTAATATCAATTACAACGAACAACTTCGTACCAATATGGCTTACGTTAAAAACCGTTATGTAAGTCCGAATTTCCCCGGAGACGGAAAAACGGTTTACGGAACAACCACAAACGGTGGAGACCTTATGTTGAGCGACTATTGTTTGGAAGATGCATCGTATGCCGCTTTACGCGATTTGTCGTTCGGATATAATTTACCTTCAAATATTTGCAAAAAAATTGGTTTTAGTGCACTCAGGGCTTATTTTTCGGGACAAAACCTGCTCTATTTTATGGGTTCAAACTATCGGGGTATCAATCCCGAAGCACGTAAGGAAAGTATTAACTCCGGCGATCAGGACTTTTCACCAAATCCGCAGGATACAAACAAAAATCCGTTGCGTGATGGTTATCAAAGAGGAGCATTCCCTTTGAACAGGACTTATACCATTGGATTTGACTTAACATTCTAATCAACTAATTTCTAAAAAATTACAAAAATGAAAAATAAAATTGGAATAATTCTCTTCATATCAGCACTTTTCACGCTGAGTAGCTGTGAAGATATACTCACCGACAATCCTGAATCTGTACTTTCGCAGGTTGATTTTTATACGAATCCTACGCGTATCAATTTAGGTATAATGGGATGCTATGCCGGGATGTGCAATGTGACTGCTGTTGAATGGCGGTTTACGGAGTTCAGAAGTGACAATACCTGTAATGCCAACACAGGAACCGGATCAGGCGAACGGGTTGATTTATGCGACCTCGCTTTTTTCCGTCCCTCATCGAGTTTACCTATGATAAAAGACTATTGGTACAGGCTGTTTCAAAACATTTCCAACATCAATGCTGTACTGCCATCGGTAGCCGACAATAAATATGTAACTATCGAAGCCACAAGGGCTCAGTACGAAGGTGAACTTCTTTTTATGCGTGCATATCATTATTTTACACTGGTAAATCTTTTCGGAGATATGTTTAAGGTAACCACCGTAATCGGGCCAAACGAAGCCAAAAAGATCAACCGTAGTCCTGTGAGCGAAATTTACAATGAAATAATAATACCCGATTTGATAAAAGCTGCCGGCGAAGCTCCTGACGCCTATGCAATAGCCAGCGACAAGGGAAGAATTACAAAATGGGCTGCTAAAGCCATGTTGGCAAAAGTGTATATGCAAATCGGAGGAGCGGAAAATCTGGCATTAGCCAAGCCGCTTTTACAGGAAGTGATGGCTGCACCTGCCTATGGTCTGCTTACCGATAAGGGAATTTCAGCAAGTGCTTATGCCAATATTTTCAACATAAGTAACGAAATGAACAAAGAAATTATTTTTGCTGTACGTTATCTGGGTGGAACTTCCGGTATAGGATCCCCTTTCTGGACTAATTTCGCCCCTGATGGTTCTGCCAATATTTTTCTGAAAATCGGAACTCCCGAAGGAAACAACAACCCTACATTAGAATTAATGAGTCTGATGGCTTCGGATGTAAAAGATACCCGTACTGCAGCAAGTTTCGGAAACTGGCAAAAAACACCAACCACACTAATCCCTTATATCTCTAAATATCAGGATGCTACCATGACTCAGTCAAAACAATCGGAAAACGACTGGCCTGTCATACGCTATGCCGATATTGTATTGTTATATGCCGAATTATTAGCGCAAGACCCCACTGAATATGTAAATGCTCACATAGAAGTAAATAAGGTTCGTGCCCGGGCCGGTGTTGATCCGCTTCCGGCATTCACATCAACCACCGCTGCTCTGGATGCTGTTTACAAAGAACGAAGGATAGAACTTGCTTTCGAAAACCAGCGCTGGTATGACTTATTAAGAATGAACAAATCCTACGGCGATCCGGACATGGCAATGAACATTCTCAAAACACATCACTTTGTGACAGACTGGGCTGCACTTTATTCCAAATACAGTCCTATCCTGCCTCCTATCGAAAGTTTCTTTATCAACGACCGTTTGTTGTTGCCAATCCCACAAACCGAAATTGACACCAACAACGAAATTATAATTTTAAATAATCCAAGTTATTAATTTTTTTAAAAACAATGATTATGAACAAGATATATAATAATTATCAAAAACTGATATTCGGTTTATTGTTGCTTACCGGTGCAGGATTCAGTGCATGTACGATGAAAGATGAACTGACTGTGGTACCACCTAAAACACTGGATGAGTATAAAACCCAAATGACAGAATACCTGGCTGAGCAAAAAATGATGGCTGATACAGCAAGGGTTGGGTTTAACAAAAACAACTATAAAACCACCACCGATTCGGCCAGTGTTAAGGCACCCTATTTAACTGCTTTGGCAGCAGCTCAGGCGGTACTCGACAATCCCGCTGTGACTATAGCACAAATAGTGGCTGCCGACAAAGCACTTGCAACTCCGGCAAAAGCATTCTGGGATAAATTATGGATAGCCGACCGCCGGCAATTAAATGATTCGATTGTAGCTGCTACAGCTCTGAACACCGCAACAGTTCAGGGAAATCTGGGTGGACAGGTTTTAGCCGATGCTAAAACAGCTTTTACCACAGCAATAACGAAAGCATCTGCTGCCCGGGGAACATCAATATTGTCTGATTTGCAGATAAAACTGGCGGTAGAAGCACTTTCGGCTGCCAAAAAAGCCTTTGTATCTGCTATTATTCCAATCGATTTCAACACGTTTCTTACCAAATCGAAAGCTTATATTACAGAACAAAAAACAATGGTTGAAGCTTCGGTAGCCGGTTACAACGCAGGCGAGTACATTGCAGTTAACCGAACCAATTATCTGAATGCTCTGCTTGCTGCCAGCGATTCAGTGAATAAAGCCGGCATTTCGTACGATGGTGTATCAAAAGCATTAACCAATTTGATTGTTCCAAAAGCGGCATTTGTCCCAATGCTTACAGATCACCGACCTCTGAACGATACAATATTGCTGGCTGAATCATTAAACCCCGGCTTTGTGGTTGGTACAGCCAAAGGTCAGGTGGTGACTGCTGCAAAAAATGCATTTACAACTGCAATTACAACAGCAAAAACAGCCCGCGACAATGTGGCACTGACCCAGGGAGCCACCAACGCTGCCCGCTACAAAATGGGACAGGCAATTTTCACCATTCAGGCAAGTATCGTTTTAGGCGATTTGATTATTGACTGTACGGCACTCAAAGCGGCAACACCTGTCGGAACCGGAGTCGGACAGGTTTCATCGGCTTCAAACTTTGTTTTCAACAAGGCAATTACAGACGCAACAGCAGTAAGAAACAGCGGAACAAGCACTTACGCACAAATGACTTCGGCAATTGCAGCTTTAAAAACAGCTACAACAGCATTCACAAACTCAATTAAGAAATAAGAAATATATTTTAAGATTATGAATTTTTTCGACCGGTATAAATTAGTATTCCTGACGTTTTCTTTTGTTGTTTCAGTTACAATACCCTCAAAAGCCGGGCAAACCAAAGCACCATTGAAGTTAATCGAAAAGCAGACCTCTTTTCTTTTAAACTGTATCGATTCTGCTTTGGTACAGCCGGCTTCGTGGGATAAATACAGCAATCAGAAAAAATACAGGTTAGTTACACCCCGAAGTCTCGAATACAACGGCTTGTTGCGTCTGGTTCCTTCTTCCGATTGGTGCAGCGGTTTTTTCCCCGGCAATCTCTGGTTTATATCCGAACTTACAGGGAACAAAAAATGGGAAAAAACGGCGGATGAATTTACGCTGAAAATTGAACCTGAGAAAACCAACGGAACAACACACGACATGGGTTTCAAAATGCTGTGCAGTTTTGGTAACGGATATCGTGTTACGAAAAATGAAAATTACAAAAATATTCTGATACAATCAGCCTATACACTTTCCAAACGTTTCAATCCGAAAACAGGTGCAATTCTTTCGTGGGATCACAGCCGCGAAAAATGGGTAAATCCGGTCATAATTGACAATATGCTGAATCTGGAATTGTTGTTTTACGCATTTCATCACACCAACGATTCGATGTTTTACAAAATTGCAGTTTCGCATGCCGATGTAACCATGAAAAACCACTTTCGACCGGACTACAGTTGTTTCCACGTGGTGGATTATAACCCCGAAACAGGTGAAGTGCTGAAAAAAACCACCCATCAGGGACTGAACGACAGTTCGTCGTGGTCGCGTGGTCAGGGCTGGGCATTGTACGGCTATGTTATGATGTATCGCGAAACAAAGGACATCAAATACCTGAAATTTGCCGAAAATATTGCGTCTTTTATTCTGAATCATAAAAATTTACCGGCTGATAAAATTCCTTATTTCGACTTTGATGCACCTGCAGGAAAGTCAACACCGCGGGATGCATCTGCAGGTGCACTTTATGCCTCTGCTTTGTATGAATTATCAATGTATCCCACATCGAAAGCAGCATATTATCGCAGCATGGCCGATACCATAATCAATTCACTCAACAAATCATATTTGTCAGCATATAAGGCAAATAAAGGATTTTTACTAACACAGTCTACCGGTTCGTATCCTCAAAATTCGGAAGTTAACGTCCCGCTTGTGTATGCCGACTACTATTACCTCGAAGCATTGGTACGAAGTAAAATGCTGAAAGAAAAAGGAAAAATTGAATTTAACACCAAATAATTTTCAACTGAAATGAAAATTCAAAAGCAAACTATAAAATTAGCAGTGTTAAGTTTGACCGGCATCTCATTTCTCACACATGCTCAGGAAACTAAAAAGCCCAATATTCTTTTTATTGCAGTCGACGATTTGAAACCGATACTTGGATGTTACGGCGATAAAACAATCAGCACCCCAAATATCGATCGTCTGGCGTCGCGCGGTACTGTTTTTCTGTCGAATTACTGCCAACAGGCTGTGTCGGGGCCTACGCGCGCCAGCATCATGACAGGTTTACGTCCTGACCATACCAAAGTGTGGGATTTAAAGACAAAAATGCGGGATGTAAATCCTGATATTGTAAGTTTACCACAGTACCTGATTTCACAGGGTTACAGCACACAGGGCATTGGCAAAATTTACGATCCGCGTTGTGTCGACAAACAAATCGATGCACCTTCGTGGAGTGTGCCCTACTATAAAACTGCACGAAAATACTTTAATACGGCAACGGGCGAACCTGTTTTGGGAAATTATCAACAACCCGGGACAAGACTGTTGGCTGAAAAGTACATCAAAGAAGCATTGGCACAGGGGATGACTCAGTCTGAAGCAACTACTTATGCATTGGCCCGAATCAGACCAACCACCGAGTGTATTGAAATTGCCGATAATGCCTACGACGATGGTGCAAATGCACTTCAGGCCAAAGATATTCTGGTTCAGTTAAAGCAACAGCATCAACCTTTTTTTCTGGCTGTTGGCTTTTTAAAGCCCCATTTACCTTTTGTTGCTCCCAAAAAATACTGGGACATGTACGACCGCGATAAAATGCCGGTTGCACCATTTCAGGAAAAAGTAAAAAACGGCGTCGACATAGCTTATCACACTGCCAGTGAGATACGTTTCTATACGGACATCCCTGCTTTAACTGAATTCACCGACCAAAAAGAGTTCGGAATTTCGTTACCTCCGGAAAAACAGAAAGAATTGATTCATGGCTATCATGCCGCAGTTTCATATACCGATGCTCAGGTAGGGATATTACTCAACGCACTCGATTCGCTTGGTTTGACCGACAATACCATTGTGGTGCTCTGGGGCGATCATGGCTGGCATCTCGGCGACCATAACCTGTGGTGTAAACACACTAACTTTGAGCAGGCCACACGCTCACCGCTCATCATCTCAGCTCCGGGAATAAAAGCAAACAAAACAAACTCACCTTCCGAATTTGTTGATGTTTTTCCCACACTTTGCAATCTGGCAGGTGTAAATATCCCCGCTCATCTGGACGGCAAAAGCCTTGTTCCTTTAATGAGAAACCCTAAAAGTAAGGTGAAACAATTTGCGGTAAGCCAATATCCCAGATCTGAAAATAACATTGAAAAAGGCCGTTTGGGTTTTGCTGATAGTAATTTTATGGGTTATTCTATCCGGAATGAACGCTATCGGTTCACCATGTGGTTGAAAGATGGATTCAGGTCGGATAAACCGTTCGACGAAAGTCTGATAGTCGGAACTGAATTATATGATTACCAAAATGACCCGCTTGAAAAAGTAAATGTTGCAAAGGAGAAAAAATATCAACGTGTGGCTTTGTCGATGAAGCAACAAATGATTGCATTTTTCGAAACCCGGAGTAAACCCGTCATCACAAAACTGGTTAACGACATAAAAGAAAATGTAGTAAAAACTGCCGACGAACAGCTGAATATAAAACCACAAACAGTAACTTCGGCTACCTGCGTGCGAAGTGCAGGCGGAAAACACGATTACTATTCCGAAGGAACTTACTGGTGGCCGAATCCGGCTGACCCGAATGGCAAATACATACAGAAAGATGGTCAGCGGAATCCTGAAAACTTTGACACTCACCATGAACTTTTATCAAAACTAAGCTGGATAACGGGAACACAAACTTCAGCTTATCTGCTGACAGGCAAAAAAAAATATGTAGAAACTGCCTCAAAACATCTGAATGCGTGGTTTGCCGATACAACAACGATGATGAATCCACATTTACTTTATTCACAGGCAATAAAAGGCGTTTGTACCGGTCGCGGGATTGGAATAATTGATGCTACTCCGCTTATAGAAGTTGCCTTGTCGGTAAAGCAGCTGGAGCGTTCACCCTATTTTTCGGCAAATCTTGATAAAGAAGTGAAGCAATGGTTTACGCGGTTTTTAAACTGGCTCAACACTCATCCGTACGGCATTTCGGAGAAAAACTGGAAAAATAATCATGGAATGTGGTGGCATACACAAGCAGCTGCCTACGCTTTGCTTACCGATAATCAATCGATGCTCGATAGTATTCGCTATCGCTACAAAACCATTTTGCTCCCGAAGCAAATGGCTGTGGATGGCAGTTTTCCCGAAGAACTGGCACGTACAAAACCATATTCGTACATGCAGTTTAATCTCGATGGTATGGCGACTTTGGTTACACTGATTTCGGATAAAAACAACGACCTCTGGAACTTTAAAACAAATGATGGTCGCTTTGCCGGAAAAGCAGTTGAATTTATGTTTCCATATATAAATAACAAAGAAAAATGGCCCTACAAACAGGACATTAGTGAATGGGAAGAGCAGCCGCGACCATCAGCATTCCTGTTCCTGGCAGCAAATGCTTACAACAACACAGAATGGTATGACACATGGAAAACACTCATGAATAAGAAATTAGGCAATGAAAGTTTAAGAAATTTACCGGTTAAAAATCCGCTTCTGTGGATGAATCTGCCCGGGCTTTAAATAAAACAACAGCATTAATGAAAAAAAAATCCTGCATACTCCGAAGCGCTTTCACTTTAACTTTTATCGGGCTTATCAGCCTGTTGTCGGCACAAAACAGAATATTTGCCGGCAACAACTCCGAATTATTTTCAGCCATATCAAAAGCTAAAGCCGGAGATACAGTGGTTTTAAAGAACGGTGAATGGAAAAATGTAAATATCGATTTTAACCCGGATGCCAAACCCGGATTGCCTGTTACATTGCAGGCTCAGACTCCCGGAAAAGTAACTCTCTCGGGAAATTCGTCGCTTGTGTTTTCAAAACCCCACCTGATTGTAACCGGGCTGGTTTTTAAAAACGGGAAATTAAACGATGGGTCGGTAGTGAGTTTCAATTCGGATCATTGCCGGCTCACCAACAGCGCTATAATCGACTATAATCCTGATAATTTTCAAACCGGTTATTACTGGATTTATTTTAAAGGTAGTTATAATCGAATCGACCATTGTTTGCTACGCGGAAAAAGCAACATGAACCCCGTTCTTGGTAACGACAATGAGAATGCCCGATACAACAAAGCAGACAGTTGTTATATAAAGGACATACCTTATTTACCAAAAACCAATGGTCGGGAAATTTTCAGAATCTGGGGTTACGGACATGATGACCAAACGGGAGATGATGGCGCCTATTTCAGCATTGAATACAATCTGTTTGAACATGCGGATGGTGAAGGTACTGAAATCGTTTCGTTAAAATCAAATCATAATGTGGTAAAATTTAATACCGTTATTGCATCAAAAGGAGGATTGGTTGGCCGAAGAGGTAAGGACAATACATTCGAAGGCAATATTATACTGGGCGAAGGAGTGAAAGGTACTACAGGAATAAGAGTTGCCGGGGCTGATCATAAGGTAATAAACAACTATATAGCTGATGTTACTGAAGACGGTTTGAGATTAATTGCCGGCGAATTTTACGACAAAAATCTGACAGGCGATTTTGCTAAAAAAAAGAAATCGTTACCCAAATATCTACAGGTGGAGAACTGTTATTTTGCCAACAATTTAATAGCTGATTGTGGTAGAAACGGAATTGATATCGGATACTCGTATAAAAATGACTGGCCCGAACTGCAAATGGTACTTTTACCACAAAATAATCAGTTTGTAAAAAACCTGATATACAATTGCAGGGGATATTCCGTAAATATTGTGAAACAAGACAGCTTAAAACCATTGAATATATTTCATTTCAAACCAAATACTTTTTCCGGGAATATAGTTTATGGCAAAAGTACATGCAACACCGCAATACCTGTTGGAATTAAAGTTCAAAATCCGGATTTAAAAACAGGAAAAGATGGAATGTACAGGTTTGACTTTAAAAACAATACTAATTTAACTCCGCTTAAGCCCGAAAATGTCGGACCTGAATGGATAAAAAAATGCAAATAATATGAAAAAACTAATTAAGAGTCAGGGACTCAATTTCGCAATAATGGGTTTGGCAACAATGCCTGCAATGGCACAAAAGAACGAAGCTAAAACTCAAAAACCCAATATTCTGTTTATCGCAGTGGATGATCTGAAACCACTAATTGCTGCCTACGGCGATAAAAATGCAAAAACGCCCGCCATGGACCGATTGGCTAACGAAGGTTATGCATTTCAGAATTGTTATGTACAACAAGCCATAAGCGGTGCCACACGTGCGAGTTGTCTTACCGGCATGCGCCCTGATAAAACGCGGGTATGGGATTTGGTGACCGACTTCCGTCAGGTAAATCCGAACGCTGTAAGTATGCCCGAATATTTTATTAAAAACGGGTACGAAACTGCTGCTGTTGGTAAAATTTACCACATGGGCAGCACAGGCCCGGGACACGACGCCCCATCATGGTCAATTCCTTATGTGAATGTAAAAGTTGCTACCTATGTAAATTCAACGCCCGAAAAAGGCAAAAAAGGCCCGGCAACAGAATGTGCCGATGTCCCCGACAACACTTATCAGGACGGTTTAGCTGCCGAAGCAGGCATTCAACTTATGCATCAGCTGAAAGCGAAAGGCAAACCTTTTTTCCTTGCTGTCGGATTTATCAAGCCTCATTTACCATTTGTTGCCCCCAAAAAATACTGGGATTTATACAAACGCGATCAGTTTCAAATTGCACCATTTCAGAAAAAAGCAGCCGGAAGTCCGGATATGGCTTACCATGTTTCAGGCGAATTGAAACAATATACTGACATCCCTCAGTTTGACAGTTATTCAGAAGAAGAACTTCAACATTTGCCGGTCGACAAACAAAAAGAACTTATTCACGGTTATTACGCAGCCACTTCGTATATGGATGCTCAATTGCAAAAAGTGCTGAACGAACTCGACCGGCTTGGATTGGCCGAAAATACTATCGTGATTCTCTGGGGCGATCATGGATGGCATCTGGGCGATCACGGACTTTGGAACAAGCATACTGATTTTGAGAATGCTACACATGCCTGCATGCTTATTCGTGGACCAAAAGGCATGTTGAAAAACGTAAAACCAACCACACAATGCGAATTTGTGGACATTTTCCCTACATTGTGTGAATTATCCGGAATTCCCACACCGAAATACTTAGATGGCATCAGTCTGGTTCCGGCTATGAAAAACCCCGGCGTTGAGCTGAGAGAATATTCGATGAGTCAATATCCGCGCGGAAAATCAATGGGCTACTCCATTCGTACCAAACGATTCCGCTACACAGCGTGGATTGGAGATTATTATTCAGCTGATAAACCATTTAGCGATGCCAAAATTGAAGCCGTTGAAATGTACGATTACGAAAAAGATCCGCTGGAAACTAAAAGTGTGACAGGCGACAAAGCTTATGCTAAAGAGGAAGCCATGATGAGAAACCTGTTTGAAGCTGCCATGAACCGCGAACACGAACAATGTGTAAATTTCTCAAAATTAGCAAACTGGCAGACTCCGGTTAGCACCGACTCCAATAAAAAAGGTCGTAAGGCGGGAAGTATTGAATAGAGCAAAGAGCAAAGAGCAAAGAACAAAAAACCATGAGTCAAGAGCCAGGATTAAAGACAAAAGAGTAAATTTGCGGTTGTACCGTTTTACAATATGAACAGAATGAAAAAACAGTTTTTTTTGGTATTCATCAGCTTTACTTCAATTTGTACAGCACAGAGCTTTAGTAGCTCTGTGCCTGACAAAAAGCCTTATGTTTGTACAGTTCGAAATGAAAAAATAATTTACTCCGAAACATTTGATAAAGGTTTTTCGAACTGGAAGGTTGAATTTGAAAAACCCGACTCTTCAACTATTCAGATAGTTGATGGTAAATTGGATGTAAGTGCGGCACGTGGGGCGACTGTTTGGTTTAAACCCCGCCTGAAGGGTAATATCATGATTATTTATGATGTAAACGTACTGGATAAGGGAGGTAAAAACGACCGTGTGTCCGACCTGAATGCATTCTGGATGGCAACCGATCCTGCCAACGAAAAAGAAATAGTTCGCGATGGAAAATTCTCCTCGTATGATAATCTGAATCTTTATTATGCAGGAGTCGGGGGGCATTACAATAAATTTACCCGCTTCCGGAAATACAACAGCGATGGAAATAAACCTGTTTTGCAGGAATATACCGATGCTGCACATTTGCTGAAGGGCAATACGGAATATCAGGTTAAAATTATTGTTCAAAATGGTTTGGTGCGCTATTTTATCGACGATGATTTGTATTGGGAACTGAAAGATGAAAAACCTTATACCGAAGGATTTTTCGGATTCCGTACCACCATAAGTCATCAACAGTTTGATAATTTTATAGTGTTCGAAATTGAATAAAAATACCTTTAAACCTGCCCCTGATACCACAAGGCGGAAATATGCAGGTATATTATCGTATTTTAATTTAAAAAAAAACAACATTAAAACTTAATGAATTAATCCATAATAACTTAATTCCCCTTCAGGGGTTAGGGCTTGTTTTATGAATAAATTAATTACAATCATTGTTTTTACATTGTTGGTTTGTCAAATTTCAGCAACTACTCAAATTGACTCTGTAGCACTCGAAAATGATTTTGTAAAAGTCATGCGTCAGTCAAGTATTGGTTATAATAAAAACGACACTGTCTTTGGCAAACGGATTATTGTTGCGCTTACTGACACGAAGTTGAAGAGTTCAAAAATCAACAAAACATTAAAACGAGGAGAAGTGTGTGTGTTTCAACCAAATGAGAAATACATAATTACAACAGGTGATTTTTTTGAAGTGGCAGTTAAGAAAAATCATCCGACCCCGAAAGTTCCCGAAAAATGGATTGAGCCGGCTAAAAACACAGTGGTTTACGATGATGCTGAATTGCGCATTTTCGAGGAGCGTCTTAATGGAGGCGACACCAGGGAGTTACACAGCCATGCACAACGGGTAGTGGTTCGTTTAAACGAAGTTCAGCTTACCGATCCGCGCTACAAGCCCAATGGTACGCCCGGCGGGGGCATACAGGTTCCAAACACCGTAAGGTTTGCTGAGCCAATGATTCACGTAGTTAAGAATTTGAGTAAAACACCGCTGTTCAATATTATTATCGAATTTAAAGTCAGGTAAATATACATAACACCTGTGACTCAAATTAAAATTCAGAACACGCAAGGAAATAATTATAAATTAAACAAAAACTTTATGCACCGGACATATTTCCCCTTTTAAAGGGAATCAGGGGGCAGACATATAAATTACAAATACATGAAACGAATTAATTATCTTAAAACCACAGGTTTAATTGCAGGTGGAGTTCTGAGTCTTTCCACAGTTGCACAGGCGAAAGAACAAACTAAAAAACCAAATATCATATTTATTCTTGCCGACGATTTGGGCTATGCCGAAGTGGGCTGTAATAATGCCGACAATTACAAAACACCAAATATTGATAAACTGGCAAGCGAAGGAATAAGATTTACAAATGCTTACGCTAATCCGCTGAGTGGTCCGTCACGTGCGGTTTTACTCACCGGTCGTTACAATTTCCGTACAGGTGCCACCAATCAGGATGCCTGCTCCGAAGTTTTTTCGCCCAACGAAAAAATGATTCCTTTTTATCTGAAACCTGCCGGTTATGTCTCCACTTCCATTGGTAAATGGGGGCAACTTCCACTCGACCCTTCCGATTTCGGTTTCGAAGATTACCTCCGATTCTATGGAAGCGGAATATACTGGAACAATGACGATAGAAAACAAAGATACAGACAAAATGGCGTGGATCTGGTATTGAAAGAAAATGAATACATGCCCGATTTAATGCATCGGGAGTTGGTTACATTTATGACAAAAAATAAAAACAAACCATTTTTTGCGTATTATTCTTTGTCGCATGTACATGGCGAGATAGTAAAAACACCCGACAGTAAACCTGATACAAAGGATTTTTACGAAGACAACATTAGCTATATGGATAAATTGGTGGGCAAATTACGTTCAGAACTTAACAGATTGAAAATCAGCGACAATACAATAATTATTTTCTTCAGCGATAACGGCACAGCAGGTCCCCGTGCAGATGCTGCCACTATTGGCGGACGAAGACTGATAGGTCAAAAAGGAAAAATGGAAGAAGGAGGCAGCCTCGAACCACTGATTGTTTATTGGCCGGGGGTTACACCCAAAGGTAAAGTATGCAGCGACCTGATAAGCTCAACTGATTTTATTCCAACATTTGCCGAAATCGCAGGCGTAAAATTACCAACCGATGTGGTTCTCGACGGACAGAGTTTTAATGCGCAAATACACGGACAACAGGGAACAGCCCGTACTTCGCTTTTTGTGCAATTAGCAAACAATTACTGGGTACGGAGCAAAGAATGGAAACTCAATCAGTCAGGCGAGTTGTTTGATATGCGCAAAGCTCCGTTCGAGGAAATATTGGTTCCGGCTCATACAGAAAGTCCCGAAGCCTCTGCTGCACGCAAGAGTCTGCAGGCCGAACTTGACCGCTTAAATCCCAAAGCTGGTTATATTGATACCGGTGACGGAACCGGAAGACATGCCGCCAAATCAAAAAAGAAAGACAAAAAAGGAGATAAAAACACAGAAGAGTAAGAATCAAGCTGATTAAAGTATTCAATTAAAGTAAACATGTTTAAACTACTTCCATCCTTCCTGATTTCATTGATTACATTCACTTTTACGCTAAATAGTGCGAAAGCCGCAACCATCAATGTGAGTTCAGTCAGCGCATTGCAAACAGCAATAAACAATTCAAATTCAGGAGATATTATCAATCTGGTTAACGGACATTATTCGAATAATACCATCAGTATTGCAAAATCGAACATTACCGTTCAGGCAGCTACTGCGGGTGCGGTTTTTCTGGACGGAACCAACGCAATATCGATTACAGGCAATAATGTAACTTTCAACGGATTCCAGTTCACATCAGGAAGCATTACCGGAATTGTCATAATGGTTTATGGTAGCAACAACAAAATTAAGAACTTAAATTTCAACGGATATTCTGCTCAAAAATACATATCGCTGATTGCCCCTGGCCAATACAACGAAATTTCCTACTGTAATTTTGAAAATAAACCGGTAACTGCTCCGGCAGGTAATCTGATTCATATCGATCCGGGGGCAACAGTTCCCGGATACCACAAAATCCGTTATTGTTCATTTCAAAACATGCCCGGCGCCGGAGGTGATAACGGCAATGAGTGTATCCGAATCAGCAACGGAGCAACTTCAACTTACATCTCACGAACTGTTGTTGAATATTGTTACTTCAATAATACAGGTATGGGCGACAGTGAAGCCATTTCGAACAAATGTCGTGAAAATGTAATCCGTTACAACACCTGTGTCAACAATCAGAATGCCATGTTTTGCTTCCGGAACGGAGATAACTGTGTGGCTTACGGCAACTTTTTTATCGGAGCAGGAGGTATTCGGGTAAAGGAAGCCAACAATATTTATTGCTATAATAATTACTTTGAAAATGCCGGAAACGGAGGAATTGCCGATGCCGTTACATACGTTTATTACACGGCTAATACAACGAATGTACTTGATAACATCAATTTTTTACACAATACATTTGTAAATTGCGGGTTAATAGATTTTGGAGGTATCGGGGCAACAAACGGAACCTGGGTAAACAATATTTTCAAAAAAACCGGGACTATTTTTACGAATGCGAATGCCGGTACCACGTTTAAAGGCAATATTTATTCAGGTACTCCCGGCATTACCATTCAGAGCGGAATGACTTACGCCGACCCCAAACTGACGCTGAACGCCGATGGTTATTATGGTCTGTCGGGAACAAGTCCGGCCATAGATGCGGCCGTATCAGACTATCCGGCCATTCCGGACATTGCAAATATAAACGATGACCCGGCTTTAAGCCTCGATATCCGCGGCCTTCCCCGACCTGCAAATGCTATTTTGAAAGATGTGGGTTGCGAAGAATTTAACGCAAGCGGTACAACCGTCAACCGTCCGTTAAAGCTGACCGATGTCGGACCTTCCTATTTGCAGTCATTGACCAGTAACAGCCCGCCGCTCATTGGTGATTCTGAATTAATCGTGAAAATCAACAACGAATCGGGCTATCTGCAATTTCAAAATACATTGCACCCTGATACACCTGTTTCTGCTGAGCTGCTTAGTACGGAAGGAAGGTTAGTTAAAACGTTTTTTAAAAACCGGATATTGCAACCCGGATTTTACGACTGCGATTTTCGCATAAAAGATTTAAAACCTGGCGTTTATCTGTTTCATATTTGCAATTCGAGTGAATCGAAAACACAAAAAATAATTGTCAGAAAATAATTATTACCATAAAAAATAAATTGATATAAATCAATATAATCCGCATTAATGAAAAAAACGCTTCTGATTGCTTTCGCTATCCTTTTTTCGAATTTCGCATTCGCAACCGTGTATATCGATGAAACATTTAATTATTCAGTTGCTCACCTGGCCAACAGATAAGTACGTTTCAACAGCCGCGAAGATTCTTCTTTTATTCCGGAACTGGTACTTTCGGGTTTATCAACAAAGACCTCCGAAACAGATGCACGTTCGAAAAATTTTTCATACTCTTTCAACAATACCACCGGGATTTAAACTACGTTAGCAGATCTGAAATATATACAGGTTTAACACTGCTGATTTTCAACATACAGGGACAACAACTTACTGCTATTCAGACCACAACTAACGAAAATCGAACTTCACATTTTGATTTAAACAATCTACCCGCCGGAATTTACTTTTGCCGTATCAGCAGCAATTCACTAAGCAGTATTTTCAAAATAAGTATCAACTAAAGAACTTCCATCTGCTGAATAAATAACTCTTTTTCAGGGTATGCACGATTATTGAAAGTTTTTGGAATATTATTGATGTTCATTTGATTTCTGATTATTTACTTTTATATCGTTAAAATATAAACTTTCAAATACTATTATCATGAAAAAAATTACTTTATTTCTTACCTGTTTTCTGATAGCAAATATTTTGTCGGCACAAACTACACTTGACGTGCCAACAGTGGGAGTTGCAAGCCGGATTACACTTTCCGGATTCACTGCCAACTGGACACCGGTAGCAAACGCTACAAGCTATTCAATTAATGTATATGATGGAGCAAACGCTTTAGTAAGTGGCTCACCCAAAACCGTTACAGGAGCTACTGCCGGTTCGTTGGCAATAACCGGCATTTTATCTCCGAATGCAAACTATACGTACACGGTAACAGCCACAGGTGATGGTGTAAATTATACAAGTTCTGCACCATCAGCCAACTCTGCGTCATTTACTACAGCAAGTTCAACCGGCAGTTTTACACTTCAATATGCCGAAAGTGACGTTGCTGTATTAAATGCCGATTTGAAAGGCGGAGCAGCCGATATTTACGAATTAACCACTTCCGGTGGTGCCTACACTTTCAACACAGGTTCCACTTCGAACAACAACACGTTAATCCGGAACACGACTGTAAAAGCTGCTGCCGGACTTGCCGCGCGACCAATTTTAAAGTTAAACAGTACCACCACCGGCTCAACAGCCAATATTTTTAATACTACTACCACGGGATTAACCGTCCGGTTTGACGGACTGGAATTTGACGGTGTAAATGCCGGCGGAACAGGTCAACCTCTGGCTTTTTACGATCAAAACACAGGTGCCAGTAATATCAAACTGTACATCAACAATTGTTTTTTCAGGTCCTGTAAAAACGGATCAGGCAACGGTACTATCAGATTAAACGGAGTTGGTACAACTCAGGCTGTCGATATTCAGAATTCGGTGTTTAATGATTGCGGAGGCAGAATAATGTATATCAACAACGCAACGTCGGCAAAATGTGATGTTTCAATAAAAAACACCACGTTCAGCAACAACACCAATATTTCCTCAAGAGCCTCTGTTATTTACAACAATTCAGTGAATACCGGAACAACCTCCTTTGACCATTGTACATTTTATAATATTGTCAGCAATGGTACCGATCAGATAGTTAGAGCGCCATCAGGCTCGGGAGCTATTACGGTAAGTAACACTATTTTTTATACAGTAGCCAATACACTGACAGGGACATTCTCCTGGTGTTATCTGGCAGGATTTTCGGGGACAGTTCCTACAGGCACAAACACTTTTGCAACTGTTCCGCTATTTACAAATGCTGCCACTCTTGATTTTTCATTATCAAATAAAAGTTCATTTATTTGTGCTGATACCAAAATTGCAGGTAATACCATTTATTATTCATCACTACCAAAACTCGATTCTCCTCAGGTGGGAACTGCCGGCAATATTGGTACAAACAGTTTTACAGCCAACTGGTCGACAGTTGCAAATGCATCGGGAGGATATAGTATAAAAGTTTATGAAGGTGCAACTCTTGCAAACACAACCTTAGCTGCGGGACAGGCTACTACAAGTGCTGCCATCAGCGGATTAAAGACCGGAACTACTTATACTTACACTGTTACAGCTATTGGCGATGCGACCAATTACGATTCATCCGACGCTTCGGCAGCTTCCGCCGCTTTTACAACTCTCGGATTGCCTGCTCCTGTTATCGGAGCTCCGACGAATATTTCCGCCGATGGTTTTACAGCCAACTGGACACCCGTTGCAAATGCAGTAAGTTATAATGTAATGCTTTATTTAACAACAAATCTGTTAAGCACAACCAATGTTACCGGACAGGCATCTTCGGGTTTGACATTCAGCAACCTGGCAATGGGAACCACATATACTTACAAAGTGATGGCTGTTGGTGATGGTGCTACCTATCTGAACTCAGATGCTTCAGCATCGTCGGCTATTGCCAAAACTACGGCATTAACCATAAACCGGTTAAATCCTGATTTTTCGGATGGCACCTGGGGTGCGGTTATTTCAGGGTCACTTGCATTAGGTACATTTCCGACTTTCTCCGCCAATGGATTTGATTTGACAAAAGCATATATTCAATCCACTAACATTACAGGTCTGAAAGGTGAAACATTTACGCACATGCTTAAATTAGATAAAACTTCCAATTCGGGTGTTCTGGATTTACCTGTAATATCATCGGTGGCTCAGCTTGAAATTCATGCATCTGCCACTACCGGACGACAATTCACTTTATCCGTTTGGAATGCCGGAACCAGCGCATGGGATTTGTATGGTACATACGCCACCACTGTTGATACAGAAAATATTTTTCTTATAAATTTCCCGGTTACTCTGACAAATGCAAAATTCAGAATCGTTAATATCAGTCCGGGAGCTTTTTCCTTCTATCAACTAAAATCAAACACTACTCAACCCGTTGCTCTGTCAACTCCAACTGTTGGTGCAGCTACCAACATTGGGATAAAAGAATTTACTGCCAACTGGTCGTCGGGTGACGCAAATGCAACAGGATACAGGATTTTTGTTTACAAAGGTACAAGTTTGGTTAAAAGTGTGGATGTATCCGGTCAGTCGGCAAACAGCACCGGGATTACCGGACTTCAGGCAGATTCTGTGTATACCTATAAAGTAAGTGCATTGGGCGATGGAGATGTTTTATATTCAAACTCTTTATTATCAGCAGCCTCTGCAAGTGTAACAATGTTAAGTGATATTGGCACTGTTACAAACGACATTAGTTCTCAGAACTTTTTCACTGTCACAAACCGGACTGTTTATACTGCAGGTGTTGGTAAAATTGAAGTATTTAATATGCAGGGTTCGAAAATAAAAGAACTGAACGAAACTAACAGAATCACACTGAATGGTGCAGGTGGTCTTTATATCGTTCGTTTCAGTTCAGCGAATGCCACTGACAGAATATTGAAAATAAGTATCAGATAGTCAACAAATAAATTTAAAAATTCATCAAAATAGAAATTTGAAGCATGAAAAAATTAACTTTTATAATCACTTTTGCCTTATCGGTTTTTTGGGCAAATGCGCAGGTAGTATTAGATGAAACATTCAACTACTCAAGTGCCAGTTTATTAACCGAAACAAGCTGGACAAACACACTTTCAACCAATGGTGCTGTGGTGGGTACAATCGGAAATTTATCATCGGAACCACTATCCTACGGCGATGGAAATGGTATGTATGCCTTATCGGGCATTGGGAAATTAGTAACTTCTGACTACACATCCGGAGGTTCCGATTTCAAAGTGGTCAGACCTTTGCCGTCTTCGTTCAGTTCGGGAGTAATCTATTTATCACTAATGTGTAAACCCGGTGTAGCACAAAATCAGACAAATTCTGAAATTATGGCTTTGTCCATTGGCGGAGGAAACGGACCAAAAGTATTAATTGGCAAAGGTACGTTGGATGCCACAAAATTCCGCTTTGCGACCACACGTGCAAGTTCTTCGAGTGGGGATTACAGATTTGCAGCCACTGAATATGCCGATGTAAGTCAAACATTCCTGTTGGTAGTTAAATACGACTGGACTGCCAAAACAGCCTCACTCTTCGTAAATCCTGTTGTAGGTTCGGCAACTGAGCCAGCTCCGGATGTAGTTGATAATAACAGTTCAAAAGATGTTGCTGCTGCTATTGATGGTATCCGGTTCAGGACAACAGGCAGCAGTGTTACCAAATTTCAGGTGAGCGGCGTACGTGTTTCAACAACATGGGCGGCTGCTGTAGGCAAACAGGTTGCCGAGTTACCTGTTCCCACTGCAAATGCAGCTTCAGAAGCAACAAACAACGGGTTTAATGCAAACTGGACTACAGTAGCAAATGCCATCGGTTACGAAATTGAAGTGTACGAAGCAGGTTCGGTAGTTAAAACATTGAGTGTTAGCGGACAAGCCACAGGAACTGTAGCAATTACCGGTCTGAAATCGGGAACTGCATATACCTACAAGGTTAAAGCAATAGCTGATAAAATCACTTATGCTAACTCTCAGCTAAGTGAATCTTCACCGTCAATTACCACACTTGGTTTGCCGGCTCCTGTTAACGCTGCACCTACTGATGTTACAAGCTCCGGCTTTACCGCCAACTGGGCTCCGGTCTCAAATGCTACAGGTTACGATGTACTTGTATATCAGAACACTACTCTTATAAAAACAATTTCAGTGAGTGGTCAGACCTCATCAGGTTTGGCTATCACAAATCTTTTGATGGGCACGACCTACAGTTATCAGGTTGTTGCAAAAGGAGCTGTGGATTCAACTCCGTCGACTGCAACCGAATGTATAACAACTGCTACCAATGTTAACAGCATAAATACTGACTTTAGTGATGTTGTTACGTGGGGTAATCCTGTTCCGACTCCAAGTACAAACCTGCCCGCGGTAGGCAGCTATCCAAGCTGGAAATCAAACGGATTCAGCTTTGAACATGCGGTTATCTATGGTGGCACAACCACCGGTGTAAATGGAGAAACACACGTAAACAACATTAGTTTTGACAAACTTACCACTGCTGCTGTTGTTTTCCCTACTGTAAACAGTGTTGCACAGGTTGAGGTTCACGTATTCTCCGGTTCGGATGGAAAATCAATTGTTCTCGAAGAGCTCGGGTTAGATGGAACCACCTGGAACTTAATCAATACATACAATACGAACAAATTAGAAACCACGTATGTTGAGAATATTTCACGTTCCACATCTACTACATTAAGGCTCAGAAACAATGTGACGAGTGCTATGAGCGCTTCACAAATTATTGTTCGGCCCACACTTCCCGGTACTACTGCTTTACCAACTCCAGCTGCGCCGAATGCGGCAACAAATATAATAGCAGGTGGTTTTACGGCAAGCTGGACTCCTGTTCCCAATGCGACAGGTTACATAATCTCGGTATGGAACTACGGAAAACCCTTAAATAAGAACTTTACTGTAAGTGGCCAGTCAACCGGGACTTACAATGTTGTTGGTTTGGACTCTGCAAGTTTATGTACCTACAAAGTTGCAGCAACAGGAGATGGTATTACATATTCAAACTCGCTGTTATCGGCGGCATCAAACAGTTTCGCTGTTGCAGCCGGATTATTGGCAGCTAAAAATGTTCAGATTTCAAATCTGATCCGGAGCTGCGGTAAAGATATTTTTGTTCCCGAAACAGGAGAAATAGAAATTTACGGACTTCAGGGAACACTTGTTATGAAGAGCAGAGTTTCGGGTGTACTCAAAACAGATTTAACAAAAGGAATGTATCTTGTTCGATTCAGGGGCATTTCAGGCGGATACTTAACAAATAAAATTATAATTCAGTAAAGATTCACGAATTGATTGCAGCGTGTTGACTGAAAAATCAACACGCTGCATTTTGTAATAAAAGCCGGTTTAACGATAGTTTTTCATATATTTGCAAGCTATCAGACACATACCTCAATAGTCTTTTAAATAATCATGTTAAGAAATAAACTGTTTCTATACTTTCTTCTTTTCCACACCGCACTTTTTGCTCAGGATTGGCAGGATGTACGTTTCTCCCCTCTGACTATTAACGATGGACTTTCGCAACTTACTGTAACTGCAATCCTGCAGGACTCAAGAGGATTAATGTGGTTCGGAACCCGTGGAGGACTGAATAGCTACGATGGAAAATCATTTGAAAACTATTATTTCGATACTATCGACAACCGCCTCGACAATCATATAGTTGCGCTTTGCGAGGACAAAGATCAGAATTTATGGATAGGAACAACTAATGGCCTCGTTTGCAAGGAGTTTGTTTCGGGCAGGTATCTGACTTTTTTTAATGATAAAAAAAACTCAAATTCACTATCCGACAATTATGTATTCGCTATCGCAACCGATAACCAGAACCGCCTGATAGTTGGCACAAAATCAGGCTTAAACATCTATAACAAAGCAAAAAACGAATTCGACCGTTACTACATCAACGGACTTTTAAAAGATAATCCGATTCGTAATATTTGTGTATCCAAAGATGAGTCAGTCTACATAGCCACGGTTTGGCAGGGCATACTTCATCTCGACAAGAATTTCAAACTGATTAATCAGTATAAAATCGACAATCAGCCCAAAGAAAAGCAGGTTAGTGTAATATTCGAGGACAAAAGCGGTTTAATATGGTTTGGTGGCATCAACAAGGGACTTTGTGTACTGAATCCCGGCAATAATACTCTGCAGCGATTTACAATTAACGATGGAATTGAAGACAACAACAACATAAGAGCAATTGAAGACGATGGTAAAGGGAATCTGATTATCGGCACCTTCAACGGTTTGTATCTGTTCAATAAAGCTACTGCCAGTTTCACTGCGTTTTCAAAACTTTACATCCCGGGTGGCGAAATAAATCATTACTCAATTTTATCCGTAAAATACGACAATGCCGGTACACTATGGGTAGGAACATACGCCGGCGGTGTTTCGAGCTATCACCCTAACAACAAGAGATTTGCATATTTCAATCCTGCCGAAAACAACAGGTACACCGGCGTAATTGGCATAATGGTCGAAGACCGTAAGCATAATCTGTGGATTGCATCGGAAGGTGCGGGACTTATCGGCTGGGATGTAAAAAACCGCAAATTCAGTTTCAACCGGATTGACTCCGAAAAGAACGAAAGTTACAGTAAAAACATTATTAAATGCTTATATCAGGAAGGTGATAATATCTATTGCGGAACCAGCAGGTCTGAGATTTTTCTCTTTAATACCATTAACCATAAATTCAGATTTTTGTATAAACTGAACGATGAGCGAAAAGTAGTGTATGACCTTTTGAAAGACAACGAAGGAAATCTGTGGGCAGGGGCAACAGGTGACAATAATGGTTTGTACTGTATTTCGAAAAACGGGCAAATTCGTTCAACATTCAATTCCGGCAACAGAACCTATACATTCAACGATGTACGTTCATTGTTGTTGCTCAAAGAGAATGTATTACTGATCGGTACACGTTTCGATGGGTTGTTTATGTTCGATTACAAAAAAAACACCGTTAAAACAATTTCGTTAAATACGAAAACAGAACCGTTTAATATCAACAAAAAACACATTACCGACTTATTTAAAGATTCGAAAAACAGAATCTGGATAGGAACTTATGGCTCCGGATTATATTGTTATACCGAAAAAAACGGAATTATTGCCCACTATGATAAAACGGACGGATTGCTGGACGAAGATGTGTGCTCATTGATTGAATCGGAAGATAAAAATATATGGATTGGCTCTAAATCAACAATTTCAGAATTAAATCCCTTTACCGGCAAAATCACTTCGTATAATAACAAAAATGGCATTTACCTGCTGGAATTAAGTTTTAAAGCCGCTTTTAAAAGCTACGATGGCAGGTTGTTTTTCTCCGGAACCAATGGTTTTATATCTTTTCAGCCACAAAGGCTAAGTTCAAACAATTTCATTCCACCACTTACATTTACTTCCTTCTCGGTAAATAACACCAAAATAGAGGTAAACGATAAATCAAAAATTCTGCATCAAAATCTGAATACGATTGATGAAATTGACCTGAATTACAATCAATCGAACATTTCAATCAAATTCGCTGCTTTAAATTACATATTTCCTGAACATAACACTTATGCCATTATGCTCGGGAATGTTGACCGGAACTGGACCGATATCGGTTCGCGTAATGAAATGAATTATGCCAATCTGGCTCCGGGCACCTATACATTCAGAGTTAAAGCAGCTAACAACGACGGAATATGGAACGAAAACCCGATATCACTCCGGATTCATATTCACCCTCCGTTTTGGAAAACCTGGTGGGCTTATACGTTTTATTTTTTGTTGTTTACAGCCGGTTTTTTATTGGTTCTTTATTATTTGAAAATTAAGCAAAATCTGGAAGCAAAAATAACGCTGAAACAACTTGAACAGGAAAAAAGCGACGAGTTTCATAAAGAACGTATTCAGCTTTTTACCAATTTCTCGCACGAAATGCGCACTCCTTTAACCATGATACTAACTCCATTAGTGGATTTGATTGATAAATCGGAACTGCTCACACCGTTTTACAAGGAGTCGTTGCAACTCATGCAAAAAAATGCGAATCGTTTATTATTGTTAGTCAATCAATTAATGGATTTTCAAAAAACAGAATCCGGAAAAATGAAGTTAAATGTGTCGGAAAACGATATGGTCGACTTTCTGTCCGAGATCTATTTGTCATTCAACGAGTTGGCGAAAACACAAAAAATAACGTTTACTTTTGAAAATCCATACACAAAATTGACGGCTTTTTTCGACGAAAATCTATTCGAGAAAGTATGTTTTAACCTGATTTCCAATGCATTTAAGTTTTCAAAAGAAAATGGTCAGGTTCAACTCGGCTTAAAAATAATAACCAATTCCGATAAAAGTAATTTTCATGCTGATATTCAGGATGATCTGAAGGATGCGAAAGGAAACCTGTTACAGATAACAGTGGAAGACAATGGTTTGGGGATTTCGGAAGAAAACCTGAAAGATATCTTCACACCTTTTTATCAGGTTCAGGCTTCGGTTAAGAAAATTCAACCAGGTTCGGGAATCGGATTAAGCCTTACCCGCTCCATCGTAAAACTCAGTCATGGTTCCATTTGGGCTACATCCGAAATTAATGCAGGCACTGTATTTAATGTCGTGATTCCTATCGACAAAGATAACTTTAGCGAATCGGAGATTGCCGATGACAAACAAAATTATTCAGTCGACGAACACATCGACCTGCCGGCATTGTCGTTAGACACCGGGAACCAGACCGTTTTGGTGATTGACGACGATGATGATATCCGACAGTTTATTGCTCGTACACTTTCGGCCAATTTCAAAGTACTTACCGCTGCCGATGGAAAACAGGGGCTGGAAATTGCAACGAATGAAATGCCGGATATTGTACTTTGCGACGTTATAATGCCTCATATTACCGGCATTGAACTTTGCAAGAAACTTAAGACCAATATCAAAACAGGCCATATTCCCATCATTCTGATAACTTCACGCACCCTCTCGATGCAGATACAGGAAGGTTTCAATGCGGGAGCCGATGAATACATCACAAAACCATTCAGAACATCACACTTATTACTGAAAATCAATACTTTGCTCCAAAACAGGGAGCGACTAAAGAGTATTTACAGCAAAAAATTCTCACTTGAAAGTCTGGGAATTGAAGTAGTATCGTCCGACGAAAGGTTTATGAACCGGATCAATGAAATTATCCAGAATAACTTCTCCAATCAGGAACTCGACATTGATTTTATTGCGGGTGAACTGGGCATGAGCCGCACTAATTTATACCGTAAAGTAAAGTCGCTCACCAATTTATCTACCATTGACCTGATAATAAATATCAGACTTCTGACGGCTAAACGTATGCTGATCGAAAGTGATCTTTCGATAGCCGAAATTGCTTATGAAACAGGATTTAACAGCCCGGCCTATTTTGCAACCAGTTTCAAAAAACAATATGGAATTACTCCTAAGGAATTTATTGAGAATTCAAAAAAAGAACACACATAAAATAAAACCTGTATTTACGGCTTTCATATTCCCTTTTTTGGTCACGCAATAAATTTCAGGAAGAGACTGTCTCATAAATCCCTGTACAATTTCATAAAGTGATAAATTGTAAGTTGAGTATTGAATAATTCATATTTTTGAATGCTAAGACGCTACGCAAAAGTATTTTCTTCGTGTCATTGCGACTTTATGTCGTTGCATTCAAAAATATCACTTACAAATTGCAAGTTGGTTGTTCAAAAAATCAATTGATGAGACAGCCTTTTTTCTTATACAATATTTCTCACCAAAGATGCCGAAAGGCGGGCCGCGTAAAATTCTGCAATCATTGATTACCCGCAAAAAATTCAGATGAATATTGTTCAATTAAAATAGATTCAATAAATTTGTGCACTGAACATAAACGTATTACAAACGGCAAACAACTTTTTTCCCTTTTATAAACATCCCGGATTACTGAAAGACTAATTTTTAATTATTACCATAAAACCGTCCACATGCGGAATTCTATTTATAACCCGATAAATCATCCCCAATAATTAACTATTCAAATTTCAACAGTATGGCTATTGACACTGACGATTTAACTGACGAAACTTACAATGCTATTTTAGGTGAATCAGAAAGATTTGACGAAAACCTCACGCTCCAGTTTGGCTTACTTTCGTATCAATGTGAAAATGAAGAAGAATTTATATCGGCATCTGAAAAACTGATTCGGAAAATGCTGAAGTATAATCTGGAAACAATTGACGACCTGTTTTTTGGTGAACCGCCTACGAAGGCTGAATTTCACAGGGTATTGAATAAAATCTCGAATAATATTTCGAAACTGAAAAAAACAAAAAACTGAGAATTCAATTATTTTTGCATCAGATAAAAATTCTGAATGCATCACTGCAAACTGAAAACACAGTCAGATTTAAACAACAAATGTATGATGGAAATAAAAATCATTGACTTTTCGTCCAATGAATACAGACAGGAACTTGAGCTCCGTGATGCCGTACTCAGAAAACCACTCGGCATGAGCATTTACAACGATTTCCTTGATAATGAGAAAGATGACACTCATATCGGAGCCTTTGAAGATGGAAAACTGACAGGAGTTTTGATACTTACAAAATTGAACCGGAAGGAAATAAAGATGCGTCAGTTTGCAGTGGATGAACGTTTCAGAAATCAGAAAACAGGTTCTCAGCTTGTTGCTTTTGCCGAAAATTTCTGTAAATCACGCGGATTCGGAAAAATTATTTTAAACGCCAGAAAATCGGCTGCAGGGTTTTATCAGAAACTCGGTTACCTGATAGTAAGTGATGAATTTACAGAGGTCGGAATACCACATTACAGGATGGAAAAAGTAATCTCTGAATGTTAGTTGTCCATCTGACTCAGTTCTTCCGAAAGGAAATGTTCGAGTTGTTCGGGCTTTACATTCGTAGTTAACTGTCCGTTTACAGCACACGAAATATGACCGGTTTCTTCTGATACAACAATCGCAATGGCATCGGAATGTTCAGTGATACCCACTGCCGCCCTGTGTCTCAGACCCATTCGTTTGGGAATAGTCTGGTTTTTCGACACCGGCAGGATGCAGGCAGCGGCTTTGATTGTCCGGTCTGAAATGATCAGCGCACCATCATGTAAAGGACTGTTTTTGAAAAAAATATTTTCGATAAGGCGCGAACTAATGGTGGCATTAATCAGTTCTCCGGTTTGAGAATAAAATTCCAGATCACTTTTTCGGGTAATCACAATCAACCCTCCTGTCATGGATTTTGAAAGATTACGACAGGCGAGAACGATTTGTACCAGATGATAATCAATCCTCTCTTTTTGTGCAGCATTATTATTCATGAACCTCTTCAGAAAATTGAAGAGACTCCAGCGTTGTTTCGACCCGATTTTTGAGAAAAACCTTCGTATTTCTTCCTGAAAAATTACAATAAGAGCGAAAGCACCCACACTCACCACGCGGTCGAAAATACCGCCCAAAAGTTCCATTTTAAACACAAACGAAACCAGAAACCAGCAGATAAGGAATGCCATTACGCCCAAAAATATATTCAGCGCACCTGTTCTTTTCAAAATTTTGAATGTCTGGTACAGCAACACGGCCACCAGAAAAATATCAATAACGTCTTTTATCCCGATTTGGAAACCCATATAGTAGTTTTTTAATTTAAACCAGTTATAAATACTTTTTATATTCCGAAAAAATTGAAATGGCTTGTCTGGCTTCCTTTACATCATGCACTCTCAGTATTGAAGCACCACCCATTAGTGCCAGCATGTTGGCTCCGGTAGTTGCATTCAGTGCATCTTTTGCCTCTGTCTGTATCACCTTTGTAAGCATCGATTTGCGCGAAAGACCTGCCAGAACAGGCACGTTCAGCTCGCTGAAATAAGGCAGACAGGCCAGCAGGTTGTAATTTTGTTCGGTTGTTTTTGCAAATCCGAATCCGGGGTCAGCAATAATATCGTTCACACCGAGCAAATGCAACTGTGCAATTCTTTTTTGCAGAAACGACATCACTTCCGCTACTATATCATCATAATCAGTCATAGTTTGCATATTGGCAGGCGTTCCTCTGGTGTGCATCAATACATAGGCAACCTGCAAATCGGCGATGGTACCAAACATCAGATCGTCGAGCGTTCCGCCACTGATATCGTTGATGATACTCACATTGTAATTTCTCACCATCTCGCGGGCAATTCCGGCGCGAAAAGTATCAATAGAAATAATGACATCCGGAAATTTCTTTAGCACCATCCCTACGGCACCCGATAATCTTTCCAGTTCTTCCCCGGTCGTAATATTTTCAGCATTCGGCCGGGTTGAATAGCCACCAAAATCGATGATATCAGCTCCTTCCTCAAGCATATTTTCAACGGCCGAAAGGACTGATTTATCAGAGCGGAAACGGCTGCCCGGATAAAATGAATCAGGCGTAATGTTGACAATACCCATAACCATCGGCGTCGACAAATCATATAATTTATTTTTGAGCTTAATCTGCATTATCCAAAAATGATAGAGTGTATTTTTGTTTAAATTATTGATTATGCAAAAATAAGAAAAATACTTAAATACCGTTCTTATTAAATCCTGTTTAAGTGTACACAGGCAGAATACCCGAAAACCACAACCATAATCCTGATAAACAAATCAATGTTTAAGACCTGATTAATCAGAACATTAATGTTTCGGATTACAGATTTTTCATCTGCATTATACGTTTTTGAACAAATTTGAGTTATTATAAAGGTTGATTTTACTTTAACGGAACAAAAAATCGTTGTTTAGTTACGGTGTAAAGGAAAAAAACACTATTTTTGCACAACTGAATTTAGAAATATCAACAGATTTACTGAAATTACTATACAAAGCTTTTATGACTCTAAAATCAATTTCAAAATTTGCATTCATTCTTATCGGAGCAGGCATTGTAGCCGCTTTCGGAAGTAAATCGGATAAAAATACTTCGAGAACCACAGGCTGGAAGTACAATGATAAAAACGGAATGGAATTTACCGTAAAATCGGGTATAACTTCCAAAATCCCCGATGGTATGGTTGCTATCGAAGGCGGAACATACACCATTGGCGAAAAAGGAGAATCGGTAACGGCCGAAAGAGATGGACGCAACAGGCGCATCACGGTGAGTTCGTTTTTGATGGATCAATACGAGATTCGTAATGTCGACTGGCGCGAATACACTACCTGGATGAAAACTGTATTTGGCAGAACTGCTCCCGAACTGGTAGAAAAAGCACAGCCCAATGTAAAAATCTGGCGCGAAGAGTTGGCTTACAATGAACCCTATTTACAGAATTACTTTTCAAATCCTGCTTTCGATCAATATCCTGTAGTAGGTGTAACCTGGGAACAGGCAATGGACTATTGTATCTGGCGTACCGACAGAAGAAACGAGCTGGCACTTATCAATGCCGGAATTATCGCACCACCTGACGTTAAAAAACTGGCAACTATGAGTTACGACTCAATCAGAACCAATTTTGTATTCAACACCCAAAAATACCTTTTACAAAACAGCTACCAGCCTCAACCAGGCAAAAACGTTAAAAAATCGATCACTGGTGGTAACCGCAAGGTAGATATGACTGATGGAATCTTATTCTCTGATTTTCGACTGCCTACCGAAGCCGAATGGGAATATGCAGCTTATGCAATTATTTCGGACAAGGATGGAGTGGTTGAAGAAGGAAAATTGTACCCCTGGTCGGGAACTCAAATGAGAAATCCGCAAAAAAAATACAGAGGTGATATGGAAGCCAACTTCGTACGCGGAAGAGGTGATATGATGGGAACAGCCGGACGTCTGAATGATAAAGCAACCATTACTGCTCAGGTTGATGCTTATTTCCCGAATGATTTCGGACTTTACAATATGGCCGGAAATGTTAACGAGTGGGTACTCGACGTGTATCGCCCCACCAGTTTCGAGGATGTGGCTGAATACAACTCATTCCGCGGCAATGTATATCTGATTCCTAAAGCTTCGGGCAAAGATGCATCCGGAAATAACATTTACATGATTGACGCACTGGGCAGAATCATGAACGACAGCATTCTTGATGTACGTGATTTCAAAGATGGCGACCGCGAATCAAAAATCAACTTTTCATTGACCAATCCGGCTCTCACAGCAGTCGACACTTTCGACATTACCGATGTGCTGCGTCCCGTAATATCGAATAACACACGCATTTACAAGGGAGGTTCGTGGAAAGACAGGGTTTACTGGTTAAATCCATCTACCCGCCGTTTCCTTGAACAGAACAAATCAGCAAACGACATAGGCTTCAGATGTGCCATGAGCATGGTCGGAGCAATTCAACAGGATAAAAAAAGATAAACAAAGCAACCAAATATTAAAAGCACTTGTAAATCAAATTACAAGTGCTTTTTTGTTTTAAAAGCTTCTAATTATCAGCAAAATTTTTGTAATTTTGCAGCTTCAAATTTTTCAACAAACAGAAATAAAAAATATTCAGCAAATAAATATGACCAGAACTAAAATTATTGACGCGCTTAAGAGCTCTGATTTCGGCACACAGGTAAACCTGAAAGGTTGGGTAAGAACCCGCCGCGGGAATAAAAACGTAAGTTTCATTGCCCTCAACGATGGTTCCACAATCAATAATATACAGGTGGTAGCCGATAACGAAAAATTCGGGGACGAATACCTGAAACCCATTACAACAGGTGCATGCATCAGCGTGACTGGTACTCTTGTTGAATCGCTCGGAAAAGGCCAGTCAGTTGAGATTCAGGCAAATGAAATAGAAATTTACGGAGTTGCCGACCCCGAAACATATCCTTTGCAAAAGAAAGGACACACGCTCGAATTTTTGCGCGAAATTGCTCATCTTCGTCCGCGTACCAATACTTTTGGTGCCGTTTTCCGCATTCGTCATCACATGGCTATGGCCATTCATAATTTCTTTCACGAAAGAGGATTCTTTTATTTCCATACACCCGTTATTACAGCTTCCGACTGTGAAGGTGCAGGTCAAATGTTTCAGGTGACCACAATGAACCTCTACGATTTGAAAAAAGATGAGACCGGCTCTATTGATTATTCGAACGACTTTTTCGGAAAACAGGCAAGCCTCACTGTATCCGGACAGCTCGAAGGCGAACTTGCAGCAATGGCAATGGGTTCGATTTACACTTTCGGACCTACTTTCAGGGCCGAAAACTCAAACACACCCCGTCATTTATCTGAATTCTGGATGATTGAACCTGAAGTAGCTTTTAACGAAATTGAAGAAAACATGCAGCTTGCACAGGACTTTATCCAGTATTGTGTACGCTGGGCGCTGGAAAATTGTAAAGATGACCTGGATTTCCTCTGCAATATGTACGACAAAGAATTATTTGACCGTCTTAATTTCGTCGTGAACAATGACTTTAAAAGACTGACATATACTGAGGGAGTTAAAATTCTTGAAGAAGCAGTTTCGAAAGGATATAAGTTTGAATTCCCTGTTGGCTGGGGTACTGACCTGCAGTCGGAACACGAAAGATATCTGGTTGAACAGCATTTCAAAAAACCGGTAATACTGACCGATTATCCGAAAGAAATCAAATCTTTCTATATGAAACAGAACGATGACGGAAAAACCGTTCGCGCAATGGACGTATTGTTCCCGAAAATCGGTGAAATTATCGGTGGATCTCAGCGTGAGGAAGATTTCGAAAAACTGAGCAGAAGGGCAAAAGAAATGGGAGTTCCTACCAAAGACATCTGGTGGTACCTGGATACACGCAGGTTTGGCACAGCACCACACTCCGGATTCGGACTCGGATTCGAGCGTCTGTTGTTGTTTGTTACCGGTATGACTAATATTCGCGACGTGATTCCTTTTCCACGCACACCGAACAATGCCGAGTTTTAATTGTTGTTTTAATCGCGCTGATTATTATCAAATATATTGAATATAGCACTTGAATAAATATTTAATTAAATCATATAATGGATAAAAGAAAAACGACCGAATTGGAAAATGTTGTTGTTCGTTTCACCGGCGACTCAGGTGATGGAATGCAATTGACCGGCACACTTTTTTCAAATCTATCGGCAATTCTCGGAAATGAAATCTCAACTTTCCCTGATTTTCCTTCCGAAATACGTGCTCCTCAGGGAACTGTAGGAGGCGTTTCAGGATTTCAGGTAAATCTGGGTGCTCAAAAAATTTATACACCCGGCGACGACGCCGATGTATTGGTAGCAATGAATCCGGCAGCTCTGAAAGTAAACGCTAAAGCCGTCAAAAAAGGTGGTGTGATCATTTTTGACACCGATTCATTTCAAAAATCTGATTTTACGAAAGCCGGCTTTGTTACCGAAAATCCATTCGAAGAATTAGGCATTTCAGAAACAATTCAATTAATACCTGCTTCGCTTTCTTCACTTACAACAGCAAGTCTCGAGGGATTTGGCCTTGACACCAAAACCGTTCTGCGAAGCAAGAACATGTTTGCTTTGGGCTTAATCTGCTGGTTGTTCAATCGTCCCATCGATCAGGCATCCGCTTTTTTAACCCGTAAATTCGGAAAAAAACCAAGCGTGCTCGAAGCTAACATTAAGGTACTGACTGATGGTTTCAATTATGGTCACAATCTGCATCTGGCAGTCTCGACTTACACCCTTTCGAAATCGGAAGATGTGGTCAAAGGAAAATATACCCTTATTGCCGGCAACAAAGCCACTGCGTGGGGTCTCGTTGCTGCTGCACAAAAATCGGGTCTGCAACTGTTTCTGGGCAGTTACCCTATTACTCCTGCAACTGATATTATGCAGGAACTGGCTTTACGTAAAGATTTAGGCGTTAAAGTAGTTCAGGCCGAAGATGAAATTGCCGGAATTTCCATTGCTCTCGGTGCTGCTTTTGCAGGTTCACTTGCTGCCACAAGCACATCAGGACCCGGACTCGCACTGAAATCAGAAGCAATCGGACTGGCCGTAATGGCAGAATTACCAATTGTTATTGTTGACGTTATGCGCGGAGGACCATCGACCGGACTTCCCACAAAAACCGAACAAACCGATTTACTTCAGGCTCTGTACGGACGCAACGGTGAAAGCCCCGTGGTTGTAATGGCTGCCGGCTCGCCCGACGATTGTTTCCACTATGCCTACATGGCATCGAAAATTGCGCTCGAACACATGACACCTGTCATTCTGCTGACCGATACTTTCTTAGGCAATGGCACATCGCTGTGGCAACTGCCAAAGCTGAGTGAATTACCCGAAATTAAACCCAATTATGCACAACCCGGGATGGAAGGCTTGAATGTCACTGCAAGAAACGAAACAACAAAGGTACGATACTGGACTATTCCGGGTACCGAAGGGTTTGCTCAGCGTAACGGAGGTTTGGAAAAAGATTATAATACAGGCTCAATTACCTCCGAACCGCTGAACCACGAAAAAATGGTGGCGACCCGTCAGGCAAAGATTGACTATATCAACAACTATATCCCCGAACTTGAAGTTGAAGGTGATAAAGATGCCGACTTACTCGTAATTGGCTGGGGTTCAACTCACGGGCATTTGATAAGTGCTGTAAATTCGTTGAATAAAAACGGTAATAAAGTAGCACTCGCTCATTTCAACTATATCAATCCACTACCAAAAAATGCTGAAGAAGTAATTAAACGTTACAAAAAAGTATTGGTATGTGAGTTGAACAGCGGTCAGTTTGCTACTTATCTCAGATCAAAAGTTCCCGGTGAATATCTGCAGTACAACAAAGTGCAGGGTCAACCATTTAAAGTGGCAGAACTGGAAGAAGCAATTCAATTAATAATTAACAAATAAAAAATTAATAATTGACAATAAAAATGGAATCAATCATTAAACAATATACTGCCAAAGATTATAAAAGTGATCAATCGGTTCGCTGGTGTCCGGGTTGTGGCGACTATGCCCTGTTAAATACCCTGCAGAAGGTAATGGCCGAACTTGGCATTCCACCACACGAAACAGCAGTGGTTTCGGGCATTGGCTGTTCGTCCCGTCTTCCGTATTATTCAACTGCTTATGGCTTTCATACCATACACGGACGTGGAGCTGCTGTGGCTACAGGCATTAAAGTTGCCAACCCCAGACTCACCGTTTGGCAAATCACCGGCGATGGTGACTGTCTGGCCATTGGAGGGAATCATTTCATTCACAGCGTTCGTCGTAATGTGGACATGAATGTGCTGATTTTCAACAATCAGATTTACGGTCTTACCAAAGGACAATATTCTCCGACAACCAAAAAAGGTTTTATAACCAAATCATCTCCTTTCGGAACGGTTGAACGTCCGTTTCGTCCGGCTGAGCTTACATTTGGTGCACGTGGTGCATTTTTCGGAAGGCTGCTCGATGTCGATCTGAAATCGTCGCAAATGGTAATGATGGCAGCCGCCAAACATAAGGGAACATCGGTTGTCGAATGTTTGGTCAACTGCGTTATTTTCAACGATGGTGCTCACAGCTGGCTTTCCGAAAAGGAAAACCGCTACGACCGGCTGATTATCCTGGAACATGGAAAACCAATGATTTTCGGCAAAAACAACGACAAAGGACTTGTGCTTGATGGATTTAACCTGAAAGTAGTAACCATTGGCGAAAACGGTATTACCGAAAATGACATCCTCGTTCATGATGCTCAATGCGAAGACACCACACTTCAAATGAAACTTGCGATGATGGAAGGACCCGATTTCCCTGTGGCTGTGGGAGTTATCAGGGATGTAGCCGACGAAAGTTATGACGAAGCCGTCGAAAATCAAATACTGGAAATTCAGTCCAAATCAAAAATCAAAACTTTTGATGACCTGATTGATTCTTGCGAACAATGGGAAATGTAAAATAAAAAATACGAATTATCCAATGGGGCAAGCTCATTGGATAATTTTTTTTAATCATCAAATGGAACAACTCTGGAGTTATCTTTTTACTGTGTTCATGGCATTTTTTGCCATCATGAATCCAATTGTCAACATTCCTATTTTCGTTAAACTTACTGAGGGTCAAAATGAGAAGAAGAAACGCGAAGTGGCCAAAACATCGACTATAGTGGCTTTCCTGATCGTTGTATCATTTATCCTTATAGGCCAGTATATTTTTCAGGTATTCGGGCTGACCATTCCGGCATTTAAGGTTTTCGGTGGAGTACTCATTTTTTATATCGGCTTCGACATGCTCAGGGCTCATAAAACCGGAACACAGATTGATGCCGAATCACATTTCGACGAAAGTATTGCCATCTCTCCGTTAGCTATTCCGATACTTGCAGGACCCGGAACCATTGTTACAGCCATGAATTTCGTAGTAAAACCAAATATATTTCACGTAGTCAGCACTATCCTGATTTTTGGATTTATTATTCTCCTCACCTACTTCGCATTTGTTTACAGCAGTATCGTGGTACGTATTGCCGGCAATAAGAATTTCGAAATCATCGGTAAAATTATGGGATTAATTATCGGCGTTTTAGGTGCCAATATGCTGATCGAAGGTATCAAACTTGCTTTTAATCTGCAGATGACTTAGAAATATCTTCAACCTTTGGCTACGGAAATTTTGTCATTCTTCATCAGTTTATCCCGAATCAGTTTTTTTATTATCCTTTTATTGATTTTTGTTCATTCGCAGTTTCATCGGGATTGCCATTTCTTTTTTCTTTCTTACCTTTGTGAAACGAAAATTCTGTATTGCCTGAATGCTTTTGAATTTAATGAATTAAAAAAAACACAAGGCATGATCAAAGGAAAACCCAACAAATACAAATTTCTCAAAACTTCGGGGAAAAAGGATAAAGAGAATCATTACTTATGAAGTACATCGATGTCATATTGCCTTTACCATTGGGTGGCACATTTACTTTTTCGGTACCTGACGAATGGGCTGACAAAGTGAGAACCGGCATGCGGGTGGTAGTCCCGTTTGGCAAAAAAAAGATGTACACGGCTATAGTTTCCATCGTTCACACTCACAAACCCGACCTGGTATACGAGATAAGGGAAATCATTTGTATGCTCGATGAGTCGCCGGTTTTACGTTATCCGCAACTTAAATTCTGGGATTGGATGAGTAGCTATTATCAGGCTTACCA
Organism: uncultured Paludibacter sp.; assembly: GCA_937897985.1. GTDB lineage: Bacteria > Bacteroidota > Bacteroidia > Bacteroidales > Paludibacteraceae > Paludibacter. The sequence continues at coordinate 69,705 of CALCBD010000032.1, read as the reverse complement.
CGGCGACATCTTTCAGGCTGCTGTACCTTCAGGGCTTAAAATCGAAAGCGAAACCCAGGTTTGTATCAATCCCGCCTTTGAAACCGAATATCAGCTGTCGGATAAAGAAATCCGGATACTGGATGCCCTCTCAGACGGTAAACCGGTGAACGTAAATGAATTAAGCAAAATTACTGAAATCAACAATCTTCTTCCTGCTCTGAAACTGTTGCTTGATAAGGGAGCTGTTGAAATCAATGAAGCGTTAACAGAAAAATTCAGGGCAAAAACCGATACTTATGTGAGGTTGACACCGGAAGCCCGAAATGAAGAGCAACTTCGTCAGATATTTGACGAACTCAACAGGGCAAAAAAACAACTTGATGTACTGATGATGTACATCGACCTGTCAAAATGCCTGAATCCCGGCAAACAAAGAGAAGTCAGCCGTAAAGAACTGATGGAGAAAACCAACGCTTCAACAGTTGTATTGCAGAGTCTGGCTGAACGTCGTGTTTTCGAATTTTATAAAAAAGAAACAGGTCGTTTGGATCTGTCGGTTCAACCAACTAATGCTGTTTTCGGGCTGAATAATTTTCAGCAAAAAGCCCTTTCGGAAATTGAACTGCAGATGAAAGAGAAACAGGTGGTTCTGCTTCATGGCGTCACTTCGAGTGGAAAAACAGAGATTTACATTCATTTGATTCAAAAGGTAATCGACGAAGGAAAACAGGTGCTTTACCTTGTGCCCGAAATTGCACTGACCACTCAGCTTACCACCCGCCTGACCCGTGTTTTCGGTAATCGTCTCGGTGTTTATCATTCAAAATTCTCAGATGCCGAACGTGTTGAAATATGGAACAATGTATTGAATGACAAGAGTTATGATATAATTATCGGAGTACGTTCGTCGGTATTTCTTCCGTTTCGTCAGTTGGGTTTGGTAATTGTCGACGAAGAACATGAATCGAGTTACAAACAATACGAACCATCGCCACGCTACCATGCACGTAACGCAGCCATCATGTTAGCATCGATGCATGGCGCCAAAACGCTTTTGGGGACTGCCACGCCCTCCATTGAGAGCTACTACAATGCACAAACCGGTAAATACGGACTGGTAGAATTGCATCAGCGACACGAGGAAATGCAATTGCCCGAAATTGTGGTGGTCGACACGAAGGAGGCATATCATAAAAAACGTATGACCGGCCATTTTTCAGATGTACTCATCGAAAAAATTGCTAAAGCACTCAACAATAAAGAACAAATTATACTTTTCCAAAACAGAAGAGGTTATGCACCTTATATCGAATGTAATGCCTGTGCTTATGTACCTAAATGTAAAAACTGCGACGTTAGTCTGACAGTACACAAAATATTCAACACACTTACCTGCCATTATTGTGGTTATACCGAGCCTATCCCCACCATTTGCCCTGTATGCAAAACCCCGAATCTGAACACCAAAGGTTTCGGAACCGAAAAAATTGAAGACGAAATTCGTGAAATTTTTCATGATGCCCGCGTGAGTCGCATGGATCTCGACACTACCCGATCGAAAAAATCCTACGACAAACTTATCAGCGATTTCGAACAATACAAAGTGGACATACTCATTGGCACACAAATGGTTACCAAGGGTCTTGATTTTGAACATGTAAGTCTGGTGGGCATTCTGAATGCCGACAACATGCTGAATTTCCCTGATTTTCGGGCTCACGAACGTGCATTTCAGTTGATGGCACAGGTTAGCGGTCGTGCAGGCAGAAAGAACAAACGCGGATTAGTCATTCTTCAGACATCATCACCTGAACATCAGGTGATCGGACAAGTCATAAGGAATGATTATGCCGCCATGTATAAAGTTCAAACCGAAGAGAGAAAACTGTTTAAATATCCTCCTTATTACCGTATTATTCAGATAACACTGCGCCATAAAGATGTGCAGGTTGTGAGAAAAGCTGCAGGTGAAACAGGTCGGTTAATGATTCAGGTTTTCGGTAGTCGTGTGCTCGGTCCCATCAATCCGCCTGTTTCACGCATTCAAAACCTGTATATCAAACAAATCATACTGAAAATCGAAAACGAAGCTTCACCTGCAAAAGCCAAGGAAATACTACAGCACATCTGCAACCAAATCCTTTCAGACTCAAAATTCAAATCGGTACGTATCGGACTGGATGTGGATCCGATGTAGAGACGTGGCATGCCACGTCTCTGTTAAAAAAAATGGCATGCCACGTCTCTGTTAAAAAAACGGCATACCACGTCTCTGTTGAAAAAACGGCATGCCACGTCTCTGTTAAAAAAATGGCATGCCACGTCTCTGTTGAAAAAACGGCATACCACGTCTCTGTTAAAAAAATGGCATGCAACAACTATGCTGAAAGAGAGACGTGGCATGCCACGTCTCTACAATGAAAAAAAAATTCCCCTTCATGTAATATTTTCTATAAATTTGCGACTAAGGTTGAAAACACGGGTAATTTCACAGTGGCAAATGGTAAAAAATGAAGGGATCCTGCACCAAATACCTGTGAATGACCTCAAAATTTGAATTACATGGAAGATATAAAAAAACAATTTGTGACTCTGATAGAGCAGAACAAAGCTTTAATCTATAAGTTTTGCTACATGTATGCCAACGAAACCGATACTCCGGACGATCTGTTTCAGGAAGTGGTAATTAACTTATGGAAAGGCTTCCCTGACTTCAGGGGCGAAAGTAAAATTCAGACATGGATGTACCGTATTTCACTTAATACCTGTATCACTTTTTTGCGAAAATCGGGAAAGAGACCAATAACTCAGACTCTGACCGATGAACATTTGGAATACACCGAAAGCGGAGATATGTCGGCCATCAAAGAATTGTACCTGCTTATCAATCAACTGAATGCTTTCGAAAAAGCTATCATTTTGCTTTATCTCGAAGACCGGTCGTATGACGAAATTGCCCAGATAGTAGGGATTACCAAAATCAATGTGGGAGTTCGAATCACCCGGATCAAAGAAAAACTGACTCAAATGACAAACAATTTAAAAAAAAATGAAAATGGAAATAGATGAAATAAAATCAATCTGGAACGAAATGAATACCCGATTGGAAAAGAACGAAACTCTGAACAAAAAATTAATGAACGAAATTATGGAAAACAGACATCAAACAGCCAGAGATAAATTGATGAAATATGAAGTATTATACCTTATTCTGAGTGCTGTATTTGCACTTATAACACCACTTTACTACTTTACACATCTCTTCTCTTTAGCCGGATGTGTGATGTTTTCGGGTTTATTTGTTTTGACAGCTCTCTGGCAGGTATATAAAATAATGCTATTACAAAAAATGAAAATGGATCTGTTCTCAACAACAGAATTACTTCAGAAAGCCCTGAAATTTAAAATTATTACCCGCATGAGAACTGTAGTTGGTTTATTACTTATGATTCCCTTTTTTGCAATATTTTTTATGGTAAGTCCTCAGTTACTTAAACCTGAAATTATGGCCGGAATGGGCGTTGGACTGGTTGTGGGTCTGATTATCGGCTTAACTGATTATTTCAGAAATCAGAAAGACATCGACAAACTGATAAAATGTTATAAAGACATAAGCGAATTAAAAAGCATTTAAACTGACATAAAATCAGCATCAACTCCGAGCAACCGGAATTTTAAAAGAAACCAGAAGACCTTGCCGACATTTGCCTGCAAGGTCTTCTGGTTTGATAATTAATCTGAACTTATGATTTGTTATATCGGACATGTTATATTGGTCATTCTTTCATTTAACTCAATAAACCGGGTATTGGATATCATGTTTCATTTTGTTAAAAGCTATAAATTACTAAAATATTATTAAAATAAAATGTAATTGAACTTGTAAAAAATTAATTTCATTTTTTAACTTTGCAATCTCATTAAAGTTAACAAAAACAGATTCTTGAATTTAGCTATTATTGTAGCTGTTTTAATAAATTTGCTTATGAAAAAAACAATTTTCTTTCTAATGTTTATTAGCTTATTTCGGTTGGGATATGCTCAGTCGATGTACGTAAAAAACAAAACAGGCAATGTAACAACCATTGTCTTGAATTCGCTCAGGTGTTTGAGTTTTAATTCAGGTCAGCTGATAGTAACCCCCAAAAGCGGAACTGCACAATCAATAGTTTTGTCAGAAATACAAAAAATGACTTTTACACCTTTCACAAGTTTAGCAAACACAACAGATGGTAATTTCGAAGTACGATTATTTCCGAATCCGGTTGGAGATTTATTGTCAGTTGAACTTCCGGAATTGAAGAGCAATATAGTTCAAATTGAATTATTAAGTTTAGAAGGCAGGGTACTGTACACAGAATCAGCCAATTCCCAATCAGTCTTTACTATGAACATTTCAACCTTAAAACAAGGTTTATATTTCTGTCGTATTTTCAATGGAGATAAAGTATTTACAGAAAAATTTATTAAAAAATAAAAATCAAATCGTATGAAACGAGTTATATATTCAATCATTATTTTTCTAATTGTATTTATAAATCAGATATTTGCACAGGATTCGATGTATGTCCATTTGAAAACAGGAGTAGCAAAGTTTAAAATCAGTGATATTGATAGTGTTAAATTTGAAAAGCCATCAGAAACTCAATACAATTATTTTATATCGAAGCCTAGTTTACCTTTTGTTCATTATCGTACATTAGTTCCTTCGATAAATGATACCTATGATTATTCAATAGTATACAATAACACTACTTCAATTAATTTAAACGATTTAGTATGGGCAACAGCAAGTAATGGTATCGTTGAGAAAAAGTTTGCAGATTACGGACTTGGAACTGCAGGAGTTAATTATCAGTTTGTATTCAGCAGCTCATTTACTTATAATGGAATGGATGGTGTTACAAATCAAAATAGTTTTATTCAAATTCAAAGTGATGGTAGAATTGCTGTAGTAGGCGGAGCTTCGGCAATTGACAGAACACCGGTAGTTAAAGTGGAACTCAAAAACATGTCTGGAGTCCTCCTTGCGCAGGCCTACATTAAATTTAAGATTGTTAGTACTACTACTCCGCCTGTAAGTCCAAATCCCGTTAATTATAATATTCCTTCAGTCACTTATAGTTACTCATCTTTGTTTAAAGATGCTGTATCAGGTGTTTCGGCCGGAGATGTTACAGATGTATCACTCTCATGGGTATCAATGAATCAGATTTACAATTCAATAGGAGTAAGTCGAGATGATTTCCAGGCTATATATGGATCAACAATGCCTACAGTTGGTGTTAAAGTGAATGATGTAGTTGTTCCGAATGCAACTTTGGCTCAATATCCATTAATTAGATCAACTAATTCACCGGATGTTGATACTTATGCAATGAAATGCCAGATTACACCATTGGCTAAGTTTGGTACAACATCTGTAACTTATACTTTTACACCAGGAAGTACAAGTTATCCGGTGTTGAATATTACTTTTAACTATACTATTTTAAAACCTGCGATTAATATCCTTACTGGTTATCAGAATCCGGATGCGAATTCATGCACTTGTATAGGAATGCAAACTCAGGATGGTTACAAAATGCAGGTTTATTTAGGCGAGCCTTTTGGTTTTAATACAGGGGAATATGCTCAATCATTCGGAGCATCTACCTTAAATAAAATTGATGGGGCTACCCACACTTTTGCTTTTAGTGAAAGTTCAACAAATAGAGACAAAGCCGAGATATTACCTGGATATGGAGGTACTATTAATACATCATTAGGAAGTTCTTTTTCAAATTATACTGGGCAAATATTAATATTAAAATCACCAATGAGCGTATCGTTAATTACATTTAACCTGGAATTCATCACAAATTATCCTAATGGGGAGAAATCTGTATTCCCATTTAACGTGATATTTAAAAACCCAATTACTGTTGAAGGTGCGTCAGGAAATGAAGTTAATCTTACTGATTTTAATTCAGGAGTATGTGATGAAAAGCCGATTACATTATCAAAAAATTCAAAAGTGAAATTTATGGGTCAGGATGTTATTATAAATGGTGTACCAACTTCAATAGCTGCGAACTATGGAATAGCAGCTTCTAACTATTCTTATGGAATAAATATAGATTCAGATTATAAGACCCTAAGTCTTACAAATGCAGATTCTTCATTAAGTTCAGTAAAGTGGTGTAATGCAGGTGCAAAATTAAATGCAAAAACTTTAGTTGGTACAATTGACGCTTCTTTTAATTCTTCTTTTGCAAAGGTTTCATACCCTATTCATAAAATTTATTGCATACCAGAATAGGTATAAATGACATTCAATTTCAATGAATTTTAAATATCTATTAATCCGATTTTTATTATAAAACAAATGCTAAATTTTTTAGCTGAAATTAAAGAACAATTTTATATCTTTGCAATCAAATGATATTCAGGTAGGCAAACAATACAATACTTTTATAAATCTAACCTTAAATGAAAGAAATTGAATTCACTGTATTTTTAGACAATCAACAATTAAATCGACTTAGAGTTAGACTTATAACTGAGAATGGAGAGTTAATTGACGTTTTGTATCAATACGAATCATTTATCAAAAACAATTGGATAGCAATAGTCCGTTATGATTGTACACATGGTTTTTTCCACAGGGATGTATTATTGCCCAATGGAGACAAAGAAAAGAAATCAATCGAAATAGATTCACTAAAAAATGCTTCGAAATATGCAGAACAGGATTTAAAAGATAGATGGGAATGGTACAAGGAACGGTATGTTAAGAAAATAAATAAAATGTAAAATGACACAGAAAGAAACCATAGAAAGAAATATTGGACTGACATTTGATTTTGTCAACTATCTGATAGATAATAAAGAAGAAATTGAAAAATTGCCTAACAATTTCAAACTTGAGTTTATTGAAAAAGATTTTTCAAAAACGATACCCAAACAAATTCAAACTACATCTCCAAACATACAGAAAAAGTATGTGAAAGTAAGAAACAGCTTTGATGTAGCACTTTGATCCTTCAAATTTATCGTTAAAGACAAGAAAAGTATATGCTAATAAACCAGAAGACCTTGCAGACATTTGCCTGCAAGGTCTTCTGGTTCAATGAAGATATGTATTATTTATAGAGTCTTTCGCGGGTAGCTTTAATTTCTTCTGAAGTTACATAATCGTCATAATCCATTTGTTTATCGATTATGCCACGGGGTGTAAGTTCAATGATTCGGTTACAAACGGTCTGAATAAACTCACGGTCGTGCGACGACATCAACACATTCCCTTTGAAATTGACAAGCGTGTTGTTGAACGCCTGAATCGACTCCAGATCGAGGTGGTTAGCCGGCGAATCAAGCACCATCACATTGGCATTTCTGAGCATCATTCTGGCAATCATACAACGCATCTTTTCACCTCCCGAAAGCACACTTGCTTTTTTGTAAATCTCTTCGCCGGTGAAAAGCATTTTGCCCAAATATCCCCGGATAAAGGATTCGAGGGTATCATCGGAGTATTGACTCAACCACTCTACCAGATTCAGATCTGTATTAAAAAATTCCGAATTATCGAGCGGCAGATAAGCATGAGTTATAGTGACACCCCAGTTGTAGGTACCTTCGTGTTTCCTGTCGTGACCATTGATAATTTCGAAAAAAGCGGTCATCGCCCGCGGGTCGCGTGACAGAAACACAATTTTGTCATTCTTTTCGACATTGAAATTCACATCTTTGAAAAGCACCGTTCCATCATCAAGGGTTTTGCCCAATCCCGCAATTTCGAGCACCATATTGCCCGGTTCACGGTCGGGGGTAAAAATAATGCCGGGATATTTACGTGTGGAAGGCTGGATTTCTTCGACATTGAGTTTTTCGAGCATTTTTTTACGGCTTGTTGCCTGTTTTGATTTAGCCACATTGGCACTGAAGCGGCGAATAAATTCTTCCAGTTCCTTGCGTTTCTCATCGGCTTTCTTGTTCTGGTTCTGCTGTTGGCGCAATGCTAACTGACTCGATTCGTACCAGAACGAATAATTTCCTGCAAACAGCTGTACTTTCCCAAAGTCGATATCAACAGTATGCGTGCTTACAGCATCGAGGAAGTGACGGTCGTGAGAGACAACAAGTACAGTATTTTCGTAGTTGGCTAAGTAATTTTCGAGCCACATTACCGTATCAACATCAAGGTCGTTGGTTGGTTCATCGAGTAAGAGGTTATCAGGTTTGCCGAATAATGCACGGGCAAGCAACACCCGGACTTTTTCCATCCCACTCAGTTCACTCATCAACTGATAATGAAGATCTTCTTTGATGCCGAGACCACTGAGTAAGGAAGCAGCATCGCTTTCGGCATTCCAGCCATTCATTTCAGAAAATTTATCTTCGAGCTCCGATGCTCTTATTCCATCTGCATCCGTGAAATCTTCTTTCAGGTAAATTGCGTCCTTTTCTTCCTTGATTTTCCAGAGCACATCGTGTCCCATCATCACGGTATCGAGCACAGTAAACCGGTCGAATTCGAAGTGATCCTGTTTTAATACCGAAAGTCTTTCGCCATGCCCGAACTGAACAGTTCCTCTGGTCGGGTCAATATCACCGCTTAACATACGAATCAGGGTTGATTTACCTGCTCCGTTTGCACCTATGATGCCATAACAATTCCCTGCTGTAAACTTTAAATTTACATCAGAGAACAGAACCCGTTTGCCAAACTGAATGGCAAGATTTGATACAGTAATCATTTTTATTTTTTTTAAAAGGAAAGTTTTTATTTCATGAAGTGAATCGTTATGTCGGTTTCAAATCCTGAAACTGAATTAACCAAACGAAAAGCTCCAATATACAAACAAAGAATAGAACCCATCTGTTTTCCAGATTTGTTCTATTCTAATCTATTTTTAAACCAAATTGTTGTGTGGTTATTATTCAATAATTTTTAATTCACGTGCAACCTTTGTAATCTTTTCTACTGACTCATCGATTTGCTCAAAAGTATGTGTTGCCATCAGCGAATAGCGGATCAGCGAATCTTCGGAACGAACCGCAGGTGAAACCACCGGATTAACAAAAACACCATCGTCCATCAGCATGCGGGTCAGTTGAAAGGTTTTCATGTTATCCCTTACATACAGAGGAATAATCGGAGTTTCGGTATGTCCGATTTCAAATCCTGATTTTAAGAATCCCGCTTTTGCTCTTGCTGTGTTTGCCCAGAGAGCATCTTTGCGCCAGGTTTCTTTTTCCATCACATCCAGTGCAGCCAACACACATCCGGTTGATGCAGGTGTAATTGATGCACTGAAAATCAAAGTTCGTGAATTGTGCATCAGGTAGTTGATAATATTCTTATCCGCAGCAACAAAACCACCAATCGTACCCAGCGATTTGCTGAATGTACCCATGATTAAATCCACATCGTCCGATGCACCGAAATATTCGCAAACACCTGCACCGGTAGCCCCGAAAACTCCGAGTGAATGAGCTTCGTCTACCATTATTGATGCATTGTATTTTTTGGCTAATTCAACTATTTCAGGCAGTTTTGCAACATCACCTTCCATACTGAAAACACCATCGGTTACAATGAGTTTCATTTTGTCAGGTTCGCATTTTTTTAATATTTTTTCCAACGAAACCATGTCGTTGTGCTTATATTTCAGCTGTTTGGAGAAAGTAAGCCGTTTACCTTCGATGATAGAGGCATGATCAAATTCGTCGTAAATCAGGTAATCTTCGCGTCCGGTAAGACAGGGCACAACCCCGGAGTTTACCATAAAACCAGTGGCATAAACCAATGCAGCTTCTTTATGCACAAGGCGGGCAAGGCGTTCTTCCAGTTCTACATGGATATCTAAAGTTCCGTTTAAAAACCTGGATCCGGCGCATCCGGTTCCGTATTTTTCAATTGCTTTAATGGCGCCTTCTTTAAGAGCCGGATGGTTGGTTAATCCTAAATAACTGTTCGAACCAAACATCAAAACAGGCTTGTCTTTTATTTTTACTATTGTGTCCTGGTCCGATTCTATGGGGCGAAAATATGGATAAAGTCCCAAATCTTTAATCTTCTGGGGCGTATCAAATTGTCCCAATACATTACTTAATAGACTCATTGTTTATATGGTATTAGTAAATAAAACGGCTGCAAAGATAAGTCTTTTTTGAATAACTTGATAATTTTTTTGACTTTAAACGCTGTTTTGTTACTTTTGTAATCTTAAAATTAATAGAAATCAGACATGTATAACCGATTTGATTATACTTTTTTAGCAGTTGTTGCATCGAAAAAAGAAGCTGAATGGATTCGTTTTTTTAACAAAAACAAAAAGAAAATCGAGTCAGCCGACCTGCAAATTCATGATTTACACGATCGCATCTCGGCAAAAATTAACTGCCTCGAATGTGGAAATTGCTGCCGGACCCTTGGCCCACGCATCACCGACAAGGATGTGGAACGGATGTCCAAAGCCTTACGCATCAAACAATCAGAGCTGATTAACACGTACTTAAGAATTGATGAAGATGGTGATCTGGTTTTTAAAACGATGCCCTGTCCTTTTCTGGGTAACGATAATTATTGCTCAATTTACGAATCCCGTCCCAAAGCCTGTCGGGAATATCCTCACACCGATCGTAAAAAATTTTATCAGATTTATAAACTATCGGTAAAAAATGCTTCGACCTGCCCCATCGTTTTTGATGTACTCGAAGGAATTTTGAAAATTTAATATGACGGGAAATTTAATCCTGCGCAAAGATGCACAGGTGTAAATTTAAATTTTATATATATTGTTAAACATCAAACAATAGCTGCCGATAAAAAAAAGGAAGAAACAGGAATGCGGATTTAACGGATATAGCAGTTTCGTACTGAAAATTAGGCACGGATTTAAACCGGATTTTTCGACAAACCGAAATGTATTTCCCTTATGATACTTAAAAATCTGTTGTTTTCGGAGAAAACATAATCAGTAAAAGTCCTTCTTTTCCACTAAATATTACTCTGTTTTAAAATTTCTGATACTCTTTACCGGTCGTCAGAATGAAAAAGCTGCACCCACCATTACGTTCATTCCCTGAACCCTGTAGCCATAAAATTCTTCGTATCTGTTGTTGATCAGATTATTTATTTTCGCAAACATGGTAAACCAGTCGAGATATGAGTAGGAAACTCCTACATTAATATCGAGTTTGGGCTTCATCCTGAACGACATATCACCGAGTTTGGCGAAACGTTCACTTTCGTAAAAAACATTGGATGTTACGTTCAGATTGCGGTTTAGACGCACATCGACCGACAAATCGGATTCAAATTTCGGTTTATTCCAGGCCATGGCAATGTCATTCACTTTCCAGTTGTTATAGCTGCCTTTCAACTCTACATTTACCAGACTCCTGATGTTATAACCTGCCCTTATTCCGATTCTCAGGAGACTTGCACTGCTGTAAATCACGTTAAATTTATTGGTATAAACCACAGAGTCGTCGGGCGAGCCAAGCGAAGTTGATGAAATCAATGAATAAGCATAGTCCTTGTTTACAAAAAAATACTGATTGTCGATAGAACGATAATTAACAAAGGCATCCAAAAGCAGGTTATAAACCGGCTTAATCTTAATTCCCAAAGTGGCATCGAGAGGAGTATATGTATCTTTAACCCTCAAATCGGAAAACAGAAACCTGTTCTCCCTGAACATATTATCAAGAGTATTTACCTGATAACTGCCACCTATACCTGTATATAACGCCAACCATTCAGGTACAGCCTTCCACTCGGCATAAATATCAGGCGATGGATTGAATGGTCGTCCGTGTACAAACGAAAAACCTGATTTTATACCAATGCGAAGATTCCAGTCGTCATTTTCGATACTGTAATAAGGATTCAAACTGAAAACTGTATAGGAATCCCACGCATTGATTAGCGGATTTGCGTTGTTGGGTTTATATATCAGGTTTTGCATTTCAATATTTATCCCTGCTCTGTTTTGCCCTTCCGGTAAACTTAAATCTGCTTTTGTATGAATATCGTTTTCAATCAGTCCGTTACGTGAATTAAAAACATTATATGCCAGTTCGGCTCTGTAACGGAGTCCTGAACTATGTGGCAGAGAGTTGATTCCGGCATAAGTCCTGATCCGGCTGAAAATGTCATTGTCCGGTCCGTTTACAATGTCGTCAAGCTTCAATGTTTGAGCAGTTCGGTTTATTCTGACTAAATTTAATTCCCGGAAATAAGCCGTATTACCGGTAGTCAGGTTTGTCAGATCACTCACTTTACCCAGCCGGTTAAACTGATCGCCATAGTACCTGAAATACTCGTAACCAACGCCCACACCCGCATAGACTTCAGCATTTTTGTAAAAATTATTAAACCGCAATGTAGCATTGGTCGTTGAATGAGCTTCAGTGCTGAATGTAGCCAGATGATTCAGATTCAAATCGAGCTTCATATCGGTTTTTTTCAGAACCGGTAAAGCAAAATCGAGCATATTGTTCAGATAATTACCAATTCCGATACGGACAAAGGCTCCGTTTGGGTTTTTGCGCCTTTGAAATTCCAGTTCGGCGGCACTTAAAGTCTGAATATTCTGACCCACCGGAAGCGGAAAATTGAAGTTCGTATAATTTGCAACTGATTTCTCAACATTTGGTTCGACAACCTGAGGTACTGAATTTATTTTGCCTGCGTCCTGAATGACAGGTTTGTATTCGCGTTCTACGGTTACATTCTGATCGACTGTCTGAGCGCTGCTGATTGCCGCGATAGTGATAAATGCCGGAAGTATATATTTTTGTATTGCTTTCATTTACTTATAATATTATTTTTACAAATGACACCTTTCATTGTGCTCAGAAATTAGTCACTTTCTGATTTTCACGCAGGGTGATGGCATTTAGCCTTTCTGTTATCAATGTTTGAATTTCATCAGCGGTAGTATAGTTTTTTTGTAAACTCAGCAGGTATTGTTTTGCCTGAAAATCATTGTTTTGCTTGACATAAATATCAGCCAGCAAAACAAAACTACGTGCCAGCCAGAACTGGTAAGGTGTATTCTTTTTGGCAAAATCGTTTACTTCTTTTTCTGCATCCGTCAATTTTCCCTGTTCGAAATAAACATTTGCAAGTAAATATTTTGCTTCAGCCCCTATCGAAGTCCTTGTATCGGCCGAAAGCACTTTCAGGTCGGCGATAGCCGGATTTTGCTGATTCATTGCAATGTAAGCTTTTGCGCGGTTATATTGCGCTTCGGAAATCACTTCGGAGTTCGATTTAGGATCGTTGATAATTTCATTCGCAATATTCAAAGTGTTTTGATGGTCGTTCAGGAAAAAGCTGCATCTTAAAATTCCCAGACGTGCTATATTGCGGTCTTCAGTAGTTTGTGCCAGGTATTGTAACTGTTTAAAATACTGCATTGACATGTTAAAATCCTTCTGATCGTAAGTTATTTCGGCACAACGGGTGGTCGATTCTTTAATATACTGATTACCGGCAATCAGAAGCACCGCCTGAAAAGCCGAAAGTGCATTAAGCTTATCGTTGGTCCGATAATAACTATCAGCCAGGTAATACTGAGCAATCAGACAATACCGTCCACCAGCACAGTAATTGTTCAGATACGACCTCAGACCTGTAATGGCCTGCGGATAATTGGCATTCATGTACTGGCGTTCGGCGGCTATATACGAAATGGAATCTTCGTGACTTACTGTATTCGATGCAATACTCATATTCAACGATTTGGTATAAGCGAGATAAGCAGCGACATCATTTTTCTCCACATAAACCGACTCCAGACTTTCAAGTGCAGTCTTTGCTTCCTCCGAACCCGGATATGACGAAATCACGTTTTTGTATGCCGTAATTGCCTGATCGAGGTTGTTTTCGTTGAAATAAATCATTCCTGTTTCGAGCGCAGCTTTCCGGGCCTGATTACTGTTAGGTTGCAAACTCAAAAGTCTTTGATAGGTAGAAATTGCTTTGGCATCATTTTCAAGCATCAGATATGCACGTCCGATTTCGTAAAGTGCATCATCAATGTACTCCGATTTCGGATAGGTTGCAATCAGATTTTCGAGCCGGCTGATTTTGGTAGTATAATTTTTTTGCAGGCCGGCAACATAAGCACTCTGGAAAACAGCATAATCACCTGTATTTGGACTCAGCGAAGCTGCCCTGGTATAGCAGGATTCTGCCTTTGCAAAGTTACGTGCATTGAAATAGCAATCACCGGTCCGGTTGAGTGCATCCGAAAAAGTGGTGACCGATGTATTATTTTCCAGATCGATGTACTTCAGAAACCAGTTGAGAGCTTCATTATAATTCTTTTTCGAAAAATAAGCATAAGCCAGTGCATAGTTTGCAATGTTATAGTTCACGCTCGATTTAGCAGCAGGGCTTGCAAAAAACTGTTTCAAATCGGCAATACTTTTATCCGATTGGTTGAGACGAAAATAACTCTCGGAGCGCCAGTAATAGCTTTCAGCAGTATACTTTCCGGACGCCGGACTCTGAAGTGCAAGACTGAAATAGTCAATGGCTTTAGCATGATTGTTTTGAGCAAAAGCCTCTGTGCCAAGCTGATACAACAGGTACTGTTTGGTTTCCCTGAGTTTTGCAGTTGGATTTTTAATCCTGATAATTGATTGGTATGCAGCTTCATAGTTTTTTGAAGTCATGTATACAGTGGCCAAATAATCATAAGCATTGTCGATATATTTCGAATCGGGAAATTCGCTCAGAAACTGTTCGAAGGCTTTAATGGATTCACCGAAAGCCGTTGTTGTTTCGTAAGTGGTAAGCGCATAATTATAAAGAGCTTCCTCTCGTATGGTTTTGTTGAATCCGGTTCGAAGAGCTGCTTCGAAAGCCATGCGGGCATTGGTTTTATCATTCAGTCTGACATAAGCATTTCCCAGATGCAGATAGGCATTTTCGGTCATTTCATCTGCTTCGGTAGTTGCTTTGGACAAATAAATAACAGCATTTGAATAGGCAGCTGTATTATAATAACATAAACCCATCAGATACATATCGTTGCGTAAAACCTGTGTGGTAATCCGCTCATAATCCTTAAAATAACCAATTGCCTTTGCAAATTCATTTTTACCGTAAGCAATTTCGCCCATAATGCGGTAAATCTCGGCATTGCTTTTATTTTCGGGGTTGTTCCGCAGCAGCACCTCAGCCCGCTCGTAGAGCTTATCGTACTCTTTATGAGCATAATAAATCTGAATGATATAATATGGTACAATATTTTTGTAATCAGGATGATTTTCAATTTTCAGAAACAGGGGCAAAGCAGCATTATAATTTCCGAGTATATATTCACAATAAGCATAATAATAAGTAGCCGACAAATCGTATCGGGTTTTCATATCCTTCAACGTCCTGAACAAAGTCAAAGCCTGCTGATAGTTTTTGGTTTCGAGCGAAGCATAGCCTTTGCAAAACATATAACCGGTACGTTCTCTGAAACCAAGATGCTCCGGCTTCAGCTTTTCAAAATACCTGAGAGCAGCTTCGTACTTTTTTGCTTCGTACTGTAACATTCCGAGCATCAGGGCTGTATGATCGAAAAAAGGAGTATTGGGATATTTCAGGAGATAATTATTCAGTTTCTGTTCAGCATTATCAAGTCTTAATTCGTAAGCATTGGCAGCCAGATAATATTCCGCTTCCTGAATCTGACCTGCCTTAGTTATATCTGCTGTTTCGAGAAATTGCTCAAAACTGCGGGTCGATGCAGTAAACTTTCTCTGGTTGAAAAGCTCACGTCCCTGATTGAAAAGCACATCCTGATGGGTATAAATGAGGGTTTGCTGCGCCGGGACGGAACCATGGCTGAATGTTATCAGCAAAAGAATAAACAATATTTTTTTCATTATACTCTGTTTTATATCGATAATAGTTAATTTTAAAAACGACAAATCAATGCTTATATTATATGATTTTTTTGTTTGAACAGCATTATTCCCTTTCTTATTGAGCTGAAACCAAAATCGTCAGGATGAAGCAGTTCTGCTGCGATAAATTCAACTTCGGCCACATCATCACCGGCTTTTAAATCAGTAAAACTCTCAGTTTCGCACAAAAAAAACAAATCGATGGTGGGTATTGTCCATCCACAGTATTCATATTGATTGGGTATAGAAAAAAGGTAACTTGTTTTAGTCACTTTCACATTCAGCTCTTCTTTTGCCTCGCGGGCAATGGCTTGCTCAACGGTTTCATTTTCGTCGACAAATCCACCGGGCAGATCGAATGCTCCTTTTGCCGGATCTTTTGCCCTTTTGCATATAAGCAGCTGATTTTGATTATTTAAAATAAAAAGCGCCACTGCAGCCGACGCATTCACAAACATTTCGAACCCGCAGTCATCGCAAAGCTTTGATTTTTCTGTATTCTGAATGAAAGAACCTGAACCGCAACGGGGACAAAATTTAAACAAAGATGAGAAATGCATAGTTTATTTTTTTACCTGTTTGAAATCAACAACTGCAAAGATACAATTTTTAGAATTGAAACAATCCGGTTGAATGCTTAAAAAGCCCGTCAAAAACCGTTCCTTTGAACAATTTTCCGGTCTTCTTTTTTCATTATTCAATTAACATTTCGTGGCTATTGTTGAAAACTTTTAGGTTAAACTGTTTATTTTATTGGTTTTAAAGCATTACTTTTGCAAAAAAGTATACGAATGACCCGAAAATTATCCATTCCTTTAGACGAGGATTCAAATGATTTGATAAAGAGATACGAACGCTTTGTGGAAGGAAAAGGTCCCGGGTATTTCGATGTTGAGGAGCTGGAGACGATAGTGGATTTTTATCTGCGCAAAGGCAGAACAAAAGAGAGTTCGACGGCTCTGGAACTCGGATTCCGTTTACACCCCGACAGCATTGCTCTAAAAATCAAACGGGCTAAAATATATCTCGTTGCCGACGAAGTTCAAAAAGCTTACAGAATTATTGAAACTGTCAATGATGAGGGAAATTATGAGTTAACACTGATTCGTATCGAAACTTATCTGAAACTGGGACGAAACACGGAAGCAGTGATAATGAGCAATAACCTGTTAGAGGACGAAACAGATGATCTCGATAATATTGCGCTCGATTTAGCCTATATTTTTATTTCTCAACTCGATTTCGAAGCAGCACTTGAACTACTTCTGACCGGCGATCAATCTGAACACAAAAACACCGATTTGTTATTCGAGCTTGCATTTTGTTACGAACAAACGGCAAATTTCGCCAAAGCCATTGAAACGTACAACCGGATTTTAAATATCGACCCCTATACTTCTGAGGCCTGGTTCAATTCAGGGCAGATTTATTTTACACTTCAGGATTTTCAGAAAGCTATCAATGCTTATGATTTTGCACTCGCCATCAACGAAGATGACTTACTCACTTGTCTTCAGAAAGGACATGCACACTTTCAGCTCAATCAGTTCGACAAAGCATTAGAATGTTATATTGAATACGAAAAAGCAGCATTCGACCCATGGCAGGCAAACCTTTTCATAGGTGAATGTTATGAGAAAATGGAAAATTACGACGATGCCATCAACCATTATTTTAAATCGCTCACTGAAAAACCGGAAAATTATGACGCTTTGACGGGTATCGGAATCTGCTTACTCGAAAAGGAAATGTTCAGCGAAAGTCTTAAATACATTCGTAAAGCCCTCGAACTGAACGAAGAAGCCGCCGACGCCTGGGTTTACCTTGCCGAGGGTTTGATAGGAATTGATGATAATGAAAATGCATTGCTCGCTTACCTTAAATCAATTTCTTTTGACCCCGACCAGCCCGACACACTGATGGCTATTGCCAACCTGCTGATGGACAGGGAAAACTATGAACTTGCACTACAATATTATCTTTTGGCACTCGAACTGGATAATACACTCGAATATATCGATTTGTTTATTGCTGTGGCATTTTACAAAACCAATCAACCCATGGAATCGGGGCTGTATCTCAGGAAAGCAATTGCACAGAATAATGATGCGCTCAATTTGTTTCTCGAAGTTTGCCCTGATGCCCTAATCTCAGAAATTTTGAAATAATCAGATTATCAAATGTTGTTAAAAAGAACTTTACTTATCCTCGCGGTTATACTCCCGCTGAACCTGCTCAATGCACAAAGCACCGACATGCCGGCTGCCGGCGATACACTGACCATCGTTCAGAAGGTTGAAAAGTGGTACGACCAAAACATGAATTATTCAAGCATAGTTGCATTAATGGCAGTCGAAAGTTCATTCATCCCTTTCCCATCCGAAGTGGTTATTCCGCCGGCGGCTTATATCGCAAGCAAACCTGAAAGCAAACTCAGCATTTTTCTGGTCATACTGTTCGGAACACTGGGAGCACTGATCGGAGCTTATATCAACTATTTTCTGGCACTCTGGCTGGGGCGGCCCATTCTTTATAAACTTGCCGACAGTAAAATGGGTAAACTGCTGTTGCTGAGCAGCGAAAAAATCCGCAAAGCCGAATCGTATTTCAATGATCACGGTAAAATATCAACATTTATCGGAAGATTAATCCCCGGTATCCGCCAACTGATTTCACTGCCGGCCGGACTGGCAAAAATGAATTTTTTCAGTTTCAGTTTATATACCGTACTCGGCGCACTGATCTGGAATTCAATCCTTGCTCTTCTTGGTTATATTGCCCACGGGCAAGCAGGCTTAATCAACAAATACAGCCACGAACTGAGTGTGATTATTATTGCAATACTTGCTCTGGTTGTACTTTTTTATCTCATTAAATACCTGAGAAAAACTTTTGGTAAATGAAAAAATTCGGATTAATCGGCTTTCCGCTTATTCATTCATTTTCAAAAAAATATTTTACCGAAAAATTTGAAAATGAAAACATCGATGCACAATATGATTTATATGAGCTCGACGACATTTCAAAATTCGGCGAACTGATCACCTCAGTTGAACTGAGTGGTTTAAATGTTACTATTCCGTACAAAGAAAAAGTCATCCCTTTTTTGGATGAACTGGACGAAACAGCTGCCAGAATCGGGGCTGTAAACGTAATTCAGTTCAGACACGTCAACGGAAAATCAGTACTGAAAGGTTACAATTCAGATACCATCGGTTTTGAAGCATCCATCAAACCATTGCTGATGAACCACCATTCAAAGGCACTGATACTCGGGACAGGGGGCGCATCGAAAGCCATCGTTTATGCACTTCAAAAGCTGGGAATCGAAACCACCTTTGTATCGCGTTCCTCCCGTGCCGGCTGTTTCACTTATCAGGAGCTGAATAAAGAAATCATCGAAGATTATAAAGTGATAATCAATGCATCGCCGGTAGGCACTTTCCCTCACACCGTTGAATGTCCCGACATTCCTTACCATTTCATCGGAAGCGAACATTTGGTTTTCGATGTGGTTTACAATCCGGCTGAAACTCTGTTTTTAGCAAAAGCCAAAGCTCAGGGTGCCACCACCATCAACGGCGAAGGGATGTTAACCGGACAAGCTGTGGCTGCCTGGCGAATCTGGAACGAAATCTAAATTACGGATTGTAAAAAATTCAGGAAAACAGAACGCTGATTTACAATGATCAGTCGGATTAAAGAACGGTTTTCAATACAGGTAAACCGATATGATTACAGGATGGCAACAAAATCTTTACCGTTGGCGGGATTTAAATCCGAATCAAATCAGTTTTTAAACATATTATTATCAGCGTCAATCAGTTAAATCTGAATCAATCAGTGCCCTGATTTTTTGTCATATACTGAACCTGAGTTTATTGGTTGTAGCCAATGACAGGCACTCTACCCAACACAAATGAGCAACAACGCGGGTTTCATCCGTACACTGTTCAATCCTCCGTTTTATTATTAAAAAATTCTTTCACAGGTATTGAAAAAAATCAGTTCTGCGTTGTTAAATAAAAAAACTTTAATAACTTTACGGCTTTATTATAAGTGATTTATAACAATGGAGTGGTTGATTGAAGGCGAAAAAGGTTTCGATACACAGTCTGAAATATAGTTTTTCCACTCACATATTAGAAAACGTAACAGATTTCCGATACATACTATCTCTGCTTAGACAATCGGGCTGTAAAACACAGTCCCGATAGCTATCGGGATATACACGTATTACAAACAAGGGATTTGATAAAATTACGAATCCATTGTATAAATTAGAAATATTATCAAATTAACAAATTGGATATGCGCCATATCATCAAAACTATAAAAAATTACAAAACATTGATTATCAATGGTATTAATTTTTCATAAGGAAAATATTTGCGCCACATTATGGCGTATACACAGATGTTAGCAGCAACTTTAAAAAAAAATGCAAGACATTAATAGTGAAACCGAGTTTGAAAATCATATTCGAGATATTATTCGACAAGACATATTGAAGAACAACTCCAACCTTATCCTATTGAAGAACAAAAAGGCAGTTGACATTCTGATTTGTAGAAACAACGATAATCCAACATTATTTTTTTTAGAAATCAAATATCATAAGAATAAGCATGGTAGACTTGGGTTTGGTCATGGAAAAGGTGGTGGCATTCAACCGGAAATATTGACAGTACGACCCGATTTTTTTGAAACTAATTTAAAGTGGATTATTGGTTCTGAAGACAGCGATTCATATTTTCTATTCGATAATGCTGGACTAAACAAATATATTCAAGGGGGCACTGTTGGTGAAAAGTTTAATGGAATTAAAAAGAAACTTTTTAAAGAAGTTGTAGGCATAAATAGAGAACAATTAGTAACCGAATTGACTAATTGGATAAATAATGACATTTAAAGATATACGAAAATGAATATTCAACAACTTATTAATTTTTTGAAAACAGATATCATTGGTCTTATTATTCTATGACTATTTTCAAGTCTAATTGCTGCGATTTTTTATGATTTCATAAAGACTCAAGCAAAACTAACACCCCAAGCTACCGCGCGATTGTATCGCGTGGGAAGTAGAAAGGGTTGAATAGATTGATTTGCCGCACGATACAATTGTGCGGCAGCAGCGGATATAAACAACGAAAAAAAGCAAATATTCAAACTATAAAAACTTAATTAATTATGAAACGAAAACTAGAAATTTTCAAAGCTTTAGCTTTATCTCTATTTACATTAGTTTCTTGCGACAAATCGAATGAAATAGAAGTAAAAACTGCAGATTTTTCAATAAATCAAGAGTCAAAATACTTGACAAAAGATGTAAATTTTATTGCAAAAGACTCAATTGGTGGCGATGAATACGCTTGGGATTTTGGAGATGGACAGACTTTAACTGGCAAATACAAAGTGATTCATAAATACGAAAGAGGAGGTATTTTCATGACTTCGTTAACCATAAATGGAATAACAAAATCTGAAGTAATAAAAGTGAATAATGGAACTTTAAGTTTTAGAATCGTAAACAAAAGTAGTAAGTATTTCGACTGTCTGACTTATCTTGACAATTATGAAAGTGGTAGTGTTAAGCGCTTTTATGTAAATCCAAAATCCGAATCTGACACAATATATGGTGGTTCTCCCTATTATTCTATTGGAAATCAACATTTATTTGGAATCTCGTTCTTCATTGAAAATTCTGAATACACTTTTTCTGACTTAAAATGGATAGAGAATTTTAAACATAGTGATATTGTTGTGACTGATACTACAAAAGTAACTCCTCGTAGTGGACATGGAGTCCTAACCAGTATTATGATTAAGGATTTGTAGAATAAATTTCATTTCGCCAGTAAAAAAATGTCAAAATAATTGTCGCTGAATAACAAGACTTTGCTAATTTGGACAATCCTGCTAAAACGAATAGTATGAAATCCAAGCTACCGCGCGATTGTATCACGTGGGAAGTAGAAAGGGTTGAATAGATTGATTTGCCACACGATACAATTGTGCGGCAGCAGCGGGGAATACTCGCAGACGATTTAATGCGGATACTTCAAATCAAATAGAAAATGAGAAATAACTACCCTCCGCCTGCGCAGATTTACAATCGTACCAATAGATTAAATAATTGAAAACAAAACAACCTTCCGGAAAGGAGCTTACGATTCAACAAAAAGAAACTATCGTTTTACTCAAAAGGAGCAGTCGTTTTTGGGAAGAGGACCGTTCCTTTTCTTTAACAGGCAGGAGGCCATCAGAAAGGAACTGCTTGTTGCTGTTTCATCCCCTGCTGGTGCGGATTTTCAATCCGTACCAAACTAAAACAGAGACAACAGTCTGTAATATTGTAAGTTGAATACGGCACGGATTTGAAATCAGCAGCATTGAGGTTGTTAGTGGCAAGGGTAAAAATTAAAAAAAAGTGGAGAATAAATAGTATTATTACCCCAAGCTACCGCGCGATTGTATCGCGTGGGAAGTAGAAAGGGTTGAATAGATTGATTTGCCACACGATACAATCGTACGGCAGCAGCGTGCGTCAGCGAATACGCCCGCAAACCGAAACATGCCGTGTATTGGTATCGCCAAATGCCTTTAATGATTTCGCTCTTTAGGGCGAAGGAATATTTTTCAGGCTAAACCCGGTTTGGGTAAGGTTGCGCTAAAACTGACCAACTGAGAGTAAAGCCCGGAGCATGCATCTTCCAATAAATCAATTACATATTCAAATCCTTTATCACCCCCATAATATGGATCCGGAACATGGTCGGCTTCTTTATTGACACAAAAGTCAGTCATTCTGAATATCTTCGCAACTTCTTCATTTGTCATCGACAACTGTTTCAATCCGTCAATATTGCTGTCGTCCATACCAACAATCATATCGAAACGATCGAAGTCGGCACGGGTAAAAGGTCGGGATCTGTGAGTTAAATTGTACCCTCTTTTCCCGGCAAAATATCTCATCCTGCTATCCGCAGGCTCACCTTTGTGATAGGATAAGAGTCCGGCTGAGTCGATGTTAAAAACAGAAGATTTTCCGTTTTCCGCAGCAATTTTCGCGAAAACAGCCTCAGCCACAGGCGATCTGCAAATATTACCAAGACACACAAAAAGTATGGATAGATTTCGCATTGGTGAGTTTTTTTAATATTAAAAATCCTCTTTCAGAATAAATCTGCAGAGGATTTTTTGTTAATATATCAAATGGATAAAATCTGAATGACACCTAAAAGTTGTTCATTTACAGGCTTATCATCTTTAATTGCTTTAGTAAACGGAACATGAACAATTTCATCGTTCACAATTCCAATCATGATGCTTCTTTGTTCGTCGAGCAGCGCGTCGATGGCAGCTACGCCCATCCGGCTCGCAAGAATCCGGTCGTAAGCAGTAGGAGAACCACCTCTCTGGATATGTCCCAGTATCGTAACCCTCACATCATATTCGGGATGTTCCTTGTGCATACGTTCGGCTAATCCGTTGGCACCACCTGTAATATCGCTTTCAGCAACAATTACAATACTACTGTTTTTTGATTTACGGAAACCGTTTTTGATAAGTTCCTCCAGCTGATCGACTTTGGTTTCTCTTTCGGGAATGATAGCAGCTTCGGCCCCCGAAGCCAGTGCGCTGTTTAACGCCAGAAAACCTGCATCGCGTCCCATTACTTCGATAAAAAAGAGGCGTTCGTGCGAAGTAGCTGTGTCCCGGATTTTGTCGACAGCATCAATAATCGTGTTCAAAGCAGTATCGTAACCAATGGTTGAATCGGTTCCGTACACATCGTTATCGATTGTACCCGGTAATCCCACAATCGGCACATTAAATTCCTGAGCAAAAATACGTGCACCGGTAAATGTACCGTCTCCGCCGATGACCACAAGCGCATCAATTCCTTCTTTCTGCATGTTTTCGTATGCGGTTTTGCGGCCTTCGGGAGTATAAAATTCCATACAACGGGCACTTTTCAGAATAGTACCACCCTGTTGTATAATATTACTTACATTTTGTGTCTGAAAATCCTTAATCTCGCCTGTGATAAGTCCTTTGTAGCCACGATAAATAGCCTTTACCTTTATACCGTTAAAAATTGCTGCACGGGTTACCGACCTGATGGCAGCATTCATACCCGGAGCATCACCTCCGGATGTTAATAAACCAATACATTTAATACCGTATTCCATTTTAATAATTATTTGATCAATAATTATTTCTGAAGTTGTTCCTTTTGGCTCATTTCTATCAGTTTGTTCTTAACTTCTTCCATTTGCCAGAGCGGAGTTGATGTTGCACCGCAAATTCCGATTTTTTTACTAAAATCAATATTGAGTGCTTCCAGCTCATTAGCGTTTGAAACAATGAACGAATCGGGATTGATTGATTTGGCATGTTCGAACAAAACCCTGCCATTGGAACTTTTTTTGCCGCTTACAAAAATAATTATATCGTTTTGTTGCGCAAAGTTAGTAATATTTGGAATCCTATTAGCAACTTGCCGGCAAATAGTATCAGAATATTCAAAATTTAAATTTTCGCCGGTCAAACCTGAAACAGTTTTAACCAAACTGTTAAATCCATCGAGCGATTTTGTTGTCTGGGAAAAAAGCCGGATATTTTTATTGAAATCAATTTTGTTAAGTTCACTTTCGTCTTCGATGACTATTGCTTTTCCATCGGTTTGCCCCACCAATCCTTTCACCTCGGCATGTCCGTGATGTCCGTATATAACAATCTGAGTATCTTTGTCTCCTGTAGCTTCGTAAGCTGTTTTAATCCGCGATTGCAGTTTTAAAACCACGGGACACGAGGCATCAATCAGAGTAAGATTGTTTTGTCGTGCAATTTCGTAGGTAGATGGCGGTTCGCCGTGGGCACGAAGTAAAACCTTTGCGTTATGAAGCCGGGCAAACTGTTCATGATCAATGGTAATCATTCCCATTTTGGTCAATCGTTCCACCTCCTGTCCGTTGTGGACAATGTCGCCCAGACAATACAATACATCTCCTTTGGCAAGTTCTTCTTCTGCTTTGGCAATGGCTTTCACAACACCAAAGCAGAATCCGGATTTTTTATCTATTTCAATATTCAACATTTTTATCACTGTTTTTATCGTTCAATGTAAACAAATAATCGAAACAATAGTTTTTAAAAACGCAGAATAAAACCATTATATCTATGAATCACTGCACCTTAAGCCGGAATAATTCCCTGAGTTTATTTTGCTGTTCGCCCGGTGTGAGGTCAGTGTTGTCGATAACGACAGCATCGGCAGCTTTTCTGAGCGGGCTTTCATCGCGGTTCTGGTCACGTTCGTCACGTTCCTTCACATTGGCAAGCACCTGTTCGTAACTGACTTCCAGTCCCTTGGCAATCATCTCTTCCATGCGGCGTTTTGCCCTTATTTCGGGAGTTGCTGTAAGAAAAATCTTTAATTCAGCATCAGGAAAAACCACCGTCCCTATATCCCTGCCGTCCATCACTATGCCTTTTTGTTCTCCGATTTTCTGTTGCTGACGGACAAGTTCACGGCGTACAACCCCGAGCGTACTTATGCGGCTCGCACCGTTGGCAACTTCAAGACTTCGGATTTCATTCTCCACATTCTCGCCATTCATAAATATTTCGGCTTTTCCCTGCTGGTTGGTACGAAACTCCAGCCGAATGGAAGAAATGTGTTTATTAATTTCATCAACATTCATTTCGGTGGGAGTCAGCCAGCCATTCCGCTGACAAAACAAGGAAACGGCTCTGTACATTGCACCCGAATCGACATAGGTGTAGCCGGTTTCGCGTGCCAGTTCCTTTGCCATTGTACTTTTACCACACGACGAAAATCCATCAATGGCAACAATTATTTTTTTCATGAATGTGACAATTTATTAAGTTGAAGTTAAGCTAAGAATATAATTAAAGTCTGAATTCGTTGAGGGATGTACTGATGGAAAACTGATAGGCATAATTTCCAACCTGGAACTGACTCATGCCAAAACCAACCTGAAATTTGTAAAGTTTAATTCCTCCTCCGAATGAAAATCCGGCCATGCTTTTGAAACCATTCATCGAGAGTTCCTGATGCCGCCTGTGATTATACGAAGCTGCAATATAAAAATTTTTGCCGGGGATAAATTCAACACCGAAAATCGCATGTCTGAAAGCCATATCCACCACGCCGGGATCTTTGCTGTCAGAAGTGCCTGTGGTAGTGGACAAGGGTTGATTCAGCGAAGAATAGTCTAAGTTCCAGTGTTGTAAATTATGTAAAGTTACCGAGAACCGAAAAGGAGCATGAGTCAGTTTTTTTGTTATACCAAGTTCGATATCGAAAGGCAGAGATTCAAAATGCTGGCTGTTCTCGTCTTTGTAGTAAGCTTTGATTTGAGTTCCGGCATTTCGGATAACCAGACCTGCCGAAAACAACGAAGCAGAATCGTTATAGTTAATACCAGCGTCAAAAGCCAAACCATAACTGGTATAAACCTCGTAAACCGAGGAAACAGGTTTGAACGTACCACCGACTGTAATCTTTCCGGTAAGCGGACGGGCATAAATTATGCTCATCGACATATCTTTAGCGGTAAAATAACCGGTCGGAACATCCAAATCATCCCTTCCGTCAAAAGTGCCATAATCGACGTATTGAACTCCAATGGCAAAATAATTTTTCTTTCCGAAGTTTTTCCCGTACATAGCCGAACCAAACCTGATGTCGGCCAGATAATTAGCCATATTGAGTCCGATGGTATTATCAGTAAGCGAAGTGAGCATAGCCGGATTTCTGAAAGCAAAGTTCAGGTCATTGTCTCTGAGTGAAATATTTGAACCACCGAGTGCAGCTATACGCGAAGAAACAGGCAGGTCGAGAAAAGAGTATACTGAGCTTCCGGCCTGCGAAAATGCCGCACAACTGAGAAGAGATAACACAAAGTTGATGAATAACTTTTTATACATTTGAAATGTCAATTTTTAAATATAATAAAATACACACAGTAATCGTTATTTAAAAAAACTACCAAAGATAACTATTTTTGTCGGACAGAAAGCAAAAAAATCATTTTCGGAAACAAAATTTAAAACGTAAAAATGACGAAAAATTATATTTAAGGGTAAAAAAAATTAAAGAAATCAAGCCTTTAGACTAATTGTCAAATAAAATTTAATTTTTTCTGCTTTGACAAATAAACTTTGAAAAAATAATATTACATTTGCCCGTCGGAAAATATAAAGAAAATATAATTAAACAATCATAAATTATGGACGTAAAAAAATCACCTAAAGCAAGCCTCGAAGACAAAAAGTTTCTCTTCGTTTTGATGGGTCTTGTAATGGTTTTATCATTGCTTTACATTGGATTTGAATGGACTGACAGAGAGGTTACCGTTTATCAGGCAGATAATACGAACTTAAATGCGGAAGAGGAAATTGATGTAGTGCAAACTGCACAGGAATTACCACCACCGCCTCCGCCTCCTGCCCCCGAAGTTGTAGAGGTGTTGAATGTTGTTGAAAACAATGTCGAAGTGGCAAGTGTAAATATTAACACAGAAGATGATAAAAACAAGGAAGTAGTAATCAGCGCACCTGTAACAAGCGCTCCGATACAGGAAGAAGAAGATCAGGTAGTTTTTCAGGTGGTTGAAAAAATGCCGGCATTCCCTGGTGGAGATGCAGCTTTATTCAAATTCCTCGGTGACAATGTGAAATATCCGGTTATTGCTCAGGAAAACGGAGTACAGGGACGTGTTATTTGTCAGTTCGTTGTAAACAAGGATGGTTCTATTGTTGACGTTGAGGTTGTACGTAGTGTTGACCCGAGTCTGGACAAAGAAGCAATCCGCGTGATTAAATCCATGCCTAAATGGAGCCCCGGTCAGCAACGTGGTAAACCGGTTCGCGTAAAATATACATTGCCGGTTAATTTCAAACTGCAATCATAATGTCGGTTGTACCAACGGTCAATCAACATTTGTAAATAAACTTTTTAAAACCGTTTGGGTAATTTACCAAACGGTTTTTTTAATAATAACACATGCAAACAGAAATATTTCAGGAAAATGCAGTTCTGGTCGGGCTTATCACTCAAAACCAAAACGAGGACAAGGCTAAAGAGTATCTCGATGAGCTTGCCTTTTTGGCCGACACTGCCGGTGCCAAACCTTTAAAAAAATTCTTTCAGCGCATTGACTACCCCAACCCCAAAACATTTGTCGGACCGGGTAAATTGCAGGAAATAAAACAATATATCACTGATAATGAAGTAGGTCTGGTAATTTTTGATGATGAATTATCTCCTAAACAGTTGAGAAATATTGAGGCCGAACTGAAAGTACTTGTACTCGACAGAACCAATCTGATACTTGACATTTTTGCAAAACGAGCTCAGACAGCCAACGCAAAAACACAGGTTGAACTTGCTCAGCTGCAATACATGCTTCCCCGTCTGACCCGACTGTGGACTCACCTCGAGCGACAAAGAGGCGGAATAGGGATGCGCGGTCCGGGTGAAACTCAGATTGAAACCGACCGCCGGATTATTCTCACTAAAATTGCTTTGCTTAAACAAAACCTGAAGGATATTGACAAACAAATGTCAACCCAGCGGAAAAACAGGGGAAAAATGGTACGGGTCGCTCTGGTTGGATACACAAATGTGGGAAAATCAACACTGATGAACCTGCTCAGCAAATCCGATGTTTTTGCCGAAAACAAGTTGTTTGCAACGCTCGACACCACAGTTCGCAAGGTAATTATAGATAATCTGCCATTCCTCCTTTCGGACACTGTCGGTTTCATCCGTAAGTTGCCGCATCATCTGGTGGAATCTTTCAAATCGACGCTCGATGAGGTACGTGAAGCCGATTTGCTGATTCATATCGTCGATGTTTCGCACCGAAACTTTGAGGAGCAACTCGCTGTTGTTCAACAAACCCTCAAAGAAATTGACCCTGTCGAAAAACCAACTATCCTGGTATTTAACAAGATTGATGCTTTTCAGTATATACCCAAGGATGAGGATGATCTTTCGCCTGTAAAACGCGAAAATATCAGTCTTGAACAGCTTGAAAACACCTGGATGTCAAAACTTCACGAAAACTGTATTTTTATATCGGCGCGCGAAAAGCAAAACATTGACCAGCTGAAAGAATTGATGTACAACAGAATCAAGGCAATACATGTTGAACGTTACCCTTATAACGATTTTCTGTTTCAGAAATACGAAGATTGATATTTATTTATAGGCAAACCGGACCGGAGTTCACTTAATTTTTTTTAAACTTAAAAACCAGAAAACAATATGTCAGCTTATCGCCAGTTAACCGAAAAAGAGATTGCGACTTTAACCGTTTACGGATGTTCGGCTGAGTCGTGGAAAAATGTAGAAGTGGTTGATGAATTTTCGCCTTCGTACATCACGAATGTCCACTTTTCCGGAAAAATCAGACTCGGAAAATTTGACCGCATTTTTGATTTAGCCGGCGGTATGAAGAAACATTCAGGATTAAACAACTGTACTTTGCACAACTGCAGCATAGGCGACAATGTGTTTATTGATAAAATTGATAATTACATTGCCAATTATCAGATAGAAGAAGGAACTTATATTGAGAATGTTAACCTGATTCTTGTTGATGGAAAAACATCGTTCGGCAATGGAGTGAAAGTGCCGGTAATGAACGAGGGCGGAGGACGTGAAATTCCTATTTTCGACTGGCTTTCAGCTCCTCTTGCATATATTCTGACCCTTTACCGCCACCGTCCCGAATTAATTCAGGTTCTTCAGAATTTAATCGACAATTATACCAACTCCCTCAAATCCGAAACCGGAATCATTGGAAAGAACGTAAGGATTGTGAACTGCGGAAGTATCAAAAATGTAAAAATCGGCGACGCAGCTATCATCGAAGGGGCTTCGCTTCTCGAAAACGGAACGGTGAACAGTAATATTCAGGCACCTGTGCTGATTGGTTCGGGAGTGAAATGCAATGATTTTATTTTAAGTTCGGGGGTTTCGGTTACCGACTCAACACTGGTTTCGAAATGCTTTATCGGTCAGGGTTGTATACTCGGCAAGCATTATTCGGCACTCGATTCATTGTTTTTCTCCAACTGTCAGGGAATGCACGGCGAAGCTACTGCAATTTTTGCTGGGCCTTATACCGTTTCGCATCACAAATCCACTTTGTTAATTGCCGGTATGTTTTCGTTTCTGAATGCCGGTAGTGGCTCCAATCAGAGCAACCATATGTATAAACTCGGACCGATACATCAGGGTATTTGCGAGCGCGGATCGAAAACCACAAGTGACTCGTACCTGTTATGGCCTGCAAAAATAGGTGCTTTTACACTGGTAATGGGACGTCATTATAAACATTCGGACACTTCCGATTTACCATTTTCTTACTTAATCGAAAATGCTACCGAGAGTTATCTTGTACCCGGAGTTAATCTGCGAAGTGTAGGTACGATAAGGGATGCACAAAAGTGGCCGAAACGCGATAACAGAAAAGACAGCCGCAAACTTGATCCGATTAATTTCAATTTATTAAGTCCCTATTCCATCCAGAAAATGATGAAGGGCGTTGAAATTCTGAAAAACCTTCAACAAATTGCGGGTGAAACAACTGAAATTTATACGTACCAGAATTGTATTATTAAAAATTCGTCGTTAAAGAAAGGGATAGAGCTTTATAATATTGCAATTCATAAATTCCTTGGTAATTCATTAATCAGCAGATTAAAAGACATCGAACTAAAAAATATAGGTGAAGTAAGAAACAGACTTAGGGCTGAAACTGAGGATGGTAACGGCGAATGGATTGACCTGTCGGGTCTGATAGCTCCCAAAAATGTAATTGATCGATTGCTCTGTGAAATTGAAAGCAATCAACTCAATCTCGAAGAAATACAGGCGGAGCTAATAAAAATGCACAGCAATTACTATCAGTTTGAATGGACCTGGGCGCTTTCCAAATTACTGATTTACTGGGGCAAATCGCTTGAAGAAATCACTTACGAAGATATTTTCGGAATGATTGAGCAGTGGAAAGCTTCAGTAGTCAGATTGGATAATCTGATTTACAGCGATGCAAAAAAAGAATTCGACCTCAACTCAAAAACGGGATTTGGTGTGGATGGTGATGAATTACAAAAACATCAGGATTTTGAATCAGTACGCGGAAGTTTCGAAAATAATCCATTTGTCCTCGAAGTGCTGAACCACATAAAAATGAAAACTGAATTAGGCAACGAACTCATCGAAAAACTTAAAAGTTCGCAAACCACCGGTATAAATTGACGTGAAACGTTTACTTTAACTTTTCACGTCAACTTATCAGCTGTATATCAAAGTTTTTGCCCAAAAGCCAGATCGCCTGCATCGCCTATTCCGGGTACGATGTATGAATGTTCGTTGAGCTCCGGATCGATAGCTGCTGCCCAAACGGTTGTTTTTGATTCGGGGAAATGGGAAGCCACAAAATCAATGGCCTGCTGACTTGCAATTACAGTAGCCACGTGAATCTGAGCAGGTTTCCCCTTTGTAAGTAAAGCTCCGTATGCAAGTTCCATTGAACCACCGGTAGCCAGCATCGGATCGGTAATAATAAGTGTTTTTCCTGTTAAATCAGGTGATGCGATGTACTCGATAAAAATATCGAATTTCAGTGCATCCTTGTATTTCCTGTAGGCTGATACAAAAGCATTTTCGGCTTTGTCAAAAT
Organism: uncultured Paludibacter sp.; assembly: GCA_937897985.1. GTDB lineage: Bacteria > Bacteroidota > Bacteroidia > Bacteroidales > Paludibacteraceae > Paludibacter. The sequence goes on along the minus strand of CALCBD010000032.1, from coordinate 38,086 downwards.
AGCTCAGGAAGCCCGTATGAAAAGGAAGTCCGGCTCTCAGAATGGTCGAAATCACTATTTTTTCATCGATAATATTGGTTGGGGCAATACCCAGTGGTGTTTTCACATCCTCGTTCACAAAGTGCATCGATTTACTGATTTCGTAAGCCATTATTTCTCCTATCCTTTCCATGTTCCGGCGAAATCTCATCGCATCTTTCTGAATTTCCACGCTTCTGATTTCTTTGAGATAATGGTTAAGAATCGAATTATTTTCCGACAAATTGATTATTTTCATTTTTAGTGTATATTGTTTAAAAAAATTATTTTTCTGCATTTATAAAAAAAATCCGTTAAACTAAAAAAATAGTCTAACGGATAATTATTTACTGATTATCTCTTTCTCTGATTTCTGTTCTTCTGATTTTACCACTGATTGTTTTAGGTAACTCATTGACAAATTCGATGATACGGGGATATTTATACGGTGCAGTCACTGTTTTAACATGCTCCTGTATTTCTTTTATCAATTCCTCACCGGCTCTGTCTTTATATTCTTTTGATAAAATAATGGTTGCCTTCACCACCTGTCCTCTGATTTCGTCGGGGACACCGGTAATAGCACACTCAACCACAGCAGGATGGGTCATCAATGCACTTTCAACTTCGAAAGGGCCAATTCTGTAGCCTGAACTTTTAATAACATCGTCCGCCCGACCTACAAACCAGAAATAACCATCCTCATCGCGCCAGGCCACATCGCCGGTATAATAGATATGATCATGCAGCACTTCGCCGGTAAGTTCAGCGTTACGGTAATAACCTCTGAATAGTCCGATGGGATAATGCTGATGTGTCCGGATAACAATTTGTCCCTGTTCGCCTGCCTCAGCTGTTCTGCCTTCGGGTGTTAGCAGGTCGACGTCATAGTGCGGACCGGGCAGCCCCATCGAACCCGGCTTGGGTTCAACCCATGGCGTTGTCAGAACGCTGAGCGTAGTTTCGCTTTGTCCGTATCCTTCACGGAGTTTAATTCCCGTAAGCGACAAAAACTGCTCGTAAACAGTAGGATTAAGAGCCTCGCCTGCAATGGTACAATATTCTAACGACGACAGATCATATTGTTTAATATTTTCACGGATCAGAAATCTGAAAATCGTTGGCGGTGCACAAAGTGACGTAATTCGGTATTTCTGAATCATTTCGAGCATTGCAGCCGGTGTAAATTTCTCATGATCGTAAACAAAAACGCAGGCGCCTGCTATCCATTGTCCGTAAAGTTTGCCCCATACAGCTTTTAGCCATCCTGTATCGGCGATGGTCAGATGTAAGCTCTTTTCGTGGAGGTTGTGCCAGTATTTTGCAGTGATTATGTGCGCCAGCGGATACAAATGATCAAGTGTCACCATTTTCGGATTACCGGTAGTGCCAGAAGTAAAACTTATGATCATCAGATCGTCGTTTTTATTGGCATTTTCAACTCTGACAAAAGGTGCAGCAGTTTCAATTCCTTTATGAAAGTCGTGCCAGCCTTCAGGGACAATCGGACCAACTGAGATGCACAATTTCACTGTAGGGGATTCAGGTAGTGAATCGTTGATATGAGTAATTATCGGCTCCTCTCCCACTGCCACAATAGCTTTGATATCGGCGGCATTATTCCTGTATATCATGTCTTTCTTTGTCAGCAAATGAGTAGCGGGAATAATAATTGCCCCTATTTTATGCAAAGCAATGATGGTAAACCAGAATTCATACCTTCTTTTCAGAATGGCCATCACGATATCACCTTTGCCAATCCCGAGACTTTGAAAATAAGAAGCTGTCTGATCAGAATATTTTTTTATTTCAGCAAAACTAAACTCTCTGCATTCGCCTTTATCGTTGGTCCAGAGCAAAGCACGTTTATCAGGTTCCTTCTTTGCCCATTCATCAACAATGTCGTAACCAAAGTTAAAATGATCAGGAACGATAAGTTCATAATTCGCTTTGAAATCTTCAAAATCCTTAAAATCAGTTTGTTTTAAATATTTTTCTATCATTTTTTCTCTTAAATACAGAATATATATTCATTGATCGTGTAAACTCTGAAAACAGCTGTTCTAAATGATAACGGCCAGGAACTTCACTACTTTGTTGTTGAGTGCTTTCATACCGTGAGGTTTTGAGGCATCAAAATAAATGCTGTCGCCCTCATTCAGTATCAGGTCGTTACCGGCAATCTGAAGTTGCAGACTACCTTCGAGCACAAAATTAAATTCCTGATTGGGGTGTGTATTGAGGTGAATCGGAAGATCGTTCGGCTCAACAGTGACCTCGAAAGGTTCGGCTTTTACATTCCTGAAACCTGAGGCCAGCGCCTGATATTTATAAACTTTTGTTCGTTCAACACCTGCCCCGGTACCTTTACGGGTAACAAAATACGTTTTTGCATGGGGCTCATCACCCGAAATCAATGCTGTAGTCTCTATATCAAATGTTTGCGCCACCTGACAGATAAAACTCATTGGAATATCCGAATTGCCCGATTCGTATTGAGCATACTCTTCTTCGGGAATATTACACTTTCCGGCAGCTTCCTGCAGGGTCAGATCGAGTGCATCCCGCAAACCACGAAGCCTTTGCGCAATTTGTTTTATTTGTGAATTCATAATATCTTCAATTTACTTCTATAACTTCCTTAACTTCTATAACTTCTACAACCTCCTTAACTTCCTTAACTTCTATAATTTCCCTAACTTCTATAACCTCCTTAACTTCCTTAACTTCTATAACTTCTATAACTTCCTTAACTTCTATAACCTCCTAAACTTCTATAACCTCCTAAACTTCCTTAACTTCTATAACTTCCTTAAATTCAATAACTTCAATAACTTCTTTCAGCCCGCTTCCCGCTTCCCGCTACCCGCTTCCCGCTTCCCGCTACCTGACTTCTTTGTCTTCCTGTTTTTTTTACTTCAAATGCGAAGCTTTCAGTCCTTTTATTACTGCATTAGTAAATCCGTTGGCTTCCATTTCGTTCAATCCTTTTATTGTAATACCGCCGGGAGTGGTAACTTTATCAATTTCTGCTTCCGGATGAGAGTCGTTGGCTTCGAGTAATTCAATAGCACCTCTCAGGGTCTGAAGTATCACTTTCTGAGCCACCGACGGATAAATTCCCATCTCCACACCACCTTCCATGGCAGCACGAATATAGCGGAACGCATAAGCAATACCACAGGACGAAAGAGACATAAATGCATTGAGCTGAGATTCGGGTACCAGATAAGCCTGTCCCAGTTCACCGAAAAGATTTAATATTAGTTCCTCTTCTTCTTTGGACGCTTTGTGAGCCGATATCGACGAAACACTCTGCAAAACGTCTATGGCTGTGTTTGGTATAATTCTGAAAATAGTAGCTTCGGTATCAAAAATCTCGGTTAGTTTTTCAAAATCAATTCCTGCGGCTATCGACACTATGATTTGTCTGCGGTAATCAATTTTATGTTCTATTTCTTTTGCAACAATCTCAACCAGCCAGGGTTTGACCGCAAGCACTATCACATCGGCATCGCGTATGACCTCCACATTTGATTTACTAACAGTTATTTCAGGAGCAGTTGCCTGTATTGCCTGAAGACTTTCGTCGGACACATCACTGACTCTGATATTCACGGTACGTACGAGACTACCTTTTGCCAGGCCGCGTGCAATAGCACCACCCATGTTTCCGGCACCAATAATACTAACTTTTAAATCTGTAGTTTCCATTTTATTATATATTACCGATAATTTTTACAAAGATAGAATATCTAATTAAAATCCGGAATATATTGTTTGAAAATGTTGAATTTTATAAATATGATTGGTTCAATATACTTCAATCGTATCATAAAAGTAAGAAACAGTGAGTGAGAGACGAGTCTGAATCACTCCTCAACCGATGAAAACACTTATTAAAATCATACTCAGCACATCACAAACTGATTCTGATACTTGCTTTTACACCCCATTTAGTTGTTCCGGGTCTGTCATTTTCGGTGAGTCGCCAAAACGACTGAAGGGTTAAAACCCGGAGTAAATTACTGAATCCAACACCGGCTTCGATATAAGGAACTTTAGTGGTGTGGATATAACCCGGAATATCGAGTATATTTTTGTGTGCATCACGCATGGTTCCGTAAAACATTTTCAGACTCATTAATTCTCTTAAATTCAGATATTTGACGAGCGGAATCTGGTTAAATAAAATTCCGTTCAGTGACAATTCATTGTGACAAAGAATATACCTGTCGGCTCTGAATTCCATTTGGTTCATCAATACAAAATTATATTTTCCATACCCGTTGGTCACATTGCCCGATGGCATTTTGAGCAAAGTATAAGGCATATCTCCCAAAAGTGTACCGGCTTCGACCATGTATCTCCACAAACCCAGACTGAAACTAACATCCTGTTTCAGCATTCCTGATATTTTGGCATAATTCCCGCTTTTAATACCATTCTGATAACGACCACCTTCAAACATTGCGTAAACGACAGGCTTGTTGTTGTAGATATATATTCGCTGAAAATGATCGTCATAAACAGCTTCGCCAAACGAAAAACGGGTAAAAAAAGTAGCCGATTCCTGTTTGATACTTGCAATATCGACACCATTTAAACGAAACGGAAGAATTGGTCCGGGATAATAAATATTCTGCCTGAAAATAAGTTTTGATTCAATATCAGAATTCCAGTCGTTTGAAGCAGTGATATTCCATTCGTGCCGTTCGCTCATATTTCCGGCCGATCGTAATCCGAAAACGGTACCTGAAATATCTTCATCACCCGAATTTAAGGGGTTTTCTCTAATCAGAAAATCATTGTAATTATAATTCTCACTTCTGTAATCGTTGGTATAGGAGGCACTCAGTGAGCGGAACTTTTTACCCGGTAATTTCACTTCGGTAATCCCTGAATATTTGATGATTTTATTTTTAAATCCATAACCGAGATATCCGCCGAATCTGAAATTTTTCGACCAGTGTTCGTTGGTATAAACCGGAATGTTTAACCTGAAACCTTCTATATCAGTGATACGGGCGAGATTCTGGATTTTTCCGACATCAACTTTCCCAATCGGAATATAACCTGTAATCACAATGTCGGCCAGCCACTTAGCTGTCTTTATCAATGGAGTATCATTTAGACTGTCAAGTTTTGAATGCAGTGTATCAGCTGAAAATTTGCTTTGAGCAAAATCCGGTTGGTTGATTGCAGTACTACCATCACTGAGAGTAACGACGTTTCGGTGCAGGAATATTCGTGGTTTCGGGTGGATACTGTCAGCCAGAAGTTCGTACATCAAATCCAGGGTTGTGTTAGCGTTGTCAGGGCTCCACACATGGTCAGGCGTAAATTTATAGTTTTGATGAATGCGCAGGTTATTGACAAAATTCAGGTTCGCATTGTTGGGCAAAACGGCATTGATTGAAACAAGTGCACAGGTCGACGAATCAATTTGCATACTACCGTTGAAAGCCAGATTTTTGGAGTTTTTGCTGAAGAAATGAACCTGATATATTTTCCTTACACCGGCGAACGTACTGTCGGCCAGGTAGTAGTTATAATAAATATTGCCCGCATTTGCCAAAGGACTTACAAAGTTTTTGTCGAACAATTTTACCGAATTATCGTAGAAATTTTGGTTGAAATTAATTTTTCCAATCAATTTCAGAAGTAGATTTTCGATTTCGGGTGTCGACGAAAAAACGTCTTTCGATTGTAGTACATCTGAATTAGAAACAGCATTATGTTCTGTTTCAGACATATATAACGGAATTGTTAAAGTGGTATCCGTTTTGGTCAGAGCACCTTTCGATAGTTGTTCGTAAATTCGTTTACCCGTTGAACGTTGATTCAGTTTAGCAAGTAAAACCAATAACTGTTCTTTCTGTCGTAACGGGAATGAAGATTTTTTGTAAATATCGTTCTGCTGTTTACGTTCACGCACTTTTTTCATTAAATCCATAGCCGGATTCGAGCCCGGAACTACAAAAACATCCTGAAGCAGGGTACTTTGTTCCTGAAGTTCAACCTGCATTCCAACGCTTTTACCCTGCTTTATCTTTATTTCCCTGCGCCTGTATCCGACACACGAAAAAACCAGTGTGTTTTCATTCCCCTGAGTGCGAATCAGAAAATAACCTTCATCGTTGGTTTTGACTCCGATTTCAGAATTTTTGAAAAAAATGTTTACATCCGCCACAGGCTGTGAATCGGTTGCATTAAGCACCTGACCTACAACCAGAGTTTCCTGAGCTTTTAATTGAAAAGCATTGATTAAAATCAAAAAACTTACTAATAAAATGTATGTTATTTTGCTGATATTCAATATTATAATAAAAGTAATTCTTCAAAAAATTAAGTCTGGTTGTACGTGTTGAGTAATTATTTTTTGCGTTTGTTCATTGGGTGAAATTCCAGTATCGTTTCGCGTAAAAAATGTACATCAATGTGAGCATAAAGCTCGGTCGTGGTAATCGATTCGTGGCCAAGCAACTGTTGTATCGCCCTCAGGTTGGCTCCGTTTTCGAGCAAATGAGTTGCAAACGAATGCCGGAAAGTATGCGGACTTACATTTTTCTTTATACCAGCTCCGGCTGCAAGCTCTTTTACAATTGTAAAAATCATTGCCCGGGTAAGTTTTCCGCCTCTCCGGTTAAGAAAAAGAAGGTCTTCGTTCCCCTTTTTTATTTTTAGTGCGTTACGGTCGATCAGCCAAAACTCAATTTGTTGTATCGCCTGATCCGAAAGCGGTACTAATCTTTGTTTACTCCCTTTGCCTTCCACCAACATGTATCCATCCTTAAAATAAATTTTCGACAAATCGATGTTAATCAGTTCCGATACCCTGATACCCGAGCCGTAAAGAGTTTCGATGATGGCTTTATTCCTCTGACCTTCAGGCTTCGACAAATCGATGGCAGCTACAATTCTGTCAATTTCATTTACCGACAAAACGACCGGAAGTCTGAGTCCTGTCTTCGGACTTTCGATCAATTCAGTCGGATCATCCGCCCTTTTGTTTTTATAAATCAAAAAATGATAAAAAGCCCTGACACTCGATATAATCCGGGCCTGCGAGCGCGGATGAATGCCGATTCCGGCAAGTTCAACTATAAAATCACGCAAAACTTCAGTCGTAGCCATCTCCGGTTCAACATGAGCATCTGAGAGATACCGGCCCAACTTTCGGAGATCAAGTTCATACGCTTCTATGGTATTGTCGGACAAAGCTTTTTCGAGTTTCAGATACAAATGAAACTCATCGTTCAGTGAAAGCATCGCGATTGTTTGTGTTGATTCATTTTTTCGACCTGCAAAGATACAAAAACGCATTTAATAAATTGAAACCCACCTGTAAATTGTTAATTACGGAGAATTGAAATCGTTTGAGCCATTTACAAATTGTCCGGATGAAATCAAACGGGCTGTCGGAAAATTTCGAACAGCCCGTTTATTTTTTGTCCTGATTTTTAAAATCCAGACGCTACGAACAGATTACAATTGTGGTCCTGAAGCAACCAGTTCTTTAGCATCTTCATTATCAAGATATTGCTCAAAATTCTTGATGTATTTCGCAGCAAGTGATTTTGCTTTAGTTTCCCATTCAGCAACATCTGCATAGGTGTTACGTGGGTCAAGAATATCGGTATCGACATTGTTCAGTGCAGTCGGAGCAACCAGATTCAGAATCGGAATGTGAATGGTTTCGGCAGCTTCGATAGATCCGTCGATAATGGCATCGATGATGGCACGTGTATTTTTCAGCGAAATACGTTTTCCGGTACCGTTCCATCCGGTGTTAACCAGATAAACTTTGGCGTTATGTTCTTTAGCTTTTCCAATCAGGGTTTTAGCATACATAGTTGGATGAAGTGTCAGAAATGCTTCACCAAAAGCAGGCGAAAATGAAGGAACCGGTTCGGTAATTCCGCGTTCAGTTCCGGCTAATTTCGAGGTAAAACCTGAAAGGAAGTGATATTGAGCTGATTTGTCGTCAAGAATCGAAACCGGAGGCAATACTCCGAAAGCATCAGCCGAAAGGTAAATGATTTTCTTTGCGTGTCCGGCACGTGATGGAGACACGATTTTATTGATATGATAAATCGGATATGATACACGTGTATTTTCAGTTTTCGAAGCTGCTGCCGAATAATCAGGGGTACCATCAGCCAGAACAGTTACGTTTTCAAGCAGTGCATCTCTGCGTATAGCTCTCCAGATATCAGGTTCCTTGTCTTTTTCAAGATCTATAACTTTTGCATAGCAACCACCTTCGTAGTTGAATACACCATTATCATCCCAACCATGTTCGTCGTCGCCGATAAGGTAACGTTTCGGATCGGCAGAGAGAGTGGTTTTACCTGTTCCCGACAAACCGAAGAAGATAGCAACATCGCCGTCTTTACCAACATTGGCCGAACAGTGCATCGAAGCCATACCTTTGAGTGGCAGGTAATAATTCATCAATGCAAAAATACCTTTTTTCATTTCGCCACCATACCAGGTGCCGCCGATAACCTGCATTTTCGTTGTCAGGTTGAACAATGTAAATACTTCAGAGTTCAATCCCTGTTCTTTCCACTGCGGGTTAACAGTTTTTGAACCGTTCAGGGTAACGAAATCAGGCTCACCATAGTTGGCCAGTTCGTAGTGTGACGGACGGATAAACATATTTGTCACGAAATGCGCCTGCCAGGCAACTTCCATAACAAAACGTACTTTCATACGTGTATCTTCATTGGTACCGCAAAACGTATCAACTACATACAACTTTTTGGCTGTCGATAATTGCTTTGTAACCAGGTTTTTGCAATGTTCGAATACTTCGGGAGATGTAGGGCGGTTGATGGTTCCGTCCCACCAGAGGTGCTCATCGGTAACAGCGTCTTTTACAAAGAACTTATCCTTGGGTGAACGTCCGGTAAATTTACCTGTATCAACTGATACTGCTCCGGTAGTTGTTAATACTCCTCTTTCAAAACCTTCGTTTGCAGGATCAATTTCTGCCTGAAACAATTCTTCGTAAGTGGGATTGTGTAAGATTTCGAAGTCACCCGAAATACCATACTTGCTTAAATCCAAATTTGACATTTTCTTTTGTTTAAAATGATTATTTTATATACTTATCTTATCTTTTATACCCTAATTTTTATTTTTCGAAAATCACCGCAAAAGTACAAAAATTATTTCGTTTATAAAATTAATTAAAGAAATATTTCTTTAATTCTGTATAAATTATCACTAATTTAATAATAATTTTGGAATTTTCGACCCATACATGATAATAAATGTATATATATTCATTTTAAATGCATATTTTTGAATATTAATACCTTGGTAGATAAATAATTTAATAAAATTTTAACATGATATATTTTTCCTTCTTTTCCGACTTAAAAGCAGAGAGAAAAAAATAATCAGATTTAAACAATTATTTTTTGACCTGTACTGAAAAAATCTGAAATTTCATAAAGAAATCAGATTCAGAACAATCTGTGTCTGCTTACAGGAAATCATCAGCTATTTTAACCAAAACACGTTCAGCCGAATGATAAATTACACAAAAAACAAAAAAAAAGCGAATAAAAACGAGCTTTAAATTACCGGATTTGTTAATGAATAAATTTCATTAAAACTTAAAAAATATTTTTTCGCACATCAACTAAAAGCGTTAACAATAAAAATGAGTATTTTTGTGGCTAAGCTGAAAGAAAATTTACAATACTAAAAAATATTCAACTTCAACGATGAAAATAAAAATCGTCAACCGATCGAAACACGAATTACCTGAGTACGCCACCGCACACTCGGCCGGTATGGACCTCCGCGCCAATTTATCAGAGCCTGTACTTCTTCGACCAATGGAAAGGAAACTCATTCCCACAGGGTTGTACATCCAGTTGCCCGAAGGTTACGAAGCGCAAATCAGACCACGCAGTGGTTTAGCCATCAAAAAGGGAATTAGTGTATTAAATTCGCCCGGCACCATAGATGCCGATTACAGAGGCGAAATTGCTGTAATTCTGGTAAATTTATCGAACGAGGATTTTGAAGTTAAAGATGGTGAACGAATTTGCCAGATGGTCATCGGTACATACACCAAGGCCGAATGGAAACCTGTGGATGAATTAGATGCCACCGAACGCGGTGAAGGAGGATTCGGTCACACCGGAAAACACTGATGGATAAAAGACTAACTATCAACTGAAATGATAAAAAAAATAAATATACTTCTTTTTTCAATTCTGATCTTAACCACAGCCTGCTCAGGTATAAAAAATACGGGCAGGGCAAAATTTCATGCTGCTCATTTAACCGAAGCCGACCAGAAAAGATTTGACTATTTGTTTTACGAAGCAATAAGGCAGAAAGGAGAAGGCTTGTATGATCAGGCGATGGAATCGCTGAATATGTGCCATCAGATTGACTCAACAGATGCCGGTGTATTGTCGGAACTGGGAATGCTTTATTCATCGCTCGGGCTGAACGAACAATCCTTAAAATATTTTGAGCAGGCACTTAAAAACGATGATTCCAACTGGTGGTATCACTTACAACTCATAGCTTCGTGCGCCCAGCTGAACAAAATTGACAAAGCAATTGTAGTAGCCGAAAGTCTGCAATCAAAGTTTCCGCGTAAAGAAGAAGTATATCAAATGCTGGCCTCGCTTTATAAACAAAACAAACAATACCAGAAAGCTATTGATGCTTTCAGCATGCTTGAATCCATCAGTGGGATCGACGAAAATATTGCCATCGAAAAATTTAATCTCTTTCGCGAAATAGGAAAACCAAAAAAAGCAATTGCTGAAATTGACAAGCTCGTTGAAAAATTTCCATCTCAATCGCGTTACCGGGTGGTAAGGGGCGATTTGTTTCTACAGCAAAATATGCCCGAAGAAGCCTACAAAATTTTTCAGGATGTAATCGCTACCGACCCCGAAGATCCGTACGTTTATGTTTCATTGTCTGACTATTACAACCAGAAAAATGAACCACTGAAAGCAACTGAATCAATCGTAAAAGCATTGAAATCAGACCAGCTGGCAGTAGAACAGAAAATTGACATTCTTGGACAATATGTTCAGAAATTAATTCAGGACACTGTTAAACTTGACGAAACAGAATCGCTGTTCAAAATGTTGGTGGACAGGTATCCGCTCGAAGAGCAGGTACACGGATATTATGCACTTTTTCTGCAGTACAGAAAAAGAAATGCCGAAGCTGCATCAGAATTTGAATCGATGCTGAATATTAATCCGAAAAATTTACAGACATGGTTTCAGCTGATACAATTGTACATTTCCGAACAAAATTATGATAAACTGATGGATGTAACTGCCAGAGCCATCGAAAATCTTCCGGGTACAGCACAACTTTGTTTCTACAGAGCCATTACTCAGTTTCAGCTAAAGCAATACGATGATGCCCTGAAAACGAGCGAATCGGCACTTCAGTATGCAACTGAAAAAGAATCGGCTCTGAAAACAGATATTTATGCCCAGATAGGTGATATCAACTATAAAACCGGAAGGAAAAATCAGGCATTCGATGCTTATGAAGAAGCACTTAAGCTGAGCCCGAATAATATTTATGTAATGAATAACTATGCCTATTATCTGTCGGAAGAAAATACCGATCTGAAAAAAGCAGAAAAGATGAGTGCAAAAACAGTTGAAAAAGAACCCGACAACAGCACCTATCTCGATACTTATGCATGGATATTTTTTCAGCAGGGCAACATCTCACTGGCTAAATTTTACATTGAAAGAGCAGTCGATAACCTGAAACCACAACAGGATCCGGGAGTGATTTACGAACATTATGGTGATATTCTCTGGAAATCGGGTGACCAGGTTAAAGCGAGGGAATTCTGGAAAAAAGCAGCGGACAAAGGGAATACATCCGAAAATTTACAATCAAAAATAGAAAACGGATTAAAATAATCAGCACATAAGAAAATGAAATTAAAAAATATAATTATTTGTGGTCTCGTTTTAATTACGGTTGTGGCTTGTAAAACCAAACTTCAACTCCCCAAAAAAACAGATCAGGACTATAGAAAAACTGAACTGATAGATAAAATAACCCGCAACCAACCGTCATTTTCAAGCGCTAATGTAAGCAAAATGAGTCTGTTGCTTGATATCGACGGGCGTTCGTTTAATGTGGCTGCAAGTTGTAAAATACGCACCGATTCGGCCATGCATATTTCAATTCAACCGGCCTTTGGCATCGAAATGTTTAAACTCGAAATAACTCCCGACAGCATCAGGGCTTATGATAAACTAAATAAACGAATGTATGTCACCGACTTCAGATTTCTGGAATCCAAATTCGGACTGACGGTTAATTTCCACGATTTGCAGGCCATGTTGAGCAACCGGTTGTTTACAATTGGGTCGAAAGAAATTCAATCGGATAAATGCAGCGTTTCAAAAGGAAGCAATGATCTGAACACTGTTTCGTACGAAAATAATCAGTTGGTTCAGAATACCGAAATCAATAATGATTTCAGAATACAAAAAACTTCACTGAAATCGAAAACGTCGAATTATAACCTTTCGGTAACATATAATAATTTTGTTTTGTCCGACAACATTATGTTTCCTCAGAAAATTAATGTAAAGGCATTCAGTACCAAACACACACTGAACAGCGATTTTAATATTTCGAAGGTAATGTTTAACAATAAAATTGTATTTTCGACGCTCGATCCTTCAAAATACGATCGGGCTGAACTGAATCAACTAATGAACAAATAAAAATTATGATTCTTCAAAAAATTATAAGATTACTTTTGATCAGCATTTTCTCCTTTTCTGTCTTCACAACACAGGCGCAATCAGTAAAAGAGCTGGAGAATCAGAGAAAAAAAACACTTCAATTGCTCGAGTCGACCAATAAGATGCTGAACGAGACAAAAAAAACTCAGCGCAGTTCGTTGAATAAACTGAGTATTATCAACAGAAACATATTGGAACGTAAAAATCTTATCAACAATATAGGCAGGGAAATCAATGAATTAGACAGTGAGGTTGACCGTTTAAATCAGGAAAAGACAATGCTTGAAAACCGCTTATCAATACTGAAACGCGATTATGCTCGTTTAGTCGAAGAGGCGCATATCAACCGGAATGTTTATACCAAAATCATGTTTGTACTTTCGGCAAATTCATTTGACCAATCCTACAGAAGACTGAGATATCTGCAGGAATATTCCGACTATCGCAAGCAACAGGTAAGAAAAATTGAAGGTGTAAAAACCCGGATTGCTTTGAAATCGGACAGCCTGAACAAAAATAAACAGACCAAAGTTGAGGTGGTAAAACAAAAACAGGTTGAAACCGGAAAACTTACAAATGACCAGAAAAAAGAAAAAATTCTGTTGACCGATTTGCAGAAAAAAGAAAAAAAGCTGCGCGCCGACTTAGCAAAACAACAAAAAATTGCCAATGACCTGAACAACAAAATTCAGCGAATCATTGCCGAAGAAATCAGAAAAGCCGAAGAGAAAAGAAGAGCAGAACAGGAACGTGCTGCAGCTGAGGAAAGAAGAAGGATTGCCGAACAAAAGAAAAAAACAACCACACCTTCAACGCCTTCGGTTCAAAAACCTGAATCAGTCAGCAGAAACACCGAAGTAGCCAAAGCCGGAAATGTTTCAATACTGACAAAGGAAGAAAAACTGATTTCGGGCAATTTCTCGGCCAATGCCGGGCGTTTACCATGGCCTACCGATAAAGGTTTCATCAGCGGACATTACGGAGTACATCCTCATCCGGTATTGATACACGTAACAACGAACAACAAAGGCATATATATCCAAACCCCGTCGGGGACCAATGCCCGCGCCGTTTTCGAGGGAGAGGTTACCCAGCGTTTCTCAATTCCGGGTAGTAACAATGCAGTGATTATTAAACATGGTGAATACAGAACTGTATACGCCAATCTGACAAGCATTTACGTAAATATCGGCGACAGAGTTACGGCCAAACAACCCATCGGACGTATTTATACAGATGGCGACAATGACAACAAATCGGAACTATATTTTCAGATTTATAAAGGCCGGAATTTATTAAATCCTGAAAGCTGGATTGCAAGATAAATGAACAGTACAACCTGAATAATTTAAAAAACAGAACAATTAAAATCAATACTAATTATTTTCTTCGAAAGGAGTCAAAGGTATTATGGAAGAATTAAATATCCCGCAAACAGTTGATTATGGCGACAGCAACATCATAACGCTCGAAGGTCTGGAGCATGTTCGCCGCCGTCCGGGTATGTATATCGGCAAACTGGGTGATGGTTCGCATTCTGATGATGGAATTTATGTGTTGTTGAAGGAAGTGCTCGACAACTGCATTGATGAATACCGAATGGGGGCCGGAAAAAACATTTCGGTTCGGGTTGTTGATGGTCAGGTTGAAGTTCGGGATTTCGGAAGGGGAATTCCGCTCGGGAAAATGATAGACGCTGTTTCAATTATGAACACCGGTGGTAAATATGACTCAAAAGCTTTCAAAAAGTCGGTGGGACTCAACGGTGTGGGTACAAAAGCCGTGAATGCTTTATCGTCTGTATTTACCGTGCAGAGTTTCAGAGACGGCCAGTCGCGACGGGCTGACTTTGAAAAGGGAAAACTCATTCATGACAGCGATATTTTTGATGATTCGTCCGAAAGAGGCACTTATATTTGTTTTACCCCCGATGATACCCTTTTTGAAAACTATAAATATCAGGACGAAATCATCGAAACGATGCTCAGGAATTATGCCTACCTGAACACCGGACTGACCATAAACTTCAACGGGAAGAAAATTTTATCGAAAAACGGACTCCTCGATTTACTCAACGAGGATATGACTTCCGAACCACTCTACCCTATTATCCACCTTCAGGGCGAAGATATAGAAATTGCATTTACCCACAGCGATCAGTATGGAGAAGAGTATTATTCTTTTGTCAACGGACAGCATACCACTCAGGGCGGGACACATCAGAGTGCTTTTCGCGAAGCAGTGGGCAGAACAATCAAGGAATTCTACAATAAAAATCAGGAACTTACCGATATACGTAATGGTATTATTGCAGCTGTATCCATCTCGGTCGAAGAACCGGTTTTTGAATCGCAAACCAAAACCAAACTCGGCTCGCGCGATATGTCGCCTTCGGGTGGAGTTTCGGTCAATAAATTCATTTCCGATTTTCTGAAAAAAGAACTCGACAACTTTCTTCACCGCAACAGCGAAACAGCTTCGATTCTGCTTCAGAAAATTCAGGATTCCGAAAAAGAAAGAAAAGCCATTGCCGGAGTAACTAAAATGGCACGCGACAGAGCAAAAAAAGTTAACCTGCACAACAGAAAACTCCGCGATTGCAGGGTGCATTATAACGATCCGATTACCAAGGATGAAAAGAAAAACGAAGCCATCGAAGCTTCATGTATTTTCATTACCGAGGGTGATTCGGCAAGCGGTTCGATAACCAAAAGCAGGGATGTGAATACTCAGGCGGTTTTCAGTCTGAGAGGTAAACCACTCAACAGCTATGGACTGACCAAAAAAATAGTGTACGAAAACGAAGAATTTAATTTACTTCAGGCTGCACTGAATATCGAGGATGGTATTGAATCGCTGAGATATAACAAGGTCATCGTTGCTACCGATGCCGATGTCGATGGAATGCATATACGCCTGCTGCTCATTACGTTCTTTCTGCAGTTTTTCCCCGATCTGATTAAAAAGGGACATGTTTATATCCTGCAAACTCCGCTTTTCAGAGTGCGCAACAAGAAGGAAACTGTATATTGCTATTCGGAAGAAGAACGCCTGGCTGCTATAGCCCGGCTGGGTTCGAATCCTGAGATTACCAGGTTCAAAGGACTTGGTGAAATATCCCCTGATGAGTTTAAACATTTTATTGGGAAAGACATCAGACTCGATCAGGTTCGTCTCAAAAAGGAGGATGCCGTACAGGATTTACTTTCGTTTTACATGGGCAAAAACACCTCCGAACGTCAGAATTTTATCATCGAAAACCTTGTGGTGGAAGAGGATGTGTAAAACTATTCTTTTTAATCAAATATCCAAAATATATAACTATAACTCAAATGAAAGAAATTGAACTCCAATTTGACAATGAAGAGCATGAAAACATTGTAGAAACAAATGATGGTTTTGCCAATGTTGGTTTTAGTGATTTTAAAAATAGATTTAAACTATTAGCAAGCAAAAATCAACATTTAGTCATTAACACTCTATCAAATATATTTACTATGAGGTTAATTGGAAATAAAACTCATGGTGATTTAGCAGAAATTGGAATTGTAGAGTTTATAAATCAATTCATGTATGATTTTCAAAGTATTCATGTAGGCAAAGATTTATTTCGAGCAAAAGAACATGAAGAAGATATTGTAATTATTAATGAATTAACTCAAAACAAGTTTCCAGTAAGTTTAAAAGCTTATGGTGATGGCCCTTTACAATTATCCACTGATAGTGATCAAAAAATGTTTCCTTTTCTTGAATCAAAAGGTAAAGATATTGTGAATAAAGAGATAATATCAGAAATTTTTGAGTCTGATGCATTTTCAGAATTTGGGAATATAAATGTGATGCCTTTAATTTATGATGAGAAAAAACAATGTTGCAACATAATGATTTTTGATCACATAAAAGCAAAAAGAAACACTGCAAGGATTGTTTATGTAAATAAGAATGAACGTTTTGACGTTAGTTCAAAACAAGTTATTAGTGGAAAGGGAAGAACTCATCCAATTTTTATGTTTGTTGATTCAAAAGGTAATTATATATGTGAAGTTCGATATGGTGGAGCATCTGCGAATGCTCTACAAAGAGGTTTTTGGACGCATACAAAGAATGCTTTACCATATTTTGATAGTTTGACTAATGGTTGGATTGATTATTCACACAATCTTACTTTGGTTAAATTATTTAGATTGGCATTAAATAGTACGGAAGAAGGACATGCAGAAGCTAACATAATTTTACAAAAAGATATAGATAAATTTAAAACAAAGAAATGATACAACAACAACTAGATATTTTCGGTAACCTAAAAATAGAAGATATTAAAACAGAGGGGATTAAATATGCAGGTTCAAAACTTAAAATTATACCTTATATTCTTGAAATACTGTCACAACTTGACGATGTTGAAAATGTGCTCGATGGTTTTAGTGGAACCACACGTGTTTCACAGGCATTTGCCCGTTTGGGTTACAATACCACAGCCAATGATATTTCGGCATGGTCGGAGGTTTTCGGAACATGTTATTTGAAATCACAGGGTTCTGATAAGTATTATCAGGATATAATTCATCATTTAAATAGTTTAAATGGGTATGATGGGTGGTTCACGGAAAATTATGGTGGTGAAGTAGCTCAGTTGAAGAGACCTTTTCAGGCAAAAAATACCAGAAAGTTAGATGCAATCCGTGATGAAATTGAACGTTTAAACCTCTCATGGGAAGATAAATGTGTTTTGTTGACTAGTTTAATTTACGCATTAGATTCTGTTGATAGTACACTTGGACATTATGTGGCATATTTATCTGAATGGTCTCCAAGATCTTATAATGATTTAAAATTAAAACTACCAATGCGTTTTCCACTGATAAGTGAAAACAAAGTTGTTAGAGGAGATGTATTCAATACAATCTCTAAAAATCAATACGATTTTGTATATTTTGACCCACCGTATGGCTCAAATAATGAAAAAATGCCTCCAAGCAGAGTTCGTTATAATTCATATTATCACATTTGGACTACAATAATTCAAAATGATAAACCTACAATTTTTGGGAAAGCTAATCGAAGGGAAGATTCAAGAGATTCTGTTGACGGTTCAGTATTTGAAGAGTTTAGAAAAGACAAAGATGGTCATTTCATTGCTATGAAAGCTTTGGGAAAATTAATTAAAGAAACTAATTCTCACTATATCTTATTGTCCTATAGTTCAGGAGGAAGGGCAACTAAAGGTGAATTAAATGATATAATATCTGATTCTGGAAAACTATTAAGAGCTGTTGAAATTGATTACAAAAAAAATGTAATGGGTAATATGCGCTGGACCAATGAATGGATCAACAGCGATGGCAAATATCATGAATATTTGTTTTTGATGGAGAAATATTGATTTGCAGTTTTATCTGGCACATTTGAAAATATCGCACAATTTGCATTATTTTCAAATATATTTGAATTATTTGCAATATTATCAGATACATCTGAATAAATTCAGCAATTTTATTAGTTGTAATTGAAATTATTGTATATTTGACAAAATATACAATCATGTCTGAAAATATTGCTGCGACAAAAAAATTCAATTTCTGGTACGAGAATAACCCGGAATTAGGATTTGAACGGATAAAATATCTGGACAAGCTAATGCGGTTCAGTGGCAATCGGTTAATAAAGGTGCTTGTAGGGCAGCGAAGAACCGGCAAAAGCTATATACTGAAACAAACAATAAAACGACTTCTTGAGAGTGGTGTACAACCCGAAAATACAATCTACATCAATAAAGAATATCTGGAATTTGATTTTATCACTGATTACCGGATACTGTCTGATTTTATTGAAGAATATAAACAGACGCTTCGTCCACAGGGAAAAATATATATTTTCGTTGACGAAATTCAAACTATCGATGGTTGGGAGCGATTGGTCAATTCCTACTCGCAGAATTCAGCAGACGAATATGAACTTTATATCAGCGGTTCCAATTCACAACTTCTGGCAGGTGAATTAGCTACTTTATTATCGGGCAGATATATCCTGTTTCAAATCTTTCCATTCAGCTTCGATGAGTTTCAGGAGTTTCAGCAAATCGGTGTTTCGAAAGAAAGTTATCTGAAATATCTTCAAAGTGGCGCACTACCGGAATTATTTCATTTAACCGACATCGAAACCAAACGGTATTATGTATCGGCAATAAAAGATACTGTGCTTTTAAGAGATATTATAACCAGGTATAAAATTAAAGATGCAGGTTTGCTCGAAGATATTTTTAAGTTTCTCGTAAATAATGCCTCAAACCTGATTTCCATCAGTAATATCGTAAATTATTATACATCCAAGGGACGAAAAACTAATTACGAAACGATTTCTACTTATATATCGTATATTGAACAGACATTTCTGATTCACAAAGTAGAACGATATACCATAAAAGGAAAAGAGTTGTTATCGGGTAGTTATAAGTATTATGCAAACGATCCGGCCTATAAAAATTACCTGTATGCCGGAGTCAATTACGGAATAGGCTCTCTGCTTGAAAATGTGGTTTATCTACAATTGTTACAAGAAGGCTTTGAAGTGTACACTGGTGCAATGCGCAACAGAGAAATAGACTTTGTAGCCATCAAAAACGATCAGAAATTGTATTTTCAGGTGGCTTATGTGTTGTCGGACGAAACTACGATAGAACGGGAATACGGAGTTTATAAAAACATTGACGACAATTATGAAAAGTATGTAGTAACGCTCGACGATGTTGAACTTCCGATACGAAATGGCATCCGTCATGTTCAGGCATGGAAATTATCTTCAATTTTAAAACAATTCAACGTCATTTGAAAATTAAAAAATAAGAAATTAACAGAAATTCAACGTCGGATGTTGGGCGGGAAAATCTTTTATATTATGAACCGGTTCGATAAAAGTATCAAGCTAAACTTTAAAAATTATGTCATTAAATTATTATTCTGAAGATATTTCTAAAAACAGCAATCCCGATGTGTACTTCATGCGTCAGGCATTGCTGGAAGCACAAAAAGCCGCTGCACGCGACGAAGTTCCGGTGGGTGCTGTCATCGTTTGTCAGGGGCGTATCATTGCCCGCGGACACAACCTCACCGAAACACTGACCGATATAACTGCTCATGCTGAAATGCAGGCAATCACAGCGGCTTCGCAATTTCTGGGAGGAAAGTACCTGATTGACTGCACTTTGTATGTCACTCTCGAACCCTGCGTCATGTGTGCGGGAGCTTTGGGCTGGTCACAAATAAGCCGGATAGTGTATGGAGCTTCGGACGAAAAACGCGGATACAGCCGTTTTGCTCCTGCTTCGTTGCACCCTAAAACGGAGATTATTAAAGGCGTGTTGGAAGCAGAATGCGGAAAAATTGTGTCCGATTTTTTTAAACGAAAAAGAAACTAATATTTCAGATTGATAACAACAAGTTCCGATTGAGTGCCAATCCTGTATTGCGGACCCCACAGCCCAAGTCCGGAGGAAACATAGTAATGTGTCTTTCCTTTTTTCATATAACCATATCCCAGTTCGTACATCCGTTTCACAAATAAATTCCCCGGAAAAAACTGTCCGTTGTGAGTATGACCCGAAATCTGCAAATCCACCTCATTTTTTTGTGCTTCTTCTAAATGAAAAGGTTGATGATCGAGCAGTATTACGGGTTTACTTCTATCCATCTCCCTCATTATATCATTGAGTGCCTTTCGTTGATGATTTGTTTTATCGTCTCGACCAACGAGGTAAAAGCTATTATCGATGAGAGCAACTGAATCACGCAGGGTAATAATACCCGCCGTTTTTAAATATTCTGAAGTTGAATACGGATTTTCACCATAATATTCGTGGTTACCGCTAATGGCATACACTCCCAGCGGAGCTTTGATTTGTTTCAGTTCCTCAGCCATATTTTGTATAATCAGGGGTTGAGTAGCATTGTCGGCCACATCACCGGCCATTAATACAATATCCGGGTGTTGGTCATTGATCATCTTTACATATTTCTTCAGATTATCTTTATCGATCGATACACCCAAATGAATATCACTGACAGCAACAATTTTAACCGACCTGTTTTGAAGAGGCTTTTCAGCTTGCAGGTCGAGTTTTACAACCGAAGGATGATTAAATTTATAGTTGCCGGCAATCATTGCAATAACCGTGACACCCAAAGTGACAAGTAAAGCCCACATTCTGAAGGTTTGCATACCGGTCGGCGGTGCAAAATGGAAAATCAAATTGATCAGCCTTGCTATATCCACATAAAAGAACGACAAAAACAGATAAATCATCACAAGCATATAGCTGAAACCTGTGAAAGTAATGGATTTTGCCAGCAGATGAGGCATTGATCCGCGTGCCAGCAGTCCGGTTAACATTAGAACAAATAATGCTATATTCGCCACCACATACCAGATGCGTATATTTCCGAGTGGTAACAAAGCCTGCCAGCCTCTTAGAGTGACATAAAAAGCAATAAGTAAAGTAAATGCAAATACAACTAAGAAAAAAGTTATTTTCATCTTTGTGAATATTAAATTAACAAACGATTAAACGCAAAAAGCTGAAATAAGTTTTCGGATTTGCTTTTTTTATCAATCGTCCGAAATGGCAGACGCAGTATTTTTAAAATGAATTAAATCAGTCGGTCAAACCTGACAAATCGAAAGGTACAGGCTTCCACTGACCTCCTGTTAACTGCTGCATCGATTCGAAACCGGCCTCTTTCAGGGCTTTGTAAGTCTCCCTAAATCCATCTGTAATGTTAGTAGGGTAATGACAATCGGAATTGACCATAACCGGAATTCCGATTTCGTTAATTAATGAATAGAAGGATTGATGCGGATAAGTGATGCCATGTTCGCGTAATGATTTGGTATTGATTTCGAGCAATAATCCCTTGTTCTTAATCAGTTCCAGAGTGTTGGTCATCAGATTGACATACCATTTATCAACCACATTAAAGTCCCTGAACTTTCTGCCATGGTATGTGATTTTATCTACATGTCCAACGATATCGAAACCCCCTTTTTCAATCATTTTGTTGGTAATTTCAAAAAAACGTTCGGTCGCTACACGTATATTGCCCTTATAGAACTGCTGTAATCCATTATTGAATTCAGCAAAACCACCGTCGACCGACCAATAGTTATTTTTGTTACCAAGTAAATCGGTATAATGTACCGAACCAATACTGTAATCCAGTTTTTTATCTCTGAAAAAACCGTTATCAGCATCCGAACATCCATCAATAAAATCAATCTCGAGACCAATAAACAATTCAATTTCGGATGAATATTTTTCTTTCAGTCGATAAAATTCCTGCCGGTAATCAACGAAATCCTCTTCGGGCATGGTCCATTGGGTAGTAAAAGGAAGCGGTGCATGCGACGAAAAACCGTATTTTTTCACCCCTTTGGCAATAGCAAATCGCACAAATTCCTCCATCGGACTTCGACCATCGCAAAATGTTGAATGACTGTGATAATTAGACCAATACATAAAATTAAATTTCATTTTTACGTTTTGTGATAAACATACAGAAATACCACGCAGCAATTTTGCGCAAAAATACACAAATAGGACAAGTTGCTCAACCCGTCAACAAATAAATAAAATTAAAATTTCCGGAAATATAATTGTAATACATTTTACACAAAAGCATAACAGCTTCGGAATGTGACTGTAATATAGCAGGTATAATTTTGCGACAGAATAAAAAATAGAAATTCAAACTAAATTTTCAAAAGAAAGATGAAAAAAGAATTATTAAGTTTTGCTGTTGCTTTAATAGTTGCAATGGGTTTTTTAACTTCATGTAATGATAACGGGACCGTTAACCCCGATCCCACTCCTGCATCAAAGGAAGTGATTTTACAAACCGACATTTCAGGCACCCGAAATCTGGTAAAAGACTCCGTTTATGTACTCCAGGGACAGGTAAATGTTTCGGGCACCATCAATATAGCAGCCGGTACAGTAATCAAAGGAGATAAACTTACAAAAGGCTATCTGATTATTTTACCCGGCGGGAAAATTAATGCAGTAGGTACTGCTACGCAACCTATCGTTTTCACTTCACGTCTGGATCCGGGACTGCGGGCTGCAGGCGATTGGGGAGGTTTGGTAATTGTAGGCAGGGCTCCGGTCAATCAATCTACGGCTTCGGTCGAAGGTCTGACCAGAGAAGTAGCTTATGGAACAAGTGCTTTTGCAACAAGAGATGCTGCTGACAATTCAGGCAAATTGCAATATGTTCGCATTGAATTCGCCGGAATTGCTCTTCAGCCCGACAAGGAAATCAACGGTTTAACACTGTGCGCTGTAGGTAGCGGAACCACCATCGACCATATTCAGGTTTCATATTCGGGCGACGATTCATACGAATGGTTCGGAGGAAATGTAAATGCTAAATATCTTATCGCATTTCAGGGACTCGACGATGAATTTGATACCGACTTCGGATTCTCCGGAAAAATACAATTCGGTGTCGGAATCCGCAATCCCCGTATTGCCGATGTTTCAGGCTCCAACGGTTTCGAATCGGACAACGATGCTAACGGATCGGCATTTACTCCTGTTACTTCACCGGTATTCTGCAACATGACGCTTATCGGACCCTGGAAAACAGCTGCCGACAAAAACGTAAATTCAATGTTCAATGCCGGTATGCACATTCGTCGCAACAGTTCACTCTCTGTTTTCAATTCCGTATTTGCAGGATGGAATACAGGATTACTGCTCGATGCCGCATCCACTTATGCCAATGCAATTTCGGGTAGTCTGGCCATTCAGAACTGCGCTTTGATAGCTTCGAAAGTTGCAGCGGTGAAAGGTGCCGGAATCACCGATCAGCAGGCACTTGATTTTTTCAACACTACTGCATTTGGCAACCAAATCATTGCCGACAATACTACTGCCAAAATCTCCGGTTCGTTTATGGACGCAACAAAAACCGGTACAGCTGCCAATCCGGCTTCCATGTTACCCGAATCAGGATCACCATTGCTTAGCGGTGCATCATTTACTCACAGCAAAGTAAAAGATGCTTTCTTTACACCCACAACCTACATAGGCGCATTTGGTGATACCGACTGGACAAAAGAGGCCTGGGTAAATTTTGACCCGCAAAACACAGTTTATTAATTATCCGAAAAATAATTTGCGCTCAGGGGAGTTATCTGCCAAAGATAACTTCTCTTCCTTTTTGTAACACGTATTAAATTTTCGGTCGCATTACGAAAAATCAATTCAGTGCTGTTATATTTGCATAGCAGATTACAACACTTTATCTGATGAACTCTGAACTACAATCGCAAATAACCGGACATATTCAACTAACAACAAGACACTTACACAAATACAAACTAATTTAACATGTCGAAAAAAATATTCACTTTTGCATGCTTTGCACTCATAAGCTTAATTTCGTTCGCGCAATCAGGAAAAATTATCCAAAGTGATGGCTTGTTTTTTACCGATGCAACGCAGACCAAACTTTACAGCGGTGATTATAAAGAGTTTTTCAGCAACGGAGCGCTGAAGCTGGAGATGACTGTAAAAGACGGAAAACCCGAAGGTCCGTACATAATATATTTTCAAAACGGAAAACCCAATGAAGTCAGAGCGTACCGCAATGGTGAATTTCACGGAACCTGGCGTACCTACAACGACGCAGGGATGCTGATTTCGGAAGCCGAATATAAAAACAATAAGAAACACGGCACCTGGCATGTATGGGATGATTCGGGCATTATGCGTTACGAAATGCACTACGAAAACGGTAAAAAATCGGGAACCTGGTACATGTGGGACGAAAAAGGCAAGTTGATTTCTGAAAAGAAATACTGACAAGCATTAAAACTCTGTAAGCTCAATCCACTGATATTCAACACTGAATGCAGAGTGAAGGTTTAACGTTTGAATCTATAGATTGAAGGGACTGACACCGGCAAGGAATCACAAAAGGGTTGGATTTCGCCAATTTGAAACATATTTTTCATATCAATGTATATTGTTTGTAATTCCCCTGTAACATTGTTGGTGTTACTTTGCAGTGTAAAACAATAATTCACTGAAAACAAAAAAATTCAAAAATACAGGGTATGAAAAAAATTATTTTTATAGCTTTCGTTTCAATTTTCGGAATTGTAAATGTGGTGTCGTCGAAAGTAACAGCTAACACTGAAATAAAGACCGAAGCAAGTACCGGTTTTCAGAGCGACAAAACCATTAAAGGAGTGGTTTTCGACAAACTTACAAACGAAAGCCTTGCAGGAGTGGTTGTTACAGCCAACGGACAAAAAGTATATACCGATCTGGATGGAAACTTCACAGTTCATAATGTTTGCACCGGTAAGTGCAACATCACCATCAGTCTTATTTCCTACGCAGATCAAACCCTTGAGGTGGATACAGAAAACGGACATGAACTGAAAATTGAGCTGAACAGGCGATAAATTTTCAAAGCTAAAACATACTAAAAAAGCAATTCGCTGAGAACGGATTGCTTTTTTTGTGTTTAAATTGTGGCAGTTATGTAATATGTCATATCTTTGTAACAGATATTACACAGAACCGAAACAACTCTTATGTTACTTTGTAACAAAATTTTAAAACAATAGAAATTTATGAACCCCTACCGCATTTTAGTTGTTGACGACGAAGAAGATTTGTGTGAAATACTTCAGTTTAATCTCGAAACCGAAGGTTATCAGGTGGATGTAGCTTACTCTGCAGAAGAAGCTCTGAAGTCAGACTTGTCAGGTTATCATCTGCTTTTGCTTGATGTTATGATGGGTGAAATATCCGGATTTAAATTAGCAAGGATGTTGAACGACAATCCTGCCACAGCAAAGATACCTGTCATTTTTCTGACTGCAAAAGATACAGAAAACGACAAATTAACCGGTTTTAATATCGGTGCCGACGACTATATTTCGAAACCATTCTCCATCCGCGAAGTGCTTGCCCGCGTAAAAGCAGTACTCCGCCGGCTCGAGACAACGAAAGCACCTGAGGAAACTCCTGCCGATCTGACTTACGAAAACCTGAAAATGTCGCTCGGAAACAAGAAAGTGATTCTGAATGGTGTGGAAATTCCATTTACCAAGAAAGAGTTTGAAATTCTGCGACTGTTTCTGGAAAACAAAAACCGTGTTTTTACCCGCGAGGAAATGCTGTCGCGTGTATGGTCCGACGAAGTCATTGTGCTCGACAGAACCATTGATGTAAACATTACCCGTCTGAGAAAGAAAATTGGAGAATACGGTAAAAATATTGTTACCCGTCTGGGTTACGGATATTGCTTCGAGGGCTGAAGTCTTCGTAATTATTTAATTATATGAAACTTAAAATTTTTCAAACATTAAATTGTTCATCTGAAATTTCCCAGAATTTAAAACCATGACTTTAAACCGGAGGCTTTTCCTGTATCTTTTTACAGCATTTTTCAGCATGATAAGCGTAATTACTTTCTTCCAGTACCAGCGGGAGAAGGAATTCCGTACCGAGCAGCTCGACCAGCTGCTTTCGACCTATAATTACAGCATCAAAAATTATATTGACAACAAGTCATGGACAGGTGAAAGTCTTCGCAAATTAATAAGTGTTTTCCCTGATAGCTCGTTGAGGGTGACCATCATCGATCTCAAAGGTAATGTGTTGTACGACAATTCTGTAGCAGACGGAACTAAGCTCGAAAATCACAGTAACCGCCCTGAAATAATTCTTGCAAACAGTCAGAGTACAGGTAAATCCATACGGCATTCGGCTTCGGTCGGGAAGGACTTTTATTACCTGGCACATCGGTTCGGTCAATTTTACGTACGTACTGCTCTGCCCTACAATCTGAATGTTGTAAGCATGCTGAAAGCCAATACATTTTTCCTTTATTTTATGGCTTTCATACTTATTCTGGCAGTGGTTGCATTGTTTTTTATTTCTAAAAATTTCACAAATTCAATTGACAGACTCAGGATTTTTATTCAAAAAGCCGAAGGAGGTGAAATATTAGACACCAATATCGTTTTTCCGAAAGACGAACTGGGTGATATCAGCAACAAAATAGTTCAGCTTTACAAACGTATGCAATCCACTAAAAATGAAGTAAATAACGAAAAGGAAAAGCTGATAAAGCATTTGCAGATTTCGCAGGAAGGACTCGGAATTTTTTCGCACGAAAAGAAAGAATTGCTGGTTAACTCACATTTTATTCAATACACCAATGTTTTGTCCGATCAGCAATCGGTTAATTCAGATAATATTTTCAATTTAAAAGAGTTTGAAGAAATCAATGAATTTATCGATCAGAGTTTTCAAAATGACCAGTTGAACCGGAAGAAAATGGTAATTGAAAAAAACGGTCGGGTATTTATGGTTCGTTGCATTGTTTTTCAGGACGACACTTTCGAGATTTCAATCAACGACATTACTTTGCAGGAACGCGAAAATGAGCTTAAACGACATCTGACACAAAATATTTCGCACGAACTGAAAACACCGGTTAGCAGTATACTCGGCTACATGGAAAGTATCATTGAAAATCCTGATTTGGATGCCAACCGTCAGAAATTCTTTGTTGAACGTTCATTTTTACAGGCTAAACGCTTAAGCTCCTTACTTCAGGACATCTCTACGCTGAATAAAATCGATGAGGGAAAAAGAATTTTTGAAAAGGAAAAATGTGATATCTCTCAGATTATCAACGACGTTCTCTCAGATGTTCATCTGCAAATTGAACAAAAGAACTGTGTGGTTTT
Source organism: uncultured Paludibacter sp. (assembly GCA_937897985.1). Taxonomy (GTDB): domain Bacteria; phylum Bacteroidota; class Bacteroidia; order Bacteroidales; family Paludibacteraceae; genus Paludibacter. The sequence goes on along the minus strand of CALCBD010000032.1, from coordinate 10,523 downwards.
GCGTCATTACAATGAATCTCTGCCTTTGGAAGGAAACCGCTCCCTTTTGTATTCAATTTTCCGCAACCTTACCGATAATGCGCTGGCATACGGCGGTGATAAATTAGTAATCGATATCAACTGTTATCGCGAAGACGAAGGTTTTTATTATTTCTCATTTTCAGATAACGGCGTTGGTATTGCCGAAGAACATTTATCAAAAATTTTCGAACGTTTTTATCGGATTGATAAAGGCCGGAGCCGTAAAGTAGGCGGCACCGGACTTGGGCTGGCCATTGTCAAGAATGCAGTATTGCTGCACAAAGGAAATATCTCGGCCAAGACTCTTCCTACAGGAGGTTTAAGTTTTATATTCTCACTCAGGAAATACTAACACTCCGGTTCAGGGAAAATGCCGTTAACAACCGGCAAGTACACCTGAAAAGTTCAAAGGTACATGATTACAGAAAGAGGCTGTCTTTAAAAAAGCTACGTGAATATTCCCGGAATTACAAATTGCAAACTGGTTATTGTGTATATTTTGTTGAACGCCGCTCAGCTCTGCCGCTTGGCTTGCCAGGAAAGTTGCTATAGCACATAACCGTAAAAAAATGTTTTTCCTCGTGACTCAGCGTTCAAAAATGCATGTTTACAAATTGAAAAATCATTTATCTTTAATATAGCTTTTGAAACAAGCTCTTTTTCTTAAGTAAAGATTTTTTGAATCCGTTACATAGTGGCAGTTACACAGAGATACTTCTAAACCTTATGTAACTCACATTGAAGCAAATACTAAAGCCGGCTACCAACAGGCAACAACTCTTATCAAAACCAGGAGCTTTTTCAACTTCGCTGTAAATATCCCGCTATTACGGACATTTTCAGCACGGGGGTTATAATTTCCAGCTTATTCCTAACGAAACGGTTCTTCCCTGATTATATACTTTATTACTGAGAGTTGCCGATTTAGTTTCGCCATCTTTTACATACCCGAATGTTTGTTGGGTTTTGTAATCCTGCGACAACAGGTCCTTTATTCCGAATTTGAGTTCAAGTTTTTCACCCACTTTTTTATTAAGCGAAAAATCGACTACGTTTCGTGGCATTTCATATATATCGGGTACAACTACCACCCCCTGATTGAGAAGTGCGGCAACAATTATTCGTTTCCCTATCACATTGTACATCAACGAAGAAGAAAGTCCGGCTTTTTCGTTTTGATAAAATAACCCGAGATTCACAACGAACGGTGACTGACCCTGCAACGGTCGGTTTTTTTCGGTTTGATTATCGGCAAATTTCACTTCGCTGTAAATGTACGAAGCATTCAGATTGACAGAGAAGTTTTTTGAACCTGTAAATTTTTCCAGCGAACGTTTCATCTCAAATTCAAGACCTAAATTGGTAGCACCCAAAGCATTCTGAAACGAAAATTCAGAAGCTGCCACGTTGACCATTTCGATGGGATTATTGAATTTTTTATAAAACGCTGCTAAAGAGAATGTTTCATTGGGCGAAGGATAATGTTCAAATCTCAGATCGAGATTTTGGATGGATGCATTCAATAATGCGGGATTTCCGCGCACAGCCACTTTTTCGGTAAAATCGTAATAACTGAAAGGAGAAACCTCTCTGAACTCGGGTCGGTTTATAGTGTGGGCATAAGCAAGTCTCAACAAAGTTTTTTCGTTCAGGTTGTAACTTGCATTGACTGACGGGAACAAGTCGAGTACCGGATTATTGACATGAACCGGTGCTGTTGGATTGTAATAACCATCCACATTCAGGCGGTTGAACTCAGCACGCAATCCTCCATAAATATTCAATTTTCCTAACGGAAGATTCAATGCAACATAACCGGCAGTTAATAGATTACGCGCCTTGTAGGCATTGGCCACATTGGTTTGTTCGTCGATGGTCAACACCTTTCCCTGTCCCAGGTATGAAACCGACATTAACGATTCGAAATCAAGGGCATTAATAGCTTCATCGTCGATATATCCGCTGTTGGTGGCTTTGTAACAAATACTTCTTTCGGCAAAATTACGCGTTTTGTACTCTGCATAGGCACCCGCTTTCAATGTGGAAGATATATTCTTGATTTTCAGTTTTTGCTCATAATTCACACCACCGGTGCTCACATATTCATAATTAGTCATAAATAAGCGTCCAAGTTCATTGATACTCGAAGTAACAGGTAACACATATTCATATACTCCTGCATTATTTTCTTTCATACTTCGGTTCTGGCGATCGGGTTCTATTCGGTTGGCATAAGCAAAACCAAGGTTCCAGTCGAGTTTTTTCTCCTGTTCTTCATTTAATTTATGATTACCGCTGAATTGTCCCGAATAAGTAGTCCGGCTTGAATACTGATTACTGAAAAACTTAAAATTTGAGTATCTGTTTGTATTCCAGCCCTGAGTATTGGTAGTTTTATCACTTCCTATCTGGTTCAGAATATTTTTAAATTCCAGACGTGTACCATTTGTAGTCTGATAAGCCCAATTGTGCATTAAGCCCACCTTGTAATCGTTGCTGTAAACATCTGCATGATATTTATACTGATAGCCGGGAGTTTCGGAAACAGGATCAAAATTTTCGTACATATAGTTTTGCATATCGCTGCGGGTGTTATATGTATTACTATAATTCAGTGAACTTATATTCCCTAATTGAGCACCTCCCGACAAATTCCATTTCCGGCCCAGAGCAAATGCCAGTTTCTGGTTGGGTAGTGCGGTATAAGGTTGAGCATTCCACTTGTTTCTCATGGTCAATGCCGCCGCATCGCGCTGACTGACTGTAGTTTTATTAAGATCGGCCGGAAATCCGCCGGGTAAACTTCGTGTGGTGTTCCCCAGACCTAAAAAATCGAGTGACCCCGAAGGCAGATGATATGTTTCTTTAAAAGTGGTTTTGTCGTTGTATCCGAGATTGTATTCGAGATTGAAAAAATTTTCGTCCGGTATATTTTTGGTTGAGATTTTCACAAATCCGCCTGTTGCTTCGGCAGGAAGCTCCGGCGAACCGGTTTTGTATATCAGCAAATTATCAATCATACTGCTTGGAATGGCATCGAATGAGAAAGCTTTCACATCGGTTTCGCTGCTCGGAGTCGCAGCATTGTTGAGCCAAACATTGTTGTAACGTTCGTTCAGTCCGCGTACCACCACAAAGCGATTGTCCTGAATTGTTACACCGGGAACTCTTTTCACAACTTCGGAAGCATCGCGGTCGAGTGTTTTGCCGATTTGCTGTGAGGAAATCCCATTGACCACCTGAATGGCCGAACGAACACTTTTCAGCATCGATAGCTCCGTATCAGTGCGTTTCCGCGCAACCACCTGAACACTTTCGAGTTGAAGCGATGCTTCGACCATGTCAATATTCATCACGGTTGTCTTTCCTTTTTCAACTGAAATATTCTGAATCCTTTGTGAATTGTATGAAACATAGGATATCTGCAAAGTATATTTTCCGGGTGGAACAGTAAGTGTGTAATTTCCATCAATATCTGCAGTTGTTCCGTTGGTTGTTCCTTCCACAAGTATGGCTGCTCCGGTAAGGGGCTCATTGGTTTTTTTGTCCATTACGCGCCCTTTTATAAGTGTCTGGGCATTAATGATTCCGGCTGCTGAAAGAAAGATAAAAAGAATGAAAATACGAATAGAAAAATAAGTTCTCATTGAGCTTTGATATTACTTTATTGTACGCCGCAAAATTACGCAATGTGTATTTCAATGCTGATAAGAAATTGTTACAATGAAGTTATATTGAATATCTGAAGATTAAAAGCGGCATTTTTTAACTTAACACAAACCTTCCAAATTTGTAAAAAAATTCAATTTTATGCAAAATACAAAATGATTGGTGCCGTGTTTATCAATTTTATTTATCTTTGTCGGCTCAAAAATTTTGAATGCCCGCTTTGCCTGCGGTTATAAATTATTCTTTTAAAGTTATTATGATAAAAAATTGGTCAGGGATTTTCAGTTTGCTAATTTTAGCATTGACTTTTGGAAGTTGGGGTGGTTTGGGACATCGTACCATAAGTTTCAAGTCGGTTGAATCTTTTCCTGCAGCAATGAATGACTTTAAGGTATGGAACGATTCATTATCGTTACATGCTTCGGATGCCGACAACCGTAAAAGCTCCGACAGTAATGAAAGTCCGAAACATTTTTTAGACATTGAAAATTATCAGGAATATCTGACCAAAGGCCGGATATATTCAACCTATGATTCGTTGGTAAATAAATACGGATCGTCAGTTGTAATCAACAATGGCACATTGCCCTGGGCGACTCAAAACACTTATGATTTACTTGTTTCGGACTTCAGAAATCTGAAGTGGCATCAGGCGATGATCGATGCATCCGATTTGGGTCATTATGTTGCTGATGGACACATGCCTTTACATATTTCGGCCAATTATGATGGTCAGCAAACAGGTAACAGAGGAATTCATTCACGCTATGAAAGTGACATGGTTTATGCCAACATCTCCCAACTTTCGGCTTACAGCGGTAGTCCGGTTAATTTCGTGAGCAATGTGAACAGTTATATTTTTAATTATATATACAATAATCACAGGTATGTCGACAGTATCCTGATAGCTGATAATTATAGCAAATCAGTTGATTCGTATTACGGAACTCCTTATTACAATGCACTCTGGAGCAAAACAAAATTCACAACCACTTTATTTAAAAATGCATCTCACTCACTTGCCGAGTTAATCTATACTGCATGGGTAAACGCCGGAAGTCCGCCCTATAAATCAACTACGTTACCCAATGGAGTAACTTCGAACAGCATTCAGCTTGTAAATGCATATCCTAACCCGTGCACAGGCATTTTCAATCTGGCGGCCGAAGGATTTGTAAAAGCGGAGGTTTTTAGCTTAACAGGCGAACTTAACGGTACTTATTTTCAAAAAAGAATTGACATGAGCAATGCTCCGAAAGGCGTGTATATAATGAAAGTTTATCTTGAAAATCAACACATTCAGCAAATTAAGATAATACTTACCGACTGAATAAAAGTTATTTAATGCATATATTATGCATGATAAATCAGACACAAAAAAAACTAAACTATTGATTTGGAAAAGTTTAATCAACAGAACTAAAGTTTACAGTGCTGATATTTATCCGCACTACAACAATTCAGCAAACAGTGGCAGGGAAGAATGATAGCCGGTTAACCGGAATTCCCCTGTTTTTGTCAGGCTCTTAAAGCACGCAGCGCTTCAAATACTAATATAGCAGGCCATACCAGGGCTTTTAAAAAGCCAAGAACTCCAATCCAGAAAGTAGTCGCCTGTGAAATAAAATACACAGCAGCCCCAATCAGACCGAGGCCGTAAACAGCTCCACCTGAAGCCGATGCCTGATGACAATTTTTGGGTTTACATTCATTCATCGATTCTGTAGTCATAATAAATTGTTTTAAAGTTAATAATTTATATTTTGGTGCTCTAATTTTTCAATGTCGTTCCAAAACCCCGGATAGGATTTATTTACAACTTCCGGATTTTCAATATTTACAGACCTGAAGAAGGCAACCGGTGCAAAAGCCATTGCCATCCTGTGGTCTTCATAAGTGCAGATATTTAATTCCTCATCTGCTTCACATTTTTCACCATCCCAGGCTAATTGTCCGTGTTCGGGTTCGTAAAGAAGGTAACCCGTTTTTTTCAACTCGTTGATAAGTGCTTCGATTCGGTTCGTTTCCTTTATTTTCAGGCTCTGAACTCCTTTAAAGCGGAAAGGTATGTTTTTCAGGCAGCAGGTTACAGCAAAAGTCTGTGTTAAATCAGGCTGATCAACGAAATCATATTCAAATACAGAAATGCAGGACTCCACCGGGGTTAAAAGCACTCCGTCGTTCTGGTATTCAGTGTGCACACCGAACTGTTCAAAAAGCGTTGCAACCCTGCTATCACCCTGAAAACTGTTTTCGAACAGTCGCGGGAGAAAAATTTTACCCTTTTGAACCAATGAAAGTATTTCGTACCAGTATGAAGCTGCCGACCAGTCCGATTCCACTCTGAATACGACCGGTCGGTATTCCTGAGGTTTTATTTCGATGATTTGACCGTTGAATCCGACTTCGACACCAAATTCTTTCATTATCTGTATGGTCATTTGAATATAAGGTACCGAAACAATTTTGCCTGTAAGCGTGATTTTAAGTCCGTTTTGCATATAGGGCGCAATCATCATCAATGCTGAAATATACTGACTGCTAATACTTCCGTCGAGTCTGATTTCGCCACCTGTAAGTGCACTTCCAAAGATTCGAAGAGGTGGAAACCCCTGTTTTTCAACATATTCAATCCGTGCCCCCAGTTCATTTAAAGCATCAACCAGTACACCTACCGGCCTGTTTTTCATCCTTTCACTCCCTGTAATCATCCATTCACCTACTGTTTTTGCTAAAAATGCCGTCAGAAAGCGCATTGAGGTGCCGGCAGCACCTATATCAAAAACATTATCGTCAGAATTTAATGCCTTTACCAGCACGTCAGTATCGTCACATTTTGCCAGATTCTGTATCTCGTAATCGCTGTATGCCAGCGCATTAATAATCAGCGCCCGGTTGCTGATACTTTTCGAAGCCGGAAGTTGAACTACAATTTCGGGAGTCTGAGCAGGAAAATAAAGGTGTTTTTTATTCATATAAATATAAGTTGCGTAACATTAACTTTAAAACAGCTATGGCTAATGTACACACAATGTAATGAGATAATTTCTGCAAAAATACATTTTTTTCCACAGTTAAAAGCACTCTGTCAGGAAGATAACAAAAAAAGATTTCTTCTGCCGGGCGACTATACCGCAACAGAAGAAATCTTAATAATTCCGGAGCGACAGAATCAGAGAGCTAATTCATAAATCTTCCTGACATCATCCTGAGTCAGTTTGATGAAGCTCCCCATAGTATTTTCGCCCAATCCTATGGTTTTTACCATATCAGGTATATCTTCAGCTTTAGCACCAAGTTGCGAAAAACGAACAGGCATACCTATAGAAGTCATAAACTGTTCATAACATTCAATTCCTTTACGAGCCGTATTTTCGGGATTCTGAAAATCCATTTCGCAACCCCAAACCCTTACAGCAAACTGTGCAAAGCGCATGATGTCGTTGTGCATAACATATTTCATCCACGCCGGAAACATCACTGCTAACCCGGCACCGTGAGCCACATCATAAAGTGCCGACAATTCATGTTCCATCCCATGAGTTGCCCAATCCTGCTCACGACCAACACCACAAATATCATTGTGAGCAACCATGCCCGCCCACATCAGATTTGCTCTTGCCTGATAATCATCAGGATTCCTGAGAGCTTTCGGCGTTTCGTTAATAACGGTCAGCAATACTGCTTCACAAAGTCGGTCGGTAATTTCCACATCTTTGGTGTTGGTAAAATAGCGTTCCATAACATGAGCCATCATGTCGGTTGCTCCGCAGGCTGTTTGATAAGCGGGCAGACTGCAGGTTAGTTCCGGATTGAGAATAGAAAAAACCGGACGCAACAAATCACTGTTGGCAGCACGTTTGAGCATGCCGTTTTCGTGCGTAATGACCGAGCCGGTCGAACCCTCGCTTCCGGCAGCAGTCAAAGTCAGCACAGTAGCAACTGGTAGCGCTTTTTCAGGTTTCTTACCCGTATAAAAATCCCAGAAATCACCTTCATAAACGGCTCCGAGAGCAATGGCCTTTGCCGAATCGATTACACTTCCACCACCTACGGCAAGTATAAAATCGACCTTCAGATTTTTACAGATTTCAATTCCCTGGTACACTAAACCGCTGCGTGGATTTGGAACCACACCGCCCAATTCGGAAAATTCTACGTTGTATTCGCTCAGCGATTTTTTCACTCTGTCGAGCAATCCGCTTTTTACAACCGATCCGCTACCATAATGAATCAGCACTCTGGTGCCACCAAAACGGTTGACATATTTTCCGGCTTCCATTTCCCTATCCCTGCCAAAAACAAAAAATGTGGGACTATAAAAATTAAAATTATTCATAAAACTTTAAATTCAGTATGTTTATTTCAATACTTTTTTACCCCGGCTTATTGTATATGCTTCATAAAAAGCACATAACTTAGCGGATGTCCGGGTTCACTATTAATCACTTTGATGTATTTATTGTGCATATAACTATTTGAATTTCAGCTCAAATTGAAATATGCCTTTTCATTTCACAAAGATATATTATTTTTTTTGATACTTTAATATGATAGTCATAAAATACGGGGTATAATAATGAAGGGGATGTATCAAATGATTATTCTGAACGCAAATAACGAAAATATATACAAATTTTAAGAGTCTGAATTTTAGTACTTTATTGATATACAGATATTATTCCTTCCTGAAATTTGCTGTTGTTTGTTTCACCCCAACTTGCTTCACCGCCGCCTGAGTAATAATATTTACCGTCAGCATCATTGTATGTTATTGTACCCTGATGTGCCGACCAGTAACTAAAATTCTCCCTGAACCCTGTATTACGCATGCCGGGCATTTCTGTTTGCCTGTATTCTGGTTCTGGTTCCACATAATCATACTGATACCCGCTCGGGTCGGTGTACAAGGAGCTTTTGAATTATACAATCTTTAAGATTGCACTATATAAAAAGGGAAATAGAAATAATCCCGCTCCTATTACATATAACATCCACAACTTAAGCTTCTTATTTAATGGGTGGTTTTTAAATTTTTCAACTAATGTTTTGTATTTTCTCTTGTAATTAAAATAATTTAAAAGATTTAACAACAATGCAAAAACAACAAAACCTAATTTCAAATATGAACCATCAATTTGTAATTCTATAAGAGATATTTTCCCCTTTAAGGATATATTTATAAGCATATACAGGAAAAACATAATTAAAATTTGCAAAACTGATAAGTACAAAACTGCAGTTGAAACAGGGGTTCTACCCTTTTCATTCTTGTAGTAGAAACAGTACAATCTATAGAAAATATAATCAAACATAAGCTTCAAATTTTAATGCTACCAATTATAAATATCATCAATTAAAGGAGTTCCAACTGCATTGTCTAAATGTTGCCCTATCGATTTACCAGAGACACCGATTGTAATCATATCTACAACAAAATAACCACCACCAATCATCCAACCTACAACAGGTATAGCTGAAACACCAACCATTCCTACATTTAATATATGAGAAGCTTTCAGCTTTCCATCGATAGCTACATCAGCAACAGATAATGCAAGACCAATATAAGTTATATTTCTGCTAGCATTATTCAATACACCATTTAATCCATGTTTGATAACTCGTGTTTGAACATTAATACCTATACCTTTTAAATATTTACTGGCCTTGTATGAATATCTCCAGATTTGGCTGTTTTTCATGGAATTCACTCCATATTGAACTCCTCCAACAAGCGTTCCAGAGTTTGAAATAATGTAATTGGCAATGTCCACACCATCTATACCATCTTGCTCTGTAGTATTATTCCCCGCTCGGGTCGGTGTACATTACCGGATTGTTAAGGCAATAGGCATAACGGTTGTAGTTTTGCCAGTCGACGGGTGATTGTACAAACGGATCGGGATTTTTTTATTTCAAATTCAGTAGACTAAAACCAAACATTGAAATTACTGTCAGGATAAAGTAGATTAACAATAATCTTCCTTTTCTAAATTTATATTTAATCAATATGTGTTCATATTTTTTTTTGTAAAAAACTGAAAAATATGTAATTATCATGCTTGGAATAAATAGAGTTATAAATGCCCAAGAAAAATTTGTTAACAATTTACTGTTTGAAAATGTAACTAATTGTTCAATCTTATCTGCAATATTATAACCTGTAAAAAATAAAATTGCACTTAATAAAGTTGCAATATTGAATGAAAGTAGCAATGTCATGTAACTAAAAGTAAAAGGTTTCCAATGACCTTCTCCACCATTCTTTATCCTTTCATAATTTATGGAATCAGCCCAAAGAGCATAGTATATATTCATTTTATTAATCGTTTGCTTCTTCATAAATATCATAAACCAGTCGACCTGCAAAGTAAACCGCAGCACCGGTACCAATTACCCAACCTACAGGATTAGACGCTAAAAATATAGCTGCCCCTATAGAGGCAGTTCCAACTCCAACATCACAATAATCTATCGTTGTTCCTTCTCCCTGTACAATGTCATTCATTGCCATTCCAACGCTAACTGTAGTTCCAATTACTCCGGCTACTTTTGCATATTTTACATACTTAGCAGTTTTACCAAATACATTGACAGTTCTCCACGCTTGCTGCTTAGGTGTTAATTTGCTCCAGGAAACAGGATTTCGACCGGTTTTAAAGGAAGTTCTAACTTTATTATCAGCAAACTCTGTTCCTACTGAAATTACCGCTCCTATAGCCCCAATGGGAATACCCCAATTATATTCATCCTCTCTTCCTTTAAGGTCATTTGCATTTGAACCTCCAAGTATAACTTTTATTGTTGTAGCAATTTTTGAAGTCACACCC
>CALCBD010000031.1 GCA_937897985.1 uncultured Paludibacter sp. | reverse complement strand
TTGCTCCCTGACCTAAACCGATGATCTGAACTTCTTCACCTGTTTTGATGATACCTGTTTCGATACGACCTGTAGCTACTGTACCACGACCTGTGATAGAGAATACGTCTTCAACAGGCATAAGGAATGGTTTATCGATAGCACGTGGAGGTAATTCAATCCATGTATCAACTGCATCCATCAATTCCATTACTTTATCTTCCCATTCAGGTACACCGTTCAATGCTCCGAGAGCAGAACCGCGGATAACAGGAGTATTGTCACCATCAAATTCGTAGAATGAAAGCAATTCGCGCATTTCCATTTCTACCAGTTCCAACATTTCTTCGTCATCAACCTGATCGCATTTGTTCATGAAAATAACAAGACGTGGTACGTTTACCTGACGGGCCAACAGGATATGTTCGCGTGTTTGAGGCATAGGACCATCAGTTGCAGCAACTACAATGATTGCACCGTCCATCTGAGCAGCACCTGTAACCATGTTCTTAACGTAGTCGGCGTGTCCCGGACAGTCAACGTGTGCATAGTGACGTGAAGCTGTTTGATATTCTACGTGAGCAGTATTGATAGTAATACCACGTTCTTTTTCTTCAGGTGCATTATCGATTGAATCGAAAGAACGCAATTCAGAAAGTCCTTTTTTTGCAAGTACTGTAGTAATTGCAGCGGTCAAAGTAGTTTTACCGTGGTCAACGTGACCAATGGTACCTACGTTTACGTGAGGTTTTGACCTGTCAAATTTTTCTTTTGCCATAACTCAAAGATTATTTAAAATTAATTATATGTTTTATAAAAGCTTACAAAGTTGAGCTGTTGATGAGAATTGAACTCGCGACCTCTTCCTTACCAAGGAAGTGCTCTACCACTGAGCTACAACAGCATTTTTAAGAACAAAGAACAAAGATTCAAGAACAAGTACTCCGGAATCAGGGTTATAATATCAATTTGCTCTAAATCAGAGCGGAAGACGGGACTCAAACCCGCGACCCTCAGCTTGGAAGGCTAATGCTCTATCGACTGAGCTACTTCCGCAATAATAATTCATCATCCTGAATTCATAATGCATTTATTAAACGTGAATTATGAATTATCAAATATGAATTGGTTTTGTGGGCAGTGATGGATTCGAACCACCGAAGTCGAAAGACAGCTGAGTTACAGTCAGCCCCATTTGGCCACTCTGGTAACTGCCCAAAATAATTTTTAAAATTCACAATTTATAATGCATAATTGTTCCACTTTTGGATATTATGCATTATGAATTTTGCATTATGAATTGTTTTTGAGCCTCTTGTCGGATTCGAACCAACGACCCCGAGATTACAAATCACGTGCTCTGGCCAACTGAGCTAAAGAGGCGAAGTGCTTTTTATCAACTATTTACAGTTTAAAAAGCCGTTTAAATACTGCTATTCAAACGGCTTGCAAATGTACGAAATTATTTTGGACTACAAAACATTTAGTTGATTATTTTATTTTTTAGTTGTTTTTTCTTTGAATTTTCGAATTTGTTTTTCTAATGCGTCTACTGTAAGATCTATTGCTTCTTCAAAAGTATCGCAGGTTTTGGATGCAAAAAAATCGACTCCGGGTATTGAAATTTTAATTTCGGCTTCTTTATTAATAGCTGTTTCAGGTTTTACTACTTTTAAATATACTTCTACGTTTAATATCTCGTCGAAAAACTTGTCTAATTTTGATGTCTTTTTGTTAATGTACGATTCGAGTGCTGCTGTTGCATCAAAATTGATGGATTGAATCCTTAGTTTCATAAATACCTCCTTTTTTATTTTGCCCGTGGATGGGCATGTTTATATATATTGTGTAATTCGTCAAAACTCGTATGTGTATAAACCTGTGTTGCCGCCAGACTGCTATGGCCGAGCAATTCTCTGACAGCATTGATATCAGCTCCTTCATTCAACAGCGTAGTGGCAAATGTATGGCGCAGCACATGTGGACTCTTGCGGGAAAGACTGCTGACCTGAGACATAGTTTCATGAACGATGCGGTATACCATTCCGGGATATAATTTTTTTCCGTTTTCGCGTACAAAGAGATTTGGGCTTATTTCAGCTACCTGCTCATTGCGAACCAGAATATATTGTTCAATTTTTATCGAGAATTCCTTACTGAAAGGTATAATTCTTTGTTTGTTTCTTTTACCGGTTACACTCAGCCTGCACTCTTCAAAATCAATATCAGTGTTTTTTATCGAAATCAGCTCCGACAAACGGATGCCTGTGATATAAAACAATTCTATCATCAAATGATCGCGTAATGAAGTAAAATCTCCGGGAAGAAATGTTTCGTCCAAAGCATTATCCATCTCCGTTTGTTTAAAAAACAAGGGGAGTGGCTTATTTGTTTTGGGTAAAATAATTTTTAACGCAGGATTATTGGTGGCATGACCGTTTTTTCGTAAAAATCGCCACAACGAACGTAATGTTGATATCTTACGTGCAATTGAACGTGCTGACAACTTTGCCGACATTAAAGTTAAAATCCATTGCTGAATTTGCTGAGCCTCTACTTTAGCCGGATCAAAGTGGTCGAAGTCTGTTTGAAGAAAATCGCAGAACTGCTGCAGGTCGTTATGATACGACAAAACAGTATGTGAGGAAAAATTCTTCTCATACTGTATATACTGCAGAAATTCGTTTAACATAGCACTACCTTTTATAAGCAACGAAGTTAGAACAAATTTATCGGAAAAGCAAGAAAATGATCAAATTTTTAAGGAAAAATTAAACTTACATTTTTAACTGCCCGAAACATCATATGCTGCGACAGACAACTGTACATAATTAATATTGCCCCACTCATCATGTTGTTCTGTAAGATACTATCTTTTAATATGTTACTTCTCATAACAATTAACAAACCATAAGAATTAAAAATTAGCCATTAAAAGCCTCATGCAGTTGAAATTGAAATCAGTAAACATTTCAAACAAAGTGAATTTCGCTATGTGATTTTGCATTTTCATTATTCCATACAGATTAATCTGCTTATTTGACTGATAAAAAACGTCACATAGTTGATTTTCAAATTTCCGTGTTTCGGAAAAATTTAGATTTGTAGCAAAATTTGATTACGGATATATGAAACGATCAATGACAATTAAGTGGTTTATATGGTTTTTCTTGTTCATTCCCATTAATTTACCGGCCGGTATTTTCGACAACCTGCAACCCGTTCAGATTGCTACAGGAATGCAATTTACCGAAGGTCCGCAATGGCACCCCGACGGTTATCTGGTATTCAGCGACGTGAATGGAAATACAATTTACAAATGGAGCGAAACCAAAGGACTTACGGCCTGTATTCAGAATGCCGGAAATCCGAATGGTATTGCCTGCAGCAAGCGAAATGAACTGTATGTTTGCCGGCACGGAATGCACGATATAGTTAAAATTGATACGCTGGGCAAAATCACGTCGCTTATGTCGGCATGGAATGGTAAACGCCTCAATGCACCCAACGATGTCACGCTAAGCTACCTTGGTTCCGTTTATTTTACCGATCCCGATTTTGGAGTAACCGGACGCGAACTTACATTTCAGGGACTTTACTGCATACCGTATAATTCGACCACGCCGGTTTTGATTGACAGCACGCTGGTAAAACCAAACGGACTTACTTTTGTGCACGACTGGAAAACGTTGTTTGTCAACGAAAGCAGCACCAACACCATTTACACCTATACATTTAATAAGGAGTCGGAAATTGACCTGACGAAAAACAAAAAGGTGTTTCTGAAAGTACCCGGCACAGGAGAATTGGACGGAATTACATCGGATGTTTTCGGGAATATCTATGTGGCTTTTGGCGATGGTGGCGTGAAGATTTTTGACAAATCGGCCACACAGGTTGGCTCTATAACCCTTCCGGCAGGCGAACGTGTGCGAAACCTTTGTTTTGGCGGTAAATTCAACAATCAGCTTTTTATCACAGCCGGCACATCGCTCTACAAAGTGGATATACGCTTTACGGGCGACTTTACGGCTACCGGACTGCTTGGAACTCCAACTGATAAGTCCGTTGTGTTTAACGCCTTGTCCGACAAACCGATGTCAGCCTACGTGGCTTATGGTACAAGTGCAACCGATTTTTCGTTACAAACTCCGGTAAGCTATTTTGATGCCGGTCAGCCCATCGAAATAACAATGGACAGGATGAATCCTGGTACCCGTTATTTTTATCAGTTGAATTATCAGTTAACGGGAGAAAGTGGTTTCAAGACAGGCGCTTCCGGCTCATTTACAACGCAACGTGCTCCCGGCAACAGTTTCTCGTTTGCCGTGGAAGCCGACCCGCACCTCGACGAAAACTCCAATTATTACACGTTCAGAAACACACTGCAAAATGCTGCCAAATTAAAACCCGACTTTCTGATTGATTTGGGTGATAATTTTATGACCGAGAAATTCCCATTGGTGAATAAATATTATATTGAACAGCGCAATTTGCTGTACCGTAATCTTTGGGATAATGTGTGTAATTCCATGCCACTGTATATTGTTATCGGAAATCACGAAGGTGAATTAGGCTGGCTAAACACCGGTATTGAAACCGATGAGTTTAATCTCACCAATTCGATACGTAAAAAATACTACCCGAATCCGCAACCGGATGGTTTTTATACCGGTAACGACCTGAATGATTTATTCCTCGGAAAACGCGAAAATTATTATGCATGGAACTGGGGCGATGCGCTGTTTTTGGTGATTGATCCTTACGAATATACGCCTGTAAAGCCCACCGAAGGCTGGGGATTTACGTTGGGAAAAACTCAATACGACTGGCTTAGAAACACATTGGAAAACAGCAGGGCAAAGTACAAATTCGTTTTTGCACACCAGATTGTGGGGGGAGATAATCTGGGTCGCGGAGGAACAGAACGGGTTGATTTTGCCGAAATGGGCGGCAAAAACAGCGACGGCACCTGGGGATTCGACACTAAACGACCCGGCTGGGGAAAACCCATTCATCAGTTATTGGTCGAAAATGGCGTTCAAATCTACTTCCACGGACACGACCATATCTATGCCGAGCAACCCAAAGATGGCGTGGTTTACCTCGAAGTTCCGCAACCATCCATTCCACAATACACCACTGCAGCCAATGCCGCCGCTTACGGCTATGTTACCGGAACTATCCTGCCCTGCTCGGGACATATCAACGTTACCGTAACCGCGGACAGTGCCAGAGTGGATTATATTGGTGGTTACCACGTGGATAATCCCGCTGCCGGTCAGGTAAACGGAACTATCCGACGCTCGTTTAGCGTAAAGCCCAAAGTAGCTTCAGCCATACCTGAAATGAAAAGCAATCTTTATGAATTGTACCAATCGGGGAATACCGTTTTTCTGAAATCGAAAACACAAACCACAGTTCAGATTCAATTAATCGATATAGCCGGAAAAGTACTTACAACGTCCGAAAACATTCCCGTTATTGCCGGAACGAATTCATTCTCACTTCCACGGTTAACAGGCAAAGGTGTTTTTCTGCTGGATGTAAAATCCGAAAACTATCATCAAACCATTAAAGTTGTGTTGTAAATCGGTTCGTATCAAATTTGCTTCTTGTTTTGAGATAACCCGCAGATATCCCGTATATAACCCATATATAATCCGTATATATCCCGTATCTATAAAGTATGGATTATATACGGTTTATTTTTGAGTTAAATGGTTTTTATTTATGATTTTGACAATGTACAGCTTGGTTAATGCAGCAATTCTACAAGGCTAAACCATTGCCGGAATTTTAACAATCCGGTTACTTTTGCAGCGTAACTCCTTTTCTTTTCATCTACCCCAAAACAATATTGATTAAATGGATTATTTTTTTTACTTTTGACGCTGAAAATCTTTTTGTATGCCTGCTATCGTTTTTGCAATAGAACTAAATTACACAAAATGATAAATATTGAAAGACAAGTTTAATATTGGTTTAACTGTGCTAATGTAATCAAAGCGTTTGCAACTATTTAAGTAAACTGAATACCTACTGCTGTGGCTAAAGCAGAAGTAATTGATCTGTTAAAAATAATACATTTTGATATTAAACTGCAATGGAATAGCGATTTACAAAACATTTTTGTTTGGTAGCTACAGCACCAATACCGCAACTTACGCAAGTGATATTGATGTTATGATTGTGTCGGAAAAATATGATGAACCGGACGATGAGGCTGTGGGAAAAATCTGGGAACTAACCCGTTTGGTAAACACCAAAATTGAACCATTTTTATTTGGGAATAACAAATTCATAAGCAATGATAATTCGCCTTTAATAGAACAAATTAAAACAAATGGTATTGAACTATCATTTACAAAACAAAACCTATTAGCTAATAAGCCGAAGGCTGAATATAAAAAAAATAAACAAATCAATAATTAGCGACTTAAAACCGAATTTTTCAAACATAATTTTAATTTTACCGAATTCGGTACAATTAAAATAAAGAACCATGTTAAATAAAAAGTAGTGAAAAGTAAATAATAATTGTTTGAGGCAGTGAGATATCTATAATTAACTCTGACGGAATAGATTATATTTCCATTACGGATATGCTCAAAGCTAAAGATGGTGATTTTTTTATTTCAGATTGGTTACGCAACCGAAATACTGTTGAGTTTTTTAGAGATATGGGAAACAGCATATAATCCAAATTTTAATTATGGCAAATATGCCATAATTAAAAGTAAATTAGGTTGTTGATTCGAAAATATCATGCATAATGAGTAAGAAAAATAAAATAATTCAAGTTCAGGAAATCGCAGTTTCAGTTATTTCAGATGATGGTAATGATTATATTTGCCTGACTGATATGGCAAAGGCAAAGGGAGGGGAAGCACGTGCTGCAGATATTATTAAAAACTGGATTAGAACACGAACTACTCTTGAATTTTTGGGAACCTGGGAAGAAATGTATAATCCAAATTTTAAAGTGGTCGAATTTGACCACTTTAAAATGCAGGCAGGTCTTCCTTCATTTGTTTTAAGTCCGGGACAATGGGTTGAAAAAACTGCGGCTATCGGGATATATGTAAAAGCCGGCAGATATGGAGGCACTTATGCTCATAAAGATATTGCATTTGAATTTGGTTCTGCTATTAGTCCTGTATTCAAACTCTATCTTATTAAAGAATTTCAACGCCTCAAGGATGATGAAAACGACCGTTTAAAGTTGGAATGGAATTTTCAACGTACTTTATCGAAAGTGAATTACACAATTCACACCGATGCAATTAAAGAAAATCTGATACCGGCAGAATTAACGCCTGTACAAATAAGTTTTGTTTATGCCAACGAAGCTGATATTTTGAATGTAGCATTGTTCAGCAAAACAGCCAAACAATGGCGCAACGAAAATCCTGATTTGAAAGGCAATATTCGTGACACTGCTACTATTGAACAGTTGGTAGTGTTGTCAAATTTAGAAAGTATGAATGCAGTACTGATTCACAAAGGATTATCGCAATCGGAAAGATTATTAGAACTAAATAAAATGGCAATTTCTCAAATGAAATCACTTGTAAATAACAACAAAATTCAAAAACTAAAAGAATAAAAATCAAATTCAAACATATTAATTAAATAGCATTCTGCTATTGTTCGCGCGTACGAAACCTAGGAAATTTCTTTAAAGCGAATAGTGATAGATACAATGAGCAAAATGCTCGTGCCAAACGGCGCGGGCTTTTGACTTATCATCACTATTTGGCTTCCTAGGGCCACGTACGCGGGTAAGAATTTAGTCCGCGCTTTTTTCTTATCAGAACTCCGCCGGATGCGTAACTCAAACGCATGATCACAACTGATAACTTTAAGCAGCTACTAATTAACATCGGATTTACTGAGTCTGTAAATACAGTATCAGAGATAAACGTAAGTGATTTATTTGTCAGGAAATTTAATTTTCAAAA
This sequence comes from uncultured Paludibacter sp., assembly GCA_937897985.1. Taxonomy (GTDB): domain Bacteria; phylum Bacteroidota; class Bacteroidia; order Bacteroidales; family Paludibacteraceae; genus Paludibacter. The sequence continues at coordinate 181,558 of CALCBD010000031.1, read as the reverse complement.
TTGCGAACTCAAAGCCGATTTCTTAAACAAAGAATTAATTTATCCATCCGAAATTATTGCTCACAGAGAAACAACAAAGAATTTCAGTCAAAAAGAAAATTTCGTTGTTTTTGAATGTATCTGCAGACTGCTTGAAAGAGGGTATCTTCCTAATCACATTGAATTGGAAAAACCAATGCCTGGTGGTCATCATGACACTGGTGGTTTTTGCGATATAATTGTAAAAGACAATAACAATAAGCCTTACCTACTTATTGAATGTAAAACTCCTGGATACGAATTCGGAGAAGCATGGAAGAAAATGCTCTTAGATGGCGGTCAATTGTTCAATTATTATAATTCGTATCGACAAGCTGAATTTCTTTGTTTGTATGCATCGGATTTTGTAGATGAACATGCAAATTTTACTTCGTATATTATTTCGATGAAGGATAATGACGAATATCTTCGGTCAGACAAGAAGCTTCTTAGTTTTGGTAAAGTTCAGGAGGATAATGGAGGAAAGGATGATTATTTCAAGGTTTGGAAAGAAACATATCAACAGGATTTTGCAACGAACGGGATATTTGAATCCGGTATTACTGCCTTTCATGTAGGAAAACAAAAATACAGTATCAATGATCTGAAAGAGGTTGATAATAGTGCTATCCAAAAGAAATACCATGAGTTTGCAACTATTTTACGTCAACACAATGTCTCGGGGCGTGAAAATGCCTTTGATAAATTAGTCAATCTGTTTCTGGCAAAGATTGTAGATGAAACAACCAACCCCAATGAATTGATGTTTTATTGGAAAGGTGCAGCTTTCGACGACTATTTCAATTTTCAGGATCGCTTGCAGAAGATGTATAAAGATGGTATGCAAAAGTTTCTGGGCGAAACAGTTACTTATATAGATAATGAAACTATCAAAGAAACCTTTCATTTGTTCAAAAACGACCCTGATGCAATCAGAGATAAGATTTTAGGCTATTTTCGCGAGTTGAAGTTCTTTACCAATAACGATTTTGCCTTTTTGGATGTGCATAACGAACAATTGTTTTTTCAGAATGCCATCATCTTGAAGAAAATTGTTCAAATGCTTCAGGATATCAAATTAAAAACTGAAACCCAAAATCAGTTTTTGGGTGATTTATTTGAGGGTTTCCTGGATCAGGGCGTAAAACAAAGTGAAGGTCAGTTTTTTACACCGATGCCTATTGTGAAATTTCTTATTTCGGCATTACCACTCGAAAACCTGATTAAAAACAGTGCTGAAATACCTAAAGCTATTGATTACGCTTGTGGTGCAGGTCATTTCCTGAATGAATACGCTCACCAGATAAAACCATTTGTGGAAGCTCACAAAGCGGATGAAGTAAGCAACTATTATGCGGAGATAACTGGAATAGAAAAAGAATATCGTTTATCGAAAGTCGCCAAAGTGTCGGCTTTCATGTATGGACAGGATGAGATAAAAATCATATACAGCGATGCACTGGCTCAAAACAAGGGAATTAATGACAAATCATATTCGGTATTAGTAGCAAATCCACCGTACAGTGTAAAGGGATTCTTAGAAACGCTGTCAGAAGAAGAACGTAACCGGTTTGAACTGATAAACGCCATTGATACAAAACAAATTATTAGCAATAATTCGATTGAGACTTTCTTTATTGAACGTGCCAAACAATTATTAAAAAGCGGTGGAGTGGCTGCTATTGTATTGCCATCGTCTATTCTTAGCAACGGAAATATTTATATAAAATGCCGTGAGATTATTCTGAAATACTTTGATATTGTAGCCATAGCAGAATTTGGCAGCGGTACATTTGGCAAAACCGGAACAAATACGGTGACTCTTTTCCTGCGTCGTAAAACCGATAACCCCGACACAGCAGAACATTTGCAAAACAGAGTGAATGCCTGGTTCAAAAATGATTTCAGTAAAGATGTGATTTTTGAAGACAATCATTTGCTTACAGATTATTGCAATCATATCAATATCAATCCTGAAAACTACAAGACACTGTTAAGCGGCAAACCGAATGACGCACTTTGGGTAACAGATATCTTTAAAGAGTACCACAAGGCATTTGAGAACGACACGAAAGCAAGAAATATCAGAAATAAACGCATAACTGCAAGTTACACCGAAAAAAACAAACAGGAAGAGCTTGAGAAATACATTTTATCTGCCATTATTTCAGCCGAGAAAGAAAAACTTTACTATTATTTGTTAGCTGCGGATAATCCTCAGCCTGTTTTGATTAGTAAAAGTCCTTCGGACAGCAAAGCCATGAAGCAATTCCTTGGCTATGAATGGAGTGGTGCCAAAGGAAGCGAAGGTATAAAATACTTAGGAACCAATGTTACTGATGATGAAGATATGATTGCCGCAAACAAAGGCATTAATCAAATCCGTACACCATTATTTAATCCTACCGATTTTTTAGCGCCCGACAAAATAAACACTCTGATTCGTCAAAACTTTAATGCAGAAACGATACATATTCCTGAGTCATTAAAGGAATTTGTTTCTTTTACACGTTTGGTGGATATGATAGACTTTTCGAGAGTAAGTTTTGATAAAGCTTTACGAACTTCGGCTGTAAAGAATATAGAAATTGAGAGTAAATATCCATTGGTAATTTTAAATGACTGTGTTGAGACCTTAGGTGGGCTTTGGACTGGTAAAAAACCTCCTTTTATAAAGGTGTCTGTTATTCGTAACACAAATTTTACAATGAAAGGTGAATTGAAATTGGATGACGTTGCTCAAATAGACGTTGAAGAGAATTCATTTGCAAAAAGAAAATTACAAAAAGGAGATATAATTATAGAAAAATCAGGAGGAAGTGAAACGCAAGCTGTAGGACGTGTTGTCTTATTTAATCTTGATAATGGTGATTTTGCGTATTCAAATTTCACCGCAAGATTAAGAATTGTAAATAAAAATCTAATTCCTAATTATCTTCATTTAATTCTGAATAAGATTTATCAAGATGGTTTGACTTTTAATTATCAAAATGGTTCTAGTGGATTGAAAAACTTAGATTTAGAAAGATATTTGACAATTAAAATTCCTCTCCCAAGTCTTACTATTCAAAACCAAATTGTATCTGAATGTGAAAAGGTTGATGAAGAATATAATATAAGTCGTATGAGCGTAGAGGAATATAAGAAAAGAATCTCGCAAGTGTTTAAAATACATGAAGTTATATTGAATTAAAAAAGCAATATATTTTTTTACTCGACTCTTAAACAACAAGAAATAGTGAGCCAGATAGAAACTTTTGAAAATGAAATTGCAAGAGCTAAGCAGATTATGGAAGGTGTGGCTGCTCGGAAGCAAGCTATATTGGATAAGTGGTTGAAAGATTGGTTTGTTATTTATTGAGGCTTTTCAGAAAAGTGTGTCAGAAAGATTAATTTTAATAAAAAACGGTTAAGGGTTAATCTCAGTTATACAAGTACAAAGATGTTTTCAATATTTGCAATTTGAACTACAAGAAAACTTACCATGTACATCGACCAATATAGGCAAGCAATAAGTGATATTGACCTGATTGTAAACATTGACTCTAACGATCCGTTGGTTTATGCAGACAGTTCTTCTAATTTTAGATGGAGCTCGTCCCGCACAGATAGTCATGAGAATATACTCTGAATTTCATTTTACATCAATAATTATTCAATTTCAATTGAAATTCACGACAAAAATCAATATAATTCAATTATAATAGAAATATATGCTATATTTGCAGAATAATTCAATTATAATAGAAGAAATGAATAAATCATATATTGAACGGTCGGGCTATATTGATAAAATAAAGCCCTTTTTAGGTAAACAAATTATCAAAGTCCTGACAGGTCAGCGTAGGGTTGGTAAAAGTTTTATTTTGTTTCAACTAATGGACGAAATAAAGCTCCTCTTTCCCGATGCTAACATCATTTATATCAATATTGAATATCACGAAAACAATTTGCTTCGCACACACACTTCTTTGTATAATTATGTATGCACACAGCTCAGGGATAATCAAACCAATTTTTTATTAATTGACGAAGTGCAGGAGGTAGAGTCGTTCGAACTTTGCTTGCGCTCACTTCTTGCCGAAGCCAAATGTGATATTACTGTAACTGGTAGTAACGCACAGATGCTATCGGGTGAACTGGCGACATCAATATCCGGGCGATATATTCAAATCCCGATATATTCTTTGAGTTACAGTGAGTTTCTGGTATTTCATAAGCTAAACGACAGTAATGAGAGTCTCTCAAATTACCTCAGATTTGGTGGATTACCTTATTTAATTCATGTTGGCTTGGATGCTGAAATTGCAACAGAGTATCTGAAAAATGTAAATTCCACTATTCTGCTTAAAGATGTTGTAGCACGTGAAAACATAAGAAATGTTGCTTTTCTGGAAAACCTGACTGCCTATCTTGCTGACAATACCGGCAATTTGATGTCTGCCTTTAATATTAGCAAGTATTTAAAATCGCAGCAGCAACAAATGCCTACTCAAACAATTCTGAACTACTTAAGGGCTCTGACTTTGGCTTATTATGTACATAAAGTACAACGGGCTGATGTGAACGGATTGAAAATATTTGAAATTAACGAAAAGTATTATTTTGAGGACACAGGATTACGCAATGCACTTCGCCGCTATGATTATAGAAATGATATTCATAAATTAATGGAAAATGCGGTGTACATGCAATTGCTCAGACAAGGATATCGTGTGTTCATTGGAGTTAATGGCAATAAGGAAATTGATTTTTTGTGTGAAAAAAATGACAATCGCATATATATTCAGGTTTGCTATATGCTCACCGATGAGCAAACCATTAACAGGGAATTTGGCAACCTAATGGCTGTGAAAGATAATTTTCCGAAATATGTAGTAACACTGGACGAATTCAATACAAATTCTGCATACAAAGGGATTAAACAAATTCACTTGCGTGATTTCTTATTGGATAAATTATAGGTCATTTTTCATTCGCTGATAAAATCTTTTATTTCGTTGATTTGTATATTGGAATTGTGAATTAGCAATTTACATTTGCGTATTATCTAACGGTCGAAAAAACTGATTTTATGCATAAAGTAATTGCCGTCATTGTTTTTGCTTTATTTATTCCACGAACAGAAGCTCAAAAACTCCTGCCTTTCAAATTGCCCGATACAGGACAAAATGTGAGTTATACCACTACAGCTGGCGAAGATGCTGATGTTGTGCTAAATCCCATGTCGTTTACAAACAACGGAAATGGCACAGTTACCGATAATAACACCAACCTGATATGGCAAAAAACCGATGGCGGTGAAATGACCTTCGAAAAAGCCATTCAGTATTGCGATACACTGACCCTGGGTGGCTACACCGACTGGCGTTTGCCAACAGCCATCGAATTATTCAGCATTCAGTATTTTGAAGCGAACCGACCGGCATTAAACACAACCTTCTTCACTTCCACAGCTGCCGAATACTGGTGGAGCAGCGATAAACAGGCTGATAATACCGGAGTCATCTGGTTGGCAAACAACGGCGGTGGCATTGGCAATCACGCCAAAACAGAGTCGAAAAGTGCCGGAGGAACACGCCTTATTCACGTTCGGGCAGTCCGTAGTCCGATAACAACCACTTTCGCAGTGGCGCATTTTACCGATAACGGCGATGGAACCATTCAGGATAATTATACCGGACTAACCTGGCAAAAAAACACATCGACCACACCCATGAACTGGGAAGCTGCACTCGCGTTCGCCAAAACGGTATCACAGGGTGGAAAATCCGACTGGCGATTACCCAATATCAAAGAGTTACAGTCGCTCAACGATGTGTCGCGGGTAAAACCATCCATCAATAAAACCTATTTCCCGAACATTGTATCGGCAGCTTTTTACTGGTCGTCGACTACGCAGTACAAAACCGCAGGCGTGGCATGGGAAATGAATACCGATTTTGGTGTGGTGACCTACGATGATAAATCGGTGAATAAATACGTGATTTTGGTTCGGGGCGGTTTAGATAACGAAAGTCTGAATATTGCGGATGTGATAATTCCTGCCGGAACATTCTCCATGGGCGACCACATCGGATTTGTCGACCCGAAGCATCCGAGCGATGAGCTGCCGTTGCACGATGTGAAAATCGACTCATTCTACATGGCTAAAACCCACATCACCAATCAGCAATATCTCACCTACCTGAATTCGGCTTATGCAAATGGATTAATTACGGTAAAAAATAAAATTGTGTATGGCGTGGGACTCGATTCTATTTATTGCTATACCAATCAGTATGCATCGTACTACAGCATCAGTTTTGACGGTAAAGTGTTTTCGATGGCTGATTTCCGTGCTAATCATCCGGTGGTTGGCGTTCGTTGGTATGGTTGCATTGCATTTTGCAACTGGTTGAGCACTCAAAACGGACTGACGCCCTGCTACAATCTGACCACAGGTAGTTGCGATTTTACGAAAAACGGTTATCGCCTGCCTACCGAAGCCGAATGGGAATATGCAGCACGTGGCGGACAATACACGCCGTACTACAATTATCCGTGGGGCGACAATACTTCGGCTGAAAAGAATCGCGCCAACTGGCCTTCGACCAACGACCCCTACGAAAGTGCGGATGTCAATCAATATCCGTTCTCAACTCCGGTTGGATTTTACGATGGTTCGTTGAAGCAAAAATCGGATTTCAACTGGCCATCGACAGCTACCAGCTACCAAACGGCCAACAGTACCAACGGTTATGGTTTGGTGGATATGGCCGGTAATGTATGGCAATTTATCAACGATTGGTATTCGTCAACATATTACAGCACAAGTCCGGCTGCTAATCCTCAGGGACCAACCACCGGCTCGGCTATGCCCGATGGAAAACAGTACAAAGGCATGCGCGGTGGCTGCTGGTACAACGGCGATATGGTGAACGGCATCGACGATGGTCACTCGCGTGTTTCGAACCGTAATCCATCTTACTTCCGTGGTCCGCTGGACCCAAATCATCCGTGGTATCATATCGGCTTCAGGGTAGCACGAAAGTTTGTGAAAACAGCTACCGGAATTGAATCTGTTTTTGACAATTCAGGCAGGATAATTTTAAAAAATTATCCAAATCCATTTAATACATTCATAAATTTTGATTTTACATTGCGTGAAAATCAACAGGTAAGCATCAATATTTATAATTCAACAGGTCAGATAGTTAAGACTATATTTAACAATAAGTTAGATGCCGGAAATTACGCTGTTGAATGGAATGCTGCAAATTTTCCGAATGGAATTTACTATGTGAGATTGACTATTGATCATGAACAAATATCAAAAATTCTGATAAAGAATCCCTGTTTCATTAATGGAAATATGAATTCTGATCATTAAGTATTTTCTGAACGCAAAGGTGCAAAGTCGCAAAGAAAAAACAGATTTGAATAACAATACTTTGCGCCTTAATAACTTAGCGTTCTTAGCGTTCAAAAAATAAAAAACCGACTTTTCGGAATAGACACAATCTGGAATATATTATAAAACGAAATAATATGAAGAACTTTACAATTATCACCTCATCAAAAGCCGCCTTTAAAGGGTTAGGAGCAGCTATCTTGCTTTTTTGCTCCATTTTGCTTTGGTCTCAGGAAAGCTTTTTTATTCCTACCGAAACCCGTTACTGGGATAGTTCGAAGGCCTACAATGGCTATACGCTTTTCGGTTCGGGTGGCACTACCTATCTGATTGATATGGAAGGACATATAGTTCATAGTTGGAAAATAGGAACTAATCCGCGTTTTACGCCCGGCGGAACACTGCTCGATGCTGTGGGAGGAAATCCCAGCAACTCGAATGTATGGAAAGAACTCGACTGGAATGGCAATGTGGTTTGGACTTATACCGAAACTCGCACGGGTTATTATCCGCATCACGATTTCGAAAAAATCTACAATCCCAAACTCGGCGATTCAACCTTTATCTACATTGCCAATAAAAACTATACGGCTACCGAATGTCTGGCTGCAGGTGCAAATCCTGCATTAGCTCCCGGAGGAACCTACTCGGGTGTACAACTCGATGTAGTGGTTGAGGTTGATATGAAAGGAAATGTGATTTGGGAATGGGCATTTTTCGACCATGCAGTGCAGGAATTCGATGCGTCGAAAACAGCAACCTATGGCATTGTAAAAGATAATCCCGGACGTATAAACATCAATCAGACAGGCAATCCGCTGAAAAGCGACTGGCTGCATTGCAACTCGCTGGATTATAATCAGGATTTGGATCAGATAGTCATAAACTCGGTTCACGGTGAGTTTTATGTGATTGACCATGGCAACACCTTTTTGAAAGGTGACCCGACCGGTTCAAAAGCGCTGGCAGCAGGTTCGAAAGGTCATTTCCTCTATCGTTTTGGTGATCCTTACAAATACGGTCAGGGAAGTGCTCCTTCATTCTCAACTAATCCCGAAAAAACCACCACCGGAAACAAGCAAATCGGCGGGTCGCACAACATACAGTGGATAAAACCCGGACTGCAGGGCGCAGGGAACTTCCTTGTTTTCAACAACGGCCAAAACCTGTTTGAACTTACACCGCAATCTTATATCGTGGAAATTAATCCTTATCTGAACTCGTCGGGTACCAACACAGGAGCGTATGTAAATCCACCAACAGCGGGTTACAACATACTCAACCCTGTGAATCAGGATTTAATGAAAGACAAAAAAAATATTTCGAAACAAATTACCTGGATGTTTTCCAGCAAGAATAACACCTCGTTTTTCAGTACCATTGGTTCGAGCGCACAACGTTTACCAAATGGAAATACGCTGGTTTGCGCTATGAATTCCGGACACTTTTTCGAGATCTGTCCTTCGGACACTTCCATTGTGTGGGAATATATCAATCCGTTTACCCGAAGTGGCGTTAGAAAAATCAAAACCGACACTTACCCGACAGATAATGCCGCATTCAGAGCATACCGTTATACTGCTGATCATCCGGCACTAAAGGGACACGATTTAACGCCCGGCAAAACCATGACCGGTTACGATCCTTCTTATCTGATTCCGGCTGATATTACATCGATAAAAAAAATTGCGGAGCAGATAAACAGTGGCCTTATCAGTCAGAATTACCCAAATCCTTTCAGCGTTAACACAAATATCGAATTTCAGTTACCAGCCGACCAAAAACTCAGCGTTATAATTTATGATTTGAATGGAAGAGTGGTGAAGAATCTGGCGAGCCGGATGTTTTATTCTGGAAAAAATACGCTTGTATGGGACGGTACAAATGATTCGGGTATTAAATTGAACAGCGGACTTTATAGCTATGTACTTATGAATAACAACATTAAAGTCGGAAACAAGATGATTTTTACGAGATAAAGCTGCCCCTAAACTGCCCCCTAACCCCCTAAAGGGGGAACAGAAATTACTAACATCAAAATTAACCATTTAAAATAATGTATATGAAAACTCTAAAAAAGGATATATCAAACAAAGCTAACTTCAAAGCCCCCTTTAGGGGGTTGGGGGCTATTCTCTTTTGGTTATTTTCAATTCTTTTTCTCTTTTCCCCCTTTAGGGGGTTAGGGGGCAGTACTTTCGCTCAAACCCGAACAGTTGGTTTAATGCTGAACAATACTGAAAAAGTATATAACGGCTATACGCTTTTTGCACCCAAACAATATCACACTACTTACCTGATTAATAATGAAGGTCGGGTCGTTCATCAATGGAGCAAAAGCACATATCCTCCGGGACAATCAGTATATTTACTGCCTGACGGTCACATTCTACGTTCATGCATGACAACCGGTCGTCTGAGTAGTGGTGGTGGCGAAGGTGGACGTATTGAGGAATACGACTGGGATGATAATCTGGTTTGGGAACTCGATTTTTCGACCGACACTTACATGCAGCATCATGACATCCACATTTTGCCCAACGGAAATATTATTATGCTGGTAATTGAGAAAAAAACACTTGCCGAATGTGCTGCAGCGGGATTTAATACAGCTAACTTTCAGTTAGATCCGAAAACACAACAACTACCGGCAATCGTTTTACCCGATTATGTAGCCGAAATTAAACCGACTTACCCAAAAGGTGGAACTGTGGTCTGGGAATGGCACACCTGGGATCATCTCATTCAGGATTTTGATGCCACAAAACTCAATTACGGAACGCCAAAACAACATCCTGAGCTGGTGGATTGTGATGGTGATACAAAAAAACTACCGGCTTTCTGGAATCACATGAATTCGATAGATTACAACGAACAATTTGATCAGATAGCACTTAGTGTGCGTGGGAACAGTGAAGTATGGATTATCGACCATGGAACCACCACTGCCGAAGCAAAAAGTCATGCCGGCGGAAAACGAGGCAAAGGTGGCGATTTACTCTATCGCTGGGGAAATCCGATCTGTTACGGAGCAGGGACTTCCGCCGACCAGCGCTATTTCCAGCAACACGACGTGGAATGGGTTAAACCGGGCTATCCCGGTGCCGGAAATCTGACCTGCTTTGACAATGGTTTAGGTCGTGGTGGTTCGAAAATTTATTCTACAGTAGATGAGTTTACTCCGGCAGTAGATGTCAATGGAAATTATGCTGTAACAGTCGGATCTAAATTTTTACCAGCAACTTATTCCTGGTTTTATCAGGCTGATGCAGTAAATCCCATGTATTCTGAAAACATCTCCGGAGCAGAACGATTGCCCAACGGAAACACCATCATTTGCTCAGGTACGGTTGGTGAATTTCGTGAAGTGACTTCAGCAGGCGAAGTTGTATGGAAATATGTGTGTCCGGTGCAGCAAAACGGTCCGATAACACAGGGAGTCGCACCCGATGCCGATGCAGCAAGAGCGGGCGAAACAATGAATTCAGTATTCAGGGTTTATAAATATCCGCCTGATTATGCTGCCTTTACAGGCCGGAGCCTTGTTCCCGGCGATTTTATTGAGAAATATCCTTCGGCATTAAACCAACAAGCACAAAATTACATCACAATATATCCGAACCCGTTTACTGACAAACTCAGGATAGCAAATGCAGCAGGAAACGAAGATTATTCTTTGACCGGACTAAACGGAACCACAATTTGGAATGGAAAAGAAATTGAAAAACAAAATTTTTCATCCCTGAATAATGGAATTTATGTATTAAAAGCAGAATCAGAAAACAAAGTACAATACTTAAAAATCATAAAAAATTAAACTTATGATAAAACGATTTTTAATACTGGCAATTTTAAATATTGTACTTCTTCATTCCTTTGGACAATCATACAATATAATTCTCGGACGACCAACCGATATCTCTGTTACTGCCAGCATATTGTTTGATCAAAAAACAGATATGTATATCGAATATGGTATAAAAAGCGGATCATATACATCCTCCACTCCTGTTGTTACCAGTGTTGAAGGACAACCGGTAGTCACAAAAATATCCGGTCTGACAGCCGAAACACGTTATTATTACCGGACACGTTACCGGAAAACCGGTGCATCAACCTACTTAACCGGAACGGAACACACATTCGTTACACAACGCAAAAAAGGAAATCCGTTTGTATTTACCATCGAAGCCGACCCGCATCCGTACGATCCGAAAGGTTATCACCCGCTTTGGGACATTTGTTTAAGCAATCAATTGAACGATGGGGCCGATTTCATGTTCGATCTCGGCGATACATTCGGTGATGACCATTTGGATAAAGTAACCAACCTGACACGCACAAGTGCTCAGGTTCAACAACTAATGCTCGATAACCGTCCACATTTGGGAAATGTCTGTCATTCCATGCCTTTCTTTTTTTGTCAGGGAAATCACGAAGGTGAAAACGGATATTATTTACTTCAAACACCTCCTGAAAATCTGGCGACCTACGAAACTTTATGGCGAAAATTTTATTATCCGAATCCCGAACCTGACGCGTTTTATTCCGGCAATAATGAAGAAGAACCTTACGGAATGGGAAAACCTCAGAATTACTATGCATTCGAATGGGGCGATGCACTTTTTGTCGTGGTTGATGGCTGGCGGTATTACACTGCAAATGTTAAACCACGCAACTGGGACTGGACCATCGGAAAAACTCAATACGACTGGCTGAAAACAACACTGGAAAACAGCAAGGCTAAATTTAAATTCGTTTTCACTCACCATGTAATGGGCGAAACACGGGGTGGCATCGGCGTGGCAACAGGATTTGAATGGGGAGGATTGGACAATGGCAGTAATAAATTTGCTTTGAACAGGCCGGGTTGGGCTATGCCTATACATCAGCTGATGGTGGCAAATCATGTAAATATTTTATTTCAGGGTCACGATCATGTGTATGCTTATGAAAATATGGACAAAATTGTTTATCAAACAGTACCAATGCCGGCCGATTCTTCATATTCGCTTGGTTATATTGCTAACGGAGCAGCTTTCACGGGAACAGTGTTGAAAGGCAGCGGACATTTAAGGGTAACTGTGAGTCCCGACAGTGTAAAAGTGGATTTTGTAAGTGCATTACTTCCCGAAGATGAAACCACAACCTCTAAAAACGGGGATATTTTGTATAGCTATTCAATAAAAAACACAGTGGCAAACGGAGTTGAAACAGTTGAATTCAGCAAAATACCAGAGGTAACAGTTTTTCCAAATCCATCCAACGGGAATTTTTATTTAAAAAAAAAGGGCGAAAAAGGAATCAAAACCCTGACATTGATAGATTTGGAAGGGAGAATTATTTCAAAAAAGAGCATTAACGGCAGTATTAACACTGAAGAAACCATTCCTGTGAATTTTGATGCAAATAACAGAAATATAGCAGACGGTATTTATTGTATTTTGATTACTTTTGACGACAATAGTTCGATACGTAAACTTTTATCAGTATGTAAAGAATGAAAAAAACAAATAACAAACTCCTTCTCAACTCACATTTCGATCTCATTATCATGGGTTTTGTGTTTCTGATACTATTCGGAATGCCGGTTATTTTCACCCGGATTAACGGAGTTATCAGCTGGCAGCATGTCATTAAAATATGGATTGATCAGAGTTTGTTGGTTCCATTATTTTTCATCAACCACCGGCTGCTCGTACCGCGTTTGCTTTTTCGGAATAAAACTCCGCTTTATTTCATTAGTATCATTACACTCATTTTGTCATTCTCGTTTGGGTTCAGATATTTTGAAATGACCACTTTCGAACATCCAGAGAGCGAAACAAATCGTCCGGCCAATAAACCCGATCCGGTGCCACCTTATGCAAGTCTGCTGATGTATTCATTGCTAATTGCAGGTATTGACACAGGTTTGCTGTTTACAGGAAAATTGCACGAAACAGAAGAAAAAAAACATTTACTCGAAAAGCAGAATTCCGATATGCAGCTCGAAATTCTCCGCAATCAGGTGAGCCCGCACTTCTTCATGAATACACTCAACAATATTTATGCGCTGATTGGATACGATACACCAAAAGCACGCGAAGCAGTAATGAAGCTCTCGAAACTAATGCGTTACATGCTTTATGAGAATGAAAACGGCAGGGTATTGCTGAGTAAAGAGTTTGAATTTATAAGTAGTTATGTGGATTTAATGCGGCTTCGATTTGTCGACGATCAGGTCATAAAATTAACATTACCAGAAAATTACGGTGACGTTAAAATTCCGGCATTATTGTTTATTTCCTATATCGAAAATGCTTTCAAGTACGGAGCAAGCTACGAAAACGAATGCCGCATCCGCATTAGTTTTGAAGTGAAAAACAACGAACTTCTGTTTCATTGTCAGAATATAAAACAAAAAGTAACTGACAACGAAAAGGGAGGGCTTGGTCTCGAAAACAGTAAAAACCGGCTAAATCTGTTGTTTGGAAATAATTACTCACTCAGAATAAATTCGAATACCGAAGTTTTTAGTGTCGACCTGAAAATACCTATTGTATGAAATTAAAGTGCATTTTAATTGATGATGAGCCACTTGCATTGAACCTGCTCGAAAGCTATACTGCCCAAATCCCACATCTGGAGGTTATTGGTAAGTTTACACATCCGGTTAAAGCTTTGGAGTATCTCAGAGCAAATCCGGTTGATTTGTTGATTGTAGACATACAAATGCCCGATCTCAACGGTCTCGAACTTATCTCACAACTTGTGGTGAAACCTTTGCTGATTTTTACCACGGCTTTCAGTCAGTATGCGGTGGAAGGATTCAAAGCAGATGCAGTGGATTATCTGCTTAAGCCCATCGATTTCCCTGATTTTCAGAAAGCTGTAAACAAAGCCACTGAATTGTTCGAACTACGAAATGCCAAAAACGCAAGTATTGAAACCAATAAGGAGTTTCTGTTTATCAAATCGGAATATAAAATTATCCGCATCAATTTTAGTGAGATTATTTACATCCAGGGCATGAGCGAATATGTAAAAATCCACCTCAACGGAAGAAAACCCATTATGTCGCTTCTTAGTCTGAAAGCACTCGAAAATCAGCTTCCTTCGAATACATTTATGCGTGTACACAAATCATATATTGTTAATCTTCAAAAAATTAATATGATAGAACGAAACGAAATTGTGTACGACGACGGAACCATCATTCCTGTGAGTCAGCAATACAAGGAGGCTTTTCAGGCATTTCTGGACAAGAATTTTATGCTTTAGAATTTTAAACAGATTTTCTTTGCGACTTAGCGATTTAGCGTTCTTTGCGTTCAACATTAATTCTTTTTTTTATTTCTTTTCAGCTTTATTTCAATCAATTATGCTAAAAACACGATTACAAATATTTTTTCAGATTTGCTTATTATCAATTTCGGTATTTTCCCAGCAACAGGGTGATCGTCGACCTCCATCGGTTTTCAATACCACTGTACCTGCTCATTTATTCGACATTGTATCAGCGCGACCATCTGACAAATCAATAACCCTGTCACTTTTGTTTTATAAAAACACAACAGTCATCATCGATTACTGGTTATCCACTGAGAAAAAGAAACTTTCAGTTTCGGCAGATTGTATAGCTGATAAGCCCGAATGTGTGGTTTTATCTGATTTAAAACCGGATGCAAAATATTATTATTCATTAAAGACTGAATCCGGAGATTTGCTGACAGCTGTTCCCTGTCATTTTTTTACAGCTAAAAAGTCAGTAACACCTTTCATGTTTACCATCACTGCCGATTCGCACCTCGACGAAAATGCCGATACCGAAGTATATAAAACAACATTGCTCAATGCTGCGGGCGATTCTGTCGATTTCCATTTCGATTTGGGCGATACGTTTATGACCGACAAATACCGCGAAAATTATAAAAATGCGTGGAACCAGTATATTGCGCAGCGGTATTATTTGGGATTGCTTTGTAAATCGGCTCCGCTGTTTTTTGTACAGGGAAACCATGATGGCGAAGCCGGTCAGCGACTCAACGGATATGCCGATAATATGGCAGTCTGGTCGAATCAAACCCGAAAAACTTTTTTTCCCAATCCCGTTCCCGACAATTTTTATACAGGAAATACGGAAGAAAATCCATTTTGCGCTAAAATTCAGAATTATTATGCATTCAGTTGGGGAAATGCGTTGTTTGTTGTGCTCGATCCGTTTTGGTACACGCCCCGTTCCGGCATGGATCATCCGTGGGACAGAACACTTGGCAAAAAACAATATGCCTGGTTGAAAACCACGCTCGAAAATTCGAAAGCTACCTTCAAATTTGTGTTTATTCACAATCTGGTTGGTGGTGCCGACCTGAAAGGAAAAGGCCGTGGTGGTGTGGAAGTGGCTGGTTTGTACGAATGGGGTGGGAAAAATCCGGATGGCACAGATGGTTTTGGTCAGTATCGAGCTGGTTGGGAAATGCCTGTACATCAATTGCTTGTTAAAAATAATGTAACAGCAGTTTTTCACGGTCACGATCATATTTTTGCTAAACAGGATTTGGATGGTATTGTGTATCAGTGTCTTTCGCAACCAGGAGCCAAAGAGCGCGGAAACACCCGCAATGGTGAGGAATACGGCTATTTAACCGGAGAAATTCGAAACGCTCCGGGATATATGCGTGTGAAAGTTGATTCCGACAAAGTGGCATTTGAATTTGTAAAAACAGATATCCGGGATATTACCAACAACAAATCCATCTTATTTCAGTATCAAATAAAAAAGTAAAGCTATGAATACCAACAATTTAAAAATTGCAGTTTTCGTTTTTCTTTTTACAAATATAACCGTATTTGCCCAACGCGAACCCAAGCCACGTGAAAAAAAACAGTACAATATTGAACAGGCAACTTCGGAACGAGCGCAACTACACACGGTAGCTTTTAGCGGATTGGCTTTTATGACAGGCAATTTTGGAGCCGATACTTTTTTCCCTCCCGGAAAGGTGGCCGATTTTTTCGGATTTCAGTACATGCGCGACAACGATAAAAACGAAAAAGGACATAACACTGATTTTCTTACAAGCATTGCCAACAGTGTTTTTTCGGTACTTACGCCATCACAACTCGATGCCTTCAAACAACTGGCACGTGAGCAGGCTCCGTTGTACGATGATTTTGCACGAAAAAGATTTCAACTGATTCGTTCATTCAGAGATTATCTGGAAAAATCTGTTCAGCCTGATTTGAAAGAAATAAAAAAAAACGGTGCTGAATTATACGCTATAGATGCTGAATTATCATACGGCAGAGCCATAGTGGCAGGGAAAATTATTCAGTCTTTTACGGCAGAACAAAAAGCAGCTCTGAACAAATTCCGGTTCAACAACTCCTCAACATGGCTCAGCGGTCCTGAAAAACTTGATAAAAGCGACCTGTCGCACCGCGAACATGTGTGTGTGATGACCTATGCCAGCGAGTTATTCAGTTGGTATGCCGGTTCGGCCGAAGCGGATATATATTTCTGTCCTGAAAGGCACGGAACCTGTTTCGGTGGTTTTTATATGAAGGATTTTCCTGCAATGGGAAATCACGGATACAACATAAGCACCGCTCTGACCGGCGATGCCGGCAGGGATTTTATAGCTGTCCTTACACCTGAACAGGCTGAGTTTTTGTATACTGCAATGAAAAGGCAAAAACCTCTGTTACAACAAATTGTGGAACTCAGAACGACGGTGGTTACTGAACTCAGGAAAGCTATAACAGGAGGAACTCCCGATAAAACCATTGTGTTTAACGCTATAAAACAATACGGCGAACTGGATGCCGAAATGTCTTACTACGAAGCACAGGCTTTTGCCGGCATTTACCAAACACTAACCGCAAATCAAAAGCAACAACTGAAGGTTCTCCGCCAACAGGACAAACTCCCGGAAGGTTATTATATGTTTTCAGATAAAATTGATTTTCTTCCTGATTAAATATCAACGTTAAAACTAATTAATCCTGAATAATCTTTTTGATGTAATCAATTGACCTGTCAGTTGAAGAATAAATATTTTTCATGGTATTTCCCGCAAACTCCCATCAACAAAGGATTTCTGCTATTGTACTATAATACAGCCCTTTGACAGCGCTTCTCAATTTAATTATTTTTATGATTTTTTCACATTAAAAATTTCAAAAATATATATTTAAAACAAACAAATTATATATTTTTGCCGATTATAATCAACATTTTCAACAAACTAAACAAAAAAAGACTATGAAAAATTCAGCATTAGTATTGCTATTTGCAATCGCCGTATTCAGTCAGCAACTTCTTTCTCAAAACCGTTACAATTCACCTGCACAGGGATCATCAGAATTCAGATTTACAACTTTAAACACCAATTGGTTGAGTTGTTCTCAGTACGGACCTATCGATGATGAACTTCAAATCAACAACCTTGTTAAGACAATTAAGTTTATTAATTCCGACCTCATTGCCCTGCAGGAAGTAGGCACAAGCAGTATTTACAACACGATTGACACTTTAGTGCGCCGTTTGGGGAACGAATGGGGCGGTTCAATGATTTACAGCACATTTACAAATTGCAGTCAGAATCAGGGAATTATATATAAAAAAGCAAAAATACAACTGATAAATGCCTCCCTGATTACCAGTGGCGGGACTTTATACGACTGGTCGAATGGTCGTTATCCGGCATTATACAATGTTAACCTTATAACAGAGAACGGTCTTACTCCGGTTTCATTCATTAATATACATGCCAAAGCAAGCAATGATACTACAAGTTACTCACGGCGAAAAAATGCATCCATCGGATTAAAAACCTTGCTCGACAGCAACGATTTTAATACCAAAAAAGTAGTAATTATCGGTGATTTCAACGATTATTTATCAGGTACTCAATGCATAGAATGCAGTCCGGCCGAATCGCCTTACAAAAATTTTATTGACGATATCGAAAATTACAAATGTCTCAGTATTTCGTTGATTGACCCTTCCTACAACAATCCGGTCATCGATAATATTATCATATCGAACGAATTGTTTGAAAATTACGTACCCTATTCCACAAAATTTGAATCAACAGTCACACAGGAAATTCCTGATTATTACATCACCACTACTGACCATTTACCGATCACTGCCACATTCACAACATCCGATACCGCAGCTACCTGTCAAAATCTGTCGGTTTCTGAAACATTTGCTTCGGGTCTGGGTTATTTTACACCTTATAGCATGAGCGGAGCACAGTCATGGAACTGGCGTCCTGTTTATGGCGCATGTATGTCAGGATTTTTAAACAACATGTATTACCAAAACGAAGACTGGTTGATATCGCCATCCTTCAACCTGTCAGCCAACAGTTCGGCCTCATTTTCCTTCGATCATGCATTGAATTTTGCACCGGTATTAAGCGAGAAATTAGCCAATCATACGCTATGGTTGTCGACGGATTACGCAGACGGGAATTCACCTCTGGCTGCCACATGGACTCAGTTAACCATTCCGAATATGCCTGTAGGAAACAACTGGACAGTTATAAATTCGGGAAATATTGATATTCCTACAGAATTTTTGCAAAAAAATGTTCACATTGCTTTCAAATTCTTATGCACAGCGACAGCATCGGCTACATGGGAAATGAAGAATTTTCTTTTGAATTCTGTCTGCCTGAACACTAACATATCTAAAAAAACAGAAATTCAGCAAAGTACAATTTCAGTTGTAAACAAACATATTCGTGTACTGAATCAACAAAACTTACCAGTCGCGGTATTTGATATCACAGGCAGAAAACTATTCTCAACACCAGCCACCCAAAATATCGAAATACCTGTCATGCAATCAGGCATTTACATTGTCCGAACGGGGAATAAAGCTAATAAAGTTGTGGTTGAGTGAGCACGAACTGCAGTCAGAAAAAAGTTTAATTTCAGTTTATAAACCGGGTAATTTTGCCGGAAATATTTGGTAAAAGCTACTGAATTGCCTATTAGCAGCGGGTGATGAAGCTGTCTTATAAGTTGAATTTTTCACAACCAACTTACAATTTGTAAGAGATATCTTTGAACACATCGATAAAGTTGCAACGACATGAAGAAAATACTTTTGCGGCGTTGTGCCGTTGGGTCTTAGCGTTCAAAAATATGAATTATTCAATATTCAACTTCCAATTTATTACTTTATAAAATTGTAAAGGGACTTATGAGACAGTCTCGTTTCAATCCATCGGAATGAGTGAGGAATCGTTGCTGTTAAAGCATGAAATAAAAAAATCCGGACAAATCTTTTATCTTACTGATTCAAACTCTTCAGCCACTGCCTGTAACCCACCACTGCCATCACTGTATATATTACGAATAAACCTGCCGTTGGATAAAGACTTTTGTAAATATAAAGTCCTACACACAGCCCATCGGCAATGATCCAAAGCAACCAGTTTTCAATAAGTTTGCGGGCAAGCATCCAGGTCGCTATCACACTGAATGCTCCAACAAATGAATCGGAGACGGGAATCGGTGAATCAGTATATTCTGAAAGTACAAAATAATAAACAAAATAAATTACAACAGAAACAGGCAATATTGCCAACCACATTTTTTTTGTCGTTCGGGTTACAGGCATTTTTTTCGAAACACTACCTTTTTTCCAGTTGTACCAGCCATAAACACTCACAACCAGATAGTAGAGCTGGAGACTCATATCGGCATAGAATTTTGCTTCGAAAAACACCACCACATATAATGCCGAAGCAAGGAAACCAAATATCCAAAGGCTGACTCTTTGTTTTATGGACAGATAAAGATAAATCAAACTCAGGACTGACCCTGCAATTTCGACCCAATTGGTGGTGATATAATCTATAAACATTAAATATTATAAAGCATTATAAGTTTGAATAATAAGACATTAAACTTACATTATTGATGATACTAATTGATTTTTTTAAAGACAAGAACACGAAAAAAAACATAAACTTTCTTTTACTTCGTGTTTTAGCTTCTGAATTGTCTTCGAAAGAATGATATATTTTTCATTTTGTATCAGAAAAGTTAAAAAGGACTTTTTCACGACTATACACATAGCGTCTTCGTATTGATAAATTCAGAAGATATATTCATCTGTTTTGTATAAAATTTAGCAACATTATTCTTTAACCGATTTAAAAAGAAGCAACTTTCCCGAAATTTGATTTATTCAGAGAAAGCTGCTCATTTTTTTGTTGAACTAACCGTCAAAAGTTAATTTAAAATTTTTTCGTAAGCCCCGGGAGTCTGTAAAATTTCGACTGCCTTTTTCAACGATTCATTTTCAGCATCGATAATTTGATAATACTCGTTATTCTCCCACAGATCTCTCGCAATCAAAGCTTTTAACTCAAGCTTAATCAATGATTCTGATAATTTATACTGTTGAGCATTGAATTCAATTTTCTCCTTTTCGGCCATCGATTTCATTTTATCAAGCAATTCATCGCTGACTTCATACTGGCTGTTGAATTTGTCAAATTTCGGATATTTCTTTTTCAACTCTGACCTGTTCTGATCGATGTATTGAACGATGATTTTATTGATTACACCGCGGGCCAGCAATTTATTATGATAATCGGTATAACTTGTAGTATCGAGCGGAACAAAAACGTCAGGCATAATACCACCTCCGCCATACACAGTTCGTTTCAGATTGAGTGTCTGAAAACGGAGCGAATCGGGGAAATGAATACTGTCGGCATGAATCAGTTCGCCATGATTAAAGCGTGTGATTAACTCTCTGGAGTATTTATCCACTCCATCTTTGTACGATTTCTGAATACAACGGCCTGTTGGTGTGTAATACCTGGCAGTAGTCAACCTTAACATGGAGCCATCGGCCAAAGGCAGTTGACGTTGTACCAAACCTTTACCAAATGTTCGCCGGCCCACAATAATTGCCCTGTCCCAGTCCTGCAAAGCACCCGATACAATTTCGCTGGCCGAGGCAGAATATTCGTCAACAAGAATGATTAATTTCCCTGTTTCGAACCGACCCAGTGCTGTGGATTCCAGAATGGTTTTGGGTTGATTAATTCCCTGCGTATAAACTATCAGTTTGTTTTTACTCAAAAATTCATCCGCAAGTTGCTGAGCAGCTGCAAGGTAGCCGCCACCGTTTCGTTGCAGACTGACAATCAGACTCTTCATACCCTTTTTACTCAAATCAGTAAAAGCTTTCTGAAATTCACTGACCGTCGTATTTCCGAAATTATTTATTTTGATATATCCAATGTCTTTACCTATCATATAACTTGCATCGACACTGAAAACCGGAATTTTATCACGTATGATTTTAAAAATCATCAATTCGTTTTTCCCGGCACGTTTAATTTTAACAGTTACTTCCGAATCTTTCGGACCTCTCAACCGTTTCATGATGTCCGAATTCTGCATTTTCACACCTGCAATCAACTCGTCGTTGATATAAATAATTCTGTCGCCCGGAAGAACACCCACCTTTTCGGCAGGGCAGCCAGCCACTGTCTGAACCACCAGCAATGTATCCTCAAAAATCTGGAACTGAATTCCCACCCCTTCGAAACTCCCTTCGAGTGGTTCGTTCACTCTTTCCACTTCTTCTTTAGGGATATAGGACGAGTGCGGATCCAACTGTTTGAGCATCGATTCGATGGCTGTTTCCACTAACTTTTTATCGTTGATGGAATCGACATAAAGATTGGAAATGGCGGTGATGGCGTTGTTCAGTTTGCGCTGTTGTAAAGGTGCAAAACCCTGACTGAATACCGGACTTATCAGCCCTGCGAAAAGGAAAATTAAAGCGTATTTTTTCATTCTGAATATATTAAAGGGCACAAATTTACAAAATTATCATTTAAACAGAAAAGAGCGACAGAATATTAAATATTTTTACTGACTTTGCTAACAAATATATAATTTCAATAGCCGGCAGGCTGCATTTAGTTCATTAGTGCGACAGGTTTTAATTGCTGCTATCGATTTATAAATTTCGGCTATATCCAAACTACTTTCGTCAGTTTCAACACAAAGTTTGTCGACAGGCGTTATTTCAACACTTAACGGATTAAATTTTTCGCCAAACGAAAGTATAAAATCATGAGTCAACAGTTGTTTTGCTGTTTCAGGTTTGCCTCTGAATCCGTGAATAATCCAGGCTTGTTTAGGTTGATGACGTTTTTTCATGGCAATAATTTCGTTAAAACTTGCCACACAATGAATAATAAGGGGCTTTTCTACTTCTTCGGACAATCTGATTTGTCGTTCAAAAAAATAATTCTGTTCGCTGATGGCGGCAGTACTGTTTTTATCCAGCCCGCATTCACCAATAGCAACTACTTTGGGGTGCTGTGCCAGTTTTTCGAGCTGTTGAAACACTGAGCTGTCTGTTTTATGAACATCCCACGGGTGAATACCGACAGAACTATACACATCCGGGTTGTTATCCAAAAAAAGTCCGGCCATTTCTATATTCAGATTCTTTACAGCAAAGGGGTTGTCCGGTTGTGAATTATGGGTGTGAATATCAATGTATACGTTCATTAGAGAGTTGAATTGATTTTAAAAATTCATAAACAGTGGAACAAAAGTATAAATTTCCACCGAAATATTGTAACTTTGCAGCCCTTTCGGGAAAAATAAAACAATAAAAATCAAATCATTAATTTAAATATATGAACAATACAGAATTATTCAGCAGTTTGCCATATAAGGTAGCTGATATTTCATTGTCCGGTTTCGGCAGGAAAGAAATTGAATTAGCCGAGAAAGAAATGCCCGGATTGATGGCATTACGTGCAAAATACGGACAGCAAAAACCATTGAAAGGTGCCCGCATCACCGGTTCGCTCCACATGACCATTCAAACTGCGGTACTGATTGAAACTTTAGTCGAATTGGGTGCCGAAGTTCGCTGGTGCAGTTGCAATATTTATTCTACTCAGGATCATGCAGCCGCAGCCATTGCTGCAGCAGGAGTACCGGTATTTGCGTGGAAAGGTGAAACGCTCGAAGAATACTGGTGGTGTACTTTACAGGCCCTGACTTTCGATGGTCACAAAGGACCCAACGTTATTGTTGACGACGGTGGCGATGCAACCATGATGATTCACGTAGGGGTAGCTGCCGAAAAGGATGCAACCGTACTCGACAAAAAAGCTGATGGTGATGACGAACGCTTGCTTTATGCCATCCTGAAAGATGTGTTGAGTGAAGATCATGGAATCTGGAATCGAATGACACCTGAAATTCGTGGCGTTTCCGAAGAAACCACTACAGGAGTTCACCGCTTGTATCAGATGCTGGAAGAAGGTTCGCTTCTTTTCCCCGCATTTAATGTGAACGATTCGGTTACCAAATCGAAATTCGACAACCTGTATGGTTGCCGCGAATCACTGGCTGATGGAATCAAACGTGCTACCGATGTAATGTTAGCAGGCAAAGTAGTGGTTGTTTGTGGTTATGGCGATGTGGGTAAAGGTTGTGCCAGGTCGATGCTCGCTTACGGAGCCCGGGTGATTGTTACCGAAATTGACCCGATTTGTGCTTTACAGGCATCTATGGAAGGTTTCCGTGTAACTACCGTTGAGGACGCATTAGCCGAAGGTAATATATACGTTACAACTACAGGCAATAAAGATATTATCCGTATTGAGCATCTCGAAAAAATGAAAGATGGAGCTATCGTTTGCAACATCGGTCACTTCGACAATGAAATACAGGTGGATAAACTGAAAAAATACAATGGCATTGAAGTCATCAATATCAAACCACAGGTTGATAAGTATATTTTCCCTGATGGACACAGCATTCTGCTTCTGGCCGATGGCCGTTTGGTTAATCTGGGCTGTGCAACCGGACATCCTTCGTTTGTAATGAGTAACTCGTTCACTAATCAGACCCTGGCACAAATCGAACTTTATACCAAAGATTATCCTGTAGATGTATATCGTCTTCCTAAACATCTGGACGAAGAAGTGGCACGCCTGCATCTCGATCAGCTTGGTGTTAAACTGACCAAACTAACTCCCGAACAGGCTGCTTATATCGGAGTAAAAGAAAATGGTCCTTTCAAACCGGAACACTACAGATACTAAGTAATTAAAAATTAAAAAGCTGCCTCTCATTTTTATAATTGCGGAGGCAGCTTTTTTTCTATAATTATTTTTTCATGACCTAACAGGTTTTCAAAACCTGTTAGGTCTATCTGATATGTTAGATCTATCTGATATTACAGATACTAAGATAATTAACAATTAAGAAGCTGCCTCCTCATTTTTTATAATTAAGGAGGCAGTTTTTTCTATAATTATTTTTTATGACCTAACAGGTTTTCAAAACCTGTTAGGTCTATCTGATATGTTAGGTCTATCTGATATGTTAGGCCTATCTGATATTACAAATACTAAGATAATTAACAATTAATAATTAAGAAGATGCCTCCTCATTTTTATAATTACGGAGGCAGTTTTTTTTCTATAATTATTTTTTCATGACCTAACAGGTTTTCAAAACCTGTTAGGTCTATCTGATATGTTAGGTCTATCTGATATGTTAGGCCTATCTGATATTACAAATACTAAGATAATTAACAATTAATAATTAAGAAGATGCCTCCTCATTTTTATAATTACGGAGGCAGTTTTTTTTCTATAATTATTTTTTCATGACCTAACAGGTTTTCAAAACCTGTTAGGTCTTCATTAAAGTACAAAAAACAAAAAGCACAAATGATTTTATATGTTATAATTTGTGATTCTTTTAGCGTTTCATCGGTTAAGTAACAGGATAAATAGAATGTCGTATTTTTAACGCTGAGTCTCTACGACGGAAAGTCACTTAGTTTGCCGTTCAAAAAAAGTAGTATAAACTTAAATAGAACACTTCCTTATCAAAAAATAAATTAACGGTTTGTACATTTTGCATTAAAAAATCAATACCTTTGCGTTTAACAATTTTCGATTTATCAATTTTAAATTTACACACTATGGAATCAATTCCCTTTATTGTCATTGGAGTATTTGTACTTCTGTTCATTTTTTCAGGATTTGTTACAGTAAATCAGGGCTATGTGGCTGTAATTACTATTTTCGGCAAATACCGCCGGATTATGGGTCCGGGATTAAACTTTAAAATACCTTTTATCGAAATGGTGCATCGTCGTATTTCCATTCAGAACCGCTCGGTAGAACTGGAGTTTCAGGCAGTAACACAGGATCAGGCCAATGTTTATTTCAAAGCCATGTTATTGTATGCTGTTTTTAATCAATCGGACGATGTGATTAAAAACGTTGCTTTCAAATTTGTGGACGACCGCAACTTTATGCAGGCACTTATCCGTACCATCGAAGGTACCATCCGAAGCTTTGTAGCTACCAAAAAACAGGCTGAAATCCTTGGATTACGTACAGAAATTATTCAGGAAGTGAAGAAACATCTCGACGACACGCTCGAGGAATGGGGCTACCACATGATTGATATTCAGCTGAATGACATTACTTTTGACGAAGAAATCATTAAATCGATGGCACGTGTGGTTGCATCGAGCAATTTGAAAGCCGCTGCCGAAAATGAAGGTCAGGCGCTGTTAATCACCAAAACCAAAGCAGCTGAAGCCGAAGGTAATGCCATTAAAATTTCAGCTCTTGCCGAGAAGGAAGCAGCCCAGCAACGCGGTCAGGGAATTGCACTTTTCCGCGAAGAAGTGGCCAAGGGGATGGCTACTGCTGCCAAAGAAATGTCGAATGCCGATCTGGATGCATCCTTCCTGTTGTTCTCAATGTGGACCGAAGCCATTAAACACTTTGGTGAAACAGGCAAGGGTAACGTCATCTTCCTCGATGGTTCGACCGAAGGCATGAACAAAACGGTACAACAAATGATGGGCATGATGCAAACCGAACTAAGTAAAGAAAGCAAAACAGCCAAAAAGTAATGTGACATTCAGCACATGACAAAAAAAATTCAACACATTGATTGAATGGCATTTGTCTGATTGAAACTGATTAAAATATTTTAAAATTGATTTAACAGGGGTTTAAATCCGCCTGATCAGTTTAAATTTGCAATCTGTTTTTCTGACTATCATTCGTATTTGAATTTTTGTCATGTACTAAAAATTTAGAATTTAAAATGTTCAACACCGGGCTGATTAAACAATTTTCAGTCCGGTGCATTTAAGCTGATGATAATGAAAAGTTTTCAAACAAAAATACTCTTCCTGCTCATGATATTTATGTCTTTCGGCATGTCGGCTCAGGAAAAAATAATTCTCAAAATTATCGATGCCGAAACCAAAGAATCCTTACCTGCAACAGTTGTCCGTGAGAATGATAAAGTATTGGGAATATCTGATAGCTCAGGAAATTTCGTATTTAGCTCTCCAAAAAAGAGCCCTAACCTGAGCTTCGATTGCCTTGGCTATGATAAGAAAACATTACAACTTTCATTCACTGGAAAAGATACATTAAAAGTTGAACTGATTCCCTCCATCAATTTATTGAATGAAGTCAGCATCGTGGCATCAACACGTTCAAATCAGAAAATTGAAAATTCGCCATTGAAAGTTGAAATACTCGGCAAGGAAGAGATGGACGAAGAAAACAGCATCAAACCCGGAAATATTTCGAGTTTACTCGGCGATATGAGCGGGGTTCAACTGCAACAAACCAGTGCTGTAACCGGGAATACGAATGTACGCATTCAGGGACTTGACGGACGTTACACTCAGATTCTACGTGACGGAATGCCGCTTTACGAAGGATTCAGCGGCGATTTCGGTATACTCAGCATCCCACCCCTCGATTTGAAACAAATAGAATTAATAAAAGGTTCGGCATCCACCTTGTACGGAGGCGGCGCTATTGGCGGACTGGTCAATATTATATCTAAAACACCCACAACAAGTCAGCAGGGCATTCTCACACTGAACAGAACAACCATTGCAGAAACCAATCTTAACACGTTTTTGTCAAAAAAATATAAATCTTTTGGTTATACATTCTATGGTGGTTTTACCAATCAGCAAGCTCAGGATGTAAACAATGATGGTTTATCCGATGTTGCTCAACTGAAAAATGCAGTCATTCATCCCCGCCTATTCTTTTACCCTACCAAAAACATAACAATTACAGCCGGCTATACCGCCACATTCGAAAACCGGCTTGGAGGTGATATGCAGGTCATCGGGAACAAAGCTGACAATATACACATTTACTTTGAGGAAAATAAAACTGTTCGGCATACGGCTGAATTACTTTTCGAAAACAAATTTAAAAACAATATCAAAATCGAATTTAAAAACAGTTTTAGTTCATTCGACAGAAAATTAACAAATAACTCCGTTTATTTCAGAGGCAGGCAAAACGATTATTATTCAGAGTTATCATTATTAGTCCCTTACAACACCAATAGTTTGGTTGCCGGAATCAACTTTACAGGTAATAATTTTACAAAATTGCCATCAACTCCTGTAGCTATAGAAAATTTCGGAGATCAGATTATAGGAGTTTTTGCTCAAAATACATGGAATTTAAAAGATAATGTTTTAATTGAAGCCGGACTGCGGAATGATTATAATTTTAAATATGGAAATTTTGTATTGCCCCGTCTGGCTGCTTTCTATCGTTTTGATAAACACTGGGCTTCACGCGCCGGGGTTGGCATGGGTTACAAAGTTCCCAATCCGTTTGCCTCACAGTTAGTGGATTACGAAATACAACAACTTCAACCATTGGCTAAAAATATCGAAGCCGAAAAATCTATCGGATATAATATCGAAACTAATTACAAAATAATATGGGGAGATGGAAATTCATTTTTTATCAATCAGGCGTTTTTTCTGACTCAGGTGAGCAACCCGGTTATCCCCACAGCGCAAAGTAATGGTGATATCACATTTAAAAATGAAGTAAAACCGGTTATTTCCAAAGGTTTTGACACTTATGTAAGGACAACAATTGATGAATGGGAACTTTATGCAGGTTACACCTTTACCATAGCCGAAAGAAAATACCTGGCATCCAATCAGTTCATGCCTCTTACACCTCAAAACCGATTTGCTTTTACTCTGGCACGTGATTTTGAAAAAGCTAAAATGCGTTTTGGACTCGAAGGCTCCTACACCGGCTCACAATATCGGTTGAACGGAACCAAAACTCCGGGTTTTTATTTTGTGGCTGCTATGGTTGAGAAAAAGTTTGGTAAACACATAAGTCTGGTACTCAATGGCGAGAATCTGCTGAATTATCGACAAAGTGAAGTTGAAGATTTATTTACCGGAAGTATTTCTAATCCTGATTTTGTTCCTGTCTGGGCACCAATCGACGGGAGAGTCATCAATCTGTCTCTGAAATTCAGCCTCTGATTTTCTTATTTCGTAACTGATTACATCCTTCTGAATGTTCCTTTTACAATTCGGATAATTTTTGTAATTTTGCAGCCCTGTAAGATTATGCCAAAATGTGATTGCACTTCGACTCTAATGTGATTGTGTGCCAATAATATTTTGGAACTTTGATATCAATTTACTGACTATTAAAATATGGCTAAGTTTAAGGAATATACCGGATTAGATTTATCGAAAGTAAACAAGGAAATGTTGACGCGCTGGAGCGACATGGATATTTTCCATAAAAGTATCGAAACCCGTGAGGGAAAACCTTCATTCGTATTTTTCGAAGGACCTCCTTCTGCCAACGGACTTCCGGGTATTCATCACGTAATGGCACGTACCATTAAGGACATTTTCTGCCGGTACAAAACCATGCAGGGCTTTCAGGTAAAACGTAAAGCCGGTTGGGATACACACGGACTCCCGGTAGAACTCGGCGTCGAAAAATCACTGGGAATAACCAAAGAAGACATCGGAAAGAAAATCTCCGTCGGCGAGTACAATGCCGCCTGTCGTCACGATGTAATGAAATACACCCGTGAATGGGAAGACCTGACTACCAAAATGGGATACTGGGTAGACATGGACGACCCGTATATCACCTACGACAACCGCTATATCGAAACTTTGTGGTGGTTACTCAAACAACTCTACAACAAAGGTTTGCTTTATAAAGGCTACACCATTCAACCTTATTCACCGGCTGCCGGAACAGGACTCTCAACTCATGAACTGAACCAACCGGGTTGCTACAGGGATGTTAAAGATACAACCTGTATAGCTCAGTTTAAAGTTAAAAATCAGGAAAACACTTTTTTTCTGGCATGGACAACAACTCCCTGGACTTTGCCATCGAACACTGCTCTTTGTGTTGGACCAAACATCGACTATGTTCGTGTTAAATCAACTAATCCATACAACAAATCCGAAGCAGAGTTTATTTTGGCGCAAAACCTGTTGGGAGCTGTGATGGGCAAAAACGAATACGAAGTAATTGCGGAATACAAGGGTTCGGAACTTGCCGGAATGGAATACGAACAACTCATTCCCTGGGTAAATCCGGGCGAAGGTGCTTTCCGTGTAATTACAGGCGACTTTGTCACTACCGAAGATGGTACGGGAATCGTTCATATTGCACCGACCTTTGGTGCCGACGACGACCGTGTGGCCAAACTAAACGGTGTACCGCCCATGTTGCTGACAGATAAAGATGGTAACCGCCAGCCAATGGTCGACAGAACAGGAAAATTCTACAAGACAGAAGACCTCGATGCCGCTTTTGTTGCCGAAAAGGTAAACCTTGAAACATACGGGGATTTTGCAGGCCGGTTTGTAAAAAACGCTTACGATTCAAACCTCACAGAGCAGGATGAAACACTTGACGTTTCAATTTGTATGCTCCTGAAACAACAGGGTCTTGCCTACAAAATTGAAAAACATGTTCACAATTACCCGCATTGCTGGCGTACCGATAAACCGGTTTTATATTATCCGCTCGATAGCTGGTTTATTAAAACTACTGCTTGTCGCGAGGAAATGATGGCGCTTAACGATACCATCAACTGGAAACCACAATCGACAGGTACTGGCCGTTTCGGGAAATGGCTCGAAAATCTGCAGGACTGGAACCTTAGCCGCAGCCGTTACTGGGGCACACCACTTCCTATCTGGCGAAGTGAAGATGGATCGGAAGAAATTTGTATCGGTTCGGTTGAAGAATTAATGGCTGAAATCGAAAAATCGATTTCAACAGGCTTCATGACCGAAAATCCTTACAAAAATTTTAAAGTCGGTGAATATACAGCTGAAAATTATGATGTAAAAAACATAGACCTTCACCGTCCGTATGTCGATGGAATTATTCTGGTTTCAAAATCGGGCAAACCTATGAAGCGCGAACTCGACCTTATCGACGTATGGTTCGATTCCGGGGCAATGCCTTATGCACAATTACACTATCCGTTCGAAAACAGAAGCCCCCTAAATCCCCCACAGGGGGACTTTAAGAAAGAAAAGCCCTATCATACTGCAAATCCATTCATTTATGAACTGTTAAAAGAGAATGCAAAAAACAGAAGAAAAGAACCAACTGTTGCAGAAACATTTTTGTGGGAAGCATTGAAAGGGAAACAATTAGAAAACTACAAATTTCGCAGAGAACATGTAATTGACGATTTTATAGTAGATTTTGTTTGTTTGAGTGAGAAATTAGTAATCGAGGTTGATGGTGGTTATCATAACAATCCGGACGTTAAAGAAGCAGATAAATTACGAACAGAAATCTTAAAAAATTTAGGATATCGTGTACTTCGTTTTTCAAACGATGAAGTATTAAATAAATCAGACCGAACAATCAAACTGATAAAACACGCACTCTTAAGTCCCCCTGTGGGGGATTTAGGGGGCTTCCCCGCCGACTTTATTTCGGAAGGTGTCGATCAAACACGTGGTTGGTTTTTTACCTTGCATGCAATCAGTACTATGGTTCGTGGCTCGGTTGCATTTAAAAATGTAATTTCCAACGGACTTGTTCTTGACAAAAACGGCAATAAAATGTCGAAACGTCTGGGTAACGGTGTTGATCCGTTCTCGTCTATTGAGAAATACGGTTCAGATCCACTGCGCTGGTACATGATGACCAATTCATCGCCATGGGACAACCTTAAGTTTGACATCGAAGGTGTGGAAGAAGTGCGCCGTAAATTCTTCGGAACGCTTTACAATACATATTCCTTCTTCTCACTTTATGCCAATGTCGATAATTTTACCTGCTCCGAAGAGGAAATTCCGATGGAAAAACGTCCGGAAATTGATCGCTGGATCATTTCCCTGCTGAATACGTTGGTAAAAGATGTAACCGAATATTACGAAACTTACGAACCAACGCGTGCCGGACGTGCGATTGCTGATTTTGTGGGCGAAAACCTGAGTAACTGGTATGTTCGTCTGAACCGTAAACGTTACTGGGGAGGTGAATATGACGAAGATAAAATTTCGGCATATCAAACTCTGTATACCTGTCTCGAAACAATTTCGCGACTGATGGCACCAATCGCGCCTTTCTTTGCCGACCGGCTTTTCCTTGATCTCAATGCTGTCACAGCCAAAGACACAAAGGAATCAGTTCATTTAGCCGATTTTCCTGTTTGCAACGAAGAACTGATTGATAAAAATCTGGAAGAATGTATGCAACTGGCACAACAAACCTCGTCGATGATACTGGCATTGCGCCGTAAGGCCGATAAAAAAGTGCGTCAGCCTCTGACAAAAGCTGTAGTGCCGGCACCCGATGAAATTACCTATCAACAGTTGAGCTATATTGCCGATTTGGTAAAAGCTGAAGTGAATGTAAAAGAGTTTGAAGTGATACCTGCCGACAATGATGTAGCCAATCTGGTTAAAAAAATAAAACCCAACTTCAAAACACTGGGTAAAAAATATGGCAAACAAATGAAGGAAATTGCTGTAGCGATGAATTCATTCGGAAATCATGAAATCACTGAAATTGAAAGGAACGGACTTTTTGTACTTGAATTACTTAGTGGTAATGTGAAACTTACACCCGAAGATGTTGAAATAATTACCGAAGACATGCCGGGTTGGTTAGTAGCCAACGAAGGCAAGCTGACCGTTGCACTCGACATTACTGTTACCGACAGTTTGCTGCGCGAAGGTATTGCTCGCGAGTTGGTGAACCGCATTCAGAATATCCGAAAATCGAACGGGTACGAAATTGTGGATAAAATTTCTGTTGAAATCGAAAACAGAGATGAAATTGAAGCATCAGTGAATGAATTTGCCGGATATATTGCAACTCAGACACTCGCTAATTCGGTAACTCTGGTCGAAGAATTAAATGATGCAACCGAACTCGATTTTGATGAATATACAGTGAAAGTGTCCATCAAAAAAGTATAAATATAATCGTATAAAATAAAATCATAAAATAATTGTCAAACCGAAACTTATTTGCTATTTTCGCACGCAATTACAAATAGTTACAAAATCATTGTAATATAAGAAAATATCAAATATTTTAAAATCAAAAAAAGTATGGCAGAGAAAACAAGATATACCGATGCTGAATTGGCTGAGTTTAAGGAATTAATTCTTGAAAAACTTGCCAAAGCTCAAAAGGATTATGAATTATTGCGCAACGGAATCACCAATCTGGATGGCAATGATGTAATGGATACTTCACCTACTTTCAAAGTACTGGAAGAGGGAGCTTCAACTTTATCAAAAGAAGAATCGGGCCGGCTTGCTCAGCGTCAGATGAAATTCATTCAACACCTGCAGGCAGCCTTAGTGCGTATCGAGAATAAAACCTACGGTATTTGCCGCGAAACCGGCAAACTAATTCCCAAGGAACGCCTTCGTGCTGTGCCTCATGCTACTTTAAGCATCGAAGCCAAGAACGACCAGAAATAATCATTAAAAATCAGGAAGATTCGACAACAAATCAAATATTTGCTGTCGAATTCTTGTATTAAATCATCAATTTTGCAGAATGTCAGTTACCAAAAAGTCATTATTACTCATTTTACTTGTTCTGTTTGTCGATCAGGCATCAAAGATTTTCATTAAACTTAATTTTGCATTAGGTGAACACGTCGATGTTTTCAGCTGGTTTAAAATATTTTTTATTGAAAACAACGGAATGGCCTTTGGCATGGAAATAATTGGTAAACTGTTTTTAACCCTGTTCCGAATCGTTGCTGTGATTGCACTTGCACTCTTTATCCGCAAACTGATAAAGAATAATGCCCGCCAGGGTTATATCCTGGCAGTTTCGTTACTATTGGCTGGTGCTGCCGGTAATATTTTCGACTCTATGTTTTACGGACTGCTGTTCAGCGAAAGCAATGGTATGGCTGCTACATTTCTGCCCGAAACCGGTGGATATGCTCCACTCTTTTACGGGAAAGTAGTGGACATGCTCTATTTCCCTTTAATCAAAAACAGCGCAGGTGAGACTATCTTTTTCAGCCCTATATTTAATATTGCCGATTCCGCAATTACTATTTCAGTTGGCATCATTCTGATTTTCTTCCGTAAAGATTTGAACGAGAGCCTGGAAACTAAAAAGAATATTAATGAAAATATAAATGAATAGCATCCTCAGATTTTTTATTTTCACGGCACTCTGTATTTTCACTCTCCCTGCTTGTACCAACAAGCCCGATAATGTGATGAGTCAGGACGAAATGATTAATTTCCTGACCGATCTTCATAAACTCGACGGAGCTTTAGCCATTCAGGCTTTCAAATCCGATTCTGTCGAAAATTTAAAAATTTACTACTACAACGCACTTTTCAAAAAGTACGGTATTACCAAGGCTAACTTTGACTCTTCACTTGTTTGGTATGTCGATAATCCTAAAAAATTCACAAATATCTATACAAGGGTACTCGAAAATCTCACTCAATTTGAAACCGATGTTAAAAACAGGAAATACCATCCGATTGATTCTGTCGCTTTAAGACATTCCGAAAAAAACATCTGGACTAATCGTATTGCTTACCATCTTACGAAAGACTCGGCAACGACTCAAATTAAATTCAGCATTAAAAACAGGGATTTACAGTGGAAAGATGTCTATTCATTGAGTTTCAGACACCGCATGAAACAAAAAGCTGCCGGCGTTGCGCCACAGGCAGTAATGCGCGTTTTCTACGCCAATGGAAAAGTGGACAGCGTTTATACCAAATTACACAACGATAGTATATTAAGAGACTATAAATTAATATTAAAAGCCCGTTATCAAAGTACAATCGACTCAATAACCGGAAAAATTTCTGCAGGCAAAAAACCTGCTCTGAAAATGATTGCTACAATCGATAGCCTCAGGTTGCTCCGTCAATACGACGAATTAGCTCAGGATAGCATCCGTAAAGTGATACAGTTAATTGAACATCCTGTAAATAACGCGATTGACAGAAGCGATACAATTAATAATCGTATCAGAAGCAAAGTGTTACTACACAGAAAATGAAACGTGTTGCAGCTCAGCTCATTTATTGCTCACCGGAATTGATTCTGCGTCACCATGCGATTGAACTCGATGATGCAGGGATAATTAAGGATATCTTCGATTTGAAATCGATGCCGTTCGAAACAGCCAATACATTTTTTTACAACGGTATAATTTCAACCGAAATCATATCGGCGAAACACTATCTGAACGAAACCGGATTAATAAAGCTGATGGCCGATCGTCATTACATTGACTTTTCAAACCACAAATCCGTTTTACCACTTGATGCAAACTACACCGGAATCATTGATTTCGGGAGTAATAACTCCGGCGAAATCAACAGACTGCTAAAAATAAATTATAATTTCTTTTCTGAACTGAGAATTGATCAATTTATCAACGCATGTTGCTACCTGCCTCAACAACTTTTTAAACCAGCTTCAGAT
Organism: uncultured Paludibacter sp.; assembly: GCA_937897985.1. GTDB lineage: Bacteria > Bacteroidota > Bacteroidia > Bacteroidales > Paludibacteraceae > Paludibacter. Next base: position 146,326 of record CALCBD010000031.1, on the reverse strand, counting down.
TTACAAATCTCAAATAAAGTCCGGCTGTTACTCTGGGAAGGAATCAATTTAACTACTCTTCAAATCAGTCCTGAAATCAGAATTACCGGAATTTAAGTACTTTCAGACTCATTTTTCTATCCGTATTTTAAATTAATAAAGAATTTTTACATCAAAATAAACTTTTTTGATGTTGTTTTGTTTGTACATCAATAGCACCAGGAAACTAATAAATTATTTAAGTTTCCAAGTTCAACTTATTATCATACTGATTATCTGTTATTTACTTTACTTTTAAATAAATTTAACGTTATTTTTTCAAACAAATTCAAATTCAGAAACTCTTTTTATATAATTTTGCACTCACAAAACAACAGAGAAAACAATAAAATGGACTCACAACAGGAATTAATATTGCAAACTGCCGGAAAAATGTTTCATCAACTCGGGATCAGAAATGTTTCGATAGACGAAATATGTTCCGAGTTGCGCATTTCAAAAAAAACATTTTACAGCCACTTTCAACAAAAGGAGGATTTGGTCGAAGCAGTAATCAATTTTGAGAAAGACCAGCATATCGAAAAGTTTTCTAAAAACCTGAAAAACAAGAATGCAATTGATTCACTGATTTATATCGTACGTGAAATAAAAAAACAATCTGACTGTCAACCACATGCGCTTTGGTACGATCTTGAAAAATTTTATCCGAAAGTGTACGAAGGGGTGAGTAGTCAGAGAAATCATTCAATTAAATCAGGATTTGAAGAAAATTTAAAACAGGGAATCGAGGAAGGTTATTACCGTAAGGATTTAGACATTGAGTTAATTTCTGATTTTCACACCATTCAACTGAAAAACACATTTGAAATGATGGAAAAATCGCAGAAGAAATATACAAAAAAAAGAGTACTGGATTTTTTTATCGATTTAATGATGCATGTCATTGCCAATGAAAAAGGACTGAAATACATGGAAGAACATTATCTGAACGAGGCAAAAGGCAATTACGAGAAACCAACCAGCTAACTTTATCAGTAAAAAACCGGAAAATAACTCAGAAAACAAAAAAACAAAGGAATTATAAAGAAACAAAATCGCCATTTAACGGAATAAAAACTTTATTCATCGATTTTAAATTTATTGTTAATCGATATATGAAGTATCTTTGCTCCGGATTAAATAATAAAAATAAAAAAGCAAATCAAAAAAAACAATAGAAGTAATGACTGTGAAACAAGTAAAATTTAAAACAATAAAGTCAATAGTACTTATGATACTTTTGCCTTTGACAGCAGCATTTGCACAGGATACACTCACTGTATCGCTGAGCAGGGCATTGGAAATTTCGCTCAGCGAAAGTCCCACAATAAAGGTTGCAAATAAGGAAATACAGAGAGTGGATTATTCGAAAAAAGAAAGAATTGCCGGACTTTTTCCGAATATTTCGGCTTCCGGATCGTATCAGCGATCATTGAAGAAGCAAAAGGTATTTTTCACTATTCCGGGAATGCCGGAGAATCCTGATGGTTTTGAAATGGGCCAGGACAATACTTTCTCGGGAGGTATTTCGGCAAGCTTACCAATAATAGCTCCGGCACTTTGGGCAACATTAGAGATGTCGGACATTGACGCTGCACTGGCACTCGAATCGGCCAGAGCATCGAAACAATCATTGATAAATCAGGTTACAAAAGCTTATTATGGTGTACTGATGGCACAGGACTCGTACAATGTGTTCAAAAAAAGCTACGACAACACAGGTGAAAATTCTCGCATCATCCACGACAAATTTAAACAGGGGGTGTTATCGGAATTTGAATGGATCAGAGCCGACGTACAGGTTCGCAATGCCAAATCAAATCTCGTATCGGCCGAAAGCGCAGTAAATCTGAGCAAATTACAGTTAAAGTTACTGATGGGTATGGATATGTCCACTGAAATAAAAGTGGTGGGAAGTTTATCGGATTTCGAAGCAAACATGTATAACGATGCCCTGCTGATTGATACAACATCCCTCAATAAAAACACGGATCTGACTCAGTTTGATATTAAAGCGTCGCAGTTACAGCACAGCCTTAAAATTCAGAAAGCATCATGGTGGCCCACATTAGCTGCAAGCTTCAATTATCAGTATATGTCTATGGGTAACGATCCTTTTTCGTTTGGTTATAAATGGTTTCCGTATTCTACAGTGGGAGTTTCACTTTCGGTTCCGCTGTTTCAGGGTGGAGCCAGAGTTTACAAACAAAAACAACTTAATATTCAACTTGACGAGCTCAAAGATCAGCGACAGAACCTCCGTCACAGTCTCGAGCTTCAAACCATAAGCTATCTGGACAATATCAAAAAAGCAATGGAAAAAATTGCATCAAATAAAGAAGGGTTACGTCAGGCTGAAAAAGCGGTTGAAATCTCGGAAAAACGATATGAAGTCGGATCAGGAACCTACCTTGATATTACCAATTCTCAACTGGCATACATACAGGCAGGATTGTCGTACAATCAATCAATTTACGATTATCTCACCGCAAAATCAGACCTGGAAAAACTTTTAGGCAAAGACTCGGCAATTAAATAAAAAACAAATCAGAAACATCAAATAAATTGATCAAAATGAAAAAGATTAAATTAGCAGGAATTACACTTTTAGCTGTAACAATAGGATTAATATCGTGCAGCAAACCGGCAGCAAAAGAGATTAAAGAGACAAAAAAAATACCGAATGTAACTTTACAGACAGTATCGGAACGCGATGTAGAACAAAAAATTGAACTGACAGCAACCGTACAACCCGAAACAAAAAACAGTATTGCACCTTCATCACCTGGCAGGATTCGTCAGATTTTAGTATCGGTGGGTCAAAGAATTCAGAAAGGACAAAAACTTGTTCAAATGGATGTTGCTAACTTATCCAATCTTGAAACACAGATTGAAAATTACAAACGAATGTATAAACGCACAAAAGAACTGTTCAATGTGGGTGGTGCATCGCAGCAGGATCTTGACAACGCCAAGCTACAGCTGGATGTTGCCGAGACCAATCTTAAAAACATGACTGAAAACACATTTCTTTTGAGTCCTGTAAGCGGAATTGTCACAGCCAAAAACTATGACAACGGTGATATCTATTCAGCTCAAATGCCGGTACTTACAGTGATGGAAATCAATCCTGTTAAAGTACTCGTTAATGTTTCCGAATCGTTTTATTCCGATGTTACTACCGGAATGCCCGTGAAAATAAGTTTTGATGTTTTTCCAAATCAGACTTTTAACGGAAAAGTAAGTCTGATTTATCCTACTATCGATGAAAGAACCCGTACTTTCTCAGTTGAGATTAAACTTGAAAACAGCAGTTACAAAGTGCGTCCCGGAATGTTTGCCCGTGTAACTATGGGATTTGGAAGTAAAAAACATGTTGTCGTTCCCGATCAGTCAATCATCAAACAATCCGGTTCAGGAGCCCGCTACGTTTATGTATACAACAATGGAAAAGTGGAATACAAACAGGTAGAACTTGGCCAGCGTCTCGACAATGAATATGAAATTATTTCGGGGGTGACTTCCGGATCACAGGTAGTGACAGCCGGCGCAACGAATTTAGTGGATGGTAGTGAAGTGAACGTTGTAAAATAATTTACAGGTCATTATTTATTGTATTTAAAACAGCGATAAATCAGACCGTAAACTGACAAACAAATTCTGCATTTTCATTTAAAGAATTTAAAAGTAAATATTAAACAGTAAAAATAAAATTATGAGTATATATGAAAGTTCTGTAAAAAAACCAATTATGACAGCTCTGATATTTATCGGAGTTGTAATAATGGGGTTATTTTCGCTTCAAAAACTACCTATTGATTTGTTACCAAAGATTGAGACCAACACCATTATGGTGATGACCACTTATGATGGTGCCAGTGCGCAGGACATTGAAACGAATGTAACAAAACCGCTTGAAAGTTCGCTCAATACAGTAGCAAATCTGAAAACCATAAAATCAACATCAAAGGAAAACAGATCAATTATCACACTGGAGTTCAACTATGGAAATGATATCGACGTAATTACCAATGATATACGCGATAAACTGGACCTGGTAAGTTCATTTTTGCCGGATGGTGTTGGCAAGCCAATCATCTTTAAGTTCAGCAACGACATGATTCCGGTAATTATGATTTCGGCTACAGCCAATCAAAGTTTGCCTGCACTTTATCGTATTTTGGACGATAATGTGGCAAATTCTCTTGCCCGTATCGCCGGTGTAGGTTCTGTTTCGATAACCGGTGCACCCGAACGTGAAATTCAGGTTTATGTCGACCCGGTGAAATTAGAAGCTTATAAACTGACCATTGAATCCATCGGTCAGTACATTCGCATGGAAAATGTGAATACTCCGGCCGGCTCGATGGATGTGGGAAGTGAAACATACTCTTTACGTGTGGAGGGGCAGTTCAAAGATGCAAGTGAACTTAACAAGATTGTAGTAGGCAGTTTTGGTGGAAAAAATGTATATCTGTCGGATGTTGCAGTTGTTAAAGATGATTTACAGGAACGCACACAAAAAAGCTATACCAATGGTATTCAGGGTGCTACTATTGTAGTACAAAAACAATCAGGTTCAAACACTGTACAAATTGCCGAGGCTGTACAGAAAGCCCTGCCAACAATACAGAAAAACCTTCCTTCGGACGTGAAGCTGAATGTCATCATGGATACTTCGGATAACATTAAACAAACCATCAACGGACTGACAGAAACAGTTTTATACGCATTTCTGTTCGTAATGCTTGTGGTTCTGTTTTTCCTCGGACGCTGGCGGGCTACTTTAATCATTATACTTACCATACCTATTTCGCTTATTGCAGCATTTATATTTTTAGGTGCAACGGGAGGTTCACTCAACATCATTACGCTGAGTTCACTATCACTGGCAATTGGTATGGTGGTGGATGATGCCATTGTAGTACTCGAAAATATTACCACGCACATCGAACGGGGAAGCAGACCGAAAAGTGCAGCTGTGCATGGTACCAACGAGGTAGCACTCTCTATCGTGGCATCGACCCTGACCATTATTGCCGTATTCTTCCCAATGACATTAATCAGCGGAATGGCAGGAGTAATGTTCAGTCAACTCGGGTGGATGGTTACTATTATTATCACAGTATCAATGATTTGCGCTTTAGTTCTGACACCTATGCTGGCCTCTCAGTTATTGCGTCTGAATCCGAAAAGAACAAAAACATTCGTATTTCTTTATAGTCCCATCGAACGATTCCTTGATAAGTTAGACAATGGTTATGGTAAAATTGTGGATTGGGCTGTTCGTCATAAACTGGCAATTGTCATAATGGTTACTGTGTTCTTTATTTTAAGTATGATCCCTGCCAAATTTATCGGAACAGAGTTTTATCCGGCTCAGGATAACAGCAGAATAAGTCTGACTTTGCAAATGCCGGTTGGGACAAGAGCCGAAATCACACGCGAAGTAGCTAAGAAAATGGCTGACAAATGGAGACAAAAATATCCCGAGGTAGACATGATCAATTACTCGGTGGGACAAGCAAGCAGTTCAAATGTATGGGGTTCATTCCAGGCCAACGGAAGCAATATCGCATCATTCTCAATCAGACTTACCGATCTGAAAATCCGAAAAAGAACAATGTTTGAGATTTCTGACAGTATCCGCAAAGACATTGCAATGACACCGGAAATCAGAAAATCAAATGTGATTGCCGGAGGTGTTATGAGTATGATGGGTGGTCAGTCCACACTCGACCTTGAAATTTACGGTTACGATTTTGCTGAAACCGACCGGATTGCAAAAGACCTTTCAAACCGCATTTCTAAAATTCCGGGATTGGTAAATACACTGGTTAGCCGTGAGGAATATACTCCTGAGTTTCAGGTTGAATTCGACCGTGAAAAATTAGCCAACAACGGATTAAATGTGGCAACTGCTTCCAATTATTTACGAAACCGTATCAACGGTCTTACAGCTTCGTTGTTTCGTGAGGATGGTGAAGAATATAACATTCAGGTGGTTTATGCTCCCGAATACCGCAAATCTATCGAGGACATACAGAACATTCTGATTTACAATAATCAGGGTCAGGCAGTTCGTCTCGGCGACCTGGGAACCGTGGTTGAAAGATTTACACCACCAAGTATTGAGCGAAAAAGCCGTCAGCGAATTATTACAGTTTCATCGACAGTATCGGGAACAACACTCGACAAGGCTGTTGCAGCTATCAATGCTCAGATTGCACAGGTACAAATACCTTCGGATGTTAACGTAGTAATTGCCGGTTCGTATAAAGACCAACAGGAATCGTTTGGTGATTTAGGTACACTGTTGCTGATTATTGTGATGCTTGTATTTATCGTGATGGCATCACAGTTTGAGTCACTTACCTATCCGTTTATTATTATGTTCTCGATTCCGTTTGCGATTTCGGGTGTTGTACTGGCTCTGGCATTGAGCGGAAGTACACTGAACATGATGTCCTTTGTCGGATTGATTATGCTGATTGGTATAGTTGTGAAAAATGGCATTGTGCTTGTGGACTATATTAACCTCAACCGTGAACGCGGAATGGGTGTTATCCAGGCTGTAGTGAACGGTGGTAAATCTCGTTTACGTCCTGTAATTATGACAACACTCACTACCATACTCGGTATGTTACCTTTAGCAATAAGTCATTCGCAGGGATCGGAAATGTGGCGTCCGATGGCTATCACCGTAATTGGCGGTTTAACTGTCTCCACTATCCTTACTCTGGTAATTATTCCGACTATATACACCATGTTTGCAGCAAGCGGAATTAAACGTCAGCATCGTAAGAATAAGAAAATTAACGCTTTGAAAGAAGATAATAGTTTATAATTTATCATCAACAGCTTAAAAACAAATAAAATGAAATCAATATTTATAGCATTCGATCAGGCTTATTCGGACCAGATATTAGCTTTACTAAGCTCAAACCACGTAAGAGGATATACCGAGTGGGAAACAGTCAAAGGTAAAGGCAGCAAATCAGGTGATCCCCATCTTGGCAGTCATGCATGGCCAACTCAGAACTCATCGATCCTGACTGTTGTCGAAGACGACAAGGTAAAGAAAATCCTGAGTGACCTCAAAATACTCGATGCCACTTCGGACGGAATGGGAATCAGAGCATTTGTCTGGAATATAGAAGACGGAATGTAATGAAAGACTTTTGAAATTCAAAATCAGTTCTTAAAAAAACCGCCCCTCAAGTTGCAACTGAAAAGTGACAACAGCAGGGGCGGTTACTTTTTAAAAATAATTCAGCTTTACTCCAAACTCTTCACTCCTATCAGTTTATCATACCGCTCTCCCCAACCCCGGTGATATACGTAAATAGTGTATTCGTTACCTGTTTGCCAGTAACTTCCATCCACTTTAGCAACAGATGCTTTGGAAGCTCCTTTCGGAACAAACCAGTATTGATAGTTATATCCGCCCTGTTTGAGAAGCAAAGTTGTATAATAGGCTCCTGCATTAAAATCATATTTCAGGCGTGTATTGTCGTCCAGCAGATTATAATTCATTCCGCCTCCGAGATACAAACTGCCATCAAAGAAAGGCTGTTTAATTGGCAGCATAAAATGAACAAACATGTAGTCAGCATCAATATCACTGTTTTCCATCGATTCCTGATTATTCACAACAAATTTCCCGTTAACATCAAAGTCCGAAGTATAGGATTTTGATGTCTCAATTTTATTCTGTGTTAAAAACACTTCGTAATGTGGTGCTTTGTAGCGGATTTCATCAACTCCTGTACTTGCGGCATATACAGATGATATGTCAAAACGGTGATACTCATTACCTCCTTCAAAGATTAATGCTTTATTGTTATTGTACATTAATTTCGATCCCGAGATAAAAGTTGGTTGTATGCCCGAAACTTCATTATCGTATCTGTTGTTCTGACGAACCAGTACTTTCAGCTCATTATTGACATCACGAACCCCGTATCCGTTCAATTGCACCTCGAAATCAAGCTGTTGTAAACTGCCACTTAATTCGGTATCAGTATTCCCTCTGACCGAAGCATTAATCCCGACTTTCGGTTCCACTACAGAGAAACAGGTTTGTGCTACCGGTTGATCATATTTATTGTCTTCGTAGATAAAAATAACATAATTTCCGGAAATTTTGAAATTCATATCCGGATTGGGTAATTCAAACTTATAATGTGTATAAAGGAAAGTAGTTACCTGCGACAAACTAAAGTCTGTGATGTTACCGGTTGTATATCCCGACAAATACTCATTCGACGAGAGGTTGGATAAGGTCCAGTCAGCATTACAATGTTTCACCATGTAACCATAAGAATGTGCCTGATGCGACATTTCATCAAAACGAATACGCAACACGTCCTGTCCTTTCAGCTCAATAACCGGTAACAGGTATTTGTCATCATTGACACCAATCTGCAGTGTTTTAATATTTTTATCGAAAATCTGAGTACGGTAAATTTTTTGAGCCGAAACTGAGATTACGGCCCAAAAAAGAGTAGCTGCAATAAAAGCTCGTAATTTTATCATTTTTTTTAAATATCAATTTACTGAAACTTAAATCAAATTTAATATTATTTAAGCAATTGACGGTAAGTGCGGCAATTTTTCAGATAATATTCAATGACTATACTTTTCCTGAGTATTTTTGAATCATCATGCCCGGCGGAAAGCAACAGATTTTCATTTCTCTTTTGTTCAAAATCAGGAAGCATCTTTTTAAAATCACGTCGCGCCCTGAAAACACTTCCTGCATTCTGAGGCTTACCGGTTACAAACAACTGTAAAGCAGCAACATAATCAAACAGCTTTCGCCAGATCATTATTTTCGAAAGCGACTGTTGAGGTAAATTTTTGTACAACATCAGCAGGTTATTCCGAAAATTAAGATAGGTTTTTTGCGGATGTTCGGTGTGTAATGTGCCACCACCCACATGATAAATTACGCTCTGAGGAATACACGAAATACGATAACCCCGGTTATTGAGACGCCAGCAAAGATCAATTTCTTCCATGTGAGCAAAGAAATCTTCATCAAATCCACCGGCTGACTTAAATATTTCCGAACGAATCATCAAACAGGCACCCGTTGCCCAAAAAACATCTGTAATATCATCATACTGCCCCCTGTCCTCTTCTGCATTTCCGATAACCCTTCCCCTGCAGAAAGGAAAACCGAACATATCAATAAAGCCCCCTGCTGCACCTGCATGCTCGAAATAATTCCTGTTATAAAATGATCTGATTTTAGGTTGACAAGCAGCTACATCCTGATGAGTGTCCATATATTCAATCAAAATTTGAAGCCAGTTTTCAGTTACCTCCACATCCGAATTGAGCAAAACAAAATAATCTGTTTCAATTTGAGCTAAAGCCTTGTTATATCCACCTGCAAAACCGTAATTCTTATCCAGCAATATTGTTTTAACGGTCGGAAATTGTTCACTTAAAACTGAAAGTGAGTGATCTGTAGAAGCATTATCTGCCACATACAACTCTATTTCAGGATGTTGGGTATATTTGATAAGTATTGGTAAAAACTGTTTCAAATACTTTTCACCATTCCAGTTCAAAATTACAACCGCAGTTTTCATTTTCTTTTTGATATTTTAAAAAACTATTATTTATGGTACTATCCGTTTTCGATAAACTTCTCCATCAGTCCGCTTACGGAAAAGCACGAAAATAAATAATCAACACGTAATAACATGTTGATTATCATATTTTTTGAAAAATAAAATTTTATTCTTCGTTGTAAATACCTATTGATTTCCCGTACTGATATTCACCTTCGAGTATTAATTCAATGTCTTCATCACTCAGTTCCATTTTGTCCTTTTTGGCACATTTCTTTATGTATTTGAACATTTCCTCTTCATCAATACTTGCTTCCTCAGTCGAATCTTCGTCTATAAGTCCGTTTTCGTCGTAAAATTCGTATACAACATCCAAAACATATTCAATAATGGTATCGTCAATTCTGCCTTTTGAAGCTGCCGGCAATGTTTTCAGAATAAATTTAACGGCATCGTCTTCGTCGTATACTAATAAATCGTCGTCCTGTTCTTTCATGATAATGTATTTTTATTAATTGTATTTTCCTGATTATGGGTTCAAAGATAGTGATTTTTATGATTCAAAAATTCATTGAATTGTATTAATGTATTATTAAACAATAAAATTCATTAAGTCAAACACATACCTATGATTATCATCCTGAATTTCAAACAGATATTTTACTATTTTAAATTCTTATTGATTGAATCAATATAGTCAAGCAATTCGTCACGTCCTGATTTTTTTTCCGATGATGTTAAAAAAACGGGTGGCAATTCTTCCCACTCCGTTAAAAGCTGTAATTGATAGGTTTTCAGGTTTTCCTTCACTTTCATGGAGGTTATTTTATCCAGTTTAGTAAAAACAAGAGCGAAAGGAACACCTTTTTCGCCAAGCCAATTCATGAACTCAATATCTATTTTCTGTGGTTCATGACGTATGTCGATCAATAAAAACAAACAGGTCAATTGCTCCCTGTAAAGAATATAATTCTCAATGATTGATTGTAACTGCTCTCGCATTTTCTTACCTGTAGTGGCATATCCGTAGCCTGGTAAATCTACCAGGTACCAGTTTTCATTTATAATGAAATGGTTGATTAACAGTGTTTTTCCTGGTTTCGATGACGTCATTGCCAATCCCTTTTTACCGGTCAGCATATTTATCAACGACGATTTACCCACATTTGAACGTCCGATAAAGGCATATTCGGGCAATTGACCTTCGGGACATTTTTTGAAATCTGTGTTACTGATAACAAATGTTGCAGTTTTTATTTCCATTTTTTAGTTAATTTGAATGATGTGGTTTTGTTATAAAATTCGCAGTCTCAGGTCGTTTTTCTCTTCCAATCCACAGCCCCCAAAAAGTAACGAGACCGTTTAGCATTAACAATTCATATCCGAATGTGTAATTAAAATATGTTTTGAATATATATGCAAGAAGTGCACAAATAATTGGTGAAGCAACTGCAACGTAAGGGATTAATTTATCATTGGCTTTCTGTTTTGTAAATAATCCGAATGCAAACATACCAAGTAAAGGGCCGTAAGTATACGATACAATAATAAAAATACTGTCGATTACACTCGAATTATTCAGAGTTTTAAATGCAAGTATAATCAAAGCAAATACTATAGAAATACAAATATGGATTAATTGTCTCCTCCGCCTGGCATGTACTTCATCCTGATGCTGAACATCAAGAATGTCGACCGCAAAAGAGGTGGTAAGAGCTGCCAAAGCCGAATCGGCACTCGAAAATGCGGCTGCTATTATGCCTATAATAAAAAGTATCAATACCGGTGTTCCCAGATAAGTAGTTGCAAAAAGCGGCAAAATTTCATCGGATCTGGAAGGTAAAACAATATTGTATCGGGCAGCCATCATCAAAAGCATGGCACCAAGTGATAAAAAGAGCAAATTTACCGGCACAAACGAAATTCCATACCAGTACATATTCTTTTGAGCATCTTTTAAACATCTGCAGGTCAGGTTTTTTTGCATCATGTCCTGATCTAACCCTGTCATTACAATAGCAATAAAAATACCACTGAAAAATTGCTTAAAAAAGTTTTGTTTAGTGTGCCAGTCGTCGAAAACGAACACTCTGGTATTTTCGCTATCTGCAAGTGATGTTATAAGCCCCGAAAAATCAAAATTGAGTTGATGTGCAACCTTTACAACAATCAGTATCAAAGCTACTATCATAACCAGGGTTTGAAGTGTATCTGTCCATACTATGGTTTTTATTCCGCTCCTGAAAGTGTAAAGCCATATCAAAAAGATAGTCACAACAACAGTTAGTGCAAATGGTATTTTCCACTGATCGAATACAATGGACTGTAAAATCATCGCCACTACATATAGCCGGGCTGCCGAACCAATAGTTTTCGAAAGCAAAAAGAACGATGCTCCTGTTTTATACGCTCTTCGACCAAAACGTTGATCAAGATATGTGTAAATTGACGTTAACTGAAGTTTATAATAGAGAGGTAAAAGCACATTAGCTATCACGATATATCCGAAGAAAAAGCCAAAAACGGTCTGCATATAAGTAAAATCAATACTGCGTACCATTCCCGGAACAGAAATAAAACTGACTCCTGAAATTGATGTCCCAACCATACCAATTGCCACCACCCACCATGGCGAATTCCTGTTTCCAAGAAAAAAAGCATCATTATTCGCACTTTTTCGTCCGGTAATTGCTGAAATCAGAAATAAAACAGAAAAATAGATAACTATAATTGCAACCGTAATTGAACCTGTCATGAAATAGAATTTAATAGCACAACTGACCTGCAAAAGTACAAAAAAACATTCGACCACCCATCAATAGTTAAAAATAGGATAATCAGATATTTTTTGTAAATTTGCATTCGGAATTAAACAGAACAGGTTTTCATTTTTTTATAGTTATCAGTGAGTCATCAGCAATTTTCGTCGGGATTATTAGAGAACGCCGTACATGAATTATCAAAATTGCCCGGCATTGGCCGTAAAACAGCCCTGCGATTAGCACTTTATCTTTTGAAACAGACTGAAACAGAGGTCGAAACTTTTGGAAACTCAATTATACGGTTGCGTAAAAACATCGTATATTGCAGGGTGTGTCACAACATTTCCGATAATGAAGTATGTAACATCTGCAGCAACAATTCGCGCGATAAATCACTGATTTGTGTGGTTGAAAATATCAAAGATGTAATGTCGATCGAAAACACTCAACAGTTCAGAGGCTTATATCATGTACTTGGAGGTATAATTTCGCCGATGGACGGGACAGGTCCTTCGGATCTGGAAATTGAGAGTCTGATTAACCGTGTCAGTGCCGGCGGCATAAATGAAGTGATGCTCGCCCTGAGTACGACCATGGAAGGTGACACAACCAATTTTTATATTTATCGTAAACTGTCGGGATTTAATATAAAAATTACAACAATTGCCCGTGGAATAGCTATAGGCGATGAACTGGAATATGCCGACGAAGTTACATTAGGTCGCTCCATACTGAACAGAGTGGACTTTTCCAACTCATTTAAATAAAACGTGAGCAATTCAGAAAAAAAATACATATTTGGATTTTAAACTTTACAATAATTTATCACATTATTAACAACAAAATATAATGAAAAAGACGCTTAGAATCTTAAACACAGCATATTATGCCATTTATCTGGCAGCAATTATTGCAGCAGGCATTGGCTTTTATATACTCAAATCGGGCTTTACCATCGACCCTCAGAGTCAGACGGGAATCACAATTTCCTCTGTTTTAATCATTTTTATTATTGGTTCGGTTCCGGTTGCTCTCGGAACTTTTCATAAGTATTGCAAAAAATTGTCATTATCAGAGCATCCTGAGCTTAAAATTCAAAAGTATCAGTCAGCATCACTTTTAAGATTAGCAGTTATCGGTACAGCTTTGTTTCTCGGGGTTTTATTTTTTTACATAATGCACTCTCAATCAATGATATTCTGCGCAGGAATAGCAGCTATCGCCTTGTATTTCTGTAAACCTACACAAGGGAAAATGCTTACAGATCTGAACATGGATGAATTTATCGATTAAACTTTAACATAAAAAAATAATTTAATATGGTAATTGCTGTAGATTTTGATGGTACTATAGTTACACATGAATACCCCAGAATAGGGCGTGAAATACCTTTTGCTATCGACACCCTTAAACGGATACAAAAAGATTTTCAGGCTATTCTGGTTTTATGGACCGTTCGTGAGGGCAAAGAACTGACTGAAGCAATTGAATATTGCAGAGAACGCGGACTTGAATTTTATGCTGCAAATGCCAACTATCCTGAAGAAACAGAAAAAGACAATCAACCACGAAAGCTCAAAGCCGATTTATTTATCGACGACCGTAATCTTGGCGGATTGCCCGATTGGGGCGTTATCTATCAAATGATTGCCTCGGGCGATTACTTTAAACCTGCTCCAACGGAAATTAAAAGTGAATATCCTCCTAAAAAAAAGGGGTTCATGCAATCTTTACTGGGAGGTTGAAACTGATAAAAATTTCATTTTCCGGTTTCCTGTATTTTATTCCGGAAATCATTTGTTTATTTTAATTTACCTGTAATCAACAGGTAAGCTCAAAATGTAAAGTTTGAAAATGATTGAAAACGATAAAATAATATTGCGCGCCCCGGAACCTGAGGACCTCGAGCTGCTTTATGCCTGGGAAAATAATCCATCACTCTGGACTGTGGGAAATACTCGTCAGCCTTATTCTAAGTACAACCTGAAACAGTACATTCTTCAATCGCATTTGGATATTTACGAAAACCGGCAATTAAGATTTATGATCATTAATAAACCCTCAGGTAATACTGTGGGTACTGTTGATTTATTTGATTTCGACATTCATAACAGCCGGATTGCGTTGGGACTTTTTATTGATGAAAAATATCAGGGAAAGGGATATGCAACCGAAGCACTGCACTTAACTGAAAATTACGTATTCAACTTCCTGAAAATCAATCAGCTTTATTGTCATATTGCTGAAACAAATATTGCAAGCAGAAGAATGTTCGAAAAAGAAGGTTATGAATCGGGAGCTGTACTTAAAAGCTGGATTAAATCAATCGATGGTTTTGAAAATATCATTGTATTTCAGAGATTTAAATGAATTAAATCACTTAAAATTATTTAAATAAACGCAAGCTCTTTCAACACATCTTTATAATAATCAATTGATTAGCTTCTACTTGTCCTGTCTCAAATCATAAATATTTTAAAATTTTCAGGTGTAAAAGCTCTATCGTACATTCCTCCTTACAATATCTGACAAAACATTTTTATATTTGCGCTTCAGCATACCCCTATAAAGGGTAAACAATTTTTATCTGGTGTTTTTCTTTGGATTTGATTTTTACGTTCGCATCAAACCGAAAATAAATTACCCGGATAAAAAAAACAAAAGTTGAATATAAAGCTTTTTTAGCTTATTAATACTCAGAAATAAAATTATTAAATCTTCATTTTCAATTATTTACATGTATCTGAAGAATTTAGTCTATCTTTCAGAAAGATGATTGAACTATTTTATTCAAAGTAGTGAAACAGATATCTCACCAAATGATTTTGTTGTTATGAGAATACAAATTGATATTTTACGGAATACTATTAAAGTTCTGTTGATCGTTTTGCTAACCTCTTCATTCGTTTATTGTAAGGAGAGTACAATCCCTTACGATCCGGGTCTGGTTGTCATACTTAAAGCCGACGATCTGGGAGAAATGACACCTAACTGGGAGCGATTCATGCACATTATTTTCAAAGATAGTATTTGTGGGAGCATAGGTATTATTGCCGACAGAATGAAATCTGACAGTACCGTTGATGAAATCCGCAGAATTTCGGGATATAAACGCGACAATAAATTTCCTGTCATTGAGTTCTGGAACCACGGCTACAATCATATCAAAAACAAAAACGGCACTGAGTTCGACGGCTCCACCATTGAATATCAGGCAAATCACCTGCAAATGACTCAGGAGTTTATGAATGATAAACTCCGGATTCAGTGTCATACATTCGGAGCACCCTACAACAGGACAGACATAAACACATTAAAAGCGCTTTATTTCAGTCCTGAAATTTGCGTTTGGTTCTGTTTAAAAAACCTGGAAAAAGAAGAAAAAAAGGGATGGAAAAATCCGGACGATCATCCGGCTTCGGATAACAATAAAATTTTACTGGATGTAGACTACTATTTTTATAAAATTTTCCCTGTCGATAAAATGATGAATAATTATTCAAAGGATCGGGTGAAACCTTATATTGTAATACAGGTACACCCTCTGATGTGGAAAGACAAGAATTTTGATGATTTTGAAACGCTGATTAAATTTTACAAAAGCCGTAAAACCACGTTTATGACCCCCTTTCAATACTACCAATACCTGAATGATATTTTTGAAGGCGACACAAGAATCTGAATTTTAAAAGTTACTGAAAAACAGATTTAACTATATATACTGGCTTTTAAGCCAGCTCAGAGCATCTTCCTCAATGCTGAAAACACGTATTTTAATACCCTGATTCATACAAACAGTTTGTAAAAAACTATAAAATACATTTTCGACATTGTTAATATAATAAGCACAGGGAATGTACCTAACTTTCGGGTCAATTTTGCTGTACTGATTTCCAAACCAGAAATAGGCACTACCCATCGAGATTTTATTTTGCGATTCAGTCAGATCGAAAAACAATTTTAAATTCATGTCCAGAGCCCTCGTTCTGATAAAAGCTCCTAATTCAGCCGCATTCGCTTCGTTGATAACACCGTTTATCTTTACAAAGATAATTTTGTTAATTAAATCAAATGAATAATGATAGCTCATGGTCTCCTCATTCGTTATCAATCTGTCAAGCATAAAATATTTTTTTAAAATTGTAGTTAATTAGTCGACATTTTCAACAATGGCGTTTTTTGTACTTGTAACAAAAATTACAGTTGTAAAATTAGAGTATAAATGATAAACCTGCAAATTATCAGGCAAAATAAAGTAGGACAAACAAGTTTATATCACGCTATCTTACAACACATTAGCAACATTTTTTCAACTTTTTTTAGGACATGTAATTATTTAACATTTAAAATCAGGTTAAAAATGTATTTATAAGAAGATGTTTCGGAAAATAAAGATGTAATAGTCTTATAATTTTATTTGTAGTAAATTATATAAAAAGCGGGAAATTTGAGTTGCCTCACCGGATCTGAAGACCGTTTTCAGAATATATGTAACTGCCGGATGTTTCAGTTAAGAAAATCACCCGGCAAGCAACATTAAATTAACATTACTGATTCTATTCAGCAACTTTTGTCAATTTTGAACACATCACCGTAATTGGTTAAAGATCAGGAAATCAGACTCCTGAACAAAGCCACATTTAATAATGCAACAATTAATCCGAGTAAATTAAGAATTATTTTCGAGTAGCGGGAATTTTTATATTTCCCCATTACTTTTTCAGAAGAAGTGAGGTGTACCTGCAGAAAAATAGTAAACGGTAACTGAATGCTCAAAATCATTTGAGAATATATCAGACCTTTAAACGGATTGGAAATTACAAAAATTATGGCAAGTGCCATAAGCAACGAAATAGCCACCCCTGTTCGTGAATGGTTGTCCTTAATATCATACGGTTCTTTATACATCCCGGCAAATATGGTCCCGGCTGCCATTCCTGATGTTATAGTCGACGCAATTCCCGAAAACAAAAGTGCGACAGCAAATACTGCAGCAGCATTCTTGCCCAGTAACGGACCAAGTAAATGATTGGCCTGTTGCATTTCGCTCACAGGAGTTTGTGTTTTGAAAAAAACAGCAGCAGCAAGTAAAATCATCGCACTATTGATTGCCCAGCCAATAACCATTGAAAATAAAGTATCGAAGAACTCATACCTGAGCTGCTTCTTTATTATTTTTTCGTCCTGTAAATTCCACTGCCGGCTCTGAATCACTTCCGAATGTAAAAACAAATTGTGAGGCATAACGACAGCTCCAAGAACACTCATTATGATAACCATCGATCCACCCGGGAAAGACGGAGTTATCCAACCTGCGACTGCACTGTTCCAGTCAATTTCTGTTAGTGTAAGTTCATACAAAAACGAAAGCCCTATCACTGAAACAAATGCAATAATCCAACGTTCAATGATTTTATAACTGTTTGAATAAAGCATAATAATCACGAAAATGGTGACCAGTAATGCCCCTATTTTAACAGGAATATGAAAAAGCATTTCCAGAGCAATTGCCCCTCCGAGTATTTCGGCAAGCGAAGTAGATACTGATGCCAGCATTGCGGATGAAAGTAAGAATTTTGACCAGGCAGGTTTCAGATAAATTGCTGTTGCTTCCGACAGGCATAAACCGGTTGCTATACCAAGATGAGCCACATTATGCTGTAATATTATCAGCATTATGGTTGACAGGGTAACCATCCAGAGCAGCGCATATCCATATTCTGCCCCGGCAGCCAGATTTGATGCCCAGTTACCGGGATCGATAAAACCTACCGTTACCAGCAAACCCGGTCCAATGAATTTGAAAATATCCAGTCCTCCGAAAACAGGTCGGTAATTTTTACTATCTATATTCTTAAATAATTTAAACATACGTTTTATTGATAAAGCTACAAAAATACACACTAAAATTGACACAATTAACAAAAGCCGTAGCTCAATATCTTAACGTTTCAAAGTTCAAGTTGTTTTGAACAGAATAAAAATAATTAAAATGAGTTTCATTTAACCATGACAGATACCTTCTGAAACAAAAAGGCAGCAAAAGTTTGAAATAAAATGTGTTAAGAATTCGTCTGCAACACATAAAAAGCAAATACATTTTTCATTTTATTTAGTAGTATATTAATAATATTTATCTTTTTATTCATTTATTTGAATAATGTATTATATTTGCAAAAATTTATTTCAATAATATATGTTACCAACTTATTGCCCGGGTTGCCATGCACAACTCAAAGTAAAATGTTTAAAATGTGAAAGTTGCCAGACTGAGGTAAGTGGCAATTACGAGTTACCCACTCTTGCACTTTTGTCGGACAACGAACAGCAATTTGTATTGCGGTTTGTAAAAAGCAGTGGAAGTCTTAAACAAATGTCATCAGAATTAAAACTCAGCTACCCGACGGTCAGGAATATGCTGAACGATATCATTTCAAAAATTGAAGGTTATGAAACGAAATGAATTTTTGGATTTATTGATTAATCCATTTACAAGAATTGCCGGTTGGCAGGCATTAATGTCAGGTATTACGGTTTTTGCATTAACAATTTATATTGGCTTTAACGGCAATGCATATTTCGATGGAATTATCGATATGCACTTCGTTGAAAATGCTGTACTGAAATATTCGGCTCTATCAGGAATCATCAGCCTGATAACACTTGCCGTCGTAATGAGCATTGCATGTACTTTAGTTACTAAGAATTTCAGATTTATTGATATTTTAGGTACAATGACACTTGCAAAGGCTCCGTTTCTCATTTTAGCTGTAGTTTCGTTATTTGTAAAAATGCCGGCTTTAGAACAGATTTTACAAAATCCACTGATTCTGTTTACTTCGGTTTCATTTATAGTAATGTTAGTGACATCGATCCCTGTTATCATCTGGACCATAATTCTTATGTACAATGGACTGAAGGTTTCAGCCGGAATTAAAGGGATACAGCTGAATGTTGTATTTGTAACCACACTTATCGTCGCAGAAGCAATATCAAAAACCTTCATTTTTATTTTATTAAAACCATGAAATACCCTTGACCGAAATAAAAATTATGGACACACAAAGAGATGTTTAAAAATATTGTGACTTAGCGACTTTGTGTCGTTTTGCTCATATATATTATTGATTATTAAATAATTACAAAATACAAACAGATGAAAACAACAGTTCTTATAATAGGTCATCCTCATTATGAATCGTCGGTGGCAACAAAAAAAATAACAGACACTTTCATCAGGAATGTTGAACTGGCAGGCGAGCTGCAGAAGCTGGAAATAAGGAACCTGATTGAATTATATCCGGATTACAGGATCAATAAACTTTCCGAACAGGAAGCACTTATTAAAGCTGAGAATGTAATTTTACAATTTCCGTTTTATTGGTACAATGTACCGGCCATACTCAAACTCTGGATGGACGAAGTCCTCGAATATGGTTTTGCTTATGGAAAATCAGGCGACAAAATGAAAGGTAAAAATCTGGTGCTTTCATTCAGTACAGGTGGTCCAAAAGAGGCATATTCAGCGACCGGAAGGAATAATTACGAAATTACAGATCTATTGAAACCCTTTATACAGACTTCAAATCTGATGGGCACTCATTTTACAGAACCGGTTACCAGCCATGGAAACATGTACATTCCGGGCATTTACAATTCAAAAGAAGATATAGAAAATAAAGCTGTTCAACACGCAGCACAATTATTTAATTTAATAAATTCAATTTAAAATGAAAAAGTTAATTCTTACCTTATTTTCGTTTTTAACTATCACATCCGTTATGGCAGGTGATATCACAGGCGAATGGAATGGAGTGTTATCGGTTCAGGGGATGAAACTCAGACTCGTTTTTCATATTTTAAAAACTGATAACGGATATTCGGCAACCATGGACAGTCCCGATCAGGGAGCTAAAGGCATTGCTATGACTGATGTTAATTTTGAAAACAACAATCTGAAAATGGAGCTGAAAGCGGCTCAGATTGTTTATTCGGGAATTTTTAATAATTCAGATTCAATTAAAGGGACATTTACTCAGGCTGGTCAGAAATTCAGCATGGATCTGTCACGCAAAGCTGTAGCCGTCGAAAAACCCCGCCGCATACAGGAACCTGTCAAACCTTATACCTATATTTCGGAAGATATCAAATTTGAAAACATAAAAGACAATGTAGTATTGGCGGGTACATTTACAAAACCTAATGCGAAAGGTAAATTTCCTGTCGTGATACTGATAAGTGGAAGTGGTCCGCAAAACAGAGATGAAGAACTTTTGGGACATAAACCATTTCTCGTTTTATCAGACTATCTGACCCGAAACGGAATTGCCGTTTTGCGTTACGACGATCGCGGGAGCTTCGCTTCAACCGGTAATTTTACAGTTGCAACATCCTTTGATTTTGCAAACGATGTGGAAGCTGCAATTCAATACCTGAAAACCCGTAAAGATATTGACCCTCTAAAAATCGGATTGATCGGACACAGTGAAGGTGGTTTGATTGCTCCTATAGTGGCCTCCCGAAACAAGAATGTAAGTTTTATCATTCTGATGGCAGGTCCCGGAATAAAAGGTGCCGATATTCTGTTACTACAACAGGAATTAATCGGAAGAGCCAACGGAATGAAAGAAGAAAATATTCAAAAAACACGACAAATTAATAGCGAAATTTTCAGATTAGCAGATCAAATTTCGAATACAGATTCGCTTAAAGTTAAAATTTCCGGCTACTTAAACTCAGTTAAGAATGAAATTGCTGAACTGGACACTACGGCAGAAAAAACCGATAATGCTATGATTGAAGCTCAAATCAAACAATTATTAAGCCCATGGATGCTTAATTTCATACGCTATAATCCCTCACCAGTACTTGAAAAGATAAAATGTCCGGTACTGGCTGTTATTGGAAGTAAAGACCTTCAGGTACCGGCAAATCCAAATCTGAAAGCGATTGAGAAAGCACTCCTGAAAGCAGGAAACAAAGATTTCACTGTGAAAGAACTGACGGGACTCAATCACTTGTTTCAGGAATGCAAAACAGGGTCGCCAAACGAGTACGTCAGTATTGAACAAACCATTTCACCCGTAGCACTTGATACAATACTGAACTGGATAAAAAAACATGAATGAAAAAAGGATGGTAAAGGAATATTTCATACTTATCTGAACTGCATCAGTTTTTACAACTGTATCAGTAAATATAAGGTATGAGTTTTTTGGTTTTCGAAATATAATTTTTGTAGAGAGGATATTTTTCTGATAAAATTTTCTCTTCTACATCAATTTTTATCATCAAATCCAGTATAACGAAACAATAAACAACAAACCGGAGAACTGTAAATTCATTCAGCAAAAAACCGGAAAGCAGAATTATTACAGCCGTATACATTGGATGACGAATCAATTGATATGGTCCCTTTTGGGTAAGTTCAGCATTTTTCCTCACTTCGGGAAAAACACTAATGGTTTGAGAATTCATACTGAAAATCGCCGAAAAACCAAGTAAAATTGCTAAAATATAAATTACAGTGACCAACGCTCCACCGGGTATAACTTTTCCGAAAATTAAAAAATAAAATAGCCCTGCAAACTGACCAACAACCAACAGTATTTGTATACGCTTGTTTACTAACATTTTAATATACCTTTTAAATCGGATTAGTGCAAATATTTACTCAACTACTGAAAGTTCAGTCTGTATTTTTTTTTAAGAAATGTAATATATTTACAAACATTCTGAAGCTCTGTTTTGTTGCATAGCATAATCGTAAATAATTAAAATAAATGTGATATGAGTAAATTAAATCAGCCACTGACCATTAAATCTGTGACATTTAAAAATCGAACCGGAATGTCACCAATGTGCCAATACTCTGCCAGCGAAGGAGTTGCAGGCGACTGGCATTTGGTACATTACGGAAGCAGAGCAGCGGGTGGTACAGGCTTGATTATAATTGAAGCAACAGCAGTTTGTCCCGAAGGTAGGATAACACCCTACGACCTTGGAATTTGGAACGACAACCAAATACCTCAATTACAGAAAATTACATCTTTCATACATGAGAACGGATCTGTTGCAGGCATTCAGTTAGCACATGCAGGCAGAAAAGCCTCGCACGACAAACCAACAAACGGTGGAAAACAATTGCTGCCTTCTGATGGTGGATGGACAACCATTGGCCCCTCTCCCATCCCTTTCGACCCAGAGGAACTATCGCCGAAGGAATTGGATAAGAAAGGAATTGAGCTTGTTAAGTTACAATTTCGGGAGGCTGCTCTGAGAGCTAAAAAAGCCGGGTTCAGAGTACTCGAAATTCATGCAGCACATGGTTATTTGATTCATGAATTCCTTTCTCCGTTGAGCAACCAACGCAATGATGAATATGGCGGAAGTTTTGAAAACCGCATCAGACTATTAACCGAGATTGTTGAAGTTGTAAAGAAAGAATGGAGCAATGAACTGCCACTCTTTGTGCGGCTTTCGGCTACCGATTGGACAGACGGTGGATGGAATCCTGAAGAAACAGTGAAGTTAAGCAAAATATTGTCGCAGAAGGGAGTTGATCTGATTGATTGTTCATCGGGCGGAAATATTTACAACGCGAAAATCAGATTAGCCCCCGGTTATCAGGTTGAATTTTCGGAAGCCATCAGAAAAACAGGGATTAAAACTGCAAGCGTGGGACTCATCAATTCGCCTGAACAAATCAACAAAATCCTCGAAAATGAACAGGCCGATATTGTATTACTGGGTCGTGAGCTCCTTCGCAATCCGTATTTTACACTTCATGCCGACGAAAATATAGTATGGCCTGAACAATATCTGAGAGGAAGATAAAAATGATTCTCAATTCAGGTAAAAAAAGCAGGACAGATTCGAACCGTAAGATTTATTAATCTCTTTGGAGAACAAATCTGTAAGAAATTAACCCAATGCAGAACTCAGCATTTTCCGGGTTCCTGTTATTTTGATCTGATAATGCCCTGTAGTACAAATTCGACGATACTCTTTTTATTTTTCTCGAACACATCATTGATATTTTGCCGGATGTATGGAACTTCAAGTCCCTTAAGGGCATAAAAAATAATGGTTGCCGACAGCTCTAAATCCATATTTTTGAATACCCTTTTTTCAACGCCTTCGGCAAGAATGTTTCTTATCAATCCTATCTCCTTGACATCAACTTTTCTGCGTGTCCGCTCTACTTCGTATATATCGTGAAAAAAGTCGGCACGCAGGGACCCGTTCCTTGTCACAACCGATTTAATAGCATCCAAATGTGTAATGATGTGGTTGGTGAGTTTTACATCAGGTTCTTTTTGTTCGCTGTTAATCACATAAAGCCGCTCTATAACACGTTCGAGTTCTTTGTCGATCACCGCTTTATAAATCTCCTCTTTATTTTTGAAATAAGTGTAAAGTGTCCTTCTTCCCTTTTTCGAGGCTTCGGCTATATCATTCATGGTCACATCTTTTTTCCCGTTTTTGGCAAAAAGTACGCGAGCCACCTCAATCAGCATATTCTTGGTATTGGACATATTCTTCTTAATTTTCTGTTTAATTCACTCTTATGCAAAGATAATGAAAGTTTATTTTAATTAAAATATTTACTGTTAATATAAATGCAACAAAAAATATTATTTCATTTTACTATTGAGCAACTTCACACTCCAGACTATGATTATTGCGATCGTAAAGCGGGGAAGCACTATCCACCCGGCAGGGACTCCAATTGCCACAAACAGCAATGTATCCTCAAGCAATGAATGATTGATGGCTATATGATAATTCAGCAAATTAACATCTTCGCGTGCTATTTGTTGTTCTTCGACAGCTTCAATCATTATGGCCGATCCGTAAGTTAAACCCACAATCTGACTGATAAACCACAGAAATGAGCTCCCGGGCGATAAGCCCATGAATTTCATCACAGGCGCAAAAAAACCTGAAATAAAATTCAGAATTCTGAACTCATTTAGAATATTCTGAAGTATCATTAATCCGGTAACAATCAATACAATCTTAATGATAAGTTTAAAGGCTCCGATTAGCCAAAAGATAAGCATTTGATTGAAATTCTCATAAATTACTGATTTCTCGGCAATTCTGCTATCACCTATATTTTCGGGTAACAACAAATTTAAAATGTAAGCCGCAACAAACGAAACCAGTATCCTCATAATAAACATTTTAACCGCCGAAGTTCCCGTTTTTTGTTGTACTGCCGACTCAACAATTAAATTATGAGAAATCAGACACATAATGGCCAGAATTGTCACCTCGCGCAAATCGAGCGCAAGAGTGGCTATAATTGCAATTGGGGCATACAGCGACAGAAAAATGCTTGAAATAAATACAATAGCCGATTCGCCGGGTAGGCCGATGACCGAAAATACAGGCGATAAGTAAGTTGCCATAAAAGCTATTACCCCGAAATACTGCATTAAACTTACTACGAAACTGACAGGAAGGATAATTTTAAGCAACCATAAAACTGTTTTACCGGCTTTAGGCAATGCTCGTTTGGAACTTTGAAAAATTCGAAGACTTATTGATTTCATTTTTTAGAGTTGGATAAAACAAGAAAGGTTGTCTCACGACAACCCAATCTTTTAGTTAACCTTAAATCTAATACCATGAAAAACACGTTGCAAAGATAGAGTGAATATTTATGTTTTACAACATATTTATCGGCATTCATTTTCCGGTTAACATTATTTAACTTATACTTCAAATTATGATGAGAGTAGTTCAAATTCCGTTTTCGGGTTTATTCTTTTACCCAGATTTGTGATCGTCCCACCCAGCCTCTCTTATCCAGCGAGCCTCTGACATTCAGCTGGTTGGTTTTAGCATCGTAACTGATATTACATCTGTACACCTTTCCGTTTTTCGGATCTAAAATCGTTCCACCGGTAAGTGTAGCACCACTTACAACCATATTGTTGATAACAAGCATTCCGAGTTTTGGTTTATTTTTATTTGCTCCTTCACATTCAGTACAAAGTCCATCCGGATCTTTAAACAGTTTTTCAATTTTCCCGTAATACATTCCGTTGGTAGCCTTAAAAATGAATACAATGGATTTGGCTGTACCATCTGCATCGTCAATCGTTTTCCATTTCCCAACGATTTTATCGATCTGTGAAAATCCTGCAACTGAAAAAGCAGCAAGGAAAATAAGAGAAATAAGTGCTTTTTTCATCTGTATTTAAAATGTTTTTTAATTATCTACCGGTTTATTTCGGTTCGATGTGATTTAATTATTCTGTTTTTTTTACATTTGAATTACAAAGATATAAATAAAATGCACAACAACAGCATAATTGTGCAATTTTTTAAATTTTTATTCTGGACGACTGAAATTAATGTTACGAAAATCTTTTCTACAGCTTCGTTTAATTGAGCTTTCGGAATGTTTTGATTATTTTTGCAGTTTGGAATTCAAATAAAAAAATTCAATGAATTTAAATGATTTATTTTTTCTGAATTTTTCGGGTTTCAGGTTTTTGCTGCCCGAAGTTCAGAATTTTCGTTATTTTTTTTACATAAAAATTTTCTTATAATCTTCAATTTATATTTTAGAATATGAAAACTTACGTCCTTACAGACAAAGCTGAATTACAAGATGTTATAAACGGGTGTAGCATTTGTTTTGTTGGGATTGTCAATGAAAAATTTCAACCTTATGTAATTCCAATGAACTTTGCTTACATTGACGATGAAATCATTATTCACTCGGGTCCTTCCGGAAAACATCTGGAATTACTGAAACAAAACAACCGCGTATGCGTCACTTTTTGTTCGGAAGGAAAAT
Organism: uncultured Paludibacter sp.; assembly: GCA_937897985.1. Lineage (GTDB taxonomy): Bacteria > Bacteroidota > Bacteroidia > Bacteroidales > Paludibacteraceae > Paludibacter. Next base: position 120,146 of record CALCBD010000031.1, on the reverse strand, counting down.
TGGTGTATCAGCACGCAGATGTGGCCTGCAGTTACCGTATGGAATCTAAAAGTGTCATCTGTAACGGTGAAGTCAGCTTTGTGGAGGACTTATCGGAAAAAGAAACCCTGCTCAACCGGTTCATGCTTAAATATACTGATCGAAAATTTACATATTCGCGTCCTGCATTGAGTAACGTTAAGCTCTGGAAAATTAAAATAAATGAAATGACCGGAAAATCGTTTGGTCAGAAACACAAAAAAATTCAGTTCAAAGGCTGAAAATAACTTACAAACCGAACAATTCGACTGGTTATTTTGGCACAGCAATTGAAATAAAGTGTTTCCGCAAAACATTTAACAATATAAAGCATTAATTATCAACTATATAGTTTTAATACTTTTATTTTCCTCATTCACAAATTTAAACATATACGCCAAATTGGCATATTAAATACTTAAAGCCAAAATGAACAACAGTTTTGACAATTTTTTTTCTGAAGGTATGATGGGATCGCCGGATGTTTTTCCAATTATTTCATTAGACGAAAGTTCTTCTGAAGTAAATCTCAATTCGGGTGAAGTATTACCTGTGCTTCCATTGCGCAACATGGTTATTTATCCCGGTGTTTTATTACCTGTCTCCGTTGCCCGTTCAAAATCTCTTAAACTCGTACGTACAGCTCACGAAAACGAAAGTCTGATTGCTGTTTGTACGCAGATAGACAAAAAAAACGAAGATCCTTCGATTGACCAGCTCTATCAAATGGGGACTGTAGCCAAAGTTGTAAGAATACTCGAAATGCCCGATAACTCCACTACAGTGATTCTGGAAGGAAAACGAAGAATACGTTTAGGAGAGCAAATCACTTCTAAACCATATATCAAAGCAAAAGTATATCTCGTCGAAGACGTTGCACCCGAGGAAACCAATGATGGAATTTTTCAGGCATTAGTATCATCCATCAAAGACCTGGCAACCAATATAATCAACAATTCGGGGATCATGCCGATTGAAACTTCGTTCGCCATCAAGAATATTGAAAATCCTTATTTTCTTATCAATTACGTTTGTGCAAATTTCGGACTTCATGTCAAAGATAAAATTCGTTTGCTCGAAATCGACGAAATTATGGAACGTGGTTTTCAATTGCTCGAACTTCTGAACAAAGAATCGCAGTTGCTCGAATTGAAGATGACCATTCAAAATAAAGCAAAGGAAGGGATAGATCAGCAACAAAGAGAATATTTTCTGCAACAGCAGATGAAAACCATCCAAAATGAACTCGGTGGAAGCTCGCCCGAACAGGATGTGGAAGATTTGAAACAAAGGGCAGCAACAAAAAAATGGAGTGACGCTACAGCAAAGGTTTTCGAAAAAGAACTAAAAAAACTTGAACGTACAAGTCAGCACTCGCCCGACTATTCTACCCAACTGAATTACATTGAAACATTGCTCGATTTGCCCTGGAACGAATTTACCGAAGACAATTTCAATCTGAAAAACGCTAAAAAAGTACTGGATAATGACCATTTCGGTCTCGAAACAGTCAAGGATCGTATAATTGAACATTTAGCCGTTCTCAAGTTAAAAGGTGACATGAAGTCACCAATCATCTGTCTTTACGGACCTCCGGGAGTAGGTAAAACATCGTTGGGTAAATCTGTTGCCCGTGCTTTGAATCGAAAATACATTCGTGTTTCGCTGGGTGGTTTGCACGATGAAGCCGAAATAAGGGGACACCGGCGTACCTATATTGGTGCCATGCCGGGCAGAATAATGCAAAACATTCAGAAAGCCGAATCATCAAATCCTGTTTTTGTACTTGACGAGATTGATAAAGTAAACTCCGACTACAAAGGAGATCCATCATCAGCACTTTTAGAAGTTCTTGATCCTGAACAAAATACAACTTTTCACGACAATTATTTAGATGTTGATTTTGATTTATCAAAAATCATGTTTATCGCCACGGCCAATAATCTGAACACCATTCCACGCCCTCTTCTTGACCGCATGGAACTGATAGAGGTAAGTGGTTATACTCAGGAAGAAAAAGTTGAAATTGCACGTAAACATCTGGTAAACAAAGAACTTGAAAATCACGGTCTGAATGCCGGACAGGTAAATATTTCAAAACCGGTATTGCAATTTATAATCGAAGCTTACACCCGCGAATCGGGAGTAAGAGAATTGAACCGCCAGATTGCCTCACTGATGCGAAAAATCGCAAAACTTGTTGCAACTGACGAGACATTCGATCCTGATTTATCTATCGAAGATGTAAAAAAACATTTGGGTGCACCTAAATTCAGCAGGGATAAATATCAGGGCAACGAATATGCGGGAGTGGTCACCGGCCTGGCCTGGACTCAGGTAGGTGGTGAAATATTATTCATAGAATCGAGTCTGAGTAAAAGCAAATCGCCACGTCTCACACTGACAGGGAATCTGGGTGATGTAATGAAAGAATCTGCCATGTTGGCATTAGAATATATAAAATCGCATGCCGATAAGCTTGATATTGACCCATTGCTGTTCGACGACTGGAACGTCCATATACATGTTCCCGAAGGTGCAATACCGAAAGATGGCCCTTCGGCGGGAATTACCATGGCTACTGCTCTTGCTTCAGCGTTCACCAAAAGGAAAGTTCGTAAAAATCTGGCTATGACAGGCGAAATTACTCTTCGTGGCAAAGTGCTTCCGGTAGGTGGCATCAAGGAAAAAATCCTCGCAGCTAAAAGAGCCGGAATTACTGACATCATACTTTGTGCCGACAACAAAAAAGACATCGACGAAATCAAACCACTTTATCTTAAAGGATTAAAATTCCATTTTGTTACAGATATTATGGAAGTTTTTGATTTTGCCCTGTTAAAAGAAAAAACAGCCTGACAAACAATTCAACTCCAATCAGACCGAAAATTCAAGTCCCTCTGTTGGAAGAAACGATATAAAAATATTTAGAAAATGAAAACCCCAAAAACTTTATTGGCAATTCTGGGAGTTGCCTTACTGCTGAGTTCGTGTAAAACAACTTTACAAATTGAGAAACCAAAAGAATCCTATTTACCCTCAAATCTGGCTCCTGCAATGTCGGAATTTCCAATGCAGATTTCAATTGACGTAAAAAAATTAGAAACATCTATCAACAAGAAAATGAACGGATTGCTTTACGAGGGTAACAATCTGAATAATCAGGATTTAAGTGTAAAAATCTGGAAAGCACAGAATTTTTCGTTTACGGTAAATAACAATGTCATTGAATATAAGGTACCACTAAAGGTCTGGACAAAATTTGCGTGGAAGGTAGAGAAATTCGGATTTACAGTAAGTGACCATTACGAAGCCAACGGCAGTATTGCCCTCACTTTCAAAACCACCATCGGTATTGATAAGAACTGGAAATTAACATCCAAAACAAGTTCATCGGGCTTTCAGTGGATTGAAACTCCTAAAATAAACCTGATAGGAATAACAGTTCCGGTTACACCAATTGCAAACATAGCTCTCTCGCAGAGCGATCGTTTGATCAATGATCAGATTGATCTGGCTCTGAGTCAGATGGTCGATCTGAAAAAATACATTTCGATGACCTGGACAAAAATTCAGGAGCCTGTACAGGTTAATCAGGAAAACAATCTCTGGTTGAGAATCACGCCTAAGGATGTTTATCTGTCACCGTTTTCGACTTCAGGTACAAATCTGAACATGACAGTGTCGATGTACGCACTCATAGAATCATTCATGGGAGTAAAACCAAATGCAAATCCCGTGACGAACATACCTGAATTCAAATACCTGCAACGCCCGCCACAACAATTCAATCTTAACATTGCAACCGATGCTACTTTCGAAAAGATTTCGGAAATGGCAAAATCGCAACTCATTAATAAATCATTCAGCGAAGGGAACAAATCGATTACAATTACCGACCTTTCGATATTTGGAAGTGATGGAAAAGCGGTCTTCGTAGCCGATGTGACAGGTTCGCTCAAAGGACGTATCTATTTCAGTGGCAATATGATTTATAATCCACAAAAAAATGCAGTTGAGATTCAAAATCCGGAATTTGATTTAAGAACTAAAAATGCACTTGTCAAATCGGCAGGATGGTTGCTTCATGGATTTATACTCAACAAACTGACTCCATATCTTACTTATCCGGTAAAGGACGACCTCGAAAAAATGAAAAATGAAGCCAACAAAATGCTGGCAGGCTATAAAGTTTATGAAGGAATTACACTTCAGGGAGCATTAAATTCCATTACTGTAAACCGACTCGATCTGGTACCCGGAGCCATTAGAATTTCTGCTAATGTTAAAGGAAATACTTCACTGAAAGTAAATGATTTAAATTTTTAATTTATTTTCCTCATCAGGTAAAAAATATTAATAATTATTTGCTTTTATCTTGAAATAAACTTATTTTTACAGCGAATTATTTTTAATTATTAATCTTATTTTATTAAAAAATTATGTCTGTAAACAAAGCTATTTTATTGGGCAATGTGGGCAAAGACCCCGAAATTCGTTATCTTGATAAAGATGTAGCAGTGGCTAATTTTACATTAGCAACAACTGATCGTGCCATAACTCTTGCCAACGGCACGCAAATCCCCGAACGTACAGAATGGCACAACATTGTTGCCTGGCGCGGGTTAGCTACACTTGCTGAGAAGTACATCAGGAAAGGAACACAGATTTATATTGAAGGTAAAATCCAGACCCGAAGCTGGGAAAAAGATGGTGTTAAACGCTACACAACTGAAATTTATGCCGAAACTATTCAGCTCTTAGGTAAAAAACCTGAATCGGGCGAAGTACATCCGACTTCTGTAGCAACTCCACCGGCCGACTTGCAGGCCCCGCCTCCGGTTGAAGATGATCTTCCGTTTTAAGAAGATGGATTTGATAACCGAATTGAATTAAAGCCGGATGTTTCCGGCTTTTTTTATTGGGTATTAACGCTTAATTCATCAAGCAAACTGAACATCTTTAAATTATTTGATTCGATCAGCACTTTATGCGACCATATTTCTTCTTCACTTTGTACTGTCGCTGAAGCCAGTAACTCTTGTCTCCCGTTTTCAACCATTTCTGATAAACTTTGTTCGGTAACTTCAAGATGAAACTGCAATCCCAATACGCGCTTTTCGAACAAAAAAGCCTGATGCCGGCAATTTTCAGACGAAAATAAATGAACAGAATCCGGGGGTAAATCATAAGTATCTCCATGCCAGTGAAACACAGTAATTTCATTCTCAACATTTTCCAGCAATGAAACACCCTGTCCTGTTGCTGATTTAGCAACCGGAAACCAACCAATTTCCTTTACATTGTTCGGATAAACTGCGGCACCCAAAACTTCAGCAATCAATTGAGATCCGAGACAAATACCCAAAATTGTCTTTCCGTTTTCGATGGCCTCTTTAATGTATTTTTTCTCGATCGTCAACCAATCATACAAATTTTCTTCGTAAACACTCATTGGCCCTCCCATTATTATCAACCAGTCCAACCGATCAGGAGGTGGTAATAAACTGTTCTCATAAAATCGGGTAAATGTAACATTATGATTGTGGAGCTTTATCCACTGATCGATGCATCCTGTTCCTTCGTAGGGAACGTGCATGAGTACATGTATCGAAAGTTGTTTCATAAAGGCATTTACTTTGACAATTTATAAAAAACAAAATATCCGTAAGCAGGCACCTCAAGTTTCAGGTTTTTGCCGACTGTTATGGTTTTTTCTGTAAAAAGCTCCTGATAAATGTCGCTTACCGAATGCGTATTAAGTGTTATTTCAGTTTTTTTGTCACTAAAATTTAAAACGACTAAAACTTTATCACCGTTCATCTCGCGATAAAAAGAGATGATTTTGTCGGGTTGATCATTGAATATCCTTACCATGACTCCGCCCGCCGCTCCGTTCCATAAGGCCTGATTTTTGTGTTTTAAATGGAACAGTTGTGTATATATTTTCTCATTTTCATGTGATTTCCACACGATTGTATCTTTATCAAAAAATCTGAGCGATCTGTCGAGACCTGCTTCCTGCCCGCTGTACACCAGTGGCATTCCGTTCACGGTACATGTGAGAACCATGCAAACCCCGAGTGATTTTCCAAAATTGTCATATTGATTGCCTTCCCACGAATTTTTATCATGATTATCGGTAAAAGTCATTTTGTAACCATCGCGAGGGAAAGTGTTCACATCATGAGCCATATATTCCAACAGTCCGTTGATAGGTTTGTGTTCTTTTGTAATTTCTCTCATTTTATTCCAAAGGCTCCAGGCGTAAGTCATGTCAAAAGCTTTCTTAAGCAAATCACGGTCTTCCCATTCGGCTAGCATAAAAACCGGTTTTATCCTTTCAAGTTCCAACCTGACATTTTCCCAGAAATCGACGGGTATAAATCCGGCCACGTCACAGCGAAATCCATCAATACCGGTTTCTTTTACCCAGAATTTCATAGCCCCGGTCATGTATTTTCTTAATCCCGGCTGGTCGTAATCAAGGTCAATAATATCGTCCCAATCGTACCAGGGAGTGGGCTGGAAATGACCGTCAGGGTTTTTCGAATACCATTCAGGATGTTCTTTAACAAGCTGATTATCGTGCGAAGTATGATTAGCCACCCAATCGATAATCACATACATTCCGGCTTCATGAATCTTTCTGACCAGAGTTTTAAAATCATCCATGTTTCCGAATTCCGGATTTATCCCCAGATAATCCTTCACCGAATAATAGCTCCCGAGCTTTCCCTTGCGGTTTTTCTCACCAATGGGATTTACCGGCATCAACCAGATAATGTCAACACCCATTGATTTTAACCTTGGCAAATGTGATTCGAAAGCCCTGAAAGTACCTTCGGGTGTATATTGACGTACATTCACCTCATAAATGGTGGCATTTCTGCTCCATTCGGGATGTTTTAATTCAACATAAGGTTTCGGATTGCAAACTGTTTGTTTATTCTCCGACATATTACACGAACTTGTTATCATGATTAAAATCACAAAAATAAATAATACTTTCTTCATATATTTTTGACTTAATGGATTTTAGAATCAGTTCCATCAGAAGGTAAAAAATTAAAAGTCTGAACATATTTTTTCATTTTGATCTGTTCTCAAAAAATCTCCTGATGATATACCCCGTTGTAAATGTCGGAAAAAAGTCGGTAAAAGGCAATAGTTCTTCAATAAAACTGATTATACTGCCAATTTTGCCGTTTTTTCCTCCGAACATTCTCAGATAAAGGAATGCCGAAAGCGGAGCCCATACCACGTCGCCCCATTCACCAATGAGCGGGATAACATAAGTAAGACTCCCGATTATATCGAGCAATATACATACAAAAAACGAAGGTGTTTTTTTCATACTTTACTTTTCAACTGATGAAATGATGACTGAACACCCGGGAAATTCAGGTTAATACCTGTTTTATGGCAGGTCAGCATTTCAGCCTGATAATCAATTCAGCTGTAAACATAATAAAATGAGCGGAAAACACAAAATAAAAAAGCGAAACATTACTGCTTCGCTTTGAATTATTATATTTCTCTGAAAATCATTTATCCGAGAAAGCCTTTTAAAAGTTTGCTTTTCGAATTTGGTCTTAGTTTACGGATGGCCTTTTCTTTGATCTGACGTACACGTTCACGTGTTAAACCGAATTCGTCTCCTATTTCTTCGAGGGTCATCTCGGGAACACCAATACCAAAAAACTTCTTCACAATATCGCGCTCTCTGTCGGCAAGAGTATGAGCCAAAACACGTTCAATCTCTTTGGACAGTGATTCATTGATAAGTGCCCTGTCGGCATTAGGTGAATCGTCATTAATCATTACATCGAGCAGGCTGTTGTCCTCACCTTCAACAAAAGGTGCGTCAACCGAAATATGGCGGCCTGAAACTTTCATAGTATCGGCAATTTTATCTACCGGGATGTCCAGTTGTTCGGCAAGCTCTTCGGGCGAAGGACGACGTTCGTTCTCCTGTTCAAATTTTGAAAATGCCTTGTTGATTTTGTTCAACGATCCTACCTGATTAAGTGGCAGACGTACAATACGCGATTGCTCGGCCAAAGCCTGCAAAATAGATTGACGAATCCACCACACAGCATAAGAAATAAATTTAAATCCACGTGTTTCATCAAATTTTTCAGCTGCTTTAATAAGGCCAAGGTTGCCCTCATTGATAAGATCGGGAAGACTTAATCCCTGGTTTTGGTATTGTTTGGCTACCGAAACCACAAAACGCAGATTGGCACGGGTCAGTTTTTCAAGAGCAATGCGATCGCCGTTTCGTATGCGCTGAGCCAGTTCTACCTCTTCCTCAACAGTGATAAGATCCTCACGTCCAATCTCCTGAAGGTACTTATCCAAAGATGCACTCTCTCGATTCGTAATCGATTTAGTTATTTTTAATTGTCTCATTTCTATATAGAAAATTAGCTTGCAAAAGTACTCTTTTTTTCTGATTCAGCAAAATATTTCAGCTTAAAATTCTGCTGATTTTACAGTTATTATTCAGGTTGTTTAAATTTCGTATTCTTTATTTCTATAAAGTTATTTCAACATAAACAGCTCCTGTGTATAATGACGAAAACGCAGCTAAATTGTATCAATTCATATTAAGCAGTTTAGTCATTTAGTGCTGAACGGATATTGATATTGAAACGTTGGAATGCGTAAAATGTTTTAAATTGTTGATAAAATTATCTGAATTCAGTAAATAAAATTACCCCGCTGAGACTCAGGGGGGTAATTTTAAATTCAATCTGTTAATTTCTCTGTTAGTCGGCCAGATTCACCGCATAATAGGTCACTTTTCCGTTCGGATAAATTCCGGCCACATTAAGTACTTTAAACTGATCCGAAGTATTTATTGCAGCATCCAGAGCCGATTCAACATCTTCGGCACTACGTATAGCCTGATTATTAATCTTTACAATGATGAATCCGGGTTTAATTCCTGCTTCGTGGAATTTTCCTTTTGTAACTGATTTTACTTCAAGTCCGTAATCGAGCTGGAACTGATTTTTAATTTTTTCGCTTACAGGTTTAAATTCAGCTCCGAGAATATCTAATTTTGCATCAGATGATACAATTCCGGTATTTCCCTGACGGTTTTTAAGTTCTGCTTTCAGTGTAAGTTCTTTATTATCGCGCAACACTGTTACATCAATTTTGTCGCCGGGACTGAACCGTCCTATTTGTTCCTGAAGCTGAGCTGACGATTTAATGTCAACATCGTTGATTTTTACGATGATATCTTCTTTTTTAATACCGGCCTTTTCGGCAGCACTGTTTTCAACAACTTCAGCCACATAAGCTCCTTCCATAGTTTTCAGCTTTTTGTCTTTTGCCAGTTTATCTGTAATATCACCCATATTTACTCCGAGCACTGCCCGTTGCACCACTCCAAACTGACGAATATCCGAAACTACTTTTTGTACTATACTTACAGGAACAGCAAAAGCATATCCGGCATAAGAGCCTGTCTGCGAAGCAATAGCTGTGTTTATTCCCACTAATTCGCCCTTTGTATTTACCAATGCACCCCCGCTGTTACCGGGGTTAACAGCTGCATCGGTCTGAATGAACGATTCAATCTTCATTTGTGAATTGATAATATTTATATTTCGTGCTTTGGCACTTACGATTCCGGCTGTGACGGTAGAGGTCAGATTGAAGGGATTACCTACTGCCAGCACCCATTGTCCAACCTTCAGTGAATCGGAATTACCGAAGAGAATCACCGGTAGATTTTCGGCATCAATTTTAATGAGAGCAATATCGGTACTCGGATCGGCTCCTACAAGTTTGGCTTTAAATGTGCGTTTGTCGTTGAGAGTGACTTCTATTTCCTTTGATTTGTCAATCACATGGTTATTTGTAACAATATAACCATCGTTTGAAATAATCACACCCGAACCGGAAGCTTCCTGCATTGGCATTTCCTGTCTTTGCTGAGGTTGAGGCCGACCAAAAAAGTATTCGAACAAGGGATCGCTGAAACCACCAAACTGTTGAACCTGTACCGGCATTTTTGTTTTCACGTGCACCACCGCATGTACCGAGAGTTCGGCTGCGAGGGTAAAATCGGTTTCCATTGCACTTGCTGCTCTCGAAAAACCTGTGTATGCTGCCGGAATTTTATTGTTTTGAAACACAAAGTTATTCTCCGCCTTCCCGGAGACATAATTTGTTGCCATATTTGTAGCTACACTTATTGCAACTACAGCAAGAAAAAAACCTAACGCTTTTGCTTTTTTTGAAGTGTTCATACTGTTTCTTTTTAATAGTTATTTGATAATCCGATAAATTTCTTTGACTAATACAACGCGAAAATAATCAAAAAGTATTCCCCCAAAGTTCGAAATAACAGAGATTTGTCGAAATTTAACAAGCTGTAATTCAGACTTAACGGGTATTAACGAAGGACAAATTAAAATTATATAAAATTCAAAAAACAGACATAAATCTGATGATTTAACAGGATGGATAAAAACTGACGAACTGAAAATTTGTCATGAAAAAAAAATGCGGAATGACCTGAAGCAAACATTTTCCGAAACAGAACCGGGCTCATTCACTTATATAAATTTAAACAATTCAAAAAAAAAATTCCTGGATATTGTTCGGACGGTAATCTGAAAATAATACTGAATTTTCAGCAAAAATAAGGATGATTTAAAGGAACTGATTATTGGTTGAACACCCAGGGAATCGATGCACATACTTTTGTTCCTTTGCCTTTTTCGCTCTGAATATCAATATTACCGTTCAGAAGAACTATTCTTTCCTTCATTCCTATCAATCCGTACGAATCCTTTCTGCCGCTTGAATTAATGTCAAAACCGACACCGTCGTCGATTATTTCGAGGATAAGCCGGCCTGATTCAATTCTGAAAAAAACCTTCACGCGGGTAGCATTTGAATGTTTTATGATATTGGTAAGCGATTCCTGAAGAATACGGAAAAATACGAGCGACTGCTGGGAGTTCATTTCAATGCCCGAAATTTCGGTAATAAACTGACATTTAATGTGGTGTCTTTCTTCAAACTCCTGAATATACGATGTAGCCGCACTCGCAAAACCATGCATCTCGAGCAGTTCGGGTCTTAAACCGGTCATGATTCTTCTTGCTGATTTTATAGTCACATCAATCAGATGTACGATATTATCAAATCTGTCAGATACTTCCTTCAATTCGTCAGGCAAATCAAATTTAACAATCTTGTTTTTAAGCAAGCCCATATCAATTTTTAAAGCCACCAGTGTTTGACCGAGGTCATCATGGATTTCGCGTGCCAAAGCTACTTTTTCTTCTTCGCGAACGTTCTGGAGATGGGTAGCAAACTTTCTAATCATTTCCTCTGAGTTATTCAAAGCCAGCTCAGCCAGTTTTCGGGCGGTAATATCTTCTTTGATTGCGAGGAAATGAGTAATGTGACCTTCTATGTTAAAGACAGGGGAAATAGTTGCCGATTCCCAATACAGCTCACCGTTTTTCTTCCTGTTATGAAACTCACCGGTCCAGATTCTGCCCGATTTTATTGTATCCCACAGTTGTGTATATTCCTTTTTCGACATTTCGCCCGAACTGAATATTCCCGTCTTTTGATGTATCAGTTCATCTGAAGTAAAACCTGTCAACTGTATAACCCTTGGATTTACATATTCAATATAACCTTCGGTGTCGGTAATGCAAATAGCAACCGGACTTTGTTCCACCACCTTTGATAATTTCCGGAGTTCCGATTCTGCAATCCGCTTTTCGGTAATGTCATAAATGCTTGAATATATCATTGTTTCGTTTCCGATTTGAACGGGATTCGAAAACACCTCGACATCCCTCATCTCACCACCGGCAAGCCTGTGTTGTGCTACAAAATGATTCATCCCATCGCATTTCACAGTTTGCAATCTGGATTTTACACTTTCAACATCTGCAGTATTGAAATCAAAAACAGTCTTATTGCATAATTCAGAGCGGGTTAATCCATAATAAGTGCAGGCAGCCGGGTTTGCATCTTCAATTTTACCATTGTCGGGGTTGATAAGTAAAATGATGGCGTTATTGTTATTGAAAAGTGCTTTATAATGGTTTTCACTTTCAATCAGTTTCGATTCGGTAATTCTAAGACTCTGCATGTGTCTTTTGACAAAAAAGTACAAAAAGCAGGCGGTCACCACTATAAAAAAGACTCCCTTATAAGTTTGAAACTTAATTATCAATTCATGGTCGACAGCTATTAAATCGAGCAGTTCATCCGAAAACAGAATCCACAGAAAGCCAATTATCAGGTAATTGAGCGTTACCCTTAATTCAAAATTAAGTTTTTGCCTTATGTTAAATTTATGAGCTTTCATACTTAGACTATTGTATTTAGTTAACGAACGGAGAACGCATATAAAAAATTTAAGGTTATTACGGGAGCCGGTAATCAGCTATACCGGTTGCAAAATTTATATCTGTTTTATAAGTAAATATTTTATGATCAAATCAATTATTAAATGACCTGCTAACTCATGTTAACCAATTATGTAAACAGAAAATTACTGTGAAATGTTAAACTCAGTTCATAAAGTATTTACAAAAACCAAAGATAGACAATTATAATTAAATTGCAATAAAATTTTTAATTTATATGTGAATACCAACATTATAGACCTGATTCAGTTATAAAAAGAAAGGTATGTTTACGCTCTGCGAACTCAGAAAGAAACTTCAGAAACAAACGCTTTTGCTCATTCTGAAATCCTGCAATCAACTCTTATTAGCGACACATCAGCACAGAAAAATCACACTGTTTTCGGTTCTTTTATTTATTTTCAGGCTGCAATTTTTATAAATTATGCGAATCGGAGGTTGAGATTGTTTTTAATTTCTGTATAATTGAATAATAGGACAGGGTTACAACCCTGAATTTTGGCATATAGCAGCGCAGTTGCAATATTCTTACAATGTTGATATGTTTTAATTCATTGGTTCTTAATATCGTAGCATTCCGAGCGTTCAAAAAAAATAATATCTGACATTCCTGATCAGGGTCGATATTGGATTTATGTGATTTGCATGAAAGAGAGTAATTCTGCTAACTCCTTAACTGCTAAAAGATTTAAACAACCCCGAAACAGATACCGGAAAAAGGTAATTCAATTTCTGATTCGCATTATTTCCTGAATGAGACATGACACCTGAATAAAATTAACAATGCTGATGACATAAGTATAAAATTATTTTTCAGTTTTAGGTGTGGAATTTATCATCCATGCAGAAAAAACCTGAATATAATTCCAGAATGACAGTATTAAATGTTCGGGAAGATTGGTTTCGGTAAGGGCTACCCTGTAACATTCGAGCCAGATGATTCGGCCTTCAGATGTAATAGAGAAAGGGGAATGTCGGTTAATTAACATTGGTCGGCCTCTGTTTTGGTTAAAATAGTCGGGGCCACCACAAATTTGTATCATAAAATCGGCAGATCGTTGTTTAGCCTTTCCGAACTCTTCCTCTTCGTCCGGAAATAAATTTTTAATTTCACTAACCCGAAGCAGGTCGTAATGACGGCTCACCATCTTTCTAACACCTTCTTCCCCAAGCGTTTTTAGAAAATCGGGATGCGGTTTTGTTACTTCAGGACGTTCTCCCTGTGTATATAAATCAATTTTAAGTTCCATTCTTTTTTGTATTTGCTTGTAAAAACCAAAATAAACAATGATTTGTTTAGCAAAGCGGCTGAATAACACAAAAAAAATTCCGGTTACTACTCTTATACAAGGTGTAACCGGAATCATTCCATTATTTTATAAAGCTATACAATTTCGCCGCTACCAATGCAGATTTTCGAATCAGCGTCATAAATCACCCCAAACTGACCGGGTGCAATACCCTGAATTTTCTGTTCGGATACAACATGGTATTTGTCAGGCGAATACAGTATTTTTCCACGGGTAAATTCAGGAGTATGTCTGATTTTAAAGGTAATTTCCCTTTCAGCATTCTCGTTTCCCCACGGATTGTCGGTAATAAACTGGAAATCGTGCATCGAAAATTCATTTCCGTATTGAGCATCAGCATCAAAACCTTTGGTAGCCCAAACGATATTAGCTTCCACATCTTTTTTTATGACATACCACGGACCGCCTGACAGACCAAGTCCCTTGCGCTGACCTACTGTATGAAACCAGTAACCTTTATGCCTGCCCAACACTTTGCCGGTTTCCATTTCGACAATCGGACCTTCTTTTTCGCCCAGATAGCGACGGATAAAATCATTATAATTCACTTTTCCAAGAAAACAAATACCCTGGCTATCAGGACGTTTTGAACTCGGCAAGTTAGCTTTTAAGGCAATTTCGCGCACTTCACTTTTCATCAAATCACCGATGGGAAACATTAGTTTCGACACCTGCAAATAATTGATTTGTGCCAAAAAGTCAGTCTGGTCTTTTACCGGATCTTTGGCAGTAGTAAGGTAAGTTTTACCATTTATCACGGTAGTTGTGGCGTAATGTCCGGTTGCCGTTTTATCGTAATTCACACCCACTCTCTGTTCGAAAACACCAAATTTAATGAGCTTATTACACATTACATCAGGATTGGGTGTAAGTCCGAGTTTGGCCTTTTTGATGGTATAATCCACTACATTGTCCCAATAATCCTTGTGTAAATCAACTACTTCGAGCTTACAACCATATTTTCGTGCAATGAGTGATGCCATTTCAATGTCTTCCTCCGAAGAACAATGAAGCAGTTCATCATCATCCATTCCGATTTTGATGTAAAACAGGTCGGGTTTGTAACCGGCCTCATTGAGTAAATGTACAACTACCGAGCTGTCGACTCCACCCGATAATAATGCAGCGATATTCATCTGATTTTTTCTTCCCCTTGATGAGTATGAAGTTTTTTTTAATATAATACAAAAATATGAACTGAAACTGTTTTAAAAATTGTTTCTGATAAAGTTAAATCCGGTTTATATTATTCTCCGGCAATAAATTAATTATCAGGACAAAATAAAATCCTGATTTCAGAATACAACTTTTTACGGATACTTAAGCCCCGAATTAACGGGGCTTAAGCAACAGACTTCAACTTACTTTAGAGAACTGCTCAAAATTTAATTTTGCTTTTCTCCTTATTTTGCTTTTATTGCTTCTACAATTTTAGCTTCAAGTTCGGCGGCCAGATCAGGATTTTCTTTGATAACCATTTTTGAAGCGTCGCGTCCCTGAGCCAGTTTTGTTTCGCCATAGCTGAACCATGAACCGCTCTTTTTAATAATTCCGTATTCAACGCCAAGATCAAGAATTTCTCCTGTTTTAGAAATTCCTTCGCCAAACATAATATCAAATTCCGCCTTACGGAAAGGTGGCGCCACTTTGTTTTTCACCACTTTAACGCGGGTTTGGTTTCCAATAGCTTCGTCACCATCTTTCAACTGACCAATTTTGCGGATATCCAGACGTATTGAAGCATAAAATTTCAATGCGTTACCACCTGTAGTAGTTTCCGGATTACCAAACATCACACCAATTTTTTCGCGTAACTGATTGATAAAGATACATGTAGTATTCGTTTTATTAATATTGGCTGTTAATTTACGCAATGCCTGCGACATCAACCTGGCCTGTAAACCCATTTTCGAATCGCCCATATCACCTTCGAGTTCAGCCTTAGGTGTTAATGCCGCTACCGAGTCAATGACCACAATATCCACAGCCGACGAACGAATCAACTGATCGGCAATTTCGAGTGCCTGTTCACCATTATCGGGTTGTGAAATCAGTAATTCATCGGTATTAACCCCTAATTTTTCGGCATAGGTACGGTCGAAAGCATGCTCGGCATCGATGATGGCTGCAATTCCACCTGCTTTCTGGGCTTCGGCAATTGCATGAATAGCCAGAGTTGTTTTACCAGACGATTCAGGTCCGTAAATTTCAATCACACGTCCGCGTGGATAACCGCCCACACCTAAAGCAATATCCAAACCCAGTGAACCCGACGAAATGACAGGCACATCTTCTATTTTATTGTCACCCATTCTCATGATAGTTCCTTTACCATGATCTTTTTCAATTTTATCCATTGCCAGCTGCAATGCTTTCAGTTTTTCTAACGAAGGTTTTACAAGCCCTTCGGTTGCCTTTTCTGCCATAGTCTTAATTTATTTATATTGATTATTTAAACTGTTTTTTACGTTAAGTAGTTAATAATGAACACGACTGATTATTTTACAAAGATAAATTAATTCTTTGAATTATACTGCTTTATCAACAAATTATTTATGCAGATGTTCAGCATTACTGTAGCAATTCCAATTTTGCAAACTTAAGGAGCAGTGATTTGACACCTTTTTCACCAAAGTCGATTTCGGCCTTTTCATTTCCGCTGATCATCTTTACATCCAACACCTTACCTACACCGAAAATTGCATGTTTAACAAATGCTCCGACCGGAACAGAGCCCACGATTGAAGCTGAACTTTCATTGACAGCTCCATCGATTTTGACTAATTTTTTACGAACCGGTGGTTCAAAATTTTCAGTCTGAAATGTTTTTTGAAATCCACCTTGCTTTCCGAACCTGTTTCTTTCAAATTCCAGATCATCATCCCAGTCTCCGAAACGCTTTTGCTTCGGTTCAAATACGCTTTCAACCGGTAAATCGAGATACCTGGCATCAATGTCCTTAATAAAACGGCTTGGATTGGAGAAATTTGTTTTGCCATTTCTGAAACGCGATTTCGAATAGCTGATAAAGCACAGTTCCTCCGCTCTTGTAATTGCCACATAAAACAATCGTCGTTCTTCTTCCAGTTCACGTTCGCTTCCAAGCGTATAGGCCGAAGGGAATAAATCCTCCTCCATCCCGACAATAAACACCGCCCTGAATTCCAGTCCTTTGGCCGCATGTACAGTCATCAGGGTAACTTTATCGGAAGTTGAATCCTTATCAGTATCCTGATCGGTCAACAACGAAACCTCTGAAAGAAAATCATTCAAAAAAGCAGGCTCACTATTGGACTGCTTCAATTCACAAAATTCATGTATAGCCTTCAGCAACTCCTGCACGTTTTCCTGACGACTCAGGTTTTCAGGCGATCTGTCGGTAAAGGTATCACTTATAACTCCTGTAATTTTCACCACACTGTTGACCAGATCGTAGGCTGATTGCGTTTCAGCCTGTTCGGCAAAAACCTGAATCATCTGTCGAAACTGAGCCAGTTTATTCGCAGTTCCCGCATTAACCGCTAAATTATATCGCAGCATGTCGGTCAAAATTTCCCATGCACTAACACCATGTATCTGAGCACATTCAATAATTTTGTTTACTGTAGTATCGCCTATTCCGCGTGCCGGATAGTTAATAATGCGCTTCAATGCCTCTTCATCGTGGCGATTACAAATCAACCGGCAATATGCAATCACATCCTTAATTTCCCTGCGTTGATAAAACGATAAACCACCGTAAATCCGATACGGAATACCTTGTTTCCGCAGGGCTTCCTCGAGTACACGCGACTGAGAATTAGTGCGATAAAGTATGGCAATTTCCTGAAAATTAAAATGTTCTTTAAAAGTTAATTGCGAAATATGCTGAGCTACAACCGTTCCTTCTTCCAGATCGGTAAATACATTCAGAATTTTTATCGGTTTTCCGTTGTCTTTTTCAGAATATACATTTTTCTTAATCTGAGCCACATTCTTATCAATAAGGCTGTTTGCCGCATTTACAATGGTTTGGGTGGACCTGTAGTTTTGCTCTAATTTAAAAATCTGAGCATTGTGATAAGCATTTTTGAACTGCAAAATATTGTCGATATTAGCCCCGCGAAATGAATAAATACTCTGCGCATCATCGCCAACCACACAAATGCGCTCATGCATTTCGGCCAGCTTCTTAACAATAAGGTACTGAGCAAAATTTGTATCCTGATATTCATCTACAAGAATATATCCGAATGCCTGTTGGTATTTTTGTAAAACAGCCGGATGATTACGGAATAAGACATTGGTTTGCAGCAATAAATCATCGAAATCCATGGCGTCGGCCTGCTTACAACGGTTACAATAAATTTTGTAAATTTCGTGAATACGGGGCACGCGGGCATTCAGGTCGGCTTTATTCAAATCCGGATTACCGGCATAAGCTTCGGGAGTAATCAGATTGTTTTTGGCAAAAGAAATTTTTGAATGTACAAAACCATGTTTATATTGCTTTTCGTCCAATTTCAATTCTTTGACGATAGATTTTATCAGACTGTTTGAATCGGAAGAATCATAAATAGTAAAATTCTTTGTATAACCGATTTTATCTGCTTCGTTTCGTAAAATGCGTGAAAACACCGAATGAAATGTTCCCATCCAAAGATAACGGGCTGTACGCTCACCCACCATCGAGGCTATACGATCTTTCATTTCGCGTGCAGCCTTGTTGGTAAATGTAAGTGCCAAAATCGAAGAAGGTGCCATCCCTTTTTTCAATAAATAGGCAATTTTATAAGTCAGCACACGCGTCTTTCCCGAACCTGCACCGGCAATCACCAACGAAGCACCATCAACATATTCGACCGCACGCCTCTGATTTTCATTTAGTTCATTTAAAAAATCCATTCTCAGATTTAAAAAATTTTTGAAATTAAAACTTATTTCATTCCCTGAAATTAAAAAAACTCAGGAAACAGGATAAGAAGATACAAAGTTAGCAATTTGAATCGTACTACACTAAATAAGTTTTCAACAATCGGAGGTTGTACAAAATTTGAGTATCTTTGCAAAGTGAATAAAAAGCCTGCCACAGGACATAAAATGCCTTAGAGCAGACAGGCACATTCCTCAAAAAAACAACAACAAACTAAAAATAATGATGAAAAAACTTAGCAGATGGATATTAAAACTGTTCGGCTGGAACGCTTTTGTTACAGTACCCGAACCTCCGAAAAGCATTATTTGCGTTGCACCGCATACAAGTAACTGGGATTTCCCTATTGGCGAATTGTCATATCTGGCCTTAGGCCGTAAAGCATCGTTTCTGATTAAAAAATCATGGTTCTTCTTCCCTATGGGTCAAATTTTCACCGCACTCGGCGGAGTACCTGTCGATCGTACCAAACGAACATCGGTGACACAGCAAATGGTAGATGAATTCGCTAAACGTGAGAAATTCCATTTAGCAGTAACACCCGAAGGTACCCGCAGTCTGGTTACAAAATGGAAGATGGGTTTTTACCATATTGCCCTGCAGGCAGGTGTACCTATACAGTTGGCTTACATTGACTATGCAAAAAAGGAATTGGCCATTACCGAAATCTTTTATCCTACCGGCGACGAAAAAGCTGATTTAATCAAAATTCAGGATTTCTATAAAAATGTTCATGCCAGATTCCCCGAAAAATTCAATCTTACCAGCCAAAAGTAATAATTCAGACAAACAGCAAAAAATCCAAAGATTTTCATTAAAACTTTGTAGTTTAAATAATTATTTGTACTTTTGCGGACGAATAAAGGAATTGAGGAGGGGACATAAGTCCCCTTCTTTGTTAAATTCACGTTAAGCATGATCGAAAAAGACATTATAAATCAGTCTGTTACAGCATTTTTAAAAGATACAAATTACTATCTTGTCGATTTGGCAATAAGTACCGACAATCGTATTTCAATCGAAATAGATTCGTTTGAAGGAGTTGAAATAGATTTTTGTGCCGATCTGAGCAAACACATTGAAGCTTCGCTCGACCGGGATAAGGAAGATTTCGAACTTCAGGTAAGTTCAGCCGGACTTACTGAGCCGTTCAAAGTAATCAGACAATACGAAAAAAACCTCGGGAACGAAGTAGAAGTATTAACTAAAACAGGGAAAAAACTGAGTGGAATTCTCACCGGAGTCAACGACACCAACTTTGAAATAGAAATTGAAAAAACCGAAAAGCCGGAGGGTTCAAAAAGAAAAATTACAATTAAGGAAAAACTAAAATTCAATTATTCAGATATAAAATACACAAAATATCTTATCAGATTCAAATAAGCCATGAGCAAAAAAGAAAGCATAAATTTAATCGATACATTTTCGGAATTCAAGGAACTGAAAAACATCGACAGAAGTACCTTAATCAGCGTAATGGAAGAATCGTTCCGGAGCGTTATTACAAAATTGTTCGGAACAGATGAAAACTATGATGTGATTATCAATCCCGATAAAGGCGACTTTGAAATTTACCGTAACAGAACGGTAGTAGAAGATGATGAAGTTGAAAATCCAAGCATGGAAGTTTCGCTTTCGGAGGCAAAAAAAATTGATGATGAATATGAAATTGGTGAAGAAGTAACTGATAAGGTTGATTTTCTTGATTTTGGCCGGCGTGCTATCCTCACGCTTCGTCAGACTCTTTCGTCAAAAATTCTGGAATTACAAAAAGACAATGTTTTCAGCAAATACAGCGAAAAAGTGGGACAAATAGTCAGCGCCGAACTTTATCAAATCTGGAAAAAGGAAATGTTGCTTATCGACGATGAGGGAAATGAACTTTATCTGCCCAAATCAGAACAGATACCTTCCGACTTTTACCGCAAAGGCGATACCGTTCGGGCGGTAGTGGCTATGGTTGAAAACAAAAACAACAATCCGAAAATTATCCTCTCACGTATTTCGCCGGTTTTCCTCGAAAGACTCTTCGAACTTGAAGTTCCCGAAATCAATGAAGGATTAATCCTGATTAAGAAAATTGCACGTATGCCGGGCGAAAGAGCCAAAGTAGCCGTTGAATCGTACGACGACCGCATTGATCCGGTTGGAGCCTGCGTTGGTGTTAAAGGTTCACGTATTCACGGCATTGTTCGTGAATTACGCAACGAGAACATTGACGTAATCAACTACACCAACAATGTCAGCCTGTTTATTTCCAGAGCATTAAGCCCTGCAAAAATATCGTCAATCCGACTGAACGAATCTGAAAAGAAAGCTGAAATTTATCTGAAACCCGAAGAAGTATCACAGGCTATCGGTAAGGGAGGATTGAACATCAAACTTGCGAGTATGCTTACAGGTTACACCCTCGACGTGTTCCGCGATATTGACGAAGACGAAGAAATCGAAGATATCTACATCGACGAATTCAGTGATGAAATTGATCAGTGGGTTATTGACGCTCTGAAAGCAATAGGTTGTGATACAGCCAAGAGCGTACTGGCAATTCCACGCCAGGATTTGATACGGCGTACCGACCTCGAAGAGGAAACCATCGACGAATTACTCGCCATTTTAAGAGCAGAATTTGAGGACGAAGATGAATATATGGAAAATGAAGAACAAAACTAATATTTAATATATTATTTTTCAGAACATTAAATAAATTCTGTTTTCGCTGATTTAATACAGAGGTAATCAAATATCTCTTCAAATTTCAAAAATTTTTAAATAAATATATGTCCATAAGATTAAGCAAAGCCTGCAAAGATTTAAATGTCGGAATGACTACCGCCATAGAATTTTTGGCAAAAAAAGGTCATAAATTATCTGCCGATCCCAATTTAAAATTGTCGGATGATTTACATCTTTTACTTGCAAAAGAATTTAACAAAGACATGGCCCTGAAAATGGAATCGGAGCGATTAAGTCAGGAACGTCATTTGAAAGAAAAAGCAGGAACTGTGGCACTGGAAGGCTATATCAATACAAAACCTGTAGAAAAGCCTGTAGAAATTCTCCACACCTCTGTCCCGCAAGAAAAAATTCCTCACATCAAAGCAGTAGGACAAATTGATTTAGATGCTTTGAATAAACATGTTGATTCAAAACATGTCGAATCCAAACCTGCAGAAACCAAAGCTGCAGAAACCAGGCCAGTTGACTCCAAACCTGCTGAAACTAAACCCGTTGAAACAAAGACTGAAAATCAGACTATTGAAACCGTAAAACCGGTTCAGGCGGCAGAAACAAAAACCGAAACCAAAATTCCGGAATCCGTTGCTGAAACAAAAGCTCCCGAATCAAAAGTTGAAACGACGCCACAGGAAGTAAAACCGAAACAGGAAGAAATTTCTGAATCAACTGCTCCTGCTGCAGAAAAAACTGAGGAAAAACAGGTGCAAAAAACTGCAGCCGACACTGAAGAACAGAAAATTCAGGAAAAACCAAAACTCATTCTCAACAAAACCGAAAATACGAAACAAAACCAGAGTCAAAAGCCGGCTGACAAAAAAACTGAAAAACCGGAACCGGAAAATACTGATATTGATTCGGAAGAGGAAGAGGAAGAAGAAATTTTTAAAATCGGCATTGCTTCAATTGAAAAGAAACCGGTTGTTATCGGAACCATCGATCTGGATTTATTGAATCAGACTACACGGCCCAAACCTAAAACAAAAGAACAGAAACGAAAAGAAAGAGAAGAAAAAAACCGTCCGGCAGGCGAAAGCAGAAAAATAATTGTCAACGGTGATAAAAAGGTAATAGCTGTGGGTAGCTCCGAAAGTATTGCTTCCAAAAAGAAAAAACGCGAAAGATTTACAAACCAGAAGGTCGATATTTCTCGCGTCGAACAAGGTTCGGGCAACTTGGGACAACCTAAAAAAGTAACGCCAAACAGCAATAACACAGCAAATACAGCCCGTCCCAATAAGGACAAACTCAAGAGACCACTGAAAACCGTAGTTAACGAGGAAGAAGTTCAGAAACAAATAAAAGAAACGCTGGCCCGACTGGCAAGTGGTAATAAAAAAGGTAAAGGAGCTAAATACCGTCGTGATAAACGGGAATCGGTAAGCGCACGCCAGCACGAACAGGCACAACGCGAACGCGACGAGGAAAGCGTATTGAAACTGACGGAATTCGTTACTGCAAGTGAACTGGCTGTAATGATGAATGTAACTGTTAACCAGGTAATTGCCACCTGCATGAGCATCGGGATAATGGTTTCGATTAATCAAAGACTCGATGCCGAAACAATTAATATTGTTGCCGAAGAATTTGGATTTACCACTGAATTTGTAAGTGCCGATGTGATTGAAGCTATTGGCGAGGAGGAACCTGATGCAGAAGAAGATTTGCTTCCGAGAGCTCCTATTGTAACTGTAATGGGACATGTCGACCATGGAAAAACCTCTTTGCTCGATTACATACGTAAAACCAACGTGATTGCCGGCGAAGCCGGTGGAATCACCCAGCATATCGGTGCCTACAATGTAAAACTTGAGAACGGACAAAGGATTACTTTCCTTGATACACCGGGTCACGAAGCATTTACCGCTATGCGTGCCCGTGGAGCAAAGGTAACCGACATTGCCATCATTATTGTGGCTGCCGACGACAATATTATGCCTCAAACTGTTGAAGCCATCAATCACGCTTCGGCAGCAAATGTTCCTATGATTTTTGCAATCAATAAAATTGATAAAGAAGGAGCAAATCCTGAAAAAATCAAGGAATCGCTGGCTCAAATGAACTATCTGGTCGAAGACTGGGGCGGAAAATATCAGTCGCAGGAAATATCGGCCAAACAGGGAAAAGGAATTGAAGAATTGCTCGAAAAAGTATTACTCGAAGCTGAAATGCTTGATCTGAAGGCAAATCCGAATAAACGTGCTGTAGGCTCAGTGATTGAATCTTCACTCGACAAAGGAAGAGGTTATGTATCAACTATCCTTGTTGAGAACGGAACACTTAAAATTGGCGATGTTGTACTTGCAGGAATCAGTTATGGTAAAGTAAAAGCTATGTTCAACGAACGAAACCAGAAAATTAAAGAAGTGAAGCCGGGTGAACCTGCTTTGATTCTCGGACTGAACGGTGCTCCACAGGCCGGCGATAATTTTAATGTCATGGCCACTGAACACGAAGCACGCGAAATTTCCAACAAACGTGAACAATTGCAACGTGAACAAAGTATCAGAACGAAAAAGCATTTTACACTCGACGAACTGGGACGAAGAATTGCACTTGGCGACTTCAAGGAACTGAATATCATTGTTAAAGGTGATGTGGATGGTTCTGTGGAAGCTCTTTCCGACTCCTTATTGAAACTCTCGACTGAAAACATTCAGGTAAATGTGATTCACAAGGCTGTAGGTGCTATCTCCGATTCGGATATCCTGCTCGCGGCTGCTTCAAATGCAATTATTTGCGGCTTCCAGGTACGACCTACTTCAAGTGCACGTAAAATGGCCGAGAAGGAAGAAATCGACGTTCGCTTGTATTCGATTATTTATGACGCTATTGAAGAAATTAAATCGGCAATGGAAGGTATGCTTTCTCCTGAAATTAAAGAAGAAATTACTGCAACTGTCGAAATTCGCGAAGTATTTAAAATTACAAAAGTCGGTACAGTTGCAGGTTGTCTGGTTCGTGAAGGTAAAATCAAGAGGTCTAATAAAATTCGTATCATACGCGATGGCATTGTGGTTTATACTGGTGAACTCGATTCGCTGAAACGCTTTAAGGATGACGTAAAAGAAGTAGGTACCAACTACGAATGTGGTCTGAATATCAAGAATTACAACGATATACGTGTCGGCGATATGATCGAAAGTTTTGAGGAAACCGAAGTGAAAAAAACTTTGTAAATTGTGTAATTAGCCGTTAAAGCACAGAAATATAAAGGAAGCTGCCCTTAAAAAGGACAGCTTCCTTTTTTTTTCAGATTGTGGTTTTTGGATTTCATTCCTGTTTTTTCAGAAGTCATTCTCTTTTTTATTGACATTCCTCTTATTCTTCGCTTTGAATTACCCGGTTCTAAAACACTGATTTTTTAGAGCACAGGCTTTAATATTACTTCATACAAAATACTTTCAGATGATCGAAACCGATGTGATTTCAATTGATTTCCGGGTCCTCCATTCACCGGATTAACGTGCTCCCGATTTATTAAAATTTATAATATACGTTAAAAACAAGGTACTAAGTGTTGTAAAGACAATAATCTTTGTGTACTTTTGACACGTTGAAAAAACAGAGATAAAAAAACCAATATTTGAAATTCTTAATTTTTAGTATCATGAAAAAAATCTTTACTCTTGTAGTTGCTCTTCTGAGCGCATTTGCCCTGACTCAGTCAGTATCGGCATTAACTTACAATGTAACTGTACCTGCAGGTACCAAAGCCTGTTACATTACAGGCGAAATGAACGGATGGAACCCATCTGCTTCGGCATTAACAAAAATCGATGAAACCCATTTCAGAATTGATTTACCTGCTGCAACAGCCGACATGAAATATCAGTATTTAAGTGGTCCGGACTGGAAATACATTGAGAAAGATGCAACCGGAGCAGCAATAACCGACAGGACATGGTCGGCAATGGATGTAGTAGCTAAATGGCTGGAAACTTTTGTTCCCGACGAACGCGATGTAACTATTGAAGCATTAGTCCCTGCTGATGTAAAAGTGTTGTATCTTGTTGGTAGTTTTAATGGTTGGAGCAGTCCGTCGGACGACACAAAAATGACTTTTGTATCAGAAGATATAAACGGGAAGGTATTCTCAATAAAAGTACATAGCATGGATGCCAAAAACATGGAATTTAAATTTTGTGCAGGTCCGGCATGGTCATATCAGCAAACCGATCCCAAAGCCAACTTTGTATACGGTACTACCGACAACAGTACAGCGGTTGTGGTAAATGCATTTGAAGGAATATTTGACCCGGCTAAAACAGGTACAATCAATATTAAAGTAACAGTACCTGCAGGCACCGACAGTATTTTTATACAGGGCGATTTTCTGGGATGGGACATGACAAAAGCAATGAAGGCCGTTAAAAATCAGGATGGAACTTTCTCTTTCAGTATTCCTATGGTAATGAAAATCTACTATAATATTTATAATAAAGCGGATTGGAATTATGTTGAAGCGGATTTAAAGGGTGATAAATATCCCGATCGTACGGCTACCTATCCCGATGATGCCAATACCTCAATTTCAGTTGTGGCATGGAAAAAAAGCCTGAGCGGTTTTACAACTGCAAAAGAAGCTACAAATAATATTTATAGCCTGAATAATGAGCTCATCGTCGAAAATGTAATTTCGAATGTAATTGTATACGACATTACAGGTCGGAACATTGAGAATAAAAATCTGAGCGGAACTTTCAATTCTAAAAAATTAAATCCCGGACTCTATATTGTAAATGTTGATGGTGCAACTAAAAAAGTATCGGTAAAATAATATAAATTTGTACAAAAAAGTGGCTGCTCAATGAATTTGAACAGCCACTTTTTTGTTTCAGTTCTATAAAACATGTATCTTTGAACCCAAATTAAAATCAGAAGATGACAACAGTAGAAATCGTGGGATTTTCAGCCTCTTTACTTTCAGTATTAAATCAGTTTCCGCAGGCAATTAAAGTTTTCAGATCAAAGGACACACACAGCATTTCACTTCTTATGTACTGCATTGTGGTAGTATGTATCACATTGTGGCTTGTTTACGGCATTTTACTAATGGATGCTCCACTGATCTGGGCAAATGCACTTTCGTTGATACCAATCGTTTATATTTTTATCATGAAAGTCACTAACACCATCAAAGGAATTGACAAACTCTCCATTTAACAGAATCCTGTCAAACCCTGAAATCAAAGCGTTCAGTTCGGCTCTTTTCATATATATCCCTGTCGAAACTGAAATATCGTGCAGGTTTATGTGAAACTCCGGTCTGAATTTCATCTAACTGAATCAAATACGGCATTTTATTAATTTTCCGGCGAAAGTTTCTTTTATCATACAATGTATTGAAAATCACTTCATACACTTTTTGCATCTGGGTAAGAGTAAATTTTGAGGGGAGAAGCTCAAATATCAGTGGTTCGTGCAACAAATCATAACGGAGTTTCTTTAAAGCTTCAGTGAAAATTTCGTTATGGTCGAACATTAAATCAATCTTTTCGTTGGCATTAGCCCATTTGGCTACATCAATCAGTTTTGAATTGTCGATAGAATTAATATTAATAAGCGAATAAAATCCAACAGTAATTACACGCTCATCGTCGAGGCGCGGCTTTACCCATTCAAAATCCTGAGGACGACGTTTCAGGCGGTTGGGATCGCTGAAAACATAAAACTGCTTTACAAAAATATCCTCGAGGCCGGTTTGTTCCTTTAATATACGGGCAGCAGTGGCATTTATATCTTCCGACCTTCGTATGTGGTTACCCGGTAGTTTCCATTCCTCAATTATTCTTCCGTCTAACGGAACATCTTCTTTCCGTATCAGAACAGATAATTCATTTTCGTGGTAGCCAAATATCACACAATCGACCGAAATGGTTGGTAAGCTTGCAAACGGATTGTTGGTTGTATCTGTCATATTATTAGTTGGTTTA
This sequence comes from uncultured Paludibacter sp., assembly GCA_937897985.1. Classification (GTDB taxonomy): domain Bacteria; phylum Bacteroidota; class Bacteroidia; order Bacteroidales; family Paludibacteraceae; genus Paludibacter. The sequence continues at coordinate 92,815 of CALCBD010000031.1, read as the reverse complement.
TTTTATTAACGCCACAAAGGTAAATAAAATTCTGATATAAAAATACATTGGTAGTGTCAATTACACACATTGCAAATAAAAAAAATTTTTACAAACTTTAAATACAGGCTTAGTGTAAATAAAACACGAAATAATTTGGACAATAAAATCAAATCCCGTATATTTGCAAAACAAAACCATATTGTCATTTTGACACTTATATTTAATATAGAAAATGAAAAAAACAATCCCAGCTATGCTTATCATACTTTTTATGATGAGTTGTTCCGAAAAAATTCTCAGAGTCGCATGTGTGGGCGACAGTATTACTGAAGGTGCCGGTTTACAGAAGCAGAGTGAAACAAGTTATCCGGTTGTGCTCGATAGCATATTAGGTAAAAAGTACAATGTACTGAATTGCGGCAGAAGCGCCACTACCATGCAAAAAAAGGGAGATTTCCCTTATTGGAATTGTAAAGAATTTTCAAACACTTTTGTTTACCGGCCCGATATCATCGTAATTAAATTAGGCACAAACGACACAAAGCCACAAAACCATTATGCCTCCGATTTCGAAAAAGACTACCAGTCGTTGATTGACACTCTGAATACCATTTCTACGTCTCCGAAAATATTTGTTTGTCTCCCGGTTCCGGTTTTTAAAACAGAATGGGGGATAAATGACTCGACATTAACAAAGGTAGTGATACCGGCTATACGCAGAATTGCACAAAAAAACAAACTTCCGCTTATTGATCTGAACACTGCTATGAGCAATCAGAAAGCCAGTTTCCCCGATAATATTCACCCGAATGAAAAAGGGGCAAAAGAAATGGCAGAAATAATTGCTTCAAAAATTAAGTCCGGGCTATAACACTGTTATTCATGCATTTATAAATAATTTCAAATACTTAGTGTAAAATAAACACGAATATATTTGGATACTATGAAAATATATTTTATTTTTGCCGTCACAAACTTATTGTTTAAATGACACTAATACTATTTTCAGCAATTATTCACATTTATAAAAAATGACTAAACATCCCATTATCAGCGCATTTATTTTTTTCTTTGTATTATTTTTCACATCGTGTAATCCGAAAACGGAAAATTCAACCGACCAAAAGGCAGAAGCTATTCTTTCGAAAATGACACTCGAAGAAAAAGTAGGTCAGATGGCTCAAATTACGCTCGATGTCGTCGGGAACGGTAAAAACAGGCATGCCAGCAACGAACCTTTTTCCATTGATACACTCAGGTTGCGGAAAGCCATAAAAGAATACCATATAGGTTCAATACTGAATACCACCAACAATTACGCATTGCCACCCGCACAGTGGAATGAAATCATTTCGTTGATACAAAAAGTTGCTATTGACGAAACAAGAATGAAAATACCTGTAATATACGGGATCGACGCCACACACGGAACAACCTATACCGACGGAGCTATTATGTTTCCCCAGCAAATTACGATAGCCGCATCATTTAATCCTGTCAATGCATACAATATGGCAAGAGTCACGGCATACGAAACAAGGGCAAGCGGAATTCCATGGAATTTTTCACCTGTTTTGGATTTAGGAGCCGATCCACGGTTCTCACGCCAGTTTGAAGGATTCGGCGAAGATCCGTATTTAACCGAAATAATGGGAGTACAAATGGTTAAAGGTTACGAAGGTATGAGCGATAGTGTTCAAAGTCCGTATAAAGTTGCTTCCTGTCTGAAACATTTCATGGGATATTCTGTTCCTGTATCGGGCAAGGACAGGACTCCGGCATTTATTCCGGACAATGTATTGACAGAATATCATTTGGCACCATTCAAAGCGGCTATCGAAGCAGGTGCCGAAGCAGTGATGATCAATTCAGGCATCATCAACGGCGTGTCGGTGCATTCAAGTTACGATATTATAACCGGATTGCTGAAAGATAAGCTCAAATTCGGGGGAGTAGTGGTGAGCGACTGGATGGACATCATCAACCTGCATACCCGCGATAAAATTGCAAAAGATAATAAAGAAGCGATAAAACTATCAATCAATGCAGGAATTGACATGTCGATGATTCCTTACGAATACGAAAGTTTTTGTAACGATCTGATAGCGCTGGTTAAATCCGGCGAAGTAAAAGAAAGCCGGATTGATGATGCGGTAAGACGAATTCTGAAAATGAAACTGAAGTTAGGCTTATGGGAACATCCTGTGACAAATATTAAAGATTACCCTGAATTCGGTTCTGAAAAATCAGCACGATTATCCTACGAATCGGCGGCAGATGCAATCACACTGCTGAAAAACAAAGGAGAAATACTTCCATTGTCGAAAAGCTCAAAAGTATTGGTTTGCGGACCCAACGCAAACAGCATACGTACTCTGAACGGTGGCTGGAGTTATTCGTGGCAGGGTGAAAAAACCGAACGATATACATCAAAATTCAACACAATAGTCGAAGCCATTCAAAACGAAATCGGGATAAATAATGTAAAATACATACCCGGAGTAAGTTATAACGAAGAAGGCAAATATTTTGAAGATTATGAAAACGGAATGAAAGAGGCTATAGCAGCTGCCAAAACAGCAGATGCAGTAATTTTATGTCTGGGTGAAAATTCGTATGCCGAAAAACCGGGTGATTTGAATGATCTGACTCTCAGTTCGAATCAGTTAAAGCTGGCTCGTGAAATTTCGAAAAGCGGGAAACCCGTGATTTTAGTTTTGAACGAGGGACGTCCACGGTGTTTCAGTGAGATTGAGCCATCGATGGCGGCAGTGGTTCAAACTTATCTGCCGGGCAATTACGGAGCTGATGCCTTAGCCGGAATTTTATTCGGAGATGTTAACCCCTCCGGAAAATTACCTTATACCTACCCATCGTATCCTAATTCAATTGTAACCTATTATCATAAGCCCTCCGAGGAGCAGAAAAGAGCCGATGGAGCTTATGTTTATGAGTCGGATTACAATCCTATGTACGAATTCGGTTTTGGTTTAAGTTACACAACATTTGAGTACAGTCAACTGAAAGTTTCTGCCAAAGAATTTTCGAATGGAGACAAAATCAAAATTGATGTCGATGTAAAAAACACAGGAAAACGGGCAGGCAAAGAAGTTGTTTTGCTTTACACCAGCGATTTATACGCCACTATCACACCCGACGTCAAACGGTTGAGACGATTTGAAAAAATCAATCTGCAACCCGGCGAAAAGAAAACTGTAAGTTTTGAAATCACAGCTAAAGATATTGCATTTGTTAATCAGCAAAACCAATGGATTACCGAGCCGGGTGATTTTGAAATATCAGTAGGAAAATTGAAAACAAAAATAACATATAAATAATAAAACCAGTAAAAATTAAATCAATGAAAATCACAGAAGAAAAGCAAAAAAGAACAGTTTATCCGGGCAGTAGACATCAACTGTTGCTATATGCACTGATGATAGCATTAGCTGTTCCGTTCAGTCTGATTGCACAAAAAAACATCGTAAGTGGTGTGGTTGTCGATAGTAAAAACGAATCGATTATCGGGGCAAACGTACTTATAAAAGGAACAAATACAGGTACAATAACCGACTTCGACGGCAGATTCAGCATCGAAGTATCACCCAGGGACATTCTGGTTGTAAGTTATATCGGTATGAATCCGAAAGAAATCAGTGTCGGATCGGGGAAAAACATCAGAGTTGTTCTCTCGGAGGATACAAAAGCACTCGATGAAGTTGTGGTGATAGGCTATGGATCGGTAAAAAAACGCGATGTAACCACAGCTATCACATCAATATCAACAAAGGATCTCGATCAGCGACCCATAGTTTCGGCCGATCAGGCTTTGCAGGGGAAAGCAGCAGGGGTTTCGGTTATAAAACCCAACGGACTTCCCGGCGAAGGCATGGTCATCCGTGTACGTGGTGCAACATCAATGAACTCGAGCAACGACCCGCTTTATGTAGTTGATGGAGTGACACTTGATAATATTTCATTTCTTTCAGCTAACGACATTGAGAGCATACAGGTACTGAAGGATGCATCTTCTGCAGCCATATATGGTTCGAGAGCAGCCAACGGTGTAATTTTAATCACCACTAAAACAGGTTCGAACGGAAAAGCCAAAATTTCGATGAATGCCTACGGTGGTTTTACAAGCCTGACTAAAAAAATTGAGTCGCTTAATGTAGCTCAATACCGCGAATTGCTTGATGACATGGGTTCGACCATCGTATTACCGGCTACACTTACCGATAAAACCGACTGGTACGACGAAACATTCAAAAACGCACTGACTCAGAATTATCAGCTTTCAATTTCAAATGCCACCGACAAATTAAATTATTATCTTTCGGCTGGTTATACAGGCGAACAGGGAATCATTAAAGTGGCTTACTTCGAACGGTTCAATTTCCGGTCGAACATTGAAAATCAAATTCGCCCGTGGTTAAAGATTGGTGCCAACATATCGTATTCCGATTATAAAAACAATGGTATTGTCAGCGGATTGGGAGCCAACCGTGCGGGTGTGGTACTTTCGGTCATCAATGCTCCAACCTACGCTCCTGTTTGGGACGAAAATAATCCCGGTCAGTATTATGATAATTTCTATGGTGTCAACATCACTTCACCGGTTGAAAACATGTCGCGTACAGCCGATAACAAATCGCTCAACAACAGACTTGTAAGCACAGGAAGTGCAGAAATCACTTTTTTACCGAATTTAAAATTACGTTCATCGGTTACTCTGGATCGCCTCTACAATAACAGCACAAGTTTTCTCGACCCGGTGAAAACAGGTTATGGAAGAAGCACCGGAGGTGTTGCCACCGACGATCGTTCCATCGGTACAGTAATGATTTATGACAATATTTTGAGTTATAATCAATCATTCGGTTTGCACAGGATTGACTTTATGGGCGGAACATCAGGTACCACAAGCCAATACAGCAAATCATACGTTAGTTCGGAATATTTCCACGATGGAAGTATTAAAACAGTAAATGCAGGAAATAAAGTATCGCAGGGTGGAGGAAGTTACGAATCAGCATGGGCAATGATGTCCTATGTTGGCCGACTGGCTTATAACTACGATGGTAAATACCTGGCAACAGTCAACATGCGTGTGGATGGGTCATCAAAACTGAATCCCGATCATCGCTGGGGATATTTTCCTTCAGCTTCGGCAGCATGGCGTATTTCCTCCGAAAAATTCATGAAAAACCTGACCTGGATTGACGATTTAAAAATCCGCGGAGGCTGGGGACAAACAGGAAATCAGGCCGGATTACCGGATTACAGTTATTTACAACGATTTGCAATTAACCGTGTCGACTGGACTCAACCCGGCAAATCAACTGCAACTCCCACTATCACACAGAACGAACTGAGAACGGCAGATTTAACTTGGGAAACAATGACTCAGACAAATGTGGGTCTTGACCTTACCATCTTAAAAAACAGACTGACTTTCGCCATCGATTATTATTCAAAATACACCACGAATATGTTGATGTATGTAAGTCTTCCTCCGGGAGCATCAACAGCATCAACCATCACCCGAAACGAAGGAGAAATGTCAAACAAAGGATTTGAATTCTCAATAAATTCAAAAAACATCAATAGCAAAAACTTCAACTGGTCAACAGATTTTAATATATCTACCAATAAAAACCAATTGACTAAGTTAGTACTTTCGCAGGTGTACAACACAGCAAAAACAAGTGAAAATATTACCGAATTCGTTGTCAGAAATGAGCCATCACAATCACTCGGAAGATTTTACGGATACTTCAGCGATGGCGTTGATCCTGAAACCGGAGAGCTGATTTACAGGGATGTAAACGGCGATGGGTCCATTACCGACTCGGACAAAGCAGAAATCGGCAATCCGAATCCGGACTTTACATACGGAATGACAAACGTATTTTCATATAAAAACTTTGGATTAAGCGTTCTGATTCAGGGTTCGTACGGAAATGACATTTTCAATGCTTCGCGCATGGAAACCGAAGGAATGTACGACGCCAAAAACCAATCGACCCGTGTACTCGACCGCTGGCGTCGTCCGGGAATGATTACCACAATTCCCAAAGCCGGATACGACATGAAGATTTCATCCTATTTCGTAGAAGACGGAAGTTATCTGAAAATAAAAGATGTTACTTTATCGTACAATGTAACTCCATCGAAATTGAAAAAGCTTGGATTATCAAAACTACAACCCTATCTGACAGCTTCGAACCTTTTTACAATGACCAAATACCTTGGCTTCGATCCTGAAGTAAATCAATGGGGTAACAGCGGAACTGTTCAGGGCATCGACTGGGGAACTTATCCACAAACCCGTACTTTCATTGTAGGTTTAAATGTTGAATTTTAATAAAATACGAATCAGATGAAGACAAAACATATTTCAAAAATAATTTTTGCAGGAATTCTGGCTGTTACGGCAGCTTCCTGCTCACTCAATTACGATCCGATCTCGGAATACTCTGAAAGAACCTACGGTCAGACTTCAGGAACCGACTCCATCAAATACAAAACCAGAGCTGAGATGTATTCACAGTATCAGGCGCTTTATCAGAAAATTCAGGATCAGGAACATTGGTATCTCGATCTGATTATGTTGTGCGAAACACGTTCCGATAATTCGTACGGTGGTAGCACCGGCTCGCAGGTAGTGCCAATCGAAACAAATGCTATAGATGGTGGTAATAGTGTTTTAGCCCGCGACTGGGACAGATATCTGGCCGATGTGGCACAGGCAAATACCGTAATTGAGAACATCGATAAAGTACCCGATGCAACACTTACAGCTACTGAACGCAAAGAATGGAAAGCCGAAGCTAAAATTTTCAGATCACTTATATGGTTCGATATGATTCGTATCTGGGGCAATATTCCAATTGTAACAAAAGAAGGAAAAGACATTACAGCCGAAAATATTGAAGAAGTATATCCACTGTATTACCCAAAACAAACCGAACCAACCGAAGCTTATGCACAGATGATCAAAGACCTGACAGAAGCCATAGTTGATGCACCGGCTAATGATGCCGGAGATAAAACCAAATTTTCGAAATCGGTAGCGAGAGCACTTCTGGCTAAAGTTTATGCCGAAAAACCTGCACGCGATTACGCTAAAGTGCTGCAATATTGTAACGAAGTAATAGCCGATGGATTTACACTTAATCCAAATTACGGTGATATTTATGCCATGAACTCTGCAGGAACTGATTTGAAAAAAAGATCAACCCCCGAATCAATTCTTGAGGTAAATTTCTATCCCGGAGGAGGAAACTGGGTGACCTGGATGTTCGGAAAGGACTTACTGGATCCGGAAGCAAACTTTTCGTGGGCTAAATGGGTAACACCTTCCCGCGATTTGATAGCAGCCTTTACTTCTGAAAATGATAATATCCGCAAAAACGAATCAATTGTCTATTATCAGGCAGGCTGGAGTAATTACTATCCGTCAGCCAATTACCCTTTCATGTATAAAATGCGTTCCGCAGTACACAGTATTATCAAATTCCGTTTTGCCGACATTCTGCTTTTGAAAGCCGAAGCATTAGCCAGTCTGGATGGTGCAGCCAATCTTGGCGCCGCCGAAGCAATTGTAAATCAGATCAGAGCCCGTGTTTCATTGCCTGCCATTCCGGCAACTGTAAAAAGCTCAAAAGAAACCATGCTCGATGCCATCTTAAAAGAACGCAGACTTGAGTTAGCCTTCGAAGGTCAGCGATGGTTCGACCTGGTACGTTACGACAAAGTAGAGGAAGTAATGAACACACTGAATTCCCGCGATAGCGGACGTTTGCCACTTCGCCGGACATTCAGCAAAATATCTTATTTATTTCCGATACCTTCAACTGCAATCGACTTAAATACAAATCTGGTTCAGAACCCCGGTTATTAATTATTAAATCAAATAAAGGTAATATGAAAAACATATTTAAAGCAACAATATTCGGGCTCACTACTTTGCTTTTAGCTTCGTGTCAGGAGGAAGAGCTGAGAACCCATTTCCCGGCTTCGATGCCCAAATTCGAAAAAGCAGTTGTAGCCGAAAACAAAATCATCTATGGTGATTCCATTAGTCTTTCTGTCGGAGTCTCCGACCCGCTTACACCTCTTTCAACTCTCGAAGTTAAGATAGTGGTCGGCGATGAAATAGTTACAACTGAAAAAATAAGAACCAAAGGCAATAGCGCCACCTATTCTCAAAAATATAAAATTCCTTTTGTTGCACACATGCCCGAAGGAGCCGAAGTAGAGGTACATTTGAGTTCGGTTAATGTGGAAGGTACTCATCGCGATACTGTAATTCTCAACACAATAGCATCACGTCCGCCTATCCCCGGTATATATTTAGTTGCGCCAACAAGTACTGTTGAAATGAAGCTTACCGATGCTGCCAATCACATCTATGTGGCTGATGGTTTGAGTTTCGAGAATGAAATTACATTTCGTCTGGCTACAAAAGTCAATAAATTTAAAAAAATAGATTGGGTAAATCCGGATAATCTTGTTTTTGGATTTATTAACGGAGGTGTCGGATTGGTTGATGTCACTGTGAATGGTACAGTTATAACAGTAACCGGCGATGTAATTAAACTTTCGAACCCGACATTGGTAGGATTCAAAAAAATCACCCTCGATTTGTATAATTTTACCGTAAAAGGTGAAGGCGACAAACTCATGCCAGCTACTTCATTGAACATCAACAACATGACAACAGTACAAATGACTTCGGTAGACCACATGAATGTTGCAACTAAAGAAGACTGGAAGAGTATAAAAATGTATCTCGGAAAAGATACCGAAATGTCAATAAGCGGTCTGACCGATGTGGCAAATTCGATGGATCCGACATTCTTTGAAGTTACCGGAACCGGCAAAGTTAAATTTCTTGGTGAAACAGGTATTTATATGGTTTATTACCTGCCACGCCTCGACTATGTATTCGTAGAACAACCTGAAGCAGTTTATCCTAACGCTATGTGGCTGGTTGGTGTCGGAATGGGACCTGCCAGAACACCTGCAGTTAAAACTTCATCGTGGAACTGGAATTCGCCTCTCGAATATCATTTCTGCCGGAAAGTTACAGAAGGCGTTTTCGAAGCTGTATTTTATGCTAATCACGAGGTAGACCCAACAGCAGCAGAACCATGGCGATTAACTTTCGGAGTGAAATTTATGCATCAACGCACCTGGGGTGATGAGGAGAGCTCACAAAACTATGCTATGCCCAACAGTTATCTTTACTCACCTTCTCCAAACGATAAAGGTAATTTCAACGGTACTCCCGACTTTGCAAATCTTCCCGGAATCTATCGTTTTACTATAAATATCAACAACAAAACAACAAGTTTTGTAAAAATCAAATAATTATTGTAACTTTAATCCAACCAAAATGAACCTTCTTTTTGGTTGGATTTTTAATTTATTACAATGAAAAAAACACTCCGGTTTTCAGCATTAATTACAGCTTTCCTTTTGTTCCAGTACAGTTGTAAAGATACAAACGTCAAACCTGACACCGACCCGCAGCCGGTTGATACGACAGGCGATGTTCAGGTATGGCAAACTTCGGGCAATGAAGTTCAGTTGCTTAGCCGGCAATCATCAATTAATTTTTCACACGAAATCGGGAATTTCACCATTGTACTCGATTCAACAGTCAGTTTTCAGTACATCGATGGATTTGGAGCTGCACTTACAGGTTCGTCGGCTTTTCTTATCAATCAGATGAAAACTTCTGACAGAGATACTTTACTTACTGACTTATTTGACCCTGTAAAAGGTATCGGTCTGAATTATCTGCGGATAACAATTGGTTCTTCTGATTTTTCGTTGGGCACTTACAGCTACTGCGAAAATCCGGATATAAATACTTTTGCTATTCCGCAACAGGACAAAACCGACTTATTGCCTGTACTAAAGTTAATCAAAAAAATCAATCCGACTATAAAAATTCTTGCCAGTCCGTGGAGTGCACCGGCATGGATGAAATCCAACAACAGTATGTATGGCGGGAGCCTGAAAGGGTCGGAAGTTTATAATGATTTTGCCGAATATTTTATAAAATACATTAAAGCCTTCAGGGCCGAAGGAATTAATATCGATGCCATCACCATTCAAAATGAGCCAATGTACGAAACCGGCGGATACCCGACAATGAAAATGTTATGGACTGAACAGAACATTATTATCCGTGATTATCTGGGGCCAAAATTTGTAGCCAATGGCATAGAAACCAAAATCATTATCTGGGATCACAATTTCGATATGTCCTATTATCCGGTGAATATCCTGAACGACCCGATTACCCGTAAATATGTGGCCGGCACCGGATGGCATGGTTACGGAGGATCTGCATCGGCCATCGAAGCCGTGCAGACTCAACACCCTGATAAAGATGTTTATTTTACCGAACAATCAGGAGGAGGCTGGAATACTGATACCCGAATGGGAAATATGTTCTGGTATATGAAAGAATTTTTAATGGCAACTGTAAACCGTGGCTCCAAAAACTTCCTTATGTGGAACCTGGCTCTGAATGAGAAGAACGGCCCTACCACCACTACAGCAGGTTGTCAGAACTGCAGAGGAGTAGTAACCATTAAAACTGATGGAAGCTATACCCGAAACGAGGAATATTATCTTTTGGGTCATTTTTCAAAATTCGTACGTTTGGGTGCTGTACGTATTAATAATACCTCGACCAACTGGCCGGGAGGAGTAACTGTATCCTCATTTATGAATACAGATGGAAGTAAGGTTGCAGTTATACTTAACCGGAGTGGTTCAAAGCAAAAATACAATGTGCGTTGTGCCAATCGAAAATTCATATATGAACAGTACAACGAAACAGTTGTTTCCTTCATGTTTAAATGAAATTCTGGTAGTTAATTTAAAATCTGATTAAAAAATGAAAATTCAGAAATTATTGGGTATAGCCCTGTTAAGTGTGGTTTTAATCGCTTGTAGCGCCACAAACAAAATCATGGTAATAAGCACATTACCACACGCCAATCGTCTTTTTGTCAACAAAGAGACCTCATTTATAAAACATTTTGATGAAACTTTGCCGGTTATAAAAATCCAAACTTCACAAAAATGTCAAACTGTCGAAGGTGTAGGTGCTGCACTGACTCATTCATCGGCTTATGTTTTAAATCATAATTTACCGGCTTCAGGAAGAGATTCACTATTACGCAGGTTATTTACAAATCAGGGTATTGGCATTAATTACACAAGACTTTGTATTGGAGCTTCCGATTTTGCATTCGGTTTATTCAGTTACAGTGAAAAAGAAGATTTTACGCTGAGCAATTTTTCAATAGCCGAAGATTATAAAGATGTGATACCCGTATTGAAAGAAATCCTTGCAATAAATCCGCAACTACAAATAATGGCAACACCCTGGAGTCCTCCGGGCTGGATGAAAACCAACGGTAGTATGGTGGGTGGAAAATTACGAACCGACTGTTACAGCGTATATGCTGATTATCTGATCAAATATATTCTCGCCTACAAACAGGAAGGCATAAAAATTCACACCATGTCGGTACAAAACGAACCTGAATTCGGTACTGCCGCCTATTCATGTATGGATATGAACGCCGGTGAACAAAAAATCTTTATAAGAGACTATTTCGGGCCAAAACTGAAGGCTGCCGGATTAGATACCAAAATTATACTTTTTGACCATAATTGCGATAATCCTGACTATCCAATCAGCATTTTAAATGATTCAGTTGCAAAAAAATATGCCGATGGTTCAGGTTTTCATCTTTACAAAGGCGAGATTTCAGCTCTGTGTAAAGTACATGAGGCCCATCCTGACCGGAATCTTTACTTCACCGAACAATCGGGTGGTGGCTGGGCTCCTGATTTCGATCAGAATATACGTTGGTATGTTGGTGATCTGATAGCCGGAGCTATGAATTGCTGGAGCAAAAACGTTCTTGTCTGGAATCTGGCTTTGGACGAAAACTATGGACCCAAAAATTTCGGTTGTCAGGATTGTTATGGTGTTGTAGAAGTCAGCTCGAAGGGAAAAATTAAAAACAATGCTGAATATTACGCATTGGGTCATTATGGTAAAGCTGTAAATTTCGGTGCTAAACGTTTAGTTAGCAATGGAAATGCCTTAAAAGGAGTTGCATTTCAGAATCCGGATGGAAGTTTGGTTTATATGGGTGTCTATTACGGAAAGGAAGCCGGAAAAGTAATTTTTCAAAGTGAGAAAAAGATATTTTCATACACTTTCGAACCGGGCGAAGTTGTAACCTTTAAATGGTGGGAAAAATGAACGGTTAAATTGACCAAAACATTCAGCCCGATAAGTAATATCACAGCAAATAGCTGATTCGATTCAGTTTACAGCTTCTCATTTAAAAACAACTTATATATAAAACAAAAAGCAACTCATTACGGGTTGCTTTTGTTTTTATGAATTATTTTACCTGCAGGGGATGCAGGTCACTATTCTCTGAGTCGTTTCATCAACAAGTTCACACCTTCCTCCACATCCCCGGTTTCGTTCAGGGCTTTAATAAAGGCAGAGCCAATGATAGCGCCCGATGAATAACGGTTTACAGTATCCAGTGTGGCTTTGTTGGAAATACCGAAGCCGATCAATCTTGGATTTTTCAGGTTCAATGAGTTGATGCGGTTGAAATAATCCACTTTACTATCGAATGAAGTCTGCGTACCTGTAACAGCTGCCGACGACACCATGTAGATAAATCCATTGGTATGGCTGTCAATTTCACGAATGCGCTCGTCGGAAGTTTCGGGCGTAATCAGGAAGATGAATTCCAGACTGTACTTCTCGGCAATATCTTTATATTCAAGCAGAAAATCCGACATTGGTAAATCAGGAATGATTAATCCATCCACTCCCACCCTGTTACATTCAGCACAGAATGCTTCGAATCCAAATTGCATAACCGGATTCAGGTAACCCATCATCACCAGCGGTATATGAATTTTATCGCGGACATTGGTGAGCTGATTAAACAGTTTGCGGATGCTCATCCCATTTCTCAAAGCCTGCTGACTGCTGTTTTGAATTACAATACCGTCGGCCAGCGGGTCGGAAAACGGCACTCCTACTTCCACCAAATCCACACCGTTAGCCTGCAAACATTCCAGAGTGGGAAGTGTATCATCTAACTTTGGAAATCCTGCTGTGAAATACACCGACAGGATATTTTTGTTTTTACGTTCGAATAATTGAATAATTCTGTTCATCTTTTATTTCTTTACGACGGACGACTGACAATTGTCGCCAGTCAATTATATTGTGCACAATGAATAACGCCTGAAAGGCAAATAACGAGTAATAACAATGAATAACTACTGATAACAACTAATAACTACGAATAACAACAAATAACTTTGAATAACAACAAATAACTATGAATAACTATAAATAACTACGAATAACTATGAATAACTATAAATAACTACGAATAACTATGAATAACTATAAATAACTATGAATAACTATGAATAACTACTGATAAAAACTAATAACAACAAATAACTATGAATAACTATAAATAACTATGAATAACTATAAATAACTACGAATAACTATGAATAACTACCAACAACAACAAACAACAACGAATCACCAAAAATATCAATAAATTACTAATCCCTTAATTGCTTCAGAAAAACATTCAATAATTCCTCATTCTTCAATCCCGGACTGGTTTCGAACTTGCTGTTCAAATCAATGCCTGCAAACTGTGGATGTTCTATTTTTAAAATAGCCTCAGCATCGTCAGCAGCAATACCACCGCTGAGCAGGAAGGGTGTTTCGCCCGTGTATTCGTCCAGCATGCTCCAGTTGAACTTCACCCCCGATCCACCGTAGGCATCTGTTTTAGTATCAAAAAGAAAATAATCGCAGGCACCTTCGTAGGCTTTTGTAACTTTGAAATTGTACGCTTCAGCAATAGAAAAAGCCTTAATGACAATCAGTCCTGCATCTTTTAATTTCCGGCACATCTCTGCATTTTCAGTACCATGCAATTGCACGCCATCGAGTTTGTATTTAAATACCAATGTGAGTATACGCTCTAAATCTTCGTTCACAAATACACCAATCTTTTTTATCCATGCCGGCAGCGATTGTAGTGTTTCCATATCCAGCGGTTCGGCATAGCGCGGCGACTTTGGATAGAAAATAAACCCCATCAGGTCGGGCTGCAAAGCCGCTATCAGCTGGATATTTTCGGAATGTTTCATCCCGCAGATTTTGACAGCCCCCCTAAATCCCCCCTTTAGGGGGACTTCTGAGTTAGTGTTGTTGAATATATTTTTCATTAAAACTATTTTAAGTCCCCCTGTGGGGGATTTAGGGGGCAGATAAATTTTCTTAATGCCTCTGCCGGATCATTTTCCTTCATAAAATTTTCGCCCATCAGGAAGCCTTTGTAACCAGCTTTGCGAAGTTCTTTTACGGTTTCGGTTTTCGAGATGCCGCTTTCGCTCACCTTTACAAACTGATCGGGAATCAGCGCTGCCAGGTCGAACGAAGTTTGAATGCTTTGCTCAAAGGTTTTCAGATTGCGGTTGTTCACGCCCAGCATATCAATAAAATCGTTGGCGTGTCCGAGTTCTTCGGCATTGTGTACTTCCAGCAACACTTCTAGTCCTAAATCATGCGCTTTTCGTGCCAGTTCTAGTGTTTCCTGCACCGTAAGCGCAGCAGCAATCAATAGCACCACATCGGCACCCATGGCTTTGGCCTCGAACAACTGATATTCGTCAATCACAAAGTCCTTGCGCAAAATGGGACAAGTCACCTGCGGACGCGCCGCCATTAAATCCTGCGGCGTACCCCCGAAATACGGGAAATCCGTCAGGATAGAAATACCCGATGCACCTGCACGGCTGTAACCTTCAGTCACCTGCACCACATCGGCATGTTCGTGAATCCAACCCAGCGAAGGCGATTTACGTTTAAACTCCGAGATAATACCCGACTCCGATGTCAGCAAATTTTGTTTCAGCGACAAACATGTCCGTCCGAAAGCAGGTGCATTTTCGAGTTCAGAAATGGAAGTGCTTGCTTTCCGCGCAGCCACTTCGATGCGTTTGTCGGCGATTATTTTGTCTAAGATTGACAGCCCCTCCCAACCTCCCCGAAGGAGAGGAGTTGAAGTTAGTTTAAACCTATTATTTTCATTGTTATTCATAAATACACCAATCTTTTAAGTCCCCCTGTGGGGGATTTAGGGGGCTTTACTTATATACTTCCAAAAACTTCACAAACGCTTCTTTGGCATGTCCGCTTTCTAATGAGTGTTCAGCTTCGGCAATGCATTGTTCCAAAGGTTTCATCGGCGTGCGGGTCTGGATAGCAAAGGCTGTGTTTACCACCACGGCATTGCGTTGTGCTTCGGTGGCTTTGTTTTCCAGCACGTTGATAAAGATTTTCGCCGCATCGTCAACCGATTCGCCTCCCCACAAATCTTCCTGAGCCAGACGTTTGAAGCCAATTTTTTCAGGTGTATATACAAATTCGCCCATATTGCTCTGCACTTTGAAAGTATCAGTCAGCGAGACTTCATCGTATCCGTCCAGCGAATGTACAATGCTGTATTGTACTCCCAGATTCTGGTAGATATAGTTATACAGACGCATCATCTTCAGGTTGTACACACCCAGACACTGGTATTGAGGACGCACCGGACTGATAAGTGGTCCAAGCACATTAAAGAATGTGCGTACGCCCAGATTTTTACGCACCGGAGCCACATTTTTCATGGCCGGGTTGAACAGCGGTGCATGCAAATAAGCAAATCCTGCTTTGTCCAACGCTTTTTTGATGGTATCGACATTGGTAGTGAATTTTGCTCCGAAATATTCCAGCACGTTCGATGCTCCACTTACCGAAGTAGCACCGTAGTTACCGTGTTTGGCCACTTTATATCCCGCTCCTGCTACCGTAAAACAGCTACAGGTAGAAATATTGAAGGTATTTTTCCCATCGCCACCCGTGCCCACAATGTCGAGCGCATCAAATTCCGATAAGTCCATCGGCAGTGCCAGCTCCAGCAAGGCATTACGGAAGCCAATCACTTCTTCCAGCTCGATGCTTCGCATCAGAAACACCGTGATAAATGCCGCAATTTGTGCATCATTGTATTTTCCGGCAGCGATATTTGTCATCACCTCGGCCGCCTCCTGACGAGTGAGCGACTGATGATTGAACAATTGATTCAGTATTTGTTTCATAAAGCCCCTCCAAACCTCCCCTCAGGGGAGGCTTATAGTTAGTTTTGTTTAATAGTAAATTTAGACAACCTTTCTTCAAGTCCCCCTGTGGGGGATTTAGGGGGCTGTCAACCAGTTTTTCAGCATTTGTTCTCCTTTTGGTGTGAGCACCGATTCCGGATGAAACTGTACACCACGCACATCGTAGGTTTTGTGTGCCACGGCCATTATCATGCCTTCTTCGTCCACAGCTGTAATTTTCAGGCATTCGGGCAAAGTTGTTTTTTCAGCAGCCCATGAATGGTAGCGCCCTACTTCCAGTTTTTTGTCCAGACCATTGAACAAAACATCTTCGGCGACCACTTCCACCATTGAACTTACTCCATGATGAACTTCGGAAAGATTAATCAATGTTCCGCCAAAAGCCTCAGCAATGGCCTGTTCGCCCAGGCAAACACCTAAAATCGGTTTTGTGGGTGCGTAGGTTTTAATCACTTCGAGCAAAATGCCCGACTCGGAAGGTACACCAGGCCCCGGCGAAAGAATAATCTTATCGAAGCGGGCAATCTCTTCCAATGCAATCTGGTCGTTGCGATGCACTTCCACGTCGGTATATCCCAACTTCTTCACGGCATGCACCAGATTATAGGTAAATGAATCGTAATTGTCGAAAACTAATATTGAGATGCCTGCCCCCCGGCCCCCTAAAGGGGGAGTTGAGTTAGCATCGTTTTGTTTATTTACTATTATATTATTCATATCGAAAAAATTTAAATCATCAGTACTATTTTCTCTTATTCCCCCTTTAGGGGGTTAGGGGGCAGTTTATTTTCCCGCCATTTGTATTGCCCGTTTCAGCGCAGCCAGTTTGTTGTTTACTTCCTGCAATTCGCTTTCTTCGCTCGATTTGGCTACAACTCCCGCACCCGCCTGATAATAAAGTGTATTGTTTTTACTTACAAACGAACGAATGGTGATGGCCTGATTCATGCTTCCATCGAAACCGATATAGCCCAGACATCCTCCGTAAGGACCACGGTCGTGCGGTTCGATGCTGTCGATCAGCTGCATGGCTTTGATTTTTGGCGCTCCCGAAAGTGTTCCTGCGGGGAATGTATCAGCAAAAAGTTTGATGATTTTCGTGTCGGGACGAAGTTTTCCGCTCACGCTCGACACCAAATGCAGCACATGCGAATAATACTGCACTTCGCGGTACACATCCACTACCACCGTATCGGTATTGCGACTCAAATCGTTGCGGGCCAGATCGACCAGCATCACGTGTTCAGCATTTTCTTTTTTATCAGTGCTGAGTTTTTCAGCCAGTTCAGCATCTTTTTCATCGTTACCCGTACGGCGGAATGTTCCGGCGATTGGCTTGATGTACGCCTTTTCCTTCTTAGCATCCACCACGAGGTGCGCCTCGGGCGACGAACCGAAAATGCGGAAATCGCCAAAGTTGAAGTAAAACAAATAGGGCGAAGGATTCACCGAGCGCAAAGTGCGATAGAGTTTGAAATCATCCCCTTTGTATTGCTGGTAAAAGCGGCGCGAAAGCACAATCTGGAACACATTTCCTTTGTAACATTCTTCTTTCCCGCGGGTCACCATCTTGCGGTAATCTTCGTCCGTAATATCCGATTTTTCTTCACCAACAGCTTCAAAATCATACAGCGCAATATTGTTATTCTCCAGAATTTCCTCAATGGAATCAATCTGCGAAGTTTCGCCCTCCAACAAATTTTCGATAATGGTTAGTTCATTATTGAAATGATTGATGGCAATGATGTATTTGAACAACACGTAATGCAGCCCCGGCATGCTTCCCGGAACGGTTTCGCGCGCCGAAAGCTTTACATCTTCGAAATACTGTACCGACTCGTACGATGAATAACCGAAAAGCCCGTTGATGCCCACCGGATTGTCATTTTTGATAATATCCACCGATTTCAAAAAGGCATCGAAACGCTCAGCTACAGTTAGTTTGCCGGTAACCGAAGTTTCAATTTTGGTTCCATCGGGATATTCTTCTTTAATCAGAAACTGATTCACCGAAATCCCACCTATCGGACAAAATCCAATGTACGAATAACTGTTTTCCACGCCGTGATAGTCGGAACTTTCCAACAACACCGAGTTTGTGTACAAATCACGAATTTTGAGATAGATGCCCACCGGCGTTTGCAGGTCGGCGAGCATGGTACGGGAGTTGACAATAAACTTGCCCCCTAACCCCCTAAAGGGGGAATTGAAGTCAGTATTGTCTGTTATTTTCTTTTCCTTATTCATAATACTGTAAATATCTTGTTGAAAAAATCAATAGTAATATTAAGTTCCCCCTTTAGGGGGTTAGGGGGCAGTGTTGTAATGCTTTACATACGTATCCATATCTTTATCTCCGCGTCCCGAAACGGTTAGCACAACTATGTCTTCGGGTTTGAAGTTTTCTTTCTCTTTTTTGAGCAAGGCCAGTGCATGTGCCGATTCGATAGCCGGAATGATTCCTTCCAGCCGGGTGAGTTCAAATGCAGCCTCGAGCGCTTCGTCGTCGTTTATCGGCAACACTTTTGTGCGACCCATTTTGGCAAAGAAAGCATGTGCCGGACCAATTCCGGGATAATCCAACCCTGCCGAAATAGAATAAGGCTCGATAATCTGTCCATCTTCATCCTGAATCAACAGCGTTTTGGCACCGTGGATAATTCCGGTTGTTCCCAACGAAATAGTTGCTGCCGTTTCACCGCTATCGACACCCAAACCACCCGCTTCAGCTGATACGATTTTGACACGTTCATCGTTCAGATAATGGTAATAAGTTCCCATGGCATTGCTGCCACCACCCACGCAGGCCATCAGGTAGTCGGGATAATCACGACCGATGTGCTCTTCGAGTTGCCATTTGATTTCTTCGCTGATCACCGATTGAAAATAACCCACCATATCGGGATAAGGATGCGCACCCACCGTAGAACCCACGATATAAAACGAATCAGGGTTAGAACACCAATAACGGAAAGCCTCGTTGGTGGCGTCTTTCAAGGTCATATTTCCACTCGTAACCGCCTCAACCGTAGCACCCAGCATGCGCATTTTCTGCACATTCAGGAACTGACGTTCCACATCTGTTTTGCCCATAAATACAATACATTCCAGACCCATCAGCGCACAGGCTGTAGCTGTGGCTACACCATGCTGTCCGGCGCCTGTTTCAGCAATAATGCGGGTTTTACCCATGCGTTTAGCCAACAGAATTTGTCCCAGTGAGTTGTTGATTTTGTGTGCACCGGTATGGTTCAAATCTTCCCGTTTCAGGTAAATGTTGGTGCCGTAAGCTGCCGATAATCGTTTTGCAAAATACAAGGGAGAAGGACGACCTACGTAGTTTTTCAGCAGTTCGTAATACTCTGCCTTGAAAGTAGGATCGTCTTTTACCGCATAAAATGCTTCTTTCAATCTTTCAAAAGAACCGTGCAGAATTTCAGGGATATACGCCCCGCCAAATTCGCCATAATAGCCCAGATTATCTGGTAACTCCAGCCCCCTAAATCCCCCACAGGGGGACTTTTGGTCAGCTTTGTTATGTTTGATATTATCCATATTTAAATACATTTTCTATTCATAAAGTCCCCCTGTGGGGGATTTAGGGGGCTAAAAAAAAGGCTTATCGTGAGTTCCGACAAGCCTTTTTGTATATGTTTTGTTTTTGACAATTTATACAGGTGTTCCCTCTCACGGATTAGCTAATCTGCAAGTGCCACCACCATAATTTATTAATGTTCAAAATCATTTTCGTTTTTCTTTTTATTCTAAAATCGGGTACAAAGATGATAATTTATTTTTATTTACACAATATTTTGAGCAATTTTATAGAAAATGATTGAAATTAAATATATTAATTCCATAAAAAATAGCACAAACCACTATTCACAGGATAAATCAACACACTTACAAATGTGGTTGCTCCGGTTATTAAATAATTAGATTATTTACAAATCATAACGACACATTTGGTATAAAATACTTATCTCCGGTCACATTTACAATATGTTTCACCACTTTTCCGGCTTTAACTGATTCGTCATCCGGTTGCTTTCCTCCGATAGAGATTTCGACACGTCCGGGTTCAACCATGGGTATAAAATTTTTGTCGGGCACTGCAAATTGCGAAGGTTTTAGCTTAAATCCGATTGTTTTTGTTTCACCCGATTTGAGAAAAATGCGGTTAAATGCCTGAAGCGAACGAATAGGTTTTTTCATTTTACTATCGGGCAAATTAACATATAGCTGAACCACTTCATCACCACTCATTTTCGAAGTATTGGTTACCTGCACGGCAATTTTTATTGAATCACCAGCAATAATATTGGTTGGCGCTGAAAGCAAATGATATTCAAACTCTGAAAAACTGAGACCATAACCAAATTCGAACAAAGGTTTTTTGTCAAAATAACGATAAGTTTTTCCCTGCATTTCATATTCTTCGAAAGCAGGAATCTGATCGATACTTTTATAGAAAGTCAAAGGAAGCCTGCCGGCAGGATTATAATCGCCAAAAAGCACATCGGCTATTGCAGTGCCACCCGCCTGTCCGGGATACCATGCCTCAAGGATAGCAGGAATCATTTCAGCTTCTGTATTGATGGCAATGGCGCTTCCATTGAGCAATACCAGAACCGTCGGTTTACGGAGTTTTATAATTTCGGATATAAATTCAGTTTGAATCCCCGGCAACCTGATATCAAACCGGTCGCCTTTATTGAACCCATTCACTTTAACCTTCATTTCTTCACCCTCAAGCGAAGGACTTAACCCCATGCAAAGGACTACCAAATCAGATGATTTCGCCAATGCTACGGCTCTGTTTCTTAACTGACTATCAGGTTGATCCCAAATCAGTCGGGCAATGGAATATTCAGAATTATTCTGTTGATAATCAAAACGGATTTCATACTTTTGTCCAGCTTTAAGATCAATAAATTCATATTCACAGCGCGGACTATGATCACTTTTCTGACCTTTAAACAACACTTTGTTATTAAGGTAAACCACGAAACCATTAAATGCCCGGGCACCAATCGCATACTTTCCACTGACCGGAGGGACAAGAATTCCTTCCCAACGAACCGAAAATGAAGCAGGATCCATATCATCGAAGGGAGCTTTGTTCCACCATACAAAATCAATATTTTTATCGATACGCGAATGTTGGATAACTCCGGCAAAATCGGATTTTGAGTAATATGATCCTGTCAAACCTTTTGTTTTCAGCGATTTATCCGTATATAAAAAATCCGGTTCGATTGTGGTAAGCAATGGCAGACTGTCAGCCAAACGACAGCCGGGTTCATATCTAACCACTGAATTCGGAAGTTTATTCTTTATTCCTGCGAAAGGTGTAATTTCGTGTTTCGAATAACCGTTGTAGTTACCCTGTAAAATTTCATTGTTATTCGCGTTCGGGCCTAACACTGCCACTCTGTTAACTTTTTTTGAAAACGGGAGCAAATGATTTGCATTTCTAAGCAACACCATCGACTTTCGGGCAGCTTCGAGCGCAATGTCCTGATTTTCATTACCATCTACTACTGACAAAGGGATTTTTGAATAAGGCACAATAGATGGAGGATCGAATTCACCCAGTTTCAAACGGGCCAAAATCAATCGTTTTACTGAACGATCGATTTCTGCTTCGGAAACTAATCCTTTTTTTACGGCACTCAGTAAACTTTGTGCATATACACTGCCGCAATTCAAATCGGTACCTGCTTTAACGGCTATTGCTGCAGCTTCTTCGGGAGTATTTACAGCCTCATGGGCCGATTTCCTGTAAAAGTCATGAATGGCACCACAATCAGATACGATATAACCCTGAAAATTCCATTGATTTCGTAAGATATTTTCAAGAAACTGACTTCCGCAACAGGGAATTCCTCGCAGTCGCTGATAGGCACACATAACAGAATATGCACCACCTTCCTTAATTGTTCTTTCGAAATGAGGCAGATATGTTTCATGCAAATCATAATCTGAAGGCCAGATATTAGCCGAGTGTCGCGTCGATTCGGGACCACTGTGTACTGCAAAATGTTTCACAGTTGCTACAAGTTTCAGATAATGCGGATCGTTGCCCTGAAGCCCTTTGATGAAAGGTATAGCCATTTCGGCAGTGAGAAAAGGATCTTCGCCATAAGTCTCCATGCCCCTTCCCCATCGGGGATCGCGAAAGATATTAATATTAGGAGTCCAGAAAGTCAGTCCGTGATATATGCCGTATTTCCCCTGTTGTTGATAGCTGTTGTACTTTGCACGGGCTTCATCGGATACAGCATTGGCAATGGCATACATTTGCCCGGTATCCCACATGGCTGCCATACCTATCGCCTGAGGAAAAACAGTTGCCTGTCCCGCACGTGCCACACCGTGTAAACATTCATTCCACCAGTTATAAGCATTAATACCAAGACGTGGAATAGCCGGTGAATCAAAACGCATTAACTGTGTTTTTTCTTCAAGTGTCAGTTTTGAAATTAAATCGCCTGCACGTTCATCAAAAGTTTTTGAAGGTTGTTTCCATATTTCCTGCGATGAGACTATAACCAGCGATGCCGGAACAAAACATAAGATGAAACAGTAAAATTTTATACTTTTTCTCATTTGAAATAATTGATTTTAAACATTTATGAAACCGGACAATGATTCTGAGACTTTTGTCAATTTTCCTGAATTTTCGATGAATTTTGTGTCCAAAGTTAATATTTTTTCAGCACAAATCGTATTGTTGTTTCGGAGTGATAAACTCTAACCTGAAATTTATTAAAATTGAATTTGATTATCTTCAAACAAATGGACGAACGTTGATGAGCTAAAATTCACTAATTGTCCGTTTCATCCTAAAAACCTTCATAAATGTGAAGACAACCGATTAAACAACTGTTGATTCTCTGAAGCATGAGTTAGTTTTCATTAGAGAAAGGAGTTTATTTACCAAAACCGAAAAGAATTTTTTGATATAACCGAAATTTAAATCCGATATATTATTTAAATTCTGAAACTTATTATTCACATATACGATTTGAATTATGAAAAAATTTTAATAACCAGGTCTGTGAACATATTTGAGTTTCACGAAAGCTTCAGTTTATTTTAAATATATCCATACATTAAACACACAGTCAACAACTTACAAATTTATCATTAATGGAATCGATTTCAACCTGTAGCGACTTCGCTGCGCTTGTAATCAGAGTTCCCGTTTTTTCAATTATAACAAAAAAAAATCCTGATATCATCTCTGATAGCAGGATTTTAAATTTTCTTTTCCCGTTTCAGGGATTTTTCTATTTGTTTTTCTCCACCCAAATCCGGGCATTCACAAATGCTTCGACCCAGGGAGTGATTTGATCACTGTTTTTGCGGTCAGCCGGATAATTTGCACATTGCCAGGGGAAAATAGCACGTTCAGGATGTGGCATCATGGCTAAATGACGACCATCGGCCGAACAAATACCGGCAGTTGCATAATCAGAGCCGTTTGGATTAGCCGGATAACCTGTATGTGAGTATTTAGCAATAATATTGTATTCGTTTTCCGGTTTCGGCAAATAGAATTTACCTTCGCCGTGCGCCACCCAAACACCTAATTTACTTCCGCTTAACGAACCCAGCATTACCGAATTGTTTTCAGGAATTGTTAAACCTACAAAGCCTGATTCAAATTTGTGTGAATCGTTGTGCAACATCGTAGCCCCACCAAACCTCCCCACAGGGGAGGCTTTTAAGTTAGCATCGTTTATAAAATTTTCAGAGACATGGCTCTTTAAGTCCCCCTGTGGGGGATTTAGGGGGCTGGAGCTTTTATCCAATTCCACCATTAACTGACAACCGTTACAAATACCTAAACTCAAAGTATCGTTTCGTTTATAGAAATTATCGAGCGCCAGTTTTGCTTTTTCGTTGTACAGAAATCCTCCTGCCCAGCCTTTGGCCGAACCAAGTACGTCGGAGTTGGAAAACCCTCCACAGAACACCACCATATTCACGTCTTCGAGCGTTTCGCGACCAGTAGCAAGGTCGGTCATGTGCACGTCTTTCACATCGAAGCCTGCAAGGTACAATGCATAAGCCATTTCGCGTTCGCCATTAGTTCCTTTTTCGCGAATGATAGCTGCTTTTATGCCGCTTGGCCGGCGATCCTGCGAAATGCCAAATTGTGAAAATTTTCCTTTAAACGAAGAGTTGAACGCAAATTCGAGTGGCTGGTTTTTATAATTGTTAAAGCGCGATTGAGCACAAACTTCACCGCTTTGTTTGCGGTCGAGTAAATACGATGGTTTAAACCACAAGTCGCGAAGATCGTTGATTGAAAATGAATATGCTTCTTTTTTGCGGTTTATTTCCAAACGGCGTTCAGCTATCGGCGTAGCAATGCGGGCAAAACCGACACCATTGTCGTTCAGTATTTTTTCTACTGCTTTGCGGTCTTTTACCTGAATAAGCACACCCGGATTTTCAGCAAAAAGCATGGTTACCAGCGACTTTTCAGCAATGTAATCCAGATTCACATTCAATCCGCCTTTGGTATTAGCAAAACACATTTCGAGCAATGCAGTTATCATTCCACCTTCCGAAATATCGTGTCCGGCCAGAATCAGATTTTGACCAATCATTTGCTGAATGCTGTCGAAAGCTTCCTTGAAATATTCTGCATCTTTTACAGTTGGAACTTCGTCACCAATTTTATTCAGCGTTTGTGCCAAAACAGAACCACCTAATTTATGGCTGTCAAACGAGAAATCAATATAATAAACCACTGATTTTTCGTCGTTAACCAATACCGGTGAAACCACTTTCTTCACGTCCGACACTTCAGCACCTGCCGAAATAATCACCGTGCCGGGCGAGAATACTTTATCAGCCCCACCAAACCTCCCCGCAGGGGAGGCTTTTGATTCAGCACCATCAGAAACCTGGTTCTTGAAGTCCCCCTGTGGGGGATTTTGGGGACTGCCATATACCTGAGTCATCGAAAGCGAATCTTTTCCGGTCGGGATATTGATACCCAACGAACAGGCAAAGTCCGAACAAGCTTCTACCGCTTTGTACAAACGGGCATCTTCACCCGGGTTTTTACAAGGCCACATCCAGTTGGCACTCAGCGAAACGCTGTCCAAACCATCGGTCAATGGTGCCCAAACAATGTTGGTCAAAGCTTCAGCAATTGCCATTACCGATCCTGCTTCCGAATCAGCCATTGCTACCAGCGGCGCATGTCCGATAGAAGTAGCAATACCGGTAGTTCCTCGGAAATCAAGCGCAACCACACCTAAGTCGTTCAATGGCAATTGAATTTCGCCGGCACATTGCTGACGGGCGATTTTACCTGTTACCGAGCGGTCAACTTTATTCGTTAACCAGTCTTTACAAGCCACCGATTCCACCTGTAATACGTTTTCGATATAACTTTGCAGTTTTTCTTCCGAAATTTCGGGTGCTGCATAATGTTCAGATATAGTATTATCAATAATTACTGTACGTGGGGACTTTCCAAAAAAATCTTCTAAAGCTAAATCAATAGGATAGCTGCCCCCCAACCCCCTAAAGGGGGAGTTTTCAGAGCGTAATTCAAGTTTTATTGTTTCAAGAACATTTTCAATACTACCTATTACTTCCTCATTTGTAAACCTTATGACTTTGTATCCATATTCCCCGAAAAGTTGCGTTCTTAATTTATCATATTCCATTACTTCAGGGTCGTTATGATAACCTCCATCAACTTCGATAACTATTTTATTTTGCAAACACACAAAATCGGCAACACAATCACCAATAATGTGTTGTCTTCTGAATTTAAAATCTTCAAGTTGTTTGCCTTTTAATTGTTCCCAAAGAAATTCTTCTGCCGGGGTTGGATTATGTCTGTTCTTTACTGCCAACTCTTTTAATCGGGAATATAATGATGGATATGCAGTTTGCATACCCTGTTTTTCCCCCTTCAGGGGGTTAGGGGGCAGGGGCATCACAAATGTCAATCTCATATCGCCGGTAGTTTCGCCCACTACATAAAAAGGAGCGCGTTCACGTTCGGCAATGGCACGTACTTTCTCCACTTCTTTTTCAGAAATGACGAAGCCCATACGTTCCTGACTCTCGTTACCTACAATTTCTTTAGCACTCAGCGTTGGGTCGCCGACAGGAAGTGCCGACATATCAATTTTACCACCGGTAGTTTCCACCAATTCCGATAAACAGTTTAAGTGGCCACCAGCACCGTGGTCGTGAATAGATACAATAGGATTCGAATCAGCTTCGGCCAGGGTACGAATTACATTCGAAACACGTTTTTGCATTTCAGGGTTAGCACGTTGAACGGCATTCAATTCAATCGAATTGTCGTACTCGCCTGTTTGTACCGACGATACAGCAGCTCCACCCATACCAATCCGGTAGTTGTCACCACCCATTACCACCACCTTCTCGCCTGCTTTTACCTCACCTTTCAAAGCATCACGCATGGTACCAAAACCAACACCACCGGCAAGCATAATTACTTTATCGTAACCGAATTTCTTTTCGTTTTCCTGATGTTCGAAAGTCAGCAACGAACCACAAATTAATGGTTGTCCGAATTTGTTACCAAAGTCAGAAGCTCCGTTCGAAGCTTTGATCAGAATTTGTTCCGGTGTTTGGTACAACCATTTGCGCGGAGCGATATTGTTTTCCCAGCTACGACCTTTATCGTTGCGGGCGTACGAAGTCATATAAACAGCTGTTCCGGCAATTGGCAAGCTGGCTTTTCCTCCGCCCAGACGGTCGCGAATTTCACCACCGGTACCGGTTGCAGCGCCGTTGAAAGGTTCAACAGTTGTCGGAAAGTTATGAGTTTCAGCCTTCAGCGAAATTACCGAATCAATCTCCTTTGTCTGGAAAAAATCAGGTTTATCGCCACTGGCAGGAGCAAATTGCTCAATTTTAGGTCCGGCATTGAAAGCCACATTGTCTTTGTAAGCCGAAACCAACTTATTCGGATTTTCTTCCGAAGTTTTGCGGATAAGTTTGAAAAGTGTTAGTTCTTTTTCTTCACCATCAATCACATATTGACCATTAAATATTTTGTGACGGCAATGCTCCGAATTTACCTGCGAGAAACCAAATACTTCACTATCAGTCAGTTTTCGACCAACTTTTTTACTTACATTGTTCAGATATTCAATTTCATCATCACTAAGCGCCAAACCTTCCTGAGCGTTGTAGGCAGCAATATCGTCGATATATAAAATCGGTTCCGGCTGTTTGTTGATTGTAAAAATATCCTGATTCAGACCCGAATAAATACGTTCGAGCATCGGGTCGTATTCCAAACCACCCTGAGCAGATGGTGTGTGTGGCAACAAACGAAACTCCTCTAAACGAAGAATGCCGCTGATACCCATATTCTGAGTGATTTCAACGGCATTCGTACTCCATGGAGTTATCATTTCGCGGCGCGGACCGACGTAATTACCTTCGATTGTGGTCAGGTTAGTCAGTTTTGCGTCGCTGAACAGCCATTCTAATTTACTTACATCTTCGGTCGACAAATTGTTTTTGCTCTGAACCACAAAAACATGTTGGGCGGGAGTCTGAAAAAAATGAATCATTGTTGGTAAATAATGTTGTTAGTTACAGAATAATCAGATTTTCAACATCTTGCAAAATCCGATGTTCTATCATTAATTTAGCTGCAAAGATATGAATTTTCTGTGGCATATCATAGTTTAAACCCTGATTGAAATCAGATTTTTAAAACAATCACCGAACAAAAGAAAACGAACAATGTTATAATTACTTAAAAATTACATTTCAATAATTATTACATTTCATAATAGTTATAATTTTGTAATTAAATTATATTACAAATTATTATATGGAAACAAATACAATCGATATAATTATCGAAAATCTATTCAGAATTTTTCCTCTTTTATCAAAGAATCTGACAAAATCACTGCGTTCAAAATCCAATATTAATCCCGGAAGTTTATATGTAATGGGTGTTTTGAACAGACACGAGATGCTGTCGATGTCAGAAATCGGATGTAAACTTTCGATGCCAAAACCTCATGTTACTACCCATATTGATAAATTAATTGCCGAAAATATTGTTGAAAGGCATTTCGACCCGAACGACAGGAGAATTATCAACATCAAAATGACCGGTAAGGGAAAAGCTGACTTCGCAGCCATCAAATTAGAAATATCAAAAGAAATGAGAGAAAGAATCAATAAACTGGACGAGCAGAAAATCCTGGAATTGCTCGATGTCTCTACCCGTCTTAAATCAATTCTTTCAGAAATAATGACCGAACAAAACACTAATAATTAAATACAAAAAAAAAACATAAACTTCAGTAAAAAAAACAGATATGAAAAAGAATAAAAATTTGAAAGTATACATTCCCTTAACATTGGTAATAATAGCTGTGATGACGGGAGGGATTTACTGGTATCAGGATTACTCCAGATATATCAGAACAGATGATGCTGTATTAGCTTCGGATGTAGTATCAATAAGTCCGAAAATAATGGGCAGAATCAGCAAACAATACGTAGTGGAAGGCGATACTGTACGTCAGGGGCAATTGATAGCCGAGCTTGACAGCGCTGATTTACTGGCACAGAAACAGCAGATAAAAGCGTCTAAAGTTCAGTCGGAAAGTGCTAAACTACAGTCGGAAGCAAGCTATCAGCTGGCATCGAAAAACTTAGCAATAGTGCAGATAGCCCACGAAAAAGCCAAAGAAGATTTTGAAAGGGGAAAAGTACAGTTCAACGGTGGAGTAATTACTAAGGAACAATATGATCATCTGAAAAAAGCTTTAGAAAGTTCGGATGCACAGTTACAGGCTGCCGCAGCTCAATTAACAGTTTCTAAAACACAAATCAACAGTGCACAGGCTGCCATTGCAACTGTAGAAGCGCAAATCGGAGTGCTGAATGCACAACTCAACAACACACGCTTATACGCTCCGCTCAATGGTGTTATTGCCAGGCGCTGGTTGCTTGCAGGTGATATAGCTCAACCGGGACAGTCAATTTTCACCCTGAATGCCAACACTAAGTTTTGGGTGCAGGTATTTCTGGAAGAAACAAAACTTGAAAATCTGAAAACAGGTGATGATGCTGAATTTTCAATCGATGCTTTTCCTGATGTTACATTTACAGGAAAAGTATATGACATGGCTTCGACAACAGCCTCTCAGTTTTCGCTTATACCGCCAAGTAATGCTTCCGGTAATTTCACCAAAGTCACACAGCGTGTAGCACTGAAAATTTCGATTGACGGAACTGATAACGGAAAGCAACTATCAGCTTATAACTTTCTGACAGGAATGTCAGCAGTTGTTAAAATCAGAAGAAAATAATGCGAAAAATATCAACGACACATAAAATAAGAAGAAAACTCCGAACAAGGGACTCGCTTTACCATCCTCAGAATAAATTTTACAAATGGTTTGTTTTGGCGAATGTAATGATGGGAACATTTATGGCCGTGCTCGACAGTACGATTGTAAATGTAAGTTTACCAAAAATCATGTCATCTTTCGGTGTTGGTTTATCCACTATTCAGTGGGTAATTACCGCTTATATGCTCTCTATGGCAGCCATGTTGCCGACATCGGGATGGCTTGCTGATAAATTCGGATACAAGAGAATCTATTTCTGGGGATTATTCCTTTTTACTTTCGGCTCACTTTTATGCGGATTATCGAACGACGAATCTTCATTAATCATTTCCAGGGTTATTCAGGGACTTGGCGCAGGTATGATACAGCCGTTGGGAATGGCCATTATTACAAGGGAATTTCCTCCACATCAAAGAGGCATTGCTCTTGGATTCTGGTCGATTGCTGCAGCCGCGTCAGTTTCATTCGGTCCTCTTATTGGCGGTTATCTGGTGGATAATTTCAGTTGGCAGCTCATATTCGATGTGAATGTACCCGTTGGAATTCTGGGCATGGCATTTACCGTTGTAATACAGCGCGAATTCATCAATCCCCGCATCAAAAAATTTGATTATATCGGATTTATATCAGTAGTCATTTTTTTACCGGTTCTGCTTTTTGCTTTATCCGAAGGAAATGCACAGACAAATTCGGCAGGCTGGACTGCACCATATATACTTGCCTGTTTTGCTATCTCAGCCATTGCTTTTGCAGTTTTTATTACTCAGGAACTTACTACCGAAAATCCACTTATCGATCTGAAATTGCTTGGAAACTATAACTTCGGAATGACGAATATCGTGATGCTTGTTTTCAGTATGGGTATGTTCGGAAGTACATTTCTGTTACCGCTTTATCTGCAAAACTCAATGGGTTACACAGCATTACAATCGGGAGCTGTATTCCTGCCTGTGGGTATCATTCAGGGAGCAGTTGCTCCTCTTTCGGGAATTTTTTCCGACAAGGTAAATGCTAAAATCCCCATTATAGCAGGTGTACTTCTTATGGTATTAAGTTTTTATCTGAATTCTGAGTTATCTATTCTCAGCGAACGGCCATTAGTAATGACATCACTTTATGTCCGCGGACTGGGTATGGGACTGATGTTTACCCCGCTTACCACACTGGGTTTGCTAACCATACCCCGCGATAAAATGGCACAAGCCTCAGGTATCTCAAATACGATACGTCAGATTGGCGGAAGCCTCGGGGTTGCTGTACTGAGTACAGTTTTGACCTCAAGAGTAAATTTTCATGCACAAATGTTCGGAGGTGCAATTCAGTCAGGGTCGCAGGTTCTTCAACAAACCACCCAAAACTTGTCTTACTTTATACAGCAACATGCGGGAAGTTCTTTCAACACGGCAGTTAAACAAAGTCAGAGTCTGATCATGTCAAATGTAAGTTCGCAGGCTTTCATACAGGGAATCGACGACGATTTTCTTCTGGCTGCCTTGATTACTTTGATTGGTTTTATTCCAATCATTCTGATACGATCGAAGAAAATGAAAAAAAACACTGCTTCAAACGGTAGCTCAAACGAAAACAGTGTACTTTCAGAATAATATTCAACAAACACTTTTAAAAATTAAAAATCAATGAAATCAATCAATAAAATCATTCTGTTACTTTTCCTTGCCCCGTATGGAATTACCGCAGGACAGAATTCATCACCCGATTCATTAACATTGCATCAAATCCTGGATGAAGTTATGGCCGGTTATCCTTCACTATTGAAAGCAAATCAGGATCTGGTGGCGGCTGATGCAAGAACAGGTCTCACCAAAACAGCATACTTACCGGATATAAATTTCTCAGGTTCTTATTCCCGGGTTGGGCCTACTACTTCCATCACCATGCCCATTAACGGTTCAAACCATACCTTTTCGCTGTTTCCTGAGAATGTATATTCAGCCGGCATTTCAATCAACGAAAATATTTATGATTTTGGAAAAACAGCAAAAAATCTGACTTTGGATCAGAAAAATAAAGAAATGGTTCAAATTACGATAGAGCAGGTTAAGCAACGATTAACTTCTGCCGTAATTGCTTCATATTACAGTATTTGTTTCCTGCAGGAAGCCATAAAAATTAAAGATGAACAACTAAAGACTTTTGATGAGCATTTACAGTTTATTCAGAAGAAAGCTGCTACAGGATCGGCAACTCAATATGATATTATGAGTACAAAGGTGCGTATTTCGTCTATTGATAATCAAAAAACCGATTTGCTCTCAGGACTCGGAATTCAGACAGGTTTATTAAATTCATATCTTGGCAAATCACTGAACAACAAACTCTTACTAAAGCAGATTAATACAGGAATCGAAATTATCCCCGATCCTGAAACTCTTTATGCGAAAGCACTTTCAACACGGCCCGAAATGAAAATTGCATTACAGAAAAGCGAAATTGCAAAATCGAGGCTCGATGTCGTCAAGACTCAAAATAATCCATCTTTTAATTTTTTAGCTTCAGGTGGATTTAAAAACGGTTACCTCGATCAGTATTTGCAGGATGTGGGAAAATTGAATTTCGCTGTTGGCGTGGGTTTTAAAATGCCGGTTTTCGATGCCAACCGGACCAAATATATAAAAATCCAGACAAATAGTGAGATTGAAAGCTGTCAACACGAAACTGAATTAACCAAAAGAAATATCTGCAGCGAAGTACTCGAATGCAGAACTAACGCCGAAGCTGCTTTAAAAAAGGTAAAACAATCCGAGCTTCAGCTATTACAGGCCGAACAGGCATATAACTTAGCCGAAGTCAGCTATCGGGCAGGTTCAATCACAAATCTCGATTTAATGGACAGTTACACAGCTTTGTCCGAAAGTAAACTTATGCTTTTCAAAACCAAAATCGATTATGCAGTCAATTTGCAAAAACTGAAAATTGCCACAGGCGAAAAATTGTATGAATAATACATCTCTGAAAAAAAATATAAACAGTGACAAACCAACTATAAATCAATCAAAAGAAACAGAGGCTGTCTCATAAGTCCCCATTAATTTTCATAATGCTATAAATTGTAAACTGAGTATTAAATAATTCATTTTTTGAACGCAATGACACCCAAAGCCGCAAAAGTGTTTTCTTCGTGTCGATGCAATTTTGTGTCATTGCGTTCAAAAATACTTCTTACAAATTATAAGCAGGTTGTTCAAAAAATCAACTTTTGAGACAGCCTCTACTTCTTTAACTTCATTAACTTCTATAACTTCATTACTTCTATAACTTCATTACTTCTATAACTTCATTAACTTCTATAACTTCTATAACTTCTATAACTTCATTAACTTCATTAACTTCTAAAAACCAACTTCATCACCTGCGCATCATCATGTGCATCAACCCACCGCCATTTTTCACATTGCTGAAACCAAGCTGCTGTAACAACCTCTGACCGTAAGCCGAACGCGCTCCGGAAGCACAATAAAGCGTAATATCCCTCGATTTATCACCTAATTCACCAGCTCTTGCGGCCAACTGATCCAGTTCAATATTAACTGCTCCGGGATAGGCTCCACTCATAAATTCCCCGCGGGTGCGGACATCAATAATCAAAGGTTCATTCAAGTTTTTTCCGGATTCCTTTTCAGGCTCATTTACTGAACGAACCTGAGCCATCATTGAATGTAATCCTCCACCATTTTTAACATTGGTATAACCCATCTGCATCAGTAATCTTTGGGCATAAGCCGAGCGTGCACCTGAGGCACAATAAACGGTTATATCTCTGTCGGCAACATTTCCAAGCTCTTCGTAGCGTTGCATCAATTCATCAAGCGGAATATTTACGGCATTTGGAACTGCTCCCGACCGGAATTCCTGTAAAGTACGAACATCCACAATGATCGGACTTTCGGTATCCTCCTGATGAACCACCGTGTTTTCATCTTCCGTTTCAACAGCCTTTTTATCAATGGTTTTCTTTTCAATTTCCAATAAATCAAGTTTCAGATTTTTAAAACCAACAGCTCTTGCCCGGCGTTGCATAGATGCATGGCCTCCTGAGATATTTGTAACATTCGTAAAACCTGCTCCGATAAGAATTCGTAAAGCCTGATGACCTTTTTTCCCTGTTTCGTCATAAACAATGACCGGACGATCAGCGGGAATTGAACTGAATTTTTCAGATAAAAGTTCCAGCGGAATATGCATTGCTCCGCTAATATGCGATTTTTCATAAGCAAAAATATCACGCACATCAATAAAAACCGGATTTTTCCCCTCAATAAATGTATCAATTTCTGAAGAAGTTACCGACGGACTAAAACCTGAAATGCGGTTTTCGGCTGTATATGCAGCCATGTTAATAGCATCATTGGCAGTGCCGAGTGGCGGTGAATATGCATAATCAATATCAGCCAGGTCACTTACTGTCAGCTTATTGGCAACCGCTGTAGCTATTACATCCAATCTTCTGTCGGCTCCTTCGTAACCAGCAGTCTGACCACCCAAAACCACACCTGAAACCCTGTCGTAAATCAACATTACCGTAACCTGTTCAGCTCCCGGATAATAGGAGGTGTGATGCTCTTTATGTACCACAATAGCATCAGCATCAATACCCTGAGCGCGGGCCTGTTTCAGCGAAAGACCGGTAATACCGGCCACAGCCTCGAATACTCTAACAATCGAAGTTCCTATTGAACCCTTGTAGGCATGTTTCCCTCCCATTGCATTTTCAGCAGCGATACGCCCCTGTCGGTTAGCAGGTCCGGCTAAAGGTATTCTTACTTTTTTAGCATTTACCCGATGCTCAATTTCCACCATATCGCCGGCTCCGTAAATGTCCGGATCGGAAGTCTGCATATATTCGTTGACCAGTAATCCTCCGGCTTCTCCCAATTCCAATCCCGTTTCAGAGGCTAATTGCAAAGTAGGCCGTACTCCTATTGAGAGCAATACCATATCGGCTTCAAGGCTTTTTCCATTGTTGAGCTGAACCGTCTTGGCAGTAATTTCAGTTACTCCTGCTCCGGTGTGTATGCCTACTCCGTACGATAGCATTTCTGTCTGGATAAACCCTGCTGTCTCAGCTTCCATTATAGCCATCACATGTGGCATCATTTCAACCACATTGACTTTCAATCCTCTTTTAACCAGCGCCTCAACCATTTCCAGACCAATAAATCCTCCCCCCACAACAACTGCAGTCTTTGGCTTTTTCTCATCAATGAACGACGATATTTTGTCCATATCTTCCAGCGTCCACAGCGTAAAAACATGATCTGCACCGGCACCTTTCAAATCGGGTTTGACAGGCCGTCCACCCTGAGCCAGAATAAGTTTTGTATATTCAAAAGTTCTTTGTTCACCGCTGCGTGTATCGAGTGTTTTGACCAAATGATTTTTTCTGTCAATTGCATTTACCAGCGTATGTACATAAACATCAACATTATATTGTTCCTTAAAACTCTCGGGACTCTGCAGGATAAGCTTCGAACGGCTCTTAATATCACCGCCGATATAATATGGCAGACCGCAATTAGCAAATGAAATATCCGGACCGGCTTCGAGCATAATTATCTCTGCATCCGGCGAAATACGGCGAACCTTTGCTGCTGCGGTTGCTCCCGCTGCAACTCCTCCGACTATGATCACTTTCTCCCCGGCTACTGAACCTGAACTGTAATTTGTTTCTTTGTTTTCCATTTCAATATGTTTTAATTTTTTTCAATTTTTTTATTTACAACTTCCCTGTTTCGTTTTTTTTAAATGACGCCGCAAAGGTAATACAAAGTAATTTAAATTACAATAGTATCACTAATAAATTATATTAATATCACTATTTTATTTCTCTATTTAATTTCCTGAAAATACATATTCGCTCTACAACACTGAAATTCTTTCATTTATATGCAGCTATTGTGTATAACAAAACAAATGAATAATTTATTAATATCAGAATATGGTTTTTTAAACTAATTTTGCTGTAACAATTAAAAACGATAATATTATGAATTTAAAAAACATTACAAAACTGATTTTTATGTGTGCATTTCTTGTAACATCTTTCAAAGCCAACGCTCAGGACTGGGCAAATTTAAAACGATATCAGGCTGAAAATGAAGCACTGCAACCCGCAAGCTCAAATGAAAACAGGGTAGTTTTTATGGGTAATTCGATTACTCAGGGCTGGGTCGACAAACATCCTGAGTTTTTCAAACAAAACAATTATATCGGACGTGGCATCAGTGGTCAGACGACTCCTCAAATGCTGGTACGTTTTCGTCAGGATGTGGTGGCTTTACAACCTGAAGTTGTGGTTATACTTGCGGGAACAAACGATATTGCCGGCAACACCGGACCTTCAACTCCCGGAATGATCATGGATAATCTTTCTTCAATGACCGAAATTGCAATGGCTAATCATATAAAGGTAATTCTGTGCTCGGTGTTGCCGGCCTACGACTATCCCTGGAGAAAAGGAATGCAACCGAACATTAAGATTCCGGAACTGAATGAGATGATAAAATCATATTGCATCAGAAAAAAAATTCAGTATGCAGACTATTTTTCAGAAATGAATGATGGGAACAATGGCATGAAAGCCGAACTAACTACAGATGGTGTACACTGCACAGCAAAAGGATATGATGTGATGGAAAGTATTTTACAGCCGTTGATAAAAAAAGTTTTAAAATCGAAATAATTGAAAAGGCTTTAACCGGCACCTGAAATTACCGGTTAAAGCCTTTATTGTAAAATTGACCCGGAGAACTGATTAATCTGAATAATCAAATTCTTCTTCATATCATTTTAAATTCAACAAAAGAATATCTACCTGTCATCGACAGCAAAATTTCCTTTTGTTGCCCTGAAAACATACCTTGTCATTTGTTGATTCGATTCAAATCCCACGGCATTTATAATGTGTGTTGCCTGAGTGATTTTTACAATCGTATCTGAATATATTCTTTCTTCACGCTGATTCCAAAACAAGTGTTCTGTTTCAAATAATTCTCCTTTCACATTCGTCATTCTGACATTTCCTCTTAATTCCCAGAGCTGTTCGTACTCTTTGAATTTTGCCCATTTGCAATGGATATTTGCATCGACTTTGAGGTTTTCGTCAAAACGTTCGAAATGAACACCCAGCGGGAAGAGCCAGTACGGCTGGCTGGCTTTATCATACACATCCCATTGTGGTGCAGAAATACGGTAGCGGGTAATTCCTGAATCTGAAATAACGGTGGTTATCTGTGTGGCGTGAAGTTTTGGCAGGGCCGAACGGTCAACCACCGCAGCAACTTTGCCCACTTCAGTTTTATTACACGAAACTGCAAAAAACAATACGACAACCACCAAAAAGGAAGTTGTCATATTGATATTTTTTATTTTCAGAAACCGGGATTTCAAGACACTTAAATTCTGAATTAACGACATGTGGTTGATTCACCAATCCATCCACCTACATAGAACGATTTTCCTTCACCAAGTTCTGCTTTGAAGAACATATCATCTTTTGATGGGAAATAACGGCTGTAACGACTAATGAGTTCGTTTGCTTCTTCAGCACAACTCGGGTCTACCTGTTTTGCTCTGATAAATTTATCAACAGCTACCCAGTAAATTGTTTTCTTCAAAACAGGATCATCGTAAATATTTGAACCTGCATAAAGTTTGCCTATCAGAATATATGGTTTACCGTTGTTCGGATTAAACTCTATCGAATTACGTGCAGCTTCTCTTGCTTTTGAATAATTATCAAGATTGCTTTGTAATTGTGCTACTTTATACTGATATTCGGCTTTGTCAGCATTCTTTGCAGCTAATTTGGTTGCTTCTTCGTAAAAACCGACAGCTTTGGAATAATCTTTCTTTTTAACCGACATTTCGGCACAGGCATTTGCCGACTCTTCGGATGGTTGTAACTTATGAGCTGCCACAGCGGCTGTGAAATATACATCAGATTCGGTACAGCGTATTTGTTTATAGAAGTTAACCACCTTTATAAGATAATCAATATTTTTGATATTTGCAGCAACTTTATCTTTGTACAAGCCATCCAGAGTTTTACAATCGGCAGCACCACTTTGAGCAAAAATTAAATCGATACTTGGTTTAAGTTGTCC
The DNA here is from genome assembly GCA_937897985.1 of uncultured Paludibacter sp. Taxonomy (GTDB): domain Bacteria; phylum Bacteroidota; class Bacteroidia; order Bacteroidales; family Paludibacteraceae; genus Paludibacter. The sequence goes on along the minus strand of CALCBD010000031.1, from coordinate 55,038 downwards.
GGCAGCTTCAGCATTTTTTTGCTCCGGATTTCCTGCGATATTTTCAAGAATTGCATTTACTTTCAGATAGTCGGCAATATATTTTTCGGCATTTTGCGGATTAGCTTTGTACAGACCGTTTGATAAAACCATGAATACACGGATTACTTCAAGTTCCGAAGCTTCCTTCATTCCATCAATTGATTGTTCCAACCATTCGTAGGCAGGCTTTTTTAGTTCATCATTTTTGGCAAATACCACATAATCGAGACCTTTTAACCCAAGTATCCAGGGAGTCGGATATTTTTCATCTTTCCCGAAGTACTTAATGCGGTTATCATACATTCCCATCAGTTTGTCAAATACTTTTTGATAAGCTGCCGGATCTTTGGTTTGTAAAAGTTCCCATTGCAGAATTTCACGTCCGCGGCTGTAAATGGCTTTATTGGCGCCCGGACACTGGCTGTAAGCTGCATTCCATGGTCCTAATGCATCGGCATATTGTTTGTTTTTTGCCGACTCGTTGAACAAACTGATGTTGACGAGACACTCTTCTGTTACCACATTTGTTTCAGGCGCTTCAGTAGCCGGAGCGGCTACAGCTGTAGCTTCAGCTGCTGCCTTTTCTTTTTTGTTTTTACTTTCTTTCTGAGCATAACAGTTGGTAAAAATAACCATGCCCATCATAAGTACAAGTAGATTTCTTGTTTTCATATTTGTTAATATTGAATTTATTATAATTTTCGTTTAAAGAACCAATTCTCGTTAAACAATGCATTTAATGTAAATTTAAAATAATCTTCGCGGAGTAAACCGGACGAACCGATTTTGCCATACTCTATACTGGCATTGATCATCGAAAGACTTGTTTTCAATGGAAGGCCGACTCCAAATGTTATACCAAAATTTTTAGGCTGTTCCACCCCGGCAATCTTGTAATACGGGCTACTGATGTTAAATCCTGCTCTGTAACGAATTAAATCTGAATATTTTCGTCCTCTGGGTTGTGGGATAATTTCAGCTCCTACAGACAGTTTCGAGCGATTGGCAAGTGTATCGGCAACACCCATAAATTTAGCGTCACTCCATTTCTGCATACTGTAATCGACGCCGAATGTAAATTGTTTGTTATATATATAGTTCAATCCGAAGCCCAGCATTTCGGGCATTTCAAATTCAGAATGTACAGATTGATAAGGAGTTTTTTGTTGATCGACACTACCTGTCATTTCCGAATAATCAGCACTGAGTTTCCTTTTTGCTTCGTAAATCAGGCCCAGGGTAATGTCGTGTTTCGACGAGAATGTGTTATAAAACTGTAGTCCGTAGCGAAAGCGAAAGCTACTTACTGTAATTGAATCACGCTGATAGGAAGAATAGAAGTCAGTGGTATTACTAAAACTTAACTGTCGCGAATTAATAGCACTACCAAACATATAATATGTATTGATACCCAATGAGATATGTTTAAACAATTCGACAGACAAACCACCGTAAACCTGATTCAGACCACCATTTCCACTGAAATACTGTGTGGCAGTTACAGTGTCGGGGTACAACTCGTAAGGCAGATTTGAAGCGGAATAAAAGTTATAACCGGAAAAAGAAAAAGGTAACAACCCGGCACTGAAACCAACATTTTTCCAAAGAGGGAACTGCATGGTAAGATATTCGAGGTTGGCATTCAGTTTATTGGTTTTACCTGCAGTTTCAGAAAATCTTGAGAATAATGAAGAAGCCCCTGCATCAAATTTGAAAGTCATGCTGTCGACAGAGTTGTACGAGGCCGGATTTACTGAATTTATTCCGATTTTCGAACGATCTCCGATTGCCACTCCGCCCATTCCGCGTTGTTCACCTGAATTTGTATCACTTATATCACCATATCCAAAACGGGTATAAGGCGAATTAGTATTATTCTGACTTATAGCAAACTGACCTACCAGAATGAAAAAAAATCCGAAAAGAAATAATTTATTTTTGAACATTGAATAGAAGAATACGGTTTAGCCCGATTAATACTAAATATTTTTCTGCAAAGATGGGATTTTTTAGCTTTGAATAAAAGTAAAAAGTGCTACCACCTGTTAAATAAATTGAAAGTTCAGGATATTTAAACTTTAAACGATCAAAATATCCATTTATTTCGAAAACAATACCATTAACGACACCCGAGAGTATGGCAGTTTTTGTATCAGTCCCTAAAAAGGGTACATCTGCTTCAGCCTCAACCAGAGGCAACTTACTGGTATATTCATTCAGTGCCCTTAACCTCATTTCCAGACCCGGAGCTATATTTCCTCCGTGAAAAATACCTTTTGAATCAACAAAATCATAGGTTATGGCTGTCCCGGCATCAATGACGAGTAAATCGGCTCCCGGTTTCAGATAGATTGCACCTGCAATAGCAGCAATTCTGTCTTTACCTAATGTAGCGGGTGTGCTATATCTGTTTTCAAAAGGGATTAATGTCTTATCATCCAAAACGATAACATACCCGATTTTCTGTTCGAGAAAGTGAATGATTTCAGCATTTAAATCAGCCACACTCGAAATTATACACGCATCTACCGGAAAGCGTTGCAGAATATCACGAATAACCTGAACTGTAAAATCTTTAAATGCTTCATACTCCATCAGGTGATCAGCTTCGAAAACGGCAATTTTTGTATTCGAATTGCCCTGATCGATGCAAAGCTGATAAGTCGGATTAGCATTCGCTGACATAGAAAGAAAACTGTTTTCGGAATTAAATGTTACAAAATCATTTTTTCGATTGGAATTACAAGAATTCCTTCCGCACCGAGAGCTTTCAGTTTACCGATAATATCCCAGAATCTTCTTTCGTCAATGACGGCATGTAATGAATTCCAGCCTTCTTTGGCTAAAGGCATAATTGTAGGACTCTTCATACCGGGTAAAACTTCAATAATTTTTTCGATATTTTCGACAGGAACGTTCATCAACACATATTTTTTGTCCTCAGCCATCTGAACTGATTCAACCCTGAAGAGGAATTCATTTAATATGTCCTGTTTTTCGTCAGAAAGTTGCGGATGCTGAATCAGCAGAGCTTCCGATTTCATAACCACCTCTACTTCTTTGAGATGATTGGTAATCAAAGTACTACCTGAACTGACTATGTCGAAAATTGCATCTGAAAGTCCGATTCCCGGGGCAACTTCCACCGATCCTGTGATTACATGTATTTCAGCTTTTAAATTATTTTTAATTAAAAAATCATTTAAAATTACAGGATATGATGTTGCAATTACTTTTCCGTTGAACCACGAAATATCATTATATTCGAGTTCTTTGGGGATGGCAAGCGAAAGTCTGCATTTACTGAAACCCAATCTTTTGGTAATAACTACATTTTTTTTCTTTTCGGCATATTCATTTTCACCGACCACACCAATATCGGCCACTCCATCGGCTACCGACTGAGGAATATCATCATCTCTGAGGAATAAAACTTCGAGCGGGAAGTTGCGGGCGGGCAACAATAACAATCTTTTGCCCGATTCCAGCTTGATATCTGTTTCGGACAAAAGCTTCATTGTATCTTCATAAAGCCGCCCTTTTGCCTGTACTGCTATTCGTAACATTATATCTGGGAATAAATAAGAGTGCAAAAGTACAAAAAAAGCTTTAAATGTCATCAATTAAAAAACAAAAAGTCCGTTAATAAATTAACGGACTTACAATGCTTTAGCATTTTTTTTGAGATCTTCTCAATTATTTAGCCACTGCAGTGTCAACAGCTGCAGTATCAACTGCTGCTACTGTATCTACAACTACTGCAGAATCCTGAGCAGGAGCAGCTTCCTGAGTTGCTTTAGGTGCACATGAAGCGAATGCGATAGCTACAACGAAAAATAAAAATACTTTTTTCATTTTCTTTTAATCTTTAAAATTTAACATGTTACATTTTGTAATTCAAAATCGGGACAAAATTACAACATTTTTCGATATTACATTAATAAATATCATTTTTTTTTAATTTTTTTTTGCGTTAGCGTTATGATTTTATTTTTTGAAACCTTAAAATTCAATTAAATTGTTGATTTTATTGATATTACAAAAATTTTAACGCAAAAAAAATGTCGGTAGGAATTTCATCCAACCGACACCATACGTAAATATTTTACGTAGTTATGATTACTTAGCAACAGCAGCAGTATCAACAGCAGCAGTGTCAACAGCAGCAACAGTATCAACTACTACAGCAGTGTCCTGAGCAGGAGCAGCTTCCTGAGTTGCTTTAGGAGCGCAAGATGCGAAAGCGATAACTACAGCAAAAAATAAAAATACCTTTTTCATTTCTTTAAAATCTTTAAAAATTTAACATGTTTTATTTTGCAATTCAAAATCGCTGCAAAATTACATCAAATTTCGTTATCTTGTTTACTATTTGTCAAATATTTTTAATTTTTTTTTGATTACAACTTCAAAAAAATATACGCGTCTGATTTTCAGGCATTATCCTTCCTGGAATCCGGCCGAATACAAGTAGCGTTTTATGCTCTTTTTGGGAGTTTTTTCAAATTCATGGGGATAAAGCTGTATTCTGCTGATGGTTTCGTACGAAGCAACTATAGAATTCAGGCTTTTTCTGTTTTCTTCCATGAGCACTTCGAGCTGTTGCTGATCAATATGCCCGGAGTCGACTGCATCATAATCCGGGCAAACAAGCGCTATAAGTTTGCCCTTACTTTCGATGACCAGACTTTCCATCACATAAGGCATATTATTTAGACGGGCCTCAATTTCCTCAGGGAAGATATTTTGACCGCTTGCTCCGAGTATCATGGTTTTATTGCGGCCTCTGATAAAGATATTACCTTCACTGTCGACGGTTCCCAAATCGCCTGAATGCAACCAGCCTTCAGCATCAATGATATCAGCAGTTGCATCCGGATTCCGATAATATCCCGACATCACATTTTCACCCCTGACACAAATCTCGCCAATCCCGGTAGCCGGATCGGGTTGAATAATTTTCACCTCCATTGTATCGAGGATTTTGCCTGCCGATTTCGGAATGAAATCTTTAGTATTTGAATAACTGATCAGAGGAGCACACTCTGTCATTCCGTAACCTATGGTAAAAGGAAATTTAATTTTGTGAAAAAACTCTTCCACTTCAGCATTCATTGGAGCTCCTCCCACCACAATTTCCGAAAATTCACCACCGAACGAATCGATAAGTTTTTTACGGATTTGAGCAAGTATAGTCTGATCCAGAAACGGAATACTCAACACCCATCGCATCGACGGTTTTGAGAGCATGGGCTGGATTTGCTTTTTATATATCTTTTCGATGATCAGCGGTACGCAGAAAATAACACTCGGTTTGACCTCTGCAAATGCATTCAGCAATATTTTGGGCGATGGGGTTTTACCAATGAAATAAATATGACTTCCCGAACAAACCGGCGTAAGAAAGTCGAAGGCGCATCCATAGGCATGAGCCAGTGGCAAAAAAGAAACAATCCGATACTCGGGACCGACCAGTTTGGTTTTAAAGCCGAAAGTAATGTTTCCGGCCAATGCATTTCCGCTTGTCATTACCCCTTTGCTGAAGCCTGTTGTACCCGAAGTATAATTGATTGAAACGATTTCGGTATTGGGTTTATCGACATAACGAACATGATCGCGATAGAAACCATGCGGATATTTGGCATGAAAAAGGCTGTTGATATAGTCTGGTTGCAGGTATTTCAAAACAAGCATTTCAACCACCTGATTCTCTTCAACTTCGGGTTTTACTTCTTTATTGAGCAAAGTGATACAGTTGAATTGTGTCAGTGAAAAAACGGCTTTTACAGTGGTGAGTTTTTCCTCTTCCAGATTTTCCCAGATATTATCACCCGTAAACAGCAATTTTGATTCGGAATGATTGGTAATGTGATGGATATCGTTGGGATTAAAATCCTGTAAAATAGGGACTATAACAGCACCATAGGTCACCGTGGCCAGATATACCAGCGCCCAGTTGGCATTATTACGTCCCACCAGGGCAATTTTGTCATTCTTCCCGATTTGACACTGGTCGAAAAGAATGTGAAGGCGTGCAACTTTTTTAGCTATGTCAGAATAAGTAAGTGTCAGCTCTTCACCATAATTGCTGAAACCCGGCAGATCCCAGTTATTGCGGAAAGAATCCTCAAATAACCGGATAAAATTTTCCTGTATCATTTTGTGTGTACTTTGGTTTTATTAAAAATCAATACAAATATATTCAAATTCTACACAATCAGGAAGAATATGTGCATTTATTTTCAATTAGATTTTTGTTTTTAGTTTTTTTAATAGTGAAGTACAAAGTGTAACACCGGCTAAAAAAGTCAATTCTTGTAAGTTATTTAAACCGTTTCAACAAAAAATTCCTATCTTTGTGGTCTGTTTCAAAACAAAAATAATTAACGTAATTATAAAAATATCAACTGATAATTAAATAATTGAGCACATGAACATTTCTTATAACTGGTTAAAAAAATATATTAATACCGATATCACTCCCGAAGAATTATCAAAAGCACTCACATCGATCGGACTTGAAGTAGGCGGAGTAGAAGAAGTACAAACAATTAAAGGCGGTTTGGAAGGATTAGTGATAGGAGAAGTATTATCCTGCGTTGCACACGAAAACTCGGACCATTTACACGTAACTCAGGTAAACCTCGGAAATAATGATGTTCAACAAATTGTATGCGGTGCTCCGAATGTTGCTGCCGGTCAGAAGGTTGTGGTTGCGACTATCGGCACCAAACTATATTCAGGCGATGATAGTTTCACGATAAAACGTTCAAAAATACGTGGTGTGGAATCATGCGGAATGATATGTGCCGAAGATGAAATAGGAATCGGAAACAGCCATGACGGGATAATCGTATTACCTGACAATGCTGTCGCTGGCACATTGGCAAAAGATTATTACGGAATTAAAAGCGACTATTTGCTTGAAGTTGATATTACTCCCAACAGAATTGACGCAGCTTCACATTACGGAGTTGCGCGCGATTTGTCTGCTTATTTTGCACTGAAGGATAAAGCTGTAAAACTGAGCAAACCTTCGGTAGAAGAATTTAAAGTACAGAATACAAACCTGACTATTCCTGTAATTGTTGAGAATACCGAAGCCTGTCCGCGCTATTCGGCACTTACCATTTCGGGCGTCGAAGTAAAAGAATCGCCTGAATGGCTGAAAAATTCCTTACAAATAATCGGACTCCGACCAATCAATAATATTGTAGATATCACAAATTTCGTATTACACGAAACCGGACAACCGCTGCATGCTTTTGATGCCGACCAGATTAAAGGCCAACAGGTACACGTGAAATGCATGCCCGACGGAACACCTTTCATTTCACTCGATGGAACAGAGCGAAAGCTAAATGCCAACGATTTAATGATTTGCGACACCGAAGAACCAATGTGTATCGGTGGAGTCTTCGGTGGTAAAGATTCAGGTGTTACTGAGAAAACCAAAAATGTTTTCCTTGAGAGCGCATATTTCAATCCGGTTTTTATAAGGAAAACAGCCCGCAGGCACGGACTAAATACAGATGCTTCATTTCGGTTTGAACGTGGATGCGATCCTTCAAACACGATTTATGTACTGAAAAGATGTGCATTATTAATACAGGAAGTGGCAGGAGGTGAAATTTCGAGCCAAATTGTTGATGTTTATCCTAAAGAAGTGAAACCATTCGAAGTCGAAATTTCAGTTCACAAAATTAACTCGCTGATTGGCAAAGAAATTGGCAGAGAAAACATTGAAATCATTTTGAATGCGCTGGAAATGAAGATTATAAATCGGAGCGATGAAGGATATAAATTACTGGTTCCGCCCTACAGAGTGGATGTACAGCGCGATGTTGATGTCATTGAAGACATTCTGAGAATTTACGGTTATAACAACGTGGAAATTGGCGAAAAACTGATGTCGAATATCAGTTACAGTTCAAAACCCGACAGTCACAAACTTCAGAATATCATTGCCGAACAGCTTACAGCACAGGGATTCAATGAAATACTTAACAATTCGCTTACAAAAGGCAGCTACTACACTGATCTGAATTCATTCAAAGCTGAAAACAGTGTAAAAATTATCAACTCGCTCAGCTCTGACCTGAGTGTAATGAGACAAACCTTGCTTTTTGGCGGACTTGAAAATATCAACAGAAATATTAACCGTAAGAATGCCGACTTAAAGTTTTACGAATTCGGGAATTGTTATTACTTCAATGCCGGAAATAAAAAGGAGGGTGAAGTACTTTCAGCATATTCCGAAGATTATCACCTCGGCATGTGGCTTACCGGCAATAAACATGCACAATCGTGGACGTTGCCCGAACAAAAAACAAGTATATTCGAACTGAAAGCATACATCGAAAATATTCTTCGCAGATCCGGTGTAAATATCAGCAAACTAATAGTCAGTGATTATACCGACGATTTATTCAGCGAAGCACTTGCCATTTATAATCCGAAAGCTGAAAAATTAGTGGTTTACGGGACTGTTCATCCGAAAATATGCAAAAAAACCGACATCGATCAGGAGGTTTATTTCGCAGATATCAACTGGAGTATACTGATAAAAGAAGTAATGAACAGCAAGGTTCAGTATTCCGAAATTTCAAAATTTCCTGAAGTAAAACGCGATCTGGCTTTACTGCTGGACAAACAGGTAAAATTTGCCGATATCGAAAAAATTGCATTCGAATCAGAACGTAAAATTCTGAAAAAAGTAAATCTCTTCGATGTTTATGAAGGTAAAAACATTGAAGCGGGCAAAAAATCGTATGCTGTAAGCTTCATTCTGCAGGACGAAACTAAAACGCTGACCGACAATCAGATTGACGCAATAATGAAAAAACTTCTATCCGGCTTTGAGGCTAAACTCGGAGCAATATTAAGATAACCGAATAAACTTGAAATCAACTCTTTGATTTCAGATTACAGAAATGAGCAAAACATCGTTCAACACCAGATTATTACATACCGACTACCAACAGCCCGATGCTTACAATGCTTTAAGTATGCCTGTTTACAATTCGGCAGCATTCGAATTTGAATCTGCCGAACAAATGGAATCTGCATTTACCGGTAAAAGTGCTGAGTTTGCTTATTCCCGTATTACAAACCCCACAGTTCAGTACTTTGAAGACAGAATAAAGGCGGTCACCGGCGCATTTAGTGTAACTGCACTGAACTCAGGTATGGCAGCCATTTCAAATGCTTTAATGACAGTAGCCCGTACAGGCGGTAACATTGTAACCTCACGTCATTTATTCGGGAACACTTACTCATTTCTTGCTTCAACACTTGAAGCTTTCGGAGTCGAAACCCGTTTTTGCGACCTCACCGACCTGAGCGAAGTTGAATCGCAGATAGACAGTAACACCTGTGCTGTCTTTTTTGAAATTATCACCAACCCACAAATGGAAGTTGTTGATTTAAGTTCAATTACAAACTTAGCCCATTCAAAAAACACAGTCATCATTGCCGATACCACAATAATACCGTTCTGTGCTTTTAACGCAGGAAAGGCCGGTATCGACATCGAAATTGTATCGAGTACGAAATACATTTCAGGTGGTGCCACAAGCCTCGGAGGATTGATTATCGACTATGGAAAATTCGACTGGACACTTTCGCCTAAACTAAGTTCGATGGCTGAGAACTTCGGCAAGGCTACATTTACAACCAAGCTTCGAAAAGAGATTCATCGTAATCTGGGTGCTTATATGACGCCTCAGGTTGCCTACATGCAAACTCTTGGTTTGGAAACCCTTTCGTTGCGTTATGACAAAGCAACCCGTAACTGCAGGGAATTAGTACAATTGGTTAAGCAACTCGAAGGTGTGGTTTCAGTCAATTATACCGGTTTACCCGACAATAAATACTACGAAATCAGCGCCCGACAATTCGGCGAAAATCCAGGCGCAATGTTTACTTTCGACCTGGCATCCCGCGAAGCCTGCTTCAGTTTCATGAACCGGCTTAAACTTATCAAACGCGCCACTAATCTTTTTGATAATAAAACGCTTGCCATTCATCCTGCATCAACTATATTCGGATCATTCAGCTCCGAATTGAAACAACTGATGAATGTCAGTGAAAACACAATCCGCATTTCGGTTGGTCTCGAAGATGTAACCGACTTAATCACTGATTTTAAACAGGCATTGGAGTAGGTAAATCTCAGTTTCCGAAAAAAATTTGCATAAAAAAAGGCTCTCAGACATCTAAAAACTGAGAGCCTTTGCTTTTTTTGCAAAACTTAAAAACATTCGTAACAGAAAATTATTCAGGGTTCCATTTTTTTACAATATTCAAAAATTCCGATCTGTAACCATTCGGATCATAGCTCTTGGCATTATTCCCCAGATCGAGAACCATTTGTTTGCCTGCTTTACCTTTGTATGCCGATTGTTTGAGCAAGAGTCCGTATGAGACGATGGAAGCAGCGAACCGCATATTTTCGGAAGCAGAGGCTATCGGGGTCGGAATATTGTTAACAGTGTGTTTTATAAGCCTGCTTTCCGATTCTCCCGGTTTTTTGTAGCGGAAATCGAACTGAGCATAAGGTGTAGCCGACAAATTGGTAGTCAGAACAACTTCGTACAGAGCAGTAATGGTTTGCGACGCACCTATTTCACCGGCATCGATGGTGTCATTATTAAAATCATCCTTATTGAGCGAACGGTTCTCGTAACCAATTAATCTATAGGAACTTACTTTGTCAGGATTAAAAGTAATCTGAATTTTTGAATCTTTGGCTACAGTATAAAATTTAGCCTTCTCGTTTACAAAAATCTTCAGTAATTCGTCGGCACAATCGATATATTCATAATTACCATTCCCTTTATTGGCAATTTGTTCCATCATATTATCATTCAGATTTCCGGTACCTACACCTAAAACAGTAATGTAAACACCGCTTTTCCGTTTTTCTTCTATCAGTTTTATCAATTCATCGGTAGAAGAAGGTCCAACATTAAAATCACCATCGGAGCCGATAATAATTCTGTTATTACCGTTTGGAATAAAGTTTTCGAGTGCAATTTCGTAAGCAGTAATCAAACCTTTTGCCCCTGCAGTCGAACCCCCGGCACCCAGTTTACTAATGGCATTTTTTATTTTAGTTTTTTCATCTCCGTTTGTCGAATTGAGTAAAAGAGCAGCATCGCCTGCGTAAGTAACTATTGCCACCTTATCATTATCGCGCAACTGGTCGGTCATTAGTTTAAAACCGGACTTGAGCAATTCAAGTTTTTCGGGTGAACTCATCGACCCTGAAACGTCGATCAGAAAAACGAAATTTGAGTTAGGAAGTTGATTTTCGGGAATAGATTTAGCTTTCATTCCGATACGGATAAGATGATGATCTGTATTCCAGGGACATACAGCGATTTCGGAATTGACAGCAATGTTTTCATTGCCGGCAGGTTCGGGGTAATTAAAAGTAAAATAGTTAATAAATTCTTCAATCCGAACAGCAGCTTTCGGTGGAGTTTGTCCCAGATTCATAAACCTTCGCATGTTGGCATAAGCACCTCCATCAGCGTCGACCGAGAAAGTGGATACCGGTTGTTCGCTCACCATAATAAAAGGATTTTCATCATAATCCTTGTACTTTTCTGTAGATGCTGTTTCCTGATCAAAAGGGGAAGAATATAAATAGGGAGCATTCCCATCGTATTGATAACATGCATTCAGTAACAGGACAGATAAAATTAATAAAGCTGATTTTTTCATTGTATTCATTGTTTAAAATTTTGAAGTTAAAAGATTTACATTTCAGTAGTTTTGATGCTCTTTGAACAATATTCGTTGCATTAAACCAAAAATTTATATTGTAAAAAATAATGCTCTTATCAGAAACATAAATAACCTGCCGGAAATCATTTTGTTAAAAGTTAAATGATGTAAAATTAAAGACTGTCATAAACAGGTTTTTATGTTTTGAAACAAAACGCTTACTATCTGATTATATGGAAATTACAAAATAATAAAAATAATAAAATTAAAAAAATGGCTAACAAATTAGAACAAAAGAGAATAAATACTTATTTTAGTGCTCTGAAATCTAAAAAATCGACAAAATGTTAATTATTGGAATTGCCGGAGGTACCGGATCAGGAAAAACAACTGTAGTTCGTAAGATTTTAGAGCGACTACCCGAAGGAGAAGTAGCCATTTTACCACAGGACTCCTATTACCGCGACAGCAGTCATCTACCACTCGAAGAACGGCTCGAAATCAATTTTGACCATCCCGATTCCATTGAATTTGATTTACTCACACGCCATTTAAAAGACTTACGAAAAGGAAAGATCATCGATCAGCCTATTTACTCCTATCTGACATGCACCAGGGCATCCGAAACGATTCCGGTAAAACCATGTCACGTTATTATCGTTGAAGGCATTCTGGTTTTGACCGACCCCGATTTGAGGAAAATGATGGATTTAAAGGTTTTTGTCGATGCTGATGCCGACGACAGACTTATGAGGGTTATCAACAGAGATATAGTGGAACGCGGACGATCGGTCAACAAGGTCATGGAAAGATATGAATGCACTGTAAAACCGATGCATCTGCAGTTTATTGAACCCACAAAAAGATTTGCCGACCTGATTATACCTCAGGGAGGAAGCAATCATATTGCCATCGACATTCTGACCAAATACATTGAAAACAACTTAAAATAAACCCCTGAATTATATCTTATTCCGATTGATAGCGGAATGAGGATTTTGTTGTAATAAAAAAATGAACCTTTTGTTTTGTAACGTTTTACCCGATGGTTCAGGGAAAACATAAGAATGAATCAACCTACCTGTCGGACCGAAAAGTTTTAAACAGGTTAATAATTCGACTACCATGAAACCAACCGACTTTACTAAAATCATGTTTCTGGACATTGAGACAGTACCTCAGACTGCCGGTTTATCGCAGATGCCGTCTGATTTAGCTCACTTATGGGAAGATAAGTTTGATTTGATTTACAAGCGCATGCCCGAAAAATACAACGAAACCACCACTGCAGCCGAAGCATTCGGTAAAAGTGCCGGAATTTATGCCGAATTCGGTAAAATCGTGTGTATTTCGGTGGGATTTATCTATTTCAAAGGAGCTTCTATGTTCTTCAGAACCAAATCGTTTGCCGGTGACGACGAGCGTAGCATACTCATTGATTTTGCCGGTTTACTGTCAGGTTTCTGTAAAACGAAGGAACATACTTTGTGTGGTCACAATATCAAGGAATTCGACATCCCCTATATTTGCCGCCGCATGTTGATAAATCAGATTGAACTACCTTCGATACTCGACATATCAGGCAAAAAACCGTGGGAAATCACTTTTATCGATACCATGGAATTGTGGAAATTCGGCGATTACAAGAACTATACTTCTTTAAAACTGCTGACAGCCATTTTCGGCATTCCCACTCCGAAAGATGACATAGATGGCAGTCAGGTTGCCGATGTTTATTATAAGGATCATAATATTGAACGAATAGCTACTTACTGTCAGAAAGATGTTGTGGCTACAGCTCAGGTATTTCTGAAAATGCAGAATATGCCGGTATTTGAGACCGGACATATCGAACTTTTATAAACTGAAATGTACAAGAGGTTTATCTATCTGTGTATTTTTTTCTTTTTGATATGTTTCGCAGCATGTCGGAAAGGTGAAAACGTTCAACCGACGGCGAGAGTCATCGATTTGGACGAAATTGTACATCGGGATACACTTTTTGTAGGGACAATGTATGGTCCCACCTCGTTTTTTTTGTATCGTGATGAGTACATGGGTTACGATTACGAAATGGCTCAGCAACTGGCTAAACAACTGGGTGTAAACATAAAAATTGTGGATGCAAAAAGTGAAACAGAGCTTCAAAACATGCTTTTCGAAGGTAAAATTGACCTCATCGCCGTTAACACAATCGAAACCAAGGAGCTGAAAAAATTATTTCAGTTTGTCTTTCCTCAGGAGAATACTTATCAGGTACTGGTTCAGACCATTAGCGCCAACTCGCTGAACGACCTAACAGAATTACAGGACAAAAAAGTAGTTGTAAAACCCAATACCGTATACAAACAAAGACTCGTCAATCTGAACCACGAATTAGGAGGTATTTTCGAAATTGTTGATGCACCTGATTCGCTGAGTGTCGAGGATTTGATTGAAATGGTTGCCCGCAACAAGATTGACTTTACCGTAGCGAATTACAAAACAGGTCAACTTTACAAATCCATCTATAAAAAATTGGATTTACGTTTGCCCATCACATTTCGTCAACGCAATGGATGGTTAGTTCGTAAAGACAGCAAGAAACTCATTAAGGCCATTGGAGATTGGGAAAAATCATCTGATGTTGAATTACTTAAAGCAAATTTAACTCATAAATACTGGACAAGAGGTATCTTTTTTGCTCAAAACAAAGTAAGGATACCCAAAGGAGCTATTTCGCCCTACGACCATTTGTTTAAAAAATACGCGAAAGAAATTAACTGGGACTGGAAACTGCTTGCTTCACTGGCTTTCCATGAATCTCATTTTGATTCGACTCAAATATCATGGGCCGGTGCTGCCGGTATTATGCAACTAATGCCTCGCACAGCAGCAAATTTCGGTTTGACCCGAAGATCAATTTTTAATCCTGAAAAGAATATTGAAGCCGGTGTGCAATACATAAAGAGTCTGAATTTATCGTTTGCCAAAGTTGAAAATAAAGAAGAAAGATTAAAGTTTATACTTGCAGCATACAACTCAGGCCCTGCTCATATACTTGATGCCATGGCACTTGCCCGGAAATACGGCAAAAATCCGTACATCTGGTTCAATAATGTGGAGTATTTTCTGATTAAAAAATCGGAGCCTAAATTCTACAACGATCCGGTTGTGAAATATGGCAGATTTAAAAGCAAAGAAACCGTTGGTTATGTTACGAACACACTTGAAACATACGAAAGATATTCGGGAAAACATTAAAAAACACAGGTCTGACCCGTTTAATCTGAAACATTATAAGATGCGAACAGGGCAACAGTTAAAACTTTACAGCTTATAAACGAAACCGATAACATAAAACAGCTCAAAAAAAATGGAATCCGGATTCAGGGAACAAACAATAATGTAAAATGTCGAAAAGCGAAATAATACTCATCAGCATATCCGGTGAAGACAAACCCGGAGTAACCACAGCTATCACCGAAATACTTGGAAATTACGATGCCACCATTCTGGATATCGGTCAGGCTGACATACACCACACCCTGTCGCTGGGAATTTTATTTAAAATGTCGGACAGAAGCGATTCGGGGAATGTACTAAAAGAGGTGTTGTTCAGATGTTCCGAACTCAATGTCACACCACGATTTACGCCGGTAAGCATCGAGAGGTATAACAACTGGGTAGCACGTCAGGGTAAGGGTCGGTATATTGTCACTATTCTGGGAAAGGAAATTACCGCACATCAATTATCGAAGGTAACAAAAGCCATCACAAATCAGGAATTAAACATTGACTCTATCAAAAGATTAACCGGCAGAATTCCGTTGAATAAAGATACAGATGCAAACAACATTCGTTCATGTATCGAATTGTCGGTGAGAGGTGAACTGAACGACAAAAAAGCGCTTTCGGCAAAATTCATGAAATACTCGACCGAATCGGGCATCGACATTTCATTTCAAAAAGATGATATTTTCAGGCGAAACAGGCGACTTATCTGCTTTGATATGGATTCGACCCTGATTAAAACCGAGGTCATCGACGAACTTGCCGACAGAGCAGGTGCAGGCGAAAAGGTTCGTGCAATCACCGAATCGGCTATGAGAGGCGAAATTGATTTTTCGGAAAGCTTTAAACAGAGAATTGCCTTACTCCGTGGACTGGACGAAAAAGTACTTGCTGAGATTGCGAATGAACTACCTATTATGGAAGGTGCAGAAAGATTAATGTCGATTCTGAAAAAATGCGGATACAAAATTGCCATCCTTTCCGGAGGATTCAGTTATTTTGGTGAGCATCTCAAAAAACTTTTTGATGTGGATTACGTTTATGCTAATGAACTGGAAATCGTAAACGGAAAACTGACAGGAAATTACATTGGCGATATTGTTGATGGCAAACGCAAAGCTGAATTATTACGACTAATTGCTCAGGTCGAAAAAATCGATCTTGAGCAGGTCATTGCAGTGGGCGATGGAGCCAACGATTTACCTATGCTGAATATTGCAGGTCTCGGAATCGCTTTTCATGCAAAGCCCAAAGTAAAGGAAAATGCCCAACAATCCATCTCAACCATAGGGCTGGACGGCATTCTTTATTTTCTTGGATTTCGCGACATACATATTGATACATAAATAACTTTTTCGATTTTTTTTGCTTTTTATTCCCATTCTCATACTGATTTAATTCTTGATATTTAACAGTTTAATCTCAAAAAAATGAAAAAAGCAATCGTCATTGGTTCAACCGGAATGGTTGGAACCCAACTCATTGAATTACTTATTTTCTCAAATGATTATTCCGAAATTATATCACTCGTACGGCGCGAGAGTGGCATAGTACATTCAAAGCTTAAAGAATATATTGTCGATTTTGAGCAACCTGAGAGCTGGAAGCATCTTGTCGCCGGCGACGTTTTGTTCTCGTGCATGGGAACAACAATTGCAAAAGCAAAAACCAAATCAAATCAATTTAAAATTGACTACAGCTATCAGCTCAAAGTTGCAGAAATAGCCTCCGCGAATGCTGTTCCATCTTATGTCCTGGTTTCATCAGCAGGTGCCAATGCAAATTCATCCACCTTTTATATGAAAATCAAAGGTCAACTCGAAGAAGCAGTTAAGCTGCTACCTTTCAGTACCATTATCATTCTCCGTCCCGGCCAGTTGTACGGATACAGACATGAATACCGTCTGGGTGAAAAATTAGCTCTGTCAATCATGTTTGGATTAAACAAAGCAGGCATCCTGAGAAAGTTCAAACCGATACATGCCCGTGAAGTTGCACAGGCTATGATCAATGCCGAGCGAATTCAAAAATCGCACACTTACAAACTTAACGAACTTTTCGACATTAAATAATATCACATATCAATATGATAATCAGAGAATAAATACGCAATTTTTAAAGAACATTTTTTATAAATGCAGCAAAAACAACCTTTTGATCATCATCTTTTTATTAATTCAGGTAAAAATCACACTTAATGAAAAAATCAATTTTTTCCTTATTACTGTTTGTTCTCAATCTGCCCGGCCTATTGTCTCAGAATTATACAATCAGCGGTTATATCAGCGATGCAAAAAGCGGGGAAACACTTATAAACAGTTCGGTTTACGATGTAAAAAGCATGAAAGGAACTGTGAGCAACAGTTATGGTTTCTATTCCATCACATTACCAAAATCCCCTGTCGAACTCGAATTTACTTATGTGGGGTTCAGCCCTGCTTCAAGAAAGTTTAATCTGAAATCAGACACCACCATAAATATTTCGTTAAAAGAAAGCACAATTCTGAACGAAGTCACAGTTTTGGGCACTTATAAGGAGCTGGGCGTTAAAGGCTCACAAATGAGCACTTTAGAGGTCCCTGTAGCACTCATCAAAAACGTACCTGCTTTGTTTGGCGAAACAGATGTATTAAAGGCTTTGCAGCTCTTGCCGGGAGTTAAAGGTGGCATCGAAGGTTCGGCGGGCTTTTATGTCCGGGGAGGCGGTCCTGATGAAAATCTGTTTTTACTCGACGGAGTCCCCGTTTACAATGTGAACCATTTAGGTGGTTTGTTTTCGGTGTTTAATGCTGACGCCATTAAAAATGTAACTTTCTACAAAGGCAGTTTTCCCGCACGTTTCGGTGGCAGATTATCCTCTGTACTCGATATCAGGATGAATGATGGCAATAACAAAAAAATACACGGAAATTTCAGCGTCGGAATAATTTCGTCGAAATTTAATCTGGAGGGACCTTTGTTGAGTGATAAAACCACATTCAGCATTTCCGGCCGCAGAACCTACTTGGATTTACTCGTACAACCCCTGTTAAAAATAGGCACCTCCCGACAGGAAAAGGATAAAATGTCGGCTGGTTATTATTTTTATGACCTGAATGTTAAAATCAGCCACAAATTCTCCGACAGGGACAGATTGTTCCTCAGCAATTACATTGGTGACGATGTGATTTACAGCGATATACGTGAAGATTTTAAAAGCGATGACAAAAGCAGCTACGAAAGCAGACTGAAACTGAACTGGGATTGGGGAAATCTGATAACTGCATTGCGATGGAATCATGTGCTGAACAACAAATTATTCATGAATTCCACTTTTACCTTCAGCCGGTACAGATTTAACATGTCGGTTGGAACCGATTCAGAACAAACCACCTATATACCACCTTCCCGTTATAGCGAATCGGCAAGTGTGGGCTATAAGTCAGGGATACAGGATTACGGAGCCAAGGTTGATTTTGATTTTACTCCCAATCCGGCACACGATATAAAATTTGGAATCAATTATCTTAACCACAGTTTCAGACCCGGGATTCAGGTGTTTTCGGCTAAATTTGAAAGAGATACAATGAAGCAGAAAATGGATACAACCATTGGAAATCAGAATATTTATGCCAGCGAAATGTCGGTTTATGCCGAGGATAACATTAATATCGGTTCATTTATCAAAACGAACATCGGTCTGCATTATTCAGGCTTTTATGTACAGAATGAATTTTATCAATCCTTACAACCCCGCATAGGAATCCGGGTACTTCTGACCGATAAATTATCGTTCAAAGCAGGATATGCTGCTATGAGTCAATACATTCATTTACTTTCAAATTCGAACATCAGCCTTCCGACCGACCTTTGGGTTCCGGTCACCAAACGAATTGAGCCAATGAAATCGCATCAGTATTCCGGTGGATTTTTTTATAATTTGTCCAACATTATCGACATATCGGTTGAGGCTTACTATAAATCCATGTACAATTTAATAGAATATAAAGATGGTGCAACTTTTCTGGGTTCGGCAACAGGCTGGGAGGAAAAGGTAAGCACAGGTGATGGCAGGGCATACGGAGTTGAACTTATGGCACAAAAGTCAATAGGCAAAACCACCGGTTGGATAGGTTATACATGGTCAAAAGCAGATCGCAAATTCGACCGGCCGGGTGAAGAAATCAACAACGGTGAGATTTTCCCCGCAAAATACGATCGCAGACATGATATCAGTCTGGTGGTTTCGCACAAATTCAGTCCTAAAATTGACCTTTCGGGTACCTGGGTTTACAGTACCGGAAACAGCGGCTCGCTGGCTCTTCAGAACTATTTTGCATATCCCGTTCCCGGTGAAGACTACAACAACCAGAGTACACTTCCATATATCAGCAAACGGAATAACTACCGATTGCCCGATTACATGAGAATCGATTTGGGTGTGAACTTCCACAAGCAAAAAAAACACGGGATAAGAACCTGGAATATAGGAGTATATAACGCCACCAACCAGAAAAATCCATTTTTGGTATATGTTTCTTCCGATTATGTTTACAATCCTGTAACTCAAACATCTGCTTCAGTCAAATCATTTAAAAAAATTACAATATTTACTATCCTGCCTTCCATCAGTTATAGTTATAAATTTTAAAAAATCAAATCTATGAAAACAGGATATATATTTATCATACTAATCGCTGCAATTTTAACCTCGTGTGAAACTACCATCGATTTTAATGGGAAGGACACTGATCCGCTGCTGGTTATCAACAGCATCATATCACCCGATTCAGCCATTAAAGTACATGTTTCGGAAAGCAGGTTTTTTCTCGATGACGATTCGCAATTTGTGAATCTGAACAATGCGACTGTAAAATTGCTGGTCAACGACGTTGAATACGAACAACTTAAACCTGTTCAAAACGGATATTATCTGGGGACTTATGTACCCAAACCCGGCGACCGGCTAAAAATTATTGCTTTCAATTCTCAATTTCACGAAGTTTCAGCCATTACCGAAATAGCCACGCCGAATCCGGTCATTTCGGTGGATACAAGTACGGTTATTCTGGAAAAAACTGCATTTCTATCGTTTACTTACGGGCAGACAATACCCGACACTATCGGCTACAGTATCAACAATCAGTTTAAGATGAATGTGAATTTTAATGACCCTGCAAATGTCCGGAATTATTACAGAATAGGCTTAAAAATGAAGGTTTGGTTAAGTAACGGAACAACTCAGACCGGAAAATATTATTTTAACAGCGATGATGTCGTATTCGGAAACACTTCCGAATCAGGCATATTTGACAATACAGGCGGCAATTACTACCATGTTTTCAGCGATGATTTGTTTGATGGAAAAACCTACAGTTTAAAATTAAGCTCAAATTTTTACAATTATGTATATTTTAATAATACACCACCTAAAGCGGGAAATCTCTATGAACCGGTAACCGTTATCAGAAATGAACTGATTGTAGAATTACAGAGTATTTCAAAATCGTATTACCTTTACCTTAAAACAAGAGATGCAAGCAGTACATTTATTGATTTCTTTTCCGAACCAATTCAGATTTTCAGTAATATTAAGGGTGGAATTGGAATTTTCGGGAGCTACAATACCTCATCGTACAAAATCGGTATACCTTTGTCAATGAATCAGACTTATTACTACTACCCCGAATAATACTTTCAATTTATAACTTATAATACTTAAAAAGTAAATAAAAGTTGTATTTTTAACCAAATATCAACAATATTATTGCACTTTTTCATATACTTTACAATTCTGACTTTCAAATTTCACAATTCGTATACTTTTGATATTCTGATATTTAAATAATTATTATCAACGAAATGTATTTTTTTTTGAAATTGTATTCCATTTTGAAATTATTACTGTAATTTTACGCCGTTTTCAGTTGGGAAAAGATAAAAAACATTCATTCGAAACAGTTTAACAACCTTCTGAAAACCGAACTTTAAAAAATACAGAAAAAATGAAAATCGGAGTACCAAAAGAAATTAAAAACAACGAAAGTCGTGTTGCATTAACTCCAGGCGGAGTACAGGCTTTATTAAAAAACGGACACAGTGTATATGTGGAAACCAATGCGGGAATGAACAGTGGTTTTAACGACGAAGCTTACCTACACGCAGGAGCTCAAATACTTAACACACCAAAAGAAGTTTTTGACATTGCTGATATGATTATGAAAGTGAAAGAACCTATTGCACAGGAATACGATTTGATCCGGCCTGATCAGTTACTTTTCACTTATTTCCATTTTGCTTCAAACGAAACCCTTACACGTGCCATGATGAAAAGCAATGCTGTTTGCCTTGCCTACGAAACCGTGGTAAACAACAATACTTTACCTTTACTTATTCCGATGTCGGAAGTTGCCGGGCGCATGTCGATACAGGAAGGAGCGAAATATCTTGAAAAACCCAAGGGCGGAAAAGGAATTTTATTAGGTGGTGTGCCGGGTGTACGTCCGGCTAATGTTCTTGTTCTCGGTGGTGGAATTGTAGGCACACAAGCTGCATTGATGGCAGCCGGATTGGGTGCACATGTTACCATTATGGATATTTCATTGCCGCGTTTACGGTACCTGAGCGAAATAATGCCGGCTAATGTTGATACAGTGATGTCATCGCAATACAATATCGAACAGATGTTGCCATTAACTGATTTGGTAATCGGAGCAGTGTTAATTCCGGGAGCAAAAGCGCCTCATCTGATTACCAGAGAAATGCTTAAGCTGATGCAACCGGGCTCGGTAATGGTCGATGTGGCTATTGATCAGGGAGGTTGTTTCGAAACTTCAAAACCTACAACCCATGCTGAGCCTGTTTATCAGGTGGATGGTATCCTGCATTATTGCGTTGCCAATATTCCCGGAGCTGTACCTTTTACTTCCACACTGGCACTTACCAATGCAACATTGCCTTATGCTATTAAATTAGCAAATCTTGGTTGGGAAAAAGCCTGCGAAACCTATGAAGATTTGCGTGAAGGACTCAATATAGTCGGTGGAAAGATTGTTTGCCGTGCAGTGGCAGAAACTTTTAACTTTTAATCTTTTACATTACTTTTTTTGAAGGCTGTATCAAAAGCAGGGATCCCTGATTACTTTTGATACAGCCTTTTTTCGTATGTAAACGGCCGTAAATTAACAAAAATACAGGTATTTATTTTTTATATATCCACTCAGGATCAAGGTATTTCATTTCAATTTCAGCAATTTCAGCATCATTTGCTTCAGTTTCAGTTATTTCTGTATGATAATAATTTGAAAAACGTGTAATCAATGCTTCAAAAAAGCCCGATGCCGGCATTGCTTCTCCACCCTGTTCTTCGATATAAGCTGAAATATTTTTAACATTACCCGGAACAGATTGCGTTCCTTTGAGATTTTCATTTTTTTCGGTTACCGTTAATGCAGTCTGTAAAACGTCAATATTTGATTTGTACAGCAAGGTACCGTGATGCAGGCGCCTGTTTTTACTGATATGAGAGGCTGTACCTGAAATTTTGTATTCACCCGGCAACCATAAATCCTTACGAACGCCGGCATGAACCGGAATCCCCATTGAGTTTAACACATCGATCACAGGCAACAGGAAATCACCGTTTAATGCTGAAATATCTTCCTGTTTATTGGAGATAAAACAATAATTCAGGTTACCTTCGTCGTGGTAAACGGCTCCCCCACCCGACATTCTACGGTAAACACCAATGTTGTTTAGTTGGCAAAACTCCATATTTACCTCATTTACAGCCACCTGATTCGAACCCAACACCACACAACTTTCATTTACATAAAACAACAAAAAGTCATCTGTACTTTTTGAGAATAAATACTCTTCCAGTGCCAGATTCCGTGAAGGTATACAGGAGTTTGAATAAATGATTTTCATGTATTTACGATGAGCCAATGAGTTAATTCTCCGATGAGCAAATTTGAAAATATATCAATCTGTTGAGCAAATTAACAAACAGCTTGAGCAGTTAAACTACGTAAGGAAATTAATACTATTCGCCTGACCAAATGAAGCATAAGACATATAAATCAATCTCACTTCACATTATTCAATCTTTTAAAGCGGCATACACCTTTTCATACGTTGGTGTGGGTATTCCGTATTTTCGGGCAGTTTCGATAACAATTCCCGTGAGCGAACTCAATTCTGTATTCCTGCCTGCTTTAAAATCTGTATGCATCGACGAGGTGGTACCAAATGGCAATCGCTCGATGTGACGAACCGTTGTTTCGATGATATCATGTTCGAAGTGCACTCCTTCAGCACCTGCCACAGCAGCAACTTCGTTCATAAATTTTAAGGTGAAGGGGCGCAGGGACTCATCAGCGAGCAGGTCCCGAAAGCCTACATTGAAATAGGAAGTAAGTGACGCTGTGGTCGAAATAAAAATGAATTTTCTCCAGATTACCGCCCTGATGTTTTCGCTCAAAGTAGCTTTAATTCCTGCATCTTTCAAGCATTTTTCAAAAGCGGAAAGCCTGTCGGATTTAAGATTCTGATATCCGAAAAACAGATCGTGCAAACCACCCGAACTCTCTACCACACCGGGTTCGTTGAGACGTCCGACAATGTAAACACAACCATCCCAAACTTCGTTGGACGGAAGAAGTTCTCTGATTCGTGCACTTATATCCATCCCGTTCAGCAAAGGCAAAACTACGGTCGAAACACCAATACAGGGTTTAATCTGGTCGATGCTCAGATTCAGATCATAACTTTTAGTACAAAGTATAACATAATCGACGACCCCGATTTCGGATGCATTATCGGTTGCCAGAGTTGGATGTGCGATAAAAGAATCATTTTCAGTAATTACCTTCAGGCCGTTCTCTTTAATTTTTTTCAGATGTTCGCCGCGGGCGATAAAATAAATCTCAAACTCCGGATTTTCAAAATACTTTTTTGCAAGTAATCCACCATAATACCCGCCAACACCACCAATCCCTACAACTGCAATCTTAGTTTTCATTATTACACTTCCTTTTTTGAAGCGCAAAGATACCAATTTTCGACTGGTTAGCGAAAGGATTTACCGGTTTGAACGGATTTTTTGACACTTATTAAAAAAATATGACTATTACAAGTCACCGCTTCGCGCTCCACACAAGTCTCAGCGAAGCGGTGACTTGTGTGACATTCAGCGAAGCGGAAACTTGTGTGACATTCAGCGAAGCGGAAACTTGTGTGAGTCTCAGCGAAGCGGAAACTTGTGTGACACTCAGCGAAGCGGTGACTTGTGTGAGACTCAGCGAAGCGGAAACTTGTGTGACATTCAGCGAAGCGGTGACTTGTGTGAGACTCAGCGAAGCGGAAACTTGTGTGACATTCAGCGAAGCGGTAACTTGTGTGAGTCTCAGCGAAGCGGTGACTTGTGTGACACTCAGCGAAGCGGAAACTTGTATGAGTCTCAGCGAAGCGGAAACTTGTGTGACATTCAGCGAAGCGGTGACTTGTGTGACATTCAGCGAAGCGGAAACTTGTGTGAGTCTCAGCGAAGCGGTGACTTGTGTGACATTCAGCGAAGCGGTGACTTGTGTGACTCTCTAAAAAATGAAAAAAGAGGTTACACGATTATTACCGTATATCCTCTTTTTACACACACAACGACAAAAAAAGCTTATCTTCCCGATTGAATAATGTAATTTTTCAGTTCATTGTTAAAATCATCATTCACAAGCAAATCTTCCATATTGAGATGAAGTCTGAATCGCCAGCTGAATTTGGAATTCGATGGTACGTTGATGCGTTCATCATGTGGATTTTCACGGCGAACGGCATCCGAAATACTCAGCAAATCCTGCATCTGGAAGATAGCCCACATGGCCGGTGAATACAAATGCTGCAATAAAATATCGCGGCATATCCACCAGTCGCAGAAATAAGGTGCATCGCCCCAGTGTCCGAGTTGGGAATTATAGAACCGCTGGGTAACACCGCGGTCTTCTTCCCACCAGCCTCTGATGGTGCTCATATCATGTGTCGAAGGGGTAACCACCGAAAGATACGGAGCATCGGCAGGATGAAAGAACTCGATTTTATCCGATTTTGGCGCACGCTGCACTTCGAGGCTAAGGATCCCAAGTTCCTTCATTACCCTGGTAACACAATGTGTCATCATCCCCAAATCCTCACCACAAATCAGCATATTGGTAGCCCGTTTCAAAGCGGGGAGTTTTTCCATTCCCGACTGATACCAATAGGCATCCTGCCGGCGGTAAAAATAATCGACATAAAGTTCACGTATTTTATTTTTGGTATAATCATCCAGATCCTGGAAAGTGCGCAAACTTTCGATGCCGTATCGCGGATAGAACTGAGTGCTGTTGGAGCCTTCGAGTTCAAAAAACAATACATTGGAAATCAGGTCGAACAATCCCCATTTGACGCGTTCCGAGATTTTCCCGTCGGCAAACAGTTTTTCCACATTGGTCTGACTCAGATAAGGCGTTTTGAGCCGGAGTACCCAGCCATCCTCAATTTGCAGACAGTTGGCTTTTACCCATGATGCTTCTTCGCCGAAAAAATCCCATAAAATTGCATCGGTAATATAGGGTTTGCAAAATCGGTTATAATCGAACCAGATGCCTTTTTCGGCAAACTCGTTGACATGAACGGGAGTTGAAGGGAAAAGATGACCCATAATGCCTTCCACCTGATTGACAGGAATCTGCCAGATACGGAAAAAACCCAGTATATGATCGATACGGAAAGTATCGAAGTAATTGGACATCTGAGCAAAACGTTTTTTCCACCAATCGAAACCGGTACGTTTGATCATATCCCAGTTGTAGGTAGGCAATTCCCAGTTCTGACCTTTCACTGCAAACATATCGGGAGGAGCACCTGCCTGCATGTGCATATTGAAAAGTTCAGGCGAAACCCAGGTGTCAACACTGTTGCGATTGATTCCGATAGGGATGTCGCCTTTGAGAACAATTCCCTGAGCATGGGCATATTCAGCAGCATTAGTCAGCTGGAGATGTAAATGATACTGGATGAAATAATTGAGTGCCACTTCATCATAAAATGAACTTTCGGGCGAAGTCAGCGAAGCTATTTTGTTCTGATCGTAGCGCGAATATTCTTTCCATTGACGATAATCGGGTGTTCCGAACCGGTCACGCAAAACACAATAAGCGGCATAAGGCACCAACCAGAATTCATTTTTTTCGAAGAAAACATGAAAATCTTTATCTTTCAGGAATTTATCCTTTTGAATCAGATATAATTCACGTGCATAATTCACTTTAAAGTTGACCACATCTAAAAAAGCAATCAGGTCAAGCGCATTTAGCTGAACCTGTTTCACTTTGAATTCCTTTTGCAAAGGATGAGTGGAAGGCAATTTACCCATTGCGGGCAGATTCAGGAAGAGCGGATTGAGTGCAAAAGCCGAAATGGCGGCATAAGGCAGCACATCGGCATCGGTATGTGTACCAATAGTATCGTTGAGTGGCAGAACCTGAATTAATTTAAGTCCTACTTTGGCTGCCCAGTCGATAAACAGTATCATATCGCCAAAGTCACCGGCACCAAAACTTTTCTTTGTGCGAATACTGAAAACCGGCAAACCAACCCCGGCACCACGCCACGACTGAGAAGGAACACGGATAAAACCATCGTTCAACTGAACGATAGTTTTTTTGGAGTTCATGATCGGGGCAGTTCTGTCCGGACCGGTTTCAAAATTATTGAACTTACTGTCCTCAGGATCATACAATCCGTATTTATAGTGAGCATCACCCTGCACTTTCGACAAATCAGCACCGATTTCCCAATAGCCGTCGGCAGATTTGTTCAGCAAAAGCGGATTTACCGTCGACCAGTTGCCAAGTGCCTTACAGTCACCAATCACACAAACCACCTGATTTCCGTGAATGAGAGGAGCTTTGACCCTGAAAATGTGTGTACATTTCGGATTAATTTTCTCCTGTGTAATTTCGTGTTCGTCGCGCAGTAAAACTTCAGCAAAAGGAGCTGTCAGAAATGTATTTTCCACCTGATCGGGTGAATTCCAATGATCGAAACAGAAAAAATGTTCGGTGGTTCCTTTGTCAAACAAGAGGGTTCTCTGTTCGCCCCATTCCCCGGTATACCTACCCGTATGCTCATCAAAAAGTATGTAATTGTAACGTATTTCTGTCCTGTCATCCACATTGAAATCGAATTCGCCCACCCAGTCTTCCGGGCTTTTGAAATTGAGTGCCAGCGCTTTCGAAAAATCACCATTTCCGAGAGCCGGCACATTGCCTGTTACGAAAAGTCGTTGCCCCCAGTGTGTAAAATAAGATATCTTAAAGTGTATCTTCATAGTATATTGAATTTTAACATAAAATATATCATCCAAATGAAACTAAATTCAAAAGTAGTTTTAATTACAAAGAAATAATTTAGCGGATATTAAAAAGATGCAATATTTGATTTCAAACGTTTGCGAAAAAACAATTGACGGAACATTAAACAATCAATAAAGCGACTCCTGATGAATAACTGATAAATTCAGAACCGATTCCGAAAAACCTGCCGGACAACTGCATAAAAAACGAATAAAGATTCATTCCATTTTTAAGCATTTTATGTATAGATTATAAAATTTAATTCCGTACTTTTGCAAAAAATTCCACACAACTTCAAAACAGAATCTATCAAATGACAGTATCTACTGCTCCGTTTAAGATTTTCTCCGGCACCAACAGTCGTTATTTAGCCGAAAAAATCTCTAAAAGTTTAGATTGTCCATTAGGAAAAATGAAGATTGAGCACTTTTCCGACGGCGAATTTTCAGTTTCATTCGAGGAGTCCATTCGTGGGCAATACATTTATCTGGTTCAATCCACTTTCCCCAATTCCGACAATCTGATGGAACTTTTGCTGATGATTGACGCAGCCAAAAGAGCATCGGCATACAAAATCATTGCAGTAATTCCGTATTACGGCTGGGCCCGTCAGGACAGGAAAGACAAACCGCGTGTTTCGATTGGCGCCAAACTGATTGCTGACATGCTGAGTGTAGCAGGAGTCGACAGAATTATCACCATGGATTTGCATGCCGATCAGATTCAGGGATTTTTCAACATTCCCGTCGACCATCTGTACGCTTCGACCATTTTCGTACCATATATAAAATCGTTGCAACTCAAAAATCTGGTAATTGCTTCGCCTGACGTTGGAGGAACCAAGAGAGCCGGATCGTATGCAAAACATCTGGAAGTACCAATGGTGTTGGGACACAAAACCCGTGAAAAAGCTAATGTGGTGGGCGAAATGCGAATCATTGGCGATGTCAGGGGAAAGGATGTAATCATTGTTGACGATATGGCCGACACTGCCGGTACGCTGTGCAAAGCGGCCAATCTGATCATGGAAAACGGAGCGGCAAGCGTACGCGCAATCGTTTCACATGGAGTAATGTCGGGTGATGCCATCGAGAACATTATGAATTCGTCACTGATGGAAATTGCATTTACCGATTCAATTCCCTTTGATTGCAGCAGATGTTCGAAAGTAAGGATTCTTACGATAGCAGATATGTTTGCCGATACCATTTACAGGGTGCAGGAACATAAATCCATCAGCGAACAATACTTATTATAAGTTTCAGGAACTGAACACCGGAATTTCCGCCTGACAGAATTCCGGTGTCGGAAAGCCTGTAAACATTGATTTTCATTTTACTTACCGGTCAAAGGTGTTCTCCCGAAAAGCATTTGCTTACGGGTCGACACCTTTACTCTTTCATATACCAGTACATTTGCCGTCATCAACAGCAGAAAATAGCTGAAATCCTCAACCGGAATGTCTGCAATTCTGACATTGCTGAAATATAATGAATTGTATTCAACTACAGGTAGCGAAGTTAACACACCGTTTACCACCAGCATAGGAACACAAGCCACTAAAAAAGAGATGACAAACTGACTCAGATGTGCCTTTGTAATTTTGTTATTCACAAAATAAGCCAACAGAAAAGCATTGAACAGCAAAGTGATAAACGTGTACCATTTGCCAAAACCGATAAAGGCAACGATTAAAAATGCAAGTGCTGTGAGATTTAAAATTATTTTTAGAATTGAGTTGAAGCTAAAATTCTTTAAATAAAATCCCGCCACTTCGTAGATAAACAAGCTGCAATAAGGTATGACCACAAAGAAAAGCCATTCCTCGAACGGAAGACCGAGTAAATGAGGACCAAGGACATAACGGCTGTTGAACGACCAAAAACCAAGATACGTGAACAACACATCCCAGACAATAAAAAATAAACCAGAAACTAAAATACTGATCATTAATTCCTTACGGTATTGTACGAAATGCACGTTTTTTTCAAAACTAAATATTAAAGGAAACAGAATGCTTCCCGTCAATAAGGTTAAATAAGTCAGTTTTTCGTTCCACATAGGTTTTTCATTTTTTCTGTTCATTTTTTAGAACAAGCCGGATAATCAATTGTTTAAATTGTACAACAAATTTAAAACATACATTGATGGGAATCATAATTGCTTTGATAATAATTACGGGTTGGCTCATTCATTTATTATATCTTCTTTTTTATCAACCAGTTAACCCGACAGATATCCGGCTCTGGTTACATCTTATCATGCAAATCTGGCTATCCACAGGCTTATTCATCACTGCCCACGACGCCATGCACCGAACGGTTAGTCCGGCTACAAAAGTAAATTTAACGGTGGGTAACATAGCCACCTTTCTTTTTGCTGCTTTATCGTACCGGCAACTGAATGAAAAACATCAGCTTCACCACCGGTATCCGGGTACTCCCGACGACCCGGATTATAAAACCGGAAATCAGAATTTCTTTGTGTGGTGGTTTTCGTTTATGAAAAGCTATGTAACCATTTGGCAAATGATTATTATGGCCTTGTTATTCAATGTCTTATTACTTTATTTTAACGAACTTCAGTTATTAATCTTATGGATTTTGCCTTTGGTGATTGCCACCTTTCAGCTTTTTTATTTCGGGACTTACCTACCTCACCGTCTACCTCACACCAACGACATGCAGCCACATAATTCGCGGACACAAAAACGAAATCATCTGTGGGCATTGCTAAGCTGCTATTTTTTCGGGTACCATTCAGAGCATCATGCTTCTCCACAAACCCCGTGGTGGAAATTGTACCAGCTAAAAATGAAAGATTAGAGCCATGCCATATCAAAAACAGAAAAATATAGTTACTTTTGTATCCAATCACAAAACATTCAATTTTTTATTATGGATTATCCTACTTTACAGGGAAAACTGATTATGCCCGAATACGGAAGAAATATTCAGCAAATGATTTCCCATGCCCTGACCATTGAAGACCGCGAGGAAAGAACCCGTTGTGTAAAAACAATTATCAATATCATGGGAAATATGTTCCCTTACCTGAGGGATGTGAATGACTTCAAGCACAAATTGTGGGATCACGTTGCCATAATGTCCGATTTCAAACTCGACATCGATTTTCCTTATGAAATAGTGCAGGCCGAAAACCTGTACACACGTCCCGATACAATTCCGTACAAAAATTCACGAATTCGCTACCAGCATTATGGTCGTACACTCGAGGAAATGATTGATAAAGTGGGCGATTATCCGGATGGCGATGAAAAAACCGAATTAATCAGGCTGATTGCCAACCAGATGAAAAAATGTTTTCTGACCTGGAACAAGGAAATTGTTGACGACAGGAAAATTTTCGACGATTTGAGAGAGCTATCGCATGGCAAACTCGATATTTCGAACGATTTTCTGAAATTAGTCGAATCGAGAGACGTATTGCATAACAAACGTAACAAAATTAAGAAAAAATAAAGCCTGATCGTGTCAGTATTTTTTAACTATTGAGTCCGGCAAAACATTAGAAATCATCCGAATCATTGAGCAAAATCAACTTAAAAACAGAATTTCAAAATGGCATCGTTTAAAATAGAAGGCGGACACCGGTTAAAAGGAGAAATCATTCCTCAGGGAGCAAAAAACGAAGCACTTCAGGTATTGTGCGCAGTGCTGCTGAGTCCCGAAGAAATAACAATAAGCAATATTCCCGACATTCTCGACGTCAATAATCTCATTGATTTACTGAGGAATATGGGCGTTGAAGTATCAAGGGTACAGGAAGGCACATATACTTTCAGAGCAAAAAATATTGACCTGCATTATCTGGAATCCGACGAATTTTACAACAAGAGTGCTTCACTGAGAGGCTCGGTAATGATTGTGGGTCCGTTGGTAGCCCGTTTTGGTAAAGCAATGATACCCAAACCGGGAGGAGACA
This sequence comes from uncultured Paludibacter sp., assembly GCA_937897985.1. Taxonomy (GTDB): domain Bacteria; phylum Bacteroidota; class Bacteroidia; order Bacteroidales; family Paludibacteraceae; genus Paludibacter. Next base: position 23,698 of record CALCBD010000031.1, on the reverse strand, counting down.
AAATCGGCAGGAGAAGGCTTGACACTCATTTTCTGGGGATACAAAAACTGGGAGCAGACTTTAATTACGACGCGGACAAAAAGCAATACAGTATTACCGCAAAAAGGCTACAGGGCTGCTATATGCTGCTCGATGAAGCATCGGTTACAGGCACTGCCAACATCCTGATGGCTGCTGTACTGGCAAAAGGACAAACCACCATTTATAATGCTGCCTGCGAACCTTACCTGCAGCAATTGTGTAAAATGCTCAATAAAATGGGCGCTAAAATTTCGGGCGTCGGTTCCAATTTGCTGACTATCGAAGGTGTCCAAAGCCTTAACGGTTGCCGGCATACCATTCTGCCCGACATGATTGAAGTTGGTAGTTTCATAGGAATGGCAGCCATGACAGGCTCGGAAATAAATATCAGAAATGTATCCTATAATGACCTTGGAATTATCCCCGACAGTTTCAGACGATTGGGAATTCAACTTGAACAACGTGAAGATGATATTTTCATTCCGGCACAAAGCGGTTATACCATCGAATCGTTTATCGACGGTTCCATTATGACTATTTCGGACGCTCCCTGGCCGGGACTTACCCCCGACCTGCTCAGTGTTTTTCTTGTCGTTGCAGCAAGAGCAAAAGGCAGCATACTAATCCACCAGAAAATGTTTGAAAGCAGGTTGTTTTTCGTGGATAAACTGATTGACATGGGCGCTCAGATTATACTTTGCGATCCGCATCGTGCCACAGTTATCGGTTTGGGCGAACAACTACATTTACGGGCTTCCACCATGAGTTCGCCCGACATAAGGGCAGGTATTGCTTTACTGATAGCGGCAATGGCAGCCGAAGGCACAAGCACCATTCACAACATCGATCAGATTGACCGTGGATATCAGGACATTGACAAAAGACTGAATGCTATTGGAGCAAAAATTGAAAGGATATAAGCCTTTATTTTCGGAATCAGGCTTTATACCGTCTTTCTTTCATTCAGGTAGACATTTATTAAACGACTCAGAATTATTTTCGGGTCGTTTTTTTTATTTATAACTCAGAATTTTGTATTTTTGAAAAAATATTTGAACCTTTGCAAATGGACTTTTAACACTGCTTTTTACAAATTACAATTTTAAATACTATGAACATTATGAACGATTTATCGCTTTATTATCAGCTCGCTCACGAATTTGCAGTGAACACCAACCGAAGTATCTTTCTGACCGGCAAAGCCGGAACCGGCAAAACTACTTTTCTGAAAAATCTGAAAAAAATCACCAGAAAACAAATGGCTGTCGTTGCTCCCACAGGTGTTGCAGCCATCAATGCAGGCGGAACAACGATCCATTCATTCTTTCAGCTCCCATTTACTCCGTTTATACCCACCTTTGAAGGACGTAAGGAATTGATCGAAAAGATAAAAATGCAGGGAAACCGACGAAAAGTCATTCAGGAACTTGAATTGTTGGTCATCGATGAAATCAGTATGGTCCGGGCCGATGTACTCGATGCTGTTGATACGATACTCAGACAGATCAGGTACCGTCACAACGAAGCATTTGGCGGAGTCCAGTTAATATTTATAGGTGATATGTTTCAGCTTTCACCTGTAGCTATCGACGATGAATGGCGAATGCTGGCTCCCTTCTACCGGAGTCCTTATTTCTTTCACAGTCAGGTGATTATCCAGCAACAACCCGTTTACATTGAACTCGATAAAATATTCAGGCAAACCAATGCCGAATTCATAAGTGTATTGAACGAAGTGCGCAACAATTGTCTTTCGGCTGAAGGTATGGCATTGTTGCAAAGCAGGTACAACCCCCTCTTTGTTCCACCTAAAGATGATACTTACATAACCCTGACCACCCATAACCACAAGGCTGACCGCATCAATTACGAGGAACTGGCGGAGCTGGAAGGAAAAATCCATACTTTTGAAGCCATCATCAAAGATGATTTTCCTGAAAAAAATTATCCGACCGAAAAAGAACTCAGGCTCAAAAAAGGGGCAAAAGTAATGTTTATCAAAAACGACACCGAAACTCCGCGAAGGTTTTACAACGGAAAAATAGGAATGATTTCATCTTTCGGCGATGACACTATCAGCATTACCTGTCCGGATGATGGTGAGCAAATCGAACTTGGAAGAATGATATGGGAAAACATCAGATACACTACCAACCCGACCACCAAACAAATTGAAGAAAACACACTCGGAACTTTTTCACAGTTTCCGTTACGATTGGCATGGGCTATTACCATTCATAAAAGTCAGGGACTTACATTCGAAAAAGCAGTTATTGATGCCGGCGATGCTTTTGCTTCGGGTCAGGTGTACGTTGCACTTAGCCGGTGCCGTTCACTCGGGGGACTGATTCTCAGGAGTAAAATCAACCCCTACAGTATTGAAAACGACAGGCTGATAGTAGAGCACGAACAAAATAAAATACCGGTCGATGAACTTGAACATGAACTAAATGAATCGAAAAACCGGTTCAGAACATCTGTATTGAATCAGCTTTTCGATTTCCGTACCGGAACAGGTCTGGTATCAAAACTCACCCGCGATGTCGAAGGCGTTGCCGGTTCTTTCAACGAAGAAACCCTGCCATTCCTGAAAGAAATTCTCAAACAGATTCAGACATTGCAGGAAGTAGCGGACAAATTTCAGCAGCAAATTCAGAAAATTTTCACAACCGGAAATACCGACGAAGATTTTCTGTCGGAACGGTTGACAGCTGCCTGCGGATTTTTCGGAACAAAACTGGAACTCCTGCTCGAAACTCTCGGCCAGTCGCCGGCAGCAACTGACAGCCGCGAAAATGCCCGCGAATATAACGACCAGCTGATCTTTGTTTTTGGATATTTTGCACAGAAGCAACAAATCATGAAAAGTCTGAAGATGCCTTTTAGTGTTGAAGAATATTTTGTGTTAAAAAACACCTTCATCATGCCCGATTTCAAAGTAAATTCGTACACCAAAAACGGAAACACAAAAATTGCCGCATCCCGAAATCCAAAACTTTATTTTCAGTTACTTGCCCTGCGCAATCAGCTCTGTGAGCCTGCTGATCTGCCCATTTATCTGGTAGCCGGCAGTAAAACCTTAGTCGAAATGGCCGACTATTTACCTGTGACGGAGAACGATTTGCTTAAAATTAATGGTTTCGGTCCGGTAAAAGTTGAAAAATATGGTAACAGATTTCTGAGTATAATCCGGCAATATTGTGAAGAGCATCATCTGTCCACTCAGATGGGAGATACGAAAAAAGGGCAAAGCGAAAAAAAGGAAAAGAAAAACAAGGGAGATTCGCACCGGGCCACCCTCGAAATGTACAGCAGCGGGAAATCGATTGAAGAAATAGCAGCCGAACGGGGACTCGCTGTCTCTACAATCTGCTCACATCTCAGTGTTTATACGGGAAAAGGAACTTTGGATATTAACCAATTTGTTTCGGCCGAAAAAAGATCAGCAGCACTGAAAATGATTGAAGATAATCAGGAGTTGGGCCCGGCACATCAAATGCTTGCCGGACTACTTACTCCGGTCGAGATTTCTTTCTTTTTATCGTGGATGAGAACTCAGAATAAGAAAGAAGCTGAAAATTAGTATCTATAATATCAGCAGTATAACACATAATCAAAAAAACGGAGGTAATAAAAGCGATTTTCAGCGTTTTAATTGCTAATTTTGCATGTCTGCTGTAATTCAGGGACTCAATTCTGTAAAAAAAACTTAAACCCGGCTTGCACCGAAACCCGGATTTTAATTTCTTAAGCGATAAGTTCGCCAAAAAAAACAAAAGTTCAATCAGCTGATATTCTGAAATATACACTTCATGGTCTCATAAATTTGTGTTAACAAAAAAAACAGGATTCCCATTTTGCGTTAAGAGTAACACATATCGGTATAGATTTAAAATTTAAACTCTAAAAAAAATAAAATGAAATTCTTTGACAAAAAATCTGAAAGACAAACCTGGATATTCATTCTGATCGGCATACCCATTGGCATTGCGATATTATGGAAAAAAAATGCCGGGATAGGTCTGAAAGAAATCATCATATTGTTCATTTCATTGCTTGTGGCTGTTGTCATGTTGTATCTGATTAAATTCATTTCGAACAGAAAGTAAGGCAGAATACTATCAATCATTCAGAATTTCTGTTTTTCGTAAATTTCATCAAATCAGTACATCCTTTGAATCAGATAAGTTTGTTTTCATTAAAAAATGAAATCCAAACCCAAAAAAATCCAATTCCCTGTTCAACAATTTTTTTTATCTTTGCAATCATCCATTTGTTTTACCTTCAAACAATATCATTATGTTAAATCCAGCAGACCAAATCATTCTCGACAAAAAAGGAATCAGTGTTCAAATGATTGAGGAGCAACTCAGATCTTTCAAAAATGGTTTTCCTTTTCTGCGTATTATCAGTCCCGTTGAACCGGACAAAGGCATTTCGCTGCTTTCGAATGAACTTATGAATCAGTATTTATCGGAATGGGAAAGGTTTCTTCAGACCGATACCACGATATTAAAATTCGTGCCCGCATCGGGAGCTGCCAGTCGTATGTTTAAAGATTTATACGGGTTTTCCGATGGCCCTTCCGCTACTCCTGAAAAGCCTGCTGAAAAGAAGTTTTTTTCAGAAATCAGAAATTTTGCCTTTTATGATGAACTGAACAAATGTTGTCAGCTGAGTACAGGAAAAGACATCGACGGCCTAATTGCTGAAGGTAGTTACAAAACCGTTGTGGAAAATCTTTTAACTGCTAAAGGATTAAATTACGGAGCATTGCCAAAAGGGCTGCTGCTTTTTCACTCTTACAAAAATGAAAAACGGACGCCAACACAGGAACACCTCCACGAAGGAGCAATGTACGCTTCGGGTGCAAACGGCGAAACAAACATTCATTTCACCGTTTCGGCCGAGCATCGGGTTTTGTTTGAAAAACATGTGAATGACACACTGGCTGCATACGAACAAAAACTTCAGCGTAAGTTTAATGTAAGTTTTTCGGAACAAAAACCATCCACCGATACGATAGCAGCCGGTGCCAACAATGAACCTTTCCGCGAAAATGACGAACTCGTTTTCCGTCCGGGCGGTCATGGTGCGCTTATCGAAAACCTCAACGACCTCAATGCCGATGTGATTTTCATCAAAAACATCGATAATGTGGTTCCCGATGCACTTAAAAACCCGACCATTATTTACAAAAAAATAATCGGAGGATTACTCGTTCACCTTCAGTCGAAAACCTTCAGCTACCTTCGTGAAATGAGAAACGGACAACTGAGCAATCAGAAGCTAAACGAAATTGCACTGTTTTGCGAAAAGGAACTCAACAATTACAACCCTGACATTTTCGGACTTTCGGCCGGAGAGCTGCAGGAATATCTTTTCAATAAGCTCAATCGCCCGATCAGGGTATGCGGCATGGTTAAAAATACGGGTGAACCCGGCGGTGGACCTTTCCTGACAGTAAATCCGGATGGCACCATTTCGCCTCAAATACTTGAAAGTTCGCAGATTGACCTGTCGAATCCCGAAGAAAAGGAAAAAATGACAAGGTCTACTCATTTCAATCCGGTGGATCTGGTTTGCGGAATTAAAAATTACAGGGGCGAAAAGTTCAACTTACTCCGGTATGTTGATAAAAATACCGGCTTTATTTCCATTAAATCGAAAAACGGTAAAGAACTGAAGGCACTTGAATTGCCGGGACTTTGGAACGGAGCCATGAGCGACTGGAATACAGTGTTCATCGAAGTACCTATCGAAACCTTTAATCCTGTAAAAACAGTAAATGATTTGCTGAGACCCGAACATCAGTGAGAATCCCGACCGGCTTATCATTTATCAGGAAATATTGAACAAAAGCAGTTAACAACAAAAATCCCAATCACCATTTTCAGATGATTGGGATTTTTCGTGCGGCTGAAGGGACTCGAACCCCCACGCATCTCGGCACCAGATCCTAAGTCTGGCGCGGCTACCAATTACGCCACAACCGCAAGTAGCTTTAGCGGGTGCAAAGATACATTCTTTTTTCTATTTCACAAGTATCGCGGGCAACTTTTCGGAATGAATTTCAGATTTAATAATGAATAAACTTCTTTTGAACCGATAATGTTCCGGAACAAATTTTCACAACATAGATGCCTTTGCTTAAATTACTGAGCTGCAAACTCTCATTTTCTTTTATTTCACTGTCAATCAGCAAATTTCCTTTCAGGTCGTAAACAGAGACATTACAACTTCCATCAATTCCAGATAGCTTGAATGAATTTTGATTCGGATCAACAATGATCTGAATCTGATCGGCATTCAACGATTTTACAGCTGTTGGCATTTCAATGATATTGCTGAAATCTTTCCAGTATTGTGTGCTGGCATAAGCCGTTTTCTTACCTAACGGAACGTACAGATTACAGCCTGTTTTGTTAACTCCGTAAAATCCATCTCCTGAAAATGCCATATCGACAGGAGCAGCAGGATATGCATAAACTGATGTCAATCCGGTACATGATCCAAATGCGCCGACACCGATTTCGGTAACACCGGCAGGTATGTTAATGGTCTTCAGCGCCGTACACGAGCTGAAAGCATTATCATCAATCACTTTCACACGGGATGGTATAATCACTGAACTCAGATATTTACAGCTTGAGAAAGCCATATAACCAATATTTTCCAACGAATTAGGGAGGACAATTGTACTGAAACCACAACCACCGAAACCGCTGATTGTCTTTAAACCTTCATTAAGCGTAACCGATATAAGATTAGAGCAGCCTGAAAATCCTCCCACTTCGGTAACTAACGGTGGAATAACGATTGATTTCAGCGAAATGCAATTAATAAAGCAATATCCACCCATACTTTTAAGCGTATTCGGCAAATTAATATTGTTCAAACTGCTGCAACCCGAAAAACAATAATAATCGAGACTTTCAAGATTCTCATTGAGAGTTACCGTTTTGAGGGCATCACACGAGTCGAAAGTGTAACCACCTATTGTTTTTACCGATGAAGGAATTGTTATGGATGTTAAACCACGACAAAACTGAAAAGCTTTGTTCCCGATGGACTTAACACCCGGAGCCATATCAATTTTAACAAGACCTTTACAATTATAGAAACTGCCTTCGCCCAATGATTCTACATTCGATGGAATTGTTACCGATGTCAGGCCCGTGCAATTTGAAAATGAATAATCACCGATGGATTTAACCTGGGATGGTATATTAACAGACAACAAACCGTAACAACTCTCGAAAACATTGGCATCAATGCTTAATAAAGCAGGCGGAAGTGATGCGGAAGACAATCTGCTGCAACCCGAGAAAGCCGCATATCCTATCGTTTTTAACTGATCAGGAAAACTGAGCGAAGTCAGACCTGTGCAATTAGCGAAGGCATTTGAGCCGATTGATGTAAGAGAGGTCGGGAAATTTACCGATTGAAGTCCCGTGCAACCTGAGAAGGTATAGGTGGCAACCGAAGTGATGAGTGAAGGTAAATTCACATTGACCAGGCTGGTACAACCCGAGAAAGCAGCATCACCAATCGTTTGTAAGCCTGCCGGAAATTCAATTGCATTCAAACCTTTACAGCCGGAAAACAAACCGTTGGGAATTGATTTTAAAGTCGATGGTAATTCCACCGATTTCAGTTCGGTACAATCTGAAAATGCATTCTTTCCGATTGTTGTCAGGGTAGAAGGAATCGTCAGTGCTGCTATATTAGTTCCCGAAAACGAAGAAGCTCCGATTGAATTTAAGGTGGCAGGGAAACTGACTACGCTTAAACCCGTTCGTAAAAACGCCTCATTCCCAATTGATTTTAATCCCGAAGGGAATTCAAATTGTTCCAGTCTCATACAATTGGTAAACAAATTATTGCTGATAGAAGTCAGACCCGAAGGGATATTTACTTTTGTCAGCCACCAACAACCCGTAAAAACACCATCACCAATCAACGTATTGGCTGAACGAATTGAAACAGTCGTCAACTGATAACAACCGTTGAATGCATAATTCCCCAGCGTGTCGACAGTTGATGGTATGATTAATTCTCCTGTCAAACCACTGCAACCTGAAAATGCACTGTTCGAGATAACCTTAACAGATGGCGGAAAAACGACACGTCCCGATAAATTCGTGCATTCGCTGAAAGCATATTCACGAATCGTTTTCAGCGAATCGGGCAGTGTTAATGAACTCAGGTTTTTGCAACTGCCGAAAGCATAAGCTCCGACTGAACTAATGCTGTTTGAAAATGAAACCATGGACAAAGCAGATTGATAAAATGCATTTTTACCTATCGATTTGGTCGATTGCGGCAGTATAATCGTTTTTAGTTTATTTGAATAATAAAAAATCTGTTCGGGAACTTCATTGGCCGGATATTTTACAACATTAGTGCCACCAAAGGGACTGCAGTTCTGACCTTCATAGGCTACAATATCGGTGGCTAATAAGTCAATATCCGTCAGTTTAGGCATACTCTCCCGCATGGTTTTGAAATCACGGGCATCTATTGTTCCCATTAAAGCAATTTCGGTCAGCGAATTTAATTCATTTGTTGTCAGGACATTCGATAAGTTACCTGCTGTAACTCTTCGTGGGGCGGCAGCCTGAGTAATGTCAATAATTTGTGGGTCAAATCCGGCAGCACTTACAATAACATTGGCTTTTCGGATGGTATCTAAAGGGTTGGGTTCGGCTGTCAGCGTAACAGAACTGTCGTTGTATTGAACCGCCAACCATGGCTGATCAGAAACTGCAGTCCAGTTTACATTGGCTTTTACAGCAACATCCATGGTTTTTGACTTCGTAGAAGAGTTGAATCTCAACGCTTTTTGTCCAATCAGAAATCCGGATTCGGCTTCTGAAATATTAACAAATTCTTTCCAGTAAAGAGCCGAAGCATACATTGGTTTTGTTGCATAAGGAACATAAAGAGTACAAGCTGCTTTGTTTGTTTTGTAAAACGGATCACCGTAATTTGTAAAATCAAACGGATAAACAGTATTTAAATACACTGATGTTAACCCGGTGCAACCCTGAAATGCCGAACTGCCAATAAATTTCAGAGAAGATGGAAATTTGATGGACGTCAGACCGGTTTTTGCACGTTCAAAACTGTACACAAAAAATGCCGATGGTGGTATTTGATCTGCTGAATAAGATGTACTGAAATCATAGGTGCCACCATCACCTGAAAAGGCTGTGATGGATACTTTGCTTAAATCAATTTTTGTGAGTTCGGGCATCAAATCACGCATGGTTTTAAAATCACGGGCATCCATTGTCCCGGAAATAAGCAGTTCTGTTGTATAATTGAGTTGATCTGATGTTAGTGCAGTCGACAGATTACCTGCCGTTAAATTTATACTAAGAGGAGCTCCGGTTTGTGTAACTTTTATAGTCAGAGCACCAAAACCGGGTGATGACAAAGTGATATTGGCAAAACGACGGGTAGTTGAATCATTTTTATCGACCGTGACTGTCAGTTTCGTGTCACCCGAACCCGAAGAAGGACTAACCTTTAACCACGACTGATCCGATACAACCGACCACGGCACATTGGCACTGATTTCTAATGCAGAGTTGGTTCCTTCAACGTACGGAACTTTCAGTGTATTAGCATTTGTCATAAAGCCATTCGGATTTTCTGTAATGTTGATAAAGTCTTTCCATCCCAATGCAACAGAATACTGGCTTTTAGATTTGTAGGGCACATTCAGTGTGCAAGCCGAAGTATTCACATTAGTGAAAACCGTATAATAATAATTCAGATTGGGAGGAAAAGGACAAAGAATATTTAAAGAACTTAATCCGGTACAGTTACGGAAAGCATAATCACCGATACTATTGATAGTGGATGGAATTGTAACTGAGCTTAATCCCGTACAATAAGCAAAAGCCGAACTACCAATGGCTGATAAATTCTGAGGTAGAATAATTCTGTACAGCAATTTTTTTCCCGTTGTTGTATTATAAATATTAAAAGCATTCTGTGGAATGGCACCTGCAGGATAAGCAGATGAGTAGGGAAAAGTACCTTCAGTTCCGGAATATGTCATTATGGAAATGCCCGAAAGGTCAATTTCAGTCAGTAAAGGCATTTTGTCGCGCAGGGTTTTAAAATCACGTGCATCCATTGTTCCGGTCAATGTTATGGATGAGAGCGAATTGAGTTCATCGGCACTAAGGGTCGTCGACAAACCGCCGGCAACAATTTCAATAGCTTTGGGAGCTATGGTTTGTGTTATTTCAATGGTTTGCGAACTATATCCCGGTGATGCAACTGTTACGATTGCCTTTCGGACTGATGAAGTCTGATTTTTATCGGCTGTCAGTATCAAAGTTTTATCGCCTGCTCCTGAAACCACATCCGGAGTCAGCCAGCTCTGATCCGAAGTAACAGTCCACGAAACATTTGATTTGATATCAACATTAGCTTTGCTTCCCTGGTCATAGTTCATTGTCAGTTTGTTTGCGCTGATCATAAAGCCCTTCGGACTTTCCACAATATTCGTGAAATTTTTCCATTGAACAGTTGCTGCATAAAGTGATTTTGACGCATAGGGCACATAAAGTGTACAATTATTATTGTTAAAACTGAATGCACTCCAGTTATCTCCCATATCTAACGGAACACCCGAATTGACATAAATTGAACTGATTCCCTGACAACTATAGAAAGCATAGTAGGCAATGCTGTTTACCGTTGAAGGAATGTTCATCGTTGTCAAACCTGTACAACTCCTGAATGATGAATATCCGATTTTAGTGATGTTCTGTGGCAACAATACAGTCTTTAAACCGGTTTTAGCAACGTATGAATAAGGATTGATAAACGCATAATCAGGTATCGCCTTTGCAGCGTAAGAAACCTGACTATTAGACGTTGTACCCTCATTCCCGTTATATGCAGCAATATCGACGGCACTCAGATCCAGATTTTCAATCAGAGGCATACTATCTCTGATGGTTTTAAAATCGCGGGCATCCATTGTGCCTGTAATAGTAAGTTTCGTAAGTGAATTCAGTTCATCTTTTGTAAGGGCCGGTTTTAAACCTCCTGCTGTGATTTCGACTGTTTTTGGCAACAGGTTCTGAACAACTTCGATGGTTTGTGACGCAAATCCGGTTGCCGAAACTGTAACAGTTGCCCTTCGGATTGAAGTTATCTGAGAATTATCAGTTGTAAATGTGAGAGTATTATCTCCGTTTCCTGAAGGAGGTGTAATTGTTAGCCAGGATTGACCCGTTGCTGCCGTCCACGACACATTGGCTATGATTTCGACAGATCCCCGGCTTCCGGGTTGAGGTGCAAGTTCCACCTTGTCCGAACTGATAAAAACACCGTTCGGATTTTCAACGATAGTTGTGAATTCATTCCACTGATTCGCTCCGGCATAACGCTGTTTGGTAAGATATGGCACATAAAGTGAACAGCTTGTTTTATTTACATTATTGAAGACTGACAATGAGTTCAGCAAACTGATCGGATATGGATTTTCTACAGTGATTGATCCGAGCCCGCTACAACCATCAAAAGCATTTGAACCTATGGTTTTAACTGCAAAAGGAATCGAAACAGCGCTTAAACTGCTGCACATATAGAAACACTGGTTCGGAATGGTCTGAATCAGTTTTGGTAGTAGCACGCTTTTCAATTTGCTGCAGCCGTAAAACGCACTTTGTCCGATTGTTCTTACCGACGAAGGTATATTGATGGTATCCAGTGTATTACAATTATAAAATGCATTGTTTGGGATGGAGGATACACCTGTGGGAATTGTTATGGTTTTAAGCTGGTCACAGCCGGTGAAAATGTTTCCTGAATTATACCCGTATTGGATTACCGCATTTAAAAGTCCTTTACAATTCGTAAATGCCGAATAACTTACACTGGTATATACAGGAATCTTTACAGTAGTGAGTCCTGAGCAGTTTGAAAATGCACCGTAACCTATTGATGATAGTGTTGTTGGGAATTGTACCGAAGTCAGGCCGGAGCAACCATTGAAGGCATTCTGGTTGATGGTCGGCAACGACGATGGTATTGTAAGTGTTTTTAGTGATTTACAGTTTAAAAAACACGATTCACCCAACGAATTTAAGTTTGCCGGAAGCGACAACAAAGCAAGTGACGTACAATCAGAAAAAACCGATTTACCCAAAGTCACTAATGAAGCGGGGAAATTGACCGAAACCAATCCTGAACATGCCGAAAACACACCTTCCTCAAGGCCTGTGATTCCATCCGGTAATTGTACCGTGGCAAGTTTACTGCAATTCTGAAAAGAATAACTACCCAGTCTGGTAAGTGCATTTGGAAATTTAACCGACTTTAGTGCCGAACAGCCCGAAAAAGCATAAGTGCCTATTGATGTTACACTTTCGGGAATGGACAGAGAGTCAATTCCGGAGCATTTATAAAATGCATTGTCGCCAATGGTGGTTACACTGTTAGGTATACTGACTGACGTAACACTTGTAAATTCGGAACCGAAAGCATAGTTTTTAATAATGACAGTTCCTTCGGGAATGATAATTTTTTTTATACCACTGCAACCTTCGAATATATTGCCACCATAAATACCGTTAGCTGTAGAAGTGATAATAGTAGTCAGTCCGGTACATCCCCTGAAGGCAGCACTTTCGACCGAAGTGGCTCCGACAGGAATTTCTACCGTCGTCAACGAACGGCAGTGAGCAAATCCTGTGCTTTTGATGGTTGTCAGCGATTTGGGTAATTTGAGCGATCTCAATTTGTTGCACTCCCAAAACGCCCCTTCGCCTACCGTTGTTAGACCTTCGGATAATGATATGGAATCAAGATTAATACAATTATAAAATGCCTGTGTACCAATAGATAATACTGAAGACGGAATCGAAATATTCGTCATACTTGTTAACTGATAGAAAGCGCCACCTCTTAATTCGGTAACTCCATCGGGTACAATTATGGTTTTCAGATTATAACAACCACTAAACATATCAGCTGTGTGAGGGACAATGGCCTTTACTAATTTTGAACAACTCCAGAAACACGCCCCCGATGTTTGGGTAAAAGTAGCTGGTAATTCAATGGATGTAATACCACTACCTGAAAACGCATAAGTCCCGAGTGATTTAATTGTAGCGGGCAGTTTGACATCCGACAGACCGGAACAGCCCAGAAACACGGCATCTCCGATGTGTGTGGTGGTTGAAGGAACAATTACAGATTTGAGTGTGGTTTTGTTTTTAAATGCCCTGTGGGGTATTGTGTCGAGCGGACTGATTGTCCGGGCTTCTTCCAAATCAATCACCTGAACAACTGTCAGACTATCGTGCATGTAATAATAATCGTCGGCATTCAGCGTACCGGTTATTTTCAACTCTGTTATGGTTGATTTTTCGGCAGCGGTGATAGCATTTTTTAATCCACCGGCAGTGATGTTAACGGTTTTTGAAACCTGAGCATTTCCAAAAGTAAAAAGGAAAAGGCATGATAATAGCAGAACGGGCTTAATTCTCATAATATTAAAAAAATAATATCTTCGTGTATCCGGCTGTTGAAAGAATGACATTTATTTTCACCTGTCGTAAATGCACAATAAAGCCTCCCAAAACAAGAAGAAAGTGATTCAGTTACTGAACAAATTATAAATTTTGTAATTTTTCATACAAATTATTAACAGCTCCAAAGTTAGTTAAAAATAATGTAACTGAATAACATTCTTCTATTTTCTTTGTAAAAAGAACAGAACACAGATTTTTCAAAAAAAAGCGCATAATAATCAGACGTGTTATCCATTTGCAAAAAATGAAGTCGAATCATCCTTCAAACAAAAATTCTTTGAAAACAAATTTCGTCTTATCAAAAAAAACATCAGTTTAAATATTTATTTTAACTTCAGTCATCTGTGTTCTGTTCTTATTTTTATTATTGTTGGTTTAAAATTTTAATTCATTCAGTTTAATAACCCACATTCTGGTACAAAGCCGGATTATTTTCAATAACGGCCTGCGGAATCGGGAAAACATTGAGATAAACGGGGAATGTTGTGCCGTTGGCAGTGCCGTTTTTCCAGTCCCACGAATAATCAGTATTTCCACCAAACTTATCGAAGCGTATTAAATCCGTACGTCGTTGCCCCTCGAAGAAAAATTCGCGACATTTCTCATCCAAAACGATTTGCAAATCGGCAGTCAACAGTACAGAAGCACCGGCACGCAGACGTAAAGCATTGATAGCAGTCAGTGCAGAATAGCCACCGACAGAATTTCCGCTACGAATCACAGCTTCAGCGTAATTGAGATAAGCCTCGGCAACTCTCAGCAGTGGAAAGTCAGTATCAACAAATCCTGCATCTTTTGCAGGCTGACCATCAGCTCTGACATTACTGAACTTCGTAACGGAATAGCCCTGATTAAATGACGAGACATCAGTAATATTCAATGTGCGGTTTGCTCCGTTGAAAAGTGCACGTGCATCTTTGGTCGAACCCTGAACTCCGGTGGTCAGATCCGAAATATCACTCGCATTAACAGCAGAAGGATAAAATTTATGAATCAGAGTGGCACGTGCCCGATTGCCCGACCAACCCTGATTTGAACCCCAGGGTGCCATATCAAAACTGTGTGTCGATGCTACCAAAAAAGTAGTCGAACCCCAGGTAGTAGCCGTAACCCCGTCTGCAACGACAGGTAAAATAATTTCCTGAGCAGCTTTGTTGACAGTCGATGCATCAGTAGTACCGGCATTATCAGCCATAAAAAGATGTTTGTAGTCAGCTGTCAGTACATAACCCGAATCAATCACTTTTTTAGAAAATACCGCAGCATCATTCCATCGGGTAGTACCCGTATAAACTCCTGCATTAAGATATAAACGTGACAACAACAGCCAGTTAGCCACAACATCAGCCCGTGGATACGGTGCCTGTCGGACAGCATACATATCCGGCTCTATACCTGTAAGTTCACTTTCTATCCATGTAAATAATTCCGTTCTGCTTACCTGATGCAGATTGGTAGTGTTTGTCGATGTAATTAACGGAACATTTCCAAACATATCCAACAGATAAAAATAATTCAGAGCCCGTATAAATCTTGCCTCTGCTCTTTGTTTGACTGAGTTGGCGTCAGTTTTCGACATTGTTTTTTCGAGAAAATAGTTGCAGACACCAATGTTAAAATACAGGCGAAGATACATCCCCTTGATCAGCTCATTAGCAGGCGTATATCTGTTAAAATTCAGATCGGGGATAAACGGATCGGCCCATGAACAAATGGCTTCATCGGTGGAAAGTTCGTTCAGATTCCAGATACAACGTACAAATGATGTAAGCCCCTCATCCATTGCAATCACATCGGGATTTCCTGCAGGCATTTGAGTTCCGGTCACACTGAGTGTACTGTAAATTCTATTGAAAACACTGTCCTGCTTAAAATTCAAATCAGGATTTACTGTTGAATAATCATAACTGAAATTAAGACTATCGATGTCGGCAATCGGCAGCTTTGTAATATTTCCGGTTTTCCAGTGAACGTAAATCGTATCCTGTACAGGCGCGAAAGCTGATAATAATATTATTGCAAGAAAACCTGAAAAAAAACCTTTCATTATTGGTAAAACACTTTTCATTTTTAGTTCCTCCTACTTCTTAATAAAGCTGATTGTTGATACTTCATTTGCGCATATAAACCGGCAAAAATACATACCGGCCTGCAATGCCGACAAATTCACGCTGCGGCTGATAATTGAAGCGGAACCGAATAAGTTCCGGTAAAATACACTCCCTTGCAAATTGATGATTTCAACCATTACATTTTCTGACTTTTTAGCTGAAAAATCCAAAGTGATATGGTCAGTTGCAGGATTGGGATACAGGCTGAATGCAGTGCTCTGCTGCATTGTTTTGCTGTCGAGTGTTTGTGGCAGAAATTTCAGAGATTGAACATTTGAAATTGCGAAACTTACAGGAGAACCGGTTTTTAAATTCAACAAAAGGTTACCTGTCGAAAAGCTTACAGAACGAAGATTACTCATCGCAATCTGAGTCGAATTTCCGTTCTTTTCTGTCAGTCGTACCGTCTGCGCTGTACCCGACAGAAATAAACAGAAACTCCACAGGACAATTAAAACTCTTTTCATAATACTAAATATTTAAATTGAACATAAAAATAATTTGTTTACAATATATCATAATGTTATTCAGCACTATAAGCACACAAATAAAAACAATACAAATTGTCCATAATTTCTGTTGAAACCGCAAATGTAGCAATTAAAAAAGAAAATACACAAGTATTTATTATTTATTTTCAGTTCACTCAACAAATAATTTAACTATATCACTGCTATCACTGAAAGTATGGTGGTTTTTAAATTTTGATAAAAATACCCAACGAAGCAATTCTTAAACAAAAAAAAATGGCTTTCATGTTTATTCCTTTCGGAAACCGACATGAAAACCAATGTTAACAAAATGACAGAAGTCTGATCAATGAAAATGACGTATTTTACAACCCGCGACTTTTATTATTTACCGTACTTTTATTCATTCTGTTTTTTTGTTCTTAAAAAAATCATTACGATGGCAGATGTTATTATCCCCATTATCAGCGAACCAACAAATCCCTGTATTGCAAAACTTTGATAATTAAAGTTTGCGGATGCTTCGGCTACGGTTTTGTAATAACCAAGTTCGACCGAGCGTTTAATCACATTCGGGAAATAATCGGGCGAGATGATATAAGTGGTTATACATTGGGTTAAAGGACTTAGCAAAGCAATGAAAACTGACAGAATAGTTCCGGAAATCAGCCCTTGTTTGTAACTTATTTTTCCACCAAAAAAAATCATTTTCTTTTCCCTTAATGCCAGTGTCATTATCACAATCGCCGGAATAGCGTACAAATTGGTCAGATACGCCTGATAATCAATATACTTACCATGAAGCCCCGATAGTTTCTCGAGCAACATCCAAAGCAATGTCATCAGTGAAAAAATGACTGCCCATTTGAGTTCTGTTTTTAGATGAATCATATTCTTCAGATTTAAATTATTCCGGAATTTTTTCCTCCAGAATATTGTTTTGTTCATTATCGTAATAAGTACATGTCATTTTAATTGTATCAACCGTCCATTTCGATATGCCCGACTTTGCACAATCGGCGCAAAAAGTAAGGTAATCGGTTTTACCAAGTTGATGAGCTTTTAAATCAGCACTGAATTGTTCGTGGTTAGCCTGTCGGGCAATATTCAATGTTTCGTAAAGGGCCGGAGATTCGACATTAAAGTCGTCAGAGCCATAAAACCCTGTATGTCCGTTGGATACAAAACAATCGTAGCTGATTACTCCGAGATTTTTTAACTCCTTAATGTAAACATGAAAATCGGCTCCTGATTTCATTTTACTGTGTGCATTTTCTATTTGTTCTAATGTAAACATGATTTTTGAGTTTGAATGCATTCTGATTTTTGTCAACCATAGCAGTTTTAATGAATGACTTACCTGTATTAAATGTTTAAGGAGATGAAAATGTTGAGGGAAACAACGTTTTTTTATTCATTCCCCGGTTAGTTATCAGAAAAAGACAGAACTGAATCTTCTTTTTTTGAAAGTTCTGGCGTTGAGAAGCAAAGCTGAAGCAATATTTTCCCGGTGTCTTTTTTGAAAATAATAACAAAAACAGAAAAAAGGCAACTACAGAAACACTGAGAACACAAGAAAATTGAGTAAAAAACGTATAACCTCAGTGAATCAGTAGTAAATTTTGCAACCACAGAGACTCGGAGAACACAAAGAAGTAAAGAAAAAACCGTGCAACATAGGAGCTACGGTGGTAAACATAAAAACCACAGTGACACGACGATCACCCACTATTTCAGTTCAAGTATCAGCACAGTTTTGGCCGGTATGCTGATTGGCTCGGAAAGTACGAACTGATTTTGAGTGACAATATCTTTAGCGGATATTTTGTCATTTAACATTTCGGTGAACCGGCTCAAATCCTGATTTTTAGCCTCTTCATTGTTATTCGCAATTATCATTATGGTTTGCGATTCATTGTAGCGGAAGTAAACATAAATTCCATCGTTTGGAATAAACTGTTTCATTTTGCCATTTTGAAGAACAGGGTTAAACTTTCTGTAATGAAGTAATGTTTTTGTGTAGTCGAAAACCTCATTTTCCTGTCGGGTTCGTCCCTGAGCCGTAAAGGCATCGCGGGAATCACCCTGCCATCCACCCGGAAAATCGAAACGGTTTCCTTCGTATGAACCCTGAATGCCATCGAGCATGATTTCGGTTCCGTAATAAATCTGAGGATAACCACGGGAACTAATCAATAAAGCCAGTCCCATTTTATATTTGGCCACATCGCGTTTCACAGCGGTGGAATAACGGTCAATATCATGATTATCAAGAAAATTCATTATCATATCAGGGTTAGCGTAAACAAAATCCTGCGCAAAATGCGAATAAAACCGGGCCATTCCGCTCTCCCAGCCTTCTTTTTCATTCACAGCCGACGAAAGTACATCTTTCAGACAAAAATCCATCACACTTCCAAGGCGTGAATCGAAACCATCCTTATTATTGTTCCCCGACTGATAATAAGCCGTTTCGGCAGGGGTTTTCACCCAGCATTCGCCTACAACATTCATTGCAGGATATTCATTTCTGATGGTCTGTATGAAATTTGCAGCCACTTTGATGTCGTTGTACGGATAAGTATCGACCCGCATACCATCAATATCGGCATATTCAATCCAGAAAATATAAACCTGAGTCAGATAATCGAAAAGTAATTTGTTTTTCAGATTAAAATCGGGCATATTGGGGGCAAACCATCCTTTCGTAAGTCGTTCCAGATCAGCCTTTGAAGCATGGGGATCGGTCCATGCTGTCATTCTGTAATTGGAAGAAGTATAAGCCGGCCATTCGTTGAACCAGTCCTTCGCCGGTTTGTCTTTCAGCCACCAGTGTGCCGAACTGCAGTGGTTGGGCACCACATCAATAATTAACTTCAAACCATTGGCGTGACAGGTAGCAGCAAGTCGTGGATAATCTTCGTCTTTACCTAACCGCGGATCGATTTTGTAATAATCGGTACAACCATAATGATGATAACTGTATTTTACGTCGTTATTATCGAACATTGGAGTAGTCCAGAGTGCGGTAGCGCCCAGATCGGCAATATACGGAATTTTTGAAATAATCCCTTCAATATCGCCACCATGACGATCGCCCGGAACCGTGCGATGGACACCCTGAATGTAACCTTTTACCGAATCATTTGAGGCGTTTCCGTTCACAAACCGGTCAGGCATCAACAGATATACCGCATCAGCCGAAGTAAAACTTTTCCGTTCGGCTGAATCAGTTCGTCGGGATTTTAATTCATAAACCCTTATTTGTTTTAGTTTCCCCTTTTTGATGACGATATTAAATTTTCCCGGTTTTGTATCACCGGCAATTTTAAGATACAGAAACACGAAATTGCTATTGTCAGTCAGCTCTTTTTTTACAATTTCCACTCCCGGATATGATATATTAAATTCTGCCGCACTAATGCCCGGACCATAAATCATAAGCTGTAAATCAGTATTTTTCATTCCTGTCCACCAAAATGCCGGCTCTAACCTCTCTACCATACCTGCCGGCTTAACCGCCGCAGCCATCATCAAACTTCCGGACAAAAACAGGATTGTTAATAAAATCTGAATAAAAAAAATTCCCTTTTTCATGGATTGGAGAAAACTAAAATTTACAATTATGTTGATTAAAACCTTAACAAATCAGGCATCAGGGAGATAAAAATTCAATCATATTTTTTATCTCCCTGATTTAAAAAAAATAAGCAATTAATTGGCAGACAGAAAGGATTAACTGATTAATTAACCAACTATTTCTTTCTGGCTGTCGGCGGGCACTTCAACCGGTTGATTATTGATATATACTTCGATGTTATTCCCTTTTAAATTCTGAATAACGGTTCGGTTTTTTTCAATTCTTACATTCAGCTGATTGCCACGGAAACGGATATTGAAAGCATAAGCATTCCATTTATCAGGTATTTGTGGAGTAAAATGAAGTTTATCATCTTTTACCCGCATACCGGCAAATCCCTGAATAATGGCAAGCCAGGTTCCGGCCATACTTGTAATATGCAGTCCATCAGCCACTTCGTTGTTGTAATCGTCGAGATCCAAACGTGCTGTTTGCAAATAAAGTTCGTAAGCTTTCTGACGGTCACCAACGGCACTTGCCACTATAGAGTGAGTACAGGGCGACAATGAAGACTCATGAACAGTAAGTGGTTCGTAAAAATCAAAATTTCGTTTAATAGTTCCCTTGTCAAAGTGATCCTCGAAGAAATACAGGCCCAGTACCACATCAGCCTGTTTCAGAAAACAGGAACGCAGAATTCTGTCCCAGCTCCAGTGCTGAATAATAGGACGTTGTGTGTCAGGAATTTCAGCTGCCGGCATTATCGTTTTATTCAGGAAACCATCCTGTTGCATGAAAATCCCAAGTTCCTTGTTGACAGGTAAATATATGTTTTGTATGATATCTTTCCAACGGAAAATTTCATCGCCGGAGAATTTAATTTCCTGACTGAGATCTTCAAAAGCATGAAAGTTGGACTTTTTTACCTTTTCGATACTTTCAATTGTGAATTTCAGGCACCAAACAGCCATGTAGTTTGTAAACCAGTTGTTATTCACATTGTTTTCATAAATATTCGGACCGGTCACACCGAGTATAACGTATTTTTTCTTCTCGGTTGAGACACTTACTCTCTGGCTCCAGAATCTTGAAATAGCAATAAGCACCCTTAAACCATATTCAGCCAGGTAATTTTCATCCCCTGTATACCGGATATAATTATAAATGGCATAAGCGATGATACCGTTTCTGTGTACCTCTTCGAAAGTTGATTCCCATTCATTATAGCTTTCATTTCCGTTGAAAGTGGCAATGGGGAACAAGGCAGCACCATTTGTGAATCCCAGTTTTTCGGCATTTTGTATGGCTTTCCCTAAATGTCTGAATCTATAGAGCAACAGATTTTTCGAAACGCTCTGAGGCGATGTACAAAGATAAAAAGGAATACACACGGCTTCGGTGTCCCAGCGGGTAGCTCCCGAATATTTCTCACCGGTGAAACCTTTCGGACTGATATTCAGACGGGCATCGTTGCCGTTATAAGTCTGATTCAGCTGAAAAATATTGTATCGTATGGCTTGCTGGGCAGCAATATCGCTGTCAATGATAATGTCGGATTGCAACCATTTTTCTTTCCACACATTCACATGATCCTCAAAGAGCTGATTCCAGCCTTTCTTTTTTGCATTGAGTGCCATCGAGCAGGCCCGTTGTGTAAGTTCCTCGCGTGGATGATTCAGCGAACTGATAATTGCTACGTATTTATTCAGACATACAGTATCGCCTATTCTGATATCGGTAACCACGCTGAAACCTGCCACTTTTTCCTTTTCAATTTTTGTTGGGTTAACATTCAGCAGTTCATTGTTTTTATAAAAAGAATAAGTCAGTGCACCACAAACATGGAAATCCATTCTGCGTGTCTGAGCCCACAAATGCGAAACATCCTGAGCAGTTTTGGTTTGCAGAACGTTCCAGAATGGTTCATCGTAATTTGTAATTTTATTGCGCACATCACCGTCAATCAAGGGAAGGAACGAAATGCGGCCTTCAAAATTCAGTGATTTCACTGTATAACTTATTGCTCCGATTTCTGTCTCGGCCATACTCAGAAAACGTCTGACATTCACCTGTATACGATGTCCCTTGAAATTGGTGGCTTCGAAAGTGCGTTCCAGAAAACCTTCACGCATATTCAGTGTGCGTCTGAAATTTTTTACATCCCAATCGGCAAGGTCCAGACGGTCGTCGTTCAGGCGGACGCTTATCACTGTCCAGTTAGGGGCATTTACTATTTTATCGTTGGTATCCGAATAACCATTTTTCCAGTTCCCGTATTCTGCCCGTTCAGGATAATAAATGCCGGCAATATAAGACCCCAGCATAGTTTCGCCCGAATAATATTCTTCAAAATTTGCCCGTTGACCTATTTGTCCGTTTCCCAAACTGAAAATACTTTCGGATGCTAATTGTTTGTTTTCGTGAAACCCCTCTTCTACTATACACCAGGGGTCGGTTTGAAGGTATTTGTTCATAATATTAATTAGTTATTATATCGTGTTTTCGTTTTATTTCAGGCATTTGAGTATATGCCGTTTAAAAATTATGCTAAACTTCTGTCGAAAAAGCTGATGATTTAAATTCTGTTTTCAATTACGATTCTTTAATTACCAGCGACAATCCGGCGGCAATCATAAACGAAACTCCTGCCATTACTATGCACAGAACCGGATTATCATTGAACCAGTATTTCAGGATAAATCCGGAACTTATACCACTTACGATTTGCGGAATTGTAATAGACATATTAAAAATACCCATGTACATTCCCATTTTCTTTGGCGGAATTGAATTGGCAAGCATGGAATATGGCATGGAAAGGATACTTGCCCAGGCTATTCCAATACCAATCATTGGTAAAATTAAAAAATCAGCATTATTAAAAATTAAAAATGAAAGCAATGAAATTCCTCCGATTAAAAGAGAAACAGCATGTGTGCGTTTTTTTGAAATCCGTTTTGCAAGAACCGGCAATGTCAGTGCTAAAATTGCTGATACACCGTTGTAAATTCCGAATAAAATTCCTACCCAGTTTCCTGCTTCCTGAAATAACCCTGAGTCGGGATCAGTGGTACCGAAGAACTTCAGAGCAACTGCGGGAGTGGTATAAACCCACATCGAAAAAAGTGCAAACCACGAAAAGAACTGAACTAAAAGCAGTTGCAACATGACCGGCGGCACAAAGAATTTTTGTTTTTCAGCCGAATAATCTTCTTCTCCTGTTTCCTGAGGAGGATACTCGCTGGTACTGAAAATGGTCCACAAAACGGTTGCTAAAAGTACAAATGCACCGGTATAAAATGAATAGGTAACATTATCGGGGACCAACCCGTGTTGTCCGGCTTCTTTCGATACTCCAAACCAGTTTCCGAGCATATAGGGCAACCATGAACCAATGACAGCGCCGATACCTATCAATAATGTCTGAATCGAAAAACCCAGCGTGTGTTGTTCTTCGGGAAGTTTATCAGCAACCAGTGCTCTGAATGGCTCCATCGAAATATTAATAGATGCATCCATAATCATCAACAATCCACCTCCTACAAACATGGGTGCAATCCATCCCGATAAGTGAGGTGCGTTGGGCATTAACAACAGGGCAATGGATGTCATTATTGCACCAGCCAGAAAATAGGGACGTCTTCTGCCTAATTTTGTCCAGGTACGGTCACTAAAGTATCCGATTACCGGCTGAACCAGCATTCCGGTTACGGGAGCCACCAACCAAAACCAGCTCAGATGATGAACGTCGGCACCAAAAGTCATAAGAATGCGCGATGCATTCCCGTTTTGCAATGCGAACCCGAACTGAATTCCGAGAAAACCGAAACTCATGTTCCATATTTGCCAGAATGAGAGGCGTGGTTTCGGGTTCCGGGTTCCGGGTTTCGTGTTCTGGGTTTCGGGTTTCGGGTTTCGGGTTCCGGGTTTCGGGTTTCGGGTTTCGGGTTT
>CALCBD010000030.1 GCA_937897985.1 uncultured Paludibacter sp. | reverse complement strand
GTAACCGCTCATATTTTCTATACAACTCTCTTTTACCACGCACGATTGCGTAGCACCAGTGTAAGGAGCTTTGTTTAATAAAAGGATATTTACATCCACAGTGGCTTCGTCGAAAATGCTTTGTCCGCTAAAGTCAATAAGCACCTGTGGGTTGGTTTTTTCCACAAAGTATTTGCGGGTTTTTTCTCCGTATCCGGCACGCATCCATTTGTTGGAAGTGATATAGGACAGATAGTAGTTTTGTTTCAACAGCCTGTTACCCAGTTCATAAAACAAGCAATAAATATCGCCTGTACGCTCGTAGGTTTCAAAATTCATTTGCTGGTAAGCATCAGCCATTTCGCCCAGTTTCTGCAACTGAATATAGGGTGGATTGCCAATAATGGCATGAAATCCTTCGAAATCGCCGTTATCGTTTAACACCTCCGGAAACTCCAATCGCCATTCAATGGCGTTTTCGTATATCTTATTATTCTTTATTTCGTCAATTATTTTTTCGAGTTTGGCTAATTCGGTTTTCTTTAGAGATATTTCCTTTTGATAAACCTTTTCCTCTTTGGCACTGCGTTCGAACAGCGATGGTGATTCCAACAGACTCAGTTCCTTTTGTAGTTTCAGCAGGTTGACACTGTTTTTGTCATGTTTGCTTATCTCGGTTTTCAGACTGCGTTTTATGGCTTCCACCAGTCGGTGCATTTCGCGCTTTTCGTCTTTACTCTCCGCATTGCGGTAACGGTTTACCGCATTGCGGTATTGCTCAACGGTATATCCACCGGCTTTTAGGGCAGCACTCAGTCCTTCGTCCAACCCGAAACGGCTTATTAATGAGTTACCACATTTAATATTAATGTCGATATTCGGCAGGGTTTCGAGCTCAGTTGTGCCTGCTTTGTAATAGGCATTTTTCAGTAATTCAATCCACAAACGCAACTGACAAATCTTAACCGAATTGGGGTTTAAGTCCACACCAAACAAGCTATTTTCAATAATCGTTTGCTTTTCGTGGAAAAGGGTTTCCTGTATACGTTGACTTTCGTGATTGCCCGGAATGTATGAAAAAAAGTCCTCATCGTTTTCCGAAACTGTGAGTTCGTCGTTTACAACCGTTACTTTATAGCCTTTTAGTTTTTTTCCTTGTCGGTCGCACAATACACCCAACTCGCTTTTCAGGGCTATCATTTCGTTCAGAGCTGAAACGAGGAAGTGGCCCGAACCCACAGCCGGGTCGCACAGCCTGATACTGTTGATAATGGTATTCGCCTCGACTATATTTTCAATTTTATTATGCAGGTCAACCAGCGTTTCGCACTTCCAGTCTTTTACTTCGTTGAAGCGTTGAATAACCGTTCGCGAAAGGGTTTCGTGGCACATATACATGGTAATAAAGCTGGGCGTGAAAAACGAACCATCCTTATAACCGTTTATCTTTTCGAAAATCAACCCAAGTACCGATGCCGAAATCAGCATTTTGTTTTCCTCCTGAATACCTTCCGAACTTTCGCTACTAAAATCGTATGCGTCCAAAAAGCGGAACAAGTATTCAATAGGTGATAATTCAGTGAAGTTAACCTTGTCCTTTTTGCTTTTTAATACCGACTTTGCATAAAGTTTTATTAGTTTGCTATCCTGCAAGTTACCAATGTTTATGGTAGTTTGTTCCAGTTCAGTTGGTTCAAACAAAGAACTGTTCAGATAAGGTACATGAGCATATTTGGTTTTGGCTTCGCCTTTTCTTTCGGAAGCTTTACGTGCCAATACCTGAAAAAACAGTTCATCCAAATCGTCGAAGCTTTTGATATGTTCTGTTGTAAGAAACCGATATGCTTTATCGCCCGAATGATACTTAGCCAGTTGCGCTTCGAGCAATTTGAGAAACAATATACGGTTTACCCAGGTTATGGAAAGATCGAGCGAGACATTAAACAATTTATCATCCACCGTTGAACCCGGAGCAAAAACCCGATTGACTCTTTCTAGTTTATCCATCGCGTCAATCTTATTCATGGCGTTTTCTATCAACGAACCGGCATCCCTTGCGGATGCTTTTTTACGGTCGATAATACTTTTGCCCCCATCTTTGCTTTCCTCAAGACCAATAATGTGTAATAATTCAGCGTAAAAGTCTTTGTTAAGTGTATTACTGTCGTTGGCAAAAGGCAACTTTAATAAATGAGTGGGAGAAAAAACCTTGTATAGCTGTACCAACAAGCGGTCGTCGGCTTTATCGGCATTTCGTAATGGCTTTTGGAAATCGGCTAAATTAAAATACGTACAGTTTATATCCTGTTTTACTTTTTGTATGGCAGGCGCAGCAATCTCTTTGTAAAAGAAATCGGTGTTTTTGCCGCTTAACTGTCCTGCTTCGAACTCCACAAAATTACTGACCAGTTCTTTGTTTTCGTAAAACAGTCTTTCGAAAGTTTGAGCATCGAATATATACCATTCGTAAATATTGGTAACTGCCAGATAACGCAGTTTGAAGTTCTTCTGCGTTTTGCGTTCGCGCAGGTAATATAGCACCAACTCCTGAAACGATTTGACATTTATATTGTCTTTACTAATCATTTCCGCCTTATTGGTTGGTTTCTTCACTTCAATCAACACTCCAACGGGTGAATTTGGTTCTTTGCCATTATGAATCACCAAATCTGACTTTCCCTTGGTATTAATATAATGGTTGTTCTTATAATAAACCGCATTCAGAAACTCAATCACCTGATTTTTGTGATGTTCTTCCGATTCTTTTTCGTTAATCCTGTCCATTAACTGAATAAGCTCTTGCTTAAATAGTTCTATTTCTTCACGACTTGGCTTTAACTTCAGGAATGCCGGGTTCAGGGATTTACGAATGGAAGTGGTGAGGAGTTGCATAGAGGGGGATTATTAAAGGTATTTGCGTTGTTTGAAAATTGAAAGACCGTTTATCAACTAAGTATATCAGATCCTATTTCAATATTTGTTATCTGGTGTAATTCTACGTTTGTACAAACAATACTTTCCTGATTAAACAACACTATATTAGTTCCGTCTTTTCGTAATGAACTATTAAACTGTATGCCATCAACTTTTGTAATATACCGAATAAACTCACATATAAATTGAGTCGGAATATATTCTAATTCGGAATCATATCGCCGCAATGGCTTTGATAAATCAATACTTATAGCCCGACGTAAAAGTTGTCCGGTAACAAACTGAATCATATTGTCGGTATGATTAAATGTACTCTTATTATTTGTAAAATCGACAATCTTTAATTGAGTGTCTTCCTGAATTTGAAACTTACCAACAGTAATATTGTCCAGATAAGAAGCTCTGGTCTCATAAAGGGTAGTTTTGGGGTCTGTACTCAAATATAGATAAGGAATTCCCTGTGGGTTGGCTCTCCCGGCTGTTGTTTTTTCAACAGGAGGAGATAGCATTTCATTGGGTTTATATGAATCGGTTTGCCCATCTCCATTTATTCTTGCTCTATACAGCATAGTAGAGCCGTCAATTAGATAAGAATCATTAAACAAGCTGTCCCAACCTAATTCAATCATTTCGTCAATATCAGTTAAGTATCTTCGTCGCCATTTCAAATCTTCTTTCAATTTGCTCCAATACGAAACGCTCTCCTCAATCTGATCAATGTAAGAAACCTCTATCTCAAGACCATCACTATATAGATAATCTGCATCACTAAGCGAAATAGAATTTTCAGATCTCAATATCTTATTGTAAAGTATTTTCCTGCAAACTTCATTTGAAGTAAATAAGTTCCAATCTTTTTGAATTAGAATATCCAGTGGGGTACCATTATCTTTATTGTATTTGAAAATCGACAAAAATGCCATGAAATACTCCAACAGTTCAATTAATTCCAATAAGTGTCCTTTTTCAGCACAACACTCACAGGTACCTTCTTCAGTTGATCTTGCCTGAATAAAGCTTATAATCTCCTGGTCTTGGAAACATTTATCGCAAATTTTCATATTACACAGCCCGGGAGGTTAATATCATATTTATCAACTCTAAGTGGCTTTTTATGGAAAGCTTTTTCAATACGCCAAGTCCGGGATATTGTTCGGTATTAAAATACCTGTTTAGCTCTTCAAGTGCATTATTTGTGTACGAAAGTTCATCAAAAAATTGAATGGCTTTTATTGCTGCCTCTGCAAATTTTCCCTGAATATTGGAATTATCATCGTTTGTGTCTGACACAAAATGACGAATCCATATCTCTTTATTTTTTTGATACGTAAAATGAATGGCTAATGCTTTAGGTAGCATCCCTCCTTCTATATAATCGCTAGACAATACGGTATAATCCGAAAAACCAGCAAAATTATCCTCTTTATAGTAGAATACCTCTTCCGAAAATTGTTCTTCAGGGATATTTTCATAATCACTGTTTCGTTTCTGGGCATTGAACTTATCATCAATGCGTATAGCTTCTTTCTGAAGCCTGCTTAGTTCTCGTTTAAACGAACGATTATTATCAGCAAACACAACTTTTACAACCTGTTGCATCTCGAGTAATTGTTTAAAAGCAGGTTGATTTGTATCGACACTCTCATCGCATATAAGCATTACAGAGGCGTAATTCATCTCAGTTATATGTACGGAGATACGTTTCGAATTGCGATAATCTACAATATATGCTGGTGTCCATATAGCTTCCGAGAGGACCTCATCCAGTTCCGCTAAAACAGTTTCATATTTCCCTACCAATTCGCCCTTTTTAGGATTTATAATAAATGCAAATGGCACATTGACTTCATTTAGCTTTTTGATTGCCAGTTTCATGCTATTAAAACTGCTTTTAACTGGTTCTATTATCGGAAACACATGACAAGTTCCGGCATAATTTGTTACAAATTCTCTAAGAGCAAGTAATTCAAACTGCTTTCCGCGAAGATATGGATAATACATAGTTTTTTAGATAGATATGGTTTGACTTAAAAGTTGGTTAAGTTCTGTATAATCTTTGGGTTGGATGTGCATACTTAAACACACCTGACGAATTTCTTTGTAATAATTTTTCAAAAAAGCAGTATTTGATTTCCGTTTTTTCACTTCGATGATAAAGAGTTGATGAAGTTCGGTTGCCGGAATTAGTCGCATTAAATCTTTACAAGCATGAAACATTTGAAATGTGCTGACATCAGGCAAATTGCCGTAATACGTGCTGATAATATTCTTGTATTCGTCGGTTCTCAGGCTACGCATCAATATATCGGAATCAATTTCATTCTCAATTTCAGCTTTCCGAACCTCTGTCATTTTAAATGCTCTTCCCTGCTTTTCAATAGCAATAAGCCCGCTTTTTTTATCACTGCTTAAATACTTATCAACCAGTGTTTCATGTGTTACAATATAACTTTCTTTAAAAATTGTTCTGTAATCAGCCAACTGTCCATTGAGGCGTTTGTCAGAATCCAGTTCTGTTTTAATTTCAAAAGCTTTACTTGTACCATTAAACATAACCATATCTGCCACGGAATTACCAACTTTAAATTCATTGATAACTACGGTATTGTGTGTTCCGTATTTTTTTAGCAAAAGTTCGTTGATAATTTCATTTTTATAAACATACTCACAGCGGTATTCTTTTACAAGTATGTTATATATATACGAAAGATATTCCGAATAAGTATTGAATTTCTTTCCGATATTGTGTTGATCGTATCGTTCAACTTTTTTGGTAATGAATCCTACATCATCCGTTTTTAATAACTGAGCAAACGCAGCACCTGAAAAGATACTGGCGTAGCTTCTCATACGGTCTTTATTATATATCTGATTGCTCATTATTTTGTTGCAGAATTTTATTAAGGTTGAACTGTTTTGCAAAAGTAAGATATTATTCTTAAATAAATAATATTAAGGTGATTTTTGTTTATTAAACAACCCTTACCTCAATAAAGTTGAAATTTTGCAACTGATTAGAAAAAGTTATATATAGATAGAATTGAAAAAAAGTTTATTTTGATAGAAAACCAAACAAATTGGAATTATGCTGATTAAAAAAAATATCAAATTCCTAATTAAATTTATAGTTTGACAAAAACTTAAAAACACATCAACCTCAATAAGCAGATGTGCATTTCGTTTTTTATTCAAATTTGTAAGTAGAAGAATAGGAGAGAAGAAGAATAAAAAATGAAAAGGCGCTCAAACACTTCCAATTTTAAGATTTTAGACATTAATATTTATACTTTCCACTAAAATCGCCAAAATTGACCACTGTTCGCCCCCGCGCAAAGCGCGGGGCGCGCGCAGGCGCAGCCCACCCCTTGTATTTTAGGGCTGTGGGCTGTTCCCGTCCGCTCTGTGCTTACTTCGTTGTCAAACTAAGGTTTTCTATCATTGTCAACAATGCGGGGTTTTTAGCCCCCATTTGAGTAAGTAAGTTTGTGTTCACATTTTTAAAGATTCTGATTTCGTTTTTTGTTACTACTAGTTTAACAAAATCACCCATTTCAAAACCGTATTTTTTTAGATATTCGCCCGAAATTGTAAGGCTTTCAATATATCCGCCTTTGGGTTTACCTGTTTTCCCTACTGTTATAATCTTTTCCATATTACGCCAAATTATAACGGTCTGTTAAAACTTCAATCAATGCCAAATTTTGAGGTAGCAAATTTGGAATTTCTGTTTTGTCGGGGTGGTACAAATCAGTTGCTAAATTGTACACGTCCCAAAGTGTCATTCTTTTGTTTTCCTGTGCTTTGATTAAATAGCTTTCTGTAAACTGTGAAATCTGGCTTTGATTAAGTGGGTAAGTGTCATTTAATCTGATGCTCTGTTCGCTTGTATCGTGTGCCACACGTAAAGAAGTGAGTAACCCTATTAATTGAAAAACTTCATTTTGACTGCAAAATATCTCTTTCATCTTTTGCAAAATCCGCAAATCATTTTCTCTGTAACCTGCAAAATTTTTCATCCAATTTTCAACACTTTGAAACATTTCTTCATTTGTTACCTTTCCGAAACCGTAGTTTTGTGTTAATCGGGTACGATTTAAAATACATTGATTACGGCAAATAACCACATTCGGGCCGAAACCGATTTGGATGCCTTCCTGATGATAGGCGATGGCGATGGTCGTTGTGATGTCGCTTGTCTGTCCGTCCTTTATTTTGATAGTCGAAAAAACACGCCTTAAGATGTGCGCTTCTGCTGCGTTTGTTCCGTGTACAGATTCGACTTGTGGAAGAATAACAACTCCGGGATTTTGTGAACTTTTATTTTGTGCTGCAAAAATTTCTTCTATCTCGAAATTTAATCCTGTATTTCTGCATATATCAGCTATTTTGTTAATAACTTCATAGTGATATAAACCACGTAAAGGATTGCCGTAAATATCATTCTCTTTGTGTGTCAGCTCTAAAGTTTGCAAGTCCATTACTTCAAACTTATTTTTTTGAAAATCAAAAGTATTCATCTTATTTGTTGTTTTCAGGGTTATAAACTTGTGAATCAGAAAATAAAGCAACTAAAGGAAAATATTTTATCTCCTTTTCTTCGCCCTCTTCGGTGATGATTTTGGCGGTCTGCTTTCCCCATAAATAAAGGGCTTTTGCTCCCTGTTTTATCCGATAACCTGCATCAGTCCATTGGTCGAATGTTTTTAAAACTCTGTGTCCTTGTGCGCTGTATATGGATTTTAACCCTTCGTTAATACTTTCAATACTTCCGCTTTTTTTTAGTTCTTTGAGCGGTTGGGAAATTTGTTTTAAATATTCCCTTTTTTGTTGTAGGTTTGAATTTGTTTTCATACTTTTGTGATGCTTAAAAATTAAATGTTTAAAGACGTTTGAATTTTTGACCCCTCAAAAAGTTGCTGCTTTTTGAGGGGTTTTTCATTTATGCAATTTCCCGCATTTGCGTTTCAATTCTTTCTATTGCTTCGGTAAATTCTTCCAACCAAAATTCAATCAGTTTACCAATTGTTTTCGGGCTGTTACTGTTGAATACTTCACCCTTTGCGTCATGAACTAAAACGGTTGCAGTGTCGTTGTCGTGACTGATTTTAAAATTTTCAACCTGTTTGCGCTTTTCAATTAAATCACTGTGTTTCTGCGCGAATCGGGTCAATAACTCTGCTTTACGTTTCAGTTCATCAATAGTTTGTACTTTTGGTTGTTCCTGTACGGGTGTAAATTCTACTATTTCCGCACCTGCTTTGTTAATTACTTCCGCTCTCTTTTCTTCCTGCGGTTTTACAATTGTCATTGTTGGGGCTTCTGCCTCCTGCGCTTTTTGCGCTGCTGAATTGTTTTTCATTTTGCTTAAAAATTAAATGATGAATAAAAATTTATATATGACAAAAAATTATGTCCAAAATGTCAAAGATTCCCAAAAGGGCTATAATGTTAAAATAGCTCTGTAATGTCGTGCTATTTCGTACTACAAATATACGAAAATAATTTGAATTAATAAATATAAATAACTGAATATCAATAATATAAATATATATAATCAATATAGTCCTTTTAAATGCATATTGTAAACATCATAAATAAATCACATTTTAAGATATTTTTTTTTTAGAGTTTGGAGTTGAAAAATTGATTTATATTTATTATTCATCATCTATTAAAGTCTAAATAATTGAATATCAGTGCATAATGTTAAATATTGCAAAAATAAAATTATAATTTTTTGTGAAAAGTGCCTACAACATACAATTATGATGTAAGTATTTATATATCAAATTTATATCTGTTGTATGTGCGTTGTAAGGTTGTTTTGATAGTATGATGTTGTAATGTTGAATTAAATTTAATTTTCAATAAATTACAACACTATACATTTATAAATCAGAATTTTACTTTTACTTGTTGTAGTGTTGTAAGGTTGTAAGTAGTTTTTATATTTTTATCTCCTTTTTATGTTTAACTATACTATACTAATTAAATAATTGATTAATAAAGTTTTAAAATAAAATATCTATATAAACATTAAAAACAAAGAAAAAAAGTATCAAACAATTGATAAACAATTGCTTTTAATATGTAATCGGGGAAATTTGCTTAAACAAAATTTATGTTTTCCGCCTTTCAAACAAATAAAAATCTGAAAACAATACATTTATACGCTCAGGAAGTCGTATAAATGTATTGTTTATGTCGATAGACCCCGCCCCGCCCTCTCGCTGATTTGTCATTACAAGGGATTAAAATCGTGTTATATGATAGATAATAACAGCGGGGCTGCCCGAATGAGCAGCCCCGCATGGTAAATACGCAAATTACGTTATCAATTACTATTGATAGTGTAATTACCATTTATTAATGTGATTACATAAAAGAACTGATTAAATTAGCACTGAATGAGTTGTCTGCAGGGAAATTATTCATTCCCAACCACAATGTATCAAATGCATCAGTACCATCCGTACGGTGTTCCAACTTATCTTCTTCAGTTTCGGCCAGTTTTTCACCGCGTTTGTCTTTACTGAATCCGTTAGGACCCTGACGTATCCCGGTCTGCTCAAGTCCAAGTATAAGGTCTTCGTTATTATCCCGGTTAAACATAGGAAGCAAACCCTGTTGACCTTTGAGTGCCATACTTAATAAGTTGTGTTTCTCCATGTGATTCATTGGATTTCCAATGTGTATACCTGTTACTATCCATCTGTTGGCTCTGAATGTATCAATAATTGCTGACGCAAAGTCTTTATCATTCACTGCATAATTACTTCCAAGCGCAGTAGTATCATAATAATAAATTACTTCCTTGCACTTCTGATGTCTGTAGTAATGGCAGAAATCATTTACCAGTTCCACTAATCGACGGTCATACTTTACAAACATCGACTTGAGTACCTTAAGTTTCATACCTGAGCGTTGGCCGGCAACTAACCAGTTAATGTTACCATTGTAGTCAAAAGCTATATTTATAGGGGCATTTCTGTCCAGATCACCATCCTGAAGGCAGGATAAATCTTTTGTCTTATCAAAGTGATATTCTAAGTCGAGTAGATAGCTATTGTCGAATGCCGTGTAATAATGCAACTTCTCGTCGAGATTTGAATAAAATCCATCCCGGAGTATACCAACCTTCCGACAAAGGATTGAGGTCTGAAAAACGAGCGGAGACAGGTCACGCTTCATTTGCTCAATATAACCTTTACCTAATACCTGTAAATTTTCTATAGAGGTAAACACATTATAATCGACAGCAATACGCTGAAACTGTGCTAAATCTTTGGTCAGAGTTTTATAATAGTCATACAGGTATTGTTTTGGAGTTTCTTTGTTGGATATCATTAAACGTATTTTTTCGAGTATACGATATCGCTCATTCAAAATACCATCTATAGAAGCAATTACTTCTACATTACATTTATCTTCGTACTGAAGAAACCATGATCCCTTTTTTGTAGTTGGCATATCTGAAACTATCAACATACTGTGATGCCATGGTAAATGCCCGAAGTGCGCTTTTGTTCCACCATTAGCCGGAATGGTCTCGTTCAGCAATTTTTCATAATTGATAAATTTTGCTTCATCAATAGTAAGAGAATCGAAAGTATGCGAGTTGGAAGATCCTGGAACATCCTGCGATATAATTGGACAGACAGCGCCCGTATAGGTGCTTAACACATAAGTATAATCAGCCGGTTCAACTTTTGGTTTTGGCCATCCTAATTTCTGATCCGGTTTTCTCCCGATAATCCAATGAAGATTTCGTTTATATCCCCAATCTTCCCAAGCGGATAACGTTCCGGGCAATGTCCTGGTAAGTGCCTGTTGAAATGTATTGGCAATGATGCCGTGATTTCCTCCGGGCATCCTCTGAACGTTTTGTAATAAATTGGGTGCAACAATACCGTGACTTTTACCAAGTCGACGCCCACCAACAATAATTTTAGTGTTGGCATTCCGATACATCACTTTTTGCTGTGCATCGTTGAAATATATTTTTTTAAATTTGCCCTGATCTTGCATCTTCCAAATTTCTTAAATCAACATCTTCGAATGTAATATCTTCAACATCCTGCAGATATTTCTTTTTCATAGCTGCTATAGTTTCTCTGAATTTTGGCATTGGTTTAATACCTAATACTGAAGGATCGCTGGTTGGTTCGAATAATTGAGGAATAATTTTTTCCCAGGGAACAGTTTGCACATCTTCTTTGTCGAGCTGATTGTATTTTCCGTAGGTGTTATTACATCTATCCATTGCGGTAGCATCCTGTTTTAGTTCGGCAATGCTGAACGCTTTTTCATTTCTGTAGTTAAACCTGAAGCGATGCCAATCTTTCGACTGTTTATTAATTGCTCCTAATAGTTCTTTGATTACGCGCAAATCATCATAAGCAGCTGTGCGATCGATACCGAAATTAGTCTGCAGGTGAAGAATAATTTCCCGGTCTTTTTTGCTGGGGAACTCGAGCATTAAGGTATAAGCGCTCCGGATTCGCAACAGTTTATCGAGCTGCTGTGGAGCTAAGTGTGTGAGTTTATTTTTATCATCGTAAAGATGCTGCACACAAATGTCGAATATTTCGGGTTTAGCCATTTTCGCTAAGTTGTTGAGTCAATTTATATTTTTGAACTAAATCAATAGCTATCGGAGATCCGAGTTTAGCCAGGTCAATTTCCTGCCGGCGAAGTTGAAGTTCTGTAGCTGCTTTTGCTTTTCGGTAACGGAGCGAAACGTTTGTAAATTTATTGGTAATATCATCTCTCAGTATATCTTCATTAAGATCAAGTAAAACAGCGATATCGGATATGCTTGTAAGTAATCCGGCATATTCTTCAATTTTGAGTAACAGTTCCTCGTTGTATTCCATTTCGTTGGATGCGTTCTATTTCAGTTTTAAATTTTTCGTAAGTTATAAGGTCTGTAGTTATTATGCCGCTTTCTTCACGATTTCCACGGGTAGCATTCTGACTCCCTGATACGCAAACCCGTATAGGATCACCATCAATAAGTACAATTTTAGCATGTGTTTTGGCATAAATCAACCGGTTGAAAACATTACCGGCTAACCGGATAAGTTTTTCGGTTTTTTGAATGGCTTTAAAGTCTAAAATCACGGTAATATCTTTAATTTGCCCTGATTGCTTCAGGTAATGTACTTTCCGGATAAATTCTTCGCTCAAGCTAAATGTGAGAACAACAATATCTGCAGGACCGGAATATTTCAGGATCCACTCAATGATGTCATAAAGCTGTACTCCATTATCCAAATAAGCTCCGATATACTCGGAACTTAATGGTTTCAATATGTTATCAATTTTGCTCATTGGCTTTCAGAACAGGAAAGTATTCTAAAATATTGATTTCGGAATCAGTTTCAACAAAATTTGCTGAACGTATAGCCTCATAACTGTGAATATTTATATCAGATTTAATGTCCACAATCAGAGGATGTTTTCCATCATATACAAAAATTTGTTTAAATCCACATTCCATTATTTTATTAGCTGAATGGGTATCCATTCCTCTATTAATTGAAGGATTATAAAGGGAACCAAATTTATCATTAACTTTATTAATCACCTTTTTATGGATCATTCTACCGGCACCAATCAGGTAATTACTATTGTAATTCTGAAAACAAAAAGGTTTTTCTCCTGATTTATAAAACCATACAGAAGCTAATCCGAAGAATGGTATTTCCATTTCTAAAAAGGGTAAATACAAATCAATCAAGTCCGGATGAATTAAGTCATCCGAACCAAGATTCATGATATAATCGAAATCAAGTGAAATTGCAATTGTAATAGCATCATTAACCTTTTGTCCAAGAAGATTATTATCTGAAAAAACCACATAATACTTGTGCATACAAAAATTTAGAGCAGAAATAACATCTGAAATCTGTGGATCTTCATGCGAAAGCGAATAAATAACCGTGATATTTACCTTATTAATGTTTTCTTCGCATAAAATATTTAACTGTTTTACTGTTAAACTTAATATCTCCGGACGCATCCAGCATGGTATTACAATTGCAATATTTTTCAAACTCATAGCGAATAAACTTATAAGTTGATATTGATATTTCTCAATTTTTCGATCATTGCCGGAGTGAAGTTCTGACCATCTTTGATCAACGCTTCGTAGCATGTTTGTGCTTTTTCGCGTTGTTTTTCGGCTAAATTAGTTTTGCCGGCTTTTATTTTCTCAGGAATCTCGCTGACGGCACGACTCAAAGCTGTGCGGTATTTTTGTACTTCCTGAATATCAAGTTTATCACCCGATTTTTTCTGTACATTTTGATTGATGGGATTTGCCGGATCGAAATTGTCATATGTTTTCCAGTTTTCGATAATTGTTGCATCAATTTTCAACATTTCTGAAATTAACGGTTTACGTTTTTCTGCATCGTAATTTTCCGCATTATACACTTTAAGTTTTTCGTGTATGGACCTCATTTTTTGGTACAATTCGGTATTTACGTCCGGAATTGTTTTGATTTTGTCAGGAAGAGATTCATGATCTGATCTTTTACCTTTAATTTCAGGTTTTTTACTGATTTGGAGTAATTTCATCTCCATGTCAGAAATAATATTTTTTTCAGCAGTTACAACCTTAACAGTAGATAGTCTGTTTCCTAAAATTTTCCTGAGTTCATACTCAATTTTTTCACTCCATGATTTTCGAATTACTGTTTTGTACAGAGTTTGATTTCTGTTTCCTTTAAGCATAAGCATTGCACCTTTTTCGATATCGCGTTCATTGGCAGAAAGAGAAAGGTAAGCATTTACGTCGTCGACATACTTTTGTTCTAAATTGTTCATTTTAAATAAATTTAAATTGGTTTTATAAATAAGCAATTCAAACATATAGCATTTGTAATTACGCAAAAAAGACAAAAACAAAACACCCAGACTTGAATAAGTCCGGGTGTTGAAAAATTTGTATAATGAATTATATTACATGCCTGGTAGTGATCAATCTATTTGTACACTTCGGAGTTCCTATTGTAATTAACGCATTAAAATTATATTTACTATTTCGCCCGTAATCGGGATTGTGATAAGCGGTTATAGGTACATCTTTAGTTTTCCGATTGGTAATAAAGTAAATGTTCATAGAGGATTTATCAATCACCCCGGTTGAGCTAAGTTGTGTAAAACACACATACTGTTGATCAACTACCATTACCGGCATTGTTACATCAGGTTGATCCTGAGTAATAATAAGATCGTAACCTACATCAGGAAAATAGTCCCTGTTGGCTGCCTGTGTTACTGCAAACAGCAGCCCTAAAAAAGCTAAAACTAAAAGTTTTTTCATTTTTTTGAAATTAAAAGTTAAACACATATTTTTAGAAAAAATAATCAATTGAATTACAGCCTATTCAACAAAGAACGTAGCTAAGCTGTACAAGCTCGGGAACATACCTGCTTTTGTTGCCTGTA
Organism: uncultured Paludibacter sp.; assembly: GCA_937897985.1. Classification (GTDB taxonomy): domain Bacteria; phylum Bacteroidota; class Bacteroidia; order Bacteroidales; family Paludibacteraceae; genus Paludibacter. The sequence goes on along the minus strand of CALCBD010000030.1, from coordinate 35,217 downwards.
CCCATAATGTGTGATTACCGGCTGCCCAACCTGCAGTAGAAATTGCACCTGTATAAGTTGTCCATGCTCCACCATCAAGTTTATACTTAATCGTAGATGCAGCTGTAGCTGAAGTTACTGCAACAGTATCAGTTCCTGCATCAATTGTTCCTCCTGCAGGAGCAATAGCCGGAGTTGCAACTTTACCTTCAACTTCGTTGATGATACCATCCTCAGTTACAATTTCCCCTGCATAGTATAGACCAGGAGCAACATCAGTGCAGGTAATTGTCAACATAGTACCCATTTCGTCAGTTGGAGCTGCACCAATCTTTTGCTCGATCGCAGTATCTGTTTGAAACATTTCATTTCCAATAACACGATATTTGCCGTTTTTGGTTGGTACCAGGTATACAAAATCGTCGTTATTGGCTTCCATTGCGAATGCTGAAGCATCTTCTTCAACACCTTCATGTGATATTACCAACTGATTCAAAAAAGTTTTTGAAGGTTTTGTTCCTTGTCCTTTACCATCGAGCGGTGATTTATCAGCCAATGTTGATAATTCTCTCCAGTATTCACCGGCAGCTAATTGAAACGAATCGGTGTATGTAACCAATTCTCCCATCGCTAAATTAAATGTTTTAGCTAAAGACGGGAAAACAACTATTGCACGTTTAGGGATATAAAAAACCTTTGGTTTAATCCCCGGAAGCTGAGTTTTGCCAGAAGGCCATTTCAGCGATTTATAATTTAAATTTTCTGCTTCCATAATAATTAGTACAATTCGTGTGGTTTTGGTTAAACCACACGAATTATCTTTATTGATTAAATAACTTAGGATCCGGTATAAAATTTACCTACCAACATACGTTCTTTCGAAATACTTTCGAACTGAGTACCAAAGTACATTACCATTACGAAGGTTAAAACCAACGGATGGTGTTTTTCGACCAGTATTTGTTCTTCCTGGCTCATTTGGTCAACGCCTACAAGCATATTACCCTGAGTAGTCAGGTGAATATACTTTGAGTCCTTTTTGTTGGCAAGGGGCACCAATTCGCAGTTATTGTCCGAACCTTCCAAATAAGTTTTTTTGAATTCCTTATTGTAAGGCAAAGATCCGTTTGAAGCCTGATAGTCGTCGCAATAGGCGTTGTAAATGCTTACCGGAATAAACATTTTTGTTGCTTCTTCTTGTAATTCATCAGATGCAGCCCGATAGAAAGCCTTCAATTCATCAACGGCATTTGTATTTTCAATTGCAGCTGAAAAATTGTACAAGTTGCCCAGGGCAGTTGTAATTTTATTTGCTGCAATTTCAGTATCAGTGATGGTATCAAAACCATTGAACAAATCGGCAGTGGTTGAACCTGCAGAATTACGTACAGCAGTCCAAAGAGCTTTGTTAAGCGCTTTCGATACTCTTTTTGCCAAATAAGCAACTACCTGCAAAGTGATATCGGTATTTTTCAAACCTTCGCCGCTCAAAATAGCCGATCCGTAAATGGAGTTAGCCACTGAGTTTGGAGAAAATTCCTTCATAACAGAACCTTTGAACGTTGTTAAGGTTCGCGGATTAATACCCATGCTGTTTGTGTCTTTACGGCTTTCGCTGTAAGGACCGATTTGCATGTCACCATCAAGTTCACCAACTGTTTCTTCTCCGCGAATGCCCGTGCGGACTGTCATGTGAACAATAGATTTTTCGAGGGCAATAACCGGCATTTTCAGCAGGTCTTTTCGAAACTTTTTGGCGGAATTCGACAGCTCGGTAGAGCCAAAATTTACTTCAGTACTCATAATAAACTATTTATTTAAAAAATTAAAAATTATTCAGGGAGTGAATTGAAAAGTCCACGGGCATTTTCAATTGATTCAAAGAACTCCTGCATATTGCTTTGGGTTCCACTACTGTTTCCATCGGATTGTGTTACAATACGGCGGCTTTCATTTCCGGAAGATCCCAGCAAAGTTGTAACCTGTGCGCTAAGTTCAGTTATTCTTTCATCTTTGGCAGCAAGATCGGTTGTAGCCTTTTCTTGTGCAGCAACCAAACTTTGTTCTGCAGTTTGCTGAGCGGTTACAGCTGCTGCCAGTTCCTGTTCAGCTTTCTGCTGAGCAGCAACGGCAGCATCTCTTTCTTTATTGGCGTTAGCAACCGCCGTTTCGCGATTAGCCAATTCGGTATCGATGGCTGCAATCTGAACTTCATTCAGATAAACGCCATCAGTTGTTGACTCAAGCGAAGGGACATTGAGCAACGCATTGAGATTGATAGGTTGAGTTTTCATTTGTTGTGAATTATTGTTAGTAATATTTGATTCGATATCAGCTATCATTCCGGCCCATGTGGCAATTTTATCAACTATCCCGATGCTAATTGCATCTTTGGCATACATGGTTTTACCTGTATTCCATGTTTTGGTATCTTCAGGTAATTTTCCTTTGCGGTTAGCGGCCACATTGTCGATAAACTTTTGGGTGAACACATTGAGCATTGCGCGTAAAGGTTCATAATTTCCTTTTACAGCTTCTTTAAATTCGATGTTTTTGTCCCGGGATTGAGCAGCGTAAATTTCATGAATTTTCACGCCCTGGCGTTCGAAGAAATTTTTATAATCGAGTAAAGTAGTATAAGCTCCAATAGAGCCTACTTTTGCCAGATCCATATTGACATAAATTGCGTCACATGCAGAGGCAATGCCGTATGCTGCAGAGCAAGTAAAATCGCTCACAAAAGCATAAACAGGTTTATTGCGTTCGGCAATGGCTTCCATCATGTGAAACATGGCGTAGCCTTCGCCTCCTCCGGAGTCAATCCTCAGGACAATAGCATCAATATTATTTGTAGCGTAACAGCGTTTGAGAATGGCAGCCTTGGTTACCATTCCGGCTGGTCCGCAGTCCTGATCGTATTTTGTTATTACATCGGCAATGTCGATAACAGCAATAGAATTTTGCGGGGCAGTTTCCGGCCGGCGACGTTCGGCGTATTCAGAAATTTCGTAAACACCGGCAGTGGGAATAAGCAGTTGTACCGAATTTCGATCTGTAAGTTCTTCCGGATTAACAGGTGTTTTAACCAGATTACGTGTATTTCCTTTCAGATAATTGGCTACCAATGGCAAATAACCCTGAGCATACTCAGAGTCAATAAGCCAAATTCCACCGGCTATGTTATGTTTATTCATCATAAAAAAAGTTGCAATGTGGGTTTCACAATGCAACTTTAATACAGTTCGAGAAGCTAAAAAAAGACTATAAATTAAGCTAAATCAATAACTTTGATGGGTGGAAGGGTTGAAATCCATGTAATTTCAAAATTTACAACCCTACGGCTCGACGGTAATGCCGGATTGACAGGGTTAAATAAGATTTCCGGAAAAGGTTTTTCTTTTAGTCCAATAAGGTATTTTTGATTGTATATATCGGTCAGCATATAGTTGTGATATAAAATTTGCAATTTGTTTTGTAAGCTTTGATTATCCTGATCGAATATACTTCCTTTCACCTTAGTTGTATATACTAATCCGTTCTCAGTATTAGCTGAAGTCGTTTCGGCTTCAGCCGGTTCGGTCATATTAAGTTTTGTGAATTTACCAATTGCAGCTGTCGTGTCGCCTGGTATTATAATTTTTCGGGGATATAATTCCATTTCTGCTGAAGGAATAAATTCCACTTTTTTTATACTTGGGAGTGTTTGAGTTGACATACAGAATTAGTTTTGTTTTTTTGTTAATTTTTGTTTTTTAGGAATTTAACAGAAAGTGCTTTGAAGTCGAAAGAAAAAAGCTAAATTTTTATTCCTTTTTCTTCAAAGTACCTTTTTCGGATTCGATAGTATATTTGGGCTACTGCATACCAATGCTCCTGATCAATCCCGTGTTTTTCCATCCAGGCATATATAAGTGTGGTAATTTTGACATTTCCATTATCAATAGATCCGATTTCTTCCATCATGTTTTTCATCAATAAATTGCGGAAACTTTCGATAACTGCATTTTTTCCTGTTGCATGCAGGTAGTTGTAAACACGTGGATCTTTACCCTTAAAAAATGGTATTACGACGGCTACATTTGCATTAGTTCCTGTATCGGGCTGACAGTCTTTAGGCAGTTTAACCAGACATTCGTTGAGAATGCGTGATTCGGGACTGTCTTTAACTAAAATACTTGGACTTCCAAATGTATGTTTAATCCATTGTGCCAGGTATTCGGGAGCTTTCATATATATAACGTAGTCGCTCATAGGTGCAAATATTGATTTTAAGTGGGTTAGTAAAAAATTCAGTCGAGAATTAATTTAAAAGGAATTGCTTCCACTTCAATAGAAGGGGCTTTACATTCTTTGAGCTCGGCCATAAACTGTCCGGCATTCTCCTGTTCTTCAATTGGTATGGCAACGCGGGTAATATAGCAATGTACTTTTATGCCCGATTCGCTTGTGCCTTCCCATATACGCGCCGGAACTCCATCCGCTAACGGATTAGGTTTAATCATTACGATTTTAGTAGTTGATTCGATTGTTAGTTTCATTATTTTTGAAGTATTTTAGTTGCTATTTGAAATATTTAAAAACTGGTAATAACTATGTTGTGTTTTATTTTTTTATTCATCAAAATCAGGATGATTAAAAAATTCTTTCATTGAAATTTTTAAAGCAATGCATATTTTTTCCAGTGCAATAGCCGATATGGCTTTTTCGCCTTTGATAACTGAAATTATATAGCTTGGATCCAAATCAGCATCCCAACCTAAAAACCGATTAGTTAGTCCGGCTTTTTGCTTGAGTTCTTCTATGCGCTTTCCGACTTTTACTTTAATGTCCATATTAGTATAGTTGTACAACTTTATATCCATATCTCGGGCCATGAGCCGTGCGCTCAGCTGAGCGTTCGTAACCCAGGGTTTTCAGGGCAAAACCGATGGTTACTTCAGACACATTGGTATGACTTGATGTCAGTTTTCGTGCATTACGCAGGTCCTGAAGGATTTCTATTGCTTGTTTGAATACAATTGCATCATCTTTGTCTTCGGGGGTTGGAACGCGGTAATATTCGTTTACAAGTTTCCTGGCATTGGTTTCGCACATGTACCGGCGATTAAATTCTTCAAAGTGCGAAAATTCTTCGTCCCATTTATAATTAAAATCTGCAGTTTTGTAAAGCACATAAAACTCGGCCCATAACTGGAATACATCAACAACATTTGAATACTCGTAATCAATATGCTCGGTTTCAATAATTGCAAAACGACGGGTACCGAGTTCGGGTAAAAGGAATCCTCCCATTTCGGGAGATTTGTTGCTTGTGCCAAGGCAACTGGCCATGCGTGGAATACGTTCTTCAAAATATCGATTTGATTTGAAACTCATTTCGCTTAATCCGGACTTGTACGATTCTGCATTATTGCGTGTAAGCCATACATTATCATCGAAATTAATAATAAGATTACTTGTGAGATCGCGGGTAAAATCGAAATATCGCGGATCTTTGTCCGATTTTTTATAATAGCTCTCGAGTACCGGAGGTATCAGAAATTTAGCCATTGAAGTTTTACCCATTCCTTCCTGTGCATTCACAAAAAAAAGTGTAACATCGTTAGGATGTTCGCCAAGAACCTGAGCGATGGCAGCTGCTCCCCACTTGCGAAGGTATTTTTTAAAGCGGTTTTTGAAATAGTTTTTTTCATAGCCAGGGAATTCGCGTACCTGAATGTAACTGCAGAACTTTTCAATTTGACTTTCACCTTTCCATGCTCCCTCGAGAGAGTTGACAAAATCAATGATAGGGTTAAAAACAGTAATTTGATTGGGGGACGCAAGAATTTTTTTCAATACACCATCGCAGCCGCGTAAACCTTCTTCTTCCATGTGAAGTGATATGTCTTCGAACTTGATTGCCCTGGAATAACGTTTTTCATTTTTGCAAACGATAAATGATTTATTGGGGTCGAAAACATTAATTTTGACTTCATAAAATTGTTCGAGAAAGTCTTTTACCTGTTGTACGCGATTTGTTGATTTTGCCGAAACTTTCGTTTCCGGTAATTTACGAGTGTTAGCCATGAATAGTAATGCTCAAATTGGGTAATTGTATAGAGATATCGGTTCAAAAATAGACTGGTTTAACTATTTGTAAAAAGTCTGATTTCTTAACCATCATCACTCTCTTTTACTATTTCATAATTTTCAGGCCATACTACACATTCAAAATTTCTGGTTCCATTCTTTACTTCAAAATAAAGTGCACCGGTTTTTTCAGATCCCTGGCCGGGATTAGCATCAATAATATCACCAGGTTTAACTCCTGCTCGCAATAGTTCCATACAAGGATTTAATAATTTAATTTTCATGATTGATGCGTTTAAAAGTATATACAAATACCCATGGGTTGGCATCCCAACTATCGCCACCGTTAATGGAGCACCAAAGCGAATTGAAACTCCAAAACGGATCCAGCCCGTCGATAAAGTACTGTTTTGGTTTGGAATAGTCGAAATACTTTTGCCCTTGCTCTGCCAGCTGAGCGGCACTCATATTGAGTGGAAGTATTCCTTCGGCAATGCAATCTTCAGTAGAAATGTTCTGCAGGCGTTCGCAGCGCACGTCAGTAACTTCGAGCCAGATGCGTGCTGCAGCTTTGGGCATAAAACGGCCGGTTATCCATCTCCAGCCGTCATAATTGCTCCATGGTTGACCATCGGCTTTATACACAAATCCATAATTTTCATCTTCCGGATTTATATTCAGGATTTTAGTATGCTGATAGGTTTCTTTAACCCACAGCTGATCGCCTACATTCCATTGAGGTTTTATAGTTATAATTTTGCCGGCATTAATGCTATCCTGATTGATATATTCAAACTGTAACACATTGTCAGTATATATACCTTGAAGCAACCAATTGTCAGGATCCACATTTACAATGGCCAGATGTTTTATACGCCTGGTCATTATTTTACGATTCATCATTATTGATTGGACCATGGATGTGGAGAAAGGAATCGGCAATTCTCTGTAAGCTTTTTTCTTTGGGTGCATAGTGGCTGAGTCAGTTCTAATTTCTTCTACATAGCAATGTGAACATAGTTCATGTTCATCATCAATCCACCAACAAGCTCCGTGATCGGGATGCTGACAAGCATTGCTGTCAGTACAACCGCATATTTTACATACTCCGTACATAATTTATTTTTTTATTGAGCCTTTTATTTCAATCAATTCGAACTGAACACAATTGCACACATACATGTGATAGTTATCGCTATCAGACTCTTTGTATAGCTTGTATATGGGCTTTACGGCACGACCTTTATATTTCGACATTGCCTCTTCAAATTTGGCTTCGAGTGCTTTGAAATCCGATTCTTTTACTGTTTGATTATTGAAAGGTAGAAACTCAGCTTGCAATAGTTCTTCCAATGTGTTTTTCGGATATCCGGACCATTTCTGATAAATGAAATATGATTTTTCATCAATGGAATTGATATTTATAGTTCTGTCGGGGTGCGTGATAGCAAGTTGGTACTCTGGTTTGCCTTTAGAGTTCGTTATTACCCGGATAAATCCGTTTTGTTCCTTTTTCAAAGGCTCGTCGTTAAGCATAAATGCAAGCAATACGCCTATAAATTTGGACATTATTGGTTTCTTTGCTAACCATAAACCATCTAAGCCAAAACCGATATATACTTCTTGCGACAATGAAGAATAACCAATCGTCATCAACTTAAATAATTCTTCAATCAAATTGGTGAAGTTTTCTTCGTCTATTTCAAATTTATTATATAATTCATCAAAGATATCCCTTGTTTCTTCGGACAGACAACCGGCAATGTATTGTGCAATCATCTCGATATCGAGACTGTTAATTTTTATTTTTTCCATTTGCTTAAAAATTAATTTGTTATTGTTTATTCTGTTAAGTCACTGTCATTTGAAAATATCATTGTCGGAGTATCTTCAAGACATTCACGAATTGATACCTTAAATGGTTTTTTACTTCTATCGTTATCCGGATAAATGTTGATAAACCTGTTATCCCATTCCGACTCCTGGATCTCTTCAATTTTGTCAGTTTCAGGATTGCCTACATATTCTTCAAAAAACTCACGTGCTTGCAGTTCATCTTTTCCGGAAATTGCTGTATGACAATCGTCATAGTAAAATTTGAATACTTTCATTTGATTAAATTTAGTTTGTTATTGCTTTTTGGTCATCAGATTTTGGTATAAATCCTCCGGCTACAGCTGCATCTGTTAGTTCTTTTGAAAGGATATCGCTTTTGGCAATCATGCTCAAAACTGATGCTTTTACTCTGAAGCCGTCAACGGCAACCTTACCAAGATCGGCAATTGTTTTTGCCGCTTCTACATCAATTTTTTCATTTTCGGAAGCTTCCGGATCTGAGTTGTTTTTCAGCATCTCGATTGTCTCAAACAAATAATTGTTGAGTGTGTCGAGATTAATTGGATTTTTGTTTTTGCTCATGTTTTTTAATTGTTTTTCTAAGGGTTCGTAATGCCGCATATGTCGGTTTTAATTCCTCAGGTATAGCCATTATTCCGTTTTCGTTAAGGAGCTGATCACGTCGTGAAATCAGATATAAGTTTTCAGGAGTACAATCGGTTCTTATTCTATTCCGGAACTGAACGTTATAACCTTTTGGTATCGGACCATAATGTTTTTCGTATTCAACATGATGTTTATACCTGAAACCATTTGGTTCTTCAGTTTTAATCCGTATATATCCATATTTGTCAACTCTTTCATATCCTATTGGTTTTCGGTTCCATATTTCCTGCCCAGGCTTAAAACGGGTTGCTTTGGTTCGCTCTATTGCTTCCGGAGACATATATTCAATTTGTTTTTTGCCTTCATTAAAAGGAACATTTTTATTCTTAAAAACTGTTTTTCTTCCGGGATGATCTTGAGTAAAATTTGCTTTGGCGTTACTTTTAATAAATTCAGGATTTTTGCGGAGCCCATTTACATGTGCATATCTATAAATACAATAATTAGTGCATCGAAGTTCTATGGCAATGTCTTCAGTACGTGTATTTGCATAAATTTCATTGATTCGTAGTTTCTGTTTATCCGTTAAACGGAAATAATTATTTTTCTTAACCCCTAATTTTTTAGCTTTAGTTCTGATTTCTAAAGCATTTTTGTTTGGAAGCAATTCCAACATTTCTTCTTTGCTTTTATCTTTATAGTTGGATTTAAGCAAATTGATTTCTGATTCAGTCCAATTATTTTGCATAGTTACTTTGCCTCTTTGTTTACAAAATCTTTACGTCGGCTTTCTCCTTTCAGCGGTATAAAGTTGACATGTTCTTTAGCTCGGTTGCCAACATAATTGCTGTAGTGATCATTGAGCGATTGCCATTTTTTATTTGTACTTCCAAATGTCAATGCTCCATATTCAGCACGAACAGCCAAAAGATTTCCAATTGGATTAAATTTGTTTCCGTATGAATTAACAACAGGTTCTTCCATTCCCATATCCTGAATAAGTAATGGTTTTTTTGCCCATGGTAATATGCCATCTGATTTAATCATCTCACTCAATGCTATTGCATGAACCTCTTCTATTTTTCCGTCGGTAAGGATAAGATCGTTCAATACTTTGCAAAATGCTGACATCATTATTGATTTGCCACAGCCGAATTTTCCGGTTAATATCACACCTATATTTGGGTTAATAAGTTCCGGATGAGTGCGTACAGTGTAGTAAAACATCAAATTAAGAGTGTCACGGTTATTGTCATCAATTTCAAATTTGCCAGGAGTACGATGCTCAATCATTGCCAGTTCTGCACGATGTATGAACAATTCTTTAAAATCTTCGCCCGTAAATGAGGCGCGAAAATTGTATATATCCCGTGCGGCCTTTACTGTTTGTTTTTTAGCACGATCGAGTACTGTTTTTAATTCTTCTGTCATTTTATTTTACTAAAAAGTTTGGTGTAAGTACGAAAATTAACACGATGAGAATTAAGATGAAAGCGATTATCATAATGAATAAAAATTTTAATGAGCGTCGATGAATAGTATCGTTACTCAAAAATAAACCATTACGTTTATCAATTCGATTGTCACTTAAACAAGGGAAAGGAAACTCATTTTCTCCTTTGATACTTGATATTTTACAACAATCTTTACTTAATTCGCATTTGTAACATCCATTGTTACTGCGTATAAACCAGTACGAATTTTGATGAATTGCAACAATATTCTCATCTGCTGATACGCAATATGTTAAATCATTTGTTTCCATAATTTTCAATTTTAATCCCAATCACTTTTTTTAACTTCAACTTCGGCCACCGGAGGTAATCCACTATCTTTTTCATCAATTGCAAAGAAATTCCGGTAACGGTTAGCCATTGCATATCTTAAAAATTCAATTGCCCTGGCGTCATTTGATTTTGATATTTTTTCAAGATGTTCGAGTGCAGATATCTCCGATCGGGTCCGGAGTATTTGTCCGTGTTGCTCACTTAAATATTCTTTCCAGCGAATCCACATTTCTTCAAATGCTTTGCTTTTGAATGGTATCTTTACCTGTATTGCCTCGACAGGTGAAATATAGAGATCCATTTCGTCGGCAAGTTTCTTCTGCTTGTTCCAGGCACTTATAAATTTTTTGGCTTTTGCAGTTGCAATTGTACTTAAGCATCCGTTTTCTAAAAAGTCAGTCAGCTCTTTATCAACTAATTCCAACTGTTTCCAGTATTCATTCCATTTTGCTTGCATATATTTGTGTGGTTACGTTTGATGGAGTTAATCTTATGATTTCATTTTTGCCAATAAATGTGTAGTAGTTAATCGTTTCATATAAGTATAAAACTTTAATTTCTTCTCCATTTATTTGTTTATAAACATATTCCTGATCCTTAATCAATTTTTTCGGGTCCATTAATATTGTTTTTTATAAGTTCATGAAATTCAGCAACTGTAACATCAAGTGGCGTTATCTGAACAGTAACTACAGAACTCTCAAGCTCTGTCCATATATCCATAAAATCGGTCGTGTAATAGTCTGTTTTTGACTCCGGTTGTTGTATTCTGTATGCTCTCATGTTAGTTGGGAAAAGTACGGTTAATATTAATTTTAAATTCATATCTCCAGATCCATGGGTTAATGCTTACATCAAGTAGCCCGTGTTTGTCAATCCATTTTGTAAAAAATGAACTTCTTGCATCTTGCATGTATGGAAATCCCGGTTCCTGTTTACTCAATATTTTTGCAGGGAAGAGTTTGTTTGGGCAGTAATGTTTGTACCCTTTTTCGGTTTTGGTGATGCCGGTTCGAATAGCATCTGATTCATTCATTTCCTCTAAGCGAAGTAGCGTGGCGTCAATAATTTCAATCCAGATTTTTTCGGAATATTGATATGTGTTTCCTACTTTAAATTTCGGACTTGCAATTATCAAATTCTTGTTATCTTCAATATTCACCAGGGCGTTTTTTATGTCAGGATATAAACTCCAGTTATTGGGATTCACATTGACATGATTAAGATCCGATTTATCATAAAATAAATCAATGCTTCCATCAACTACTGACTTTATATCTTCGGGAGAATTTTCAATAAACTTATTTTGTTTCATCACTTTCATGTAATATTAAATCCGACATTTTATCCAGATCATCATGTAACTTTTCAATTGTGAACAGAGCTGGTATTGTGTTGCATTTGATAAGACAATAATTACACTTTGCATAGTAAATACGCTCAAAAACTTTCAGGTAGGGCAGTTTATCCATGCGATCGGATAATAAACTTGAGTGAAGAGAATCTTTCACCGGAGAAAGAATATGAACCTTTCTGTTATTATTCTTTACTCGGATTATTACTTTCTTGTTTGACATATATTTATTTTTTTATGGTTAATTCAAATTATACAAATATTTATTCAGGTGGAAGCAAGTAAAAAGAATAGATGTCCTAGGGCTGTGAAGCGCGATAATTCTATGTCAGCTGATAATCCTTACGGAGATATCCATCTATTCTTTTTTAAAGTATATAACTAAGGATCCAACAATTTTTTCCGGTGACAATAGTCGCTAAGTTGAGCATTACTATCAGTACCTAATTTTTTGTTTATATTATATACATGAGCTTCAACTGTTTTTGGAGAATTGCAAAGTCTTTCAGCAATTTCATTTACTTTTTTACCTATTGCTATCATTTTAATAATCCGGATCTCAGCATCACTGAGCGGAAGTTTTTCTTTTGGATTGCAAATCTTATTCTCACTCCGGCATTCTCCACTCATTGGGCATATATGAAATTCAAAATTCCAATCACCATTTTCGTCGATGTCCCACTTGTTATCAAATACTGCCCAATTGCATTTAATAAATCCGCAAACAACACGAAATTCAAAATACCACATGTTTTGAAGAGAATCTTTGTATCTGGGTAGTAGCTCAGAATAAGCTTCAGGATATCGCTCACGTATTTCACTGTATAGTGCTGATATCAAATCCCGGTTATTTTCCTGAAGAATAAAAATCGGTTCATCATAATGCCTTACTTCTATAACTCCAGCCGGTCGTACATTAAATTCAAAGTATTTCAACATTTTCTAATTCTCCTTTTTTGTGTTTTTCAACAATTAATTCAATTGCATCCAATTCCGCTTCTGAGTATTTCATTTTTTTCTTTCTGAAATCAAAAGTTCCTCCATTGAAATCACATTTTGTTGAAATAGCATTTTTAAGTAAAGTTTTTTCACCTTTTTCCTGTGTAGCGTAATAAGTGATAAACCTTAAAATTCTCTGTTTTATATCCATTTTTAAAACTATAATAGATTTAATTACTATATTAGTGCTGCAAATGTAGCATAATTTCTATATAGTGTATCATATATGACAGTTAAAATATATTAATATTTTCACACCAATGTATAATTTACAAAATATCAAGAGGATAGCCGAACTTAAAAATAAATCGATTCGAGAAATCGCTAATCACTGTAGTATAAGTGATACAGGGCTACATAAATCTATAGCGAATAATACTATATCGTTAGAATCACTATATAAAATAGCTGATTTTTTGAAAGTTACTATAACGGAGTTAATTAATGAAAAGCATGAATATGTATCTCCCATCAAAATAACTGACGGAAATGAATACATACTAAATCGATTTGAAGAAGTAGTTAGGGAAAATGGAGAATTAAAAGAGAGGTTAAGGATTTATGAAGAAAACACGCGGGGCAACTATACCATGCAAGATGTGCCGGCTCTCAATGTTGCCGAAAATAAGATATAATTAATACAAAAATAGACAGATATACACAAACAGACAAAATAGACAAAATTAAACAATTTGATTACTAATGATATATAGAGCAGTAGGGTTTCCCTCCAGCTCCACTTTTTTAATATCAAAAATGAGTAAAAGCCTGTAAAATTAATGATTTACAGGCTTTTATTTATTGCTTGAATTTGAAATATATTGAAAAGTCCGATTTTCTTTCAACTTATAAGGATTTCCGGAATTGTTCTTTGAATATTATTTCGATTCAGATTATTTATAAATTCAATTCTTTTGTAGGTTTAACTATCCTTGCTTTGATTTCTTTGGTTTCGTCATTCAGTTCCATTAAAATGGTGTCACCGGGTTCGGGTTCGCCTGACAGGACGATATCAGCAAGCTGATCTTCAAGGTAGTGCTGAATGGCACGTTTCAATGGTCGGGCTCCAAACTGAACATCATAGCCTTTATCGGCGATAAAATCCTTAGCTTCTGCTGAGAGTTCAAGTGTGTAACCCATGGCAGTAACCCGACCGAATAAGCCTTTCAGTTCAAGATCAATAATGCTTTTAATGGCATCGCGACTCAACTGATCGAACATAATGACGTCATCAACCCTGTTCAGAAATTCCGGTGCAAAAGTACGGTTCAGTGCCTTTTGTATCACACCGCGTGAGAATTCCGAATCCATTGCCACGTCCGGTGCTGTATTGAAACCAACACCTTTGCCAAAATCTTTCAGTTGTCGGGTACCGACATTTGAAGTCATAATGATGATCGTGTTTTTGAAGTCAATTCTTCTGCCCAGACTATCGGTTAAACGGCCTTCGTCCATTACCTGAAGCAGTATGTTGAAAACATCCGGATGTGCTTTTTCAATTTCGTCAAGAAGAATAATTGAGTAAGGTTTTCGCCTCACTTTTTCGGTAAGTTGCCCACCTTCTTCGTAACCTACATATCCCGGAGGTGCTCCGATTAAACGCGACACACTGAATTTTTCCATATATTCGCTCATATCAACTCTGATCAGTGAATCAGCCGAATCGAACATAAATTCTGCAAGTATTTTTGCTAAGTGAGTTTTGCCCACACCCGTTGGTCCGATAAAAATAAACGAGCCAATTGGTTTATTCGGGTCTTTTAATCCTATTCTGTTTCTTTGAATGGCTTTTACAATTTTGTTTACGGCTTCATCCTGTCCGATTACTTTTCCCTGAAGAGTATCTTTCATTTGACGTAATTTCAATCCTTCAGCCTGAGCAATTCGTTGTACCGGAATGCCCGACATCATCGCCACTACTTCGGCAACCTGTTCTTCGTCAACTGTTTCCGGATGTTTTTGAGCATCTTCCTCCCAGCGTTTAATCGCATCTTCGAGCATGTACTGTGTTTGTTTTTCCTGATCGCGGATAGGTCCTGCCAATTCGTATTTCTGATCGTTGAGAACTTTTATTTTTTCCTTTTTCAGTTCTTCAATTCTTTTTTCAAGTTCCTCAATTTCAGCAGGAACCGAAACAGTGCCAATGTGTACACGTGATCCGGCTTCGTCCAAAGCATCAATTGCCTTGTCGGGAAAGCACCGATCGGTGATATAACGTTCGGTCAGACGAACACAGGCTTTTATGGCTTCGGGTGTATATCTCACATTGTGGTGATATTCATACCTGTCCTGAATATTTTCGAGAATCTGAAGTGTCTCTTCATAAGTGGTAGGGTCGACCATTACTTTCTGAAAGCGGCGTTCAAGTGCACCATCTTTTTCGATGCTCTGACGGTATTCGTCCAGTGTAGTTGCTCCAACACACTGAATTTCACCACGTGCCAAAGCAGGTTTAAGCATATTGGCGGCATCAAGCGACCCCGGCGCACCACCTGCCCCGACAATGGTATGAATCTCATCGATAAACAGTATAACATCAGGATTTTTTTGTAACTCATTCAGTATAGCCTTGATACGCTCTTCGAATTGTCCACGGTATTTTGTGCCTGCCACTATTGAAGCTATATCAAGCGAAACAACCCTTTTGTCGAAAAGCACGCGCGAAACCCTTCGTTGAATAATACGCAGTGCAAGCCCTTCGACTATTGCTGATTTACCAACACCGGGATCACCTATCAGTACCGGATTGTTTTTTTTACGCCGGCTTAGAATTTGTGCCAGACGTTCAATTTCTTTTTCACGCCCTACAATTGGATCGAGCCGGCTTTCGAGTGCAGCTTTTGTAATGTCGACTCCGAATGAATCGAGTGCAGGGGTATCAGATTGTTTTGCTGATTGTTTTGAAGCCGATTTTTGTCTGTTTCGCGGATCATCCTCATCTTCATCGTCCTGAAAATCAGAACCCATCATAGGAGTGTTACCCGGATTTTCTATCATCGATTTAACCTGTTCGTACGTGAGATGTTCATTGTTCAGGCTTTCCACTGCAAGATTGTTTTTGTCTTTTAAAATCGCAAGCAACAGATGTTCGGTATCGGTTACTTCCACTGCAAGTGACCGGCTTTCAAGTTCCATTATTTTTTTTATGCGTTCGGTGCTTTTTAAAACCTGCAACTCAAGTCCGTCAGGTTCCCTGTCGGTACGAATCTGACTTTCGATAAATTGTTTCACTTTGTTTATATTTACATTGGCTTCGTTGAGGATTTCAACAGCTCGTCCTTTACCATTCCTTAGCAGGCCAAGCAACAGATGTTCGGGTCCCAGATAATTGTTCCCTAATCTCTCAGCTTCCTGAGTGCTGTATATCAGCACGTTGTGTAACTGTTCCGAATAGTTTGTTGTCATATATGTTTGTTTAATAGCTATAATGTTACAAATTTAATTAAAACTGCCAGAATAAAAAAAGTTTCAGTTTTTTATTTGAGCATTTTTGCCGCTCAAAAATAGTACCGAAAAAAACACAATTGAAATTTCTGTAATTATGTCAGATTGCAAATTATGTGAATTTTTTTAGTTAGATTTGCAGGCTTTTTTTTAATAACTTTTGATTAGTTTTATAAGTATTTCCGTCAGGAGATTTTTTTAACAATGGTTTCAGCAGTTATCAAATAAAAGAAAGGGATATCATATTTTGATTTATATACAAAACGTATTAATAAAGTAAAAGTTTATGACAGAAAAAATTTCACTTACACTGCGTGATTCAAAATCCGCACGATGGATTGCTCTATTGATTCTTTCCTTCACCATGTTTGCCGCCTATATGTTTACCGAGGTGATTTCACCTCTTAAACCGATTCTCGAGCGTTCTTATGCCTGGGATAGCTCTGATTTTGGCGTGGTTACAAGTTCTTATGGATTATTCAACGTCTTCTTTTTAATGCTTTTACTCGTTGGAGTATTGCTCGATAAATTCGGTATCCGCTTCAGCACTATCACTTCGGCCCTGATTATGATTATCGGTGGTACTATTAAATATCTTGCCTTTAAAGGTAATTTTTCGACAACCGAAACAATCAACGTCATTGGGTTGTGGCAAATAAAGGAACAGGTTTTTTATGCTTCGTTGGGTTATGCCATGTTTGGAGTAGGAGTAGAGTATGCCGGAATTACGGTTTCAAAGGCACTGGTAAAATGGTTCAAAGGTAAGGAAATGGCTTTGGCTATGGGTATGCAGGTTGCTATTGCCCGTCTGGGCTCATTTGTACCTTTGGCTTTCGGTGCTTATGTAGCTAATAGCAAGGGAGTACCTTTCTGGATTCTTATCGGTGTTAGTATGCTTGTGATTGGATTAATTTCATTTTTCTATTACAACTACATGGATAAAAAACTTGATACTCAAATGGGATTACAAACCCTGACAAGTGAACCGGACGAAGAATTTAAACTGGCTGATTTGGGTGTAATAATCAAAAACAGAGGCTTTTGGTTGATAGCTTTGTTGTGTGTGTTGTTTTATTCGGCAGTTTTCCCGTTTTATAAATACGGACCTGATTTGATGGTTAATAAGTTTGGCGTTTCCGAACAGTGGGCCGGTGTACTTCCGAGTCTTGTACCATTCGGAACAATGCTTTTAACGCCACTGTTTGGCAATATTTATGATAAAAAAGGCAAGGGTGCATCCATCATGATGCTGGGAGCATTTCTGCTGATTATTGTACATGTAATTTTCTATCTGCCGTTTATTACCAGCGTTGTGGCTGCCTTTTTCAATGTTTTATTGCTGGGTATTGCTTTTTCGCTTGTTCCTTCGGCAATGTGGCCTTCTGTACCGAAAATTATTCCCGAAAAACAACTTGGAAGTGCATACGCAACGATTTTCTGGATTCAGAATTTCGGATTGTGGGGAATTCCGTTGTTGATTGGTATTGTACTCGATAAAACCAATCCCGGTGTTGCTGCAGCCAAAGCTGCCGGACAGAGTGTTACTTATGACTACCAGAAAACCTGGATAATTTTTGTCGTACTTACAATTATTGCATTATTGGTTGCATTCTGGCTTAAAGCTGAAGATAAACGCAAAGGTTACGGACTTGAAAAGCCAAATATGGAAAAATAAACAGATTATCTGGAGCTTTTTTGATATAACCGGAATGAGGAGTGACTATTTGTCATGTCCTCATTCTTTTTTTATACTTCGTTCATGTCCCTGAAATGAAAAAATAAGGATGAATCAATTTATCCCGTGAATAAATGCCGACTGTTATTTTGTTTATGTTATTCTTTGTTTTCACTGGCAGATTTGCCATTATTCAGTTTTGGATGATAACAGACTCAAATTATTTGTTTGATAAACAGAAGATAAATTTAAATCTGACTGTAAGCCCAAAGAGCTGATATTCTATACTTAACAATTGGATTTTATAAATATTTAATTTAATTTTTTTCGGAATAAAAAAATGATTAATTTTAGCCCTCAATAAATTTGAAAAATATCAAAAAAGAAATTTTATGGAAAACAATGCATTATTAACTGATGTAATGAACAAGGCGCAAACATGGCTCGATGGTAATTACAATGAAGAAACGAAATCCGAAATCAAAAGAATGATGGAAGCCGAAGATAAGACTGAATTAATAGAGTCATTTTATCGCGATCTGGAATTCGGAACAGGCGGACTCCGTGGAATCATGGGTGCCGGTACCAATCGTATGAATATATATACTGTTGGCGCAGCTACTCAGGGTTTAAGCAATTATCTGAAATCACAGTTTCCCGGTATACCTCAAATTAGTGTGGCTATCGGACACGACTGCCGCAACAACAGCAGGTTGTTTGCCGAAATTTCGGCTAATATTTTCTCGGCCAACGGGATAAAGGTATATTTATTTGAAGATTTGCGTCCCACTCCCGAAGTGTCGTTTGCAATTCGTCATTTGGGATGCCAGAGTGGTATTATTTTAACAGCATCACACAATCCGAAAGAGTACAACGGATATAAAGCTTATTGGAACGATGGTGCTCAAATGATTGCCCCTCACGACGAAAACGTAATTACCGAGGTGACAAAGACGAAGGTTGATGATATAAAATTCGATGGAAATCCTGCATTAATTGAGATTATTGGCGAAAAAATGGACAAGGCTTTTATTGAAGCCATTAAAACATTGTCGTTGTCACCCGAATCTATTCAACGAAACAACGATCTTAAAATCGTTTATACTCCGATTCATGGTACAGGTATCAAACTCATTCCCCGTGCATTGAAGGAATATGGTTTTACCAATATTATTGATGTGCCGGAACAAAACGTGATTAGCGGCGATTTTCCGACTGTTGTTTCACCGAATCCGGAAGAACCGGCTGCACTCGATATGGCTGTTAAAAAAGCAATTGCCACGGATGCTGATCTTGTAATGGCATCTGATCCTGATGCCGATCGATTGGGTATTGCAGTTAAAAATGACAAAAACGAATGGATTCTAGTGAATGGTAATCAAACAGCATTATTGTTTAATTATTATTTAATCCGCCGCTGGAAAGAACTTGGTAAGTTGAAGGGAAACGAATATGTGGTTAAAACGATAGTGACAACTGAAATTATCAAACAGATTGCCGAACGCAATAAGGTAGAATGTTATGATTGTTTCACAGGTTTCAAATGGATAGCTGCGGTAATACGTGAAAATGAGGGAATTAAAACCTATATCGGTGGTGGCGAAGAAAGCTACGGTTTTCTGCCTGAAGATTTTGCCCGTGATAAGGATGCTGTTTCATCCTGTACATTGATGGCCGAAATTGCTGCCTGGGCAAAGGATAACGGAAAAACACTTTTCGAACTTTTACAGGACATTTATCTTGAATATGGATTCGGAAAAGAAAAAGGAATCTCTGTGGTACGCAAAGGCAAATCGGGCGCTGAAGAAATTGCTCAGATGATGAATAATTTCAGATTGAATCCGCCAACCGGAATTGCAGGTTCTGAGGTGGTTTTAATAAAGGATTATAAGACTCTGAAAATGAAAAATATAACCACTGGTGTAGAGACAGATCTCGAAATGCCTGCCACTTCAAATGTATTGCAGTATTTCACTGCCGACGGAACCAAAATCTCGGTTCGTCCTTCCGGTACCGAACCTAAAATTAAATTCTATATCGAAGTACGTGGTTCAATGCACTCACGTGCCGGATATGATGCCGCTGACGCTGCCGCCAATCAAAAAATTGATGCGGTAAGAGCTTCGCTGGGAGTTTAAATATATTATTCTTTGACGGATTTCCATTGTATAGGTAAATAACCTTCAATGGAAATCCGGATAATTTTAATCAAAATTTTTTACTTAAAAATCATAATCTAATGGAAACAATTATAAGGAAAACAGATGCAGGCGAATTTCAGATCACCGAGAACATTACACGCGAAGCATTCTGGAACTTATTTTGTCCGGGTTGCAGTGAACATTTGGTTTTGAATCAATTGCGAAAAAGCAATTGTTATTTGCCCGAACTCGATTTGGTTGCTGTGACCGATGATAAAATAATCGGACATATTATTGTTACTACTGCCAAAGTTATTGATACACAAAATGTTGAATCTATGATTTTATGTGCCGGTCCGGTTTCGGTATTACCCGAATACCAAAAATGCGGGACAGGCAGCAAACTTATTTACGCAGCTATCGAAAATGCTAAACTGTTGGGATATAAAGGAATCTTCCTGTTTGGAAATCCGGATTACTATCACAGATTTGGATTTGTAAATGCTGAGAAATTCGAAATCGCAACCAAAGAAGGTTTTAATTTTGATGCATTTATGGCTTTGGAATTGTATCCTGACGCATTAGCCGGTGTGAAGGGCAGATTTAATGAAGACAATGCTTTTGAAACGGATAAGTCAGAATTAAAAAACTTCGATCAGTTATTCCCCAAAAAACGGAAAGGAAAAGCCAAAATTAAAATTTCAGTTGCACCAAACTCCATTTAATCGGGTAAGTATAAAAAACTTCACACCGAATCAGATTTTTACTTTTTTAAAAACCCAGTACTTTTGAAGTGTGTAATTAAATAACAACGAAACAATTGCATCAATCATCAGACGACTGATTTTATAATCAATATGTAAAAATGTGGTAATCAGGTAGGTGCCGGATGATTTCAGTAAAATACTATTTATAACTACCAAAACAAATTTTATCATTTGTTTATAAATAGAATTTTTGTAAGGAACATTTTTGGTTCTGAAAGTCCATGTTTTGTTTAAAGCAAAGTTGATTATTGCTCCGATGGTACCCCCGATAACAATAGAAATGGTGTAATGTACGTGAAACACTTCGGTAATGAAAACCATGATGGCATAGTCACTCATACCCCCAATAAATGCTGAGACCTGAGCCTTGGCAAAGACAAAAAGCTTTTCCAGGATTTTTCGTATAAACTGTTGATTATCTTTTTGTTTTATCAAATTCATTTGTGGATTGATTTGTTTTCCGAATCAACAATTTTATCCTGAGATTGTACCGGATTTTCGTCCCGGTTGATTTTGTTAATTAAGAAATTTACTGATTTCCCGTCTCATTTTTTTGCGATACTTCAAAGTACCTGTTGAACTGCAAAAGTAACTAATTATCTTTAATTTAACAAGTTATATTTAAATAAAATCTGAAATTCCCCGGTTTTTCTCCATAGTTTACATTTTAATTACTTTAAATATAGAACTTTATGGCGAACCAAATTTTCCTGTAATTTTTTTTTGAATCAAACTGATAATTATTAATTTTTTAGTTGGTTGATTTGATGCAGATTAATCGGATGAATGTTAAAATTAATGTTTTGTAAACAGATTTTCAGCCCTCTTTTGAAAAACTTTAGTTGATTTTTATTGTTTAATAAAAAGTTAAATATAAAACATTCAATCATTTACAAAAATAGTTAATTACTAATGCAATCGACTTCAAAAGCTGAAAATGAAAATTCAGACATCAAAGCAACACCACAACCGGAATTATTTGAAAATTATCTTCAGAATTTTAAAACCACACTTCACACTGTTTTCCACCATGAGAATGACATTAACCAGTTGAGTATACAGCGGGGTTTGGATGCCGAAGTATTAGCCAGAATTATGGCTTGCAAACCTATGTCGCTGGTGATACCTGTACAGTACGGTGGAAGAGGAGGGAATGTAAAAGAAAATTTATTAATGCTATCGGCCGCATCTTACGAATCGCTGGCACTTTCGCTCACAATGGGAATTAACAGCGCATTGTTTTTGCAGCCGGTAATAAAATACGGGCAGGAAGAAATTAAAAAGCCTGTGTTCGATCGATTTGTAAATCAGCAAAATATGGGAGGTTTAATGATTACAGAACCGGGTTTTGGAAGCGATGCACTGAACATGCAAACTTCTTTTGCGGAGTATGAGAATTATTACCATCTGAAAGGGACCAAACATTGGGCGGGGCTTACAGGTCAGGCTGATTTTTGGGTGCTTACAGCCCGCCGACAGGCACCGGGTGGAGGTCTGCAGCGTGATGTCGACTTGTTTGTTTGTGATAATTCGGCTCATAATCAGAAGATTATTGTAGAAGAGAGATTTGAAAACCTTGGTCTTTACCAGATTCCTTATGGAAGAAATATTCTGGATGTCAAAATTCCGCTTGCTCAACGGCTGGTTCCGAAGTCGACGGGAGTGATGATGCTGCTCGACCTTCTGCATCGCAGCCGTTTGCAATTTCCGGGTATGGCGCTCGGTTTCGTAAAACGAATGCTCGACGAGGCAATTTCTCACTGTCAGCAGCGTATGGTGAGTGGCAGAAATCTTTTTTCGTATGATCAGGTACAACAGCACCTGGCACGTTTACAAGCTAATTTCACCATAATATCGGCTTTAAGTTTGAAAAGTACTGAACTTGCCGATATTCAAAATGATTTACAACCATTTGGCTTAGAGGCAAATATTGTGAAAACAATAAGTACGGATATCATGCAGGAATCAGCTCAGATACTGGTTCAGCTTGTAGGTGCTGCTGCGTACAAACTGAATCACATTGGTGGCAGAGGAATAGTGGACAGTCGTCCTTTTCAGATATTTGAAGGTGCCAATGATATATTGTACAATCAGATTTGCGAATCCGTGGTCAGGCAAATGAAGGCAGCAAAGGAGAGTAATATTTTTCATTTCCTTAAAAATCATCATCTGACCGCAAGGGTTGCTGATGAAGTAAAAAAGATGTTCAACTTTAATCTCGACGCTCAAATGCCGCAAAGAAAATATGTGGAATTTGGCAAAACGATGAGCCGTCTTGCCTCGCTCGATATGTTGGTTAAACTGGGTGAAGCCGGTTTCAGAACCGACCTGATTCAAAATGCGAAATCTGTTTTACTGCAGGAAATTACTCAGTTAATGTCTCAGTTCAATTTTGATCAGAAAGTTTTGGTTGTCGAAAATTACAACGAAAATAGTGAATGGTCTGTCTTTGTATAAGTCATTCGTATTGAAATGTTTATGTTTTAAATCTGTCAATTCGGTGTTAATGTTTATTGATCATCGGATTTGTAATTCAATTTTTTCATGATTTTCATTCATTAAATAAAGTTAGGAATTTTTTTAAATGATGATTGCAACTTTTTTGCCGGGCAAATCATCTATAGTTACAGCAATTCCGGTATATTAAAAACTGATCTGTTTATAAAATTGTGAAAAACTGATCCATACAGAAAAAAATTCATCTATAGGGGACAGATTCATTGTAAATCCGGTCACGAAAATAAAATTTAATATATTGATAAACTATTTTTAAACAATTATTTACGTATGAAAAAGATTATTTTAAGTGCACTTGTTTTAGTTCTGTTAAGTGCATGTCAGTATGAAGAAAATGATTATCAGAATCGAACTGTAGCATTGGCAACTGTCGAAAATCCCCGGCAATCGACCGACTTTTATCTGATTCCTGATAACGGCGGAAGGTTAAGAGTAGGTTCTTCGGTAATTCCTTATTACCGACCGGTTGATGGCCAGCGAATTATAGCCGATTACAGTATTACCGCATCGACCCCGCAGAGCAGTATTTACAGTCATGTTGTGCGTCTGAATGACGTTTACGAAGTGCTTACCAAGGGAATTTTCGATATTACACCTTCAACTCAGGATAGTATCGGCAACGACAGAGTCAGAATAAATGATATCTGGATTAGTGGCAACTTTCTGAATATTGAGTTTGAATTTATGGGTTACAACAGGGTGCATTATATCAATCTGGTGAAAGATGCCGGTAAGAGTTACAGTGACGGAAAAGTTCATCTCGAATTCAGACACAATGCAAACGATGATTATACGGATTTTGTTAAATCAGGAATCGTTTCATTTAACCTTAATTCATTACGTAAAGATAATGATAATAAGGTAAGTCTGGTGATTCATACCAACGAATTTTACAATTCGGATAATACTTATGAATTAACTTATGTATATGGAACGAATCCGGTTTCGTTGTCTCAAAAGCAGATTCAGATGCCGGTCGGGAATTCAGCTCTTCAATAAATAGTTTTTTTTATCTGCGGGCACAATGACTTTAGTTTTGGTCATTTGTGCCCGTTTTTTTGTGAAAAATCAAACCATAAGATTAGTAAATGAGTAGGTTCGGCCATCGAACAATCCCTGATCACTGAGTTTCAGTTTAGGAATTACAAGAAGTGACATAAAAGCAACTGTCATAAACGGAGCTTTCAGTTGCGATCCGAGATTTTTTACCATTTTATCAAGCTCCTCATAACGGTCGGCAATTAAGTTACCTTCTTTTTCGGACATTAACCCACCCACAGGTAACGAAAGCAGGGCCACATTATTTCCTTCACATGCAATGATTCCGCCTTTACTATCGATGATGTGATTGATAGCATTCACCAGCTCTTCGTCGGATGTCCCTACAGCAACGATATTATGACTGTCGTGAGATACTGTCGATGCAAGTGCGCCCCGTTTCAAACCTATATTTTTTATAAAGCCAATAGCTGGTTTGGCATCACGGTATCTGTTATATACTACTAATTTTAACACATCGTTGCTTATATCTGAAACGAGATTTCCATTTTCAATTCTGGGAACAACCAGTTCGCTGTGAGTAAAGAGTTGCCCGTCGTCCACTACAATTACTTTCAACTGATCGCCGGTTGGTTCTACTCTCAGTTGATTGGTTGTCAACTTTTTAGCTTTAAAATTATTCAACAATTCTTTAGGTTCAAATGACGGAAATAGTGCAGTTTTGTTTTCGGCAACTTTAACCCCCTGAATGTATGTTTGTTTAATTTCGAAATCTTTCAGGTTATTAACGACAACGAAATCAGCGTTATCGCCAGTCTGCAATAATCCCACATCTAATTTGTAATGTTTTACCGGATTGTAAGAGCAAATCCGAATTACCTGTAAAGGATCATAGCCGGCAGCCACAGCTCTGCGCGCTAATGCGTCGATATGTCCGTTTTTTATCAAATCGTCGGGGTGCTTATCGTCCGAACAGAACATTATTTCGTCGGTATAATTGTCTAACAAAGGAAGTAAATCGTCGAAATTTTTGGCTGCACTTCCCTCGCGAATCAGTATTTTCATCCCCAGCGCAATTTTTTCAACGGCTTCTTCAGGTGTCATACATTCATGGTCAGTACTTATTCCGCTTTTTGCATAAATCTCCAGCCCTTCACTGCTAAGCCCGGGAGCATGGCCATCAACAGGTTTATTATGCCTTTTTGCAGCGCTCAGTTTTTTATGAACCTGTGCGTCATTCTCAATCACTCCGTTATAATTCATCATTTCAGCCAGAAAGTAAATATCGTCCCGTCCGAGTAACTCATCGATGCTTTCAGCATTCAGAACAGCTCCGGCCGAATCGAAATCTGTGGCCGGAACACATGATGGAGCACCGAAATAAAACTTTAACGGAGAATGTTTCCCGTTTTCAATCATATAATCCACGCCGGCTACACCACATACATTTGCAATCTCGTGAGGGTCGCAGATACAGGCAACCGTACCGTGAACAGTACTGTAACGTGCAAATTCGGCAGGTAACATCATTGAACTTTCGATGTGGATGTGCGCATCCACAAATCCGGGAATAATATATTGATCCGGAACTTTATCAGAAGGTTCAAAACGAACAATTTTACCACCTTCAAAGTATATAAAACCCGATTTTATTATCCGGTTTGTTATATCAACTATTTGTCCACCAATGTTTTGCATATCAAATATTTTTTGTTTAAAATTTTTATAAATATTCAAAAAACAAAAATATGGTTTTTTATCGGGATAATCACATTTTTTGAAATTTAAAATGCTAAGTTTCCCGATTGTATCCTGTATATCCTTACTTTTATTAACACAACAGAAAGAATACATGAAATAATACAAAAATATTGATAAGTCTGTTTTGATATTTGAATAATTTCATACATTTGTCGCACCAACCTTTTAAATTATAAACAATGAAACTATTTACTACAGCACAAATTCGTGAGCTCGATCGATATACCATCGAAAATGAGCCGATAGCCTCAATTGATCTGATGGATCGTGCAGCTAATGTATTGTATTGGAGGTTTATAGCTAATTTTACGTATAAACAGCCGGTATGTGTTATTGCAGGTCCGGGTAATAATGGCGGAGATGCGATTGCACTGGCTTCCATGTTATTGTCGTCCGGATTTATGGTTAATGTATATCAGGTGCATACCGGTTCACTTACGACCGACTGTAAAGAAAACAAAAAACGGTTACTCGACATTTTTCCCGACTCGTATACTGAGATACAGCATAAATTTGAAGCTCCGGAAATTACCCGCGACACTATTATCGTCGATGGTCTTTTCGGGTCGGGTTTGAGCAGGCCTCTCACAGGTATTTATGCTGAAACAGTGAATTGGATGAATTTTTCGGCATGTAAAATTTTTTCTATCGACATTCCTTCCGGTTTACTTGGCGAGGAAGATCACCTGAAAAATGGTCCGACTGTAAAGGCATTTCTTACAATTAGTCTTCAGTTTCCGAAACTTTCATTTTTTTATCCTGAGAATGAGGAGTTTATCGGTAAATGGGAAATTGATGATATTGGTATTCTGAAAGAAGCAATTCAAAAGTTTGAAACCAGATATTATTATCTTGAGCAATGTGATGTTGAAAAGTTGGTAAAACGACGTTCAAGATTTTCGCATAAAGGGAATTTCGGACATGCTTTAATTATTGCCGGGAACAAAGGAATGGCAGGTGCTTCGGTACTGGCAGCAAAAGCAGCAATGCGTACGGGTGCCGGATTGGTTACTGTTTCAGGACCCGAAGAGAATCGAACTATTGTTCAGACTGCAATCCCGGAAGTTATTTTTCATGCAGATAATGCTTCAGAACTGAATTCAACCGAAAATTTTGATGTTGTGGCAATAGGCCCCGGCATTGGAATGAGTGAAGAAACTGTAGGAATGCTAAAAAATATTCTTAAAAATATTCATAAACCTTGTGTGGTAGATGCAGATGCACTGAATATCATCGCTACACATCATCTGATTGAGTTTTTGCCACCAAAAAGCATAATTACTCCTCATCCAAAAGAGTTTGAACGGCTTTTCGGAACTACAGCTTCAACATACGAACGCCTTATGAAAGCGCAACAAATAGCTGTACAACGTGACATTTATATTGTTCTGAAAGGTGCATATACGGCAATCATTACTCCCGATGCCGGGTTATATTTCAACAGCACCGGAAATCCGGGCATGGCTACCGCAGGATCGGGTGATGTATTAACCGGAATTCTGGCAGGTTTAATGGCTCAGGGATATTCACCGGCCGAAGCTGCAAAACTCGGGGTCTTTGTTCATGGAAAAGCAGGGGATTCAGCTTTGGAAACAGAATCGGAAGAATCAATGATGGCAAGCGATATTATCTCAAATTTAGGTAAGGTATTTAAATTACTGAAAAAACCTGAATAATTTTCCTATTGAGTTACATCTGAAAATGTACTCACTTTTTACCTTCTGTTTAAAGTCCTGTTATTAAAGTTTGTTAAAAATTATGTCTGTTTTATTGTGGAAACAATAAAATAGACTTCATTTGTCTGAAATTAATAGAGCTATTAAATATTAAAATTAAATATGGAAATTAACAATGAACAACCACTTGAAAAACAGATTCTGGAAACGGCTGAAAAAATTTTTCTGGAAAAAGGTTATGCGATGACTTCGACAACCGAAATTGCCAGAACAGTTGGTTGCAATCAGGCATTGGTACATTATTATTACAGAACCAAAGAAAATCTGTTCAATGTAATTTTTGAGCAAAAATTCAGAACTTTTTTTCAGGAAATTTTCGACTTTCAGCATTTACAAAATCTGAATTTTTTTGATAAACTGAAATTTATCATTGAATCGCACTATGATGTTCTGACAAAAAACCCGAAAATTCCAACTTTAATTCTCACTGAATTATCACGACGGCCCGAACAAATCAATATTTTGCGCGAAAAGCTAAGAATGTTACCTGAACAATTATTCGTTATGTTAAGTAGAGACCTCGAAAATGAAATTATTCAGGGGAGAATCAGAAAAATCGGTTTGAAAGATTTGCTGATAAGCATTATTTCACTCAATATTGCATTATTTCTGATGATGCCAATTGCTGAAAATTTATTACAATTGAGTGAATATCAGAAAGATGAATTAATTTCGAGGCGAAAATCCGAAAATGTCGATTTCATTTTAAAAAGTTTGCGACCTTAGGATTTCCAAACTTAGTGTTTTGATAAGGCTAAAGCTGTTTATCGGGAAAAACCTGAAGCTTTTTTAAAAATATGACCACAATAACAATTATTTACAAATGAAACGAAAAATTTTAATTGCAATTTTAGCATTTATAAGTCAGGTTGGTTTATTTGCTCAACAACTTACATTAGAAACCTGTCAGGAAAAGGCAAAAGCAAATTATCCTTTGATAAATCAATACCAACTGATTGAGAAAACTGCAGACTTTAATATCAGTAATGCAGGCAAAAATTATTTGCCCCAGTTGACATTATCGGCAAAAGCTTCGTATCAGTCGGATGTAACTCAGATTCCGGTTGCACTCGGACAGAAATTCGGTATTGAAATTCCGGTAATGAATAAAGATCAATATCAGGCTGCATTGGAAGCTACACAATTGATTTGGGATGGTGGTCTGACCAAAACTCAAAAAGGTCTGACCAAAATAGGCGCCGAAACAGAAAAACAAAAATTAGAAGTTGATTTGTATACACTCAACGAACGGGTCAATCAGTTGTATTTCGGTATTTTACTTTTGAAAGAGCAACAAATACAAACTGATATTTTAACAATGGATTTGCAAACGAACCACAACAGGTTGAAGGCTCTGATGATCAATGGTATAGCCAGTCAGGCTGATTTAGATGCTTTAAAAGTTGAAATGATAAATGCCGAACAGCATAAAGCCGATTTAAAAAGCATCACCAAAACCTATTACCTGATGTTATCAGCTTTGACCGGCTTGAATATTTCTGAAAAAAATGACATTATCAAACCTGAAATTGATTTGTCGGTTCTGAGAGACAGCTCTAATCATCGACCTGAACTGAAATTATTTGAAAAGCAAAGCCAAACGATTGAAATGCAAAAGAAAGTGCTTGTTGCGGGTAATTTACCAAAAATCGGTGCATACTTTCAGGGCGGATACGGACAGCCGGGATTAAATATGTTTCTCGCCGGATTTTCACCTTTTTATATCGGAGGAATACGTTTTTCATGGAATATCAGTGGATTATACACTCAGGGTAATAACCTGAAAAAGTTAGATTTAAGTAAAAAATCAGTTGAAATTCAAAAAGAAACATTTCTGTTTAACAATAATTTGTTAACAAAGCAACAACAAAATAGTATTGAAATGTTGATTTCAAATATCGAAAACGATGAAAAAATAATTGAATTGCGTCAGAACATAAAAAAATCGACCACAGCAAAACTCGAAAACGGCACTGCCAATGTAAACGATCTGATTCGGGATTTAAACGCCGAAAATCAGGCAAAACAACAAAAAGCTATACACGAAATTCAACTCCTTAACAATATCTATCAATTAAAAAATTCAGTAAACAATTAAATACCAACGCAATATGAAAAGCTTAATTAAAAAACATTTTGGCTTTAAAGCAGGATTAGCAATTCTTATTTTGTTCAATATTACTTCGTGTAAAAAGAGTGAAAATCAATATGATGCATCAGGAAGTTTTGAAGCAACCGAAATTACTGTTTCGGCAGAGGTTGCCGGTAAACTCATTTGTTTTCCTGTCAGGGAAGGGGATGTATTGAAAACAAATCAGGCAGTCGGGTGTATCGATAGTGTTCAGCTATTTTTGAAGAAACAGCAATTAAAGGCAACTTTACAGTCAGTTCAGGCACGTCGTCCGGATGTAAAAAAACAAATTGCAGCCCTCGAAGAACAAATAAATACAGCCAAAACAGAGCAAATAAGAATTCAGAAATTGCTGAAAGCCAATGCCACCAATCAAAAACAATCAGATGATATCAACGCTCAGGTATTGGTACTCGAAAAGCAACTTGATGCTCTCAAAACAACTTTAGTGAATAACAATCAGGGAATTACTGACGATATCAGAAGTATACAGTTGCAAATCGAACAGGTTCAGGATCAGCTTAATAAATGTAAAATTGTAAGCCCTATCGACGGCACTGTGCTGTTAAAATATGTCGAACCCTCCGAACTGGCTGTTCCGGGTAAAGCATTATTCAAAATTGCGGATACCGAAAATTTAATTCTGAGAGCTTATATTACAGCTGACCAGCTTAGTCAGGTCAAAATCGGACAGGATGTTACAGTCAGTGCCGACTTCGGTTTGAAACAAATGCGTGAATATAAAGGGAAAATTGCCTGGGTATCAAGCCAGTCGGAATTTACTCCAAAAACCATTGAAACCCGTGATGAACGTGCCAATCTGGTGTATGCCATTAAAATCAATGTCAAAAATGATGGTTTTCTGAAGATAGGGATGTATGGTAATGTTAAGTTGTAAACATTTGAATTTCATGTATTTACGGACTTCTGGTATAACTTTTCAATAAATTTATAGTTGTCAATGATTGATGTAAAAAATTTATATAAAAATTATTATCCGAATGATTCAGGCAAATTTGCAGGTATCGGAAAACCGGGTATCAAAAAGAACGAAAGCGTTTTATCAGAAGATACAGGAATTTCATTTAATGTATCCGAAGCTGAATTGTTCGGACTTATAGGCCCTGATGGAGCCGGAAAAACCACAATTTTCAGGATACTGACCACACTGATTCTGCCTGATAAAGGCATTGCAACCCTCGGTGGACTCGACGTCGTAAATGATTATAAAGAAATAAGAAAAAAGGTGGGATATATGCCCGGCAGATTTTCACTCTATCAGGATCTGACTGTACTTGAAAACCTCGAATTTTTTGCAACTGTTTTTAATACCACTATAAAAGAAAACTATGATCTGATAAAAGACATATATGTTCAAATAGAGCCATTTAAAAACAGAAGAGCAGGAAAACTCTCGGGAGGTATGAAACAAAAACTGGCCCTGTGTTGTGCTCTGATTCACAAACCCGAAATTTTATTTCTCGACGAACCAACCACCGGTGTTGACCCCGTGTCGCGCAAAGAATTCTGGGGAATGCTCCAAAAATTGAAAACACAGGGAATTACAATTCTGGTCTCGACTCCTTACATGGATGAAGCTGCATTGTGTGACCGTATTGCATTGATACAGAACGGTAATTTTCTGAATATTGATACTCCCGAAAATATCGTAAAACAATTTAATCGTGATCTCTGGTCGGTAAAAAGCAATCAGATGCACCATTTATTAACAGACCTGAGAACTTTTGATTCAATTGACTCGAGCTTTGCATTTGGCGACTCGATTCATTTTACTGTAAAACATAAGAAGGATTTTTCAAAAAGTGAATTTGAAAGTCTTTTGCTCGCAGGTGGTCATAATAAGGTCGAAATCCGTAAGATTAATCCCGGAATTGAAGACTGTTTTATGGAATTAAGTAAAAAAACCGATCTTTAATGTATTGGAAATATGAACAAAATTGTTAATCCAATCTCCGAAATTGTAATAAAAGCTGATCATCTCACCAAAAAGTTTGGTCAGTTTACGGCTGTTGATGATATTTGTTTTGAAGTGAGAAAAGGTGAAATATTTGGTTTTCTGGGTGCTAACGGAGCCGGAAAAACCACTGCCATGAGAATGTTATCCGGTTTGTTGATTCCGACTTCCGGTGTCGGGCAGGTAGCCGGATTTGATATTACTCACCAACCCGAACAGGTCAAACGCAATATTGGATACATGAGCCAGCGGTTTTCGCTATATGATGATTTAAAAGTATGGGAGAATATTGAACTTTTCGGAGGAATTTACGGATTAAATGCCAGTCAGATCAAAATCAAAACGGATGAGTTGATGCAACGTCTTAATTTTGAAGATGAACGGAATAAACTTGTAAAATCGTTGCCCCTTGGTTTCAAACAGAAACTTGCATTTGCAGTTTCTGTAATTCATCATCCACAAGTGGTATTCCTGGACGAGCCCACCGGTGGTGTCGACCCGATAACCAGACGTAATTTCTGGGAAATGATTTATGAAGCAGCTGTGGATGGAATAACGGTTTTTGTAACTACTCATTACATGGACGAGGCTGAGTATTGCGACAGGGTTTGTATCCTTGTTGATGGAAAAATTGAGGCACTCGATAAGCCCGGCGATTTAAAAGTCAGATTTAATGCTGATTCTATGGACGAAGTCTTTCTTCAACTGGCAAGAAAAGCTACACGTCTGGATGGATAAAATGTTAATTCATAATTCATAATTCATAATTAGTAATTCGTAATTATTAATTCACATTTAGTTGTTAAGTGATAGTAAATCAGCAGGTAAACTTATTCAAGCAAAAATATAAATTCTTATGAAACAACTTCTTTCATTTATTCGTAAAGAATTCAACCATATATTACGCGATAAACCCACCATCATGATTTTGCTCCTGATGCCGGTCATTCAGATTCTACTATTTGGATTTGCTTTGTCAACAGAGGTGAAAAATACGAATGTGGTAATCCTTGTACCCAAAGCAGATAATGAAATCCGCCATATTATCGACCGGGTAAATGCAAGTGATTATTTTGATATTGTAGGTTTTGTTCATAATGCCGATGAGATTGAAAACGCCTTCAGAAGAGGAGACGCAAAACTGGCAATGATTTTTGAAAATAATTTTTCAGAAAATCTGAAACGCAACGGTAAAGCTCACATTCAACTCATTGCTGATGCTTCGGATGCCAATACAGCCAAAACATTTACTTTTTATGCAACAAGTATCATTAACAGCTCCCAAAAGGATTTTTCACTTCAAAATAATGCTAACGGAATGATACTTCCAGAAATAAAAATGCTTTATAATCCGCAAATGAAGAGTGCATTCAATTTCGTTCCCGGTGTATTAGGTATGATTATGATGCTCATTTGTGCTATGATGACTTCAGTTTCGATTGTTCGTGAAAAGGAAATGGGAACAATGGAAATATTGCTGGTATCACCAATGCATCCTATTTATATAATTTTGTCAAAAATAACACCATACCTCTTGTTATCTCTGGTCAACTTTGGTACGGTTATTTTACTTTCAGTATTTGTATTGCATGTTCCTATTGTGGGTAGTTTCTTTAGTCTGCTCATGATTTCAGTCCTGTTTATTTTTGTTGCTTTGTCGATGGGCTTGTTCATTTCGACGGTTACCAATTCTCAATTAATTGCACTTTTAATATCAGGCATGGGCATGATGCTACCGGCTACATTACTTTCGGGTATGATTTATCCTATTGAAAATATGCCGGTTTTATTACAAATTTTGTCTGATTTGGTGCCGGCCCGTTGGTATATAATTGCTGTTAAAGATATAATGATCAAGGGATTGAGTTTTTCAGATGTGCTTCATGAAGCATTGGTACTCACTGCAATGGCTATATTTTTTATAACGATAAGTCTGAAAAAATTCAAAGTGAGACTGGAATAATCCGGATTGCCCCCCGGATTTCAAAAATAACAAAGTAAAAAGTTGTCAAGATGTTAAAATACCTTTTAAAAAAAGAATTCAAACAGCTCTTACGGAACCGGTTCGTTCCGGTAATGATTTTCATGTTTCCGCTGATGGTACTTCTCATTTTTCCGTGGGCAGCCAACTACGAAATTAAGAATCTGAATGTTACTATAATTGATAATGATCGCTCAGCAATGTCACGCAGATTTATCGAAAGTGTAGTTTCCTCAAATTATTTCCGGTTTGAGAAATATTCAGTAACTTTCAATACTGCCATACATTCGGTTGAAAAAGGAGAAGCTGATGTAATTATCGAAATTCCCCGCAATTTCGAAAAAAATATCATGAATCATGTCAGTCAAAAGATTATGATATCGGCCGACGCAGTCAATGGAATGAAAGCCGGGATGTCGGTAACTTATTTGTCTGATATTATTTTCGGATTTAATAATACATTCATTTCAGATTTGTTTCCTGAGGCTAAACAGATAACGACATCACTTATCGAAATTAATCCGCAATACCGCTTTAATAAAAATCTTAACTATCAGGTATATATGGTACCTGCATTGATGGTAATGATTTTAACCCTTTTATCAGGTTTTTTGCCCGGAGCTTCAATAGTTATGGAAAAAGAATCAGGTACTATGGAACAAATCAATGTAACTCCCGTTCCAAGGTTGACCTTTGTAATTGCGAAGCTTATTCCTTTCTGGATAGCAGGTTTTATTGCAATCACAGTGGGATTTTTGGTTGCATGGCTCGATTACGGACTGATTCCCGTTGGCCATTTCTGGACCATTTATATTTTTGCAGCAGTTTATATTCTGGCTATTTCCGGTTTTGGCCTTGTTATTTCAAATTATGCGCAATCAATGCAACAGGCTTTTTTTATCATATTTTTCTTTATGATGCTTTTTATTATGCTGAGCGGACTATATACGTCCATCAACAGCATGCCTGAATGGGCAAAATGGATAGCAACCTTCAATCCGTTGAAATATCTGATGTTAGTTATGCGTTCAGTTTATCTGAAAGGAAGTGAAATCGGACAGGTACTCAATGAACTGTATGTACTATTGGGTTTTGCAGTGTTTTTTAACGGTTGGGCTGTATTGAGCTACAGGAAGAACAGTTGAGAAAATGGATTCATCTCATTTTCATAAGTTTTAAACATATTAAATGTTACGAATCGTAACTGATTTTTCATTTTTTATCTGTTATTCGTTCTTATTTTTAGTATTATTCAAATATACCAAGGCTGACAGAGGGTTTTAATTTGTAATCAAAAAGATGATTTTTTGAAAAAAAATCATCTTTTTTTTATTTTTTTTTCGCTTAGAAGTCTTTTCAAGTCAGCATTTTAACCAACCGGACCAATATCTACAGCTTATTATTTTGCAAAAAACATTTGGAGCATAAATAAAAAAGGAGTACTTTTGCACCCGCTT
>CALCBD010000029.1 GCA_937897985.1 uncultured Paludibacter sp. | reverse complement strand
TTTGTCTCAAACTTATTAGTTAAAACAGTCCAAAGAATAGGGGGTCAAACCAATACTTACTTCAATTCGCTTTACTGATAATCAAATATCTAACAAAAAAAATGGCTCTTATAAATAGAGCCATTTTTTTTATGTCAGAGTTACCTTGTCAACTTGTCTTATACTTCCCGAAGAGGAAGCGGATTTGAAAAATCCGCTTTAAAGGGGAAGAATCTCTTATATTTGATCTTATAATAAAAATCTCTTACATGTAAATTTATTAAATATCTTAATATCAATTTATTACAAAATCTGATTAAATAGGGTTATTGAATAATATCTAAAATAGAAAAAAGTAGAAAAAATTATTAACTTTAACTTGGTCAATACAAATTTGTTCAATACATTTATAAGTTCATCGATGATGGAAATTACAATAAACCGAACAAAAGAACTAATTGTTTGAGAAATATAGTTAATTCATTACACTTCCAAAACTTTTAGAATTTGCTTAGCAAATTCATTCATTGTTACAATAACTTTTGTGTAAAAGCTAAATTATTAGGTATAACTCCAATTAACTCGATAAATCAGCCAAACTAAATCCTTATAAATGTTTTCTTCTAATTTCTATAGGCAAATCATAATTGAATGCTTATGTTAAAAAATTACTTTGAGATTTTTTTTACAAAACTACTTTTTTTGACCAATTACCAACTTTAACTACTAACAAACCTTTTGTATTTAACACAATACGATTTTCACCTGCGACTGAAATAATAGAAGTTAGGCGTTGACCAAGACTATTGTAAACTTCAATTGTTTGACCTGTATTTACTCCCATTAACTTTAACATACTACTTGTTGCAATTAATTTAAATTCTTGTGAAGTATTTGAAAATCCTGCATTCGAGGACAATTCCCCTACTTCAGCCCACGTAGTTGCCACACGTAAACCGCTTACTTTTAATTTTGCAGTTACAGTTAACGGATTATTTGCACTTGTATTTATCTTTTGTAAAAACTGCACGGCACCAACAATACTTGGCAGTTCAGCATTTGCATCTGTTGCATCATTGGCTAACCATGCAGGTTCTGATGCACCTAAAACTGGATTAATTGCTAAATATACACGGTCGTTCTTTTCGCCGGCAGGGCTCGCTATTATACTATATTTTATCACTACCAAATATGTAGTATTCAGACTACGTTCAGTTGGGTCCCAAACTGTTTTTGCATTACCGGCTCTGGTTACACCAATCTGATAACCACTTCCAAGTTTCCTTGTATAGATTCTTCCTGCCGCACCAATTCCCCATGTATTTGAACCAAAAGCAAAGAAACAATCCCCTTTAGTGTCTTCAGGATCTCCGGCACCATAAAATGCACGTTCCATATTAATCAACATGGCAGCATACACATCTCCAGTTGCAACCCGACCACCGGTAGCAATATCCAGCCCACCTGAAGTTTTATTTGTAGTCACTCCGTCGATATAAGGGAAAAGGCGATAAACATCTTTATTCAGACCATCTAATATAATTGATTTACCGGTATTGGATGAAAGATAACCAGCATAAACAAGAGGTCCGTCAGACACTGTAACTTCATCAATTGCTGCTGATTTTTCGCTACCTGTTTGTAAAATAAAACTTGTCCAACCTCCATTTGTGGACAATGGACCGGAAGAATAATTAAAATTATCAATAATTAGTTCGGTAGAAAAAGTAAAATTTGTCAGCATAAGTAAGCAAGCAATAACCGACATTTTAAATAATGTAATTTTTTTCATTTTAGTTATTTTTTAAAGAGTTATTTAAAGTGATATTTTTAGGGACACGAAAATGGAAAGACAGGCTGTGGTCCGTTTCACGAACCACAAGCTAATTACCAAACTCTACAACACAATTTTAGATATAGTTTTTGAAATTTTAATTATGTGTAAACCTCTTGAGTTTAGTGCGATCTGACTTGTAGTTTCATATGCAATAACAGAATATATCTTTTGACCTATAGCATTGTAAACCTCAATTTTTGCGCCCTGTTGAATGCTGCTTATATGAAGTATACCATTATTAACGGAAACCACAGGCGATAAATCGTTTTTCCCCAAACCGGTAGATACAGTTACACTTCCACTGGCTTTAAGGTAGGTTGTATTTACACCGGTTGAGGTAATATTAAAGGTATTGGTAAATGTTCCGGATGTTGCATTTGACTTCATTCGAATAAATACGGTTGTTTCCGCTAAAACACCATCAATAGGAGTTAATGTGATTTCATTCTGATAATTGATATTGTCGGTAGATAGTTCAAAATATTTAGTTGCTCCAATTTGGGTAAATACTACCCCTGCAGTCAAATTTGAGCCACTGATTTTGAAGGTTTGCTCTGTAGATGGGGATGATGTAGTTGCTGTAAATCCTGTTTTTAGAGCATTGTCAGTTGTCAAAACCAAACCTTGTACGGTTGAAGACACATTCATCAAATCAGCCCAATTAGTAGCAACTCTGATTCCTGAAATTTCAACAGCTGCTGAATTCGTTCCATCGCCTTGTCTCAGAGCAACTGCACCTACCAAGTTGGTATCTTCTGCGCCTGAAGTATTGCCTGTAATTGTTGTCCAACTGCTGGGCTCGGTTGTAATTGTTGGATTTACAACAATACTGCACATATCGTTTAAGGCACCTGAAATAATTTCGTATTTAAGCACTACAAGGTAGGTCGTATTCAGATCATAACTTGCTGTTGTCCATGCTGCATTTGCTGTGGCTGATCTTACAACTCCAAACATAAGTTTGTCGTTTGCATCTTTTTTTACATACACTCTACCATGAAAAATAGTTTTGTTACTCGGGTTTGAACTAAATGCGAAAAAATAATCGCCAGAGGTGCTTGGCAGTTGTGTAACATTTACGAGAAAAGCAGCATAAACATTACCACTGGTATGACGGGGAAAAATTCGGTACAAATCCTCACCACTTTTGGTTAAAGAAACTTTGTTACCTACTCCGGATGCAGGATAATCAGAGTAGGTCAGTGCATTACCCTGGATTAAAATCAGATTTCTTGACACAGGAACATTCATCCAATCCCAAGTGGATTGTCCACAAAGTGAATCGCCCACGGCGTATTCAAAATTTTCCTTAAGTAGTAACTGAGCTGAAATATCTCCAAGAGATACATAAAGAATTAAAATAAGAAAGCAAAATTTTAGTAATTGTGATTTCATGGTAACTTTGTTTTGATTAATAATTTTTATCCAAAATTACCTGTAATGCACATTTAAGGATAGCATATATGTTCCTTATTTCGCTAAAAATAATCCAAATAATGAATAATTCAAGGAATACTAAACAATAGAATAATAGCCTGAAGACCGTGCGGATTGTTTAAAGATGAATTGTTTTTGTATTTATCCGTTTCGAACAAAGTTCCGGGTCCGGGACTTATATTACTAATAGAAAAATCGGGCCGAATATACCTAATGATTGCTTTTTTCGTTTTGTCGACAGCCATACGATATTTTACACCGGACAAATAACCATGCGAACAAGCAAGGTCGAGATAATAAGCAATCATTGCCGAACCACTTACTTCTGGGTAGCTTTGGCAAAAAGGTAGTAAAGGTAAGTTATACCACATCCCATTCTTGTGCTGTTTCCCGATTAATCCATCGACAAAATCCCGGAGCATGCTTCTTACTTTGTTAGAATAAAGTGAGTTCTCAGGCAAAAAAGCAATAGTGGTTACTAATCCTCTTATCATCCAACCCTGCCCTCGCAACCATGCAGAAGGTGATATTTGGTTTGTATCACTCACTATCCACCCTTTTCCCTGACTGAACAACCGGGAATCGGGATATTGTAGATACTGAGAGTAGAGTTGCAATTGATGCACTATTTCAGTACAGAAAACTGTGTCACCTGTCAAATAACTCGATCTTGCCATGCGAATAATATAATTCTGCAAAAAATCAATAAGCATATACCGGCAACCGTGGTGCTCAATGCAAACAGCATTATCGGCTGTTCTGGCAATGTTTCTTAAAATTTGATACGATTCACTGATATAAGGTTTGATAAAACTTGTATCCTTTTTGAAAACGGCATAACTGTAATTTACATCACAAAACGGAGTATTTTTAAATGGAACAACTTCTGTAAAATGATTATTACGTAAACTAAAAAAACGATCAATTATTTTCATCAACCCGGTATCCTCTTGCTGTTCAGCAAAATTGATTAGTGCTTCAACTGTCAAATCAAGCGTATACTCTCCCCAAACATCAGCAGTATCTTTAAAATTATTGTGCTCGGAAAGATACCTATTGATACAGTTTTTAATCAGTATTTTATCCCTTTGTCGGGCATAACCCGAAATACTGTCGCCTATCAAAAGGTATAGCAAAAGAAAAATTACACTTCTTTGCATAGATTTATATAGAAAATAAAAAAACAAATATATAATTTTGCTTGTGATAAAACTATATATTGGTTTTAAATAATTGAGAGATATGCTTTGGCTTATTCCTTAGGTAAAAGATGGTTTAAATGGATTCTCCGATTCACTCCTGATCAATTCCCCTACTTCATTCGGTCCCAAAGGAGGTTCTGACTCCAATGCCAGTGAAATTCCATTATCAATTTGAATCAATTTAACTTCGGGAGCGAAATATTCTTTTTTTGTGTTTTGCATAATTATATATTTTTGAGTTGAGAGTTTAAAAAGTAAGAGTTAAGTACATGTAATTAACTCTTAATATTTTTATTCTTATTATTCAATAATCACTCTTTTCGAACTATTTCCTACCTTAACAATATAAACTCCGGTCGGCAGGTAAAGGTTATTTGTTTGTTGATTTGCATACATTTTTCCAGAATCCACCAACTTACCCATAGTATTGTAAATGCTGTAGATCGATTTTTCGGGAGCAATAATCGTAATTCGATTGGATGAATTTACATAAACAGTAGCTTTATTATTAGAAACATCTTCATTTATTGTAGTATTTCCCGGTGTACGAAACAACAGGGTAAAACGAGTCATATCATTGGCAATACCTGAAGTAAAACAATATTCAGCGCCATCTGTCAGGTCGAACTCAATATTCAACTTCTGATTGTCTATTAATATAATTTTGGTACCATTTGCAAAGTTCTTAACTTCCAAAGCCTTAATAATAAACGTATTTGCCGTACTTGTTTTAAAACCCAAAGCTAATTGTTGATTATCAGAAATATCATTAAATCCATTAATAGCTAATTTTTCACCACCTATTACCGTATAAATTTCCGGTACTGCAACATTATTATTAAACATTTTATTCGAATCATAGGTATCGTAACCATTCTGTGCATTAACATCTGCATAAATTAATGCTTCATCTTTATTTTCCCCATTTGATACTTCCAGTCGCAATGTTTTGCGTGTATTTTCGGCAGGAGTCTTCAGACGATTAGCAGATAAGCTTTGATCGTTGTGAAAGCGGACGTTATTATCAAATAAAATAGAACCTGTTCCACTTGTAACTCTCACCCAAAATGCCTGCATTGGAGGTATTAAATTTGTCCCTCCATTTGTTGCACCTCCTCCGGCACTATTATAGGTTTGCAACACATACGCTCCTGTATTTTTACTTTTGTACCATATAGTTGTACTCACATTTGTTCTGTTTGCTCCATCCCAGCTTAGATACGATGGATAAGGATTACCAACCAAATTATAACCTGTAAAAGTAGCACCGCCACATGACAAACTGCCGATAGTCTGCTCGCCTGTATTTAAACCTCCACCTGTGAAAGTAATAACACGGTCAGAATTAATATTTGCGATATAACCTCTTTTAACGTCGAGAGAAGTTGTTTTATTGGTTATTTGTGACCATGTATTTGGAATAGTTTCAATATAATAATAAACAGGATTTGAATCATTTGCAGTAAACACATTGCTTGTGGCAGCGCTTACAGGTGTTGAAATATACCAGTTACGACCTGAAGTGAGATATTGTTCAACAAAGGTTTTATTAGCGCCAACGTTTAAAATTCCACCATTATCTATAAAAGTAGCTGAACCATTGGTGGCATCGCTTTTCAGCGTCATATTGCCATTTACTGTTAATGTACCTGAGGTTACAGACAATTGTTTTCCAGCATTTACGGTTAAATCCAAACAGGTGAAACCAGCACCGTTGTAGTTGCCGTTGATTATTGCATTATTACTTGCTGATGTAGTTCCTGTCCATGAACTACCATTCCATACTGCCTCTGCAATTATGTTACCTGTTGCTTTCACTGCTGTAAGGTTTACTCCTGTCGAGGTTATATTGTAAACATTGGACAAATTGGTTCCTGTAGTACCGCTTGACTTCATGCGAATATAGACAATTGTTTCAGCCAAATTTCCAGCACTTTGAGTTAACGATAAATTATCAGAATAACTAATGTTATCAGTTGATAATTCAAAATATTTTGGCGAAGTACTTGTACTTATACTTACATTGTTTGAAAGCCCTGTGCCACTTAATTTGAATGATTGTACAACAGAAGAACCCGAAGCAGATGAATTAAAGTCAATTTTCAAACCATCATCACTGTTTAGTACCAATCCACTCACGTTTGCATTAACATCCATCAAATCAGTCCATGATGTAGCAACACGTAACCCTGAAACTTTAACGGCTGTAGTAGCGGCTGCTTGCCTTAAAGCTATTGCACCAACAACATTAACTGTTTCAGCACTGTTATCTGCGGAAGTGGTTGTTAACCAGGTAGCCCCCGACTCTCCATTTGCAATAACCGGATTAACAGTCATAGAGCAAACATCATTTGCAGTTCCTGATACAATTTCGTACTTTAAAATTATCAAGTAAGTCGTGTTCATGTCGTAAGAAAAACCTGAATAACCAATAATTGTGTTTTTAGTACGGGTTACACCAAAGGCAAGTTTATTACTGGCATCTTTTTTTACATATATTCTACCCTGATAATCTGTTTTGCTGATAGGGTTTGCAGAAAAACCGATAAAATATTCTCCTCCAGTAAGTGCAGCTGATACATTTACAAGAAATGACACATAAACACTTCCCGAAGATTGACGTGGAAAGGTTCGATATAAATCTTCGCCAGTAGCTCCGATTACAACTTTATTTCCTCCACTTGCAGGATAATCAGCATAGCTATAAGCACCTGCTTCGACCATAATTGGAAGAGTAGCCTGAGAACTCATCCAGTCCCAGGTTGGTTGCAGTTCAAGAGCAGTTCCCGGAGTATACTCAAAATTTTCTTTTAAGAGTAATTGCGCATTAACATTCAGAAAACAAATAAATACCAAAAGTGTAAAAAGATTTTTTTTCATGATGACGAATCTTTATTTTATTAAACTTTGAAAACAGCTCACATTTATATACTATTTTAAAAATGATAAGAGAAAGCAAAACTACATGAAGACTGAGAATTAAGTAGGTGTTTATGTTTCATTAATTAGCATAAATATTCCAAAGTAAAAAGATATGTTTACCTGAGTTTTGTAAGTCTGATCGCCGAAATCATACTAAGACCTTTCAGATTTTCAAATGCAACATTAATACCTTTGGAATCTGTAACTTCAATTTTTAATTTATGAGTTAAAGCGAAAAGTCGTCCGCATGAAGATGCGATATTCAAAGCAGGGATAATAACTTTTGTTCCATTTAGTACGATAGTATTACAGTTGTCCTCTGGAATTTCATTTTGACCTTGTCTGGGTTCATTGAATGCAAGTTCTACTTCGTATTCTCCATTTGGCACATCGAATCGATAGGCGGAAGCTTGTACGCGGAATGTTTGGAATAATGGCACATTTCGTGTTCCGTCCACCTGATCGGTAATGCCTATTTTATATTCGTTGGGACGATAGCACTTTCCACCCATATAGCCAAAACTTCCCGGAGTGTATACTCTGTCGGCCAACCATGTAAAACCTGATTTGTCGTCGGAAAAACTGCAATTGCTGCCACAATTAATTCCAATCGAGAACAGATTATTTTTTAAATTGCTCAGCTTTGTTGGAATAATATTGCAGTTCACAACAGTCGCATCCTCAGCGCCATCTGCTGTTTTGGCAACTAAAGTATTTTTACCATCTACGAACGGCGCTTTCCACAGTGTATTTCGGTTTTCGGGCGACTTTTTACCAAACGATTTTCCATTAACAAACAATTCCACTTCGGCAGCATTGCTATATACTTTCACGGGATAAATCAGCGTATCGGAATCGGAAGTCTCCGTCAGCGTTAACCAGTCGCGCGTGGCAATATGAACCATTTTTTTATCAGAAAGCATAGCCTGATAATAATAATATACATCTTTGGGTGTTCGGTTATAGTAACAAAGTCCTTTGTTATTTACACGAGGCATTGATTCGTCGCGGTTAGCAGAGCCAAAATCAAACATATTCCAGACTGCCGTTGCTGCTAAAAAATCACGTTCGAGAATGTAGGGCAGAATAGCTTCGTGGTACTGTTGCTGATACTCAATACTAAAATCGAACGATTGACCATATTGCGTATGAAGGCGTTTATCGCTACCTGCTCCGTATTCGCTTACTATCATTTTCTGCGTGGGAAATATGGCGTGTTCTTCGTCAACAGTTTCGGCAAATCCTTTGGTGTCGCCACCATACCAACCATTGTACACATTCCAACCCACCAAATCAGTCACATTGCATAATCCTGCTTTGTGATAAGCGTCGCGGTCGCCATGATGTGCAATGGTGGTTAACCGGCGTGGATCAATTGCTTTGGAAATGCTGTCGAGTTTCTGTGCAATCAGATGTGTGCGTTCAATATAAGGTTGTCGCTCAGTTTCGGAATAAAGGCGAATGGAACCCCAAACTGATTCGTTCATCAGTCCCCACATAACCACCGAAGGATGATTGTAGTGCTGATAAACCATTTCTTTAAAGTTCCTTTCACAGGTTTTGGTAAATTCATTATCCAGCAAAACCGATTCAATTATCGGAATTTCTTCCCATGCAATTAAACCGAGTTTGTCGCAAGCATCAAGCACATTTTCATCCTGCGGATAATGGGCGACTCGGATAAAATTGGCACCCATATCTTTTATCAGTTGCATGT
The DNA here is from genome assembly GCA_937897985.1 of uncultured Paludibacter sp. Classification (GTDB taxonomy): domain Bacteria; phylum Bacteroidota; class Bacteroidia; order Bacteroidales; family Paludibacteraceae; genus Paludibacter. The sequence goes on along the minus strand of CALCBD010000029.1, from coordinate 67,783 downwards.
CGCGAAAATGAAAATCATCCGTCAACGCACTACCAAGCCCTTCGAAATCCTGATGACGGTTTACGCCAATCAGTTTCAGGTGTTTTCCATTCAGGAAAAAGCCTTTTTCGGGATCAACACTAAACCACCGAAGTCCTACATTTGAAACGCTACTATCATAAACGCTTTTAGTTTTTGCATCCACCAGGTTAATTTCAACTGAATATAAATTGGGCTCATCGGGCGACCATAACTGCGGTGCATTTACTGTAAGTTTTTCAAACACAATCTTTGTTGCAGCTTCGGGTTTTAGGTTTAGTTTAATATTTTGCCTTGCAACCACTTCATTTTTCGGGTTACGAACCAAACATTGAATTTCCAATTTCTGATTTTGGAGCGTTTTGTTTTCGCAATCTACTGTGGTTTTGAGACTTGCGAGATCATTATTGACCTGTGGCGTTTGAATGTAAATACCTTTTCCGCCAAACTCATTGGGTTTAAAATGAATTTTGCTGACTGTAATGATATTTACATCGCGGTAAATTCCTCCCCAAAAGGTGAAATCGCCCATCAAAGGCGGAATGTCTTTGTTTTCGTTGTTTACCTTTACCAACAGTTTATTGGGTTTTTCGAAAAACACATTATCCGTAATATCGAATTGAAAAGCAGAATATCCGCCTTTGTGAACCCCTATCAGTTTGTTATTCAGGTAGATTTCGGAATAAGATAGCACGCCTTCAAATTGTAGGAAAATAGTTTTATCCTTGCTTTTCGCATTCAAACTAAATTCTTTTTTGTACCATGCATCACCTTTATAATAATTTTTCACTCGCAAGGCATCTTCACTGTTCCACGTATGCGGAATGTTCACTTTCTCCCAGTTCACATTAGCTTCAAATTGCTTGTCGCAGTTTTGTTTGCTAAAATACCATGCATCATTGATACTGTATTTCCCAGCACTAATTTTTAAAATTGCAACGAATAAAAGGAAACCGAGTGAAAGTATTTTTATTTGATTGATTTTCATGCCATTTTTTTAAAAGATTTACCAGCTTCCATCTGTTTTTGTGCCGAAATTATCAGTCCGGAAAGGACAAACCGGCAAATTATTTATATCGAAAAGTAGTGCTACAGGATTACCGCCCCATGCATAACGAACAGCAATTGGGTTCGATATTTCAGGATTCGAAACAGTTAACCTACGACCACAAATACTGATTTCAGCTTTTTTAAAAATACTATCGCTACCACAAATTGTAACACCCGAAAATGCTTCAGCATCTTTTTGAGTGATAATTTGACTAAAGGTGAGCATCATTTTTCCATTGGTTACTTTAAAGCTTTTTAAATAAGAATAAGTTGAAGGAGTATTTTTATGATACGCATTTTTTAGGGCAAGTTGAGCTAATCGTTCACCAACTTCCAATTTATTTGCAGGATGTAAATTGCCATCGCCTCCCAAATCGATGGTGACACACAAATTACTGTGGGTATTTTTTACCGCATTTTCCTGCGATTCACGCAAAAATGCCCAATAGTAATCGCGAAAAACAGTATCGCGCAAACCAATTCCCGGTAGTTGAACCACAATAAACGGAAGATTTTTGTTGTTCCAATTAGTACGGAAATCATTGATAAACGCCGTTAATTGTTTTTCGTATCGTTTCGGATAATTCCAGTTATGCTCGCCCTGATACCATAAAACACCTTTCAATCCATACGGAATAAGTGGGTGAATCATAGCATTAAAAATGGACGAAGGCAACTGAGGCGTTTCTTTTTTAGTGTTGATTTTCAGAGTGTCGGATACACTTTTTGTACGTATCAGTTCCAATTGTTTTTCAAAATCAGGAAACTGTTGATTAACATTCATGCTCGAATGAGCTTCAATAGGTGTTCCTCCCCAACTTACATTTATAATTCCCACCGGAATTTTGGTTTGTAGATAAATTTTTCGGGCAAAATAATATGCTACGGCCGAAAAATGCATAGCACTTATTGAATCGGAACAAACCCAACGACCATCTATAGGCGTTTCACAAGCCGATTTTGTAATGTCAGGTTGAGGAGTGTACGCCACTGCATGCGGAACATTAAAAAACCGGATTTCATCGTTAGCCGAAATTCGTAAAGCTTCCTGTCCTCCTTCAGACTTTGGAAGCTTGAATTGCATATTCGATTGACCTCCTGCATAATACACATCGCCTGCAATAATGTTTGAAAATACGATAGTGTCTGAGTTATTTGAAATAGTCAGGTTATAGTTTTTAAAAAGTTTCGGTTTAGGTAGAAGGGTATTCCATTTTCCCTGATTATCGGATAGAGTTTTGATGATTTGATGATTAAATTCAATTTTCACCATACTATTTGGCAGAGCTTCACCCCAAATTGGATTTTTTTGTCCTCGTTGCAATATCATATTATCCGAAAAAACAGCGGGTAGCCTTAGTGTCCCGGCAAAAACTGTTGCCGTAATGAAACTAAGAATCAGAACTATTTTGCGAATAATTTTTACCATCTTTCTGCTTTAATTATTTCAAAAATTTAAAAACCTGTAGTTCGTTGTCCATTGCAACTTTTGCCAAATATAAGCCGGATCGTAGCGAGCTTATATCGATGGAATTTACATTTCTTAGATTCTTGTATTGCGATATTAAATTTCCTGATGTTGAGTAAATTGAAACTGAATATTGCTTAACGGAGAATGAATTTATCAATAATTGATTGTTTTCTGCACGAATTCTAAAATCAGTTGATGTAGTATTGTTTAATGAAGTAGTAGTGTCGGCAATAACATTTACCTTATTAATCTTAATATCTGTATTACCTTTATTTTTGAGGCGAATTGCATATAATTCATTTGCGTCAGTATGGACAGGAAACTGTGTTGTATTTGTCAAAACATTCGCTGTACCTGAAAGCGAAAGATTAGCCAGTATATTTCCATTAAATTCAATTTGCATATTTCCGGCTGCAGCCGTTGAATATTCAATACTTAGCAAATAATTAGCCTGATTTGCTGATCTTACGCGATACGAAATCCACTCGTTGTTGGTTTTTAGCAAGCTATAAAACGAAGTACGATTCTGCGAAACTGAGTTTAGTTTTGAAGCAGGAAAAACGGCATCAAAATCGCCTCCCCACATGGTTGACGGTAGCAAATCACCTTCGGTAAGCGTGGGTGTTTCTGTTCGTAATTGCGCCAATGCCTGCATTTTATAAGTGTTGACTGAATCGGGAGCATCGCCTGCACCAATAAACTTCCATCTATAATCGTGATAGAGCACATAATGGTTGAAAATTTTACCACCTCCGGAAGTAAAAGCATTATGATGTTCCAAAATTTCGTTTTTCATTTCGGGCGTATTCCAGGTAGTTGAACCAACAGTTATATAGCCATTTGCACCTGTGGCACTCCCGAAGGAAGGTCCGCCTTCGTAAAAAACAAGTTTCAATCCAAATGCCGATGTTAAAGCTGATGAATACTGAACAGCAGGCACCCAGGTTGCAACATTAAATTCTTTGCTATCCCACACATCCGAAATGGTTGCCGTAGTTTCCGGTGCATAATATCCGGCAGAACCGCCACCCCAGTAAAAATAATTTGCCTGACGTGGTGTTGGATTATCAGCACGTACAGTTGAAAAATATTTATCTATAAAATTCAATTCCTGCGAACCCCAGTTGTTCAAAGCAGTTTTACTTACCTGCCAGCATAGCAATGGCTTGATGCGGGTCATCATTTCAGTATTGCCAAAAACGCTGCGTATAAGCTGACTTATTTGTGCAGAGCGATAAGCTACCATGCGTGGAAACAGTGTCCATCGTTTACTTGCTACAGTTAATGAATCGTTTGTCGCGCATGTCAAATCATAATTTATTGGGTGATTGATATTTGCTCTGACGCAGGCTTCGGCACTGTCAGCCAATTGATTTGTTTGTGAAAAACCGCTGCCGGTATTCCACAGTTCGTTAGAATATTCGATGTATAAGTTCAGGTTAACATCCAATGCCTGATAACCATTTGCTCCGTTTTTGAATAAATTGGCTAATTGAGTTACATAATTATCGTCAGCCAAATGAGGAATATTTATCCATGGACTTGTACCTGTTTCGTTCGAAAGCATTATAACATATTCCCATGCACAGCCCTTGGGTTTAGGTTTGTTTAGATACAGATTTTGTTGTTTCATATTCTGTCTGCTTCCGGGTAAAACTCTGTCAGACCAGGATTTTTGCGGATTTTCGTTCGTGTTTTGAAAATCCATATAACGGACAACATCAAATTGTTTGAGAATGTCAATCATTTTTCTGTCGAATGTTTCGGTAAATGCATGTGCAGTCGATGACCCTTCGGCAATTGGTCGCATTAACTGAACATTTTTTACACCGCCAGTCGTTCCCGTAAACTTCAACCGAAATGAGTTACACGCACTGGCTATATTGACATCGGCGGTAGTGGTGTTTATGGAACAGTTGTAGTTGATATTTGTTATTGAAGTACCCACCGATGCCCATTCAAATGAGATGTTGGCCTGACCTTCGAATTTTAATTTGTAAACTCCGGATCTGTGCGTATAACCACTCCAAACAATGACCGCAGCATCCGATGTTGGCCAACCCTGAGCATCCACCGTTACACCACCCGAATTAAAAACGAGCCCATCCCATTCGCGACAAGTCAACATTGCATCAGCAAAAAATGGAGGCGAATAATCATTAGCCCAATGTAAGTTGATAGCAGCTAAGTTATTTTCAGCAAAACTTACATTGCATAATATCAAAAAAAAAGCCGTGAGAACAGATTTAAAATATAAGTGAACAAGCATTTGGATATCTGTATTTTAAAGAAGAACTTTTTGTGAAAACTGAAGCGATTTTGAACGATAATTTACCAAAACCAAACCTTTATAAGATACTGGCAAGAGATTTTCTGCTTTAGTAATTTTTTGACTCGTAAGAAGTGTACCTATGCAGTTATACACTTTGATTTCGGCAGCTTCGGCATTGTTTACAATCCTAATATTGCCGTTTGAGTTGACGATTTTTACCAATCCGGTTTGAGGATTGGTTGTCAGTGCGTTTGGGTCGATGGGTGTAACAGCCTTAAAACTGTCGCCAAAACGTACATCGTCAAGCGAAACCGACAAAGCGTTTTTTCCCACAAAAGCATATTTGGTTAACGGATAAGTTTGACCAATTGACGTTCCAAAACGTGCATCAGGAACTAAATCACTTACTTTGGTATGGTCAAGAGAAGGATTGATAAATAGTTTAACAGAGTCATTGTCGGTGCCAAAACCAATTTCGAGTACCAATAAACAGGTTTGATCGGGCTTACAATACACATTTGTAGGCACAGAGGTAAAAGCTGTGAGGGCAGGATTAATACAATCCAACTGAAAGTAACCGTTGCTGTTTATCTGAATATTAATTTGAGAATTGAACTTATCGGTATACAAAGTTCCCTGAAGCAACCGTAAAAAATCGCGATTGGTATTCACTTCAGTTCTCCGTACCAATGCACTCATCCACAGACTTGTATTTGGCTGTCGTATCTGACTGGGATTGGTGGAACTGATAAGATAATCGAATTTACTCACATCAAAACTTCGTGCACAAATCCGGTTATTCAAGCCTCCATCGAGGTAACATCCTGCTGAAGATTTTAAACCCGGATACGTGAGTGGCAACTCATTTTTTATAAAAATATCGGCTGCCGTACTATTACTTTGTACCCAGTAACTATAAAAACCTGTACCTGTATTTTGCTGATAAACTGCGGTTGCTGTTGTTCCAAAATCGTCGTAAGCAAATAAAGTATCTTTTGGAGCAGGTAATATTTTGAGTTTAAACACACCGTAAGCTACATCTTTATCGACATCAAGAATTCGGTACAGAAAATAATAATCACCCTCGGTAGCAGTTTGTGGAGTTCCTGTAATTGTAATTTTGTTGTCGAGCACAGTAAAGGTAAGTCCTGCCGGTAAATGTTCTGATCGGCTTATCAACTCTACCGTGTTAGTTCCATCTCCTTTCGAAAACAGGATTTCGTTGGTATATGCCTGAGCCACCTTGCCGGGTTTTAATATGTTTTTGGTTGTAAAATGAGGTTTAATTCCCAGCGAATCATTCATTTCGCGAATATCTTTCTGCTCATTGTACCAATCGAGCCAGAATTTATACCTATATGCCAGATTCATATCCTGAAACAAATCATTCATACAAGCCCAGTAACCATATTGAATTGAAGCACCTCCCTGAATATCGCCAAACTGACTCAAAGATTGCACTCCGGCATTTTTTGAAAGTGAAAAAGCTACTCTGAACATATCGTACATCAAACTGTGATTATGTACATCTTTGAGAAAATCCAGCATTGCCGCCTGATTTCCGCTACCACATGTTTCAATATAGTTGTAGAAATTCGTACTTGTAGAACCGGCTGTTCCACTGGCAACCACTTTGCAGTTCAGCACACTTTTACTCACATTTAAAGTCATACCCGAACCACCTTCGTAAATACAAAGCGGTTTATTGTAAAGTTTTGAAAGTTCAGTGGCTGCGCTTGAAATTCCTGAGGTGAAATCCACACCGGTTTCTGTTGCAAGCGATTGCAGAGAACGTTTTTCGTATTCAAGGAAAAATTTGGAAAGTTCTTCTTCCCGCTTGGTGTTGTCGCGATAATTTAATTCGTTGAAAATATATTCTTCCATTTTATTGCTTACATATGAGGTACAGGCAATTAAATCAGGACTGCCCGAAGGTGAAAGTGTAGGGCCATAAGTTGTGCAGGTTATTTTTAACTCACTGTCGGAACCGCTTTGATTTGCCGATTGAATAGCCTGCACAATTTTGTATTGCTCGTTGGTTGCTCCTACAACACTCCGAAACCAACTTGCTACCCGTGCTTTTTGATATGCAGCCCATGTTCGTGCATTTTGTGTGGGTGATTGTAAGTTTCCCTGTGCTGTACAATAGCTTTGATGAAATCCCCAACCTACTTCGTTGGCATATTCTACATAACAACGCAAATTTTTATTCAGTCCTGTAAATCCAGTTCCATCAGGGTCTTTTCCATCGATTAAAGCAGCTAATTTCTTTACAAAATCCTCCGAAGCCCGTGCCGGAATATTAATCCACATATCTTTTCCAAGTGTATTGCAAACTGAAATAATATCTTCGTAACAAACACCAACTGTTGCTAAACTACCAACTTTTCCCTCCTGAAAACAATGTCCCGGTTTTCTGCGATCGTTCCAGTTTACAATTTCGGTTTCGTTGGTAACAGTCCAGTCCATAAACCGAAACATAAAGAAAGCTTCGTTACCAAACCGTTCAGCGAATGTTGGATGCAGGAAGTATGTTACACCATTTTGTTCCTCAGGAGCAAGTGATTTGTCTGGATTGCGTAAATCATTCAACCAAATTCGAATGTTTTTTGGAGGATTTGTCGGGTCAATTTCGTAAATTACCAGATAAACTCCTGAGGGATTTGTGCCATTGTTGTAAAAGCGCCGACCGTTAAGCGCCATGCCAGTAGAAGGAGTTAAACTTGTAAGATACGTTCCTGAACAGCGAATATCGGCATTTCCTTCCCACGAAATACAAATTCGACCGCCGTATGCGGGTTGCGAAGTGCCCGAATTCTGACCGGGGTTTACGTATAGCTTTGTTCCTGCTGCAAGGTATTTTGGGTAGCCTAACTCATCGAGCTGATCTGCTGCCGGAGCTGCATTAGTGCCCACTACTTTCCAACCCCGCGTTTCCATAAACATGGCGTTAGCAAACATAGGCGAACCATACGAGGCAATACCAGTAAGACCCAACTGAATTTCAGGGTGCGTATTTAAAGGCGAAAAAGCATTGACGTGTGTCAGACCTAAAAAGCAGGAAACAGCAAGAGCAAGTATTTTTAATTTGTGATTCATTATCAGAATAATTCTTAAGATTAAAATAATTCATTTCTCCAGTTACAAAAGTAGACAGGTACTATAATTTTAATCCGTAGCTATATTCCAATAATTAGCAAAAATAATCCGTTGTATATTCAGAACGCCTGTGCCATTATTCTGCAATAATTTCGGCAACAAAACCACCATAAGGCAAGAAATCAATCTTTAGTTCGGTATTGTTTGTAACGCCTGACTGGTTGAAATAAAATTTATTTTCATAAGACGAATTACTGTCGGTAATTTGTTTGATGGTGTAATTTCCTGCCCGGAGAAAGTTGCATTTAATGCTGAAATTCACAGATTCATTTTTCGAGTTTATTCCGGCTAAAAACCATTTTTCTCCTTTTCGGGCTGCTATAATAATATGTTCGCCCGGATAGCCTTCTAAAATTATTGTTTCGTCGAAAGTAACCGGAACATTTTTCAGGAAGTCTTTTACAAATGAAGGTAACAAACGATATGATTTCTCATTATCGGCAAAATGAACAACACCTGAGTTAAATATAACCGACAATGCCAACTCATGTGCTGACGTTGTGAGGTGTTTATTTTTCAGGTTGCTGAATACCACCGGTGTGTAATCCATAGATCCAACCACATTACGTGTAAAAGGCAAAATGCTGTTTTGAACAGGTGCTTTTTCAGGATATTCCTGATCAAAAAGATAAGCTTCTTCTCCTTTCACAGCTTCCATACTAATTAAGTTTGGGTAAGTGCGTGACCAGCCACGTGGCAAGGTACAACCGTGTAAATTAACCAATAAGTGGTTCTCGGCTGCTAAAGTCAAAACATCGTGATAAAGCGCTATAATATTTTGTTTGTCGCTTTGCCAGAAATCTATTTTCACACCTTTCACACCCCAGGTTTTGAGTTTGGCAAATTCGGCAGCACATCTATTTTTATCGGAAATTATATCGCGTGGACGTTCACTTACCGTATTGTGCTTTCCGCCGGAATTGTACCACATTAAAATTCCAATGTTTTTCGTGGTTGCATAATCAACCAATTTTTTAATGTTGCCTCCCTGCATTAAATCCCAATTTGCATCCACCAAACAATATTCCCAATGCATTTCGGCTGATAAATCGACATATTTTTTCAGCGTTTCGAAATTTTTAGGACTGTTGTTGTCGGTTAGCCAACTCCACGACGATTTCCCCGGTTTTACCCAACTGTAATCCATTGGTTTAGGTGCATCGGCCAGATTACTCACCATAGCAGAATTAAAAATTGTATTTAATGAAGTGCCAATGATTATTGTTCGCCAGGGCATAATCCATGGCAACGTTGAAACAGGGCGTACTTTTCCTGTACCTTCGCCATCTTTTGACTCCGGAAACCGGATTTTATAAATTCCGTTGTCGGCATTTTGTTCCAGTCTGCTACCGCAATAATTTCTGTCCAAATTTGCTTCAGTTAGCAATGCCCATACATTTTGTATTTCGAACAATGCGGGGAAAGCCCAACCTTCAGTATTTGGCGAAACGCTTCCGATAGTCACGGCATTTTCGTAGTATTTTTCGTAACCGGGAGTCCATTTGGTAGGCTTGTCGTAAGGTTGTATCCATGCTTTGCCAGCTGTGGAAAAACGGAATGACGTGAGTTCCTTTTTTACCGTATATTTTTTGTCTGAAATTTCAGGAAAAACATATCTGAATGCGATTCCGTCGTTGTAAACCCTGCAATCTATTTGTAGCAATGCTCCTTTTTTAGTTTTGAAAGTCAGACTGGTTTCGTTGGCAAAATTTCGGAATCCTGATTGCCGTCCAATCATCATTTGGTAAGTTTCATCTATGGTTTTAACTTCTGATTGTTGTACAAATTCAAGATTATTTATAAAATCCTGATCGTTTCTTTCGGTTCCCAATGTCGAATTGCCAATCACGTTAACCAGTGTATTACTCATTATATCAACATGATACGATAACGATTTATTTGCACTATCCTGTTCAATGGTCATTATAATATTTTTATCAGGCGATAAAAGTTTCCACGAATGATTCCCTGCAAATGATAAAACAGAAAGAATTAATAAAATTGCAACAATTCTGATTTTACGCATTGTAAAGTATTATTATTCAGTAAGTTTAAAGTTGATTCTCTGATTTCCAACATGAATGAAGAAATCTCCTTTTTCAAGATTATTTTTTCCGTTACTATCGGTATAACTAAGGTCGCGCACGGGGTCAATCTCAAATTTAAAAATTGATTTATTTCCTGCGGTAATTACTTTCTTTTCAAAATATTTCAGTTCCTTTATTGGTCGCGAAATTGTGGAAACTGGGTCGGAAATATACCAAAACACCGTTTCGGCACCATCTACATTTCCGGTATTTTTAATTTCAATTTCGGCAAGTAGTTTTTCTGATTTTTTAATGGATTGAGCCGATAATTTTACATTGCCATACTCAAATGTTGTATAACTTAACCCATGTCCGAACCAGTAAAGCGGCTCAGTTGAAATATCCTGATAATCACCCATTTTATCGAACGGACGGGCACTCTGACGCATATTGTAGTAAATGGGAATTTGTCCCGTTGTAAGTGGAAAGGTCATAGCTAATTTACCGGAAGGATTAATACGTCCGCTCAGGATACCGGCCAAAGCAGAACCGCCAAAAGTTCCCGGTTGCCATGCTTCTAAAATGGCGCTGGCTAATGGCTCTAAACGTACCAACTCCAGCGGACGTCCATTGGAAAGTACAAGTACTATTGGTTTGCCGGTTTTACTGAGTTCAGTCATTAATTTTTCCTGAATAGCCGGTAATGCAATGCTCGAACGCGAGGCGTTTTCGCCACTCCATGTTTTCATTTCGCCCAGAAATAACAAAACCATATCGGCATTTTTGGCAGTACAAATGGCTTCATCGAATCCTGAATAGTCATTTCCATCCAAATCACATCCTTTTGCGTAAAAAAGTTGTGAGTTTTTAAACTCCTTATTACAACCGTCCCAAAAGGTTTCTGTATCTTCTTCTTTTCCATTAAACGACCATGCTCCCATAATTTCAGAATTATTTTTTGCTAATGGACCAATGATCGCAATACGTTTTTTTTCAGTCTTTAATGGTAAAATATTATTACTGTTTTTCAGAAGCACCATCGATTCTGCAGCCAGTTTTTCTGCTATACGTTTTGCTTCAGGTTGCAAATAGCGATTAGATTCATCAAGAATAGTTGTGTAAGGATTCTCAAACAATCCCAAACGAAACTTAATTCGTAAAACACGGCTAACAGCTTCATCAATTTTTTTTATCGGTATCTTTTTCTCTGCAACGAGTGCAGCCAGATTTTCGCGATAAGCATTATCTTTCATATCCATTTCGAGACCGGCCAGGAAAGCTTTGTAGGCAGCTTCTTTGTTTTCAGCAGCCAAGCCCTGATATACAAGTTGCGTAACTGCATTCCAGTCCGAAACCACAAACCCATCGAACTGCCATCGATTTTTCAAAATCTCGGTAAGCGTATAATAATTGGCTGTAGCCGGAACACCACTTATATCATTGAATGCGCTCATTACGGTAGCAGCTCCGGCTTTTACGCACGCTTCGTAAGGCGGTATATATGTTTCCCACAGAGCTTGTTTCGAAATATCGGTATATCGGTAATCACGTCCGCCTTCAGAAACGCCATAGCCTACATAATGTTTCAAACAGGCTGCAATGGAATAGGGATCAGAAAGATTTTTGCCCTGATAGCCATTGACAGTAGCTACGCCAAAAACAGAATTTGCATACGAATCTTCGCCATAACATTCCGCAACTCTACCCCAACGCGGATCACGACTGACATCAATCATAGGCGAAAATGTCCAGTCGATACCTGAAAGTTTGGCTTCCTGTGCTGCTACAGCACAAGCTTCTTCCACTAATTTCGGATTCCATGAACAAGCCTGAGCCAACGAAATGGGATAAATGGTGCGAAAACCATGAATCACGTCGAATCCGAAAATAATGGGAATACCCAAGCGGGATTCCTGCATTGCTTTGCGCTGAAACTCGTTGCGAACATGAGGATCATTACCAAAATAGAGCAAAGAACCAATACCGGCAGGAATATCCTTGATAATTTCGCCAACATTATTTGCATTTGGGTTGTAGCCTGATATATATTGATTTAACTGGAGTATTTTTTCATCCAAAGTCATCCTCCGAATCAAGTCAGAAATTCTTTTTTCTGTCGGTAATGCCGGATTTTTATATGCAGGTACTATATTGTTTTGTCCCGAAAGTGTCGAAACTATAAACAGCAATGCAAGTTGAATTATAAATTTTTTCATACAATTAACAATTACCCCAATATTACAATAATCTCATTATTATCGCCTAGCAAAGCAATTTTAATTTTATTTGTTTTAATAATTATTCCATTAATAATCAGTTTTTTAACTCCGAACTGTACATTAGATGGGTTAAGCACTTTAATTTTCAATAATTTGCCTCTGAAAATACGGGTAACTTCAAATTCATTCCAATGTGAGGGAATGCAAGGGTTTATTCTGAAACCATCTACTTGCGGTTGCAGTCCTAAAATATATTGCGTTGCTGCCACAAACGACCATGTTGCAGAACCACTTAGCCAGGGAACACGTGAACTGCCATAGCGTGAATTGTATTTGCTATGAGTAGATTGGCAATACACATATGGTTCAATCTGACGAATTTCTGCTTTTGTATTGTAAGCAGCCGGCATGTAATTTCTGAAATATTCATACGCCTGATTTCCATTGCCCTGCATAGCTTCGGCAATTACGCCCCAGCCCTGTGTATGCATGAAAATGCCTCCGTTTTCTTTCATTCCAGTGTTAAAGAGTGCAGCACGGACAATATTATAATCCGTTTCGGTATAAGGAGGATCACAAAGCATTATTCCAAAATCGGTGGATAATCGTTCTTTCATTTTTTGAAGAATCAGCTCCGACTGTTCTTTGGAAGCTGCACCGCTAATAATTGCCCATACCTGTGGATTCATAAAAATCTGGCCCTCGTCCGACTCTTTTGAACCGAATTTAAAACCATCAGCACGATAACCACGGAGAAACCATTCACCATCCCATGCATGTTTTTGAATATCGTCGTCAAGTGTTTTGAGAAGCGGAATTGCCCAGTTTTCTTCTGTTTTATTTTGCAATAACTGGCAAATTTCAATATAGGTTTTCAGTGCAAACCGCAATTGCATAGCCACAAAAACAGACTCACCATCGTGTCCGAATTTCAAACAATCGTTCCAGTCGGCATGTAGTCCGCAGGGTAAACCATGTTTTCCGGAACGTTTCAAATTAAATTCAATAGCACGTTTTAAATGTCCAAGAACAGTATCACTTCCATAATCGGAATAGGGCAGAACTTTGTTGTAAAAATCAATATCGCCCGATTCATTTACATAAGCCGGAACAGTATTGAAAAGCCACAGACAATCGTCGGAACGATAAACCGATTCCAACGGAACAGGTTCAGCGCCCGGTTTGTGATTCACTTTACTTACCACAGGCATTGCACCTCCTGTTGAGACCTGTCCGGTAATCATCAGTTCCAATCGGATTTTTGTCTCATCCGTAATGTTGTGCATAACGCCCAATAAATCCTGAACGCTATCCCGATATCCCAAACCATCGCGCTCGCTGGCTGTATACACCAAACTTGCAGCACGACTCCAGGTGTAGGTAATCAGGCAATTATACGGACTCCACATATTCAACATGCTGTTAAACTCAGCATCGGGAGTTTTTACTGTTATGCCATTTATCCGGTTATGCCAATAGTTTTTCAGTTTAGAGAATTCTTCATTAATTTTATCAACATTTCCAAACTCTTTTACCACTTGCTTTCCGGTGGTTTCGGCTCTACCAACACCCATTAAAACGATAAAATCCTTACTTTGTCCGGGCTCAAGTACCGTATCAATCTGTAATACCCCGCATAAATTGTCGCCAACAGCTTTTGTGTTTGAACATCGTCCGTCGTCAACAGTAACAGGATTAGAATAAGTGCGATAACTTCCTAAAAACTTCTCCAAGTCAGTTTCAAATCCCACAATTTCTTCACCCGTAAAAGCTAAAAACGAATATCTGCCCTGATCTTTTTCGTTGAAATTATCAGGCATTTCAGGGATATGAACATTGGTTCCATGACTGATAATGCCATCCACAACATCCATTTTTCCTGTATATTGCGTGTATTGAAGATTAAGTAAATCGTCCATTGCATTCCAGTTATTGGCATATTCCACAAAAGTAAAAAGGCTTAATCGACGTATGCGTGAACTTGTATTAGTAAGTTTTAAATGCCAAACTTCAAAATCCCTGTTCAACGGAACAAAATAGCAAGTCTCGGATTTTATTTCGGCGTATTCTGTTTCAATAGTAGTGTAAGCAGTTCCATGTCGACAGACATTTTTATAACTTCGTAGTGGTTTACCGACAGGTTGCCAGGTTGCCGACCAATAATCAGCCGTTTCTTTGTCTCTCAGATAAATATATCTTCCGGGCTGATCCACAGGAATGGAATTAAAGCGCATACGTGTAAATCGTCCTTGTCCACCTGATTTATAAAAGCTATAGCCACCTCCATTGTTAGTTATTATTGCTCCGTATCCGGTAGAACCGAGATAGTTGCTCCATGAACGAGGAGTGTTTGGAGACGTAATCACATATTCTTTGTTTTCATCATCAAAATATCCGTATTGCATTAGTAGTACAAATTTTGTTATTTAAAATTTTATTATATTCATTTTCAACAGCTTCAATATTTCCAAATTTATTGAAGATTTCAGGTTTTACTTTTTCTATATATTCTGGCGCCATAATTACGACAAAATCAAGCATTTTAGTTGGTTCTAATTCAATATCAATTTGAAAAATATTAAATTTACTCCCGAATTTTAGATCCGACTCGGGGCTTTTCTTGCTATTAAATTTTGGATTTATAAATTTCCGAATATCTGATTTGCCGGCAATGGTATCTTCACAAAAAAATCCCAAACATCTAAGTCCATTACATTTAGAGTCTGCATTTGTAAATCCTTTGAAAAAGTCGTTATTCTCATCTTCAAAAGTGGCTAAACTTAGTTCGTGTTTTTTTAGTCCTGTGTTCGAAATTTTTAAATGCCATATTTCAATATGCTCGTTTTGGGGAACAAAGTATTTAGTTTGAGTCTGTATATCGTTGTATTCAGAATTTAAAATAGTGTAACCTGAGCCATGTATAAATTGAGCTTGAAGGTCATTCTCAGTTTCTACCCGATAAGCCGACGACCATATATCGCCGGAAATAATATCTTTTATAAGAACAACTTTGGGTTTAAGATCAATGATTTCAGATTTGATATTGCCAGATGCATTAACAGGTTTTGAGATATGATTGTATCCAATGCCCCGATTGTCAATAATCAATGCAAAGTTGGAATTGCCAATAAAGTTATTCCACATCCTATTTTGTTCGAAGGTTGTTTTCATATACTCTTTTTTAATCCTTTTGAAGTATTCGCTTTGCACATCAAAAATTCAACATAATCGCTTTGAATTATTTCACTTACGCATTATTTTTCAGGGTAGCAAGTTCGGCGTTAATTTCTTTTACCTTATTTTCATCCAGATTATAGAAAAACAAGGCTACAACAGCAATTAAACTCCAGATAGCCGGCATAAAACCAAACAAAATACGAACGCCGGTTTCTGTTTCGGCAGTAACAGGTGCATTGGCAACAAACCCAAAATAAGCCAGCAGATAACCGGCTATAGCGCCACCAATAGACCAGCCGAACTTTTGCGCAAAATTAGCCGACGAATAGATCAATCCGGTGGCACGTCTTCCCGTTTTCAGTTCGGAATAATCGGCTGTATCGGCATACATGCTCCACATCATAGCCATTGCAGGTCCTACAGCAAAGTTGCACAAAGCCTGAAATACAAACATTAAAGTGATCTGATCTTTATTCAAAAAATAATATGCTATACTTAGAACTGTTCCCAGCGTCATTGATAAAATATATACATTCTTTTTCCCGATGCGAGCTGCCATAGGTTTTAATAATACGGTGCCCAAAATGCTAAACGCAGTTCCGGCAACCATAAAAGAGGACACTAAAGTTTCAGCTCCAATCTGAAAACCGAATAGATTTGCGTTACCGGTATTGTTAGCATAATATTTAAAGTAATAAATTATGGAACCGTTTCGGATGGCTACATACAAACAGGTCATTATGCCGACAACTGTGAGAATTAACCATGGTACATTTTTAAATAAATCCTTAATGTCTTCCCTGAGCGAATTACTTTGCTCATTAATTGGTTTTATGCGCTCTTTGCAAACAAAAAAAGTGGTGAGAAACATAATAACGGCCAATACAGAATAAATTCCCATTGCAACCGAAAAGCCAAATTGCTCGTTTACAGTTCCGTCGGCATGTGTTTTTAATAATCCAAAGTAATGAACAAATTTTAATGTAAATCCCTGTACAATTAATCCACCAATAAAAGCCGAAATTGATCTGAAAGCCGAAAGACTGGTTCGTTCCAACGAATTTGATGTCATTACGGCCATTAATGCTCCATAAGGAACATTGATGGTTGAATAAATAAACATCATGGCGGTGTAGGTAATATAGGCATAAACCAATTTGGAGTTTGTTGCAATTTCGGGAGTAAAAAACGTAAGAAATCCTACGACTCCGAATGGAACTACCGTATATAAAATCCATGGTCTGAATTTGCCGTATTTTGACTTGGTTCGATCGGCCAATACTCCGACTAATGGATCGTAAAAAGTATCCAACATACGAACAATCAGAAACATAGTGCCCGCTGCCGCCGCTGTAATTCCAAAAACATCAGTATAAAAATACAGCAAAAACATGGTGAATGTCTGATAAAAAAGGTTGGAAGCCATATCACCCAAGCCATAAGCCGTTTTTTCAACAACCGAAATTTTGTTTGTATGTGATTTCATATTTTTACATTCATAGAATTGACATTTATAATTTTCACAAATTTACATCTCATGCTTTCGCCCGATATTAAATATCGTTCCAATAAATAGCATATATATTCCAATGCAATTAATTCGAAGTAAAGGTTTATAAAAAAGTTGTATTTTTGCAACAACGAATTTTATAATCGCATTATGAATGAGCTGCTTTCCTTTGCTTTATTGAGCATTACATCGTTTTTTACCCTGATAAATCCATTGGGTACTATGCCTGTATTTATGTCGATGACCGCAGATTTATCGGAGGAAGAACGTAATCGGACAGCTAAAAAAGCGTCAATAGTTTCATTGTTTACTATCATTGCCTTTGCATTAACTGGTCAATTGCTTTTTAAGTTTTTTGGTATTTCGGTCAATAGCTTTAGGGTGGTTGGAGGTGTCATATTCTTTATAATGGGTATGGATATGCTAAAAGCGCGATTAGGTCAGGTAAAAATAAAGGATGAAGAAGTGAAAAAATATATTACCGATATTTCGGTAACACCACTGGCAATTCCTATGATTTGCGGACCGGGCGCTATTACCAATGCCATAGTACTTATGGAAGACGCAAACAACCTTTTGAAAAAAGTTATTCTATTGACTTCCATCATGCTAATTATGGCTCTTACTTATCTGATTTTATACAGTTCCTCCAAACTAATGAAAATTTTAGGCGAAACAGGTGTAAACGTCATGATGCGAATAATGGGACTAATTGTAATGGTAATTGCCGTTGAGTTTTTCTTTAGTGGTTTGAAACCGATAGTGTTGGGAATGTTGATAAAATAGTGAACCGTTATTTTATCATTTTTCGAATCCGGTTGTTAAGTTGGACCTGATACTGCTTCGGAAAATTATGTCCTACTCCTTTCATGTACACAAATCGGGCTTTTGCTTTAATTTTTTTAGCATTCAGGTAAAACGACTTCACCCAATTCGGGTAACTTAGCTCTGTGCCCTGCATATAAAGCACGTTACGGTTTTTTAGTACTGAATAATCTTCAAGTCCATCGCCACCTTCAATAAAAAAGAATTTGTTAAAGTAGTTTGTAATTTCATGTTCCGGGCGGTTTAATAAAACGGCAGTGGCATGTGCTCCGTTTGAAAATCCGCCCATTAAAGCATTTTCTTTATCAATTTGCGGGAATATTGAAAATATACTGTCGAGCATATTTTTATATGCTTTCCATAGAGTATCACTGTCGGAATTTCGTATGCGTAAGCGAGTCCAGTAGTTCGAACTATCAGGTAATAGCGGATTTATATTTGCCTTAAAAAGCGGAAAATTTATCAAAATAATTCCGTTAGCGCCCACCTTTTCTTTCACAAATTTCACACAATCGCCTGCACCACCGGTTCCTCCATCAATCCAAAGCAGCACCGGAATCTTTTTTATTTCGTTGTAATTTTCAGGTAAATAAACCGAACACATTGGTGTTGGCAGTTTTCCGGTTGCGATATAATAATTTGTTTTTGGAAGGGTTGGAAATTTAAAAAATAGTATAGTATCCGGCTTTTGACCAAATACTATACTGTTTGTAACAAAAAACAGAAACCATAGAATAAAGTGTTTCTTGTGATATTTAACCATCACTTTATAAGCTATTTCTTTACAAATTTTGAAGTTGCAATTTTATTCTTTTTCGAATAGAGTTCTATCGAGTAAACTCCTTCGGCAAGCGTACTTACTTGTATAGATTTCAAACCGCTATCATTTTTGAAATCCATAACCTGACCAGCAGAATTTATAATTTTAATATAATCAATTGATTCATAACTACTTATAAACATATTGTCAATTACCGGATTTGGACGAATTTTCACAAGATTGTTTTCCGGAGTTAAATTTCCCGAAATTGTATCCGATTGCATTGCATATACTTTACCATCACTACTACTAAAATAAACCACACCATTTTCTATCCAGGGCGATGTTTGAATAACTCCACCGGTGGTATACGACCAAATTGTTGTACCATCTTCGGCATTTATTGCGTACATTTTATTATCATCATTCCCTATATAAACCACGTTTTGCGAAATTACAGGTGCCGAATTAAAAGGTGCCGGAAAATCTTTGCGATGCCAAAGTTGTGAACCGTCAGTTTTTAATGCCATCAACGAGTTTTTCAGAGTTCCCCAGTAAATCATTTTAGAAGGCACACCACTAATATTCACTGTGCCAACTGCCGGAGTTGTTAATGGTGACAAATCCTGATCGGCTCCAATTCCAACATTGGTAGTCCAGACTAATCCTCCTGTTTTGGTTACAGCCTGAATAGCCGTTTCTTTGGCATAAAGCACTGTGTTGTCATCTAAAATTGTCATAGAACCTTTGTTGTGATCACCTGTTCTGTAAAATACCGTTTGCTCTGTTGCAATGTCTACGCCTTCTACAACATTATCAGACGATGCGAAAAACAAACGTGTTGCATCTGTTGTAAATGCTCCCTCGTTGGCCCGAACACGGCGGTATCTCCATTTCTCGTTGCCGGTTTTAATATCGAGACCAACAGTATTTGTCGTTTCGAACATACCGTGCCAGGTTGCAAAAACGGTATTATAAGCTACTGTGGGGCAGGCTTTCACACTCCCGGAAGTATATGCTTTCTTTTTCCAGACAAGCGAGCCATCAGTTGTTTTCAGACAATACAAATAACCATCGTTACTACCGATAAATAAGCTGTCACCAGTAACGGTTGCCGACGAACGTACAACATCTCCCGTGAGATACGACCAGATTTGTGCACCTGTATTTGCATTGAGAGCATATATTTTTTTGTCGTCGCTACCAATATATAATACTCCATTTACAACTACAGGTGAAGAGGTAATTGCCGCACCGGTTGTAAAAATCCACTTTGGAGTTACTCCTGTTGTTGAAACGCCGGATTTATTAAATTCCCCATTTCGCATCAGGTTATTTCTAAATGTTTTTCCCGACAAAGGATCAAAATTTACGGGATTCACTTTGATAACTGTATCAGGTGAGAATTTATCATAAGCCGGATGTTCATTCTCGTCACAACGAACAACTCTAAATCCTATCCAGTAACGTGTAGCGGATGCTTTTTCATTGTAGCTGTCTTTTATTTGCTGGTAATCAGAACCAAAATTTCCTCCTTTTACAAGTAATCCGAAAAGACCTTCGTTTTTATCATCTTTGGGATTGTGACTTAAATAATAACTTGTCCCGTCGGCACCAGAAGTATATTCGCTAATATTTCCATGTAAATTATATATCCCAAGGCTATTTGGAGTGCCATATGCTATATCCCATGTATGATTATCAGAATTAGATAAATTTTTACTTGTACCTATACTTGTTGGATATACTCCTGCAGCAGCTTTTGTTTCAAGTTTACTACGGTATGCAACTTCCCATTCCGATGCTGTTGGCAGTCGGTAACCATCTTTTTCGTATCTGGCATAATACATTGTATTCGTATAAGTGGGATAACCAGAATAGCGTTGTTCCATAGCAATCCTCCATTGAAGTCCTGATTTCATAACTACCGTACGAGCCGTATCACTATAATATACCGGTACTTTACCTTCGTACTCTGATAAGGCATTACACCAAAGCAATACATCGTTCCAGTTTGGTTCGGTAACAGGTTCTGTAGTATTATGCGATGTGTAACCAACCCGATAATCCATTGCACCCATATCACCATCGCCATCAAAATTGTATCCACCTTCTATCTCTGCCCAGTTAAGAATTTCACGCCATTTCTCGTACGAAGTTTCGTATTTCGACATGCGGAAAGGAGTTACGGTAACAGCTGCATCATCGGTACGAATATAGCCCGTATTGTCGTTTTCGTATAATGGGTCACTCGGCGATTTATAGGTTTTTGTACCACTGATGAGTTGTAAATCGGATTGCATAATATTAGCAACCTTTGTAGCGGCAACCACTGGCAAAAGTTTATCACCTTCGGTAATTGTCCAGTTAGGGCGGGTAGCAAAATTCTGAGTTGCCGGAGGAATTACACCCAAATCATGTCTGATAACCCGAAGCCCAATATTCGGATTTCCTTTAAATGGTAAATCGCCCCATTTTTTTACCGGACTTGTGGGGTTATTGGTTACACCACTGAATGCTCCTCCCAAAACAATATGCGAATTTTGGGTAGCATATTCGAATTTATCGCCAGCGTTCGGAGTATCCCAACAATATTCCCACACATTCCCAATCATGTCAAATATCCCGTAACTATTTGCAGTTGAAGTGCCGGTTTCTTTTGTCCCGGAAGTACTTGTCCAGCCTGTAGAAGCATTGTTCGCTGCGGCATTCCATTCTTCGAGAGTTGGTAATCTGTAACCGTTTTTCGAATAATCCACATAAATATCAAATTTTGTGGAATATTTACTCTCATCTGTTCTGTCTTTTACCGTTTTTAAAATTTTTGTTTTTGCTGCATCAGAATAATAACAAGGTGTAAGTCCTTCCAGTTCCGAAAGTGCATTACACCAAAGCACCGCATCGTACCAACTAATATCCGTTACAGGCTCATAAGCCGTATGTGGGTCATTTCCCACATCCATACTTCCCATATCGCCATCACGGTCGAATACATAACCGCCTTTCGTAATATCGGTATGATTGCAATATTGATTGCTAACAGCCCAACGATATACTTTTTGCCACTGTTCGAAAGTAATTTCTTTAGTGTTAATATAAAACGGACTCGTAATGGCACCACCGGCAGGAATCAGCGTCATATCAGTATAATAACCCGGTGTTTCGGGACGTGTAACCACAGCGTTAACTTCAAAAGCATGCCATTTTAGCTGTGTGTTTCCTGCTGTGAGCAAGTCGCGCGCAACATAAAACCCAACAGCGGTAATATCAGTAAAAGTATGTGGTGAATAGGTCGCAGTTTCGGGGTTTTTAAACCGCACATCGTAAGGTGCAACCGGATTGTAAACTGCCCAATTTGTGCTTGATGGGTTAAGTGTTTGTGTAGAATATTTTGTAATGGTATAACTCTCGGTAGGTGAATATTGTGTTGTGCCGAATTTGGTTTCGGAAATATAAAACTGATTACCATCGCGCACCACCCAGCGACCAACCGAAAAATTGGTGGAAAGACGGAAGTTACTCACCGAAATGCTGCTGTTAGCATCAAATGTAACTTTATTAGTTGCAACATTGCCACCATTCAGAAAATCGGCTTTATCCCAAAACCAAAACCCATAAGCCCGTTCCATTAATCCGGACGAGGAGTGAACACTCATTAAATTCCAGTCGTCGCGCAGCTCATGGTTATTGTTGAGCATTCCTTCGGTTAATGCAATGCCGGTTTTATTATAAAATGCAGCAATCCCACCATAAAAGCGGGCATTGGTCGCTTCATTATCATAAGTTATGGCGGTAGAACTTAAAGGCGACAAGTAATTTGTACCATCTTTATACTCCCAAAAAGCAATGCAATCATCGGTATTACTTCCATCGCCATCCACGTCTTCTTTGTAAGTGGTTTGAGATGTAGTAGCTTTGTTGTTGTAATATCCGGCTCCCATATCGGCACCATAATCTACAATACGACAAGGGTAACTTTTATTGTCGGATTTTAAATTATTTACCGATGATATCAGAACAAGAACAATGAATAGGATTTTGTGCGATTTCATACATTAAAATATTGATTTACGGAACAAAATTAGATCAACACCGCAAAGTTAAGCCTTGAAGGTATTCCTAAAATCAAGAATTTTGTTCCAAAAATCAATAATGTAGCTTAATGCTTTTTACTCCTTTCGATACACTTTCAAACAAACCACATCGCGAGCCGGAATGGTTTTCTTGAATGGCTTTTTAGTGTTTCCGATTTCTTTATTTAACCATAAATCGCGTAGCAGATGGATGTTTTTTTGTGATGTATTAAGAACTTTTCCGGTTAATGTATCTGTAATTTGTACGTTTTTCCAATCAACCACTATCGATTTTGGACTGAAACTACGGTTAAAATACATCAACGCCCATGCATTTTTAGTCAGTGGTTTCAACCATGTTTCCACACTGTCTTTTACTTCGTATCGAAAACCCTGAATGCCCAGCGAGTCCTGATCAACCGCAATCATATCTTTGTTTGTAATTATTGAAATGGTTTCGGCATCCATTGCCCGTAAATCGTTTCCGGCAATAAGCGGTGAAGCCATCATACACCATAGCGAGAAATGTGCACGAGCCTCATTCGCCGGCATTCCATTGCCCACTTCGAGCATGTCAGGATCGTTCCATTTGCCCGGCCCTGCAAAAGCACGCAATTTTTGGTTCATTTCCATAATTTGAAGCACACCAAAAGCTTTCCAGTTACCATGATCGTCAACACAATCGAAGCAATTGTAAATATCGCCTGTTGTTCGCCAAAGATGACCAACTTCGCCTGCCCATTCCCACGGATGCGAACTTCCCCATTCACACAAACTGAATACAATGGGTCTTCCGGCTGCTTTCAATGCCTTACTCATGGTTGGATAAGCTTCTTTTGTATTTATGTATTTAGTTGAACACCAATCATATTTCAGATAATCAACACCCCATTTGGCATACATCAAAGCATCCTGATATTCGTAACCTCTGCTTCCTGGTTGGTGTCCGCAGGTTTCGTGTCCGGCACAAGAGTAAATACCGAATTTTAATCCTTTGGAATGAATATAATCAGCCAACGCTTTTATACCTGATGGAAAACGGTCTTTGTCGGGATGAATAAAACCCAAACTGTCGCGTTTGCCGTGCCAGTAGTCATCAATAACAATATATTCGTATCCGGCATCTTTCATGCCAGTAGCCACCATAGCATCGGCAATTTCCCGAATCATTTTTTCATCAACATTTTGAGCGAATTTATTCCAGCTATTCCATCCCATTGGAGGAGTAAGTGCCAGATTTTCATATTTTTGAGCGTTTAAACACACAGTAAATATCAACAATACTGAAACTAAGATTAGTTTGGTTTTCATTTTAAATTGTCTGTTTTAGTAAATTGTAATTTGTTTCGGCTAATTTCACAATGTTTTGAACTGATGCAACCGAACGAAGTCCGTCTTCAGGTGTGTTTAAACAATAATCAATTAGAGTTTCAACACTTGAAGTTGCTACATGCATTCTGGTGTCTGATGAAGCATAATAAATGAAAATCTGATTGTTTTCATTGCATATCCATCCGTTTGTAAAAAGTACATTCGACACATCACCAACCCGTTCATCGCCTTCGGGTGCCATAAAGTAACCTCCCGGACGTGCAATCACTTTCCATGGCTTTTCAAGGTCAGCCATAAACATATACAATACATAGCGTAGTCCGGCAGCACAAGCTCTTACTCCATGTGCCAGATGCAACCAGCCTTTTGAAGTTTTTATAGGTGCCGGACCTTGTCCGTTTTTCACTTCCTTAATGGTATGATAAATACGTTCTTCAATAATTTGTTCACTTGTTACAGTGGCATTGCAAATATCGTCAATCAAAGCCCAGCCTAAACCTCCGCCCGAACCGGCATCGATAAATCCATCCTGTGGACGGGTGTAAAGTGCATATTTTCCGTTTACAAACTCGGGATGCAGCACTACGTTTCGTTGCTGACTTTTTGTTTTCAGGTCGGGTAGGCGTTCCCATGTTTTCAAATCTTTTGTGCGCACAATGCCTGCTGTGGCTACTGCCGATGACAAATCGCCAGATGGAGCATTCGGATCTTTGCTTTCGCTGCAAAAAATTCCGTAAATCCAACCATCTTCATGTTTTGTTAGTCGCATGTCGTATACATTAGTTTCGTTTGGTTCTGTATCAGGCAATACAACAGGATATTTCCAGAATTTCCAACCATCTATACCGTTTGAACTTTCGGCAACTGCAAAAAACGATTTCCGATCCCAACCTTCCACGCGAACTACCAACAGATATTTTCCATCAAGGTAAATAGCACCTGAGTTCAACGTGGCATTTACGCCAATACGCTGAAGCAAATTCGGATTAGTTTCGTAATTGAAATCGTATTTCCACTCCAGAGGCGCATGTTCGGCTGTCAGAATAGGATATTTATACCTGGAGTAAATTCCATTAAAATTATCATCGATTTCGTTTTTAAGATACAAAAGTTTTTCGTGCTTTGAAGTTAATTGTGCCACACGAAAATAAAATTCATTTTCAGTCATCTAATTGCTATTTATTATTTTTAATTGGTAATTGCACGTTGTTTTTTTGTTTCCATAGTTGTAATACTGAATACATATCAGCTGTTTTTTTTCGAAACTTCTTTGCAATGTTTCTGGATTCTGACTCGTCTGTTTTCAAATTGAATAATTCAATTTTGCCTGATTCGTAATTCTCAACTAATTTGTAATCACCTATTCTGATGGCTGTTGCCGGACGACCACCCTGATTGGAAAAATGTGGATAATGCCAAACTAAAGTATCTTGGGTGTAAGTGTTTTTTGTGAGCAATGGCATTATGCTTTTTGCATCCAAATTCGGGGTTGTATTTTCAATTCCTAAAAGTTCAAGGAATGTAGGGAAATAAGCTATATTGGAGAAAGGAATTTCGCAGGTTTTGTTTTCGGCAACAACGCCCGGATACGACACAATTGCCGGAACGCGAATTCCACCTTCGTAAACACTTCCTTTGCAGGCTCTTAACGGAAGTACGCTTGTGGGTTGCGGACCCAATTCAGGTACTGAAACACCTCCATTATCTGATGTAAAAACAATGATTGTGTTTTCGAGCTGACCTGTTTCCCGCAACTTCTGTACAATTTTTCCAACTCCTTCGTCGAGTGTATTTACCATTGCAGCATAATACGGATTTTGATATTCAGGACTGGATGCAGAATATTTCATCAGGTATTTCCGTTCACTTCCGGCTTTTGGAACTAAAAATACATGTGGTGCAGAGTAAGCCATGTACAGAAAGAATGAATTCGATTTATTCTTTTCGATAAATTCAAGTCCGTAGTCAGTCAATTTATCTGTCAGATAATTTGTTCCGTTATCTTCGTAATCAACTTTAAACGAATCAGTCAGGATGGTATAATTGTAATAATCCAACCCGTTTTTCCCAATCATTCGGGTAAAGTCGAAACCCTGTTCCCATGGATTCATGCCTTTGTCGTTACCTAAATGCCATTTGCCAATCATAGCACTTTTGTAGCCTTTGGTATGCAGTAATTCAGCAATTGTCGTTTCATTGCTTTCCAAATATGGTTTCCATTTAGCAGGTAAAACAGGCGAATTTTCATCCACATTATTCCCTCCAATATAATTGGTTAATTGTAATAATGCCGGATGTTTACCTGTGAGAATTCCTGCTCTGGAAGGAGAACTGACCGGACTGCATGAATATGCCTGGGTGAAGCGCACTCCTTTTTTTGCTAAAGAGTCAATTTGAGGCGTTTCTATATATTTATTGCCATAGCAGCCCAAATCGTTCCAACCCATATCGTCGGCCAAAATAAAAACGATATTAGGTTTCGATTCAGGCTTTTGTGCAAAACCTGCATTCGCAATAAATGGGGCTAAACCCAAAAGTAAATATTGTTTTTTCATTATTCTCATCTATTCAAATTCAACAACACCATTCGATTTCTCCCAATGGGCATACATCTTCATCAGTTTATTAAACTGTTTTTTATTGTTTTCGATAATATTTATCGTTTCAGTTTTGTCGTTCTTTAAATTATACATTTCCCAATTGCCATTTCGGTGTTTTACACATTTAAAATTACCCATGATAATGGCTTTATTTCCTTCGTGTTCCCATGCCAAAAACCGATGCCTTTTCCTGTTTTGCCCTTTCAAATCAGCTAAAAAACTAATTCCATCCATCTTTGGAATGTTGTGTCCATTATACTTATCAGGATATTTCGCTCCGGTAATTTCAGCAATGGTAGGTAATATATCCATTAAATGTGTTTGTTTTTCTACAACGCTGCTTTTTCTGTTTGTAAGCGCAGGCCAATATACAATGGCCGGATTGCGAATACCACCTTCGTAGGTTTTTTCTTTGAAATAGCGAAAAGGCGTATTGCAAACATTTGCCCACGAAGCTCCATAGCTTACAAAGGATTTTTCGGTGCCAATTTCGGAATTATTTTTCATTCTGTCAAATCCAAATGTTCCATGTTCTTCACATGCTCCATTATCCGACATAAAAAATATGATTGTATTCTCATCCAATCCTTTTGATTTTAACTCCCGGAGCAGTTTGCCTATTTCGGCATCCATGCGGTAAATCATGGCTGCATATACTTCCATTTTACGGATAGCTGTTGGTTTATCAGCACATAAATTCCATGCGGGAACAGTTTCATTGCGTTCAGACAGAACTAATTTTTCGGAGAATAAACCTGTGGTTTTAAGTTTTTCAAGTCGTTTGTGGCGAATCTCATCCCAACCGTTATCGTAAAATCCTTTAAATTTTGCTATATCCTCAGCTTCGGCTTGCAAAGGCCAGTGTGGTGCTGTGTACGACAAATACAAAAAAAATGGCTTATTGTCCTGAACCGATTTTATCATATTTATGGCACTGTCGGTAATGGCTTTTGTCAAGTAAAATCCTTCGGGTGTACTTTCAATTTCGGTATTTCCGGTTACTAACACACGTTTTGTTCCTGAATTTGCGGGTGTAGAAATATCGAAATAATTAGAAGCGCCGCTGATTAACCCAAAATACCTGTCGAAACCACGGTTTGCCGGCCAGTTGGGAAGCGAATCGCCCAAATGCCATTTACCGGACATAAACGTGTGATAATCTTTTTGTTTGAGTAATTCTGCAATAGTAATGGTGTTATTACTTAAATGATTTTGATAGGCAGGAAGTCCTTTTTTATTCATATTAGAATAAACCATATCACCCATTCCGGCCTTGTGAGGGTATAACCCGGTAAGTAATGATGCTCTGGATGGACAAGAGCGCGCCCCATTGTAAAAATTGGCAAAACGAATACCATTGTTGGCAAGACTATCAATATTTGGTGTAAGAATTTCACCACCATAGCAACCCAAATCTGAAAATCCCATATCGTCGGCTAAAATTACGATGATATTGGGAGTTGTTTGTGCATTTTTTGCCGATACAGTTTGTGTAAAAACACCTAATGTTCCGCAACAAAGTAAACCTATTCTGTTGTATTTACTTACAATGTTCATTATTTAAAATAAAACAGATGTGTTAATAGTATTTTGTCCTGAATGAAGTTTTATTTCATTTCCGTTATATTTCCAAATACCATTCAGGTTCTCAGGAAGTTGAATGTTTGCGTGTAGCATTTTATTTTCTACCGAGTATTCAACAATTATGTTTCCTAACGGATGTGGCATACTGGCACTAACCTGCGTAAGATTTCCCAGATGAGGTTCAACTGATACAGTTTTAAACCCAATATCTGCGGGTTTTATTCCACAAATACTGTTTATAAAAAAGTAGGCAGGATGCGCACTCCACGCATGACAATCAGAACGATCCATCGAGGCAAAACCACTTTCGCCACAGGTACGCAGGCCTTTTGCAATGAACAAATCCCAGAAATTTAAATTTGACAAAATCAAATCAGCTCTACCAGTTTTATCCATTGCTTTAAATAAAAAATAAGAGAAATATGAGCTCACTTTTTCATCGAACCTGTCAAACGATAGAATTTTATTCAACAATTCATTTTGCTCCTCGGGTGAAACGACATTACATAAAATAGCTAAGATATTGGTATGTTGGGTAAATTCATCTTTGCCGGGATACTCTCTGAAAAATCCGGTATTTTTATCTCTGTATTTTTCGCTTACTGCATTTTTTATTTTTGAAGATAACAATTCCCATTTCAATGCTTTAGCATTTTCACCAATATTCCGGTATAAATTTACGGCACAATCCAGTGTATAAACATAGTAGAGGGTTAATAACACAGATTGATGAAACTCTTCATTACAATCCTTGTGTGGTACACTTCCACCTTTCGCACTCCAATCAATAAAGTTTTTAGTTTGTACGTGCTCCAAAAGTGTTGATGGCTCTTTAATATGTTGATGGAAATATTCTAAGATCTGTTCAATATTCGATGCATATTGTTTAATAAAAGATGAGTCGCCACGCATGCTATAATAGTCGTTTAAACTCTGAACCCACGCCAACGACCATGTTCCCATATCAAAATCGAATCTCGATGGGTAAGCCGATTTAAAAAGTCCCGTTTTAGGATTGACAGATTGCGGATACAGGCGCAACATTTCTTTATACAGTCTATCGTCGGTAGAGTTATAGAACGATATTGCACCGATTGGCACATCGTCGCCTCCATAATTAAGTTGCTCGTAATAAGGAGTATCAAAGTATGTGTCTGACGATGAAAGTTTAAAGGTTCGTAAACTCATATCGAAAATTTTATTCAGTTGGGGATTATTGCACTCAAATGTAGAAGTATTCGGATACGGATATCCGGCGTTTTCGTTGGTAAATCCCGTTATTTCGAGTGGTTTCGATTTTGTTTTGATTTCCAACTTCACATATCTGAATGAGCGTGTCCATAATGGTCGGAAAACAGACTTTAAATTTCCATTGGGTCTGAAAATATCCCAAACTCCAAACATTTTTTTCCCTTTAACGCTATCGCGATGCGCTTTGTAATTGACACTATCGTAAAGCGATTCGGCGTATTTAATTTTAATCACACTTCCTTTACCTTTGCTTACCAATAATTCAGGATAACCGTATGTCATATCTTCGAAATCGTAAAGAATTGATGCTTTGCGGTTTGCTGGTATTACAATTTTCAGATTATTCTCGGATAAACTTCCTGACAAATTAGCATTAATTGCTTCTCTGATTTTTACAGGGGCTACAATATGATTATCCATCGAAGGAAGAGGAGATGAAAATAAGTTCCAATTACTGCAAGTTTGTACGTCAATTTCTACTGCATTTGACCATCTCTTGTCATCAAAACCGGGCTGCTCCCAGTCTGTTGGATATTTTTTCATCGTAACATCATCGCCGGAGCCACTGGCATAAAATCCATAAAACCACGCAGGTTGCAACAATTTTCTATAATCAATGGAACGATAAGCTTTGTTCCTGAAGGTTTTCCACGTTTTATCTGTTCTGATTTGATACGCGCTATCAACACTTTGAATTAAAAATGCTGTTTGTTGTGATACAAAAGCAAGTGGTCGGTCGGTTCCTCCATTGAAAACCTGAGCAGCAAAGGTATTTTTACCTTTGTGCAGATAGGGTGCAACATCAACAAGATCATATTTATAGGTTATCAAATCTCCTTTTGTAGATCCACTGCATACTTTAATGCCATTCACATATAATATATACTTATTATCAGCCGATACTTTCAGCATTAAAGTCTCCGGCAAGTCGTCGAATATATAGCTTTTGCGGAAAAGATATACTCCGTATTGATTAGTTGAATTTACAGAATTAGTAATCCAATTCATTGCAATCTCTGATTTAAGTGAATTTGTGAGTATTAATAATAAAACAACTATTTGAATTTTGTGCTTCATGCTAATGAATTATATTTCAACCTTTCTGTATTAATTAGGTAATACAAAAAAAGTATATAAAGCATTGTAAGGACTAATCCAAACAATCCATAAATCAGGATTTATGTTCCACATTAGAATTTATGTCATTCTAACTTCCAATTAATTAAAAAAACAAAGGAGAATGCTCTTTACATTCTCCTTTTGCAAACATGCATGTATTGTGTAACAATTTACTTCGTAATTTTTATAGTTTGGTTATTTGCTTTTACGACATAAAATCCTTTTGGCAAGTTTGTTATATTTACCATATTTACCATTTTCAGCGATTGAATTTGTACTCCGGTGGAGGTATAGATTGTTACATTAGCCGATTCTGAAAGTTCAATTGAATTCTTCGAAACTCTTTCAAAAATTGATTTTTCAGCATTTATGTTGTGATTGGCTGTTTCTTGTTCTACTCCTAAGAAACCGGCGTACCATGTAACTTGCCAACAATCGTTCGAAGTAGAATTCCACCAGTATTCTCCCGTTGCACCCGTTCCATCATCATCTTTTACTTTTATATCGAATGATAAGCCTTTTTTGCCATTCATTGCTTTTAAAATGTTTTCATCAAAATCTGGTCTTGGTAATGGAAAGGATTCATTTTCAAAACCAACACTTTTGAATGCATTAAATCCTAATGTTATAATCCATTTCACTTCGCCACTTCCGGCTACCGATTTGTCGTTTACAAAAAGACTCGAAGTGAGATTTTCATTTGTGCCATTCCATGTGACAACTCCCTGCGCTGTAGGACTGGCAAAATCAATTTTCATGGCATCAACATATTTGGTTTTATTAAAAGTCGCCTTATATGAACCAAAAGCAGCATAGCGAAGATACCAGGCACCTACATGTTCGAAAACTGTGCCCTGTGGGT
Organism: uncultured Paludibacter sp.; assembly: GCA_937897985.1. GTDB lineage: Bacteria > Bacteroidota > Bacteroidia > Bacteroidales > Paludibacteraceae > Paludibacter. Next base: position 36,474 of record CALCBD010000029.1, on the reverse strand, counting down.
TTGTGGTAGTTACGGTCTTTCCGTGCAATTTAAAATAAGTTGCCCATGGAATCTCTACCACTTCATTGCCGGTAATATTATCATCCGTAAATTTCAGAAAAATATAGATATTATAACCATCGTAAAATGCTTTAAAAGCTCCTTTAAAATCAGCATCTCCTGTGTGAGTTGAAGCACTTGCAGTATTATTTGCTATTGAATATGGGCTATAAGTGCTGCTATTCCATATTTGATCAAAATTGCATGCTCCAGGATCCAGATCCTGAGCTAATTTGGTTATATAAGCCTGTTTGTTTTCGGTTGGGTTTAGAGCAGGATTACCAACCCGACCCATGGGAATATTGTTGACAAGTCCATAAGTCCAACCAGCAGTATAAGTTGAATCTGATTTATCATCGGCCCAAACATTTGATATAAGCGCCAATGTCAGCGCGTAAATAGTAAAAAATTTTTTCATGATATTTTGAATTTAATTGATTATTCTAATACAATAACAGAAACAGTGTAATAATCGCTGTTTGTTGATCCTTTGTAGAGTTTATATTGCTTTGAACTGCTAAAGTCATTTACAGTTGTTCCATTAATCTGTTTCACCGAACCTATTTTAACATCGCCCAAAGTACCTGTCCATGTGGCTGTCAATTTCGTGATATCTGTGCCTTTCAGTACTTTTACTGTAATTGTTTTTGCCACAGCGTCGATCGCTGTAATTGGTGATGGTGTTAAGCCTGCAAATGTGAATGTTTTGAATGGGACTTCCTGAGTTGCATTCACGGTATATGTTTGTTCCGATTTATTCTGAGCTATTACTTTTATACTTGTCAGGGGATTTGAGCCGGCACCAGAAAGATTGGTATATGTGCCAAAAACTGAGTTACCGTTATATAAACAGGTGGAGGCTACTGACGAAACAATTTCTGCTTTAACCCTATTGGCTGGTGTACCATAGTTAAGTATGATTTCAATTTTTTTATTCTGATCGTCGATAACGCCCACTTCTCCATTTCCAAAAGTTTTGTCGTTCACAAGTTTAAATACAGTTATTTTCTTTTCGTCGGACGAGGCATAAAGCAAAGCTTTAACTTTGTACTCAACAAAATCACCATTCGGAGCTGCCACTTTATATGTTAGTGTTCCGGTTAAGTCTTGTAAACTCTGACCTGAAATTTGCTCAATTGAATTTACATACACTTTTGCATTGTTAGACGCTGCAAAAAATACAGGTTTTACAGCTTTTAATGAATCGGCATAAATATCCGGCAATGAAATCACAATGTTGTTTTCAGCATCAATAACACCTTTGTACTCAATTGAATTCAACAATAAACTGAAATTCGATAATCCTGATCGCCTGTCAACTGCAGTAATTTTTACAGTTTGAGTTTTTTGTTCGTATGTGGCGCCAAACTTACCGGCACTCGAAGCTACGACCGTAAGGTTGTAAGTTCCGGCAGAGCCATAAACAACCGGGAGTGAATCGTTCAACTGAAACTGAACACCTGTAGCATTGCTTTCGCCCCATATTTTGCCTGAGTTTCCGTCGTACAATGTCATAAATTCGGCAGTTCCTGACTTTACAACGTAAAAAGTTTCACCTACATAAGAGGTATATTCAGCTGCTATAGCGGTCTGATTGCTTAATCGGAATGATGCATCAGGGCTAATCATTTCTTCATCCACACAGGAAGTAAGAAAAATCAAAAGTCCGAGTGCTATATAAAAAATGTTTTTCATGTTTTAGAATTTTATTCGATTTTTAAACCATCAACTTTTAATTATTTTCTATAATTTATTTACCAACCTGCGTTTTGAAGTAACTGACCTTTATTATTGTCAATTTCTTCCTGAGGAATAGGAAAATAACGGTGTTTATTTACATTGAATCGTCCTTTGAATAAGGTATTTAAATCCACTTTAAATACTGTTTGGTCGAAACTCCAACGTACAATATCGTTATAACGGTGACCTTCGGTTGCCAATTCTACATTTCGTTCATGGATAATGTTATCCGGCGTTAAAGTTGCAATCTCCGGCATTCTTGCTCTTTTCCGCACTTCGTTTAATGCCTTCAAGCCCAAACCATCTGCATCCTGATTGATAAGATAACTAATTTCAGCGTACATTAAGAGAACATCCGCATATCGGATAACTCTAACATTACAGGGTGCTGACAAAGTTGTTTCACCTTCTTCGAAAAACTGCGGATAATAATACTTTTTCAGGCCAATGGCCAGGCTGGGAGAAGTGCCTGAATAAAGATTGTTTTGCGATACTGCCAAACTTGCATGACTGATACTGTTGAACGGAATTTTGTAGCCGGAGTTTTCGCGCCAATCCAGCAAATCGCCATCCAAATAGCAGGTGGCATATGCTCTCGGATCTTTGGCGAAACCAGCAGGAGCTCCTGCACTTTCAAACTCATCCCACAGCGTTGGGTCAATAACCTGATCTTTATAACCACGAGGGGAATAATAGGCATATAATAAATTACCTCCCCACGAAGAACCCGGCGACCAGGCAGTTGTTTGCTGCATTTTGCTGTTAAACTGCACTTCCCAAACCGATTCTTTGTTATTTTCGGCTTTATAAATAGTTGTTCCAACAGGAATATCAACGTACGAAAAGTTGGATAATAATGCTGCTTTATAATCGTCCTGAGTTTCGGAAACAGGTTTTATCAGCTCATAGGTAAATCCATTCTTTTTGTCCATAATGCTGTAAAGAGCCGTTTTAGCTTTTTCGAGATTTACTTGTATCTCAGCATTACTTTTACCAAATCGTAAATAATAATGGTAATGTTTGTACAGCAGTGCTTTTCCAAGTAAAGCATATGCTGCTCCACTTGTGATACGTCCGGTATTTGCTGCATTCCAGCTTACAGGTAAATTTTGCTTTGCAAAATCCAGGTCTTCCTCAATTTTTGTCCAGAATTGCTCCGGCGTACCATTTTTCAAACCTACATTATAATCCTGAGGAATGGAATTTTCATCGTAATAAATTGCCTTGTCGAACCAGGTTACCAAATAAAAGTAGTACATGGCGCGTAATGCTTTCAATTGAGCTTCATATTCTTTAAACTTAGTGTCGGCAACTACAGTTTTGAGTTTCTGCATACGAAGTAATATATCCGAAGTACGGAATAATCCGATATACAAATCGCTCCAGGTAGATATGTAATTGATTCTGTTGAAATCTACCGGCGAAAAATTCATAACATCCCAGCCTGTATTGGGTTCTTTAAACCAAATATACGGGTCGAGTGCATTTTGACGACGGAAATACTCCAAACCAAACATACCATTATGAGCTAAAGGAGTGTATGCTGCATTCACTGCTGTAAGTAAATCTGCTTCAGTTTCGAAAAATGTATTTACATCAACACTGTTTTTATTCTCTGTTTCAAGAAACGCATCGGTACAAGCTGTTACACTCAAAAATGCAAATAAAATAATTATATAGTTTTTCATTGTATTGTATTTGTAAAATTAAATGTCTTATAAACCTATTTGAATCCCAAATGTTACTGAACGTGGTGTGATATAACTTCCATTGTCAACTCCTGATTCCAACGGAGTTGACGACATAAAGCTCTCCGGATCTTTACCTTTATACTTTGTGAAGTTGTAGATATTTGAAGCGTTGGCGTATAATCGCAATGAATTCAAGCTTAATTTTTGGCATATTTTTGAGCCCAGATTGTAGCCTAACTGAATATCTTTGATTCTTAAAAAAGAGCCGTCTTCAATCCAAAATGTTGAAATCTGATCGTTTTTGTTTTTGTTCGACATATCTACGCGAACATGGGTAGTGGAAGGATTGGTTTCAGACCAGTAATTTTGAGCATAATCCAGCAATTTATTTGCGTCGCCATTACTCATTGTCGATAATTGAGAGCGTTGCAGGTTGTAAATGTTAAAGTCACTTACACCATTCAGGAATACGTTCAAATCGAAATTTTTATACGAGCAATCGAAATTAAAAGTATAATTCAAACTCGGAATTGTTTTGCCTATAACCGTGCGGTCAGTTGCATCAATCACTCCATCGGCATTCAAATCGGCATAGCGAATATCGCCCGGCTGAGGATTAACGCCCTCCTGATTGGCAAACTTATAACCAGTATAATTGCCATTTGCATCTTTGGTGAAATTCCCGGAATTGTCGCGGGTATAATACTCGTCGGTTAGCTGAATTATCCCTTTATCAACATATCCGTATAAAGTTCCTATGGAATGCCCTTCGAGCGTGATATTGTATCCTGAAGTTGGAATAATATTGGGAACCGGTATATAATTTACTGTATTTTTAATGGTGGTAATGTTGGTGGTTGCTCCATAATTAATTTCACCAATTTTATCACGCCATTGCAACGAAAGTTCAATACCTTTGTTTTGTATTTTACCTGCATTTGCCCAGGGCTGACCGGCTTTTCCTGGTAAGTGACCCAAAGCTAATGTTACCGGCACTTTTACCAATAAATCATTATTGTTTTTGATATAATATTCAATACTACCACTCAATTTGCTTTTTAATACTGAAAAGTCAACACCCAGATTTGTCATTTCGGCTGATTCCCAATGTATGTTTTTTGAAGCAATTGTCTGATACGCGTATTGAGCAGTAGCGATAGTTTGATTATCGCCAAAAACAGGAGAAAACCAAATAACTTCGCTAACCTGATCGACATACTGAAAACCGCCTCCAATACTTGAATTACCCGTTTGTCCCCAACCCAGGCGAACTTTCATCATGTCGAGCCATTTCTGATTCTTCAGAAAATCCTCAGTAACACGCCATGCCAAGGAGCCGGAGAAGAAATTTCCCCATCGGTTTGCAGGATCAAAAACCGATACACCATCCGATCGAAAAGAGGCTGTAGCGTAGTATTTATTCTTGTAATCGTACATCACACGTCCCAGATACGAAAGCATTTTGTAGTCGGACTCTGTTCCGCCCAATGAATTAATAGTAGTTGCATTTGAAAGTGTGTTCAGGTTTTCGCGTGGAAAGTTCTTTTTTTCACCACTAATTGCAGTGGTATGTTGTGACCGCAGACTATAAACTGCAGTGGCTTGTACGTTATGTACTTTATCGAAAGTACGCTTGTATAGCAGTTGGTTTTCGAGATTAAAATTGATACTTTCCCCAAAGGTTTCCCGTAAAGTTGCCGCACCATTGGTTCTGTTTCCATCAAAGTTTGGCAACCAACGCTTACTTTTTGTGCTTACCATCTCTACGGCAGGAGTAACTTTAAACATCAGGTACTTGTCGAGGTCAATTTGCAGGTAAACGCTTGCATTGGTGCCAATTCCGTACGATTTGTAGCTGCCAAGCATGGGGGCTGCAATAAGGTTAGGTTTGTCGTTATCAAGCGTACTAGAATAGCTTAGTCCGTCAACAATTACCGGTGTCTGAAAGCTTTCATAGCCACCTGTTAAACTTGGATTGTAAACCCGCATTAATGGTGATAGCGTTAAATCGTACAACGAACTTTGTACAGTTATTGGTTCTTCTTTTATGCTGCGGTTTACGCTCAGATTTTCGCCTATTTTTACAAATTTATTAATTCTGAAATCTGAATTAGCACGTATGCGGAATCTCTCGGCGGAATTTTTTATTACAGTTCCATCTTCGCCGGTATATCCAAGTGACACGCTAAAGTTGCTATTTTCAGCTCCACCCGAAATGGATAAATTGTAATTTTGGTTTAAACTGTTTTTATATACATAGTCCTGCCAGTTGGTTCCTTTTTCCCAACCATCACCATAATATGATTGTCTGAATTCCGGGGAAAGTGCATATGCTTTATTCGCGTTCGCGCCGTTAAACTTTCCTAACCCGTTTGCTGCATATTTTGTTGCAGCATAAAAATCGGAATACTGCTGTGCATCCATCACATCATACTGATCCGGGGCAAAGTTAAGGGTAACATAACTATTCAGATTTACAGCCACTTTACCTTCTTTACCACGTTTTGTGGTTATAATAATTACTCCGTTTGAGCCATTTGCACCATATATAGCTGTTGCCGAAGCATCTTTCAATACCTGAAGACTTTCAATTTCGTCGGGTTGAATTCCGCTTATACTTCCAATTTGCACTCCGTCAACAATATAAATCGGATTTGGATTTGAACTTAATGAGCCTACTCCACGTACACGAATATTGGCATCGCCACCAGGTACTCCCGTTGAACTAACCAATACACCGGTTGCTTTACCCTGCAATGCCTGAGCTGCACTTGGTGCCGGATTTCGCGTAAGGTCTTTGGTTGAAATTACCGATACTGAGCCTGTTAAATCTGACTTTTTAACCGCACCATAGCCAATTGCAACAACTTCTTGCAATAATTTACTCTCAGCTTTTAATTTTACATTAATGGTTGTTTGCTTGTTAACTTTCACTTCCTGCGATTCCATACCTATGTATGAAAACACAAGAATATCCTCAGGATTAGCTTTAATCGAGAATTTACCATCCAAATCAGTTATTGTTCCATTTGTTGAACCTTTTACCAGTACATTCACACCAATTGCCGATTCGTTTGTATCAGCATAGGTAACAACTCCGGTAATGAGCTTTTGCGAAAATGATTGAAATGAGAAAAATACCGTAAGAACCAGTACAAGGAAACGCGAATTTTGAAAAATGTGTTTTTTCATTTATTTTATATTATAGTCAGTTAATTTGATTGAATCATTAGTATTATTTAAATAGAACTCCCAAAAGCAAATACATAAAAATGCTAATTAAACCATACAACAATAGTATAACAGTAATTTTCACAATTAGTGTTTTCTTTATAATTAGTGTTTTTTTTGAGAAGCTAAATGTAGTAATAAAATTTTTGAGCAGCTTCATCTGTTTTTATTATTTAAAGGCTAAACGGACTATAGTTTGATTTATCTTTCGCAAAATTATGGAGATGAACATAGTAAATACAGCATGATTATTCCATTTTTCAGTAAATATATTCCATTTAAAATGGCTAAGTGCAAGTTTTTAATGTGCTCACTTTTTAATTCTAAAAAAAAAATCTAAATGAAAAGCAAATAAGTTTTCACATATAAATATCAATACTACAAACAAATAGCATTGTTGTTTTTTTGATTCATTGATTTTTATAGCTTTTAAAGTACTATAATTAAGGTTAAAATAGTGATGGTAAAATGGATATGGTAAAAAATCAACAAACATAATACTACTGAGTTACACGAAAAAAGTTTATTATCTTTGTATATAATATTTCTTTATAATATGTTATTTCTCGAAAAATCAAACTTGAAAAAATCAAGCAGATTTATGAAAAGAGTATTTTTCCGATTATTTTTATTTATTTCCATTTTTTCTGTCGGGGCAAACTCCTCAAATTATCTTTTTAGGAATCTCTCAACCGACAATGGACTTATTTGTACACAGGTTCATGCCATTCTCGAAGATAATAATGGGTTTTTATGGGTTGGAACTACTGATGGATTAAACAGGTATGATGGTTTTACTTTCAAAAAATACATTCCTGATGTTACTGATAAAAACAGTATTCAGGCCTACAATATCAGCAGCCTATTTCAGGATGAGAATGGATTAATATGGATATTCTTTTCATCGGGTGAACTAAGTTATTACGATCCTTTGACAGGGAGATTTTCTAATTTCAGTAATCAGCAATTAAAACGTATTCTTCCTGCATTTTCAAAAACAACTTGTTTCTTTAAGGGCAACATCAAACAAGCATTCATTGGAACAACCGGTGGATTACTTATTTTTGATCATCAAACAAAGCAATTAAGTTCTGTAAAAACAAAGGAATCATTTGTGGCAACAGCTGATATCAGTCATATTACTACCGATGCACAAAATAATATTTGGTTTGCTACTTCCGAAGGTATTGTCCGATACTCATCTATTACTGAAAGATTCTATAATTATTCACTTCTAAATGCTTCAATTAGTTATATTTTTATTGATTCTACAAATAAAATTTGGGTTGGAACTACCAATGCAGGCTTGTATCATCTCCGATTCAATAAAAATCACAAACTTAATTATTCCAAAATCACAACGGTTGGGAATCGAATATTCCAAATTCTGGAAGGCAGTAAAAATGAGATTTGGATAAGCACCAACAAAGGTGTTTCTGTATTCAATTGTGCAGCCAATATCTGTAAATTAAAACAAACATATTTTAATTCGGGTAATTTCTACTATATTTCAAATGAGCTTTTTAAATCAGAAATTCTGAAAGATAATGCAGGGAATATTTGGTTTGGAGATTTTAAAGTTGAAAATGGCGTTCTATACTACTCGAGCAAGCGCAAACAGATTGAATCAATTTTAGTTGATGCCCAAAATCCGTATTCACTGCAACAATATGGCATTACGACAATGTACATCGACCGCTCTAATAACCTGTGGATTGGTCATAATAATGCAGGGCTAAGCGTTTGCAGTCTGAATGAGAGTCCGTTTAATCATGGATTAATAAAAACCAGCTTTTCAGGACTATCTTCCAATCATATTCACTCTATTTGCGAAGACTCAAACACTAATTTATGGATTGGCACCGACAAAGGAATTGATGTGGCTGCAACAGGAACTTCACAAATTTTTAAGCGCTATGCATATAATTCAACTAATAATTCAACAAAACTCTCAGGTCGAATTCCTGGTTGTATTGTTGAGGACAAAAACAAAAACATTTGGGTCGGCTATCTGGGTGCTAATCCCGATTTAATTTTGCCACGACAAAATGCTGTTAAAAGTTTTACATACGATGAATCTTACATGAATTCGGCCTTTATTTGGCGCACATTAAGCATTGCAATCGATCAAAATAACACTCCATGGTTTAGCACAGGTGGCGCAGGGTTGGCAAAATATAATAATGATGGAAAATCTTTTACTTATTACACGCCCGGTCCGATAAAAAGTGCCAGAATACAACCGCATTTTTCAAAACAAAATCATATTTCAGACTTTTCTCTTTACAGCGTTTGTTTCGATAAGCAAGGCTATTTATGGATTGGTACTGATTTTGGCGGACTAAATTGCTTCAATACTAAAAAGGAACATTTTGATAATTACATGCATTCCGAAAATGACACAAGTTCGATAGCGTCGAATTTTGTACGGTTTGTATATTGCGATAGCAACAACGATATTTGGATTGGAACTAACTCGGGGCTTGACAAATTCAACAGATGTACCAAAACGTTTTCACATTTTACAATTCTCGATGGTTTGGTGGGAAACACCATTCAGGGCATAGTAGAGGGTGAGAAAAATGTACTTTATATCTCAACAAATAGTGGCATTTCACGTTTTGATACCCGTAAAAATTCTTTTACTAACTTCACAACTCGAAACGGACTTCTTTCGAATGAATACAGTACCGGTGCATGTCTCAAAAGAAAATCGGGGGAACTTGTTTTTGGCAGTGTAAATAAAGGTATTGTTTCGTTCTTTCCAGATAAATTAACAAACGACCAAACAAAACCCCGTGCAATTATTTCCGGCATTCGCCTTCAAAACAAAGAAATAAAAATTGGAGAAGATGAATTACTTAAACAGCACATTTTGTTTACGAAAGAACTTGAGATTCCTTATGTAGAGTCGAAAGACTTATCTATAGAGTTTTTAGCACTCAATTACATCCATCCCAACAGCAGTGTTTACAGATACAAACTTGATGGTTTTGACAATGAATGGAAAAATGCTGATTTTTCATCCCGAAATGCTATTTACAGTCAATTACCACACGGGAAATATGTTTTTCAGGTTATGGCTTCGTACGATGGCAAAAACTGGGGCGAAATTTCTGAACTTAAAATCACTATTTTAGCTCCATGGTGGCAATCGTGGTGGTTTATTTCATTACTTGGGTTAATCATCTTGCTTCTCATTTATGTGGTTTACTCAATTCGACTCAATGGTTACAAAAAACGTCAGTTAATTCTGGAAAAAGAAGTTCAGGATCGCACTGCCAAACTGAAAACTGCACTACAGGAAGTGGAACTGAAGAATCAGGAATTAGGTTCGGTTAATCAACAATTGGAGCATCAAAATGTGGAAATTAGTAACATTTCTGACCAACTGAGAGAATTAAACGAAACCAAAACAGAGTTTTTCACCAACATTTCGCACGACTTACGAACTCCTTTAACTATCATTAAAGGCATGTTCGAAATGGTTTCGAGCAAACTCGATAAAAAAAGCTATTCTAAATTTATTGAGCCTCTGAATGTTATTGAACGAAACATACATTTACTGCTTCGTCACGTTAATCAATTGCTTTCTATTTCCTTGCTCGATAAAGGAAAAATTACCCCAAAAATTGCAGAGTACAATCTTGCCGAATTTTTAAATGAGATTTCAGATACATTTACCATTATATCAGAGAAATATAATGTTTCATTTAAATCATATATTTCAGAAAAAATAAATACTGGTTTTCTGGATATTGAAATTATTGAACACATCATTCTCAATCTTATTTCGAACGCATTTAAATATACACCTGATGGTGGCGAAATTGTATTTATGGCATTTCCTACAACTATTGACGGAGCAACACACCTCACAATCACGGTTGAAGATAATGGTATAGGCATTAAAGATGAAGAAAAAGATAAAATATTCGACCGTTTTTATATGGGACAGCAATCGGAATACCAACGTTCTGAGAGTTCCGGAATTGGCCTGGCATATACCAAAGAAATGATGTCAATTCATTTAGGTGAAATCTCATTCGAAAGTCAGCATCAAAAAGGAAGCACATTTAAAATATGCTTTTCCATTTCAAAACAAAGCTATCCGGAGGATTGGATGTACAAATCGGGAGATGTTACTCTTAAAAATAGTGATATTTTATTAGAATTGAAGTCCAAACAATTAATGACCAAAACTACAGATATTTCTATTGATGAATCGCTTCCGTTGCTACTAATTGTTGAGGATAATGTTGATTTATGTACCTTTTTGATACAATTGCTTAAAGACTCGTATAAGATAGAAATTGCAAATAATGGCAAAGAGGGGTTGAAAAAAGCGTTCGAATTACTACCGGATCTAATACTATCTGACATTATGATGCCGATTTTATCGGGGTTGGAGTTGTGCAAAGAAATTAAAACCAACGAACATACTGCTCATATTCCGGTAATTCTTTTAACTGCCCGTACCACCGAAAAGCAACAGCTTGAAGGATTGGAAACAGGTGCTGATGATTATATTACCAAACCGTTTAATTCAGAAATATTAATCTCAAAAATTAGAAATATAATTGAGCAAAAAGAACGGTTAAAACAATTCTTTACCGCCGGATTCGATGTTGAAGAGCCTGGCAGGGGATTACCGGAAGATGAACGGATTTTCCTTGAAAAAGCTACAAAAGTGGTTCTTGATAATATTCAAAATGTAAACTTTGATGTTGATGAATTTTGTTCGCTTATGTTTATGAGTCGCACAAACTTATTCCGTAAATTAAAAGCAGTCACAGGTCAATCGGCTACATCTTTCACCCGAACAATTCGATTAAAACAAGCAGCAAAATTATTAAAGAATCCCGTATATAGTGTAAATGAAGTAGCTTCGACGGTAGGTTTCTCAGACCCAAATTATTTTGCACGTTGTTTTAAAGAGTTTTTTGGTATTTCACCAAGTAGTTATTAATACTTGCATCTAAATTATCTTTTTATTAATTGATTCTTTATTGATTCAAATTTTTGAGCTAACTAAAAGTGTTTTAATAAATAGATATTTGTAAATTGCACTATGCTATATAATTAATAATTTAACACTTCAGTATATCAAAATTATATATTTTGAATTTAAAAGCAAAGTAGACAAATATAAATCATTGTCCGACATAAGGTGGATTTTTTAGCATATTTCATATTTTGCATCCCACAAAGTTGTATAATAGGATAAACAGCGAATTACTACGATAAGACAATATTGGATATTAACAAACTTTCTCCACAAAAAATATTCTAAATTCAAATAAAGTGATGAAATAAAGATTTGAATTGCTTCGAAATAAGTAAAAAAATATGTGGTGCAAGCGTGGTGCAAATGGCAAAAATAAAAAAGCTCAATCGTTGAAAATCAACTGATTGAGCTTTTTTTGGTACCCAGAGCCGAACTACATATACGGTATTCAATTACATTCATTTACTTTTATATATGCTGTTTGTCAGCCATTTACGTTTTATTGTTCCTGCTTTAAAAGCAATAAAATGTATTCAAAAGTAGAAAATGTTTCAGTAATGTTTCAGTAGTTCAGATTTAATTTGTATATTTGTAAATAGTTAGTTCTCTAATATTTACGATTATGGCAACCACATTTAATCTGGAACTGAACAACAAGCCGACACGCAAAAATACCTATAATATTTTGCTTCGCATTACTCAGGACAGAAAACACAAAAGAATTAGCACGTCTATTGAACTCAAGAGTCCAAAAGACTACAACCCTAAAGCCAAATACGGCTACTGGATCAGAACGTCAGAACCTAACCATAAAGTTTGGAATGAAGCTCTGATAAATGAAATTGAGGAAGCCAAGAAAACTTATCGGGACCTTAAAGAAAAAGGACTCGCCTCTTCCGAACTTATCAAGGTAACGCTGAAAGAATCTGAAATTTCCCCCTCGTTCCTGGCTTATGCTAAGCAAAGAACTTCTGACATACTCAACGAGGGAGGTCACCGCAACTTCAAAAAATACAATGGATTTTGCAATAAGCTCGAATCCTATCTTAAAGCCAATAAAAAGAAAGACCTATTATTTGTTGAGGTAACTACCGCCTTGCTTTCTAAGTTTGAAGCATATCTGCACACACTCAAAAATGAGCGCAACCCCGAAGCGAAGTTGCACCCTAACACTATTGCTATAAATCTGAATATCTTCAAAACAATTATCAACCGGGCGGTTGAAATTGACAAGCTACTCAAACCGGAACAAAATCCATTTTTAGGGTATAAATACACCAGGGAAGTAAGCACCACCAAAGAAAAGCTCAATGAATCGGAAATCGAAACCATTGAGAACCTCGAACTCAAAGAAGGCTCTTTAATTTGGCATTGCCGGAATTACTTCCTTTTTTCTTTCTACTTGGCAGGTATCAGAGCCGGTGATTTAATCCAGTTGCGCTGGTGTAATATTACAGCTGATGGTCGTTTGGAATATCGCATGGCTAAGACCAAAAAAGACCGCAGCATTTTTCTTCACGATAAGGCAAGAGATATTTTACAGCATTACTTTGTAGAAGGCTGTAAAACTACAGATTATATTTTTCCACTTTTAGACAGCAATGCACCCTATGCCAAAGCAGTAACACCGGAGCAGAAAGCTACACTTCCGCCTGAAATGATTATTAAACTTAATGATATAGTGGGAGCTAAAAATGCTCTACTCAATAAGTATCTCAATAAAATTGGCGCACAGGCAGGAATATCAAAACACATTTCCATGCACATTGCACGCCATAGCTTTGCCAAAATTGCCAAGGATAATAACATTGACAACAATCACTTGAAAAACCTTTTGGGGCATTCAAATATTAAAATTACTGAAACATATATGGGTAATTTTGAAACACAGGAAACCGACCAGGTAATGGCAAATATCTTCAAAAAGAAAGAAGATCCAAAAGCAAAACTTCAGGCATTGATAAGTAAACTAAATCCAGATGAAATAGAAGCGCTACTTAAAAACATGAAAATTAATCAATAATATTCTGTCTATGCAAAAGGAACTTGAAACGCGAAATTTCATTTATGAAGGAAAAACAGATACTCCGAAATATATTGATGCACGTATTAAATTCGAAGAAGAAGAAAGAGAACGCTTACTTTCTTTAGCTGATAATGATGTTGATAAGTGGATATTAACCGGAGCTCCTATCCCTTTGTCATTAGATCAAAAATTTAAACTTTGCTTTTTAAATCCATATAAAGAAAATGACTCGTACATTGAAATGCTCATTCAAAAATATCCAATTGATGAGAATTCATTTCACCGCCTACTGTTTAATACTGAGATAGAAGAGTTTGCTCCTAAGTTAAAGATTTTAGGTTTAAATGAAATGAATAAAGGACTGCAAAACGAGAATGAGTCAATATTAGACGACTTGCCATTTGATGTTGTAGAATCCGATGAAATTGGTTTATCACGGGAAGCGAAATTATATCAATCAAAGGAACTTATTGAAACTTTAATCTTCTTATTTGAGAATAAAAACTCAAATACAAGCATGACGCTAAAGAGTGGAAAACTTAAGAACAATAATCACAAGACTTCAAACAAAGATATATCAGATGCTTTAATGGAAGGTTTAATAACGAAGCTGATCGAAAGAAAACTTAATACCGACTTTCTATCTTACGAAGATGCCAAATACGAAATATTAAATTTGAAAGATATTGATTGGATCAAAAATTGGATTGAAAAATACATTATAGAAAATGATTTAAGAAATCAAGTAAGCAAGGAGTTTTCAATCAATATAAATAATCCCTCAGAATATATTGACAATGACATGATTAATTCATATTGCGAAGAACATTTTTCAGAGAGGCCAATTACATTACAATTCTTGTATCACCAATGTGATATGATTACAGTAAGTAAGAAAAAGAAAAAAGCAGGAGCAAAGCCTAAAAATGACAGTTTAGCAAGTTTAGCTGAGAGACTTTCATATCTTATCAGGCTAAACAGATTCTTAAATCAAAATGAGGTCAATGATATATCGAAATTTTCCATTTCTAATAAGGATTGCAGATTGATCCATGATTATCTTGTTATTTTTCAATTGATTCCTAATCAAAGAGAACGGAATAACACGACCACAACCCCGGAAAATTATATTAAAGCGCTTATTCAAAATTACCGTAAAAACAGGAAATATGTTTCCAATATGAATAATATGGTTCATTTCCTTATTAATTCATATAAAAAAACTGGAGTTTATCCAATACACTAATCATATTTTCATATTGAATCAATAATACAATGCAAAACTCCAATCAAACTAAAGGCTATTCAAAACAAGATTTATTCTCAATATGCTTTAGAAATATTACTGCTGAGAGTAATGATGAACTTATTAGTGAGTTTCAAATAGATGTTGAAAAATTTGAACGTTTCCTTGTCAAAACAAGTCTTGAAGATTATAGTAAAGAATTACTTAATGTTGGACTTAATTTTATATTTTCAAAAGCGAATCCAGTTATTGTAAAAAGGAGTGATATGTCGATTGATAAACATATGCCCTTTGTTATCGAAGAGGAATTGTCTAAAACACTTATTTATCTGCTGTCAAACAAAGATAATGACGTATCATTATCTTTGAAAAGTCAAGGTAAATATGTTGATAATTTTAAAATTGATAGTCAATTTATAATATCTCAGATTACTGAAAAATTATTGGACACATTTAAGACAAGAGGTTTCAATATTGAAAGAATGACATTTGTAGAAGCACAACATGAAATAAAAACAAATCCTGATATTGACTGGATAAATGAATATCGAAATTTCTTTGCTGATGAATGTGTTGAAGAAGATTTAATTCAAAGATATGGCGAAACACATTATATAGAAAGGGATATAACCTTAGAATATCTAAAATCAAAATCTAAAATAAAGGAGAAAGAAAAAGTTGGTGCAAAAGCAAAAAATTTAGAATTAGCCGAGCTTGTGGAAAAACTATCCTATTTGTTGAGATTTGATAGTTTTTTAAATCAGGACGAATATCCTGACTTTTCAAATTACCCATTAAAAAATAAAGACTGCATTTTGATATTCGAGTATTTATCTTTTTTTGATTTATTAGAAGGCTATATAATTACTTCAAAGCCCGAAAGTTACATTAAGGCAATATTGAAAAACTTCGATATTTATAAGAAAAAAGAGAAAAATACTAATGCGCAAAAATATCAATTAGCGCACACCATGAATTTCTGGAGTGACTATGCCGTTCAGACCATAAATCACCTTAAAGAAAATGGTTATAAAAATCAAGACGTTGAATTAAAAGCTCACTACATTATATTTAATTGGTACTTATAGCATACGCCTTTTATTACTGGAATAAAATTCAATTATTTTTTTACCCTAATTAATTCCAAAATTGGAATTAATTAGGGCTTTTTATTTTCGAATTCTATTCCAGAAAAGGATGTAAATATATTATTTCCTCCCCATTACCTTTGCTTGCATTAAACGAAACAAACAATAAATTTTTAAAATAGAATTCGTATGCAAACAAATGAAACCAGCCTCCAGATGGCAGTCGTTCCACAGAGCTTCCTCAATAAAATGGAGGAGAAAATGGAAACCCTTGAAAATATCCTTCGGGATAAAAGCGAACAGGAAATCAACTCCCAATGGATTGAATCAGTAAAAATCCCAAAGCTATTGGGCATTAGCCAAAAAACATGGCAAACCTACCGGGATAAACGTTTAATTCCCTTTTCTCAAATCGGGTCAAAAATTTTTGTAAAAAGAGCCGACCTCGAAAAGTTTATGGAATCACACTACATTGAATCGAAATAAAGCAGGAGGCAGAATGACACATTACGATGAATTTTTCAAAGCACAGTACGAGCGTATTCAAAAGAAACTTGATTTGATTGAAGCAAAACTGATATTCAATAAACAGTTTCCTAACGACCAGTTTTTAGATAATCCAAAATTTATGGAACTGATGGGGATAAGTGGCAAAACTGCCCAATCCTGGCGCGACAAGGGTATTATTGGTTACAGTCAAATAGGTTCGAAAATTTACTATCGGCTTTCTGATATTAGGGAACTTTTGGAGAAACACCACAAACAATCAGTTTAAAAGCTTATGACCTTAAAAGAGAATGACCCGGCTGACTTCGCCAAGTCCACCGAGCCAATTAATAGCAACCAGTACAAAAATACCGATTTCATTTCTGACCTGAAATCAGAAATTCAATCTATTGCAAAGAGTTTTGAGGAAAACGCCCCTGCTATTCCTCTATCCGGCATAGGTTTGTTTACGGTCATGCCCGCAAACAATTGGATTGAACAGGCCGAAGCCCGTCCAATCCCTAAAATGCTTTTCAGCGAATTTTGGTACGAGGGCGAAGTGTGTATTTTATTTGCTGATACCAATTTAGGAAAATCTATTCTTGCCGTTCAAATTGGCAACAGTATTTCACGGGGCGAACCAATACCTGCTTTTAAATTAGAAGCCGAAGCTCAAAAGGTATTATACTTCGATTTTGAATTAACCGACAAGCAGTTTCAAAATCGTTACTCCAAAGATTATCAAAATCCATATCAGTTTTCTGATAATTTATTTCGCATTGAAATAAACCCGGAAAGCGAAATTCCCGACAGCTCAACTTTTGAAGATTACCTGAATAAATCCATTGAACACTCAATCATTGAAACTGGTGCTAAAATTCTAATTGTCGATAATCTTACTTATTTAAGTGCAGAAAACGAGAAAGCAAAAAACGCTTTGCCCTTAATGAAGCAATTGAAAACGCTAAAGAACAAATACAATTTGTCTTTGCTGATATTGGCACATACACCCAAACGGGACTTATCAAAACAGCTAACCCGAAACGACCTTCAGGGAAGCAAAATGCTTATTAATTTTTGTGATAGTTGCTTTGCAATTGGTGAAAGTTTTACGGACAAATCTATCCGTTATCTGAAAATGATTAAAGCTCGAAACACCGAGCATATTTATGATGCCGATAATATAATTGAGTGCCAGATTTTCAAACCAAATAACTTCCTGATGTTCGAGTTCCTGAATTTTGGAAGGGAATCAACACACCTCAAAGTTTTCAGTGACAAGGATAAAGACGCTCTGGAAAATCAAGTTGTTGAGTTGATTAAATCCGAACCGGAACTAAGCTCTTATGCTATTGCCAAAAGACTTTGTACAGACGAATCAAAATTCAACAGTTTTAAAGTCAAGATAACACGTTTAGTCAATAAGCACACGCAGAAAAAACAACCATAGTAACAAGTAGTAACAATAGTAACACCTGTTACCAACGTTACTACACGTTACCAAATAATTCCGCCGTCATGTTCAAACCTCCATATCTTCAACCCTATAAAGGCAAAGCCACTCGCCACACTTGCCCCGCTTGCGGTGCAAAAGAGAGCTTTACGCTTTACATAAGTGGAGAAACAAACGAACTGATTAACTCCAAAGTTGGCAAGTGCAATCGCGAATCTAAATGCGGGTATCATTATACACCTAAACAATACTTTCTTGATAATCCCACTTTTTCTCCTCCCTTTTGGGGAGGTCGGGAGGGGCTTTCTCCCTCTCCTTTGGAGAGGGCTGGGGTGAGGTCTGTCGGCACTATCCCATTCTCCTATGTCGAACGCTCCGCCAGCTACCAAAGTAACTTTGTACGCTTTCTTTGTGAGTTCCTCACTACAGAACAGATCCGCTCCATTGGCGATAAATACGCCATTGGAGCAACTAAAAACAAAGAAATTATCTATTGGCAAATCGACACTAAAGGCAAAGTACGTACAGGTAAAATCATGCAATACGATCCCCTTACAGGCAAACGTATAAAGCATGAATCGGGTGCAATCGACTGGGTGCATAATAAACTCAAAAAATCAGGCACATTGCCCGAAGATTACAATCTTCAGCAATGTTTCTTTGGAGAACACCTTCTGGGGTTACACCCCGAAGCCGTTGTTTGCATTGTCGAAAGTGAAAAATCTGCTCTCATTTCAGCAGCTATCTTCCCGGTGCATATCTGGCTCGCAACAGGAGGAATAGGCAATCTGACCATTGAAAAATGTCAGGTTTTAAAAGGCCGTAATGTTATTCTTTACCCGGATTTAAACGGCTACAATAAATGGCTTGATAAAGCCATTGAAATAAAAAAACAATGCGGTTGCAACATATCTGTTTCAACTTTATTAGAAGATATTGCAACACCCGAAGCCAAAGCTCAGGGGCTTGATTTGGCTGATTACATGATTTATCAACTCAAAAACAAACACTATGAAAAAAATGCTGATACTACGCAGGTTCAAAATCACTACACTCCTGAACTTCAATCAATGATTGAAAAGAACAAATCACTTGAAATTCTAATTGACAAACTACAGCTTGAAGAGCTTTAATAATTCCTTAAAACAAACATTTTTTTATATCTTTGCAACACACCTAATTATTTAGAATAATTATACTTTTTCAGCCGCTTAATGATCAAAGACACTACCAATAAACTTGATTCTTTTCTAAAAAAATCACCTCGTAATAGACTTATCATTCTATCACAGGTGAAACTGGGTGAATTGTCTTTTGTCGATATTGGGTCTAAACTATCTAAAGCAATCGAAAAGCAAATAACTCACAAACAAATTAGCATGGTGGCTTCCGACGCGTTGGAAACAATCATGCAAAATAGTGAGAAAATTCACCCTGAAATTGGCAAATATACTGCTGTAAGCAATTTGGGGATATTGTTTGAAAAAGCACTTAAAATAGACTTTATCCATTTTTTAGATACTCACTCAAAAAACCAAGCACTTTTTATTTATTGGGAAGGTGAAGTTGATAAAAACAAACTCTATTTTCTTTCAAAAAACAAAGGATTACAATTTGACATAACTAATTTCAGCCACATTACACTATAAATTATCACACAATATTATGAAACGAGTCCCATTTGTGGGTGAGTTTCATACGACCGTTTAAAACAATTATTTACGTATGAAATACAGCGAGCTAATTCAATTTGAACCAATCAATGAGGTAATCAAATTCAGTAGAACAAGTGATGTAGAATATCAGAAAAATCTGGTAAGTACTTTTGTGTTTTCTAACGCTTACGAAACTGCATTCATACCAACAATATGCAAAATTCTGGACTTTAACACATTGGATGAAACATTTGGTTTGCAAGTTGTCGGTAATTATGGAACAGGTAAATCGCACTTAATGTCGCTTGTATCGTTGATAGCCGAAAATGCCGATTTGCTCAACCTGGTAACAAACGATAAAGCCAAAATTCAATTACAGAAAATCGCAGGTAAATACAAAGTAACCCGTTTTGAATTGGGGAATTCTGAAAGTTTGTGGGAAGTGGTTACTTATAGACTTGGTAATTTCTTATCAGAAAATGGTATTGAATTTTCTTTTGATGGTCATGGACCTAAAAGCTATTTGGAAAAGCTTCAGTTGATGATGGCTGAGTTTGAAGAAAAGTTTCCCGATAAAGGAGTAATGATTGTAATTGATGAAATGCTTTCATACCTGAAAGGGAGAAGTGATGATCCTGCCAAACTAAACAGTGATTTACAGGTCTTACAGGCATTGGGAATGGCCTCTGATTCTTCAAAATTCAGAGTCGTATTTGGCGTTCAGGAAATGATTTACCATTCCCCTGAATTTCAGTTTGCTGCACAAATGTTGCTCAAGGTAAAAGACCGTTACAGAGATATTACCATTACAAAAGACGACGTTTCTTTTGTCGTAAAAAAACGTTTGCTTCGCAAAGACGAACACCAAAAACAAAAGATTCGCACACACCTCAATCAATTTTTGGCCTTGTTTTCAAATATACATTCACGTATAGAGGAATATGTGGAATTGTACCCGGTTCACCCTTCTTATTTCGAGAACTTTCAATTAATCAAAAGTGGTAAAAGCCAACGTGAAATTCTAAAAACGCTTTCTGCTCAATTTCAGAGAATTATTGACACGGAAGTTCCTGCTAACAATCCCGGACTTATAACCTACGATATGTATTGGACAGACATGGCCGGAAGTACCGACTTGATGTCAATTCCAGATGTACGGAAAGTAAAAGAAATCACCGATACCATTCATGATAAAATTGAAACAAACCTGATTGGAGTTCGTGCTGCCAAGAAACCGATTGCAAAACGCATTACAAACGCCGTAGCCATTAAAATTTTACAAGCCGATTTGAATAAGCAAAACGGCGTAAATGCTGAGCAATTACTCGATGATTTGTGCTACACCGATGCCATTGCCGATGAGCGTGAAATGCTAATGGACATAATCGATTCAACAGCAAAACTCATTATTACCGCAACTTCCGGCCAATACTTTGACCAAAATGCCGATAATTTGGAGTATCATTTGCGGGTTGAAGGTGGGGTAAATTTCGACCAACGAATAAAAGATTATGCAGGTCAAATGTCACCTTCACAAAAAGACATTTATTTCTTCCGTTTCCTTGAAGCTGTACTGCCATTGGAAACAAATCCTTACCGTTCCGGCTTTGATATTTGGGAACATGAAATTGATTGGAAATCGCATAAAACATTCCGCTCAGGATATATCTTTTTCGGAAATCCAAACGAAAGGTCAACAACACAGCCTCGGCAACATTTTTATATGTACGCCATGCCAATTTTTGACGACAGCAAGAAAGCATACTCACCAAGCCAGGATGAAGTCTATTTCATTATGGACAAATTGTCCGACGAATTCAAACAACAAATCAACCTGTATGGAGCGGCAAAATCGCTCGAAGCTTCTGCTGATTCCACTCAAAAACCGGTTTACCTTCAAAAGATAAAAGAGATTTTTGACAAATGTCGTAAGATATTCGATAGCGAGTATTTAGAAAATACCCGGGTGGATTATATGGGAAAACAAACCATATTGAAAGCTTTTCCATTACCGGGAGCTGGTTCGTCAAAAATGCAAATCTTTGATGCTGTTTCTTCTAATTTATTGGAAAGTTACTTTGAAGCGGAAAATCCCAACTATCCTAAATTCACACAGTTGAATGGAGATGTTAGCAAGGATAATTTCGATAAACTCATTAAGCAAGCACTCACTAAAATTGCTACACCTCAGCAAAGCAACCGTGATGCCGAAGCCATACTAAACGGATTGGGTCTTTATGTGCCTGGCATGTTAGATGTCAGCCATTCCATTTATGCCCGTAGCATTAAAAAACTATTGGATGAAAAAGGGGAAGGCATGGTGCTGAACAGAGATGAAATACTCACCTGTCTATGGGCTGAATCGAATCTTTGGGTTTCTAATGATTTTGCTATTGAAGCCGATTTTGAGTTTTTGGTATTAGCTACCTTGGCCGCATTGGGCGAAATTGAAATTACCTTATCAGGCAAAACAATCAATTCTACCAATATCGACATTCTCAAATCATTGGATAAAAGTGATTATTTCTTGTTTTCACACATTCGCCGTCCGAAAGAATTGAATTTAGCTGCCATTCGCGATATGTTCATTTCATTGACAGGCAAAGATTGGAGTAACCAACTCAAAGACGAACAAACCTATATTGAGCTGGCTAAAGCTGTGGATAATTTTGCCAACAGAGCTGCCTTTGCCGAAAACAAGGTTGGATCAGAATTCACGTTCCGAAATGTGGTGCTGATTGATGCCGGTAACGCATTAAAATACCGCCACAAATTATCGGCTTTTAAAGGATTCTGCGATAGCCTACGCAATTACACGTCCGAAGCCAAACTGAAAAACTTCAAATACACTTCTGAAGAACTGACTGACATTCTGAAAGGAAAAGAAGTATTAGAGTTGGTCGAAAAAATCATTGAACTGACAAAAGAGTTTGATCAGGAAATCAGCTACCTGTTGCAAGCAAAACAGTATATCCCAAACATACCGCTTCTCACAAAAATTCAGCAAGCTATCGACAAGCTCCCAGATGTATTGAACAATCAGGAAGATGCCAAAATTGCGAATTACAAAGCGGAACTGAAACAGGTACGGAGTGAATATGCCGATTGGTACTTAACGCAATATCTTGCTAACCGAATTAGCGAACTGGAAGAAACTCAAAAGAGCAAAGTGCTAAACTCCAAACAAAAAGCCATTTGTGACTTGCTGAAAGATGCTAATTTCCTGTCGGTAAATTCGTATGCTCTTTGGTTGTCTGATATTCAAAAGCTGGTAGTGGCGGATAGTAAAGTAAACAAAGAAGCTATACTGCTCGCTCCTTATCAGAGCTTCAACCCGATGGAATATGTGGATAAAAAGCAAAAAACCATTGACCAATTACGCACCGAATTAGACGATATTTTCAACGCATGGGACAATACCATTCGTGAAACATTGGACGACCCGGGAGCAACTAAAAATTTGAGCCTATTGGATGCTGCCGACCAGAAATTACTAAGCGACTATCAGAAAGGTTCAGTTGAGCTTGATACAACCAACGCCAAGCGGATTTGCAACTTAATCCAAACCTTGCACAAAGGATTGGACAAAGTAGAACTGACTACCGAAAGCCTGAAAGCAACCTTCAGTAAACCACTTACGCCCGACGAAGCCATTGACGCATTCAAAAAATACATTGATTCAATCAGTATAGGCAAAAACAGAGACAATATCCGTATTATTCTTAAATAATCTATAAAAAACAGCTATAATTCAATTTAATGCAAAATAAAGTCTATATTTGCAGAATAATTGCAAAATAATAATTTATTATGCTGATTCAATTCTCGGTTCGCAACTTTAGAACCTTCAAAGAAAAGGCTACTCTAAGCCTTATTGCTTCCAATTATGATAAAGACAGGGAAGCTGAAAATATCCTGGAAGAAGCTAACTTTAATCTTCGTTTGCTCAAAAGTGCGGTGATTTATGGAGCCAATGCCAGTGGTAAAAGCAAACTAATGGAAGCATTGAATTTTATGCGTCGCTTTGCTATCAGCTCCTCCCGCGAGAGTCAGAAAGGCGACGAAATTGATGTTCACCCTTTTGCATTAAATGTTGATACTGAAAATGAGCCAAGCGAATTTGAAGTTATTTTTACCTATAACGATGTGATGTATCGCTATGGTTTTGAGGCTAACAAGCAAATAATCGTCTCGGAATGGCTCTATTACAGACCCAAAACCAAAGAGGTGGAGTTGTTTTTCCGCGACTATCAAACCATTGAAACGCATGCCCGAAACTTCACAAAAGGCGCCATTGCCGTAAGAGAGGGAATGGTACGTGATAATGCTTTATTGCTGTCGTTAGCTGCTCAGTTGAATGATGCAACCTCCATTCAGGTGATTGAGTGGTTTCGTAATCTGAAAATCATTTCCGGGATAAGAGAGGAAGGCTATAAGGGTTTTACCATGTCTAAAACAAAAGACCCTTTACACAAACTGAAAATGCTGGAACTGCTCAAAGCGGCCGATTTAGGCATTCAGGACATTAAACTCGAAATGCTGAACATTGACGAGCTACCGAAAGATATGCCCAAAGAATTGAGAGACAGACTTATTCGGGAATCAAAGGAAGAGAATACCGAGATTTTCTCGGATATCATTACCACGCATAAAAAGTATAACAACGACAGGCAGTTTGTCGAAAACAGCTTTTTGTCGATGGACGATGATGAATCCTCTGGTACACAAAAGTTTTTTGCACTCACAGGCCCTATCTTAGATGTCCTTGAAAATGGATTTTCGCTGGTGGTGGATGAATTAGACTCTAAGCTACACCCCAATTTAATCTGCAAATTGGTTTCGCTGTTCAATTCCAAAGAGTTGAACCCCAAAGATGCTCAATTAATTTTCAATACGCATGATACCAATCTGTTAAGTTCGGGTTTGTTTCGCCGCGACCAGATTTGGTTTACCGAAAAGAATAAGTTTGGCGAAGCCCGCCTATATTCATTGGCCGATTTTAAAACCGATGAGGTACGAAAATCGGAACCTTTTGAAGAAAACTACATAAGAGGTAAATACGGTGCTATTCCATTTTTGGATACGTTTGATGATTTAATTTCCACAAAATTAGCGTTGAACAATGAAAATGAAAAATAAAAAAGCGGATCAGGCTGCCGATAGAGAACGACACCGCGAAGCTTTGAAAGCCCGTAAACGTGCTGAGCCAAATCTCGAAAGAGCTGCACCGCAAATGGATGTAAAACCTACCATACTCATTGTGTGCGAAGGAGAAAACACCGAGCCCAGCTATTTCAAGCAATTCAGGCTGTCTTCGGCAACCATTAAACCCATTGGCGAAGGCTACAATACAGTCTCATTGGTTAATCGAGCCATTAAACTTTCACAGGAAAAAAAGTACGAGCAGGTGTGGTGCGTGTTCGACAAAGATGATTTTCCGGTCGTTGACTTCAACAATGCCATTGCTATGGCTCTGGCTAATAATTTTGGTGTGGCTTATTCCAATCAGGCTTTTGAATACTGGCTGCTGTTGCATTTCGACGATCACCAGGGAGCTGCTATGCACCGATGCCATTACAACGATAAGCTGAACGAATTGCTAAAACCTTTCGGTGTAAGCTATGATGGCGAAAACAGCAAAATTGTTACTGCGGAAATCTTCGAATTGCTCGAAGGGATTGATATGAAAGCGCAAACTTATAGAGTGGATCTTGCCATTGCTCGCGCCAAAAGAAATTACAATCGTTTGCCACATACAAACCCCGCTCTCGAAGAATCTTCAACTACCGTTTTCCGATTAGTAGAAGAATTATTGAAATACATTTGAAAACAATGATAAACCCAAGTAAAACCAAATAATCATACTCTGAAAGTCCCCCTTCGGGGGATTTAGGGGGCTTTAATCCCATGGAACTACCCTTCAATACCACCGATACCACAGCCGAACAGCAACAACCCGTTACCGTTCTCGGCCGCACTTTTGCTAACGATGAAGAACGTCGTACCTACTTCCGCAACGAACTGCGCAAGCACCTGCCCGAGCTAAAGAAAATTGAAGGTTTCCCCATTGGTGACGACGAAGATATTCTCAACCTGTCCGACCCTCCGTACTACACCGCATGCCCAAACCCCTGGCTTAACGACTTTATTGCCGAGTGGGAAATCGAAAAAGCCGACTTGCAGGCACAAGGGAAACGAGTACCCGATTTTGAGGTGGATGCTCCTTACGCCAGTGATGTAAGCGAAGGGAAAAACAACCCCATTTATATGGCACATAGCTACCACACCAAAGTACCACACCCTGCTATTATGCGCTACATTCTGCACTACACGCAACCGGGCGATATTGTATTCGATGGCTTTGCAGGTACAGGTATGACAGGTGTTGCAGCCGGTATGTGTGGCAATCCAGATAAAGAAATTAAAGCTAAAATTGAAACCGAATTTAAAAGTGCTGGTTTGATTACACCAAATTGGGGTGCTCGTCACGCTGTTTGTGGTGATTTAAGTCCTGTTGCGAGTTTTATTGCAGCAAATTACATAATGCCAATTGATATGGTGGCATTTCAAAATGAAGCAACTAAAATTCTCGACGAAGTTCAGAAAGAACTGGGTTGGATGTATGAAACAATTGATAATAACCACAACAAAGGGATTGTTAATTATGTGGTCTGGAGTGAGGTTTTTATTTGTAGCACGTGTTCAAATGATATAATTTTCTTTGATGCAGCTGTTGATTTAGAGAAACAACTTATTAAAGATACATTTATCTGTCCACATTGTAAAACTGTTCATACAAAAAAGAGTATTAATAAAAAATGGATAACTGTTTATGATAATGCTTTAAAAAAAACAATTACACAAACTGCTGCTGTCCCTGTGATAATTAACAATACATTTGGTCGAAATAGATATGAAAGAAGACCTACTCAATTTGATTTAGATTTAATTGAAAAAATCAACAATTATACAAGTAATTTTGAAATTCCAATCATAGAACTTCCAAATGGTTATAATACAGATCAGCCAATAAGGTCAAATGGTATAACTCACATTCACCATTTTTATACAAAAAGAAATCTGATTTATCTCTCGGCATTATTTGAAAAGGCTAAAAAACTTCCACTTTTAAAAATTTGGATAACGTCTGGGATGATTCGAACTACTAAAATGTATAAATTCACTATTGATAGAAAGTTTGGAACTGTATCAGGCACATTATATATTCCGTCATTAAATGTAGAAAATAGTCCTTATAAATTATTGAAAAGCAAAATTAATGATTTTGCAAAAACAGATTACGAAAGAGAAATCAATTCATTATCTCAAGTAAATTCTTCAACTAATCTTAATACTATTTTAAATTCTTCGGTAGATTATATTTTTGTTGACCCCCCATT
Organism: uncultured Paludibacter sp.; assembly: GCA_937897985.1. Classification (GTDB taxonomy): domain Bacteria; phylum Bacteroidota; class Bacteroidia; order Bacteroidales; family Paludibacteraceae; genus Paludibacter. The sequence continues at coordinate 9,411 of CALCBD010000029.1, read as the reverse complement.
TGGAGCAAATATTATGTACTCTGAGCTAAATATCATATGGGAAAGTTGGCTTAAAGTTAGAACAGATAATCATAAAGAGGCTATTGAAAACAAGTATCAGAATAAAGATATTTTTGATTATCAATCTTTAATGGTAGAAAGTTTTGTAGAGTTTTATAGAATTTTAAAAAGTGGTAAATGGATGACTGTTGAATTTAGTAACACAAATGCTGGAATTTGGAATACTATACAAAATTCGTTACAGAAAGTTGGCTTTATTGTTGCAAATGTTGCTGCATTGGATAAAAAACAAGGTAGCTTTAAATCTGTAACAACAACAACAGCGGTTAAACAAGACCTCGTAATCTCCTGCTACAAACCCTCTTCCGAATTCGATACCAAATTTCAGCAAAGCCAGCATACCGAGGTTGGTATTTGGGATTTTGTAGCCGAACACCTGCACCACCTGCCGGTGCATGTGGTGAAAGAAAATGCCACTACGGCCGTTATAGAGCGTAGTCCAAAAATCCTTTTCGATAGGCTTATTGCCTTTTATGTGCAGCGCAATCTGCCAGTACCTATCGATGCCGGTCTGTTCCAGAAAGGGCTAAAAGAACGCTTTATCGAGCGCGATGGCATGTTCTTCACCGCCGAGCAAGCACACCAGTACGATAGTAAAAAAGCCGAAGTACCACGCTTCGTGCAGCTATCGCTGTTGGTAGGCAGCGAGCAGGAAGGTGTATTGTGGCTTCGTCGCGAGTTGGAAACCCCGCAAACCTATCAGGAGCTTCAGCCCAAATGGATGCAGGCTTTAGCCGGTGCCCGCAAGGGAGACATTATCCCCGAGTTGCGCGATATACTCGAAGACAACTTCTTGCAAAACGAAGCTGGTGCATGGTATATCCCCGATATGGAAAACGAAATAGACCTCGAAAAAGTCCGCACCCGTCGCCTGCTCAAGCAGTTCGATGCCTACCGCGAGCAAGCCTCCAAGCCCAAAGGCAAAATCAAAGAAGCCCGCGTAGAAGCACTCCGTGCCGGTTTCAAACAATGCTACAAAGACAAAGATTTTAAAACCATTGTCACCATTGGCGATAGCATTCCAAACAATCTGCTGATGGAAGACGAAGTGCTGTTGCAGTATTATGATATTGCGGTATCAAGGGTGTAAAAAAATACAATACGAACTTACTTAAATCAAATAGATATGTCATATCAAACCATTACCGTTAGAGATGTAATTACTGAAAAAATTGGTAGAAATACATTTTTACCAGCTATTCAAAGAGAATACGTGTGGAGTCCTTATCAAATAGAAAAGCTATTTGATTCACTTATGTGTGAATACCCTATCAGTTCTTTTTTATTCTGGAGAATCAGAGAAGAAAACAAAAAGATGTGGACTTCGTATGAGTTTATTCGCGATTACGATGGGGAACACCCTCACAATAAAACGGCAAACTTAGATGGAGTAAACCAGGATATCTATTTGGTTTTAGATGGTCAACAAAGAATCACGTCTTTAAATATTGGTCTTCGTGGTTCTTTTAGGTATTTCTATCGCAAATGGAAAAAAACATACCTATACCTCAACCTTTTAAAGCCAACCGACGAAAACGATAACCCTGAGGAATTGACATATCAGTTTCTTTTCAAAGAGGATGCGTCTTATATGCCTAAACTGAATGGCCCTCAATTCTGGTTTAAAGTGGGTGAAATTTTGAATTATGATGATGCTGAAGATGCAAAGGATGCGATTGAACCGACCCTGTTAAACTGTACAGATGAAGAAAAAAAATCAGCTTTAAGAATGATAGGCAAATTGCATTCAAGAATCAATGTTTCTAAAATTATAAACTTCTACGAAGAAAAATCAGACAACTATGATAAAGTATTGGAGATTTTCATTCGTACGAATACAGGTGGTGCAAAACTGGAATATAGCGACATTTTACTTTCTACAGCAACAGCTAAGTGGAGAGAGTTGAATGCAAGAGAAGAGATTCACTCATTTACCGACAATATCAATAAAATTGGAAGTGGTTACAATTTTGGAAAAGATTTTGTGATGAAAGGTGCTATGTACCTTACAGAAGATTTACCAATACAATATAAGCTAAGTTCGTTTACCCAATCGAATTTAGAGAAAATAGAAGACCATTGGGAAACTACTAAAGAATGTATCCACCAATCAATTCAATTAGTTCATTCTTTTGGCTTTAACGACAAAAACTTGGTAACCAAGTTGGCATTGCTGCCAATTGCTCAGCACTTGAAAAAAACAAAACGAAATGGATATTTAACCTCGTCCAATATCAACGATGTAATTGAGCAAAACAATATTCAACAATGGTTAGTGTTTTTCATTTGGAAAAATGCGTTGGGTTCAAGCACCGACACCGTTTTGAGCACTTTGCGAAAAATTATTGAATCTAACAGTTCAAAATACTTTCCACACGAAGAGATTAATAAACAGTTAGGAATTGAAGCTTCATTTACAGATGATGAAATTATCAACGTACTTACAACTAATTATTCAACCCGTTATAGTTTTCTTATCTTATCGCTGCTCTATCCGGGTAGAGATTGGAAAGGAAATCGGTTTAACGAAGACCATATTTTCCCACAATCTGAATTCACAAAAGCAAAGCTCACTAAAAGAGGTTATGACGAAGAAAAAATAACAAAATATCAAAGTTATTACAACACGATTTACAATCTTGAATTATTGGACGATATTGAGAATAAATCAAAAAATGCAACTCCCTTTGATGTATGGATAACAAGCAGAGATGCCAATTTCAAACAAAGGCACAGCATTCCCAATTTAGACAATTACGATTTCGATCATTTCATTGAATTTGTTGAGGCACGCAAAGAATTGCTCGCTGAAAAATTTAGGGCGGTAAAGTTTATAGATTTCATAGATAATTAAATTAGTTGAAAGATAACTCCAAGCGAAGGTTACAATACATGTATTTATCAGTTGCCTCCTGCTTTAGCTGGAGGATAATAGAATTAAAAAAAAATGGCTTTAGCCAAAAGATTATAGATAAAATAAATTAGCCATGAATTACAAAATCCCTCACTTGCCATTGACACAGGATATTGAAACCAAGCCGGTTTTAAAGAAACTAGCATTGGCACACAAAGCATTGGCGGAACTCAACGGTGTGGCTGAAACCATTCCCAATGAGGTAATTATTTTAAATACACTTTCGCTTCAAGAAGCAAAAGACAGTTCTGCTATTGAAAACATTATTACCACACACGATGAATTGTTTAGTAGCGACAACTTTGCAAAACACTTCACAAGTTCTGCTGCCAAAGAGGTCTATAACTATGCTACTGCGTTAAAAGATGGTTTCTCTGTGGTGCGGAAACAAGGTTTACTTACTTGCAATCAAATCATTGATATTCAATCCACTTTAGAAGAAACAAGGTCGGGATTCAGAAAGCTTCCCGGAACTGAACTCAAAAATGAACAAACAGGAGAAATTGTCTACACACCACCGCAAAATCACGATGATATTGTGGTATACATGTCGAACCTCGAAAAGTTTATGAACGATAATGAATTGTGCGACTGGGACCCATTAGTAAAAATGGCAGTTATTCACCACCAATTCGAAAGTATTCACCCTTTTTACGATGGTAACGGACGTACGGGTCGTATTATCAATATCCTGTTTTTAGTGAAGGAAAATTTGTTGAATCTACCAATTCTATATTTAAGTAGATATATAAACCAGAACAAGGGCATGTACTATAAACTTTTGCAGGAAACTCGCACTACTCAAAATTGGGAACCGTGGCTGATGTTTATGTTGGAAGCTGTGGAGCAAACCTCCATTCAAACTACTGCTATTGTGCGTGGGATTAAAACATTAATGATGCAACACAAGAAAAAAATAAGAACAGAGCTTCGTAAAATATACTCACAGGATTTGATAAATAACCTATTTAAACACCCATACACTAAAATTGAATTTCTGGTGCAGGATTTGCAAATTACAAGGCAAACGGCTTCAAAATATCTTGATCTATTAATTGAAAAGGAGTTACTTACTCTTCATAAAATTGGCAAGGAGAATTTCTACATCAATGTTGCTTTGTTTGATTATCTATACAATGCCCCGGAGATATTGAAATTTAACTCAAAAAACTAACATGTCATAATTGTCATGTTATCAAAATCGCATTTTTATAACATGAGATTTGGTTCATGTATACAAAAATCAAAAATCTACACATGACATTTTAAACGTGGGTAAAAAATGGAGAAACGTACACATGAAAAATACAGGCATAAAAAAACCGCATTTACGGTAATGCGGCCTACCAAGTCTTTTGCTCTTCGAGTAACGACAATGTAAAAGTAATAATACAAATTGAATTTCAATGTTCTACAAAGGAAAAGCAATCGAAAAAATTGGCGAGAAAGAAATTTTTGGTCAAAAAGTATTTTGGGTACGTGTACTCGAAGACAATTCTTTGTTGCAAATTGCTGCGGAAGACATTGAAATTCAGCAAACTAAAAACTCACTTTCTTCTGTTCGTTTCGTTGCTTTGGCTGCTCGTATTAAAGACGAGATAGCAAAGAAAAACATACTCGCACCCTACGAAAGTAGTTTAATACCACTTCCGCACCAGATATTAGTATTAGAGAAAGTAATGCAGGCAGCTCAAAACCGCTTTTTGTTGGCCGACGAAGTAGGTATGGGAAAGACCATTGAAACAGGGCTTATTCTCAAAGAACTAAAACTAAGAGGGGAAGTAAAACGCACCTTGATTATTGTTCCAAAATCGGCAATGATGCAATGGCAAAGCGAACTCAAAGAACACTTTAACGAAGTTTTCCACCTCTACGATTCTGATTTAATCTCCTCACTATCACGCACTTTTTCAAATATCAATGCCGACCAGGAATTCAATTTCTGGACGCAACACAACCAAATTATTGTCTCTACCGATGCACTCAAACCACTGGAACGCCGTCAAGGTTGGTCGAATGAAAAAGTGGATGAATACAATAAATACAGAATGGAAGCTGTATTGAATGCCAATTTCGATTTAGTGATTATTGATGAGGTGCATAAAATGGGTGGAAGTAACCAACTAGTCTCACGCTTTCAACTGGCACAAGCATTGTGCAATGAAGTTCCTAACGCCTTACTATTGTCTGCAACCCCACACAGAGGGAAATCAGACCATTTTCGCCGCGTACTTCAACTCATAGACCCCGAAGCTTTTGCAGGGGAAGGAATGCCCACCATTGCAGAAATAGAACCCTATGTTATTCGTACAGAAAAAAGGTTGGCTGTCGATTATGAAGGCAATAAACTTTTCAACGAACGTCAAACCTTTCGATTGGATGTTGAATTAAATGAATTCTACCACAGGAAACAAATTGCATTATATGAGGCTGTTACCGACTATGTTCGTAAAGGATTTAATAGTGCAAAATATAACAAGAACACTTCACGAGGCTTAATAATGATACTTTTTCAACGCTTGGCAAGTAGCTCCACAGCTGCTATTCTTTCCGCCATGCGAACCCGCTATGCTCGTTTAGCTGCCGGAGAAGAATCAGACATAACCGAAGATTTTTCACAAGAGATGGACGATGATTTTGATTTCGAGAACCTGACTCCCGATAATGTTTCAACAATAAAAGTTGAACCATTAAACAATGAAATTGAATTACTCGAAAAATTAATCGCACAAGCTTCCGATTGCCTTGCAACCGAAACAGATGCAAAGGCCTCAAAGTTGATAGAATATATCAACAAACTGAAAATTGAAACAGACAATCCCGACATTAAAATTTTAGTCTTTACTGAATTTCGTTCCACCCAGCAAATGCTACTAAACCGACTCACATTGGAGGGTTTTACATGCGAAAGTATAAATGGTAGTTTGGAATTGGACGAGCGTAAAAATGCCCTTCGTAGGTTTAGAGAACATAGTCAGGTGCTTATTGCTACCGATGCAGCAGGTGAATCATTGAATATGCAATTCTGTCATATTATTTTCAATTACGATTTGCCTTGGAACCCTATGATGATTGAGCAGCGCATTGGTCGTGTGGATCGTATCGGGCAACAAAACCGAGTGTCTGCATACAATATGCTTACAACAAATAGTGTTGATTTGAGAGTTTATCAGGTTATTGTCGAAAAACTGAATTCTATTTTAGAACAATTGGGTATCGACAAAACCTCTGATGTATTGGACTCAACCATTGACGTGAAACGTATCAACCAACTGTACTTGCAATCACTTTTAGACCCTACACGTTTCGAATATGCCGGCGATAAATGGTTATTTGAAATCAAGAAAAAACTGAATGATTTTCAATCTACCGAAAGTGCTTTGCCTTTAATCAAGGAAGCGGAAATTGATAGCCGTAAAGCGGCGGAAATCAAACACAGTCCTTTGCCGGTTTGGTTGGAAGACATGATGACGCAATATGCTTTAAATAATCAGGGGCACGTTAGCAAACAAATTGATGGTAGTCTGAATATACAATGGAGGGAAATTAAATTGAACGCTTCCTTTGATTCTGTTTTGGCTTTAAACAACCCAAACCTTGAACATATCACCTTGCAGCACACTATTGTTCAAAATATGCTGAATTCAATTCCTGAGTTTTCAACCGATGCTGGAATTGCTGTGTTGCAATCTGCTTCCGGTGATAGCACAAAAGGGCAGTGGAGCTTATGGGAAGTTTCTGCAATAAATACCTTGGAAACTAAATCTACCTATGTTGCACAATTTGTTGCGGAAAATGGGAAAGTTTACCCGGCTTATGCTAATGATATTTGGAATCAATTGGTAACAAACAGCAAAAACTTCAGTTATACCTCAACAATTTCAACGCAAATGACTGACAAAATAATAGTCGAAGAATATAAAAAGCTGGAAGATACCTTGCAAAATACTTTCGCTAACTTAGAGGCAACCATACGCACTGTGCTGCAAAAACGATTTGAGAAACGACAGAACTTGTACAATTTTCAGAAGAAAGGCATTGACCGAATTGGGATTGACAATATCAGAGCAGCAAAACTAAAACGCTTAAATCAGGAATACGAAAAATGGGTTCAACGCTTTGAAAAAGATACACGCATTGTCCCTGATGTAAAACGGCTAATTACAATAAATATAAATGGATAACTTACTGAAGGAGCTAATAATAGATTTAGGACTGCAAACAAATCAACTGTCTATAATCAAAAACACCGACCGATTTTTTTATAAGCCGGAAGTAAAAGCAGAACTATGTAAAATAGGTGTTGAACTTGTTAGCGGTTCAGCTTTAGAGCTTCGTGTTCATTTTGAATTGATTTTCAAAGCGAACCCACAGCAAAGATATTGTTATCTTGTTGACAAAAAAGAAGATGTATTGGAAGATATGCTCAAAATGGGTATGTATCATGATTTTCAAATTACAACCTATTTTCCGGAGTATTATTCTGAAACAATTCTCAAATGCTCATACAATGAACTGTGTCTGCTTTATAGTAAAAAACCAACTCAAACACTTTCAGAACCGCAAACTATTGAGTATTTAAAAAAATGCAACACTGACGAGATAACAAATAAAATCAAGATACAAAAAGATATACTTTCATACTTAAAGTCGATTATTGATTCAAAAGACGAAATAAATTGGGAAAAATCATTTTCAATCTTATCGCATAATGTTTTAATCGCTATTGAAAATAAATGGTGGGAGGATGTAAAACCGGATATTGAAATTATAAATGACCGTTTCCAGCAACACATTGAACAAAAATACAAAGCACATATTATTCCAGCTTCTTATGTCAAAAAACCAAGCATAGTAAGTAAGGTATTGCCTTACCTGCAATTTAATTTCAAACAAAATGATAAAGTAGCACTGGTAGTAATTGACGGTATGGCTTATTGGCAGTACCTCATGTTATCAGCCCATTTCAATGATACCATTGAAACGGCTAATGAAGTAATATATTCATGGATTCCTTCGATTACCCAACTATCAAGGCAAGCAATTTTCAGAGGAGACAATCCGATAAGTAGCTATGTACAAAACCCAGCCAACGAAGCAAAATTATGGAAGAACTTTTGGAACAATAAAGGTGTATTGGATGCTCAAATTGCATATCATTACAACAGACTAAATCCTGATAATTTATCAAATATCAAACGTTTAGCTTATGTAGACATTTCGCTTGATGAAAAAATGCATGCTTGTGGCGATTATAACGACCTGTTTGATTTAACACAAAATTGGATAGAAAACTCTGAAATCATTCTGAATATTGAACGTTTGATATCCGAAGATTATACTGTTTTTATCACCACAGATCACGGTAACATTCAGGCAAATGGTTTGAATTCACTTTCTCACAAGCAGACATTAGGAACAAATAAATCCGGCAGTAGAAGTCTCCGACATTTAGAATACTCTGAAAGTTGGTTGAAAGATAAATTTCTAAGTGACAATTCGGATTGGAAATCATTTTTAGGAGAAACTGAAAACACTATCTTTGTGAAAAATAATAATGCCTTTACCTCAAATCAAAGAATCATTACACACGGGGGTAGTCATGTCTTAGAAGTGCTGATACCATTTATCAAATTAAAGAAAAACACAAATGAGTAAAATAGATATAAACCAAAGAATTCCACTTTCAATACTTGAAATTGCATTGAAAGACTTTTTGCAAGATAAATACAATCCCGATTACCTTAAAGAACAACTTTCATTTGAGTATTCAGGAGCAAATAGAATAAATAAAGCATTAAGCATTGTCAATAAGATAATTCTCAAATCACCTTTGTCAGACTTGTTAAAGGAAAACAGTAACGAAATTTTAATGGCATTAAAATTAAAAAGTGACCGTTCTGTTATACTTATCTCCTTACTAAACAGTTACTATCCTTTTTCATTCGACACATATTCTGTTTTTGCCAAATACTTTCAAGTTCAAGAATTTATCAATACGGAGCTAATACAAAAGGAAATAAAAAATAAATACGGCAGCAATCGTTCAACAGTAAATGCACTTTACAGTGTTATTCCCATGTTCCTCGAAGCAGATTTCTTCTTACGTACAAAACCGGGTTTGTATCAAACTAAAGAAAAACTAATCATTCAAAGTCAAATAGCAAACAAATTATATTTACACTCATTTATTTTAAATAACTCATTACTTCAAGATAGTGAAATTATTATCCATGAGCCATATTTTTCTATGGTAGAATATGCTAAATAGTATTTCTGCGTAGTTAATTATTATTAAGCTATTTGCAATGATATAGTGAATCAACAACCCCCTGCAGGTTTAAACCGAATAGGTAAAGCGGTCTTCGTCATTCCGCCACTTTGTTCACAAAAACATAGCCCCAAGGGTAAAACAAGCAGCCTGAAAAAAATCTCCA
>CALCBD010000028.1 GCA_937897985.1 uncultured Paludibacter sp. | reverse complement strand
TTTGTGGGCAGTGAAGGATTCGAACCTCCGAAGTCGAAAGACAGCTGAGTTACAGTCAGCCCCAGTTGGCCACTTTGGTAACTGCCCTGCTTTTTGAAAAGCGTTGCAAAGGTAATCTTTTTTTCAGAACTACCAAACAATATTTGCCATTTTTATGGCTGTAATTGCCGCTTCTGTGCCTTTATTTCCGTGTATTCCTCCGGCTCTGTCGAGTGCTTGTTGTAATGTATTGGTAGTGAGAACACCAAAAATTACCGGGCATCCATCAACATAAGTGTTGAGTTTTGAAATTCCATAGGTCACGCCCTGACAAACATAGTCGAAATGTGGTGTATCGCCCTGAATTACGCATCCCAACACAATAACGGCAGCATATTTTCTTACTTTATGGTTGTCAATTTCGCATAAATAATCGTTAATAAATTCTTTTGCCGCATAGGTAAGTTCAAATGTACCCGGCACATGAACGACATTAATATTTTTTTCTTTCACTCCGTTTTCGATGAGAGTGTCAATCGCGCCTTTCAGCAGCGTATGAGTAATATCCGGATTCCAGTCAGCCACAGCAATGGCATATTGTTGTTTGGCAACGCTGTCTTTGCCGGGCATTTGATCAGCATCGTAGTCTGATAAATTTTTGTATTGAGTAGCCATATTCAGTATGGATTAATTGTAAAACTGAGAATTATTGTTGATTTCTTATTTAGCAAAAAAAGCTACCTCAAACTTATGAAGTAGCTTTTTGTATTCAATTTCAAAATATATTATTTTTGAATTCTTGCAATGTATTTTTCAATATCAGCTGCTTCAGCACTCTTTGAGTAATCGTCCTTAATTTGGTTATAAGCTTTGAGTGCTTTTTCAGGTTTATTGAGCGATTCGTAAACGACTCCGGCTTTTTTAAGATAAACAGGGCTTAAAATTTCATTTTTTCTATCGGCAGCTTTTTCAAAATAATCCAATGCTTTCGACGATTCACCCATTTCAACATAGGCATCACCGATGAGTCCGATTATCGAAGTCGAAAAGTAATTGTCTTTGCCTTCGTATTGCGACAGATATTTTATTGCATTTTCATACTGACCTAATTTGTAATAACAAATACCGGCATAAGCAGCGGCTAATGTTCCGGAACGGGTAATGCTGTAATCGGAAGCGATATCTTTAAAACCGGTAAAGTCTTTGTTTCCTTCGAGAGCTACTTTAAATGAATCGACTGCAAAAAATGCCTGCGCTTTACTCATTTGGTTTTCAGCTTCAGTTTCGCGGGGCTGAATATAAAAATTACGGAAAGCAATGATTGCCAATACAACTAAAACTATTGTTGCCACGGCAAATATGATTTGTTTCTGATATTTTTCAATAAATGCTTCGGATGTGCTTAATACACTTTCAACATTTTCTAATTCATCGATTTTATTTTCTTTTTTGGTCGACATAAGATGGCTCTATATTTACTTAATTTGTTAATTTTGAAAATTTATTGCGCAAAAATAGAAATTTTCTTTCATATAGCGAAATTTTAGCAGTGGTTTTTTACTTTTGCCGGAGTTTAAAGTTAATGTCCGGTTAATTTACAGATTTTACTCAAAATATTTAGGGCTGACGCAACATTTCCAAAATAAATGTGTTATATTTGCAACAAAAGAAACGAACCGCATTGTTCAGAGATTGGAAAACTCAACACTAAAAAATTAACGAGATATGCAGGTTTTTAATGGCGGGCTGCGCCTTCGGGTATCCCTTGCGGACGGCAGATTACAAAGAGAACTTTCACCTCAAATCCTATTTATAGGAGTTTTCTCAATAAATAACAGTGCGGTTTTTTCTTTTTATAAAAACTTACTTATAAACCGGTGACCGCCTTCACGGCCACTTTTTTTATCTCCTCCACCCATCAATTCATATTCATAACAACTCTGTTCAATCACAGCATCCGTAAGTTTTAAAAAAATCACAGAGAAGTGCTTACCTTATTGGTTTTATTTTTATCTGCCATCATTATATCTGCCTTCCCACCGGTAATCACTACCGAAATATCGGTTGGTTGATCTACGCCGATAATTGTTTTTCCATTGAAGGTAAGGGACGAGAAATCAGTTGCAACCAGTTTTTCTAATTTACCGTTTTCATCCGTTTTGATAGCAGCCAAACCATTGCACTTAATAGTAAAAGTATCGCCGTTTTTGCCCGATTTTAGTGTTTGAGTATCTTTAATTCCGGTAAACGTAAACGAACCATCTTCGTTCAATACACCATTTGTAAATTCACGCTTGTTGATTCCTGATTTTTCAATATCATTGACTACAAAAGACTTACAAATTGCTTTGGCCTGAATTTCGTTCCATTGCCGGCTAATGTCTCTGCCATCAAAATCGCGGGTAGCAACTCCATCGAGCATCAGTTTTCCTCCTTTATCCACATAACTTTTCAGAAAGTCGAGTGTGGATTTTCGTGCATATTGCGGAGCTATAAACAACACAGCATCAAATTCGTGATTTTGAATCTGAGGTTTTCCGTCAGCATTGATTTTCAATCGCCCATCGGCAATTAAATCGGTGGGAACAAGCGCATTGAGGTAACCGGCATCCCATAGTTTTTTTGCTTTTTCCTCAATTTTCAGACTGTTATTGATAACCATCATGCCACGTTTCAATGTGTCGGGATACCAGTTGGCTAATTCTTCCATGCCAAAAATCACCAGCAATCTGATTTTCGGAAAGATGGATTAAAACGATTCAGTAAACGGGCAGCATTTTCCACCTTGTTGATTTCGACGAGTGCTTCGGGTTGCTCCACACTTACGCCCCATTTCTGAATATCATTAATGGCGTGATAATGAGTACGAATACCATAAGTTAAATCCGACCAGGCTTTATTCACAATTTTAGTCAGACTTTTATCGTAATACATATTGTACATCACGTTTTTCGGATAGCAGAATCAAACCAATTGTATGTTGCTGTAACAGTGGATTCGGAACCATTTCCGGAAGCGTAAAGCCCCGGCACAACTCCATTGTATCCACCGCTCACTTCTGCACTTAGAAACCGGGTGTTTTGTGTACCGACAGTTTAAAACGGATCGTCGTTTTGTGAATATTGAACTGTGTAATCAGGTCTGATATTTTATTTCAATTTATATCTGTAGAGACCTGGCATGCCAGGTCTGATATATCATACCAAATTATATTTGCAGAGAGATGGCATGCCAGGTCTGATATATCATTTCAATTAATTTCTGCAGAGACGTGGCATGCCAGGTCTGATAATTTATTTCAATTTATATCTGCAGAGAAACGTGGCATGCCTGGTCTGATATATCATTTCAATTAATTTCTGTAGAGACGTGGTATGCCAGGTCTGATAATTTATTTCAATTTATATCTGCAGAGAGACGTGGCATGCCTGGTCTGATATATCATTTTAATTATTTTCTGCAGAGACGTGGCATGCCTGGTCTGATTTATCGTTTCAATTAATTTCTGCAGAGACGTGGCATGCCATGTCTGATAATTTATTTCAATTTATATCTGCAGAGAGACGTGGCATGCCACGTCTGATATATCGTTTCATTTTTTCTGTAGAGACGTGGCATGCCACGTCTCTACTTATTTTTTAAAAATAAAATAAACAGCCAGAACTAAAAAACAAAAACCGACCAAATGATTCCAGCGAAAAGTTTCATTCTTAAAGGCTATAGTGGAGAAGACAGTGAAAACTACCAAAGTAACAACTTCCTGTATTACTTTCAGTTGTAGAAGTGTAAAAGGACCACCGTTTTCTCTGAAACCAATCCTGTTGGCAGGTACCTGAAAAATATACTCAAAAAAGGCAATTCCCCAGCTGATTAAAATGACAGTGATTAAGGGTAAAGTTTCAAACCATTTGAATTCTCTGAGTTTCAAATGTCCGTACCAGGCAAATGTCATAAATACATTTGAAATAACGAGCAAAGTTATTGTTAAAAATATTCTCATTTAAATGTTTTGTTAATATGTTATAACAACTGAAAACAAATAGTTACAAGCTACTCATTCATATTTTTCAATTCGTGGCAGATAATCGGATTTAATATTACGCATGGCATTCCATAAACTTTGTCGGACATTCGGATTCAGTTTCTCAAGTTCAGCAATGAGTGTTTTTATTTCTTTACGGGAGGATTCTTTTTCGTAAATACAATTCCTGATTTGTTGATGGTATGATTTAATCCTTTCAAATTCAATTAATTCCCTTTCTGAGATAAGTGATAACGGACGAATAATGGTCATATCAAATTTATCCATTTTAAGTTTTGGTGGCATTGAACCGAAGGAACCCTGAAAAATCAGATTCATTAGTAATGTTGCCGAAATATCATCAAGATGATGTCCTAAAGCGATTTTATTGCATTCCAATTCTTCTGCAACTTTAAAAATGGCTTTTCGCCGGTACCACGAACATAAAAAGCAAATTGACTTAGTCCCTGATTCTTCAGTTTCGAAACGGGTGGTATGATGTACAAAATTAATGTTGAATTGCTCGCAAAATGATTTAAGATAGTCCAGGTCGCTTTCATAACTGATGTTCCCGACCGAGATATGAACAGCAGTTACTTTGAAATCCGGCACTTTTACCTTCATCCTGTTGCCCAGCAATTCGACAAGTGCCAACGAATCCTTCCCCCCCGACAGTCCGATCAGTATATGATCATTGTTCTCAATCAGCCGGTAATCGCTCAACGACTTTTTGAATTTTGCATTAATTGATGCTACAATTTTCCAATCTTCTTTACTTATTTCGATCATAAAAATAATTTTCAACCACAAAATTACTAAAATCAAACTTAGATTTGGTAAAACTGATATAAATTTTTACAGATTTTGATTTCATAAAACTATTTATAGTATTCTTTGTCAACGTTTTATATAATTATTTACACAATTTTTTATGAAAATTGAGCAAAAAACAAACACAAATATTTGCAAATTATCAAAAAGAGAGTATCTTTGCACCGCAATTAGAAAAGCAATCAATAAGTAAATAAGCGAATTTATTTCATTCACAACAATTGCGAAAATAGCTCAGTTGGTAGAGCACGACCTTGCCAAGGTCGGGGTCGCGGGTTCGAGTCCCGTTTTTCGCTCAGAAAATTAAATTGAGCAAATTAGCAAACGGGACGAAG
>CALCBD010000027.1 GCA_937897985.1 uncultured Paludibacter sp. | reverse complement strand
TACACCCCCTTGGGGGTTGGGGGGTGTCGGTGATTCTTAATAACCACAGAGGCACGGAGAATACAAAGAAATAATTAATTATGCGAATCAGGGGTTGTTATTTTTTTAAGTTCCTGATTATATAAATAAGATGACAGGGCTACGCCCCTGAGTTATTGTATTAAGCAGCGTAGCTGTGACATCTTTGTAACTTTGAATAAGCAGATAAATCTGAGGGGCGTAGCCCTGACATCTTAATATCGGGAAAATGAACCGGCTAAACTTAAAAATCGCATCCCTTCATAACAGTTAATCCAACTAATAATTATATTTGCAGAATATTTATAAATCAATCGGTACAATGTCGGAAATCATACAACAACTTCGTCAGGAATTAGCAATCAAAAGTGATGAGAAAACGCGCATTTCCAGTATGCACTTTTTTAAGGAAAGTATTAAATGTTATGGAATTAAATCGGCAGATGTAGGCAATATAGCTAAAAACTCATTCAGCCGGGTGAAAAATCTTCCAAAAGAAGAAATTTTTGATTTATGTGAATCTCTTTGGCAATCGGGCATGCTTGAAGAAACTTTTATTGCCTGTCACTGGTCTTACAGTTTGCATAAAAAGTTCGAACCTGAAGATTTCGTACGTTTCAGAAACTGGGTACTGAAGTATGTCGACAACTGGGCATCATGCGATACATTCTGCAACCACACACTTGGAACACTTGTCGAAATGTACCCTCAATTTATCGGAGATTTAAAACGAATGGCTCAACATGAGAGCCGGTGGATGCGTCGTGCAGCTGCTGTCACACTGATAATTCCTGCACGTAAAGGGCTTTTTATCAGCGACATATTCGAAATTGCCGATATATTGTTGTTGGACAGGGACGATATGGTTCAGAAAGGATATGGCTGGATGTTGAAAGTAGCTGCCAACAAGCATCTTCAGGAAGTATACGATTATATAATCAGCAAGAAAAGTGTAATGCCACGAACATCGCTGCGATATGCCATCGAAAAGATGCCTCCGGAGATGAAAAAAAAGGCAATGGAGAAAAACTAAGCCGGTATTTTACAAAATCATTGATTGCGTCTTTCGCTTACTACCATCAAAGCTTCTTCTCTTAAAGCCATTGGCAGCTGTATGGCTCTCAGTTGCAGGCTGCGAAGCCATGCTGCCACCTCACTTTCCTTCAATGTATAAAACACATCAGCGAGTTGCTTTTGTTGTGCTTCGGTTAGTTTTTCGGGTGCTATATGAGCCAATGCATCCAAATCTTCATCGTCGAAATACTCAATGGTCACATCAGCACTCAGCAATGAATCACGGTCACAGACTTCGTGCGCGCCACAACATTCACCATCATTATTGATAACAATTTCATTCTCTTCTGTCTTATTCCTTCTGTTCAGATAAGTAGCTATCATCAGAATCAGCGCAAAAACTATTAATATAATTACAAGAACCCACATATTATTTTCACTTAATTACTTAATACAACATAATTTTCGCCGCAAAGTTAAAGGTTTGTATTCAAAATTTCGTATTTTTGTGAGTTAAAAACACAATAGAATGGTGTTTTTTAAGTTTGTATTTTGACTTTTAAATGATTATTAAGACAACCCTAAATATCCTGTTTTTTTTGAAAGCGAAATTCCATCATATTATATTGTTTTCGGTTCTCGTCGTTCTGGCAAGTGCCTGTTCGTTGAAAAAGAACACTCCGGCCACACGGGCTTATCAGGCTCTGAACACACGTTACAATGTTCATTTCAACGGACTTGTAAGCTACAACGAAGGATTACAGAGCATCAACACTGCACATCGTGAGGATTATTCTTCCATTATTCCAATGTACCCTGTCAGCCGGCACGAAAACACCAATGCGGCCAAATCGGCCATGGATCGTACCATTGAAAAATGCCGTAAAGCCATCAAACTTCATTCGATCAAACAAAAACCCGAACGGGATGATAAAAAATGGAATGACCCGCAATATCAGTTGTGGTACAAACAGGAAGAATTTAATCCGGCACTTAAAGATGCATGGCTTCTGCTCGCTCAGGCCGAATTTCATAAAGGAGATTTTATCGGTTCGGTTGGTACTTTCACATACATTGCACGCCACTATCAGGCTGATAAAGATATGGTAGCTCGTTGTCAGCTGTGGACAGCCCGCGCTTATGGTGAGATGGGCTGGATTTATGAAGCCGAACAATTGCTTTCAAAATTAAAACAGGACGATCTGAACGCTGCACATATCGGACTTTTTGCATCTGTCAATGCCGATTTACTGTTAAAAAAACATCAATACAAAGAAGCAATTCCTTTCCTCGAACTGGCTTTAAAAAAAGAAACTGATAAATATTTAAAACAAAGATTTCAGTTTCTGCTTGCTCAGCTCTATAAAATTACCGGAAATAACCAACAGGCTTTTCAGGCTTTCTCGAATGTTTTAAAACTGAATCCTCCGTTCGAGATGGACTTTAACGCCCGCATTTACAGAGCCGAACTCGACAACGAGCATGTGACTTCAGTCAGAAAAGAGCTGAATAAAATGCTTAAAAACCCCAACAACAAAGAATATCTCGATCAGATTTACTACACCATTGGGAAAACATATCTGCAAACCAAAGATACAGCAAAAGCAATTGAGTATTTTATTGATTCGAAACAAAAAAGCACCCGCAACGGGTTTGATAAAGCAGTAACCCTCATTACGCTGGGAGATTTGTATTACAACAAACAGAATTACATCAAAGCCCAGCCCTGTTATGATGAAGCCGCCAAAATCATTACAGTGGATAATGAAAACTATAACAGGGTTTCAAAATTAGCCGAAACGCTTGGCGAACTTGTTGCACAACACGACATTGTGGTTTTACAGGACAGCCTGCAGCACCTTGCGACACTGCCCGAAGAAAAAAGACTCGAAATTGTAAACAAAATCATTGAAAAACTAAAAGCCGACGAAAAAGCTGCCATAGAAGCAGAACAATCGAAAAACGCAAGAAACTTCGATCCTGAAAATGATTTAAACAATATGCCAATGATCGGACCTTCGGCCGGAATGGGCAACTGGTATTTTTATAATGCTGCCATTCTGAAATCAGGACAATCTGACTTCCTGAAACGCTGGGGTAAACGAAAACTTGAAGATAACTGGCGCAGATCCAATAAATCAAGTGCACTTTTTGCTGAAGAAACAGCACAAAGCAATACTGATGGTACATCCGCAGCTCCTAAAGACAGCACCAAACAGAACAATGTGATTTCGGACAATAAAAATCCTGAATTTTACCTGCAGCAAATTCCGGTTACTCCGGCTCAAATCGGGAAATCAAATTCCGAACTTGCCACAGCGCTTTTCAATATGGGAATGATTTACAAAGATAAAGTGGAAGATTTCACCAAAGCTATCGAAACCTTTGATGAATTCAACCGGCGTTTCCCGACAGACGAAAGAAGGGTTGAAACCTTTTTCCAGAGCTATATGCTCGAATCGAAACAGGGAAATCTGCCTAAAGCCGAATATTATAAAAACCTGCTGATCAGCAATTTCCCTAAATCAAAATATGTGGAGGTAATTTCTATGCCCGACTATTTAGACAGGATGAACCGAATGTACCAGGAACAGGATTCGATTTATAATAACACATACACTGCTTACAACAACAGCGATTTTAAACTTGTAAAACAAAACGTTGAGTACATCCGAAAAAATTATCCGCTTTCGACTCTAATGCCTAAATTCATGTTTCTGAATGCATTAAGCATTGGTAAAACCGAAAAACCCGAAACTTTCGAAAAAGCATTGAACGATGTGGTCGAAAAATTTCCGGAAAGTGATGTGAGTGCCATGTCGAAAGACATCCTCTCATTGATGAAGCAGGGACTCGAAGCCAAAACCGGAAAATCGCACGGTACACTTTTAGCCCGGCGCGACAATGACCTGAAGGAAGAAAATGCGACAATAGCCGAAAAACAATTTTCGACCGATAAGACAATCAAACACAGGTTACTGATAATTACAAAAGCAGATATCAAAAGTATGAACAAATTACTTTACAACATTGCTGCTTTTAATTTCAGCAGTTTTATTGTCAAGGATTTTGACCTCGCCACCGGTAAACTCGACAGCACCTATAATGCCCTTTCAGTTATTAATTTCGATTCGTATGATGAAGTACAGTGGTACATTAACTCACTGGCCAAAAACCCTGCACTGATGTCGCTGATAGAGGAATTAAATGCACAGGAGATTATCATCTCTGAGGAAAACTACGGTATATTACGTTCTGTTTCCGGTTTAAGTCAATACCTCAGCTTCCAGTCGGCGAAACTTAACAATACATTCATAGCCGGGAATGTAAAAACCGTTTCAAACAATGTAAAACAGGAAAAAAACATCAGAAAACCGGCTTCAAAACCCGAACTGAATGCAAAGACGAATAGCACTTCTCCTGACGGAAATCTGAATAAATTAGATGAAAACGCATTGAATGAAGTCAATAAAGTGAACGAAAAACAAGCACTTCCACCTGACACAAAAGAAACTGTCGTAGCCAATGAAACAAAACCGGCACAGCAAAACACAGCTACCACAAAAACGCCGGAACCAACATCCGCCCCTGTCAGTACAGTTCAGCCAACTGTACCTGCTGTGGTTATTCAGAAAGAGGAAGAAGTACCCTTGTTTAAAAATTTGTTTGCCTACAGAGCCAACGAACCGCACTTTGTTTCTATAGTGGTACTGTCGGGAGAATTTGATTTTAATAAATTGAAATCTGTTTTTGACAGTTATAATGCTCAGAATTACAGCATGCTGAATTTAAAACTGAACAAGGAAAATGTTGCCGGAAAGCAGATTATTATTATAGGTCCGTTTGCCGATGCAAATACTGCCAAATCGTATTTATTACGTATGGTTAAAGAGCGTTCGCTGTTCGAAAATCTGAAAGGCACTGATTATCGCAATTTGTTGGGATCACAGAAAAATCTTAACATTATGATGCAGAAAGATGCCATGACTACTTATTTTGAATTTATGCAACAATATTATTTAAAATAAGCAACCTGAAAATACCGGAAATTAAGAACAAAAAAATTGCAGGTAACTTCATTCATCTACAAATTGATTCAAAATTTAAGTCCTGCAAAGGAAAAAGCAACTCAAAAAAAATGAAAAAAGACCGGATATTATGGGCTGACGACGAAATCGATTTGCTGCGTGCCTATATTTTATTTTTAGAAGATAAAGGATACGAAGTTGTAACAGCCACCAATGGAAAAGACGCACTGGAACTATGTCAGAAAGAACCATTTGATATTATTTTTCTCGACGAGAACATGCCCGGACTGAGTGGTCTCGAAACACTTGCCCTGATCAAGGAAACAGATCCGGACGTACCTTTGGTGATGATAACCAAGAGCGAAGAAGAAAATATTATGAACATGGCCATCGGAAATAAAATTGCCGATTACCTGACCAAACCTGTGAATCCGAGCCAGATTCTTTTAACACTGAAAAAAAATATTCATAAAAAAGAGATTGTTTCTGAACATACAAGCACAACTTATCGCTCCGAATTCGGACGGATAGGTATGCAAATCAACGACTCACTCACCTACGAAAACTGGGTGGAGGTTTACAAAAAACTTTCGTACTGGGAACTTGAGCTGGAACAAACCGATAACGGAATGGACGAAATGCTCAGGATGCAAAAGTCGGAAGCAAATGCAACTTTTAATAAATTCGTAAAAAGAAATTATGCATCCTGGTTCGAGAAACCGGAAAACCGACCTTTGATGAGCCCCGATTTGTTCAAAACAAAAATCTTCCCTTTGCTGGATAAAGGGGAGAAAGTTTTTTTTGTACTTGTCGATAATTTCCGTTACGACCAGTGGAAAATCATTCGTGAGCTGATGAGTGAACTTTACACTTTCACCGAAGAAGATTTATATTGCAGTATTTTACCCACTGCAACCCAATATGCCCGCAATGCAATTTTTTCGGGTTTGATGCCCTTACAAATTCAGCAAATGTTTCCCAACTTATGGGTCGACGAGGATGAAGAAGAAGGTAAAAACATGAATGAGAAGGACCTTATCCAGTCGCAATTGCAGCGTTTCCGGAAAAATTACAGTTTTTCATATCATAAAGTTAACGAATCGGCTTTCTGCGAAAAACTGATTGAACAATTACCCCGCCTTGATGTCAATCAATTAAATGTAATTGTGCTGAATTTCATCGACATGCTTTCGCATGCCCGCACCGAATCGAAGATGATGCGTGAATTAGCCAACGATGAGCAGGCGTATCGCTCCCTGACGCTTTCGTGGTTCAAACATTCACCCACTTATGAATTAATGAAAGCCATTGCCCGTCGGGGTTATAAGCTGATATTCACTACCGATCACGGAACCATCAAAGTAAATAATGCCATAAAAGTTATCGGTGATAAAAACACCAACGTCAACCTCCGGTATAAAGTAGGCAAAACATTGAGCTATAACAAAAAAGAAGTGTTCGAAATTTTACAACCTTCGAAAGTAGGATTACCAAGTCCGAATGTCAGCTCGGCCTATATTTTTGCCGGCAACGATGACTTTTTTGCATATCCCAACAACTATAATTATTACGTGGGCTATTATAAGAATACTTTCCAGCATGGCGGTATTTCACTCGAAGAAATGCTGATACCATTAATTGTGATGGAGCCAAAATAATTTATTTTCAATTTACTATTTACATTATATGAAAACATATACCAACGTTAAAGACCTTGGCAATCTGCAGGAAGCAATCAGAGAAGCTCTCGAAATCAAACAAAACCGCTTTGCCCACAAACATCTCGGAGAAAACAAAACTCTGTTGATGGTTTTTTTCAACTCAAGTCTGCGTACACGTTTGAGCACTCAGAAAGCCGGTATGAATCTGGGAATGAACACAATTGTTCTCGACATCAATGCCGGTGCATGGAAACTTGAAACCGAACGCGGAGTAGTGATGGACGGCGACAAACCCGAACACATTCTCGAAGCAATACCGGTAATGTCAGGCTACTGCGATATCATTGGAGTGAGAGCTTTTGCTCAGTTTGAGAATAAGGAATTCGATTATCAGGAAACCATTATACAACAGTTTATTTCGCTTTCCGGAAAACCTGTATTCAGTATGGAAGGTGCTACCACCCATCCTTTGCAGGCATTTGCCGATTTGATTACCATAGAGGAATACAAAGAAACACCCCGTCCCAAAGTGGTTCTGACCTGGGCTCCGCATCCGAAAGCTTTACCACAGGCAGTTCCCAACTCATTTGCCGACTTTATGAACGAAGCCGATGTGGATTTTGTAATTACGCACCCCGAAGGTTATGAGTTGGCACCACAATTTGTACGCGGAGCAAAAGTTGAGTACAATCAAATGAAAGCCTTCGAAGGTGCCGATTTTATTTATGCCAAAAACTGGGCTGCTTTTGCCGATCCGAACTACGGCAAAATTCTCAGTACTGACCGCTCGTGGACAGTGAGCGACCGTCAAATGGCTGTTACCAACAATGCCCGTTTTATGCATTGTTTACCGGTCAGGCGCAATATGATAGTGACCGACGAAGTGATTGAAGGCCCGCGTTCCATTGTAATACCTGAAGCAGCCAATCGTGAAATATCAGCTCAGGTGGTAATAAAAAGATTATTAGCCCCGTAACCCTCTAAAGGGGGGAATTATTATCGACAAACAAACTTTGTAAAGACAATTTAAAAAATAAAATAATGAGTAAAACGGATAAAGATATTAATCGCACTCTAACTCCCCCTTTACGAGGTAGGGGGGCAGGTATAGGTATTAATGAAGTGATTGCGTCGATTCGCAATGTACCCGATTTTCCAAAACCGGGAATTTTATTTAAAGACATTACCACGGCAATGAAAGATGCCGAAGTTTTAAGGTACATAGTGGATGACCTTTATGAATACTACAAGGACAAAGGAATTACCAAAGTGGTTGGTGTGGAAAGCCGTGGTTTTGTACTCGGAAGTATTCTGGCGTATAAACTCGGTGCCGGTTTTGTTTTGTTGCGCAAACCGGGAAAATTACCCTCCGAAACTTTCAGGGTTGATTACGCACTGGAATATGGTACCGACGCCCTCGAAATTCATAAAGATGCCATTGAGGAAACTGACGTCGTTCTCCTTCACGATGACCTGCTTGCCACCGGCGGAAGTGCCGGAGCTGCTCTCGAATTAATCGGCATGTTCCACCCGAAATCAGTGTTGGTCAGCTTTCTGATCGAACTTGAATTCCTCAATGGACGTCCGCGTCTGCAGGGCACGGAAGATGTACATGCACTGATAAAATTTTAGAAACAACCCGAAACTCCATCAATTATGGAGTTTCGTTGTTATATGATACAGTCCGGTCAGATCAGAATCAATGTAAAAAAACCTTATTTGTTTTGTATAAATCGTTGACTAAAAACACAAACCATAGCTAAACTTACTCATATTATGGTCGGTGGCATAATAGTGGTGGAACATCAAAGACAGAAGCAACATTTGTAAATATATAATATCCGAATACAATTATCGAAAAATCACACGCTAAGTGCCAATAATGTGATTTTACACACATATTTCATACCCTGGTTACAATAATCCGGATAAAGCATTAACTTACCGGCGTACAAGTTATGGTTACGAAGTGAAGGCAATGATTGGTGAAGGGTTTGTTGTAATTGAGATTATGTCGAATAACGAGGTTAGTTCAGGGCATTTAAAAAGTCTTAAAGGCATTTAAAGAAGATTTTCCGGCAACTATAGCAATAGTAGTGTCTATGGATAAAAACAGGCGAATTCTAAATGAGGTAGAAATTTTTCCGGCAGTTGAATACTTAAAAGAACTTTGGAGTAACAAAATAATCAATTAGCAATATATTTGATAATGAACACTCTGAATAATATATATACATCAATGAACAAACTTACACTTATTAAGGTCGGTGGCAAGATAGTGGAAGAGCCACAAACGCTGCAACAATTACTAACTGATTTTTCGAAGATTGAAGGTCATAAAGTGCTGGTTCACGGTGGCGGACGTTCTGCAACAGCCCTGGCCACCCGGCTTGGCATCGAAAGCAAAATGGTGAATGGCCGTCGCATTACCGATGAAGAAACGCTCAAAGTTGTAACCATGGTTTACGGCGGGTTGGTGAATAAGCAAATCGTAGCCGGATTACAGGCAATCGGAGTTAACGCTGTTGGTCTGACCGGAGCCGATCTTAATTATATGCGCTCGGAAAAACGCCCTGTCAGGGAAGTTGATTACGGATATGTTGGCGATGTAAAAGAAGTAAATGCCGGAATTTTGGCCGACTTGATTGGCAAAGATGTCGTTCCGGTTTTAGCTCCGCTTACTCACGATTTGAAAGGCAACATGCTCAACACCAATGCCGATACCATAGCCGGAGAAGCTGCCAAAGCATTGGCCGGTTTTTTCGATGTCACTCTGGTCTATTGTTTCGAGAAAAAGGGAGTACTTTTGAACGAAAATGATGACGAAAACATTATAGATGAAATCACTCCAAAGTTGTTTGAGAAATATGTAGCCGACGGAACAATTTCGGGTGGAATGATTCCTAAACTCGAAAATGCCTTCGAAGCAATAAAATCGGGTGTCAAAGAGGTAGTTATCACCCGTGCCGACATGATTCACACCAGCTCAGGCACTAAAATATCAGGTAAAAACTGAACGTTTTTAACAAATAACGATTAGTAAAACATTAAATCAAATCATACAAAAAACACTTCAAAATGAAAAGGATTATTTTTACAATGGCTTTGTTCATTAACTTTTACACAATGAATGCACAGGAAAAAATCATGTTATACCCCAATGGTATGACCGAAAGCAACGAAATAAGTGTAGCTGAATCTTTCCGCGATCCTGAATTTATTATGAATATTTCCGAACCCAGAATGCTTGCATTTCCGGCAGTTAAGGAAAAAGCATGCGGAACTGCTGTACTGATTTGTCCCGGAGGTGGATATGGAGGTGTTTCGCAGATCAAAGAAGGCTCCGACGTTGCCAAATGGTTCAATGAACTGGGGGTATCAGCATTTGTTTTGTATTATCGTATGCCGAACGGACATTATCAAATTCCTTTAAAAGACGCTCAAACAGCACTGAACATTATTCACCGAAGAGCCAAAGAATGGAATATTAACAAAAATAAAATCGGAATCATGGGATTCTCGGCAGGGGGGCATCTGGCTTCGACGGTCGGAACTCACTTTAAATCAAAAACCGAACGTCCGGCATTTATGATATTAGGTTATCCTGTTGTAACTATGGATTCGACCTACACACACAAAGGTTCAAGGACCAACCTGTTAGGCAAAAAACCATCGGAAGAATTAGTGAAATTTTACTCCAACGAACTTCAGGTTACCAAGAAAACTCCACCAACTTTTATTGTTCATGCCCGTGACGACAAAGCAGTGCCCATTGCCAACAGCCGTAATCTGGCAAAAGCAATTCAGGACAAAGGTATTGAGTGTGAATTGCAGGAATATGATCTCGGCGGACATGGATTTGGAATGCGAAAAAAAGGCATTCCGGCCGACAACTGGAACGAAGTACTTAAATCCTGGCTTATCAGACAAAAACTGATTAAAAACCCCTGATTTTCGCGAACTTTATAACCAATTTTAATTTTCAAATCAACTTCCAATAACCAGGCAAATGATATCGACAACTGCAAATGAAGCCATTTCGCTTCTCAGCCAATTAATTGCAATTCAATCATTCAGTCGCGAAGAAAGTGCGGCAGCGGGATTCCTCGAAAAATTTATCGAGGAAAAGGGTTTGACGGTGATGAGGTCGAAAAATAATATCTGGTTAATGAGCCCCGGATTCGACACCGCAAAACCAACTATTCTGTTAAATTCTCACATTGACACAGTTCGACCGGTTTCAGGCTGGACGTACGATCCTTTTACACCCGTCACCGAAGGCGACAAATTAATCGGACTTGGCAGCAACGATGCGGGTGCAAGTCTGGTAAGTTTGCTATACGCATTTCTCCATCTGACCGAACACCAACAACACTTCAACCTGATTTATGCTGCTACTTCGGAAGAAGAAATTTCGGGTAAAGACGGTATTGAAAGCCTGCTAAACGATTTACCTGCTATCGATTTTGCAATTGTGGGAGAACCCACCGGCATGCAAATGGCAATTGCCGAAAAAGGGTTGATGGTGCTCGATTGTATTGCAACCGGTGTAGCCGGTCATGCCGCCCGTAATGAAGGTGAAAATGCAATATACAATGCCCTGACGGATGTGGAGTGGTTTAGAAATTACAGTTTCGAAAAGAATTCCCCCTTGCTGGGACCGGTCAGGATGTCGGTAACACAGATCAATGCAGGAACACAACACAATGTAATCCCTGACAAATGCAGCTTCGTTGTCGACGTACGAACCAATGAACTTTACGATAATCATGAGATTCTGAATGAAATAAAGAAACATGTAAAATGCAGTGTCAGCGCACGTTCCACCCGTCTCGGATCGTCATCGACTCCCATGAATCATCCTATTGTAAAAAGAGGAAAACAACTGGGATTAGGCGTATTCGGTTCGCCAACCCTTTCGGATCAGGCTTTAATGCCCTTTCCGAGCATCAAAATCGGACCCGGTGATTCATCGCGTTCACATACAGCCAACGAATACATCCTGTGTTCCGAAATTGAAAATGCGATTCAGACTTATGTTAATTTGCTCCACCAACTGACTTTTTGAAAATTGATTTTTGAAAATGTGAAAATGGTTGTGTTGTATTTCAAACCGTTATAAAAAACCTTCGGAATTAATTTCACGAACACAAATAATCTTATTATCTTAGTGCGATTTTTCACAACAAAAAACCTGCTCAACGAGCTAAAACACGAAATATAATGAAAAACAATTACTGTATTATAATGGCTGGTGGCATTGGTAGCCGGTTCTGGCCATTCAGTCGCAACGACCGTCCCAAACAATTTCTTGACTTTTTCGGAACCGGACGTTCCCTGTTGCAAATGACCTTCGATCGGTTTAGCAAACTAATGCCTGTCGGGAATATTCTTATTGTTTCAAATGTTATTTACAGGGATTTGATTCTTGAACAATTGCCCGAAATACAGCCTGAACAGGTTTTACTCGAACCAAACCGCAGAAATACTGCTCCCTGCATTGCGTACGCAGTGCAACGCATCAAAGCTATTACCGACAAAGCAAATATAGTGGTTGCTCCCTCTGACCATTTGATTTTAAAAGAGAACGACTTCCTCGAAACCATTAAAACAGGTTTCGACTTTGTGGAACATAACAACAGCCTTCTGACACTTGGAATTAAACCGAGCCGCCCCGAAACCGGTTATGGTTACATACAGATCGACGAAGGTGAAACCAATTTACGCAAGGTAAAAACGTTTACAGAAAAACCAAATGCCGAACTTGCTCAGATTTTTTTCGAAACAGGTGAATTTTTCTGGAACTCCGGCATCTTTTTGTGGAACCTGCAAACCATCGATCATGCTTTCCACTCTTTGTTACCCGAAGTGGCTACAAAATTCGAAAACGGTAAAGAACATTACAATACTCCTTCCGAACAGGATTTTATTGACAATATGTACGCTTCGTGCCCTAACATCTCCATCGATTACGGTATTATGGAGAAAGCCTCCAATGTTTATGTGTTATGCTCTGATTTTGGCTGGACAGATCTGGGTACCTGGGGCTCACTATACGAAATGTCAAATAAGGACAATAATGAAAATGTCACTTTAAAATGCAGAACCATGTTCTACGACAGCAGTAAAAACATTGTTGCTCTTCCACACGAAAAATTAGCTGTCATTCAGGACCTTGAAGGATATATCGTTGCTGAATCGGACAATGTTTTGCTGATATGTAAACTTGAAGACGAACAGAAAATTCGTCAGTTTGTGAATGATGTAAATATTAATTTCGAAGGAAAATTCAGTTAAATGTTATTCTGAACCATTTAAACTATAAGTATTATGGGATTTTTTAATTTATATAAGCCTAAAGAATACAAGTACCGCTACATTTATTACGATCCCAAAAAGGAAGCTCAGAAAGAACGTGAAATGAAGCAGGCAGCCCGTGAGAAAAGTGAAGAGGACGGCGTATATCGCCCGACCATCATCAGGCGGGGAGTATTTCGCGAAATGTCGGATAACAACAAAAAAGGCTACAGGGCACAACAGGCAATGGGTTCTAATTTCAGGCTGATCATTATCCTGATCATTCTGCTTGCTTTAGCCTACTTCCTGGTAAAATAGTCAACTGAAGGACTGAATACGGTGTCAATTCAATAA
The DNA here is from genome assembly GCA_937897985.1 of uncultured Paludibacter sp. GTDB lineage: Bacteria > Bacteroidota > Bacteroidia > Bacteroidales > Paludibacteraceae > Paludibacter. Next base: position 7,863 of record CALCBD010000027.1, on the reverse strand, counting down.
TCTTTTGCGGGTTGAGTAGTGAATTCAGAAGAAATTGTTTGCTGATTTGCGTATAAGCAAAGCTGCAGTTGCATTTTGCAGCTAACCTGATCATCAATATTCTGAGTCCGGCATGTATTTTTGTTATTAATCCGTATGTACGACTGCGTTACTAATACTGCATTACATTTTGATTTTTTCAGTTAAAGTAATGCAATCCGGTATTATACATACAAATCAGTAAAATAAATTAAATGAGCGATATTATTCATCTTTTACCCGATTCGGTAGCCAATCAGATTGCAGCAGGCGAAGTAATTCAGCGTCCTGCTTCAGTGTTAAAGGAGCTGGTCGAAAACGCCATCGATGCAGGTGCTGATGTTATTCAGATTGTCATCAAAGATGCCGGGCGAACTTTGATTCAGGTCATCGACAATGGGAAAGGGATGAGTGAAACAGATGCCCGAATGGCATTTGAACGGCATGCTACATCAAAAATCAAAGATGCTGCCGATCTGTTTTCTATCCGAACGATGGGATTCAGAGGTGAAGCTTTGGCGTCGATTGCTGCGGTAGCTCAGGTTGAGATGAAATCGCGGAGAGATGAAGATGAACTTGGTGTTTTTGTTGAAATCGCCGGAACCCGGATTTTCAAACAAACGACCATTCAATGTGACAAGGGTTCTTCATTTCTGGTGAAAAATCTGTTCTTCAACGTTCCTGCCCGCCGCAGATTTCTGAAAAGCGATAATGTGGAGAAATCGCATTTACTCAATGAGTTTTACCGCATTGCTCTCGTTAATCCGGAGGTTGAATTTAATTTTTTTGACGGCGACGAAGAGCTTTTCAGATTGCCGGTCTCGAATATTAAAATCAGGATTGAAAATGTTTTTGGCAAAAATCTGAAGAAACGCATTCAACAGCAATTACTCCCCATCGAAACGTCGACCAACCTGGTAAGTATCCATGGTTATGTGGGTAAACCTGAATTCGCACAAAAGTCGCCTAATCAGTATTTTTTTGTCAATGGCAGGTACATGCGGCATCCATATTTTCACAAAGCAGTCATGCTGGCTTACAACAACATGATTCAGAATAACGAAAGCCCGAACTACTTCATTTATTTTGAAGTCGATCCGCAAACCATCGACATCAATATTCATCCGACAAAAACCGAAATTAAATTTGAAAATGAGCAGGCTTTGTGGTCGATTCTTTCGGCCACTGTGAAGGAAGCTTTGGGTAAGTTCAACATCGTCCCTTCTATCGATTTCGATCAGGAAGGCGCATTAGATATGCCTTCACGTTCAGTTTCGATCGAAAACATCAAACCACCTCAAACAAGTTTTAATCCCGACTACAATCCGTTTAATGCCGGAACCTATAAGCGGCCGGCACTCGATTGGGAAAAACTTTACGGAAATTTTGAAAATAAACCAATCAGTCAGGAAGAAGTTTTTCCGGATGAATTTACTGAAAAAACTGCTGTTCCTGACTTTGATCCTGAAGAATTGACTAAAAACCAAATCAGTTTAATCCCCGAAAACGAAGACACTCAATCGTTAAATTTTCAGGTAAAAAACCGCTTTATTTTTACATCTGTCAAATCAGGAATGCTGATGATTGATCAGCACAGGGCTCATGTAAGGATTTTATATGAAAGTTTCATAAAACAAATAAAGGCCGGGCAATCCGTAACACAACAATTGCTCTTCCCTGAGTCTCTCGAATTAAGCCACGATGACCTGCTCTATTTTAATCAGATGATTCCGGATTTGAATTCAGCCGGTTTTGAGTTTGTGAATGAAACTGAAAATGAATTTCAGGTGACTGGTGTACCATCAATGGTTGGTACCGATAGTATTCTGAATTTATTGCTGACACTGATTGAAAAAGCCAGGACTACAGCCCTCGACTCAGCGAACGAAATCAGCGAATTAATCGCCTCGACTCTGGCCGTAACGTCTGCCATAAAATCAGGCCGGAAACTTACAAACGAAGAAATGACTGACCTCATTAACCGGCTTTTTGCCTGCGATCAGCCCAATTTTACACCCGATGGAAAAGTTACGATGACGATTCTGAGTCTGGAAGAAATTACCGCAAAATTTAAATAACCCTTTTTTAGTCCACGATAAAAGTTCATATACAAATGTAATTCAGGAAAACTGTACGCTTATTTACACTAAATAGGCGGATTTAAAAAACTGATTTCAATATCGCCAAACCGGTCTGATTTCAGGATGGAGTCAAACTCATATCCCGATAGCGGGATTTAAATCCGAATCAAATCAGTTTTTTTGAATATTAGTATCAGCATCAATCAGATAAATACTTGTCATTCAGCGTTCTGTTTTTTGTCATGTAATTAAAAATCCTTTTCCACCTCAGCCCGATCAATCATCAATTCCTGATTCATCAAATCGTTGAAAACCAATTACCATTCAAATATTCTTTAAATCTCCTGTACCCAAAATTTGTATATTAAGAATTAGAACTAACAAAACATATCTGAAAGTATTTACATGAAATGTTGCCAAAAATGGTTGATGATTTTTTCAGAACCGGCTTTAGTGCCGTCTCCGAAACTCAGAAAAAAAGAGAGAAACATCTTCGTTTGACGTTTCTCTCTTTTTCTGTTTTTTATGTATGTTGCTGTCCGATTATTCCTCAAAAGTGACTTAGCTGTTTCGACTCAACGCTTAAAGGAAATTATTTTGTGGCAAGTTACCAAGCGTTTCTGACCTCGTTACCGTTTTTTTCCGGTAAAACAATATGCTGTCAGGATAATTTAGCTAAAGCTTCTTTCATCCATGCAAAAGCTTTGACCAGGTTTTCGTCGGAAGTGGCATACGACATTCGAATACAGTCGGGAGCCCCAAAAGCACCTCCACCCACACAGGCCACATGTCCGGTTTCGAGCAGGAACATGGCTAAATCGCCGGAATTTTCAATTTTTCTTCCGTTGTACGTTTTACCATAAAACGAACTGCAATCGGGGAAAATATAGAACGCACCCTGCGGATCGTTTACCTTAAGACCCGGAATTTCACGTGCAAGAGCTACTACAAGATTTTTGCGACGCTCAAATGCAATCCTCATCGTTTCAACACAACTCTGATCGCCGGTGTAGGCAGCTTCAGCAGCCTTTTGAGTTACCGAACAGGGTCCGGAAGTATATTGTCCCTGTAAGGTATTACATGCCGAGGCAATCCATTTAGGGGCAGCTATCCAGCCCAAACGCCAGCCGGTCATGGCATATCCTTTCGATACACCGTTAACTATCACCACTCTTTCACGTACACTTTCAAATTGTGCAATACTTTCGTGTTTTCCAATGTAGTTGATATGCTCGTAAATTTCGTCTGATATAATAATAATCTGCGGATATTTTGCCAAAACTTCAGCAAGTGCACTGAGCTCCTCTTTACTGTATACGCTTCCGGTCGGATTGGATGGCGAGCAAAGAATAAGTGCTTTTGTTTTGGATGTAATCGCTGCTTCGAGTTGAGCAGGTGTTATTTTAAAATCCTGTTCAATTCCTGCATATACAACAACCGAAACTCCGTCGGCCAGCGTCACCATTTCAGGATAACTAACCCAGTAAGGAGCCGGAATAATTACTTCATCACCCTTACTGATAATTGACAGTAAAACATTACATACCGATTGCTTTGCCCCGTTTGAACAAACAATCTGCTCAGGTTTAAAATCCAGATCGTTTTCATTTTTCAACTTGGTACATATTGCATTGCGCAATGCCGGATATCCGGGAACAGGTGAATAAAACGAAAAATTGTTGTCGACAGCTGATTTTGCAGCTTCCTTAATATGTTCGGGTGTGTAAAAGTCCGGTTCACCGACACTAAGATTAATTACATCAATACCCTGAGCCTTCAGCTCATTACTCTTTTGCGACATGGCAAGCGTTTCCGAAGGGGAAAGCGCAGCCAAACGGTCTGATACTGGATACATAATTTATTGACTGTGTTTTTTGATTGTTATTCTGCTGCAAAAGTAATCAAAAAAAAGTAAAAATAATAAGAAACGCTTCAATTATTGCTAATTTATTAAGAAATACTTAATTTTTGATTGATTTTTGTATCTTCGGATCGATAATTTTCATTTTCGATTTGAGTAATTGTTTTGTGCTTTGATATCCCAGTTCATAAATTTCGCGTCCCTTATCTACATCAAAAGTATCGTAATTTCCCATATCCACAGGTTCAATCAACAAATCGCACAGTTCTTTATCATGCAAAATGTTGGCTTTGAACATAAAATGATACGTACGCGATGCTACATTCATCACTGACAATTTATATTCATCGGCTACCAACGGACTGGCGTTAATTCCAATGACTTTTTCGCATTCATCGCGGATGGTTGAAACCGGAAAATTTTTCAGAACACCTCCGTCAACATAATGTACACCGTTAATTTTTTTTGGTGTAAACAACACCGGTACGCTACAGGAGGCAACAACGGAATCAATCAGATTCCCTTTATCAAAAACAACGCTGATACCTTTATCGAGATTGGTTGCCACTATCCGGAGAGGTATTTTAAGCTCTTCGAAAGTTTTTGCCCTTAAATTTTTAAACATAAAATCCTCAAAAGCGTCAATCCTGAAAATTCCTCCATCCGGAATCCTGAATTTTGTCATTTGGCGAAAACTGATATCTTCAAACAATTTTGCAATCTCGTCAGGCGAATAACCGTCGGCATATAATGCACCTACAACAGCTCCGGCACTCACACCGGATAGTATTTCAGGCTGAATTCCCACCTCTTCGAGTGCTTTCAACACTCCCGCATGACAAAGACCCTTGATGCCTCCACCACTTAGTGCTATCCCGATTTTAAAGGGTTTGTCTTTAAATAAATTTTGTAATTCCATAAAAATGAACTTATACCACTAAATTGAACTTTATAAACCTAAAAAATCAGCCGAATAAAAATCAGCACGGATATACTACACTGAATATTTCGAAAATTTATCCATGACCCTCTGATAGTATGTTTTTGATACCTGAATATCAGGAGTATTAATGGCATCCATTTCAAGAAAAATACCATCTTTGGTTTTTCGCAATACTTTCACTTTGTCCAGATTTACAATAAAAGAACGGTGACAACGTACCAACGGAGTTTCCCTTGTAAGATTTTCCTCCATCCATTTCAGTGAATTTCGAATCAGGTAGTGCGAAAGCTTTGACTTATTGAGATAGTGGATCGTTGCATAATTATCCGATGATTCGACATATAAAAGGTTTTCGAGCATTATCGAAATTTTAATTTCACCCTTTTCGTCGGGGAATGCTATCAAATTTCTTTTATGCACTTCAGTTTCCGGAACATTTTTAGAAATTGTTTCGAGCAACCGGATTTTCTCACGCCACGAAAAATACAACCACGAGATTGAATAGGGTAAAAGTAAAACCCACGCAGTATTTCTGGCCGACTCTTCAAAAATTGTAATAATACCACGGGGCTCAATTTCGTTCCGTGGGAAGAATTTGGCAAAAAGAGTAAAAAACAGGGACATTGCAAAAATCTCGGATAAGATATACAACGCAAATTGCCAGTAAAGTAAATCATGTTTCACTGTATATTTAAACATAATCCATCTACTGATAACAACCACCAGCATTCCTGTTAAAATGATTAAACTTGAGAAAAAAAAGTACTTAAAATCAGTGATATTCGGATACCATGCTCTCGAATTGAATGGTTGAAAAATATTGATGAACAGCAAAGCAAATACAGCCGTAAATAATATCAGCCGGATAATATTATTTTTTTCGTAAATGTAGGCAGGAATCTTTGAGTTCATTTTAAATGCAGTTAAACTATATTGCAAAAGTATATTTTTCCATTCAATCCGACAACTAAGTTGATACCTGTTATATAAATTTTCACCCCCGAATTCGGCAATTCACCCCGTATTCGGCAAATAGCTCCCTTTGAGCCATGAAGTTTACCAGTTTTTTTAGCTGTAACATTTAAATATCTTACTTTGCAACTGATTACATAATAACACATTAAACAAAATGAAACCTGCAGTAAATTATATTTCTGCTGTTAAGGATAAAAAAAGAATAAACCGGTATTGTTTATGAATTATACTAAACGCTACAGCGAATTGAATTCGATATTTGAATTGGGGAAAAACACAAAATTACCTGAAAGTAATTGTCACATTCAGTTTTATCCGTTTAAAAGTAAAGTATTCAACTTTAACAAAATAAATGGTTCAGACGAAATATTCAGCGATGGAGTATCTGAAAATCAGGAATTTATTTACCCTGTTTTTGTTCCGGATCATATTACCAATCCGGGTAAAGCTCTTTTACTATTACATGGGCTCAACGAACGAAACTGGAACAAGTATTTAACCTGGGCGGAGTATTTATGTGGTTTAACAAATAAAGTGGTGATTCTGTTCCCCATAGCATATCACATCAACCGTTCACCATCAATGTGGTCTAATCCGCGATATTTATCCGGGATTTATAATTTAAGAAGAAATAAATTCACAAATGACAGATCTGTTAGTCTGGCAAATGTGGCATTGAGCGAACGTATCAGTCAAAATCCATATCGGTTTTACAGTTCCGGCAGGCAAAGTCTGATTGATATAACAAACCTTGTTACAGAAATAAAAAACGGATACCATCCATTATTCGGGAAACAGACACAATTAGACGTATTTGCATATTCTATCGGGGCATTTCTTTCACAAATAATGTTTCTTTCAAATCCGGATAATCTGTTCGAAAATTCAAAATTATTTATGTTCTGCGGTGGAGGGATTTTCAGTTCAATGTTCGGACAGTCACGCACAATTATGGACAAAACCGCCTTTGACAGTCTGTTAAATTATTATCTTCACGATTTCTCAGTCAAAAAAGAAGCACAAAATGATGATATTGTAAAATCTTTTAATGCCATGATAGCTCCTGAAAGGAACATAATCCAACGCCGTCGATTCTTCGAAAACATGGAAAACCGGCTGGCAGGAATATCTTTGGTACGGGATATTGTGATTCCGTACAAGGGAATTGAAGAAGCATTAGGAAACAAGTTGACACATAAAAGAATAATCAATACTGATTTTGACTATAACTATTGTCATGAAAATCCGTTTCCGGTTAATGCTGGTACTGACAGCACAAAAGTGAATGAATCATTTTTAAATGTCTTTTCAAAAGCTGCCGAATTTCTGAATTAAACGTTAGAAATATTCTTAAAAACCGGCAAACGGATTTTAAAAAATAGTTTAAAACATGAAAATCGAATGAACTTGTTTTTTGTCCGGTGGTTATATTTATAATCATTGAACAAAAAAAGGGAATTGATGGATACACTTCTGATAGTTTTAGCCGGTTTGCTTTTAATAACCGGCATGTTGGGTTCAATTTTACCATTACTGCCGGGAATCCCGTTAAGTTACGCCGGAATTCTTTTGCTTCATTTCACAGACAAAGTTCAGTTTTCAACAAATTTTTTGGTATTCTGGGCCGTTATTGTTTTTGTAGTACAAATACTTGATTATATATTGCCTCTGATTGCCACAAGAAAATTCGGCAGTTCAAGAAAAGCCCTTATTGGCAGTACAATCGGACTTTTTGCAGGTTTTTTCATAGGTCCCTGGGGAATTATCACAGGTCCGCTACTCGGTACACTGATTGCCGAATACATCATTACCGGAAACGGAATCCGGGCACTCAAAGCAACATTTGGTTCATTTATCGGCGTTATGGCAGGAACAATTTCAAAACTTATTGTGGCAGGATTTCTTATTTACTACTATTTTGAAGCCCTGTTTTAGCGAAAAGAATGGTTTGAACAAAAAATCCCCGACTACAATAAAGTAATCGG
>CALCBD010000026.1 GCA_937897985.1 uncultured Paludibacter sp. | reverse complement strand
AAATCAAGCAATTACAATTTTCTGTTTTGCGTCAAATTTAAATGATGTATGGTTTCTGAAAATATGTGTTTTATTTGCGTCATTTGCGTTCACCTTTAAAATTTTTTTTGAACGCAAATCATACAAATATTCACAAATCAAGCAATTACAATTTTCTGTTTTGCGTCAAATTTAAATGATGTATGGTTTTTAAAAATTTGCGTTTTATTTGCGTCATTTGCGTTCAGCTTTATTTTTTTTTGGAAAGTAAATCATGCAAATATTCACAAATCAAGCAATTACAATTTTCTGCTTTGAGTCAAATTTAAATGTTGTATGGTTTTTGAAAATTTGCGTTTTATTTGCGTCATTTGCGTTCAACTATCTTCTGAAAATGTGATTTTAAATGGGGCACATTCGCCAACCGTTTGTTTCCCTCTTACAAATTTTATATCTTTGTGGTCGTTTTACAGCCTTTTGTTAATGTGCTGTAAATGAAATGATAATCAACAAATATACAGAATAAATTAAAATCAGATATCAATGGCCGACGATAAAAAAGTTATTTTCTCGATGGTGGGTGTAAGTAAAACTTTCCCGCCGCAAAAAAAAGTATTGAACAATATTTACCTTTCTTTCTTCTATGGTGCCAAAATCGGAATCATAGGTTTGAATGGTTCGGGTAAGTCTACTTTGTTGAAAATCATTGCCGGTGTCGAAAAATCGTTCGACGGTGAAGTGGTTTTCTCGCCGGGCTATTCGGTAGGTTATCTGGAGCAGGATCCGAAACTCGATCCGACTAAAACGGTGAAGGAAATCGTACAGGAAGGTGTTCAGGAAATTGTGGATATGATGGCCGAGTATGACAAAATTAACGAGCAATTTGCCGATCCCGATGCCGATTTTGATCAATTAATTGCCCGCCAGGGGGAGTTGCAGGAATTGCTTGACCATGCCGATGCCTGGAATCTCGACAATAAATTGGAACGTGCCATGGATGCATTGCGTTGTCCGCCCGAAGACTGGTTGGTCGAAAATCTCTCCGGTGGTGAAAAACGCCGCGTGGCATTGTGCCGTTTGTTGCTGCGTACTCCCGATATTTTATTGCTCGATGAGCCCACCAACCATTTGGATGCCGAGTCGGTGGAATGGCTCGAACATCACCTGCAGCAATATGCCGGTACTGTTATCGCCATTACTCACGACCGCTATTTCCTCGACAATGTGTCGGGCTGGATTCTTGAACTCGATCGTGGTGAAGGCATTCCGTGGAAAGGAAACTATACCTCATGGCTCGAGCAGAAAACTGCCCGCATGGCCATGGAAGAAAAGTCGGCCAGCAAACGCCGTAAAACCCTCGAACGTGAGCTTGAATGGGTACGCATGGCTCCCAAAGCCCGTCACGCCAAGGGCAAAGCCCGATTGGAAGCCTACGACCGACTGATCAATGAAGACCAGAAAGAGAAAGAAGAAAAACTCGAGTTGTTTATTCCCAACGGACCCCGATTGGGAAATAAAGTGGTCGAAGCCATAGGTGTTTCCAAGGCGTTCGGCGAAAAACTCCTGTTTGATAACCTGAATTTTATGTTGCCGCCAAACGGTATAGTTGGTATTATCGGGCCCAACGGTGCAGGTAAAACTACATTGTTCAGAATGATGATGGGAATGGAGCATGCCGACAAAGGTACTTTTGAGATAGGTGAAACCGTAAAAATCGGTTATGTCGATCAAAGTCATACCGATATCGATCCTACCAAATCAGTTTATCAGGTCATTTCGGGTGGTACCGAATTTATCCGTGTGGGTGGACGCGAAATCAATGCCCGTGCCTATCTTTCGCGCTTCAATTTTGCAGGTGGTGACCAGGAAAAGCTTTGCGGTGTACTTTCTGGCGGGGAACGAAACCGGCTTCATCTGGCACTCACCCTGAAATCGGAAGCCAATGTGCTGTTGCTCGATGAGCCAACCAACGATATAGATGTCAATACGTTACGTGCCCTTGAAGAAGGTCTCGAAGGTTTTGCAGGATGTGCAGTGGTAATCTCGCACGACCGTTGGTTCCTTGACCGTATCTGTACTCATATCATTGCTTTTGAAGGGAATTCGGAAGTGTTTGTTTTCGAGGGTTCTTATTCAGAATACGAGGAAAATAAAAAACAAAGACTCGGCGACGATGTGCCCAAACGTATCAGGTACAAGAAATTGATGGAGTAGGGGAGCTGAAATTGTTATTCAAAGCCGGTAGTTAATAAGTTGCATGCAACCCCAAAGATTTAAAATTGTCGTCGAAAAATGTCAGCCAAAAACACTTCGGTTATGACTAACTCTTTGACTTTAACTAAAATGAACATCAGAAAATTATCTGAAAAGAAGATTTTAAATCTGAATTTGCAATCTTTAACTTTCGGGTTGTTTATCGGCTTAATGCTCATAAAATCAATAAGGTAACAAATCGTAAGCAAGGTTTTATTAACAAGAGATTTTAGAATAATTCTAAATTATAAAAAATAATACTACTGATGATATAGGATTAAAGTAAATGCTATAAATTTGCTGAAAAATTTCTTTAATTATTTTTAGTCCTTTAAGATGAAAGTGAATACGAAGATCCGGTATGGATTAAGAACAATGATTGAAATAGCAAATTCTCCGGATGAGAATGGAGTGTTGCAAAAAGATATTGCTCAAAACCAGAATATATCCTATAAATACCTGGACAGTATCATTTCAGCACTGAAACTTAAAGGGTTAATTATCAATTCGAAAGGTAAAGGGAGCGGTTACCGGCTGACGAAAGATCCGAAAGATATTACAATGTACGAAATTTATACGGCATTTGAACAAATAGCTGTCGTTGAGTGCATTAATAACAATGGTTTCTGTATCAGATCCAAACATGACTGTAAAGCCAATAGTTATTGGAATGAGTTCAGACTTGAATTTCAGAAGATGCTGATGAGCAAGACACTGGAGGAAATTATTAAATCGACACACTATGAATGTCAGGATATCTGTGTATTAGCAGCTAAAGAATGAATTTTAATGATGTGAATAAAATTCATTTTTTTATTTAACAATATCCTACAAATATTATAGCATTGATGTTATTCTGATGGGGGTTGTTTAATAAATTTTTAATGAAAATTTAGTTTGAATGCAATCAAAGTTATAGCATTAGTTGTTATTAAGATGACAACAATTGAATTAAAAGATTGAAATTATTTAAATCTGCTGATGATGAGCTTAATAAGGATGAATGGCGGAATGCAAAAGTTCGGTAACCGGATATATTTTAATAGTTTAGCGGGGTAGGAAATTTTTCACAAATCTCAATACAATGTGTTAATTAATACTATAAATGTTATAGGATATGTAACAATTAAAAATAAAAACTAATCAACAACAATCAAATTTTATAAAATGAAAACAACAAATTCAATGATTCGCTGCATTTTTTTAAGCCTTGGCAGCATGTTTATTTTGGTGGGAGCAATAAATGCTCAGAGTTTGAAAATAGATCCTAAATCATTCAGTATGTCGATATTAGGAACTACTAATGTGCACGATTTCGAAACAAAAGTTACTCAGGTAAGCGGCGAAATTGTGTTGAATGACAACAAACAGGTTCAGTCGATGTACATCAACATCCCGGTAAAATCTATTAAAAGTAAGGAGAAACTGATGGATACCAAGACTTACGAAGCATTTAATGCTGATAAAAATCCAAACATCTCTTTTAAACTTGTAGATGTTTCTTCACTGAAATTCAACGGTGATGATATCAGCGTAGTCGTTTCGGGTAACCTGACTATGGCAGGAGTAACACGCAGAGTAAGCCTGGCTTCGACCGGAAAACTCTTAAAATCAGGTGTGTATGAATTTAAAGGCAGTGTCGGCCTGAAAATGACTGATTTCAGAATGAGCCCTCCGACCGCTATGATGGGAATGATGAAGGTAGGTGATGCCATCACTTTGAAGTATCAGGCAAGATTTGAAAGTGCTCAGTTTACACAAAATTAAATTTAAGATCTTCAGAAGAAGATCAATCAAAAATAATTAAAATTTAAAAACTCAAAAAAATGAAAAAGACAAACACGATTTTTGGTATCTTATTGTTAACAAGCACGATGTCGTTTGCACAACTTCGTCCGACCGATCAAACCGGTATCAATATGTTTGAGACTCCAAAGTCAACGACCGAATTTACCGGTCCGAAAGTTGAATTCGGAGGTTCTATTGCAATGCCTTACATTGCTTTGAAACATAGTAATGATGTTGTAAATCAGGATCCTGCAGTGAACTCTCAGGCTTTGTTTAAAAACTCTGCCAATTTCGCTTTATCTCAGGCTAATCTGAACATTAACAGTTATCTGGCTGATGGAATAACTTTACAGGTAAGTTTATACCTTGCTTCGAAACATCACAACGAAACATGGGTTAAGGGTGGTTTTGTACAATTTGAAAAATTACCGTTTCTGAAACTCGACTTTTTGGATAACATTATGAAATATACATCGATCAAAGTAGGTCAGATGGATGTAAACTACGGTGATGCTCATTTTCGTCGTTCGGATGGTGGTTGCGCTATTTATAACCCGTTCATGGAAAATTATATCATGGATGAATTCGCAACTGAAATCGGAGCTGAAGCAGACATTAATTACAATGGTTTCGTAGGTGTGCTTTCGGTAACCAACGGTAATCTGAATCCAAGTCTGGCTTATATTGATACTACAAAAGCTGCCAATAAATATGCAAACGGATTACATAATCCTTCGTGGATTGCTAAAATTGGTTATGACAAGCAACTGACAGATGCATTCCGTTTCCGTCTGACCGGATCAGTTTATACCACAGCCGGTTCAACTTCGAATACTTTGTTTGGTGGCGACCGTACAGGTTCCAATTATTCCGCAGTATTGTACAATGCTGCACCGGGTACCGGAACTGCATTTAACGGACGTTTCAATCCGGGCTTTTCCGACAGATTAACCACATTGATGGGTAACCTGTTCCTGAAATACAAATTGATGGACGGACTTGCTGTTGAATCATTTACAACTTACGAGACTGCTCATGGAGCAAAAGCATCGGAAGCTACTGACCGAAATGCAACTCAATTTGCTACTGATCTGATTTTCAGAATAGGAGCCAACGAAAACTTCTTCGTAGGAGCACGTTACAACACTTTAACTGCCGACGTAGCCGCTGCTGCTAAGGTAGCTGCTGTGGCACCTCAAACCATCGGTCAGGATGCAGTACCTGCATATACAATCGGTATCAACCGTCTGGCAATCAGTGGTGGCTGGTATGTAACAAAAAACATCATGGCCAAGGTTGAGTATTCAAATCAGGTTTATAACGATGTACCTAATGTAAATTATATATTGAACGGTGCAGAATTCCACGGACTCAGCGCTCAGGCTGTAATATCTTTCTAATCAGAGTAATATTAAATAATGACCGGTTAGCCTTCAGAGTGCTAACCGGTTTTTTTATTCAATCAGAATGAAAAGAATCCTGTTTTTAGTTATTTATTTCATTTGGGGAATTTACTGTTATTCAGAAACCAATGTCGTGGTTGAATTAAAGAGTAACAGTGTATTGCTTATTCATGGATCAACCAATTTGTTAACATTTACTCTCGAACAGTATGGCGACAGAATTATGACAAAAAAGATTGCGCTCACTGCAAATGTTACCAATAACAAATTATTTTTAAGCGAAAATAAATTATCGATACGAATCAGAAACTTCAAATCGGAAAATCTGATTGCTCAAAATGAGTTTTATAAATTGATGATGACAGATAAATATCCTGAATTGTATCTGCATCTGATTTATTTTGAAGCAGCTTCGAATGCAAAAAAATCATACGATGAAGGTAATGCATTGGTAAATATTACTATTACAGGCGTTACAAAACAATACGAAATACCGGTTACGGCCTCCCGAAAAGGCGAAATTATCACACTCACAGGTAAAAAAAAGATGACCATCAGAGATTTTGGTCTGACACCACCGGTTGCCATGCTGGGTTTAGTCAAAGTCAGTGAGTGGATTGAAATTGATTTTCGATTGTTTTGCAAAGTCAATTTCTGATTTTTTTTAACCTTAATACGAACCTTAAAATTCAAATTTCAAAAATATTTTTGAAAAATATTCATTTTAAATGAGCATAAGTTCATAACTATGCTTATCTTTGCAGGGTCAGTTCACCAACTTTCTTTAATTTTGAACGAATAATATGCCACGACCCAAGCAAGACCGGAAAATATCAGTACCTCCTATTATGCAGGGATTCAAGCCATTCGGTATTCCCCTCAGAATGTTAGACTCAGTTTCATTACTTTTTGATGAGTATGAAGCTGTCCGTTTGCTCGACTATGACGGATTAAATCAGGAGCAGGCCGCCGAAAGAATGCAGGTTTCACGTCCCACATTAACAAGAATTTATGAAAAAGCCCGTAAAACGATTGCCACAGCATTTGTTGAAGGAAAAATGATAACCATCGAAGGTGGTAATGTTCAGTTCGATAAACAATGGTTCCGCTGTAAGCGATGTTTTAAATTAGTGGATGGCATTGAAAATCATAAGCCCTGTAAAGATTGTAAACTCTCTGATGATGAATTAGTTCCGTTGAATGATACGGAGTCGGATCTGACGCAGAAGCCATAGCTGAAAGCAATGTATTTTTCCCTTGTTTTTTAATAATAATTCCGTCACCAATGATGAAAATAGCTGTATTGGCAGATAATCAGATTCAGAATCAATATCTTGAAAATGAACACGGGCTTTGTATTTATGTTGAAACAGAGCAATATAAATGTTTGCTGGATACGGGTGCATCTGATTGTTTCATCAGAAACGCCGAAAAACTGAAAATTAATCTTAAAGAAGTGGATTTTGTTTTTATTTCACACGGGCATTCAGATCATACGGGAGGTTTACCTGCTTTTATGGAAATGAACACTCAGGCGAAGGTGATACTTTCAAAAAACGTTTTGCTACAGAAGTTTTATTCCAAACGCAATGGATGGCGCGATCTGAGTATTAATGAAAAAATTTCGGAATATACTGACAGGCTGGTATTTGTTGAGAATGAGATGGTTTTCAGAAATGAAATTTATGTGGTAAATGTAAAGCAGAACAAATACCCTTTTCCAAAGGCGAATGAAATATTGTATAAATCTGACGGTCAATTAATGCAACCCGACGACTTCAATCATGAACTCTCAATCATTTTCGGAACAAAAGATTTGCTGGTTTATACCGGATGTGCGCACAAAGGGCTGTTAAATATACTTGAAACGGTTGATTCGCTGAATATTGGGAAAGCTAAAACTGTAATCGGAGGATTTCATTTACCTGATAGAAACCCGGAGTTCAGTTTTGAAACGAATGAAGAGTTAAAACTGATTTGTGACGAAATTGTCAAAAGGTATCCTTCAACCCGTTTTCTAACAGGACATTGTACCGGCGGAAAGGCTTATCAACAATTGAAAATACATTTAAAAGGGCAAATTAATCAATTTTTTACAGGGTATTTTGCTGATTTTGATTTGTAATTTTTTATATAATCGTAAAAAATGCGAATCAGGGATAGCAACTGTTTTTTGTTCCTGTTTATATGAATAAGTTGTCAGGGTTTCACTCCTGAATTATCGTATTAAGCTGCGTAGCTGTGACATCTTTGTGACTTTGAATAAGCATATAAATCAGAGGGACATAGTCCTGACATCTTAATATCGGGAAAAAGAAAAACTGATACAGCCAACAGAATAAGTAATTCAACTCCTGATTCGCATAAATAACTAAAAATAAAACAACTAAAAACAAAATATTAATATGAAAATAGCAGTACCGGCAAAAGCAGAAAATCAGATTGACAATCATTTCGGACATTGTGAATTTTACAAAGTATTCAGTATTTCCGAAAATAAAGAAATAATTAGTGAAGAAATAATAGCATCGCCACAGGGATGTGGATGTAAATCGAATATTGCCGGCGATTTGGCCGGGATGGGTGTAAAAATAATGCTGGCCGGTGGAATTGGTAATGGCGCAGTTCAAAAATTAGCATCACAGGGCATTCAGGTTATTCGTAATTGTCAGGGTGATGTAAATACTTTAGTAACTGAATATCTCAAAGGCAATGTTCAGGACGGAGGCACAAACTGCAAAGCTCATGACGAACACACGCATGCCGGTGTTCATGTTTGCAAAAATTAATTCAAATATCAGATAATCAGAATAATATGATTGAATATGATTTTAAATTTCGTGTCACTTATCCCGACACGGATCAGATGGGGACGATGCATCATGCCAATTACATCAAATATTTTGAAGCCGCCCGTTGGGAATTGCTCCGGAGCATCGGCGTGTCCTACAATTCGGTAGAGCAAGCCGGAATTATGTGCCCGGTGATTAATATGAATCTGAAATATTTAAAAACGACTCATTATGATGAACTGTTAACCGTACATACAACACTAAAAACAATCAAAGGAGTGAGAATGTGGTTTAGCTATGAGTTGTATAACGAACAGAATGAGTTGATTAATGAAGCTGAAACCGAAATTGCATTTGTCGGCCGCGATAACTGGAAACCCTGTGCAGCACCCGACTTTTTACTTAAGGCGATTCAGGCACACAGCAAAATTCAATGAAACAAAGGATGACGACCGAAGAAATTGAACAAAAAAGGGAAAATGCGGTGAGATTTTTCGAAAACGGATACAATTGTGCACAATCGGTATTGTTAGCTTATGCCGGTTGTTATGGTATCGATGAATTAACAGCCATGAAAATGGCGAGTTCATTCGGAGGCGGAATGGGACGTATGCGCGAAGTTTGCGGAGCAGTTACCGGCATGTTGATGGTGTTAGGACTTGAATATCCATTTACCGATACGACCGACCGTCAATCGAAAAACAGGAATTATCAGGTGGTGCAGGAATGTATGAACGAATTCAAAACAAATACGGGCTCATTTATATGTGCCGATTTGTTAAATCTGAAACGTGAAGCACAAAATCCCGAATCGTCCGAACGTGATCAGGCATTTTACAGAAGCCGTCCATGTGCCGGATGTGTGGCTTTGGCTGCCAATATTGCAGGCCGTAAAATACTTGAAAATCAATGATGTATAAAAATCACACACCTTAAAAATAAATATTATGAGTACAAAACGTATTATTGTCGTAGGTGGTTCGGCTGCCGGACCAAAGGCTGCTTCCAAAGCACGTCGCTTGGATGAAAATGCCGAAATTACAATTTATCAGATGGCTTCCGATCTTTCGATGGCCTCATGTGGTTATCCATATTATATCGGAGGTTTCTTTGACGACCGGAACCAGTTGTTGTGTTCGCCGGCAGGGGTTGTCCGCGATTCGAAATTTTTCTGGAATGCAAAGAAAATAACTACAAAGGTACTTACGGAGGTGACTTTGATCGACAGGAAACACAGGAAAATTGAATTCAGAGATCTTAATACAGGCGAAAGAGGAACTGCAGAGTATGACAAATTAATTATTGCTACCGGAGCTACAGCACGTAAACCCCGCATATCAGGAATAGATCTGGAAGGAGTAACTACATTACAAACACTGGCAGATGCCGATTTTCTGAGAAAAATTCATGATGAAGGAAAGATTAAGAAAGCTGTTGTAATCGGAGGCGGACTGATTGGTATCGAAACAGTTGAAGCACTTCATCTGGCCGGAATTGAAATCACACTGATTGAGCTTTTGCCGCAATTGTTAACGTTTTTAGACAAACATCTGGCACGGTTGATTGAAAAATATGTACAGACAAAAGCCAATGTAATTTTACAAAATGCAGTGTCGGCATTTATCGGAGAGAATGGTAAATTAACTGCCGTGAAACTGGAGGATGGAACTGAAATCCCCTGTGAACTGGCGGTTGTCGCCACAGGTGTAGCTCCCAATAGCCGGATAGCCATCGATGCGGGACTCGAAACCGGGCTTTCAGGTGCAATAGTGGTTAATGAATTTATGCAAACATCAGATCCTGATATCTATGCAGTAGGCGACTGTGTCGAAATACCGAATCTGATTACCGATTTACCTGTTCATGCTCCTTATGGTGATTTAGCCAATCTGCAGGGGCGTGTGGCTGGTGAAAATATTATTCTCGGTAATGTGTCGCGTTTTCCCGGCACAATTCAAACCGGTATCTGCAAAGTATTTGATTACGGAGTTGGCTCAACAGGTTTGTCGGAACATAATGCCGTTAATTTAGGATACAGCGATATTGAAACAGTAGTAAATGCAGGTTTGGATAAACCCGGATTTATGGTTGGTAAATTGCTAATTACAAAGCTTATAGCTGATAAGCTGACAGGTTTGATTTTAGGAGCTCAGGTTCTGGGCCCGGGCGATGTAAGTAAACAGTTAGCCATTTGGGCAATGGCAATTAAGGGACATTTAACAGTGGATGATATGGTCAATGCCGATTTGCCTTATGCGCCCCCTTACTCTCTGGCCATCGATCATAGTATTGCGACAGCACACGTAATGCAAAATAAACTGAAAGGATATTTTCAAGGTATTTCGGCTGAACAGTTGAAGGAGAAACTGAAACAAAAAGCTCCGATGGTTCTGTTGGATGTGCGTAATCCTGATGAATACGAGCAAATGCGAATTGGAATAGGAGAGAGGTTCATACCTTTAGGCCAGTTACGCAAGCGGATTGAAGAAATGCCCGAGGATAAGTCTGCCGAAATTATAACCTGGTGTAAAATTTCATTGCGTGGATATGAAGCTGCGCTGATTTTACAAGCCTTTGGTTATACAAATGTTAAGGTACTCGAAGGAGGTATAGTTGCATGGCCTTGGCCCCGTGAAAAATAAAATGGATTTATACAGGAAGTTTTAAACAGGAAGCAAAAGAAAAGATTTAAATAATTGAAATTCAATGTGTAAATAAGCCCTGTGGCAGTTTGTCACGGGGCTTTGTCTATAAACCGGTGGATGTTTTTAAGCAATTTATTATGAATGAAAAATTACTGCCGGCACTTTAAATGATACAGATTCATCATTCAGGTTTAAAATTTTGAATTGCTATAAGAAATGGAAAATTAAAAAGTTGTATCTTTGCAGCCTGAAAATAATGGATATTAACAATAAAAAAATTCAAGGATAAAGATGAATTTCGTAGAAGAACTGCAATGGCGTGGTATGATTCATACCATAATGCCCGGAACAGAAGAACAATTGGCAAAGGAAATGACAGTGGCTTATGTAGGTATTGATCCTACTGCCGATTCGTTGCATATAGGTCATTTGGTAAGTGTAATGATGTTACGTCATTTTCAGCGTGCCGGTCATAAACCCATCGCACTTGTGGGTGGAGCAACAGGAATGATTGGCGATCCATCGGGTAAATCTGCAGAGCGTAATTTGCTGGATGAAAATGCTTTACGTCATAATCAGGAAGCAATTAAAGCTCAATTATCAAAATTTCTTGATTTTGAGAGTGATGCTCCAAATGCGGCCGAACTGGTAAATAATTATGATTGGATGAAGAATTATTCATTCCTTGACTTTATCCGCGATATTGGTAAGCACATTACCGTTAATTATATGATGGCTAAAGATTCGGTAAAAAAGCGTCTCAGCAACGAATCGAGCGTTGGTATGTCGTTTACCGAATTCTCGTACCAGTTGTTGCAGGGTTATGATTTTTTGTGGCTGAATCAGAATAAGAATTGCAAATTGCAGATGGGTGGTTCGGACCAATGGGGAAATATAACTACCGGAACCGAACTTATACGCCGTAAAACCGATAACGAAGCATTTGCACTCGTATGTCCGCTGATAACCAAAGCTGACGGAGGAAAATTCGGAAAAACCGAAAGCGGAAATGTGTGGCTCGACCGCAGATACACTTCGCCCTATAAATTTTATCAGTTCTGGTTGAATGTAAGTGATGAAGATGCCGAAAAATACATAAAAATTTTCACTCTGATTGAAAAAGAAGAAGTAGAACAACTAATTGCAGCACATCAACAGTCGGCTCATTTACGCATTTTGCAAAAAAGGCTGGCCGAAGAAGTTACAAAAATGGTTCATTCAGAACAGGACTATCAATCTGCCGTTGAAGCTTCGGGAATTCTTTTCGGGAACTCTACCTCTGATGCATTGAAAAAACTGGATGAAGATACTTTGCTGGCAGTCTTTGATGGTGTGCCTCAATTTGAAATTGAAATATCAAATCTCAAAGAAGGCATCAGGGTTATCGACCTGCTTACTGAAATAGCTGCAGTATTTCCATCAAAAGGCGAAATGAGAAAAATGGTGTTATCGGGAGGTGTGAGTCTGAATAAAGAAAAAATTGAAAATCAGGATCAGATTGTTTCAGATAATGATTTACTGAACGGAAAATACCTGTTAGTACAAAAAGGAAAGAAGAACTACTATTTATTAATCGCCAAACAGGCATAATATTTTGAAAAACTGTAACCGGTCTGAAAGGTTGTGAATAAACGAAATACGTACCAGTGCTGAATTTTTTGAAATAAATTGTTTCAAAATTTTGGGAAAACAAAAAACAATCGTATCTTTGCAGCGCTTTTGAAAAGAAGTAAATTGCTTGTCTCATGGTGTAATGGTAGCACTGCAGTTTTTGGTTCTGCCTGACCAAGTTCGAGTCTTGGTGAGACAACAAAACCAAAACGGTTGGAATTCACCACCGAATTTCAGCCGTTTTTATCTCAGATTTTTTATCAGTTAAATATTGTCTTATGGTGTAATGGTAGCACTGCAGATTCTGGATCTGCCTGTCTAAGTTCGAATCTTAGTAAGACAACATTGAAAAAAGCCAACATTCTGATTAGATGAATGTTGGCTTTTCTGTTGCACACTGTACCTGTTAAAAATGCGGGTGCAGGCAGTAAACAAACGGGATAAAGTGACGGATACTAAAAAAACAAAATAGTTGGCTACCTATCAAAAATATATTCCCAAAAAAAATTATTACAATTGTCATAAACAAAATTCCGGTAAAACTTATCCGGCTGTTTACTGCCCGCTTTTTATAATCATAGTTATGTTAATCCGATTATGGGATAATTTTAAAATTTTTCTGAAAGATTGTTATCTGATTATTTTCAATGCTTATTGTAATCATTTCATCTTCAGTTAATTTAATCATTCCGTTAAAGTACATAAACTGAATACTGAACTTTCCTTTGTCAGTTGAAACACACTGCGTTTCCAGGGTACATTCCGGAACTTTCATTTTCAGTTTCGTTTTGTCAAACGATATTTCAAGCATAATTTCCTTTGCTTTAATTTTAGGAAATTTATTTACAAAGGCCGACATCTGATTTAAAATTGAATTTAATTCGTGCCTGCTAATGGTAAAAGTTGCCATAATGTTTAATTTTTTTTTTTATCATGTCAGGCCCCGGTTAACTTGATTCTCCAAACGAATTACGATGCAAAAGTAGTAAAAAATTGAAATCAACACTTCTTTTTGCAAGGGTTGCAGAATATCCGGTCCATCAACTTTCGGAGTAGAAAAACAGATATTTATTTGAATTCAACTAAATTACGGTCGAGTTTTATTTTCTTTGGTTCGCCGCGTTTGCCGGTAATGTAGTAATTCTGAGCTAACTGATCGGAAATTACTTCCAGAAAAGCAGCCCGAATCCGAGAACATTTTTCGTTGATTGATCCATTGAACGGATCGGTGAGTGCGCGGATACTTTCTTTTGTTCGGTCAATGTCGTCGAATTTTGTTATACTCCGGTAAATTGATAAAAGTTCGTCATGATAATCAATAAGTTCCTTAAAAAGTATTCCTTCGGGATAACGTAAAAACAGTAAAAAAACACTTTTAGGTAAAGGAGTCATTACAACTTCGAGCATGCCATAATCTTTCAGAAAAATTCGATAATCACTTGTAATACAGATTGAACTGAGCTTTTGTGATTCATTTAAAACCTCTTTTATTAAATCGACTATAAGCGAAAGCGAACCATATTCCTTCAGCAATAATATCCGTTCACGTATTTCGTCGGCCAGTCTGAAAGCATCGTTTTCAAAATTTTCATCAGCTTTTGAAGTATCCCTTTTGCCGGGAGTATGCTGAGAGTATTCATTGGCAGGCTCGCTTGCCACTTCATAGTTAATGTTAAAATGAGGTATGGTCGGCTGAAGATTGATGCCAATTCCCGACTGAATTTTACCGGCAAAATGTGCCACTGCATTTTGGAATGTGTTTAGAAAATCAGTGCCGGTTCCGGTGAATACAGATTCGTTAAATTCATGATTTTCAGTTAAAAGCAACAAACCGCTCTCATGCATTAAGGTTGTTTGTTTTGAAATCAGTAAATCATAAATTTGCTGAATGTCAATGTCTTTGATTTTTGTTTTCAGATAAGGGTGGTTGTAGCTAATAACTGACTGAAATTTATCATCCACAGGAAGTAAGGGCATATAACAAAAATCGATATTTTCAGACCCTGAAATTTCAACCAGTTGATTGAAGTTTGATCTGATGATTTCATTTATTTCAGCATTATAATCCCGTTCGAAATAGATAATCAGGGATTGATTCCGAAAACAATGCAAGGTTTTTCCGAAGGTTAAATCTGTTTGCATAAATTTTTTATTAATGGTTAATGTTTGGTTTGATTTAAAAAACAATAAGGTTATAGTTTCAATAACATAGTGTCAGTAAACAGCTGCGGGCATCGTCTTTCCTTTGCCGGCAGTGGTTTTTCTGAAAAATATACAAAGGTCATAGTTAAGAATAAACACAAAATTGAATGAATAATTTAGTGTTTATTTTTTAAACAGCACCCTGAATGCTTCCTCAATTTTTTTGACTCTGATGATTTCCATATTTACTTTTCCGATATTCAACGCTTTGATATTATAATCGGGAATTATCATTTTGGTGAAACCTAATTTCTCAGCTTCAAAAATACGTTGTTCAATGCGGTTGATAGGTCTGATTTCGCCTGATAATCCTACTTCACCGGCAACACACACATGTTTCTCAATGGCAATATCCACATTTGAGGAAAGAATGGCTGAAATGACGGCTAAATCGATGGCCGGATCATTGACCCTGATTCCCCCGGCAATATTCAGAAAAACATCTTTTTGAGCAATTTTAAAACCGGCTCTCTTTTCGAGTACGGCAAGCAGCATATTTAGTCTGCGCAGATCAAAACCGGTACCCGACCGTTGGGGCATTCCGTACGCTGCTGAACTTACGAGCGCCTGCACCTCGATTAAAAACGGTCTCACACCTTCGATAGCTGAAGCGATAGCCACACCACTCAGTCCTTCGTGATTTTGTGAGAGCAGCAATTCGGACGGATTATTCACTTCACGAAGTCCGTTTTGCAACATTTCGAATACTCCGAGTTCGGCTGTACTTCCGAATCTGTTTTTTATGCTCCTTAAAATGCGGTACATGTAATGCTGATCGCCTTCGAACTGAAGAACAGTATCAACAATGTGTTCCAGAACTTTTGGACCGGCAATACTTCCTTCCTTGTTGATGTGTCCGATGAGTAAAACCGGGGTGCCACTTGTTTTACAAAATTTCAGCAGGTGAGCAGCACATTCACGAACCTGTGATACCGATCCGGGCGAAGATTCGATTAATTCAGTCGAAACAGTCTGAATAGAATCGATAATCACAATGTCGGGCTGCGTATTTTGAATATGTACGAAAATTTGTTCGAGTGAGGTTTCACTGACAATGAAGCAGTCAGGATGATTGTATTTGAGCCGTTCGGCACGAAGTTTCAGTTGTTTTACGCTTTCTTCGCCCGAGACATAGAGAGTGCGTTTTCCTGCAAGATTGAGTACAACCTG
Source organism: uncultured Paludibacter sp. (assembly GCA_937897985.1). Taxonomy (GTDB): domain Bacteria; phylum Bacteroidota; class Bacteroidia; order Bacteroidales; family Paludibacteraceae; genus Paludibacter. The sequence goes on along the minus strand of CALCBD010000026.1, from coordinate 82,314 downwards.
TAAAACGAGGGTAGATTTTCCAATGCCTGGCTCTCCTCCGATCAGGACAAGCGAACCGGGAACCAAACCACCACCGAGAACCCGGTTTAGTTCGTTGCTCGATGTGTCGATACGTGTTTCTTCTGAAGTTTCCACTTCGTCGAGCCTGACCGGCTTTTGTTTTGTAATTTCGAGGCCGGCGATACTGATTTTCGGAGTTTTATCCTTGCTGATAATTTCTTCAACATAAGTATTCCATTCGCCGCACGAAGGACATTTGCCAACCCATTTGGGAGAGTCGGTACCGCAATTCTGGCAAATAAAAACAGATTTGGTTTTTGGCATTCTGATTTGATATTTAATTGTAAATGAAGACTTATTCCGGAGTATTTTAAGCGGTGGTTTCCAACATTTAATCCCCGGTTGTCATCAGCCAAGCATATCCACAAAGTTAAACTATTTTAGTTAACCAACCAAACACATGTCTGTTATTGCAATTTTTTTTCAGGTTCTTTTACATTTCCCGCTCTGAAAATAAGTAAAATTATACTCAATCAATTGTATAAACGCGTCAAAGCTTTGAATATCAGTAAATGATAAACATCCGTTTATTGCCGTTTATTGTTCATCCGAATCAGTATACCGGGGAATAATTTAAGTTCCTAAACTCCTTTCAGCATGCTAAAATCGACAAAAATTTTTTTGTGCGCCAAAATAATGGTAATTTTGCAAAAAATAAAATGGTGCGGGTACCTTACAACTCCTGATATAGTAAATGACTCAATTTTTTGCCGGTAAAAACTGTTTAATTATATTTTTTTGTTTTTTTGCAGTTTTGTATTGTAATGCAGCAGGGCAGGATTCGGTTTCGACAGTTTACCGCAAAGGTGAATATGTCACAACGACGATTGTGAAAGTAAATGCATCGCCGGTAGTGATGAATGCTGTGATTGATGATTTTTTATATCAAACCAGGTATAATCTGGACGGACTTTACAACTGGGCACTGGTGGGTCTGAAATTAAGAAAAGAAGCTGATGATATTATAATATTCAATTTCAAATCCACCGAATATGATATAAAGAAAGATATTATAAAAGGAATAGGTGAGGTTGTTGTACCCGGGATAATTACATTTCCGGAAATTCATGTAAACAGCAGAATGACAAAAAAGCTACAGGCCAATGAAAATATTACAGTCAATATTGATGTTTTGTATTCGGATGCATTTTTGAAAAAAACGAATGCACTGTTCAAAATGGTGCCAAATGATTCAAAATCATGTACAATTTCGCTCGAAACTCAGGTGAAATTCGGATGGTTTTTCGACTTTTTTATATCTCAATCACTTTTTCGTCAGATTATGGAATGGCGATTTGTAAGATTAATGAAAAATTTAGGCAATGAGGCTGTATTAAGAGAAACGAACAAAAACCGAACTTTCGAACGTAAAGTTCAGCAAAAGAACAAATAATATAAAAAACAGTTTTTTTTGAAAAAATAAAAATGGCTGAAAACACACTTTTAGAAAAATTAGAAGGCTTACAACATAAGTTCGATGAGATATCGACATTAATTACCGATCCGGCAGTTATTTCAGATCAAAAGCGCTTTGTAAAGCTCAACAAGGAATATCACGATCTGGAGAGGATACTTGTTGCAAAAAAAGAATATGAACTTACACTATCGCATTTGTCGGAAGCAAGAGAAATGCTTGATAATGAAACTGATAGTGAGTTGAGGGAAATGGCCAAAGCAGAGCTGGAATCGATTGAGCCTAAGTTACCGGAAATGGAAGAGAATATCAAATTACTTTTGATACCTGCCGATCCTGAAGATAATAAAAATGCAATTGTTGAAATAAGGGGAGGAACCGGTGGCGACGAAGCTGCAATATTTGCCGGTGACTTATTCAAGATGTATATTAAGTATTGCGAATCGAAGCGATGGAAAGTTGAAGTAACGAACATCAGCGAAGGAACATCGGGTGGATATAAAGAAATTATTTTTACCGTATCGGGCGAAAATGTGTACGGTACTTTAAAATATGAATCGGGTGTTCACAGGGTACAGAGAGTGCCGCAAACCGAAACTCAGGGAAGAGTACATACCTCGGCAGCAACTGTAGCGGTACTTCCCGAGGCGGAGGAATTTGATATTGAGTTGAAGGAATCGGATGTCAGAGTGGATACTTTTTGTTCGTCGGGTGCCGGAGGACAATCGGTTAACACCACCTATTCCGCCATCAGATTAGTGCATATTCCCACAGGAATTACGGTTCAGTGTCAGGATGAAAAATCGCAGCATAAAAACAAGGCCAAAGCCATGATCGAACTCCGGTCGCGTATTTATGCCATCGAACACCAAAAATACCTCGACGAAATAGGTTCGAAACGTAAAACCATGGTTTCAACAGGCGATCGTTCGGCAAAAATCCGTACATATAACTATCCGCAGGGCAGAATCACCGATCACAGAATCAATTTTACAATTTATAATCTTTCAGCATTTATGAATGGTGATATTCAGGGTGTTATTGATCAGTTGATTGTGGCTGAAAATGCAGAACGACTCAAGGAAAGCGAATTGTAATATGGTAGAAGTTACGAAAAAGTGAACCTTATTCGTTTCTACAGCATCTGCTTCTGTTAACCCGGGACAGATGAAAACTATTGTTTATTAAATATATAATTTTTTAAAAAATGACAAAGCAGGAACTTTTCGAAAATATACAGCGTAAAAAATCATTTCTCTGTGTCGGACTCGATACAGACATTGATAAAATCCCCGAATTCATGTTCGATGAATTTGAAGATCCGGTGTTTGAGTTCAATAAAGCTATCATTGATGCAACCGCCGATTTATGCGTAGCTTACAAGCCTAATCTGGCATTTTACGAAAGTATGGGTTTAGCCGGATGGGATGCTTTAGACAGGACTGTTGATTATATCCGTAATAATTATCCGGATCAGTTTATCATAGCTGATGCAAAAAGAGGGGACATCGGAAATACATCAGCCATGTATGCCCGCACTTTTCTGGGCAATATGAATTTTGATGCAGTTACTGTGGCACCGTACATGGGAGCCGATTCAGTCACGCCGTTTCTTACTTATACTGACAAATGGGTTATTTTACTCGCACTTACTTCCAATAAGGGAGCTTTTGATTTTCAACTTATTAAAGATGCAGAAACCGGTGAAAAACTTTTTGAAAAAGTACTTAAAACATCTCAACAGTGGGGAACCGATGAAAATATGATGTATGTGGTAGGTGCTACTAAAGCCGAAATGCTCACCGGCATCCGGACAATAGTGCCGGAACATTTTCTGCTGGTACCCGGAGTAGGTGCTCAGGGAGGTAGTCTCGAAGAAGTTGCTAAATACGGAATGAACAGCTCCTGCGGATTGCTGGTCAATTCGTCACGACAAATTATCTATGCCGGTAATGATGCTGAATTCGCTCAGGCTGCCCGTAATGAGGCTAATAAAGTTCAGCTTGAAATGGAGTATTTACTTCAACAGGCCGATTTAATCTGATCACATTTTTTTATTACAAAAATAATTCACCGAAATACTGAGGTTGATGAAAATCGGGAACCGCCGTTTTTACAGGGTTCCAGCTTACGTAGTGTTTGCTTTCGGTATCGTCGGCACATTTATAAAAGTTGCCGGTCAGTTTAAGCGGAATATTTTCGGGGTCAATTCCAATGAGTTTAAACGGTATTTCAACAGTGAGTTCCCATTCAAAAATTCCCTGCATCTCATTAAATGCTCTTGTGCCAATGGATGGAAAGCGTTTGATGAGTTGCATTTCCTCTTTATCGAAAAGCAGGACATCATCGTATCTCGATTTACGTTTGCTTGCCGAACATGTGCCAATGCAATTGAATTCGAAATTTGTATAGTGTTCGTTTTCAGGTAGTTTGCAGAAAAACTCAACACAACTATCTTCGTGTACAGGTGATTGGTCCTCCGTGTACTTAGCTTTAAGTAAATTTCCACGTACTGAAAATTTGATAAATATACTTTTATCAGTCCGGGCAATATGAAAAATTGTAATCGGTTTGTACGGATAACTGTCGGGCCAGTTCACCGACTCAATTATTCCTTTTTCACCATTTGCTTCAAGCATCTCGGCTACAGAAGTCAGTTCCGTTTCATTCTGAACGGATAGTACGGGTATCTTAATCTGTTTCATATTTTTTTTGCAATGATAGTGATTAAATTGTGAATTCTGACTCTCTGCTAAAATTAATTTTTAATTTTAACACTTTGACCAATTTGTAATTTTGAATAATTATGTGTATTTTTGGACGAAAATAATTCATTTGTAACAATCGAAATTCCGGATGAGAAATTTATTTTTCCGAAAATTACTTTTTTCCCTTACATTTTTTCTGACAACTGAAATCGTATTTTCGGAAAATTCAAAAACATTAATTTCTGAAATTAATGTTTTTGAAAACGACAGCACCTTCAAAATTAGTTATTTGTATGAAAATCAGAAAGATGTTGTTTTAGAAACCAAATCATATCTGAAATTCGGAAATTGGTTAAATTATTCACAGATCGAAAGAATTTTTATTAATGGCCTGTGTACAAACCAGATCGAAAGGATATGGAAGAATGATGGCTGGATTGATACTCACCTTATAGAATTTTCAAAACCGGAAGGACAAACCGTTGAGTTATTCTCAGATATAGAAAGTAATATCAAAAAAAGTTACAAAAAAGTAGTGTCAGATTTTAAAAACTCTGCATTAGAAAAAAAATCCGAATATGTTTTTGCAGATAACCGGTGGGTTATTTCGTCGGTAAATGATTATGTATATGAAAATCGCCGGCTCAAAGATTTATACATCACACTCTATAACAAAGGTATACAGATAAATAAAATTAAAAATACCTATGCTTATCATCCTGATTCCACGGTTTTTTCGGTGCTTCAGCAGGAACAGATTGTTGATACACTGTATCGCAATGTTCAATTAAATAAATGGTTCTATGTGCCCGGTACGCAACTTGTTTCTTCGCAACGTTCGGCTGTATGGAATGAACAAATATCAGGATGGGAAAACAACAGCAAAACCGAATATGAGTACGATAACAATGGCAGATTAATTACTGAATTCCTATTTTATTGGAAATCAATGTTCTGGGAAAAATCAGTGAACTATATTTATGATTATGATTCTTCAGGAAACCTGGCTCAAAAAAGGCTTATGCTGCCAATCTACAAACAGTGGAGAAATGCGGTTTCCATCAGTTACAGCGATCAGGTTGACAGTAATACCCAAACTATCGAGTCGGCAAACGGATTCTGGGGTGGTAATAAAGGCCAGTTAGTCAGTTCATATATTCCGTTTTCGTTCAACGGTGATATGCAATTGCAAAAAGCAAAAAAATTGAAAATCATCTATTCGAATATCGTTAATAGTTCTGAACCACAGGTTGTTATTGATGATTCCGATAACACACTGACTGTTTTTCCGAATCCGTCGAACGGCATTTTTTATTTCAACAATTCCCTGAGCGGAATAAACCGATGGGCGGTTTACAATCCGGAAGGATTACTAATCAGAAAAAATGAAGGACCTGCACAATCGGGAGTTATAGATATAACAGGTTTTCCAAAAGGTATTTATATTTTAATAGCAGAAAAATCAAATCAAAAATATCATCAAAAATTAACAATTAAATAAAAATTACCAACCTGATTTTTTTACTGATAATGAATTTTGAATGAGTTTATATATGTTTAATAATCAGGCTTAAAAACAATTTTTTCAAATGAAATCAAAAACTATATTACTTATGACAGCACTCACTGTGGCCGGTGTTGTAAATGCCGCAAATCCACTTCTGGAGGTTTACAAAACTCCACATCAGACTATTCCGTTCGATAAAATTAAGGTTGAACATTATATGCCTGCTTTCGAAGAAGCTATAAAACAACATAATGCGGAAATTGACCAAATTATTAAAAACGAAAAGCCTGCAACATTCGAAAACACAATAGTGGCACTCGAAAACAGCGGTTCATTATTGAGTAAGGTCAGTTCACCGTTTTATAACCTGCTCAGTTCCGAAACTAACGACGAAATGCAGGCCGTAGCTCAGAAGCTGTCACCAATAGTTACCGAACATTCGAATGCCATCCGACTTAATGAAAAGCTGTTTGCCCGTGTAAAAGCAGTTTACGATAACAGAATGAATCTGAAACTGACCCCCGAACAGCAAATGCTTTTGAAAAATACCTACGAGGGATTTGCCGATAATGGTGCCAACCTGTCGGACAGTGATAAAGAAATTTACCGTCAGCTTTCGAAGGACTTAAGCATTCTGACATTAAATTTCGGACAAAATGCACTGAAAGAAACCAACAACTGGAATAAACTTATAACCGACAAATCATTGCTGGCCGGTTTGCCGCAGGATGTTCTGGATATGATGGCCATAAATGCAAAAAAACATGGTAAAGAAGGGTGGTTACTCGATCTTAAAGCCACTACTTTTGTTCCTTTGATGAAATATGCCGACAATCGCGATTTGCGTCGTGAATTGTACATGGCTTATACATCGAGATGTATGCAGGGTGGTGAGTACGATAATCTTGAGAATATTCGCAAAATTGCAAATACGCGTCTGAAAATCGCCAATCTGCTCGGACATGCTTCCTATGCCGATTATGTTTTAATAGACAGAATGGCCGAAAAGAAACAGAATGTTTACGATCTTCTTGATAAGTTGCTGGTAGCATATAAACCGGCTGCTATGAAAGAATATGCTGAAGTACAGGCTTATGCCGATTCAAAAGGAGCCTATTTTAATATTCAGTCATGGGACTGGTCCTATTATTCCGAAAAATTGAAAGAAGAAAAATATGATTTAAACGATGAAATGTTAAGACCATATTTTGAATTAGAAAATGTTAAGAAAGGAGTTTTCGGACTTGCAACAAAACTTTACGGCATTAAATTTATAAAAAACAAATCCATACCGGTTTATCACCCTGAAGTGGATGCCTATGATGTTATTGATGAAAAAGGGAAATTTTTAGCCGTTTTATACACTGATTTCCATCCCCGTGACGGTAAACGTGCAGGTGCGTGGATGAGCGATTTCAAACCTCAGTATATTGATGGTAAAACCGATAGCCGTCCGCATATCACTCTGGTAATGAACTTTACACGACCAACCGGGACAAAACCTGCATTACTTACCTTTGAGGAATTGACCACATTTTTGCATGAATTCGGACATTCATTACACGGAATGCTGACGAAATGCACCTATCAGTCTTTATCAGGAACCAATGTGTACCGCGATTTTGTTGAACTTCCCTCGCAGATAATGGAAAACTGGGCATCGGAAAAAGAATTTCTCGATGGTTTTGCCGTTCATTATCAAACAGGTGAGAAAATTCCGGCCGATTTAATTAAGAAGATTAAAGATTCTGAAAATTTTAACTGCGCTTATTTCTGTCTGCGTCAGTTAAGCTTCGGCTATCTTGATATGGCATGGCATACCATCGAAAAACCGTATGAAGGCGACGTGGTAAAAATGGAAAAAGATGCAATGGCATCGACCCAGATTTTACCGGCCATCAATGAAGTAGCCATGAGTCCTACGTTTAACCATATTTTTTCAGGTGGATATGCAGCCGGATATTATAGTTACAAATGGGCCGAAGTGCTTGATGCAGACGCATTTTCGGTTTTCGCAAAAAATGGTATTTTTGATAAGAAAACAGCTGCTTCATTCAGAGAAAATATCCTGAAGAAGGGAGGAACCGAACACCCAATGATTTTGTACAAAAGATTCAGGGGACAGGAACCAACGATTGATGCTCTGTTAATCAGAAACGGGATTAAATAAACGTTCAGGGCAGATTTGTTTTTTGAACCTGTGTTTTGATAGTTATTGTATCTATGATTAATAAATATTTTTTCGGATTTTCAAAATAACACATCAATAAAATATTATGAAAGTAAATCAGATTCTTATGACTTTAATGGTTGGTTTTTTGTGCGCTTGCAACAATGTACCGAAGTATCAGAGCTACGATGATTATCCGGTGTACGAAGGAAATGACCTGGAACTGGTCTATTCCGCACAATCGAGTAAATTCAGAGTTTGGGCTCCTACAGCTTCCGAAGTGAAATTATTACTTTACGATAACGGAAGTGAAGGTGCTGCCTATGAAACATTTGATATGAAACGATCGGAAAACGGAACATGGAAAAAAGAAATTGACAGGAACCTGAAAGGTAAATTTTATACATTTCAGGTCCGAATCGGCGAAAAATGGTTGGATGAAACTCCGGGGATGTGGGTAAAAGCTACCGGTATTAACGGCAAACGTGCAGCCATTATCGATTTGGCTGAAACAAATCCGGATGGCTGGGAAAATGATACACGTCCGCCACTCAAAAATTTTACAGATATTGTTTTATATGAATTGCATGTCCGCGATTTTTCAATGTCGCCTGCATCCGGCATAAAAAACAAAGGAAAATTTCTGGCATTTACCGAACATGGCACCAAAAATCAGGCAGGTGAAATGACCGGTATTGATCACCTGAAGGAGCTCGGTATCACTCATGTACATTTGCTGCCTTCTTTTGATTTTGCTTCCATCGACGAATCGAAACTTTTTGAGAATAAGTATAACTGGGGATATGATCCTCTTAACTATAATGTCCCGGAAGGAAGTTATTCAACAAATCCCGCTGATCCTTTATGCCGGATCCGTGAGTTTAAACAGATGGTTCAGTCATTGCACAAAGCCGGAATCAGAGTAATTATGGATGTGGTATATAATCATACATCGGCAGGCGAAAAATCGCACCTCAATTTATTGGCTCCGGGTTATTTTTACCGGATGAATGCCGACAGTACGTGGTCCAATGCATCGGGATGCGGAAATGAAACCGCTTCCGAACGGCCAATGATGCGCAAATTTATGATTGAATCTTTGCTCTACTGGGCAACTGAGTATCATGTTGATGGATTCAGATTTGATTTAATGGGTATTCACGATATCGAAACAATGAACGAAATACGTGCAGCACTCGATAAAATTGACCCTTCAATATTCCTGTATGGCGAAGGCTGGACTGCAGGAAACTCACCACTTGCCGAAGAAAAACGTGCTTTGAAAAAGAATGCCAGACAACTTGAAAATATTGCCGTTTTCAGTGATGATATTCGTGATGCGTTGAAAGGGAGCTGGATGCATGCCGAAATACCCGGCTTTGTATCGGGCACCGACAGCCTTGAGGAAAGCGTGAAATTCGGGGTGGTTGCAGCTACACAACATCCGCAGGTGGACTATAGTAAAGCTATTTATTCAAAAGAACCTTATGCCAATAACCCCACTCAGGTTATCAATTATGTGTCGTGTCATGATGATATGTGTCTGGTTGATAAACTGAAGGAATCCAGACCAGCCGGTGCTACAGATGAAGAACTGATGCGATTCAATAAACTGGCACAAACCATCGTTTTTACCGCTCAGGGAGTTCCGTTTATTTATGCGGGCGAAGAAGTTTACCGCGATAAAATGGGAATTCACAATACTTATCAATCACCAGATTCCATCAACCGGATCAACTGGGATAATAAAACAAAGTACAAGGATGTTTTCAATTATTACCGCGATCTGATTGAGTTACGAAAAGAACATGCAGCGTTTCGTATTCCAACTCAGGAAATGGTTCAGAAACATTTGAATTTTATGGATTCAATTGCACCTAATGTTGTGGCATTTACTCTGAACGATCATGTGAATGGCGAAAAATGGAAAGACATACTCGTTATTTACAACGGAAACAGGAAGCCGGTCACTCTTGATGTCCCGCAGGCTCCCTGGACTGTTGTTTGTCATGATGGACTTATAGATCTGTCAGGGATTATGAAACTGAAATCGACGAAATTTACCGTAGCTCCTTCGTCAGCGAGTATCATGTATGTCGAATAATAAGTTTTAAAATCAGAAAATATAATTTATAAATCGGATTTTAAGACTTTATCCAAAGGTTGTAATTAATTTTAATATTTAATATGAAAGAAGAAGAAAAAATAGCGGGATTACCCGAGAATGCTTATCGCGAATTAAACGATGGAGAAGAATATCAACCGGTAATGCCGGCGAAATCTGTGTTTCCTGAAGTTACCACCTGGTCAGTCGGTATGGGGTTGCTGATGGCTGTGATTTTCTCAGCTGCTGCTGCCTATTCAGGACTCAAAATCGGGCAGGTATTTGAAGCTGCGATACCCATTTCGATTATTGCTGTAGGAGCATCGGCTGCCATGCGCAGGAAAGGTGCTTTAGGTCAGAATGTGATTATACAGTCCATCGGTGCATCCTCGGGTGTAATAGTAGCAGGTGCGGTTTTTACCATCCCCGGATTGTACATTTTACAGGCAAAATATCCCGAAATCGAAGTTGACTTCTGGCAAATATTTTTTTCGTCCCTCTTTGGCGGATTTTTAGGTATTTTATTCTTAATCCCATTCCGTAAGTACTTTGTGAAGGACATGCACGGAAAACTTCCATTTCCGGAGGCAACAGCCACTACGGAAATCCTGATGACAGGTGAAAAAGGTGGCAATCAGGCAAAATTATTAATCATTAGTGGATTGATCGGCGGATTGTTCGATTTTTGTTTTTCAGCCCTCAGGCTCTGGAGCGAAGAAGTAAGCACACGTGTCATTCCATTGGGACAGGTATTAGCCGATAAGGTTAAAATGGTACTTAAGTTTAATGTGAGTGCATTGATTTTTAGCTTTGGTTATCTGGTCGGACTACGTTATGCGCTGATTATCACAGTTGGTTCTTTACTTTCCTGGCTGGTGCTGATTCCGCTGGTAAATGAAATAGGAGCCCTTTCAGCATCAGTTGGAGGTGGTATAAATCCTTTTGACGCAATGTCAGCAGAGGAAATCTTCAAACTTTATGTTCGCCCCATTGGTATCGGAGCAATCGCAATGGCCGGTATTATCGGCATTATTAAATCTTCAAACGTAATAGGTGGAGCATTTAAATTAGCTTTTGGAGTTGGAAGTAAAACTCATTCCGATGTGAAAACCGAAAGAACGCAGAAGGACCTGAAAATGTCATTCGTTATGCTTTTCATCTTTTTGACTTTAATTGCTGTTTTTATTTTCTTAATCATAGGTGTTAAAGTAACTTTACTTCAGGCTGCCATTGCCCTTGTAACCATTTTGGTAATATCATTTTTGTTTACAACTGTTGCAGCCAATGCAATTGCCATTGTAGGTTCAAATCCTGTATCAGGGATGACTTTGATGACTCTGATTTTATCGTCTGTGGTTTTGGTGGCGGTTGGTTTGAAAGGTTGGCAGGGAATGGTAAGCGCTCTGATAATTGGTGGAATTGTATGTACTGCACTTTCGATGGCCGGTGGATTTATTACTGATTTGAAAGTAGGTTACTGGCTTGGTACAACGCCTGCCAAGCAACAAACCTATAAATTTCTCGGAACCCTGCTCTCGGCAGCTACAGTTGGTATTGTTATTTTTATTTTGAATCAGGCTTATGGTTTTGTTCAGACACCTGCTCATCCGCAGCCTATGACTGCTCCTCAGGCCAATGCTATGGCTGCCATCATCGAACCGTTAATGTCAGGTTCGGGTGTAAGTTGGGTATTGCTTGGTATTGGTGCTGTCATTTCTGTTTTAATCAACTGGTTGAAAATTTCGCCACTTGCTTTTGCCCTGGGTATGTTTATTCCGCTGCCGTTGAATACGCCACTCGTAGTTGGAGGGCTTCTTAATCATTGGTTTTCAAACAGTTCGAAAAACAAAAAACTGGCTAATGCCCGAACACAGCGGGGCATTCTGATTTCCTCAGGATTTATTGCAGGTGCTGCATTGTTTGGAGTTATCGGTGCGTTTATCATCTTTTTTACAGGCGATGGTGAAGTACTGAATCTGAAGTTGTGGGCCGATCCAAACGGAAACGGAGCTCAGATTACAGCAGTAGTTGCTTTTATCGGATTGCTCGCTTATTTCGTATGGGAATCGTTCAAAGCAAAAGAGGAGGATTGATTTAAAATCAACAAATATAATTCTGATTTGATTGAAATTGATTGATGAGGCTGTCTCAAAAGTTGATTTTTTGAACAACTAACTTATAATTTGTGAGAGGTATTTTTGAACGCACTGCCACAAAGCCGCAACGACTTAAAAAAACATTTTTGCGGCTTTGTGCTGTAGTGTATTTGCGTTCAAAAAAATTGAATTATTTAATACTCAATTTACAATTATTGCATTATGAAATTTTAGAGGACTTATGAGACAGCATCCCTGTATTAACTGAAGCGTGTATCAATCAGCTTAAATATGCTGTAAACATCCAAAGTTGTTTTTCCTGTTCTTTAATGTAGTCGCTCATCAACGCAGCAGTTGCTTCATCGTTGGCTTCGGATGCAAGTTTGAGAATTTTGCGCTCCAGTTCCAGAAAATATCCTGTACTTTCCATTATGTGCTGAATGGCATTATCGCTACCCGAAACATAACCGGTTTCACTGATTTTTGATTTTGTCAGGTATTCGCTGAAATTGTGAGCTGGAACACCATCAAGCATTAAAATACGTTCGGCGATTTCGTCAATTTTTTCAGCTGCATTATTGTACATGTCCTCAAAATGTGCATGCATTACATAAAAATCTTTTCCCCTGACATTCCAGTGAAATCCACGTAAGTTAGTGTAATAAATCTGAAAATCAGCTAATAACTGACTTAATTCTCCGACAATGTTTTTTGCCGATTCGGCATTCAGCTTTGTAAAATCTAATGTTTTCATAACTTTCTATTTTTTTATTGTTTTTGTTTTTCTTTTTGTGATACAAAGATAATATCTCCGGTTATATAAATCAAACAGATATATTAGATTGTAATATAGAATAAATCAATACTTTTTGGTATATTGTTCAATTTATAACACAAAAAAAGCCCCGGAAAAATCCGGGGCTTTTAGAAAACATTAGTTATTAATGTTATTTTTTTGATTCCATGCGTTTTGCGTAACGATTCATGAATTTGTCAACACGACCTGCGGTATCAACCAATTTGGATTTACCGGTATAAAAAGGATGTGATGAACTCGAGATTTCCATCTTAACGATAGGATAGGTAACTCCATCAATTTCAATGGTTTCTTTAGTGTTTACTGTTGAACGAGAGAAAAAAGTATCGCCATTCGACATGTCTTTAAATACAACAGTGCGATAATTTTCTGGGTGAATTCCGGCTTTCATATCTTAATTTTTAATTATTTATCTCTTTTATATTTGGGCTTGCAAAAATACAAACTTTATGTCTAATAATCAAATGTTTTGAACAGAATTTTTGTTTTTGTCAAAAAAATGAGAAACTTATTTTGCATACAGGCTGTAAATCAATGTTATAGATTTTGATACGATGACTTTAGGAGCCTAAAAACAGGAAAATCATTCCAATTATTACACCGATCATGTCGATGATTTTTAATTTCATATTTTTGTCGTGCATCACAATAGCTCCGTAAAAAAAAGGTACAATCACACCGGCGCGCCGCAATGTTGAAACGACTGAGATAAGCGAATCGGGCAATGATAATGCATAGAAATAGGCGAAATCGGCACAAACCAAAAAAACTGAAATTAGTGCAATAGACCATCTGAATTTGAATTCAGTTGTTTTCTTTCTGCCCGGATACCATAATAGCATTGTAATAACTCCCATTATAACTGCCTGATAAAAAGTATAATAGGTTTGAACTGCCATGTGATCGAACTGTTTCAGAAGGTATTTATCGTATAAACCACTCACTGCTCCTGTAAGTGTGGCCATAATAATAAACCAAATCCATTTGTTGGAGCCCGACGAATTTACCTCTTTTTTTCCGGTGACAGAAAACATGAAAAATGAGAATAAACTGATAATCACACCGGCTAACTGAAATCCCGAAAGTTTTTCACCAAATATCAGAACACCACCAATTACCACCCAAACCGGTTGTGTGGCCTTGATGGGTGATGCAATAGTAATGGGGAGATGTTTCATCGCAAAATAAGCAAAAAGCCAGGATGAAAGAACGATTATTGCCTTTAAAACAAGTAGTAAATGGGTTTTAAAACCGACAACGGGTACAAAGAATATTGTTCCGTGAAGTAAATCAGGAAAAACAAATGAGATGAATAAAAATGGAAACAGAATGACACATGAGAACAAAATTGAAATCATAATTACCGGTATCACTGCATTGTTTTGTAGTGAAACCTTTTTGCTGACATCATATACGCCAAGCAGAAATGCTGAAAGTAATCCGAGAGCTAACCACATAGTTTTTTTTGTTTGAAAAGATGAAGAAAATACCTGTGATTCAATCAGTATTAGTTTCAAAAATATCTTCAGGGTACTGAATATCAATCAGAAATAGTCCATGTGCCGGAACCGACATTCCGGCTTTGCAACGGTCCTTAGCTTCAATAATTTGCCGGAACTGTTCTGCAGATATTCTTCCGCGCCCGACTTCGAGTAATGTTCCAACAATTGAACGTACCATGTTTCGCAAAAACCTGTCGGCACGGATATTAAAAACCCATTCGTCATCCGATTTTACCCATCCTGCTTCGGTAATATTGCAATTATTTGTCTTTACATCGGTATGCAACTTACTGAAACTTGTAAAGTCACAGTATTCAAATAAAATTGCAGCTGCTTCATTCATCTTGTCAAAATTCAGTTGATGATTGAAGCGTGCGGCAAATTCTGTTCTGAACACATTTTTAGAAGTAATAAGGTGATATTCATATTTTCTGCTGATAGCATCGAAACGGGCATGTGCATCCGCTTTTACATTCACAATTTTCCAAACCGCAATGTCATTCGGTAAGATACTGTTGAGTTTATCCGAAAATTTTTCGGGCTCGGAAAGATTTGCTTCAGTATCGAAATGAGCCACCATAGTTCGTGCGTGTACTCCGGTGTCAGTACGTCCGGCACCGGTAATTTCGGTATCACACCTTAAAATGGTTGATAAAGCCTTAGCAAGTACTTCCTGTACTGAAATTCCGTTCGGCTGATATTGCCAGCCGTGATAGGAAGTACCTTTGTACGAAAGGTATATGAAATATCTTTTTTTCAAAATTTCAATTAAATTGTTACTGATATCAGAGCAGCAGATTAGCTTTATAGGCAAATCTGCTGCAGTACTTTAAAATCTCCTCTGTTACTGGAAAAGTTTTTCTATTTTCTCAGCATAATATTCTTCAATCACATTTCGTTTGATTTTAAGGGTAGGAGAGAGGAAACCTGCCGGTTGAGTCCATTCGTCGGGAACCAGTTGATATCGTTTAATTTGTTCAAAATCACCAAAATACTGATTGTATCTTTTAACTTCTTCCTGATATCGTTTCATTATTACCGGATGTTCTATCATTTCGGCATTGGTTGTATACGGAATTTTATGTTTTCCGCACCACGATTTCAGATAAACAAAGTCGGGAGAAATCAAAGCTGCTGCAAATTTTTTGTTTTCACCCAGAACAATCATATTGTCAATGAGCGGTGATTCGGTAAATTTCGATTCGATGGCCTGAGGGTTAACATATTTACCAAATGAAGTTTTAAATATGTTTTTTAACCTGCCGGTGATAATTAATTGTTGTTCAGGGGTAAATTTACCGGTGTCGCCGGTATGAAACCAACCTTCATCGTCGATGACTTGTTTTGTAAGTTCAGGATCTTTGTAATATCCCAGCATTACATTGTGTCCCCTGCAAAGAATTTCATTGTTATCGCCTATTTTTACTTCCACTCCCGGCAGTGCGGGGCCTACAGTTCCGAATTTCCGGCCGTTTTTGCCTCTCTGGCTTACTGCGAGTACTGGAGATGTTTCGCTTAGTCCGTAACCTTCAAATACAGGCATCCCAATGGCTGAAAAAAACGAAGCGATATGCGGTTGGATGGCCGAGCCACCCGAAACTACAATGTCGAAATTACCTCCGATGGCTTCTCTCCACTTCGAATAAATGAGTTTGTCAGCAAGTTTGTGTTGCGCTTTGTACCAGCTGCTCATTCCTTCCAGTTGAAATTTTGTAGCCAGATTAAATGCCCAGAAATATAAAACCCGCTTAAAAAATGGCAGTTTTTTGCCTGTAAGTTGAAGTTTGTCATAAATTTTTTCAAGTAACCGCGGTACACAGGTCATCATTGTCGGATTAATTTCCTTGATGTTTTCGGCAATTGTGGCCAGACTTTCGGCGTAATAAACCGACATTCCGAGGTACTGATACAAATAAACCAAAACTCTTTCGTAGGCATGGCATAATGGAAGGAAACTCAGGGCTTTATTGCTCCATTTAGCAGGTGTCATTTCGAGGTTTTTCAGCTGGTTGACAATATTGCTGTGTGACAACATCACTCCTTTTTGCACACCGGTAGTGCCGGAAGTATAAATGATGGTAGCTAAATCGCCGGGCTGGATGGCAGCTTTAAGCATTTTTAGTTTTTCAGGAGCTGGATGTTCTTTTCCTATCGCTATAAACTGCTCAAGAAAAGGATATTCAGTCCCTAAATCGTCAAAAGTGTAAACACTCTTCAATGTCGCAAGTTCATGAAGAATTGGTTGTAGTTTATTTCGCAATTCCTTTCCTTCGATGAAAATCATTTTCATCTCGGCATGGTTAAGAATATGTTTATAATCGTCCTGACTAATAGTTGGATAAATAGGAATCGAGACTGCACCGATTTGCATGATTGCAAAATCTATCATGTTCCATTCGGGTCGGTTTCCGCTTACAATGCCTACTTTGTCTCCCGGTTTTATTCCGGTTTCTATCATTGCATAACTGATATAGTTGGTTAGTTCAACATACTCGTTGATGTTGAATTTTCGCCATTGACCATTTCGTTTTGCAGCTAAAGCTACTTCCTGAGTCGGATATTTATCGAGATAATTATCCAACAAATCGAATATTCGTGTGACTTCCATTTTATATATAATATTTTCTTAATTAGCTGTAAATTAATAGTATAAGTAAATTTAAAAGTTAGGCAGATTAAAAATAACAAATATAACGTTCTAAAAATGAAGCAATCAGCTTTAAATAACCAATCCCTGATTTTTTTTTACAAATATATTTTAAATTATTGAAAAACTATAGTTCTGTTTTTATAAGCCAGAATTTTACGATCGATGTGTTTTTCCACAGCATGCGAAAGCACAATTTTTTCAAGGTCGCGTCCTTTCTTTATCAATTCTTCCACTGTGTCCTTGTGTGAAATATGAGTAACATCCTGCTCGATTATCGGTCCGGCATCCAGCTCGGAAGTGACATAATGGCTTGTGGCTCCTATAATTTTCACACCGCGTTCGTGGGCAGCATGATAGGGTTTTGCACCGGCAAAAGCAGGCAAAAAAGAATGATGGATGTTAATAATTTTATCGGGATATTCCTGAATAAATTCTTCGGAAAGAATCTGCATGTATCTCGCCAGTACACAAAATGTAATTTTATGTTTTCGCAGTAGCTCCAGCTGTGCCTTTTCCTGATTGACTTTATTGTTTTTATCAACAGGAAAATAATGATATTCAATATTGAACCGATTGGCAACAGCTTCCATGTCAGGATGATTACTGATAATGACCGGAATTTCGACTCTCCATTCGCCTGCCGCATAACGGGCAAGCAAATCGTACAGACAGTGTGACATTTTGGAAACAAAAATTGCCATTCGGGGTTTAATATCACTGAAATAAAGCCTGAAATTCATATCGAATCTTATGGCAATCAGCGTTTGAAAGTATTCATCAATTTTCTCTTTCGGAATTTGAAATGTGGTTAAATCCCATTCTACCCGCATAAAGAATACTTTTTCTTCCCGGTTTACATATTGGTCTAAATAGAGGATATTTCCTTTGTGATGGTTGATAAATTCAGTAACGGCAGCCAGAATTCCGGGTTTGTCGGGACAGTAAATTAACAATACTGCCGTATTATCATTCTCTTTCATTCTAATTTTTGATGCTTATTTATGAACTGCAAATATAACATTTTAATTTGAGACCTGTATTTCTGAACTAAAATCATTGTAATTACAGCCTTTTTCGGGCAATTTAAGTAACTGTTTTGATGAAAAAGAATGTATAATTCATGTTTTCGATAAAAATTTTACAAATTTTTCAATTCAATAATTATTTGATTCCCAATTGATAAAAATTTAGATGTAAATGAAATTTCAGGCAAACAATTATTTTTTTTTAAATTGCTATTGTAGTAATGAAAATTTGCCTTATCTTTGCACCGCATTTGAAAATAATGCGCGACAAAAAAACTTTGGTTCGGTAGTTCAGTTGGTTAGAATGCCGCCCTGTCACGGCGGAGGTCGCGGGTTCGAGTCCCGTCCGTACCGCAAGTTAAGACGCTATTAATCTGTAAATTAGATTAATAGCGTTTTTGTTTTGTTGGTAAGTTTATAGAAATTACGGTGAAAATATGCATTTTATTGTTATTTTTCAACTAACTTTGTATTCCGGATTGCTTTTTTTGTTTTTCCGGTCTACAAATTTTTAAGTGATAAACAATGAATTATCTGAAATTAGTCCGCTTTAAAAATCTGATTTTCATAGTATTTATACAACTTGTTATGCAGCAACTTGTTATAATGCCTGTGATGCAAAAATACGGATTTGATTACAGTTCGGTAAATTTTCAGTTTATTCTCCTGATTACAGCTACGGTTTTTATTGCTGCCGGCGGCTATGTATTGAACGATTATTTTGATATAAAGATAGATGCTGTTAACCGACCCGATAAATTAATAGTAAGCAGACTGATTTCAAAACGAAGTGCAATGATTTTATATCAGGTGATTACTTCGTTGGGCATTATTTCAGGATTAATTGCGGCGTTTCTTTCGCGTAGTTTTTCACTTATGTTTGTTTTTATCGTTGTTCCGGGACTTTTATGGTTTTACTCTTCATCCTACAAACGCCAGTTTATGATTGGTAATCTGATAGTTTCGTTTGCAACGGCTCTGACAGTGCTTGTAGTGGCTATTAACGAAATAGCTGTATTAGAACTGGAGTATGGGAATTTAATATTTGAGACTCCAGTTCCGGGGCAGGTTTACCTCTGGATCAGTGGTTTTTCATTTTTTTCATTTTTGCTTAGCTGGTTGCGCGAAATAGTTAAGGACATGGAAGATATTGAGGGTGACAGGGAACTTGAATGCAGGACAATGCCGGTGAAGTGGGGTATCGCAAAATCCAAATGGTTTGTGTATTTTCTGGTTTTAATTACCGCTGTATTGTTACTGATAATCAACAGTTATATTAATGAATTTCAGGGAAATCTAACTTTCAGATACCTGATTTTCGGATTAATCATTCCTCTTGCATTAATGGTTTTTCTGACGTTCATGGCCAAAAATTCTGAAGATTTTCACCGGATTTCCACATTTCTGAAATTTATTATGCTTATCGGAGTGATGTATGGATTTATTTTCTATTACCTTATGGCCAAAACTTATAATCTGCCTCTGTTTGATTTGTTTATAGTTAAATAAAATTTCAATAAATGAGACTTAGTTCAATAATTTCAATTATAAAGACATAATCTAAAAGGAATGAAATTGCTGCAGAACATTGAAAAATATCAGATTATTTTAGCCTCGCAGTCACCACGAAGGCTTGAATTATTAAAAGGTTTGAATGTACCTTTCGAAGTTAAAGTCATCGATGTAGACGAAACTTATCCTTCGCAAATGGTAGGTGTGGATATTCCAATGTATTTAGCCGAGAAAAAGGCAAAAGCCTATGAGCAGATTATGACTGAAAATACGATGATAATCACTGCCGATACTATAGTGTGGCACGAAGGAAAAGTATTGGGAAAGCCGGTCGATGCTGCAGAAGCAAAGCGAATGTTACAGATACTATCCGGTAAAACACATCAGGTGATTACCGGAGTATGTATTTCCACTCTTAAACGTAAGAGAATTTTTCACGTTATCACCGATGTGAGATTTTCAAAGCTTACTGAAAGTGAAGTGGATTATTATGTCGAAAATTTCAAACCTTATGATAAAGCTGGTGCCTATGGAGTGCAGGAATGGATCGGATTCGTAGGGGTCGAACATATTAACGGGTCTTATTTTAATGTTATGGGGCTGCCTGTTCAGCGTTTGTATAACGAGTTAAAACGCTGGAAAGAATAAAAACCCGAAATCAACTTACAATAAATGGTGATTCCTGAATTTTAACTTTGAATCAGACATAAGATTGTAACTTTTCCAGAAAATAACTCTTAAAATCAGCATTTAAGCAGGTTTGTCAGCAGCTTGCATGAAACCCCGGAATTCAATAATTATTGATAATCAATAAATAATTTTTTGGCATATCAAAAAATTTAATTTACTTTGTATGAATTTAGTACATGACAAATATTCATGTACATAAGAAATAAAGCAAATCAGAACACAGATTTACACTGATCAGACGGATTTAAAAACGGATTTCAATACCGGTAAACCGATATGATTACAGGATGGTAACAAAATCTTATCCCGTTGGTGGGATTTAAATCCGAATCTAATCAGTATTAAATATATAATTATCAGCGTCAATCATTTAGGTTCGAACAAATCAGCGTTCTGTTTCTTGTCATGTACTGAATTGTATGAATTTAAATATTGAGTATTTTAAAATTTGTAACAAATGAAACGTATTAAAACACTATGTTTGATTTTATTAATCATTTTTTTTGGTAGTTTGTATCAGGGTGCTGTCCTTCCGTTCGTTGAAGGAGTTAAATATGGTTTTGCAGTTGCAAAATACGAAGGAGATAATAAGAAAAGTACCGACGAATTTCTGCTGATGGACATCATTGCAAAAGATGCGAGTTATATGGAAGCAAATGAGCTTAATAAAAAAACCGGAGAACAGGCCTTGTTAAGGTTGAATAATGTTTCGGTTCTGGTTCATTCACTTCCTGAAAAACCGATTTGGTGGGAAGTGCTTCAGGTTTTATACGGAATCCTGATTTTAGTTTCACTTGTTCTTGGTGTCTGGATTCCGTTTTTAGTAGTAAAAATCCTTCGTTCGTTGCAACATTCAGAAGTGTTTGACCGGATCAATCTTAAACGGATCAACAGAATAGGAATAATCCTGCTGATGATGGCTATATTAGGCTCGCTGATACAATTGATTAATGTTGTTTCTGCACAGTACATGGTCGATTTGACTCATTATACTTTTTCTTATGCCAAGGTCATCGACTTCGATGCTCTAATAATGGCAGTAGTTATATTGATTATGAATGAAGTATTAAGGATTGCAATTGAAATTAAAGAAGAGCAAGACCTGACAATTTAAAGAACAGAAGAATCTCAAAAAATATTAATTATGCCGATCATAGTGAATTTAGATGTAATGATGGCTCGTAGGAAGGTGTCTCTCAACGAGTTGTCGGAAAAAGTGGACATAACACCGGCAAACTTATCCATTTTAAAAACCGGGAAGGCAAAAGCCATTCGATTCAGTACACTCGAAGCAATTTGTAAAGTGCTCGATTGTCAGCCAGCTGATATACTCGAATACAGAATTGAGGATTAAAAAGTGTTGATTATTAATGAATTGTGAGTAAGTATTTTTTTGATTTTTATTAGTGTAAAGAGCTGTTTCTCTTAACAGTGTTTCTTCTTTCATCAAAATTCTTCATCAAATCTGAAGATTAAAACCTTTTATATGATTTTAAAAAATGATGTATTTCCAATCGGGCAAATTGTCAGACCTCACGGATTGAATGGTGAAATGTCATTTAATTTTAAATCGGACGTATTTGATACGGAGGATTTAGACTATCTGATTTTTGAAATTGACGGTATTCTTGTCCCTTTTTTCATTGAGGAATACAGGTTCAAAACCGACTCTACAGGCTTAATCAGATTTGATGGGATAAACTCCGAAGCAGAAGCACGAACCCTTTCAGGACACGATATTTTTGTTGAAAAAAAATATCTCGACAAGATAGAAGAAACCGGAATTGAACCGGATTACTTTGTTGGCTTTACAATTGAGGATGCAGAGAAAGGTAAACTTGGCTGTATAACTGAGGTTGATCAGAGTACTGAAAATACACTTTTTGTAATCGGACGGGGAAAGAATACCCTGTTAATCCCTGTTAGCGAAGACTTTATTGAACACATCGACCACGAATCAAAAATTATAACTGTACAATTGCCTGAAGGATTACTTGATTTGTAACTTTGTTTTCAGTCGATTTTTATAAAAAAACCTCTGCAAATACATCTGAAGTTTTGCAGAGGTTTTCAGTTTTATTTCATCTGAAAAATCAGTTTTTCCATATTTTATATGAAATTCCGATTTTAATCACCGGGTAGATACCACTCCAGCTCAATCCTTTGAGGGTTTCGTTAAGATTGGCAATTGATGTTTGGGAAGCAGGATCGCCATTGGCTTCAAATAATTTGGTACCGCTCACATTCAATACATACGCACCCATATCGTAAGCACCAAGTTCGAAACTCATTGCTAAATTTTTACTTCGTCCGATATTTCTGCCGAATCCGATACCGAAATAAGGTGAAATCTTGTTTTGAGGCTGTATAGCCAAAGTCATTTCGCCCATTTCGTCGGGGCTGTATTCTATATCACCGATTTTAATTGCTTTAGCCGATTTAATATTGGCCGTTAGGTTCAGATTGCTCATTACCATACCGGCTGAGATGTAAAACGAACGACGAATGTACCAGTCGAGTATTGCGGAGAAACCTCCGTTTTTTAAGGAAGGGCTAACATTGAAAGTATAGTCAGACTGACTAATGGTCATTGCATCGGGGAATGATTTATCGAGAGTCTCATACCCAAGCCTGAGTGCCACAATGTTATTAACCGAAGCTACAATGTTGGCTCCGAGACCATTGGTCGAAGCTCCGACACCAATTGCGGCATCCAAACGAATTTTTTTACCGGGAGTTGTATCAAGGCTCTCATTGGCCTGTGCCATCGAAACAAGAGTAATAACCGAAAGGGCGAATGTAAATATAATTTTTTTCATACAAGTGATTTTATTTTAATGAGTTAAATATTTCATCGGATAGAACTCCTGCATATTTTACAGTAACTGATTTTGTGGCGTCTTTTGGCAATACATAGGATATCGGTGTGCCGGTTTGTGCTGTACTGAAATCGATCATCGGTGTGAAGGTCAAACGATAACTTGAAGTACCTTCGTTTTGTACTTTTATTGTTCCCATTCCCCAGCTCGAACCAAACAATGCACCGATATAATATTCCTGATCCAGAGCTAATGAAAATGTTGATTTTCCATTGGTCATTTGCGAAGTACTTAAATCAGTAATAGTTGTTCCGGAAGTATTGAAATAATACACCCATGTATTGGGCATTAAGACCAGATTTTTATTCGACGCAGATGTAGCTGATAGTTCGACATTAACGTTTACAGATTCAACATATTTTTTCTCAGAAACCTGAATTTCATAAGTTTTCCCTTCACACATATTTGTTACGTCGACACTCGATGGAGTGAAAACCAATTCCTTTCCGGTTGAATTATTACCGGCTGAATTCGTAAATGTAAAAGTAGCTGCAGATTGTGCTGGCCGTAGTATTTGTAAATAGCTGTTATCACCTGTGGTACTAACAATAATTTGTCTGTTATCACTTTCATCATAACCATAGTCTTTATATTTAGCATTAACATTGGCTGCTAAATTATTTGAAGTCAAACTGCCCTTAAACACAAATTTAGGTCCGTTATCGCATGATGGAATCCAATAATCCCAGTTCCAACTACTAAGATGTTTTACGGTTTCTTCCAATACCAGTTCACCATTTACCTTTCGTACTGTATCCATTTTTTCAAATATCCATTTTCCGGAACCTTCTTCCATACTCCACATTTCAATTACATCATTTTCTTTTACAGCAACTCCGGTTTTCGGATTGATAAATGACGGAGGAAGAACTGTTTTGATTGTTATTCCGCCGTTATCAAAACTTTTCACTGCTTTGTCGCCGGCGGTAAGTTTAACATTAAACATCCCTGCTGAAATAAATTTAATATTCTGGGCATTTCCGTTTGACATTGTTGCGTCAACGCTCAATGTCCCCGGAATGGCATTCTGAGCAGCTGCCGAGGTGGGGTCAAAAAATACAATTTCTGATTTCAATGTACCGGTAACAGGAGCTCCGGTAGCATCTTTTAATATAACATCTTTAGGAATAACCACTGTTTGTTTACCTGCATTCAAAGTCTGAGTCGAAGAGTTCAGTGTTTTACCATTTACTCCGGTAGTGGTAAAATTATTATTGACAGCCACGCTTACTCCTTCGGGTGCTGCATCCATTTTAATCAATTTGATACGTATAATCTGTCTTGTAGCTTTATCGACAGTAATTTTTTGAGTTGCGCTTAAATAACCATTAACGCTGGCTGAAACAGCAAACTCAACAGGTGTGGTTTTGATCGCTACTGAATCTACTTTGTGAGGATCGACAATAAGGTCCACAAAACCCATTTTTGAAGTGTAACCCGATTTTTTTTGTCCGATATTGTTGTAAATTGATGAAGCATCTTTACCGCTTACAACTACGTTAACATCACTGCTCTTAATGAACTGACCGGTTTTTGCGTCGACAAATTCAATGTGAATATTGGTGTTGAACTTTGGAGTCCCAACAATGATTTGCAAACTATCAACCGATTTTTTGAGTGAAGATATGTCTTCGGTCAGCGTACATCTTGAAAAAAAGATTGCCGGAATGATCACAGCAAAATAAAGCATGGTTTTTTTGAAATTCTTCATGATTTTTTTTCTAAAAGTGTTATTAAACTGATTTTTTGTTTTTAATGGAAATTTAATGTTTTTTTGAAGGATTAATAAGTGCCTGTCTGTTTTTTAAATTTATTTTTTTACTCTTTTTTGATACTAAACAACACAATTTAAAGAATTGTTTATAATTAGTACAAAAAAATATCGGTTTCAATTTAAATTGATATTTTTTTTTAATTTTTTAAAGTTGCTAAAATTAATCAATTTCGTAAACCGATAATTCAGGAATTGGAATTACTTATATTTTTTTAACATATTAAATTTCTCTGATGCTCAAATAGTTCAATTATTATTGCTGTTGTAGCGGCTTTGAACACTGATTTTTTTAAATTGCAATAACAAACTATGTAATTACTGATTAATTCTGTAACTTTGTGAAATAAAATTTTAAAAATGTACTGACGTTTCAACGTCGTTAAAAAAATTATTTATGAAAAGACTTTATATTCTTTTGCTTTCAGCGATTATTTTCACGGGATTGAAAGCCGATGAGGGGATGTGGATGCTCCCGTTGATTGAAAAATTAAATATCCACCAAATGAACGGTATGGGATGTACACTGACTGCCGAAGAGATTTACAGTGATAAAAACGTGAGTTTGAAGGATGCAGTCATTGTTTTCGGAAATGGTTGTACAGGTGTGGTTGTTTCAGGGCAGGGTCTTGTATTTACCAATCATCATTGTGGTTTTAGTTCCATTCAGCAACACAGTACCGTTGAGCATAATTATCTGAAAAACGGTTTTACAGCTACCACACTGGAAGATGAAATACCAACACCAGGTTTAACCGTTAAATTTTTAGTAAGTATTACCGATGTCACCGAACGGGTGATTTCGCAACTTTCCGAAGATTTGAAGGGTAATGAACGAAGAGAAAAACAGGACTCAATTCTGTCGGTTATAAAAAAAGAAGCTCAGAAAGATAACAAATACATTATACAGGTCAAATCTTTTTACGGTGGAAATCAGTTTTATGTGTTTGTTTTTGAAGAATATACCGATGTCAGGTTTGCTTATGCACCGCCAAAATCCATAGGTAAATTCGGTGCCGATACTGATAACTGGATGTGGCCGCGACATACCGGTGATTTTTCAGTTTTCAGGGTTTATGCCGACAAGGATGGGAAACCTGCCGCTTACTCAAAGGACAATATTCCTCTGACTTCAAAACGGTTTGTTACTATTTCAAACAAAGGTTACCAGCCGGGTGATTATACGATGATTATTGGAAATCCGGGAACTACCACACGTTATTTATCATCGTGGGGAGTTGACAACAGAATGAAATGTGCCAATCAGTCGCGTATAGATGTTCGCGGAGCGAAACAGGATGTATGGATGAAATTTATGAAAGCCGATGAAGCCATCAATATCGCCTATTCAAGCAAATTTGCAAGCAGTTCGAATTACTGGAAAAACAGTATCGGGATGAACAATGCGATTGCAAAACTGGGAATTATTGAACGTAAAAAGACGGAAGAAAATGAATTTACACAATGGGTGAATAAGTCAGATACCAGAAAACAGAAATATGGAAATGTTCTGGGTGAATTACAGGATGCCTACACGAGAATTTTTCCATACAGTAAATCCATTTCATATTTACGCGAATCATTATTCACCGGAGTTGAACTGCCACGAATCGCTTCGCGTATTAAACTGCTCGATAAGAAGGGCATGCCTGCAGATTCGATGATGACAGAGGTGGATAAACAATACAAAGATTATTATCCTGTGGTTGATGAGGCTACTTTTGCAGTGATGCTCGAAAGTTACAAAAATGCTGTAGATGCCGATGCACTGCCCGAAATATATACTACAATCCTTAAAAAATTCAAAGGTGATTTTACGAAATATGCAAAATATGTATATTCAAAATCGGCATTCACTACTGCTGACAAGTTCAAGAAAGCGTATGAAAATAAGAAAGTGGATTTCATAAATGATCCGGCTCTGATATTTGCAGAAGATATTAACAGGACAATCAAAAATATTGAATCTTCAGGTTATAAAACTGAAAATATAAGAATTACCGATGCAGAACGACTTTATATGGAAGGTATCATCGAACAGGCTGCTGAAAAAGGCAGGTCAGTCTATCCGGATGCTAATTTCACTATGCGATTGACTTATGGTAAAGTAGGAGGGTACCAACCGGCAGATGCCGTTGAATATAAATACTATACTACCACAAAGGGTATATTGCAAAAGGAAAAACCGGGCGATTATGAATTTGATGTACCAGCCAAACTTAAAACTGCAATTCTCGAAAATAATTACGGAGCTTATGTCGATCAGAAAACAGGCGAAATGCATGTGGCTTTTCTGAGCAACAATGACATAACCGGCGGTAATTCAGGAAGTCCGATTTTTAATGCAAAAGGAGAGCTGTTAGGTCTCGCTTTCGACGGAAACTGGGAAGCTATGAGTGGTGATATTGTATTCGAGCCTGATTTGCAACGAACTATCAATGTGGATATCCGTTATGTTTTGTTTATAATGGATAAAGTAGGAGGTGCCAAACGATTGATTGATGAATTGACAATTCATTAAAAAACTATCTGATTCAAACAAAAAAGCGATTATAAAAGTGAATTTCTTTTATAATCGCTTTTTTTAGCAGGATTATTAATTAAAAAGCCATAAATCAAAAAGTTGAATGTTTATAACTTAATCATATTTTTTTGATAGACTTTTACCCAATCAATTTTCATGACTGCAGGAAAAATATTTTTATCGACTTCGCCTCCCCAGGTTCCTCCAATTGCAATATTGAAAATTAAGTAAGCCGGTTTGTCAAAAGGCCAGTTTTCGGGCGTTTTTGATTCAGGTTGATAATGGTAAACTTTTCGTCCATCAACAAAAAATGTAATGTAATCAACTGTCCATTCTATAGAATAAATATGATATTTGTCATTAGGTTTTTTGATTGTTATTTTCCCTGTATATGGTGTTGCACCATATCCGGATTTATTATGAATTGAAGAATGAATCACACCCGGGTTTCTGCCAACATGTTCCATTATATCAATTTCTCCGCACATAGGCCACCCAACCTGTTTTACATTATTTCCCAACATCCAAAGTGCCGGCCATGTGCCATTGCCTGCGGGTAATTTTGCTTTTATGTCGATAATTCCATAGGTAAAAATCTTTTTATATCGCGTAATTAACCTGGCTGATGTAAATTCGTTATTTTCGTAACGTGCAGTTAAAACTAAATTTCCATTTTCAACCTTTGCATTTTCGGCATTGGTATATCGTTGTTTTTCATTATTTACCCAACCGGGTTTTGCCACTTCGTGTGTCCAGTATGTGGTGTCGATTGTATTACCATTAAAATTATCCATCCAGACTAATTTATAATTTTTTCTGGATTGGGAAGAAAGATTAATACTTATAATTAATGATAATAATAGATATAAAGTTCTGAATTTCATGAGAATGATAAATTATTTTATTTATGAATAGCAAAGTAATGACGAAGAAGTAAACATTCTTTTTCTGTTGAAATTTCCGTACTTTTCTTCAACTCAATGATTTAAATCTTTCCTGAAGACATTACCAAATCTGTCTGTGACTTCAACGGTGATAAGTGCATCTTTTTTTTCAGGCACAGCTCTGAAAAGATGATGTGTCTCACTTGCACTCAACCAGTTATGTTTTTTGTTTTTTCCGGGTTGATATAATTCAGCTGCGTGTGGATCCTTTCCCCAATAACGTGTCATTTCACCTTTTGAAATATTATTTTCGTACCAGATTACTTTCCACTCAGGATCGTAATTATATACATTTGCTATAAAACAGTCGGGATATTTGTTATCTTCACCCACTTTATAGAGTTTAAATTGCTCAGTTTTGCCTGTATTTACGCCTTTAAAATACCATGTTAAACTATCACCTCGTACCTCGTAAACAGTATAACTTTTGGGCGAGCCATCAGGGCAGACTTCACCCTGCCACCATGCACCACTTGCTGCAGCATGTACATGTTCTGAAATTTTTACTCCAACCTGAGTAAACCATTGTGTATGGCTGTGTCCGGCAAGAATATGAGTATTGAAAGGAGACAGTATCCTGTATAGTGCCTGACGGTTTAGCAGTGAATTTGACATTTCGGATGCAAAATTTCCCGCTTTTTCGGCTTCGCCAAAAACAGTAGGGATGTGGAGCGTTAGTATAACTGTACTTCCCGGTTTAATCGAATATAAATCCTGTTCTAACCATTTTAACTGATTTTCATCAATATATCCTATATAGCGGTAAGAATAACCATAATAAAACACATCTTTCAATACGACATAATGAATCTTTCCTACGTTAAACGAATAATGCGAGGGACCGAAAGCAACTTTATATGATTTATCAGACAACTCGTTCGACCGGTTATTATAATCCATATCGTGATTACCAATAACCTGATAAAATGGTACCTTAATCGTCGAAATCACTTCTTTGTATTTATCGTACAGATTTAGCCTGTCAAATACATTGTCGCCGGCACTGATAGCATGAATATACATGTCGGTAGGAAATTCGGCAATAGTTTTATTCACATCTTTCACCACTTCTTCTAATTGGGGAAATTCCTCCATTTCGAGCACTTGTGGATCGGCCCAAAGTATAAATGCATGATTAATTTGCGATTTATCTACCTTGTTCAATACGAAATTTATCGTTTGTTTTTTTTGTATTGGATTGATTTTATTATAGAAGACCGGAGTGCCGTTCACAATGGGCGATTCGTAACCGGATGGCAATGAATAATATACATATTCATTTTCAGGAGATGTTTGTAATTGGTATTCTCCTTTTTTATCCGACAATACTATTGAGTTCCCATCAGTTATTTGTACTGCTGAAATAGCTTTTCCCTGACAAGTGATTTTTCCGTTAACAGTGATAACAGTTGCAAAAGTGCTTAGGGAAGATAAGATTGATAATGTAATTATAAAATGTTTAATCATCATGATTTAATTTTTAAATTTGAAATAAAACCGCTAATATAAGCTGCCTGTAACTTTGAAAATTCCGGTTTATAATGTACATGGTCCGAATATGCAGTGGCAGGAAATTTAGAGCTGAAACTGTATAAATCAATTACAGGTATTTTGTGCACACGGCAAATACTGTCTGCAATTTGATTGTAAATTTCAACATCTTTGTTGTAACGATAAAATCCGACATTCTTAGAATTGTGAATAGAATCGTTAACTGCTGTGGTAGACACCCATACAACCGGTTGTTTCATATGTTGCAATAATCGGAAAATTGTATCCAGATTCATCGCATATTGCTTATTATCAATTGTTTTTTTACCGGTTTTTCGATCAGTTTTAATGTCGTGTAAACCGCAATTCAGAAACATTATAACAGCGTGAAAATTTTTATCGGTTTTTAAAGTTCGCAAATAATTAAGCACCATGCGAGAGTCACCTGCATTTGGACCCGATGGATAATCAGGATTTCCGGCATCGGCATTGGTGTTTTTTGTCGAATAATCGAAATTATCAGCCAGCATTTCTTTAAGAAATGGTCCGTAACCAAGGGAAATACTGTCGCCGATCACTATTATTCTGGTTTTTTCGTTATTCTTGAAAGATAAAAATAAGAAAGGTATCAGTATTAACATTAAATGTATTGACTTTTTCATAAATTTCTGTTTATAATTCGTGCAAAAAGCTTGTAACCATCATTGTTATAATGAACACCGTCTGTTATATAATTAACTACATCGTTTCCAAGCATTTTATTCAGATTTATAGTTTTAATTTTTTCTCTTTTAGCAACATTCATTAATTCGGGAATGAGAATTTTCAACCTTTCATTTCCGCCTTTGTATTTTTCTGAGAGTTTACTATCGACATCGAAGGGCGGCGGCGTTATATAAATAATTTCAGGTGACGCTGATTCAGAAAACCTGTTGTGAATTATTTGAATAATGCTTTCAAATCGTGAAACCGACAAAAGAAAACTATCTTTAAATACATTTTTACAATCGTTTGTTCCAAGTAAAATCAGTATTTTATCAATTTTACCAACTTTAATTTGCCCTTTCTGAATATAACTACTAATATTGACAAGCGTATTCAGAGTGTCCTTCCCCAGATTATTAAAACCTATTGTATTTCCACTGATACTAAGGTTAATAAACTTATCACCCGGGCGTAACTGCATCAGATGAAACACCCAACCATCCTTTAATGCCCCGTGTGAATCACCTATAATGAGCATATTTTGCTGACTTTTCATGTGAACAGAGCAGAAAAGCAGAAAAAGTATGATCAGAGTTTTGTTAAATCTCATTTATAAATTGATTGATAATGTGGTTTTCTCCAATTTAGAATTTACAACAAATTCAGTTTCAGTTATTTTATCCGACTTATAAAATTTCATAGTATTTTTGTTAATGTTGATTGATTTTATATTTTCCTGCATATATATTACAAACTTAATAACCCTGTATGTTGTCATTCCATTAAAACATCCGTTTACAGGTTGTATTTCCAGTTCAATTTTTTTATTTCCGTTTTTTAAAATCATTTTGGTTTGTGCTATTGCTCCGTTTAAATATTCATTACTCAATCCATCATCTTCAACCAAAGTAAATTCTGAATTGGCTCCGGGATAGATGTGGATAATTAAAGTATCGTTAGTACCTTTCCCGATTGATGAAGCATATTGTCGCATAGGAATGATTGATCCCTGACGAATAAATAGAGGTAATTGATCTGTCGGAGCTTCAATACCGGTTTTTTCCCCTCCTTTAATGGATTCTTTTGTCCAGAAGTTTATCCAGTTTCCTGCAGGAAAATTTACAAATCGTTTTGTTACGAATTGTTCATAAACAGGAGCAACAAGCATTTCGTTGCCGAACATATAGTCGAAATGATTTACGGGCAATGCTTGCATCATTTGTTTGCCTTCGAGCCGTACTCTGTGTGCATACGAATAAATATAAGGAAATAATTCCATGCGAAGATGCGAATATTTTCGGAATAAACTATCGGCCCGGGCTGAAATTTTATAAGCCAGATTCGATGTCGGATTTTCGGGTTGTGAAAATACTTCAACTATTGAAGCAAACATCGAAAACTCCATCCATCTGATGAATAATTCTTCGTCCGGCTTTTTAGTTTTTCCCATATCGAAACCTCCTAAATCATTGGTCATAAAAGGGATTTTACTGAATTTCTGGTTTGGATTGGTAAACATGGCAATGTTTTCTTTTAACGCCACACGGGGTACCCAACTGTCGAATTCCAGATTTGGTTTTTCCACTGTCCAGTCGGAACGTGTATCCGATGTCCATTTTGCAGGATATCGTTTATATTCTTCGGAATCCATTCCGCCCGCATGTGAGAGTATAAAACCCCTCCCTTTGGTTTCTCTGCCCGATTCCTTTGTGATTTCATACATAGTTTTGCAAACTTCAATTGCGTTAGTACGGTCGAGTTTCAGAAAATCGGCACCCTCATCGAAAAAGTGCTTCATTCTTTGTTTGAAATATTCAACCGCCTGAGGATTTTTAAAATCAATATTTCCGCAAAGTGTACCTTTTCGTTCAACTTCACCTGATGCATACATGGCTGTAGTAGTGCTGTTGTTATGCCATGGATTTGTTTCAGTGTATTTGTTACGAAAAAATCCCTTTTCGTCAAAATCATTAAACGCTTGTTCATTGCCTGTTTCGAAAATGCAATCCCAGGTCCAGAAACCTCCTTTGATATTCCGTTTTTGCATATAATCCCACATCGCCTTCCGGTTTGGGAACTCAATAGTGTCAGCTGTAAAGTCGATAAATTTTTTGGGCCCGCGACCTTTATCAGCAAAGCTCCAAAACCATGAATCAATCCAATAGGCGTCAATCGGATAATCGTGATTTTGTATTTCATCGATACGCTGTATAGTTTGTTGCTGATTTGTATAACCTCCATACAACACACCAAATGCCCATGCCGGTGGAATGATTACATTTGTATCAGTTGCTGAGCCGGGTGCAGGTTTCGTTAACTGATAAGCATTGCCTGAAAACGAATTTTGAAAGAAAAAAAGAGATATAATAATACAAATAATTAGTTTGTGTTTGAACATATACTGAAAATAAAAATTTACCCAACCGGCTTTAAACCGGCCGGGTAAAAGAAAAACCTTAAAAAACTAATCGGAGAAAACTAATTTTATTTGAGAATCCACATCATTTTATTGACTTCATCATAACCATCAAACTGATTATTCAGAGCCTGAATTAAATTGTCTCTGTTTGTGTTAGTTTCAGAGCCCGGATATAACCAGCGCATTGGAAAACCATTCGTGTTATTCTGATTAAGATTGGTAGCCGGATTCAATGGGAATGACGGGTAACCGGTACGACGAAATTCGAAATAACTATGAGTTGCATCCTGCATAAAATTTAAAATATAACGTTGCAACCAAATTTGCTTTAATTGATCGTCGGTTGTTGATTTAAATGCTGCTTCACCGGTAAAATAACCATCAATATATGCTTGTGTTATCGCCATATTGTGAGCATAAGATGATTTTGTGGCCATCATTGCGGCAAGTGCCGATTTTACGCCTGATTCATAATAATCTTTAGCTGTTCCTGTTGAAATCCAACCCCGGATACGGGCTTCAGCAAGAATCAATTGTTGTTCAGCATAGGTAACCATCATTCTTGGTTCGCAGGTTGCTTCTTTCAGATAGCGTGAGTTAAGCAGGGAATATGCTCCTAACAAATGTTGTGCAGTCATTGTAGCATAATCAATTGAAACGTCAACGCCCACATAAGCTGCCCAGTCATTTTCGGCTTTACCGGCAGTTCTTTCTTTTACCGAAGGATCTGCAATGTAAAATAAACGCCTGTCATTTAATGTTTTAAGATTGTTTATCAATAATGAACTGATGTCTGTTCTGCTTGTAAACAGGTCATTCGTGCCTGACATAGGATGTATATTTACAGTAGAATAATTTAATCCTAAAAATCCGGTATTGCTTTCGAGTATTTGTCCGCCAGCCACAATTTCAGCAAACCGATTTTTGACGTTTAATGAGGTAACATCAGCTTTTTTACTAAGACTCATTAAAACTTTCAATGCAAACGAATTTGATGCTCTTCTCCATTTGGCAGGATCACCGGCATAAGGAGTTGGATCACCATCGAATTTTACTCCATTTGCAAAAAAAGCATCAGCTTCTTTCAATTCATTCAGAATCCCAATGAACACTTGTTCCTGTGAGTCATATTTCGGACGAAAGACTCCTTCAATTCCTTTATTCGCTTCACTGTAAGGAATGTCGCCCATTTGCATTGTGAGATAATAGAACATATATGCTCTTGAAAACTTTGCAATTCCTTTGTATGAACTTTCCATTATACTCCCTTTGGCATATTCAACCATTTTATCAGCATTTGGTAGAAGTGTCATTGCTCCGAAATCGCTATTGGAAATACTGTTGTACTGTGATGGTTGCTGACTTTGATTAGCGAAACCAACGTATTTTGAAAGCAAATTCGGATCAAGATATGCCATTGCATCCCTGCCATTAAATTTAATGTTTTTAAGAATTACATTGGTACATACCATTGCCGGTCCCGGATTAGTTGCTGAATCGGGGTTGGTATTTATTTCATCAAAATTGTCGCAACTTGCAAAAACCAAAAATATCAGTATAAAGCTAAAGCTTATTTTTTGCTTAATATTTTTCATATTCATATATTTTTTTAGTATTGTGAATAACATTGATATTCATGAATATCATTTAAAAACCAACTTTGATATTAACACCGATATAACGCTGAGAAGGATCGGAGAAGTTTTCAGAACCTCCATCTATATCGGAATATTTAAATTGTTTTGCCCAAAGAAATACATTCTGACCTATAGCAGAAATTGATAAGTTTTGTGCCGAAATTTTTGAACAAACTGATCCGGGAAGATTATAAGTGAGCGAAAGTTCACGGATTTTAAAGAATGTTGCATCATAAAGGTCACAGGGCGATGGTGCTCCACCCCAGGCAGTACCCTTATGATAGGTCTCGATGTATGACTTATAGGTTGTTTTCACATCATTAGCTGCAAAAACCCTTGTGTCACTGGTTATGTTTCCGTAGGTATCGTATGTAGCAGTACCTGAAACTACTTTAACCCCTGTTCCCAAATAGTTTTTCGAACCTGCAACTGTTGCATCAAGATACCTTTCGGGTACCAGCGAATTTGGGTGCGAACCGGAACGCCACATGTACATTTCAGTAATTGTTTGAGCTAAACCTCCGACTCTGCCATCAACCGAGATACCTAACTGCCAGTTTTTATATCTCAGATTGGCACCCAGACCCCATATATATTTCGGATCAGAATATCCATAATTTGAATCGTAACTTGAGAACAATGGTAAGCCGCTCGAATTATGAATGATATTTCCGGAAGGATCCTTAAGAAAATCACGAATTAAGTAATAATCAGTTCTCTCACCAACTTTTATCCATGGTTTATCGCCTGAATACAATGGATCAAGCTTGGTAAATACTGTTTTATAAGAGGTCCAGTTAGCGTTAAAATCTAATTGCCAGTCTCTGTTTTTAATGGGAGTTACATTCAAAGCTACTTCCAAACCTTTACGGGTTCTGACTTCATCAATGTTCAGGTAGTTGCTGTTAAAACCTGATGCTGAACTAACCGATGCAGATTTAATGAAGTCAAACATATCCTTGCTATAATATGCAATGTCAAGTGAAACCTTATTTTTAAATAAATTAATTGCTGTACCTATTTCTATTGTTGAAGTTGATTCAGGAAATATATCACTGCTTCGTATTGATGTAGGATAATTAGCTGTGCTTAAAGTTCCCCATGCAGCATTTGTGATGGTATAAACATTATTAATTGAATATATATCAGCTGTTTTTTTGGATGTAACCCATGATGAACGTATTTTCCAGAAAGATAACCAATCCAGTTTTGGTAAAACCTCCGAAACCAAAAAACTGCCTGAAACCGATGGATAGAAGTAGGAACGTTGAGCAGCTGAAAGTGTTGATGTCCAGTCATTTCTGAATGTTGCTTCAACAAATAATATATCTTTCCAATCTGCTGCTAATCTACCATAAACACTATTGGTTTGTTTACGATATATATTTGACGCTACAAGTACAGGATCAATGGATGCTTTTAGTGAATAGAATCCTGGGATCGATAAACCACTTCTGGTCCGGGTTTCAATTCCTTCGTCCTGATAATATCTCAGTGAAGTACCGATCATACCATCGATGTTGAAATCTCCGAACTTATGATTTGCAAGTAATAGAGCTTCATTATTAGTAGAATACCCACGACTTATTCCGAGATTATATGAACCTTTCTGGGATTCACCCCAAACTTCTGTTCCATTTGGAATCATCATTGCATTTCCAGCCCCCTGAAAAGACCCTTTCGAAACTTTTACTTCCTGGCGGTTGCTGTAAGTTTCGTAACCTGTACGTATTTTAGCTTTTAACCATTTTTGAATGTCATAATTAATTTCCAACACACCATTTAATATGTCTTTATCCATACTATGAGTTCTTTCGTAACGATCGAACCAGGGATTGTTATTACCTGCAGTATAACTGTTGTTTTGTACTTCATTCGGAACTAACCAATAGTCCTTGTAATCCAGAATATTCCAATCGGCAGCTGACCATATTAACAAACCATACATCGGATCATAACCTGTATATCCGCTGAATCCCTTGTTGGGTGTTTTATTTTTATTATATGTAAAACTTGATGATATTGTAAGTTTACCAAATTTCATATCACCTCCGATACTATAGGTAAGTTTGTCAAATTTTGAGTTTGGATATTGTCCCTTGTTTTGCACCCATGTGGCTGATGTTCTGAGACTTCCATTTTCGCCCTGTTGAGTTACATTAATGTTATTATTCAGGATATAACCCTGTTCCAGATAGTTTTTAAAGTTGTCTTTTCCAATTGGCAAATAGGGCATAGACTTCATCGTCTTCGAAACCGGATCCCACTGTATCACTTCCTGTCCTTCCATTGGTGCACCCCATGAACCGTCGCCTGAGCGAACATACTCCAGTTTGCCATCAGCATTTGTTTTAAGTGCACGGCCATAAGTCGACTGAAGTTCGGGAATTGCCAGATAACCGGCTGTAAACATGGTTCCGCTATTAATTGACACGGAAAGGCCTTTAGTTTTTTTACCTTTTTTGGTTGTTACCATAATTGCCCCTCTGTCGCCATCTTCACCATAAAGAGCTGAAGCAGTTCCACCCTTCAAAACACTTATATTCTCTATATCGTCGGATGGAATATCGCGAAGACTCATGTTCTTAAACGGAACACCATCCACAACCAGTATCGGAGTTTCACCACGGAGAGTTAATGTAGGTTCTGCAACAAACTCAGTACTGTTTTTTATCATTAATCCTGCTACTTTTCCCGTCAATGAGGTAGCCATATCAATACCTTTTACTGTTTGTATTCCATCTCCGGCTACAGCCTGAACTGCATAACCCAATGATTTTTGTTCCCTTTTAATACCCAAAGCTGTGACTACAACTTCTGATAAACTTTTAATATCTTCAGCTAATTTAATTGTAATATTATGCTGACCATTCAGTTTAATCTCTTTATTAACATAGCCAATGTATGAAATTGCCAAAACTTCATTTGCATCGATATCAAGAGAAAAAGAGCCCGAATAATTTGTAATTGTTCCTGTTTTTGTACCTTTAACCAAAACAGTAGCACCAATTATGGGTGTACCCTGTTCATCGGTAACAGTTCCGATTACATTTTTTGGTTGTTCGGTTGCGTGTTTGCTCAATACTATTTGTTTGCCATTGATACTGAAAGTAATGTTTGATCCTTTAAATAATTCATTAAGCACTGAAGTTATATCGGCATTAGTCACAACAATTGATGTTTTCTGGCTTACATCAACTAATTCTTTGTTGTACAGGAAGCGGTATTGAGTTTTCGATTCAATAGTGTTTAGTACACTTTCGATCGTTACATTCTTCATGTTCAGTGTTAAACCTGAATTTTGTGAAAAGACCTGATTAAGTACGGATTGTGAAAATAAAATAATTAACAGGGAAAGTGTAAATTTTTGAAAAACAGCACTTAAACCCGTTTTACGCATAAATTTTAATTTTAAGATGAATGTTGATTTCATACGCATTTTTTGTTGATTTTTTAATAGTGAATTTAATATTGGTTTTAAAATTCCGAAAAAATTGAAAATGGCAGAAAACTAAGCGGGAGGGGAAGAATTTGATTTGTCCATTTTTTATAAATTTAAAGGTTATTAAAAATGCTTGTGATCGCATTGATTGTCTTTCAAATAATACGACGTTTTAAAATAAAAAACCCACAAAAAAATTCAATTATTTCAAATTTTTTTGTGGGATTTTTTTTTCGTACTGTCAGTTATTTTACTTTATAGACCTCTATAATCTCTTTTTGGAATTCATTATCAGATTGTTGCTTTCGTTCACTTCGTTTATATTTAATCGGAGCTGATAATTTTAATAAACGTAAAATTTCATCTAAAGATTCACCTTCGAAAGTTGCCCTGTATGGCTGTAAGCCTATAACTTTATCTTTTACCACAATTTCGACATTATAAGTTCTGCCGATTCGTTTGAACACTTCAGCGAGTGGCTCATTTCTAAATGCCAGAATACCATCTTTCCAGGCACACCAATACTGTGCATCTGTTTTTTTTATGACATATCTCCTGATTTTATTGTTATAAACTAATCTTTGATCAGGTTCAATTTTTTCTGATTTTGCTGTTCCAATCTGAACGTCAACTTTACCCTCCAATAAAGTAACAGCTGTTAAAGTATCATTCATATATGATTCTACATTAAAGGCTGTTCCTGTTGCTTTTACCTTTAAATTCGATGTGGAAACGATAAATGGGTGCTGTTTGTCGGAATGTACTTTGAAAAATGCTTCACCTGATAAATAAATTTCACGTGCTTTTGAACTGAATACTACAGGGTATCTGAGTTTACTTCCGGAGTTTAACCATACTTTTGAACCATCAGGTAAAGTGACTTCGGATTTCATTCCTAAGGGTGAAGTAATCTCTTGAAAAGCAACGTTCTGATTCAGATTGTTTTTTTGATTTAATTGAATCAACGACAAAATTGTTATTGGTATTATCAAAATTGCTGCAATTCGTTGCCACCATCTGTAGAATGAGACATTCACTTTTTTGGTTTCACTGACAGAACCGATATTTCTGAGTAATTTTGTAACTGCCTTGTCAGTATTTAATTCTTCCGGTTGAAATGCGGGGTGTGCCACATGCCAGATATTTTGCATTTGCAGCAAATATTTTTTATTTTCGGAGTTTTCATCTATCCAGGCTTTTAAAACCTGCTTTTCTTCCTTACTGATTGTATCGGAAAAAAGTTTAATAATCAGACTCTCTATTTGATTGTTATTTTGCATCTTAAATCTATTTATACCTATTTGGACATGACGTTTTAGGACTGAAATCCCACATTTTTTTAATGAATTTTAAGCAAAAAATAAACAAATACAGTAACGAAGAAATCACTCAGATATTTACGCAATAAGCAGAGCGCTTTGCTTATACGCACTTCAATTGTCCTTTCAGAAACCTGTAATTCTTCTGCTATTTCTTTGTATTTCATACCTTTTAACCTGTTCATTTCAAAGGATTCTCTGTATTTTGGCGGAAGTTTTGTCAGTGCATCTTCAAGGTGTGTACTTAAATCAGAAAACAAAATATAGTTTTCTGTATCTATCATTTCATCAATATTAAAAACTGATTCGACGTATGATTCGTGTTGATTAACAACATGTTGGTGCCGAATTTCATCCAAACATGCATTTTTCACTGATTTCAATAAAAATGATTTCAGTGAACTTTCGATAATGATATTGCTACGTTCTGTCCAAAGCTTAAGGAATATGTTTTGAACGATATCTTCACATTGGTTTTTATTTCTGAGAATATTACCGGCAAATAAGACCAAATCATTGAAATAATTCTGAAACAACAAAGTAAAGGCAGCTTTGTTACCTTTTTTCAGTTCTTCAAGTAAATAGATTTCTTCAGGGTTTTTCACTTGTTCTTCCGAATTAATTTCTGATTTCGATTTACATTTAACCTAAAAACAATTTTTACAGTTAAATTTTTAACCTGCAAATCTATAAATTTTTTTTGATTTTTTGACTTAATTAGTGGAAGAGATAAAAAAAGCTTTGGGATTCAATTGTTTATAAATTGTTTATATCGCTTAAACAATTGAAAATACTCGATATTATTATTTGTACAAAAAGGAACCTGAAAATGAATAACATTCAAATACATCTCACGCAAACGAACCGCCAATGATATCTAAAAGTTCATTGGTAATGGCTTGCTGACGTGATTTGTTGTATTGCATAGACAATTCCTGGAGAATTTCGTCGGCATTTTCGGTTGCAATTTGCATTGCTATGGTACGGGCAGCATGCTCCGAAGCTATTGAATCGAGCAGGGCAGAGTGCAGTTTTAATCTGATTGCCTTCGGTATGAGTTGTTCTATCACTGTTTCCGGGTCCGGCTCTATAATATAATCCGAAATACGACCTGTCGATTTGATTTGTTTGGTATTTAAAGGTAACAGTGTTTCTGTTCTCAGTTCCTGTGTGCTCTTACTTACAAAATGGTTATATATTAGTTCTACTTTGTCAAATTCCTGATTTTCAAAAGCAGACATTAATATATTGGCAGTGTTCAGGCTCTCTATGTAATCAGGTTTGTCAATCAGTTGGTCGAAGCTTTCCTGTGTTTTATACGGGTATTTACGGCAAACTTTTGAAATTTGTTTTCCGACAGGGAACAACAGAATATTTTCATTACCAAGATGTGAGTAGGTTTTTAAAACTTCGTTGAGCTTTTTGGCTACATTGGCGTTAAAACTTCCACAAAGACTTGAATTTGAAGCAAATACGACGATTGCCACGCGTTTAATTTCACGATTTTCGGAGAATACCGAATCGGCATTATCATTTCCTGAAGATAATAAATTCTGAAGTATAGTCTCAATCTTTTGTTGATACGGATAAAAGTTCTCAATGTTGCGTTGCGCCTTAATTAACTTCGACGACGACACCATTTTCATTGCAGATGTGATTTTTTGAGTCGATTTGACGGAGTTAATCCTTGATTTTATTTCTTTTAGCGATCCCACTTTGTTTTCTTTTTAATGACTTTTATCAATTAGCTATATCGTTACAAATGATCAAAATCTCTATGCTGACAGTTGTTTCACTATCCTGGCTGCCACATCTTCGATAATTCCGGTAACCTCATCGTTTACAATACCCGATTTGATTACTTCTAATACATCCGTTTTATGTTGTTGTTCCAGAATCAGTAAAAGTTGTTGCTGGAATTGATCTACCTTATTGAGAGGTATTTTTGATAACAAACCGTGGGTGCCGCAATACAAAACTGCAATTTGTTGTTCGACGGGCATTGGTTCATGCAGTGCCTGTACAAGTAAACGTGTGTTTTTCTGTCCTTTATCAATAGTCATAGCTGTGACAGGATCCATGTCACCACCGAATTTTGTAAATGCCTCTAATTCGCGGAATTGAGCCTGATCTATTTTGAGTGTACCTGCCACTTTCTTCATCGGTTTGATTTGTGCATTTCCACCTACACGCGATACTGAAATTCCAACATTGATTGCCGGTCTGTTTCCCTGATTAAATAAGTCGGTATCTAAAAATATCTGACCATCAGTGATTGATATTACATTGGTCGGAATATAAGCCGATACATCACCTGCCTGAGTCTCAATGACAGGTAAAGCAGTCAGCGATCCGCCTCCTTTTACTTTTCCTGTCAGGCAGGGCGGCAAATCATTCATTTGTTCGGCTACTTCCTGTTGGGTAATAATTTTGGCCGCACGTTCGAGCAATCTCGAATGTAAATAGAAAATATCGCCGGGATATGCTTCACGACCGGATGGACGACGAAGTATTAATGACACTTCGCGGTATGCTACAGCCTGTTTCGACAGATCATCGTAAACTACCAGAGCATGACGACCCGTATCCCTGAAATATTCACCGATAGCAGCTCCGGCAAAAGGAGCGAAGTATTGTAATGCGGCAGGATCGGAAGCTGTGGCAGCCACCACAATTGTATAGTCCATAGCACCTTTTTCTTTCAGTGTGTTTACAATCGAAGCTACTGTCGAACCTTTCTGACCTACTGCAACATAGATGCAATAGACAGGTTTCCCTTCATTATAGTTTTCTTTTTGATTGATAATGGTGTCGATGGCAATACTTGTTTTTCCCGTCTGGCGATCGCCGATAATCAGTTCGCGCTGTCCGCGGCCTATCGGAATCATAGCATCAATGGCTTTAAGACCTGTCTGCAGTGGTTCAAGCACCGGTTGACGGAAAATTACACCCGGAGCTTTCCGTTCGAGCGGCATTTCGAGCATTTCACCTGTAAGTTTTCCTTTACCGTCAATCGGTTCACCCAAAGGGTTAATTACCCGTCCAAGCATAGATTCATTCACGTTGATAGACGCTACCCTACCGGTACGCTTTACAACGAAACCTTCTTTGATTTCATCGGTGGGTCCGAGCAAAACAGCCCCGACATTGTCCTCTTCAAGGTTCATTACGATTGCTTTCATTCCGTTGTCAAACTCCAGCAGTTCGTTGGCTTCAGCATTATTAAGCCCGTAAATACGTGCTACACCGTCGCTTACCTGTAATACTGTACCAACTTCATCGAATTGAACAGATGATTGAATTCCTTCAAGTTGCATCCTTAGTATTTCGGATACCTCGCTTATCTTAATATTGTCCGACATTTTTTATATTTTCAATTTTGTCATTTATAAATCAAAAGTATAACTTTCAGGTTAATTGTAACTTTTGACTGAAAAATTCAGGGTTGAAATTGTAAACCGTTTGTATATTTACAATTCCAGGAGTCCTTTTTTTATTTTACTTAATTGTCCGGCGATTGTAGCATCCCATCTTGTATTATCCACTTCCAGTGCAAAACCTCCCAAAATGTCAGGGTTTAGTGTTTTGTCCAGTTCAAGTGTCCCGTTGGTATAATTTTCAATTACTTTCATCAGATTTTTTTCGGTCTCCGAATCAATTTCTACTGCTGTTGTCAGCCTGGCAGCAAAGATGTTTTTATTTTTCCGGAATACATCCAGATATTTCAGAGCAATGAATTGAAGTAAATCCACGCGATTGTTTTCGAGTACCAAATCAATGAATTTGTCAAAAACCGGATCAATTTCATTGTTGACTGCAAGAAGTATGATCTCTTTTTTCTGAGAATTTCCCAGTACAGGGTTGTTAAGTACGGATTTTAGTTTAACAAATTCAGAAAAACCTTTTGAAAGCAATTTTGTCTGTGCGTATACCTTTTCCTCTGCATTTTTTTGAAGTGCATAGTCATACAAAGCATGCGCATATCTCGACGAAACCAAACCTGTGTTCATTTCTTAAATTATGATTTTGGGATATTAATTTCGTCCACCAGAAGCTGAATCATGTTCAGTTGTTCGTCGTCTTTAGTTAATTTTTTTCTCAGCACTTTTTCTGCAATATCCACCGATAAACCGGCAACCTGATGACGAATTTCCCTGATTGCATTTTCTTTTTCGCTTTGAATCTGAATGCGGGCATTTTCGATGATTTTGTCTGCTTCAATCAAAGCTTTGGTTTTTGCATCCTGTATGAGCGTATCTTTCAGCTTTGATGCATTATTCAGAATTTCCTGATGTTCAAGTCTGGCCTGTTCAATCAGTTTTTCGGCATCGTTTTTCACATTATCGAGTTCGGTACGGGCTTTTTCAGCCATCAACAGCGATTCTTCAATATAGTTTTTACGTTCCTCCACCATTTTCAGAATGACAGGAAAACCGAATTTTGCTAATATGAAAACAACAATTCCGAAGGAAATCAGCATCCAGAACAAAAGTCCTGAATCGGGAGTCAATAGTGACATAATAATTAATTAACGTTAGATAATTCTTCCGTGCTAAATAAACAGTGAAATACCGTGATTGGGATTAATTTAAAATAAATCCGCAAACAACGATCGCAAAAAGAGCAACTGCATCGACCAATGCAGCAGCAATAAGCATATTCATTCTGATATCGCCTGCAACTTCAGGTTGTCGGGCAATGCCTTCCATTGCTGATCCACCTATATTACCGATACCTATACCGGCTCCTACTGCTGCAAGTCCGGCACCTATGCCTGCTCCTAATTTTGCCAATCCTACGTTGGCAGCCACTTGTAATAAAATTGTAAGTAACATGATTTTTTATTTTTGTTTTAATGTACTTAAACACCCGTAAAGTGTTTTAAGTCGTTTGTTGTTATATATTATTTATTTCTCTCCTTTAATTTTTTTAATGCTTTTGATGGGGCTCAACCCTTGCCAGACCAATAAATACAGCTGATAGCATGGTGAAAATATATGCCTGAATAAACGCCACAAGTAATTCCACAAATCCGATAAATACACTGAATACCACCGAAAGGATAGTCATACTGGTATTCATAACTATTCCCTTACTTACCGTTACAAAAATCAGTGCTGTGAGTCCGAGTCCAATAGAGTGACCGGCAAGCATATTCGCAAAAAGCCGTATCATAAGGGCAAAGGGTTTGGAAATAATTCCCACAAGCTCAATGACGGGCAATAAAGGAACCGGAAATTTCAGCCACA
Organism: uncultured Paludibacter sp.; assembly: GCA_937897985.1. Taxonomy (GTDB): domain Bacteria; phylum Bacteroidota; class Bacteroidia; order Bacteroidales; family Paludibacteraceae; genus Paludibacter. The sequence goes on along the minus strand of CALCBD010000026.1, from coordinate 37,679 downwards.
TCGGAATATCTGGCCATAAAATTTCTTTCCAGTATTCCTTTGAACCTTTTAAATTGACAATCAGAAATGTGCAAACTGCCAGCACGAATGTAATGGCAATATTTCCTGTTACATTGGCTCCTCCGGGAAATATTGGTATCAACCCGAGTAAATTGTTGATGAATATAAAAAAGAACAGAGTCAGTAAATACGGGGCATAATGCCTGTATTCTTTTCCAATCGATGGTTTTATTACATCGTCGTTAATGTTCATTATGAACATTTCCATTGCTGCCACAAATCCTTTTTTAGGTGCAAATCCGTTTTTCCGGTACGAATTAGCTACGTACATTATTATGAATATCAGCAGTGTACTGCTGAATAAGAGTGAAAATACATTCTTGGTAATCGAAATGTCAAAGGGTTTGATTTGCTCTCCTTTTTCATTTATTTCCACAATTTTTGATTTGAATTTTCCTTCTTCGGCTATTACGAAACCTTTGTATTCTTTTCCCCCGTGCAATGCAGATGACATGAAAATATGCCATCCTGTGGTTTTACTGTATACTATCACCGGTAATGGTATTGAAACAGGTTTACCATCGACTACAGTAATATGCCAATCGTAAGCATCTGTGAGGTGCTCAAGAATTATATCGCGGATATTAAACGATTTTGCTTCTTCATTGGCAATGGTGTCGGTGGATGGGGCAGGTGCCGACACAGCAGCATCAACCGATCCTCTGATTACAAAAACAGCAATCAGTAAAATGAAAAATATTTTAAGTTTACGACTCATTTTATTGTTTCTTCATTTGTTTTTCGATACTGTACATCGAATAAGTTTCGAAAAACAGATAGATCATATAAAAAATTGCAAAAACAATCATAAATGGTTTGATACTGACATGAAGTACAAAGATATAAACCATGGCCAGTATTCCGGCTATCAGTATTTTTGAAAATTTCAGTGTCATATAAACGTTTACCAATCTGCGGGGATTGCTTTTGTTTGTGCGATATAAAATTTCAATCAGTGCTAAACCCGAAACAAAGAAAGTAAGTGGTATAAAGGGATATGCAGTTATCATTGATGATGGGAAATACCGGCTTTGTAACCACAATACAGCCCACGAAGCAATCAGCATCGATAGAGTGAAAATAATTGCCAACCTGTTTCTTAATGATTTCATATTTTTTTCATTAATTCGGTACAAACTACCACTTCATTTTTTTTTATTTCTGCAAATCCGCTTTCGATCAGTAAATCAGTCTCGCCGCTTTTGGTTCTGAAACTCAGAATCCCTTTTCCGAGTGAAGATATCATGGGTGCATGGTCATCAAGAATACTGAATAAACCTGATAAACCGGGTAAAGTTACAATTTCGACTTCACCTGAGAAATAAAGCTTTTCCGGAGTTAGTATTTCAAGTTTCATGCTCTGTCCTTTTACTGATTGTTCACTGTTTTTCTGGCTTGTTTCATCAGCTGGTGCCCTTTTGCTATAGCATCATCAATGGTTCCGACGTTTAAGAACGCCATTTCGGGAAGCTCATCCAACTGACCGTCAAGTATCATTTTAAAACCTCTGATTGTTTCGGTTATCGACACCATAACCCCCGGAATACCTGTAAACTGTGCTGCCATCGACATGGGTTGTGAAAGGTAACGTTGTACTTTACGGGCTCGGTTAACAGTCATTCTGTCTTCGTCTGATAATTCATCCATCCCAAGAATAGAGATGATGTCCTGAAGTTCTTTATTGCGCTGCAGGATTTGTTTTACGCGTTGTGCTGTTTCATAATGTTCTGCCCCGACAATTTCAGGATTCAGAATTCGCGAAGTAGATTCGAGTGGATCTACAGCAGGGAAAATGCCTAATTCGGCAATTTTTCTGCTTAAAACAGTTGTTGCATCAAGATGTGTAAAGGTGGTGGCAGGAGCAGGGTCGGTCAAATCGTCGGCCGGTACATACACCGCCTGAACGGAGGTAATTGAACCGTTTTTGGTTGATGTGATGCGTTCCTGCATGCGTCCCATTTCGGTAGCAAGTGTTGGCTGATATCCCACAGCCGAAGGCATACGTCCCAGTAACGCCGAAACTTCCGATCCGGCTTGCGTAAACCTGAATATATTATCGATAAAAAATAAAATATCTTTTCCTCCGCTGTCGCCGTTATCCCTGAACGATTCGGCAATGGTCAGGCCCGATAACGCAACCGACGAACGTGCACCCGGTGGTTCGTTCATTTGACCGAATACAAGACTTGCCTGCGATTTTTCAAGTTCAGCATAATCTACTTTCGATAAATCCCAGTTCCCTTCAGCCATGCTTTTTTTGAATTCCTCACCGTAGCGGATAACGTCGGATTCAATCATCTCCCGCAATAAATCGTTTCCTTCACGTGTGCGCTCACCAACACCTGCAAAAACCGAAAATCCGTTATGACCTTTGGCAATGTTGTTGATCAACTCCATGATAATTACTGTTTTACCCACACCTGCGCCACCAAAAAGACCGATTTTTCCACCTTTTACATAAGGTTCAAGTAAATCAATCACTTTTATTCCTGTGAACAATACTTCTTCACTCGTGGTAAGTTCTTCAAATTTTGGAGGTTCTCTGTGAATAGGGTAGGCACCTTTCTTGTCGAGTGTTGGCATGCCATCAATTGAATTGCCGATTACATTCATCAATCTCCCTTTAACCTGATTACCCACCGGCATTGATATTGGCTGACCGAGTGCTACAGCTTTCAATCCACGGCTCAGACCGTCTGTTGAGTCCATCGCAACGCAGCGGACTGTACTTTCACCTATATGCTGTTGAACTTCAACAATTAATTCATTGCCATTTGGTCTTTTAATGCTCAAAGCATCACTTATTGCCGGTAACCGGGTTGTACCGTTTTCGTTCAGTTTGAAATATACGTCTATTACCGGTCCGATAATTTGGGCAACATGTCCTGATAATTCTGACATTATTAGATTATTTATGTTGTTTAAACTTTTTGTGTGTCTTTAATTTTTTAGTCTGCAAAAATAACAAAAAGAAATCTTAATGTTCGCTATTTATGCAATAAAAGTACTCTATTTCGATTGTTTTCATTACAAATTTATAATAAAATTAATGAAAACAATCGAAACACCATTAATCAGCTCATCAATTTAGTATCAATGGGCCTGTCAAACGAATTTTTAATCCAGTTTGAGTACGGCTAAAAATGCTTTTTGCGGCACTTCAACCGAACCGATTTGCTTCATTCGTTTTTTACCTTTCTTCTGTTTTTCGAGTAGTTTGCGTTTACGGGTGATATCACCTCCGTAACACTTGGCTGTAACATCCTTGCGGACAGCCTTGATGGTTTCGCGAGCAATGATTTTGGCTCCGATTGCACCCTGAATTGCAATATCAAATTGTTGCCGTGGTATCAGCTCTTTTAGTTTTTCACACATTCTGCGACCCAGAGCAACAGCATTATCAACATGAATCAGAGACGAAAGCGCATCAACGGGTTCACTGTTGAGCAGAATATCCAGTTTCACCAGTTTTGAAGGACGATATCCGTTCATGTGGTAATCGAAAGAAGCATAACCTTTTGAAATACTCTTCAGCCGGTCGTAAAAGTCGAATACTATTTCGCCGAGTGGTAAATCGTATATTAATTCCATTCGGTTGCCCGAAATGTAATCCTGTTTAATTAATTCACCGCGTTTTCCAAGACAAAGGGTCATGATTTGACCAATAAAGTCAGTCCGGGTGATGATCGATGCCCTGATATAAGGTTCCTCAATTCGGTCAATCATTACGATATCGGGCAACCCCGATGGATTATGAACCTCAATCAGTTCATCTTTTTTGGTGTAAACTTTGTACGAAACGTTTGGAACAGTGGTAATTACGCTCATATCGAATTCCCTGTCGAGACGTTCCTGTATGATTTCCATGTGGAGCATTCCCAGAAATCCGCAACGGAAACCGAAACCCAACGCAACCGACGATTCAGCTTCGAAGGTGAGCGAAGCGTCATTCAGCTGTAATTTCTCGATCGAAGCTCTCAGGTCTTCAAAATCTTCGGTTTCGATGGGATACACACCGGCAAAAACCATTGGTTTCACTTCCTGAAAACCTTCAATCGATTTATCACAGGGTCGTTTAACGTGTGTAATGGTGTCGCCGACTTTTACTTCTTTCGAAGTTTTTATCCCGGAAATAATATAACCCACATTACCCGCACTCAGGCTTTGGGTTGGCATCATATCGAGTTTAAGGATTCCTATCTCGTCGGCAAAATATTCTTTTTCAGTATTTACAAATTTTACCAGATCTCCTTTGCGTATGGTTCCGTTCACTATTTTAAAGTAGGCAATAATACCGCGGAATGAATTAAAAACCGAATCGAAAATAAGACATTGCAAAGGAGCTTCAGCATCACCTTTAGGCGCGGGAACGCGGTTTACAATGGCTTCGAGAATCTGATCCACACCCATTCCTGTTTTCCCGCTGGCACGAATAATTTCTTCAGGTTTACAGCCTAAAAGTTCAACAATCTGATCTTCCACTTCTTCGGGCATGGCACTGTCCATGTCCATTTTGTTCATTACAGGTATAATCTCGAGATCATGTTCGATTGCCATGTACAGGTTCGAAATGGTCTGAGCCTGAATGCCCTGAGTTGCATCTACAATCAGGAGTGCACCTTCGCAGGCTGCAATTGAACGCGAAACTTCATACGAAAAGTCGACATGTCCCGGAGTATCAATTAAGTTAAAAATATAATCTTCGCCATTCAGGCGATAATTCATTTGTATGGCATGGCTTTTAATGGTTATCCCGCGTTCACGCTCGAGGTCCATGTTATCAAGAACCTGTGCCTGCATCTCTTTTCCTGCTACGGTATTTGTGTATTCAAGCAGGCGATCAGCCAGAGTACTTTTACCGTGATCGATATGGGCTATTATACAAAAATTGCGGATTCTGTTCATTCGTAATTTTCTTTTTACTGGATTGGACTGCAAAAGTACAAAAAAAATCAGACATTTTAAAGACTGATGATTTCTGATGACATGCTTTTAACATGTTATAAAATTCTGTGATTTAACTGTTTATATTTTCAATTGTTAGTTCCGATTGGTTTTACATAGTACAAAACGCACTAATATAAATGTCTGATATTGAATATGATGAGTGTTTTGCGAAAAGATATTTACAGTAGAATAAAATCGCCTTAAAATCAAATTGAATCCCGGTTTAAATAGATAAGTGAATTCAAAGTATTCGGTATTCAAAAAAAAAAGTGAGCAACAAAATTGCTCACTTTCAATTTTTTATGTTTAGACATCAAAAAAACTAACCTAAAAGTGTAAGTAACAAACCTGCTGCAACAGCCGAACCAATTACGCCTGCCACATTGGGTCCCATGGCATGCATTAACAAGAAGTTACCCGGGTCGGTTTCCTGACCTACTACCTGCGAAACACGTGCTGCCATTGGCACTGCCGATACTCCCGCCGATCCGATCAGTGGATTGATTTTTTCTTTAGTGAAAAGATTCATGAATTTTGCGAGCAACACACCTCCGGCAGTTCCAAACGAAAATGCCAGCACACCAATGACCATAATCATTATGGTTTGAATGTTGATAAATGCGGAGGCTGTGGCGGTAGCTCCCACGGTGATACCGAGAAATATTGTCACTATATTCATTAATTCATTTTGCACTGTTTTGCTTAATCGTTCCACAACTCCGGTTTCGCGCATCAGATTGCCTAATAATAAACTACCAACCAACGGAGCTGCCGGTGGCAAAAGCAATGAAATAAAGGTAGTTGCAAAAATTGGAAAAATAATTTTTTCCTTTTTCGAAACGATTCTTAATTGTTTCATCCTGATTGCACGTTCTTTTTTGGTGGTCAGCAACTTCATAATAGGAGGTTGAATAACAGGTACCAAAGCCATATATGAATAAGCTGCTACAGCGATAGGTCCCAACAAATGAGGAGCCAGTTTCGATGTCAGGAAGATGGCAGTCGGACCATCAGCACCACCAATGATACCGATAGAGGCTGCTTCCTGGGGTGTAAAACCAAGTCCCACTGCTGCCAGATAAGTGGCAAAAATACCTAATTGTGCTGCCGCACCGAGCAACAGACTTTTAGGATTTGCCAGCATAGGACCGAAATCGGTCATTGCGCCAACACCAAGGAAGATAAGACATGGATAAATACCTAATTTAACACCTAAATACAAATAATCGAGTAGTCCGCCTTTCTGAACAAACGATTCCCAATGTATATGTCCACCGGCAAATAAATCACTGTTGAACAATCCGGCTCCGGGAAGGTTGGTAAGTAACATCCCGAATGCTATCGGTAAAAGCAATAATGGTTCAAATTGCTTAACAATAGCAAGATAGAGTAATACACAGGCAATTACAATCATTATCAGTGTATCCCATGTAAGTCCGGCAAATCCTGTACTCGACAGGAAATTCAATATACTTTCAGTAACATAGGATAAGCCGGAACTTTGAGCACTTACATTGCTTGTCGAAGCCACGACGGTGGAGTCAGATGCAACATTTTGTGCATTGAGAGTAAAACTAAAACCTGCGAATAAAAAGGCGGTTAAGAAGAAGATAATTTTCTTTGTTTTCATTTTTTTGTTAACTTAAATACACAAGTTCTTTACTCGATGTCGAACAAAACATCGTCCTGCATTACGGTTTGACCTGCCTGAACATGAATAGCTCTCACTATTGCATCTTTTTCAGCTAAAATACTGTTTTCCATTTTCATTGATTCCAGAGTAAGTAACAAATCACCACGTTTGACCTGTTGACCAACTTTAACTTCTACCTTCAGAATGTTTCCGGGAAGTGGCGATTTTACGGCTTTGGTCATGCCTGAAGGCTGACTGGCAGCGGGTGCGGCAGGAGCCTGTTCTTTTGCTTCACTGGCTTTCGCAGCAGGAGCAACCGGAATTTCAACATCCGTGCCTTCAAAATCAATCAACGTATCATCCTGCATTACGCTTTGTCCGGGCTGAACATGAATGTGTCTGATGACTCCATCCTGTTCGGCCAGAATATTGTTTTCCATTTTCATTGATTCCATGGTAAGCAATAAATCTCCGCGTTTTACTTTTTGACCGGAAGTAACCAGTACTTTCATAATACTTCCGGGCAGAGGTGCTTTAATAGCATTAGCAACTACCGAACGCGAAGGTGTTTTGATTGCCGATACTTTTCCTGCAGGTTTTCTACTCATTGTGCTAATGGAAGTAGCTTTTTCCTGTTTTTCAATTTCTACAGTGAACGGAGTTCCGTTTACTTCAATTTCAGCTATATTCTGTTCAATTTCGTTGATTGAAACTTCATATTCGCTACCGTCTATTATAAATTTGAATTTCTTCATGTTAATTATTTTACCAGATTATTTAAACCATAAATTTTCGAACTCCATGGAGAATAGCGTCTTTCTACTGTTTTAATAGTTATTACCGAGCTTTCTTCGTCATGTACTTCGTTATAATATAAATGCAGAGCCATTGCAATTGCTGCACTTTGACCAGCTGTTAAGTGCGCTTCAACATATTCCTTTTCCAGTGGATTTGCCGGACTCTGAGGATCTATTCCGCTTTTATTCCTGGGAACCCGAACTTTTGGTGCTACTATACGGCTGAAAATATTAAGTACAAACACAATCAGCACCAGCAATACAAACACCATCGTGAACGAAAAAGTAACCACATTCAGGGCATTTGCCCAGTTTACTGCCATTATTTCCATATCTGTACAGAGTTATAAAGGAATATTTGAATGTTTTTTCAGCGGATTTACCAGCTTCTTGGTTTGCAGTGCCTGAAATGCACGAATCACTCTGAATCGGGTATTGCGTGGCTCTACAATGTCATCAATGTAACCGTATGAGGCAGCCTGGTATGGATTTGCAAATTTTTCTTTGTATTCATTTACTTTTTCATCCACAAATTTTGCTTTTTCATCCGGGTCGGTTATTGCAGCAATGGCGCGTCCTTCGAGTACCTCAATTGCACCTGCAGCTCCCATAACTGCAATTTCGGCAGTTGGCCATGCGTAGTTGAAATCACCGCGAAGTTGTTTAGAACTCATTACGTCGTGTGCACCGCCATAAGATTTACGCAGAGTCACTGTAACTTTCGGAATGGTAGCTTCACCGTAGGCAAACATTAATTTTGCTCCGTGAGTAATGATTCCTGCATATTCCTGAGCCGAACCGGGTAAGAATCCGGGAACATCGACCAGAGTAAGTACCGGAATATTGAAGGCATCGCAGAAACGAACAAAACGTGCAGCTTTACGTGCCGAATCGCAATCAAGAACACCGGCAAGGAATTTTGGCTGATTAGCTACAATACCTGTCGAAATGCCATTAAAACGGGCAAATCCTACAATGATATTCCGGGCATAATCGGCATGAACTTCAAGGAATTTTCCATAATCCACAATACCATGAATCACCTGTTTCATGTCGTAAGGTTGATTCGGATTGTCAGGAATAATTGAATTTAAAGCGTCTTCCAGTCGGTTGATAGGGTCTTTGCACTCTTCAATCGGAGCTTCTTCAAGGTTGTTTTGTGGAAGATAAGTAATTAATTCTCTGATGGTTTGAATACCTGTTTCTTCATTGTCGACTCTGAAGTGCGAAACCCCTGATTTGCACGAGTGTACATCGGCTCCACCGAGATCTTCAGTCGAAATGTCTTCACCGGTCACTGATTTTACAACTTTTGGCCCGGTTACAAACATATATGAATTTTGTTCGGTCATAAGAATGAAGTCGGTAAGTGCCGGCGAATAAACCGCACCTCCGGCACACGGACCGAAAATGGCAGAAATCTGTGGAATTACACCTGACGCCAAAATATTACGTTCGAAAATTTCGGCATATCCGGCCAGAGAAGTTACACCTTCCTGAATACGAGCGCCACCCGAATCGTTAATTCCGATGACAGGACAACCCATTTTCATGGCCATATCCATCACTTTGCATATCTTCTGTGCCATGGTTTCGGACAACGAACCTCCGAATACCGTGAAGTCCTGTGCAAAAACAAAAACTGTACGTCCATCAATCGTACCATGTCCGGTGATAACACCATCGCCGAGGTACTTTTCTTTTTCCATATCGAAGTTGGTACAACGATGTGTTACGAACATATCGAATTCTTCAAAACTTGAATCATCCAGTAACATGTGAATTCTTTCACGTGCTGTGAATTTGCCTTTGGCATGTTGTGAAGCAATTCTCTTTTCACCACCACCCAGTTTAGCTTTTACGCGTAAATCTATCAGGTTTTTAACTTTTTGTGTATTTTCCATTGAGAATATAATATTTTAAATGTATTTATATTGATAAGAATGATTCCTCTCCGCATAGGTTAGGTTCATCCTTTTCACCGAAACCATTATTAATCTGCTATCCTGTTTATTTGGCGGGGTTTTCACAAAATTCCGTCAAAACACCGAATGTGGATTTCGGGTGAAGAAATGCGATGTTTAATCCTTCTGCTCCTTTGCGGGGTGCTTTGTCAATAAGACGGATGCCCTTTTCGGCTGCCATGTCCAGATTTTCCTGCAATCCTTCAACTGCAAATGCGATGTGATGGATGCCTTCACCTTTGTTTTCGATAAATTTTCCTACCGGTCCTTCAGGGTCGGTCGATTCGAGTAATTCAATTTTTGTTTGCCCGATTCTGAAAAATGCTGTTTTTACTTTTTGTTCTGCTACTTCCTCAACGGCATAACATTTCAATCCCAATACGTTTTCATAATAGGGAATGGCTTCTTCAAGACTTTTTACAGCTATACCAAGATGTTCGATATGAGTTAAATTCATAATGTATTTATTTTAAATAATTTATTTTGTCTAATTTTTAAATTTCAGTTTTAATAATTCAGTATATATGAAAAAAACCGATTAAAGAAATTTTTCCTTATTTCTGAATTTTCGCACAAAATTACTATAAATATTCATCATATTCAACGAATATCTGAATTAATTTTAATTTATTTTATTATCACTGATAATCAGGTGAATATATTTATTTTAAATAGGTAAAATCCTGCGTATTTCTCAAATTGACAATGAAAATTCGTGGATATGCATTTTTTTTTGAAAAAAAGATAAGGAAGGATGGGATGATTTCCGGGATAGAATATAATTGGAGGACAAAACGTAATATATTCAAAATTCTGAACAATTAAATACCGACAAAATACCTTATTCCGAAAAAAAATCCGGAATAAGGTATTATGAATTTTGTCGATCAGCCGTAAAGGGAAGATCTGAATCAACTTTGCGAAGGGAAATAAATCAGAGTACCGATTCAAAAAATTTCTGAATAGTGATTTATGTTGATATGTCAGAAATCACCTCCGTGTCTTCCACTTCCGTAAACATGTCTGTCGGGACGCATACCGGGCCCGAAGTTGTTGAAATCTCTGTCACCTCCCTGTTTTGAGCCACCATATTTATTAACTCTGTATGCAAAACTTAGTAAAAAGTAAGTTGGAAGTGTGTTGTAACTGTTGTTCTGAATATAGTTATCGCCTATGGTTTGCCTGATATTGAGTCGTTGGCGAAGTATATCATTGACTTTAAGTGAAAGTGTACCTTTGTTTTTAAACATGGTTTTATCCATCGAAGCGTTCCACATTATCTCACTCAAATCCATACCTGTATAACCGGCACGATCAGAATATGCTATATCGGACCCGATTGTGAAGTTGTAGGGAAGACGAACCAGAAAATTTGCTCTTCCCGACCAGTTATAAGTCTCGGTAGTAATGTTTTTTAAGTTGTTAAGCGAATTTGAATAGGCAATGTTACCCCTGATTCCAAATTCAATAAAATCCTGAGTAAATGTAAGTGACAATTCCTCGGAAGCATTATAATTCCTCGTTTTGCTTAATTCTCCCAACTGAAGCTGGTCAGTATTAATTTCGGTCGAATTCACACCTCTCGAAATATAGCTGTATTGAGTGCTGTAACGCGTATTGGTGTTCGTACTGAAATGTAATAATTTTTGAATAAGAGGTGTACTGTACATTACATTCCACATAAAGTTGAGAGGAATGTTTGCAGAATTAACTGTCTGGTTGTATTGTTTGAGAGTGTTGTCGTAAATTTTGTTGGATACCAATGCATCTTTGGTAGCTTCCATATTCAGGAATGTAGTTAATGATGAAAAAGATTTATCATTAAAAGTGCTGTACATCAGCCGTAAAGTATGATTAAAAGAAGGGTTGAGCAGGGGATTTCCCACCGTTTCGTTCATGAGGTCATTGTTGTTTTTTACAGGTTGCATCTGGCTGATTGAAGGTTGTTGTGTTCTTCCGCGATAGTCTATTCGTGCAAATTTTTTACGACCGAAATTGTACTGGAAACGACCTGTTGGTGAAAAATTAAAGACGCCGTAAGTTGTGTCTTTTACAATTCCGTTTCCATAAGTACGTATGTTTTTTGTTTGCGATGGTTCTCCGTTTAAACCGAGTAAAATATTGTAATTCTGCTCAGAATAACGGTAGTTTAATTCAACCGATTCTCTGAAAAATTCATTTTCAAAATTATTGCTGTAATCGGGATTGAAAATTGTGTAGTTTTGGTTGGCGTCAATTCCGTACTGATATTTGTCCGAAGTGGTTTGGGTGCTGTTGAATGAACTTGCAACCTCAATCATATTTTTATAATTCCACAGCGGTTCCACAAAGGATAAACGCATTCCATAGTTAAATCTGTCGGATGTGTTTTTGGTTTGCTGATTGATATAAATGGCTGTATCACCGGTGTATTTATTGGAAATATTAGTACTCAGATTATCGCTGTTAGTAAAACCTGTATTGAAATTCACTGTGAACGAACGACCCTTTTTTGATGCAAATTTTCGATTGTATATCAAATTTAAACCTCCCGACAAAGAATTATTAGTTCCGTTATTGTATGAATTGCCCCAACTCGTGGAGTCGCCTGATGTGAGGTATGAATAATTTTTGTCTGTATACGAAGCAGTGGTATTGTAATTAATATTAGGTTGAAAAATGATTGTATTCAGACTATCAATTTTCCATTCCATTTCGAGTCTCAGGTTGGCTTCATATTTATCGTTGTCCGAAATGGTTTTCGACAAATCGTTGTAAGTCGTGTTTTGCAAATAGCTTGTACGGTTACTCTGAGTGTTACTGAAATTGTCAGAATGATTGAAAGTGGCATCACCGCCGATTGTTATTTTATTGTTTATAACAGTATTGTTGTTTACGCCAATATTCTGCGAAGTGGTAATTCCTCCGTTGGCTCCACCGCTCCACGATCCTCTGCCACGTGAACTTCTTGTTGTATTCAGGTTATTTGCACCTGCATTAACAGATGTCTGGGCTTCTCCATTCAGAAAGTTAAGTGATAAATTGCTGTCATATCTGAAATCTTTGTTGATATCCGCACCACCTCCGCCATTAATATTACCACTTACTCCTTTTTTTCTGTTTGGTTTAGTGGTCAGATTAATGATACGTTCGGTGTCGCCATCTTCAAATCCTGTGAGTTGGGCCATATCAGATTTTTGTTCAAGTACCTGAATTTTTTCAATCATTTCGGCCGGCAGGTTCTTGGTGGCCTGTTCTATATCACCATCGAAGAATTTTTTACCGTCAAGACGGATCTTTTTGATTTCTTCACCGTTCACCGTAATTTTCCCTTCCGAGCTGATTTCCACTCCGGGAAGTTTTTTCAGCAAATCCTCCACCACGGCGTTTTCGGGTGTTTTAAATGCAGTCGCATTGTATTCAAGTGTATCACCTTTGACAACAAGTTGAGCAGCAGTTCCCTTTACTTCTACTTCTTTCAGTAACTTTACATCTTCATTTAGTTGTATTGTTTTAAGAATCAGATCTTTTTTTTCGACAATTATATCTCTTTTTTTCTCAACATAACCTACCGAACTAACCACTAAAACATAGTTTCCGGGTTTAACTTTAGTGAGTAGAAATCCTCCCTTCATATCAGTTTGCACGCCCTGAACCAAAGTTGAATCTTTTTGCCTGAGAAGTCTTATTGTCGCCATTTCGATAGCTTGTCCGTTCTTTGAATCAAAAACAGAGGATTGGATACTGTGCTGACCAAAGGAACTAATACTAAAAAGAAATACTGAAAAGAATGAAATGAGAATTTGTTTCATTTTTAAATGTTTTTTTTTAAACAGGAGTGATGCTTTATGTTGATTGTCAATGATATGTGAATTATTTATAAAAGCAGGTAATCACAAAAGTCAAAAGAATAATTTTTTAAAGCGAAAGATTCAAAGTATTGAAGCTGCAAATGGAACATGCCGGTAGTATTTATTTTCAACAATAGAATTTCAGGGCGGCCTGGCAACTTAGTATCTCTATGTTTAAAAAATGTATAAACTAATTTCGATTACTTACTTATTCACAAAAATATAACACAAAAACGGTTCGCCGGTAAATAACTTAACCTGCAAACTAACCCGCTTTTTTGGACTTACGAAAAGTTAAAAGGTTTAATATTCCCGAAAAAAAATTCAGTTTGATTGTAAGGTACGATAATTAAAATAAAAGTGCCTTTAAATCAGCCCTTGTCCCGTTGAAAATATTAAGATCTACTCTTCCTTTAACTCCCTGAATTTCAAACTTATCAGTTGTTTGCCAGAATGTCCAGTCGCAGTCAGGCTGTCGACGGTAATCGCAAATCCACAGATAGTGTTTATTTTTCAGGTTTCCTTTCAGGTATTGAACATAAAAGTCGTAATCGCAATATACAATGGGTTTTTTTCCTGTTTTTTGAGTGATAATTTTCATAAAATCAGTAAGTTCCTTTGTTACAACCTTTTTCGATGGCATTTTGCGTGAATATTCTGCGTCAATTACCAAAGGTAAGTCGCCGCTATTGTATTTAGCAACTTTCAAAAAGTTATTTGCCTGTTTTACTCCGCTGCTCCGGTAGGAGAAAAAATGGTATGATCCGACAATAATTCCGTTATTACGGGCTTCTTTATAATTTTCTTCATATTTTGAGTCAGTAATCGAAGAGCCTTCGGTTGCTTTAAAAAATATAAAATGTGGTTTTTGTTGCAACAGACTTTCCCAGTCAATATTACTTTGATGATGTGATATATCAATCCCCCAGATTTTGTTTTCGGATGTAACGTTTTGAAAATTAATTGCTTGTTTTTTTTGCGCGAATGTGTTAATCTGAAACAGAAAAACTGTGATTATAAGGAATATATCTTTTTTTTGCATTGTCCGTTAATTGAATAGAAATGAAGAAGGGTTTGTAGTGCTGTTAAAGTTTTCATTCAGTTGCAAAGTTATACAATTTAATAGTTTTAAAATCTTAAAAATATCAAATTGATATTTGAAAAATGAAAACTGAGCGAAGTATTAATCAACAAATCCAAAATTCTGTAATCAGTTTTTTAAAAGTGTTTTACATGAAAGTTTAAAAGGTCAGTCACATTACTGTAACCGACCTTTTCATTTGTCCTTTGAAGTTTCAAAAGTACTTAATATTCATCCCAGCTTTTAATTTTAATATCTTCAGGTTTCATACTACAAAATGCAGTGATAAACGCAGAAGCCAACCGGGCATTTGTTAACAATGGAATGTTAAAATCGATAGCACCCCTGCGGATGATATAATCGTTTCGGAGTTCTCTTTCGGTCGTATTTTTAGGGATATTAATAACCAGATCGAATTGTTTGTTCGAAAGCATGGTTTTTACATTCAGTTCGCCTTCTTCATCCGGCCAGTCGACGGCTGTTGCATTCACACCATTTTCCTTCAGAAAGCGCTGGGTTCCACGGGTAGCATAAAGTTCGTAACCCTTTTTCTGCAGCATGGCACAGGCATCCGAGAGCTCAACTTTCGATTTAGGTTCACCGGAAGAAATAAGTATCCTTTTTTTCGGAATACGAAATCCCACCGATAACATTGATTTCAGTATAGCCTCGGAGAAATCGTCACCTATGCATCCAACTTCACCTGTTGATGCCATGTCGACACCCAAAACAGGGTCGGCCTGCTGCAGACGGTGAAATGAGAACTGGGAGGCTTTGATGCCAACATAATCCAGATCAAATGCCGATTTTTCGGGCTTTTCAACTTCCAGTCCCAACATTACTTTAGTTGCCAGCTCAATGAAGTTTATTTTCAGCACCTTGGATACAAAGGGGAACGAACGTGACGAACGTAAATTACATTCGATAACTTTAATGTAGTTGTCCTTGGCTAAGAACTGAATGTTAAATGGTCCGGAAATATTCAGTGATTTTGCTATTTCACTGGCAATTTTCTTAATCCGGCGAATGGTTTCAACGTAAATTTTTTGTGGTGGAAACTGTGTGGTTGCATCACCCGAATGGACGCCGGCAAATTCGACATGTTCCGAAATGGCATACAGCAGAATTTCTCCGTTTTTAGCCACGGCATCAATTTCAATTTCTTTGCAACGTTCGAGAAATTCCGAAATTACAACCGGATGTTTTTTGGAAACTTCGGTCGCCAGTCTGAGGAAATTCTCCAGTTGTGAGGCATCATGGCAAACATTCATTGCTGCTCCCGACAGTACATACGAAGGACGTACCAGTACCGGGAATCCTACTTCCTGTACAAATTCATTGACATCCTCGAATGTTGTAAGCTCTTTCCAGCGTGGCTGATCTATTTTTAACGTATCGAGCATCGACGAAAATTTATGACGATCTTCGGCCCTGTCGATGTCAACTGCCTGTGTGCCAAGTATATTAACGTTTGAAGCCGCAAGTTTGAGTGCTAAATTATTAGGAATTTGTCCTCCGGTCGAAACAATTGTTCCCATTGGATTTTCAAGTTCCATAATGTCCATCACACGTTCAAAACTCAGTTCATCGAAATAAAGCCGGTCACACATGTCATAGTCCGTCGAGACTGTTTCGGGGTTATAATTGATCATTACCGACCGCAATCCTTCTTTCCGAATAGTTATAAGTGCATTTACACCACACCAGTCGAACTCTACCGAAGAGCCGATACGATATGCTCCCGATCCTAAAACTACAACCGAGCGGTGATCGCCAAGGTATTTAACATCGTTTGCAATACCACCATAAGTCAGGTACAAATAATTTGTCTGAGCCGGATATTCGGCAGCCAGGGTGTCGATTTGTTTGACTACAGGTTTGATACCCAGTTTCTTGCGGTATTCGCGTGTAAGTTTTATTTTGTCATCTATTTCGTCGTTACTGCACTTGGTAACTAACCGTGTTAACTGAAAATCAGAGAATCCTGCAAGCTTTGCTTCGAAAAGCAGTTCTGTAGGAAGTGTTTCAAGCGAATCGAATTTTTTGAGATTATTTTCGAGAGTAACAATACGTTGAAGTTTATGCAGGAACCAACGGTCGATTTTGGTCAATTCATGTAATTTATCGACCGAATAACCACTGTGTAATGCCTGAGCCAGATAGAATACCCGCTTATCAGTTGGTTGTGAAAGGGCAGTATCCAGATCATCGGCAAACATTGCCTTGTTGGCAACAAATCCGTGTATACCCAAGCCTGTCATTCGGAGACCTTTCTGGAATGCTTCCTCAAAATTTCGCCCGATAGACATTATTTCACCTACCGATTTCATACTCGAACCCAACTGGCGACTAACGCCCTGGAATTTTCCTAAATCCCAGCGGGGTATTTTACAAACAATGTAGTCGAGAGCAGGTTCGAAGAAAGCAGATGTTTCTTTTGTTACCGAATTTTTAAGCTCGGGAAGTCCGTAGCCTAATCCAAGTTTGGCAGCCACAAAAGCCAGGGGATAACCTGTTGCTTTCGAAGCTAATGCCGAAGATCGGCTTAAACGTGCGTTTACTTCAATCACACGGTAATCTTCCGATTCGGTATCAAATGCATACTGTACGTTACATTCACCTACAATACCAATGTGTCGGATAATGCGGATGGCTAATTCGCGAAGTTTGTGATATTCACTGTTGGTCAGCGTTTGCGAAGGAGCTACAACGATACTTTCGCCGGTATGAATGCCGAGCGGATCGAAATTTTCCATGTTACAAACCGTGATACAATTGTCGTATCTGTCGCGTACCACTTCATATTCAATTTCTTTCCAGCCTTTGAGCGATTTTTCGACCAACACCTGTGGTGAATATGAAAATGCCTTATCGACAATTGCTTTCAGTTCCACATCATTATCGCAAAAACCCGAACCCAGACCACCAAGTGCATAAGCTGCACGCACAATTACCGGATAACCAAGTTCATTTGCTGCACGGGTTGCATCTTCGAGGTTGGTAACAGCTTCGCTCTTAATATATTTTACATCGATTTCGGATAATTTCCTGTTGAAAATTTCGCGGTCTTCAGTGTCGATTATTGATTGTACCGGTGTTCCGAGTACCCTTACATTGTATTTTTCGAAAATTTTATCTTTGTATAGCGCAACACCGCAATTTAAAGCTGTCTGTCCACCAAATGAGAGAAAAACACCATCGGGACGTTCTTTTTCGATAACGCGCTCTACAAAATCAGGTGTTACAGGCAGAAAGTATACTTTGTCGGCAATACCTTCCGATGTTTGTACAGTTGCAATATTCGGATTAATCAGCACAGTTTCAATGCCTTCCTCTTTCAGAGCTTTCAATGCCTGTGAACCGGAATAATCAAATTCGCCGGCTTCACCGATTTTTAAAGCTCCGGAACCAAGCACCAATACTTTAGCGACACCTTCCAGCCCCCTAAATCCCCCTTCAGGGGACTTTTCGCGTTCCAAAAATTCTGGTAGTTTTGCTTGATTTACAGCTGCTTTTTTAGATTGTAATTCATTCTCAATCATTGAAACCACATCAAATCCGCAGGTCTTAAAGTCCCCTTGTGGGGGATTTAGGGGGCTTTCGAGTGTTTTCAGAAATACATCGAACAAAAATTCGGTATCAGTTGGACCAGAAGCAGCTTCGGGGTGGAACTGTGCAGAGAACCATGGCATGGTTTTATGACGGATGCCTTCATTAGTGCCATCGTTCATGTTTACAAACAATGGTTCCCAATCGGCACCAAGTGTTGAATTATCGACTGCAAATCCGTGATTCTGAGAAGTGATAAAAGCACGTTGTGTGCCCACAAGCTGAACCGGCTGATTGTGGCTGCGGTGGCCATATTTGAGTTTATATGTTTTAGCTCCACCGGCAACTGAAAGTAGCTGGTTGCCCATACAAATTCCGAAAATCGGTTTTCCGGTTTTCATGGTTTCCTGTATGTGCCTTACTGTATCCTTTGCATATTCAGGGTCACCGGGCCCGTTGGAAATAAATAAACCATCAAATTCGATATGATTGTAATCGTAATCCCATGGTACGCGAATGACAGTAGTGTCGCGTTTCAGCAGGCACCGAATGATGTTATGCTTCACACCGCAATCAACTAAAAGAATTCGTTTGCTGCCGGTTCCGTAGGTAATAACTTCTTTGCAGCTTACTTTTGCAACCTGATTTTCATCATCAGGGTTGATAAATTCAATGTCTTCTCCATCGGGAAAAACAAGTTTTCCTCTCATTGTGCCTTTCTCGCGTACCAATTTTGTAAGTTCACGGGTGTCAATTCCGAAAATTCCCGGCACTTCATTTTCTTTCAACCAATCACTGAGGCTTTTGCCTGCATTCCAATGACTGTATTCAAAAGAAAAATCGGAAATAATCAATGCTGAAGCCTGAATTTTTTCCGATTCGTAAAAAGTAGAAAGTCCGTTTTCGATGGTGTCGTTCGGAACACCGTAATTACCAACCAACGGAAATGTTATTGCCAACATCTGTCCCGCATAGGAAGGGTCGGTGAGGCTCTCGGGGTACCCGACCATGGCCGTGTTAAATACTACTTCTCCGGCCACCGCTTTTTCATAACCAAAGGACTTGCCTTCGAAAACGGTACCATCTTCCAAAACTAAATGAAAGGGCTTGTACTTTTGCATAAATATTTATTGTCCAAATTTGTGCAAAAGTACTGCTTTTTTAGGTTTTACGCAAATGAATAAATCCAATTTTTATGGTTTTAATAAGTTTTTTAATGTCTGATTTAAAACTGAATAGAATTTGAATATTTATACTGATAAAAGGATAAAACTGAGCTTTGATAAATGCATTTTAATTTCAGATGAAAAAAGAGTAAGTATATTCTTCGTGTTTTTCGTGCTTTTGTGGATTTAAATTCATTACTGATGCACAATGTTAAATTCTTTCTTTCTTTCTTTAGTGTTTTCCCTGTCATTTTGATTTTAAAAATTCACAAAAAAGGCACTCAGCTCACAGGGTTTTGTCCACTGTGATCCGCGTGCCTTATCAATGATTTGAAAAATAAATTACAGTCGCAAATTTATTTTTCAGACAAATAGCTTGCTATTCCTTCCTGAGTTGCCTGTAAAGCTTTTTCACCTTTTTTCCAGTTTGCAGGGCAAACTTCACCATATTCTTCGGTAAACTGAAGAGCATCGATCAAGCGAAGTACTTCATCCACATTACGTCCGAGAGGTAAATCATTGACTAACTGATGTCTTACCACTCCTGATTTGTCGATCAGGAATAACCCGCGATACGCTTTAGCTTCGCCAACAAATTTTACATCACCATCTTCAGTATATTCTTCAGAACCAATCAGAACATCATAATCTTTTGAAATCTGCAAAGTCTGATCAACTACCAACGGATAAGTTACACCTTTAATGCCACCCTGATTCTGAGGTGTCTGAAGCCATTTCCAGTGTGAAAACTCTGAATCGGTTGAAGCACCAATAACCACTGTGTTTCGTGCTGCAAACTCAGCTGCTTTTTCTTCGAATGCAATTAATTCTGTCGGACATACAAATGTGAAATCGGCCGGATAAAAGAAGAATACTACATATTTTTCACCTTCATACTGAGTTAATGAAAAATTTTCGATGATTTCACCACCGTTAACTACTGCTTTGGTATTAAAAACCGGAGCTTTTTTTCCTACTAATACTGACATATATTCTGTTTTTTTAAATGATTAATTTTTAACGATGCAAAAGTACTAATTATAAAATTGTAATCAAAACAAATTTAGATAGAATATATTTATTTTGTTATAGCTTTACTCTATTGTTTGATTTTTTTTGTAAATCAAAACTGTGCTGTAAGATGAAATACCCTCTTTTCGGCCCACAAATCCTACTTTCTCGGAAGTAGTAGCTTTAATCGAAATTAAATCCGGATCTACATTCATAACCTGAGATAAGGTAAGCTGCATGGCCGGAATATGCGGATTGATCTTTGGTTCCTCGGCACATACAGTACAATCAGCATTTCCGAATTCATAACCCTTGTCACGTATAAGTTCCATTGTACGTTGAAGCAAAAGCTTACTGTCAATATTCTTAAATTCTTTATCATTATCAGGGAAATGAAATCCAATGTCTCTTAAATTTGCTGCACCCAGTAGTGCATCACACAGTGAGTGAATGAGAACATCCGCATCCGAATGACCTAATAAACCCCGGGGAAAATCAATTTTTATTCCACCTAACCACAACTCTCTTCCGGAGGCGAAAACATGTACATCATAGCCGAATCCCACTCTGAAATTATTCATCTTTTAATTGAGTTTTTTAAAGTTACAAAATTTAACCTGCTTTTATTCAGGATTATTATTAAATTAAAAAAACGATTGTAAGCCTGTGTAAATAACACAGATACAATCGTTTTTGTTGATTTAAATAAAAGAAATTACTGAAATAATTTATTTTACAAGATTTTTAAGACCGAATAAATCGAATGAAAGTGAAAATCTCAATGTCTGATCCAACGGATTGGTTTGAGATGTTGAAATCACATATCCGGCATCCAGTTGAAATACGTTTAATTTAAAGCCGGCACCGACAGTAAAATATTTTCTGTTTCCTTTATATTGGTTTTCGTTAAAATAACCGGCACGCACAAAAAATTGTTTGTTATAAGCATATTCAGCTCCGACCGACCACATTATTTCACGTAATTCTTCTTCAAGCGGAGCATCGGAAAATGATTTGAATACACCTGAAAGCATCGATACTTTATTGAAATCGGTAGAATCATTCGGGGTTGGAACCAATAATTTATTAATATCAGCGCTGATTGAAATTCTCTGATAATCATCAATAGGATAATCAAAAGAACCACCAAATCGCATATTGGTAGGGATAAAATTGTTGGTTATATTTTTATCGTACGACATTTTTGAGCCCAGATTTGATATATTCAAACCAAATGAAAGAAAACCGTCACCAGTCTGGAAAGAAATTGGTTTTCGATAATATCCTGCTACATCGGCAGCTACCGACATACCGGGATACATATCCGAACCACCTGCTCCGTTATATCCGTTGTTTAAGTCGGAATAGATAAACCGCATGGCAACTGCAGCCGAAAAATTTTCGGAAAGCATCTGTGAATAGGCCACATCAAAAGCCAGTTCGAGCGGATGAGATGTTCCCTGATCGTATCCGAACTGATCCATAAGTTTTATGTCTCCCAGAGAGAAGTAGCGCAATGATGTACTTAAAGCCTGACGTTCAGTAAATTTATAGTAACCTGAAAGATAGGCCAAATCAATGTCCGGAACAAGAGATCTTAACCATGGGGTGTACGAAAGGGAAAGTCCGGCTTCACTTTCCATAAAAACATATTTTGCCGGATTCCAATACTGAGAGTTTACATCGGGTGAGGTAGCAGCCCCTATGTCACCCATACCTCCTGCGCGTGCATCGGGAGCAATTGTCAATGATGGTACTACTGTTGAAATCGGATTAGACTCGGGCTCTGCCGCCTTAATGCTAAAAGATAAAGTTAAAAGAGCAATTAAGAATAAAATACTTTTTTTCATTCGGTTTTTTTTTGAATTTGCAATATTACAACAATTTTACATTGTTACGTATTATAAACGTATTTTTTAAATTTTATTATTCAATTATGAGCATTTTGTTGGATTTTGAATACACATCACTGTTGCTGGTACTTACACTTACCCGGTAAATGTAGATCCCTTTTTTAACTCTTTGTCCATCTGTACCGGTTAAATCCCAGTTGATTTCGTCTGCATTTGATTGAGCAAAAGTCCAGATCAGTCTGCCCGAAACGTCAAAAATTTCAACTTTAGTATTCAGAACAGTTTCAGGTCTGTCATGTTCAACGTAAATACGGGTGTTCATTTTTACCGGATTGGGGTAGTTGTAGATTTTAAGAATATTTGGTGTCAATCCTTTAACCACTTCAAAGTCAATGGATTTGCTGGTTGAATTGTTCATTAAATCCCATGCTTTGAATGTTAATGTGTGTTTGCCTTCTGTCAGTCCTGAAAGTTTATATTTAACTGTGCCATTTGTAAATGTATTTTCGGACGACAAATAGTAATCGTTTAGTACATGGGACTGACCCGGATCGTTGTCGATGGTGAGTAACAGATCGTGCCCGATGCCGCTGCCGACTCTGTTGATACCATGAACATCGCTCAGATTTGCCATAAACAGTGGTGATTCATTGACCTGATCGCCTGAAACAAAGTTTTCGGTATTCAGGAACAGATTGACTTCAGGTCCTTCAGTGTCTTTTACAACGTTCAGATTGGTACCGCCGACTATGAAGTTTTCGAAAAATCCCTGAGCTTCTGCTCCGGTTGTTTTATCATAAGCATAATAGTTGATTCTACCACCTCCGTAATTGTATTTTATATCCTTTGGTAACATAAAAGTGATAGTAAAAGCTCCGTTCGTGATAATTGCTTTTCCCGAAAAAAGTATATTCGGACGGTCAGAATAGGTCAGGGCTCCATCACTGTGATTGTTCAGAGTGGTAATTCTCTGTACTTTATCATATACAGTCATGCTTAGTTCTCCATTGAAATTCTGATTTATATTTCCGTTACCATCATCCACTATTCCACTGATTTTCACTACTGACATTGCTTTTAAGGTGTCATTTCCTGTGTACAGGTTATCGTTTATAAGTGTTGTTTTAATATTGTAATCGGTAGGAAAATCTAATTGAAGCGCAGGATCGCCCATATAAACATAGGACAATTTGTTAATTTCGGACCCGGTGTTGTTTTTTGCATAGGCAATTACATCACCCAATCTGTTGTGTTTGCCATTGTTCTTTTTAAATAAATTGTCACAAAACAGCCGGTTGATGGTAAAGTTCTGAGAGGCATAAACCGGACGTGCAGCCGAGAAAATACCAATTCCACCACCATTCGGATTCAGAAGTACCTGTTCACCTGCTGAAATCGGCTTCAGGTCGAACTGTAAGAAATCACAGGTTGCACCCACCCAGAGTGGCAATTGCTGATTGGTGAATGACTTTACATCATTTACTGTCATTATAAGTTCATTTGTCCAGCCGGTTATACCTGCATGTCCGGTGTAATTCAACAACAGAAGTCCGTTTCTGATCAAATCGTGAAGATGAGTACGGGCAAGAGGATATGTTTCGCCACTTGCACTAATTTCCTGGACGTAAGAGTCGAGATATATTTTATTGATTTGATAAGCCGGATAATTTCGGGCCAAAACCGAAGTAATACTGTCGGATTGTTTCATGTGTAATGCCGCATCACCATCATCGGCAAGGAAACATAACTGATTTTTCCATATTCCTTTTTTGGTGTTTTTAATGTAAGCGATTGTTTTATCCACAACAATCTGTGCTTCTTCGACGGTAGTAACCGGAAAACGTCCCACGCCCACATCTACCAGATTACTCGGGATATTTACCCCTTCATTGTCATCGAGCAAACCGAAATAATCATCGGTTACATAGGATAATGTTTGTACCAGTGAATTATCGGCCTGATATGTTAATATAAGATTCTCACCCGAAACAGGTGTCAGTTTTCGGTTGTCGTAAGTACCTCTTCCGAAAAGCAGCAGATATTTGGGCAGAGAGGCTGTATTCCCGGAAGTAATTGCTCTGTCGTAAAGCATTTTGAGAACCCATCTATAGGCTGTTGCGTCAGGAGCACCTGATGAAAATTCGTTGTAAACCTGATCGGTTGTAACAACTGAAACGCTCAGTTTATCCAAATCACGATGTGCCTGAGCCAGGGTTTCGGCCTGACTTAAAAATTTGGGATGGGTGATAATCACCATGTCCGACTGCGGTAATGCATGAAGATTCTGATTGGGTACCACACCAACAATTTCAGGCTTTGGGAATGCTGAAGCTGCGGTAGGGTCAATAGCAATGTATTTGTTGTCGGCATCAGGTTCGTCGGCAAATGTGAGTTTCGAATCAATTGTTTGCGTTGGAATTCTCGTAATATTTAAAGGATCAGAAATTTTCCAGATTTGAACTTTTGAGTCAGCATTACTTAACTGGTACTGAAAATAATTATTCGAATTCAGATAATCAGTATTCTGAAACTGCATAACCGATCCGCTCATTTTAAGATACCTCCGGGCATTTACTTCGATAAAATTAAGATATCCTGCCGAAGTTGATGTTGATTTCGAATAAACAAGGCTGAAATTAAAATCGTTTTTAGACGGTGTATAGGTGAATATTGCACTTGCAGCTTTTCCTTTTTCATATAAGTCACTTTCAGATCGTTTAGGCATTAAAAGTGATTGTGTTTGACTTCCGTCAAGACTTAAATCGAAAGATGTTATGGCCGATGAATAAGATGCAGCATCAATTCTTACTTTGGTTGAGTTGGTAGTAACAGGATTCGGGAAACTGAAGCTGATGTCCTTTCGTGTATTTTCACTGAAATAGTCACCATAAAATTCTTTGCCTGACTGGGCAATGCTGATGCCGTTCATTTCCTTTTCGTACACATTGTAATCTACAAATTCGGTTACCGGAATCAATGTTTTACCTTCGGGAACTGTTATCGCTTTTTCTTCAATTTTTTTACCCGTACCCGCATCAGAAGTGATGAAATAATATCCATAATTTGAATATGGATTTACCTGATGTACATACAGGTTTTTCGAACTGTCGAAAGTCCATTTGTTGATACCCTGTGCATAAAAAAGTATATAATCTCCCGCATTGAATATTCCATCACTGCCTTTCTCCATATAAACCGACACTTCGGGAAGGTCGTCAGTCTTAGGTAATAAGAAACTTTGTTCAAGTACAGCTCCGCCATATCCGAATACTTTTACATTAGCAGGATTTATTCCCATGCTGTTGAGATCTTCGTAAGTCAGTTTGTAAATGCCTGAATTGACCACTCTTACCTGCACGAATTTCCCTGCAGCCAGAACTGAGTTTGTTGCATAAGTGTGTAATGTTGCGGCTTTTGATTTGTTTGCAGCTTTTGTTTTTACTATTGACAAACCGAACGATTTCAGTTTAAATATTTGGCCTGAACGCATTACGAACGGAAGTATACTGATATCGAGATAGTCGGTTCCACGCTCGCGTAAATACAGAGTGTTGATGACAGGGTTGTTGATGCCCAATGTTGAAGTTGTCACAAGTTCTGCTTCCTCCCTTGTTAAACTCACATAAGTTTCGTTTGTGATTTCAACCTTATAATCAAATGCTAAATCAGCATTAATTCTTTTATGAAACCATGGCAGGAGTTGATCGTCAGGATAGACCGCACCGTCGAATGATACAACATTTCGGGTGCCTGCTCCGGCATTCCAAACCTGTACACCATTCCACTGAATCACCTGATTCTCCTTCGCTTCGTTGTTTTGAGCTGATAAATGGAAAGCTACAAAAAATATAATGAGTAGTAAATTGCTGAATTTTTGCTTCATATCAATTAAATCGGGGAAACGTAAAAATTTAAATAAGAAACGATTTCAATTGACAATTATTATATTGAAAATGAAATTATCTTCGGGTTCATTTTATTTTAAAATCGAACATTTTGTTTTCGTTAATATAACCCGTAAGTCTGTCGCCAACCGAAATTTTACCAACTCCGGCGGGTGTACCGGTAAAAAGTATGTCGCCGATTTTTAAAGTAAAGAAACGACTCACGTATGCAATTAGTTCATTGACCGGAAAAATCATATCTGCCGAATGTCCGTTCTGAACTGTTTCATTGTTTAATTTCAGACTGAAATGAATGTCCTGTACATCAGGGAACATGTCGACTGGTAAAAATTCACCTATAACAGCTGAATTGTCAAAAGCTTTGGAAATTTCCCATGGTTTACCTTCATTTTTAAGTTTCCGTTGCAGGTCGCGCGCCGTAAAATCGACACCCAGGCCAATTTCAGAATAATATCTGTGAGCAAATTTTGGGTCAATATTTTTGCCTAATCGATTGATTTTAATGATTAACTCGGTTTCGTAATGTAAATCTTCACTAAAATCAGGGAGATAAAAAGGTTTGTTATTTCTTAAAAGAGCGGTGTCGGGTTTCATAAAAACCACCGGTTCGGAAGGGTGATTTGAATTGAGTTCTTTGTTGTGTTCTGTATAATTCTGACCAATTGCTAATATTTTCATTCCCTGATAATTAAATATGTTTTGTTTTTTCGGATTCTTTAATTGCATTCAAGCGGTTGAACATCACCGACAAGTGAGCGTAGATTGAAGTGTTTTGAACGATAACATTCTCGGGCACTCTGATTCTGTAAGGTGTAAAGTTCCAGATGGCCTGAATGCCACCTTCCACCATCATTTCCGATACTGATTGTGCTCTGTCAATCGGTACGGTTAAAATTCCGATGTTGATACCGGTTAGTTTCTGAAGTTCGGGAAACCTGTCGATATGGTGGACCGGAATATGATTGATGCTTGTACCTGATAATTCGTATTTTACATCAAATCCTGCAACAATCTCCAAACCAAAATGATTCAAACCGTTGTCGTGCATCAATGCTCCGCCTAGACTACCCACACCGAATAGAAAAGCACTGTGAGAATCGGTAAAACCGAGAAACGATTCAAGGACTTCAACCAGTTCCTTCACGTCATAACCAACCCTGGTTTTGCCTGTTATCTGTACGAACGACAAATCTTTTGCTACCATTGAAGCATCTACTGCAATATTTTTGGCTATCTGTGTTGATGAAAGATATGTTTCTCCTTCTTTTAAAACCAATTGAGCGTATGCCAGATACCACGGTAATCGTCTTAACGTTGGCTCGGGCACTTTGAATAATTCTTCCGATAATGTGCTTTTCATTTCAATCAGTTATTTTTAATTTGCCTTGCAAAAATAATCATTTTTTTTATATACACTTATTTTCAATTTATTAAAAAATTATGTGATTGATTTTTAGTGTTGAGCAAATGGATTATCCGATAAAATTCTTAACTTTGCATTCTTAAAAATTGAATTTATCACGATAGTTAATACAAAGAATTTCAACAATATATATTTTATTATGGAGTACAAATTTAACGAAATAGAACAGAAGTGGCAATCATTCTGGAAAGAAAATGAAACCTACAAAGTGTCGGTTGACTCAAATAAACCAAAATTTTACGTGCTGGATATGTTTCCGTATCCATCGGGTGCAGGTTTGCATGTAGGTCATCCTCTTGGTTACATTGCTTCTGATATTTTCAGCAGATATAAACGTCTTCAGGGATTTAACGTACTCCATCCCATGGGTTATGATGCCTATGGATTGCCCGCCGAACAGTATGCAATTCAAACCGGTCAGCATCCTGCAGTTACGACAAAAATTAACATTGCGCGTTATCGTGAACAGTTGGAGAAAATCGGATTTTGTTATGACTGGAGCCGTGAGATACGTACCTGTGAGCCTGATTATTACAAATGGACTCAATGGGCTTTTATTCAGATGTTCAATCATTATTTCGATCTGAAACTTCAGAAAGCTCAAACCATTTCTTCGCTGGTGGAAAGTTTTGAAAAAAACGGTACTGAAGGAATTCAGGCTGCATGCACAGGGGAATTGACTTTTAGTGCAGAACAATGGAAAACCTTTAGTGAAAAAGAGAAACAGGAAATTTTACTCAATTACCGTATTGCTTATCTCGCCGATTTGAAGGTAAACTGGTGTCCTGCGCTGGGTACAGTACTGGCAAATGATGAAGTCAGCGAAGGCCTTTCGGTAAGGGGAGGTCATCCTGTCGAACAAAGGGTTATGCGTCAGTGGAGTTTAAGAGTTTCGGCCTATGCGCAGCGATTGCTCGATGGTTTGAACAGCATCGACTGGACCGAGTCAATCAGAGAAACACAGAGAAACTGGATAGGCAGAAGTGAAGGTGCTGAATTAAAATTCCGGCTTCCGAATGCTGAACTGGAAGTGTTTACAACCCGTGCCGATACCATTTATGGTGTTACATTTATGGTGCTGGCACCCGAAAGTGAATATGTGAAAATATGTACAACTCCCGAACAGGCTGCAGAAGTAGAATCATATTTAATCGCCACAAAAAAACGGACCGAAAGGGAACGAATTGCTGATAGAAGAGTAACAGGTGTATTTTCAGGTTCTTATGCTATTAACCCTGTGAGCGGAACCAAAATCCCTGTATGGATTTCGGACTACGTACTTGCGGGCTATGGAACCGGAGCCATCATGGCTGTTCCGGCTCACGACAGTCGCGACTATGCCTTTGCCAAACATTTTAATTTACCGATAATACCTCTGATTGAAGGTTGTGATATAAGTGAGGAAAGTTTTGATGCCAAAGAAGGTGTGATGATGAACTCAGGCTTTCTGAACGGATTAACTGTTAAGGAAGCGATTGCAGCAGCTAAAAAATTCATTGCTGAGAATGGTATTGGTCGTGTGAAGGTAAATTACCGTTTGCGTGATGCCATTTTTAGCCGTCAACGTTACTGGGGCGAACCTTTTCCGGTTTATTATAAAGAAGGTGTGCCTTACATGATTGACGAAAGCTGCCTCCCGTTAGAATTACCCGAAGTGGATAAGTATCTTCCGACCGAAAAAGGTGAACCACCTTTGGGTCGGGCAAAAGGCTGGGAATACAATGGATTTCCACTTGAACTGAACACCATGCCGGGATTTGCCGGCTCTTCGGCTTATTACCTGCGATATATGGATCCGGGAAACGATAAGGCTCTGGTAAGTACTGAAGCCAACCAATACTGGCGCAATGTAGATTTGTACATTGGTGGTACCGAACATGCAACAGGTCACCTGATTTACAGTCGGTTCTGGAATAAATTTCTGTTCGATCTGGGACTGATTTGCGAGGATGAGCCTTTTAAGAAACTGATTAATCAGGGCATGATTCAGGGAAGGAGTAACTTTGTTTATCGTATCAAAGATTCAAATACTTTTGTATCGTATCACCTGAAAAATCAATACGAAACTACCCAAATTCATGTTGATGTTAATATCGTTGCGAATGACATACTTGATTTAGAGAAATTTAAAACCTGGAGACCTGAATTTACAGATGCGGAATTTATTCTCGAAGATGGTAAATATCATTGTGGCTGGGCTGTCGAAAAAATGTCAAAATCGATGTATAATGTAGTTAATCCTGATGATATAGTTGAAAAATACGGAGCTGACACATTGCGGTTGTACGAAATGTTTCTCGGACCTTTGGAACAATCAAAACCATGGGATACCAACGGAATAGATGGAGTTCATCGTTTTCTGAAAAAACTGTGGAGCCTGTATTATAAGGATGATAAAATGCTGGTAAATAACGAAAAACCAACTAATGAAGAGCTTAAATCGCTGCATAAAACGATTAAGAAAATCACTTTCGATATCGAAAATTTTTCATTCAATACATCGGTTTCAGCATTTATGATTTGTGTGAACGAACTGACAGCATTGAAATGCAATAAAAAATCAATCTTAGAACCACTATCAGTTTTAATTGCTCCTTTTGCTCCTCATATTGCTGAAGAATTATATCATATTACCGGCAACGAAGGTACAGTTTTCGATGCCCGTTTTCCTGTTTGTGACGAGGCATATTTAGTCGAAAATTCAGTGAAATATCCGGTGTCGTTCAATGGGAAAGTACGTTTTACTATTGAACTTCCGGCTGATATGAGCAGGGAAGAAGTAGAAAAAGCTGCAATGGAAAACGAACAAACTTTGAGACAATTAGCCGGTATGTCGCCCAAAAAAGTGATAGTGGTACCTGGAAAAATTGTTAATATAGTTTGTTGATTTGTTTGATAATGACGAAAAATTTTGTAATCATTTGCTTTATACTGATATCTTTATCTGCTTTTTCACAAAGAATTATACTCAATGGTGAAAGAAATACTGATAATAGCTATCAAATTACCTATACCAAGGAAATGCCCGGGACTTATTGTATTTATTTAAAGTTCAATAGTTATGAGAATACAATAAAACCGGAGCATAAATTTGTTGTGAATGATTATTCTGGAATACTAACAGTTTTAAGACCAATTTATAAAGACAAATACATCGGGCTTTCGTATACCTATAGTTACCGGCGTGGTATTCCAAACCCGGATTTTGACAGCACCTTTGTGTATCTGCTTCCTTTCAGAAATGGTAAGAAGTTGGAAGTCAGGTTTATGAATTATCTTGGTTCAAAGCTTTTTGATGAGGAAGAACCAAAAAACTGGAAGTCATTTCAATTTATTTCTGATCAGCCTGATACAGTTTGTGCTGTCAGAAAAGGTCTCGTTGTCAAAGTAACAAAAGATTTTGCAATAGACACATCAAATGTTTATTCATTCTCAAGCAAACGAAATTCGGTAATGGTTGAACATAAGGATGGTACATTTGCAATATATCAGGGCTTTAACGGCGATAAAATATTTGTTAAGGAAGGTGATGTGGTTTTACCACAACAAGCTTTGGGAACTTTAATTCAGTATGATAAAAAAGGAAATTATCAGCTGAGATTTGCAATCAACTTTTTAATCGAAAATCCGAATGAAGAATTTGTTAATGCCCCAAAAAGCAGGTATGAGTATTTAGATCCGTATTTTCAGACTACAGATGGAATTGTCAAATTATCCAATCGTAAAAAATATGAATGCAGGACTTCGGCAGATATTATACTTAAAGAGTTAACTAAAAAAGAAATCAAAAAACTTACTCAAAAAAAATGAAAACAGTACCTGATTTGATTAAAAAGTTTCATTACTGTCATACCACTTTCCCGAAACAAAAGTTACTGTGAAATCAGTTGATCAGAGCATTTATTTTTTCCCATAATTCATAATCAAAACCGGAAACTGCAAAATTCGGATTCGCAGGATTTGATGCTTCACCCATCCGAACGATTACCATTTTCTTTCCCGGAATTACATAAATTCGCTGGTCGCCTGCACCCATTGCAGCAAACATATCAGCAGGTGCATTTGGCACTAACGGACCCTGATAAATAGTTTGTTCACCCGGAATCATAAATGCCGTTTTCCCGTTCAACCACCATAAATATCCGTAAGATGGATTGATGTTTTGTGAAGTTGTGGTACACTCATTAAAAGCATTTTCGTTAAATATCTGTTCATTCTTCCATTTTCCCCGGTTCAGGGCTAAAAGTCCGAATCGGGCCATACTCCTTGTAGTACTGTGATAAATGGTATAAATTAAACCGAAATTCCAGTACCCGTCCATCCCTGTTTTGGTTTTTATTTTTTCGTTGAAATAGGTTTCAAATGATTTATTGCCTGCATGTGCAATCACATCAGTCAATTTTTGGAAAATGTTACTGTAAGCCCATCGCGTTCCCGCATCGGCAACATAAGTCAGGTTAGACTTAATCACATATTGTTTAGTATCATCATTACCCGATGTCATTGTTAATAAATGCCTGACAGTAATTAAATTCTCTTTCTCCAAAGGCATGCCTGTCCATTCCTCA
Organism: uncultured Paludibacter sp.; assembly: GCA_937897985.1. Lineage (GTDB taxonomy): Bacteria > Bacteroidota > Bacteroidia > Bacteroidales > Paludibacteraceae > Paludibacter. The sequence continues at coordinate 5,892 of CALCBD010000026.1, read as the reverse complement.
CCAAGGTAATCAGAAACTTTCCTGTTAATATCCAGCAAACCTTCCTGTTTTGCAATTTCTGTTGTAGTAGCTACAAGTGTTTTGCCGGCACTATTCCACTCCCAGAGATCATTTACGGTGTGACCATTAAAATATTCTTCCATTACTATTCTTCCATTGACCAGTATCATAAAAGATTTGGAGTGTTTTTGAATCAAATAATCCTTAAGAGGTTGAACTGCATTTTGATTCCATCCCAAAGCGGAAAGAGAAGTGGTTTCCCAGTTTGAACCTGAGTTGGAAGGAAAATACATTGATTCTTTAGCTGTTGGTTGAGGGTCAGTATTGTTCAAATTACATCCTGAAATGGAAAGAAACAGCAAAGAGAAGAGACTAAGAAATTTCATTTATTGTTCCGTTTTTAAAAATTTGCTAATTGGACGCACTTTTTTCAGAATGGTTTAAATAGTGTTTAAAGATTGTTTCGGTGTGGTTTAAAAATTGGTCTTCGCATCAACCTGACATTTTATAAGTTTTTTAGAGATTAATTATACTTTAATTTTCTGATAAACAACAGCTATAGTGATACACTTAATGAGCAATAACCCTGAAATATGTGAATACATTGCAGCGGGAGTCTTTCTTTCGGATCGTTTGAACCATAAGTAGTAAAATATCAGGATTATCAGTTTTGGTTTTCTTTTCTGTCTTCTTTTAAAATTAATTCCATCAAAGGTAATATCTTTGTAGCTTCACCCGTATTTATGATAATATACCACAAACCCCCGAATTTTTTCCGGCCACCCGTATAAATAAACTGTTTAAGATGATCTTTAATTTCTTCTTTTGGTCCTGATCGGAATACCTACTGATACACCAAGGAATGGAAACGTATAAGCGTATACTCCATTTTCAAATGCGAGGAAGGGTGTAAATGCGGCTCTGAAAATAAAAGTGTCAGAATTGTATCGGTAACCCAATCTCCCAAAAATGTATAGATTTATATTGTTTTCGTCGAAGTGCAGAGAAGGTCCTGCTCCTAGTTCAAAATAATTATTTTTTATGCCAAAATCAAAATTATATTCGCTGAAGACCAGGTAATCTGTCAATGTAAATCCCGCTCTGAATGTACTTTTCAATGCCTTATATTCGTAATTAGCCTGTTCAAACCCTAATGAAAGAAATAACCCGTTTCCACCAATTTCACCAAGTGCATTTATTTGGGTTCGATGCTTAACCGATGAATCTGAATTGTTATAATTCTGACACATTGCAGTGAAAAAGAAAGGAGTCAGTAAAAAAACTAAAATGCAGTATATCATATTTAGTAGTTATTTTCTTACTTTACTTTTCTGTTCTCTCTTTCAATCAATAGACAGGTGTTTTTGTCAGATTATTTTCTGATGTCACACGTTGATTTTTATGCCTGGATTTAATATTAAGGAACTTATAGCTGTCGATATAAATTACCGTCCCGACCATGCCTATGACCATTCCGGCTAATTGTAAAGTACTGGCTTGAATGTTATTACCCTGATCGGTGGCAATAAATAAACCGGCAAGCGATAATCCTACACTCACGCCCATCAATGCATGATAAACCCTATTGTGGGTGTAAAAGCCTCTCAGATTTTCTTCAATATTATTTATACGTTCTATTTGGAAAGTATCTACTTTCATTATTACAATACTTTCTGAAGGCTTTTGTGAAAAAACCGAATCGGAGCTTTGTTGTGAGAAGGCTGTTGCTGATACAAGCAACAAAACAAGGAAAATAAATTGTTTCATAAAATTATATGTATTTAAATGGTGAATAATCTTATATTTTGACTTTAAAGCTGATTTCAGGCAACGCTTTACCGATAGTCTGTCCAACTAATCAGACTTCGTGGCAGAAAACAGGGTAAATATCCGGCGTTGAACCATAATCCCATTTTGTTAATAAACCGGAATCACCAACATTTACTTCTACTGATAATTCTGAATTAACGGGAACTACCTGTTGTATTTCAATTAATTTAACTTTCAGCAAACTATCCGTTTTGATAACTACTGATTACAAACACGATTCCTTTTGGGCTGCAGGTACATAAAGTTTATCCGATTATTGTAAGTAACTAAAAAATTGTCTGTATAATAAATTTTTTGTTTTAGTAATTATTAGAAAATTCTATATCTGTGTTTTTCTTAATTGAAAGACGGTGAAAAAAGAGGGACATAAAAATGTCAACAAATTGATGTCCCTACTTTTGTATAAAGTAAGCTTTGGAAGTTTTTTATTTAATCCAAAGTATCTGTTTCTTAATTGTATTCTTATTTTTTTTCAAATGAACATAATACATTCCTTTTGGTAAATTAGTTAAAGGTATTTGTATTGTAGATTTGTCTGTATCTACAGTTTTAATAAGTCCGGAGTGCTCGTGCCAAAGTTGAATGTTGTAAGGTTCAACACTTTCAGATTTAGTTTGTGAATTTGTTGTACTTTCATTCGTTTTGACAGGCGAGATCAATGAAACGGTTAATAAGTCGGAAGCGGGATTTGGATACATTTGGAATTCATAATCATCAATGATCGCAAGTGATTTACTGGCTTCAAATGTCCCGCATGAGGAGGAGGCAGTACATGTAATCACAACATCGCCAGGATAATATTTGTTAAGCAAAACAATCAACTGATGTGTATTTGAAGATGAAACCACTTGTCCGTTAATTTTCCAGTTTAACACAGTAAGTCCTTCATCGATGCTAAAGTAGGCTTTGTTTTCACTCAGATACGCCTCATCAGGCCCATCAATTGGCAGATATCCGTTTAATTTCAGATCTTTTTGAGTTGTAAAGGTAGTTTGTCCAACTGTAATTGTAGCACGGACATAACCTGCTGTAGCATACATTGCCGGAGATGCTGTAAAAGTAGTGCCAGTACCGCTGTAAGGACTCAGACCACTTGCAGTCCATGATATTGTTGCACCTGGTATATTAATAGAAAATGTTCCCGATTGGTTATAACATAGTTCGGAAGGTCCGGAAATCACATATTGATCTCCAACACCAACTGCATACCAGGCATTTGTAACTGTCATTACTGCATTTGGTATACCTCCGGATAAATCTATAGCAGCCAGTATTGTTGCAAACCTTGCAGCGGAATAATCAGCAGATGAATATAAATATTTTGTTTCTGCTCTGTATGCAATTTTTTGAGCATTTTCAATTCCTATTCCACTTATGACGAATGAATTCCCAAAATCGTTAGTACCACTTCCACCTTGCGATAGTAAATAGAACCAATGACTAAGAACTGTGGAATTATAATGAGGTTCACCATAATTATCCCAAAATTTCCCATGATAGGTATCAGGATGTTGACCAAATATTATTGATGAACTTTTGGGGTTTTGTAAATTGCGTAAACAATTATATGATGAAGTTTTTATAATTTCTTCACCTAATAACCAGGTTTGTTTATTTGGTGCAGCCCAGTGTTCAACACATGCAGCCCATATATCACTAAAACCTTCACTTAAAGCTGCAGATTCTTCATGACCATAAGTAAGATTGGCTGTAAATTGATTTATTCCATGACCAAACTCATGGGCACACACATCTAAGGATACGAAAGGATAATAAGTGTTATCCCCATCTCCATATTGCATAAAACTACTATTTGATCCACTAACCCACTGAGCATTTGCCCAACTTATTCCATTAGCATTTGGTGTGTAATGGACATAATTTATAACTCTTAAACCAGCACCGTCAATACTATTCCGGTTAAAAACTGTTTTCCAAAAATCAACTACTTTTTCAGCACTCCAATGTGCATCTAAAGCGGCTTGATCTGTATTGAAATTTGCCCAACTACCCGAGGTCCAGTTTGTATTAGAATTCACAAAATCGGTAGCACTTGCATAAATATCAGTTGAGTGCAAATTTAATGTTTGTATGCTTACTCCATTTCTGCTTTCCCGCAATCTGTACCCACCTGTAAAAGAATCGCCTGTAAAATTCTGGGGTCCACAGTATTTTGTTTGACCAGTACATGATACATTTGCATCATATATCAGTGGTATGTTGTTAATTACACTTCCATCATTTGCATCAACATAAATTAATTGTTCGTTATCAGGTAGCATTGATGAAATTGTAAATTTCCATGATAGTTTCCATAAATTACTTCCACTCAGGTAATCTTTAGATATTACCAGTTCAGCTTTAGGATAATACGTTGCGTTAGGATTATTGGTATTCTGTTTCACTAAATTTTCCATTACGGTATCTTCCCATTTGTATTTCTTTGCACCCACAAAAACTAATGCTTTATTTAAAGCTTGTTTTTCATTTAGGGTTGGTGTAATGATTGGAATATCGATGTCCTGAAAATCACCGTTTATGACTTCAATATTATCATTTTTCCCATGTATTAAAAATTCGGAATTTTCAACTTTCAGACCTTTATAATACTGTTGAAATTTTTTGTGAGTGATTCCTAACTCGTCCAAATCTTCGTTTATTTTGCGAAAGCTATCTTCTTTTTTTGCGTTTAAAATTGATTTTAAGAATACAGTGTCATTCTTCATTTTTCTGTTTGAATTTGCATTTGCTTGAAATCGGGCAAATTTTACCTGCCCTTTTTCGTTGTTTTGGATTTCCAAAATGTCATTAACCTGCGCAATAGCAAATATGCAATTCAATATTAATGTGAGCAAAAATGCTGATTTAGAAATTGATTTCATAGTAATCATTTTTTATTAATTTTTTAATTTGATTTTATACAATGGTAAAAAAATGCATCGCATGAATTGTCATAGTAAATTAGTGTGTCATTGTAAATTCTATCTATGACATAAACATTAGGATATCCATATTTATCATAATAACTCATGATATATGTATATTTCCCATTAGTATAGCTACCTATATCCCGTGTCCATTCAATATTACAATCTGTTAAATATTCACCATTTGTTGTACTTGGAATTAAAACTCTGTTATCAGGTGTAAATTCAATATAACAGACATCACAATAAAAAGTCATTGCACCGGTTATACCGCCTTTCCCGTAGGCCAGCTTCCACTTTCCCTGTATATATTTCTTAATTGTATCAAGAGGTTGATTATATAATACAATATTGACAGGGGTTCCTATTTTATTGCCAATAAATTCTTCTTCATTGTCAATTAATAGAACATCATTGACAATTAAATCTTCTTTGTCATATTTATATTCAGTACAGCAAATTAGCAACATCAATGCAGAACTAATTATTAATAAATTCTTTTTCATTTGATTTTCATTTTTGATTAATTAATTCGATTTTAAGTAATGGTAATAAATTGCATCACATAAATTGTCATGGTATATTAATGTGTCATTATAAATTCTGTCAATGGCATATACCTTAGTAAAGTCGTGATCGTCTTTAAAGGTCATAAGATAAGTAGAATCATTGGGATATAAGTCAAAATCTTTTATCCAAACTATTGGTGAAGCCTTATTTATTTTTGCCAAAGAATTGGTTATTACATTATTATCGGAAGTAAATTCAATATAACAGTTATCACTATAATACATCGTAGTAGTGCATACGCCGCCTTTTCCGTAGGCCAGTTTCCACTTTCCGTGAATATATTTCTGAATTGTGTCAAGAGGTTGATTATATAATACAATATTGACATGAAATTTATTACTGTCATTTTTGACAGTTATTTCCTTTTCGTCATTTTTGATAATTATATCCTCATTTTCATTTTTGCATTCAGTACAGCAAATCACTATCAATAATGCAGTGTAAAATATAATTGAATTCATTTTCATTTTCTTATTTTTTTATTGGTGCCATTTAAAATCCGAAACCAACATTGTTGAAATTAAGATCATCAACTCACCGGAGTTTCCTTTCCCTTTATTGTCCT
>CALCBD010000025.1 GCA_937897985.1 uncultured Paludibacter sp. | reverse complement strand
CCTGAAAGCGGGTGCAAAAGTACTCCTTTTTTATTTATGCTCCAAATGTTTTTTGACTAATTTTATTTTGAAATATATAAATATCCGTTAACCAACTGATTTCAAACAACAAAAAAAATTGCATCTTTTAAAATAAACCCGATTTTATTTACACTATTATCAAGATCAGCACCCCGATTTAAAAAGATGGAACAAAAAATGGTATTGAATAAACTCCTGTCACCCTGTTTTAATTATTTTTGTACGATAGATTTGTATCGCGAAAAACAGTCATGAACAAAAAAACTGAAATTTGTAAAAATACTATAAATAGCAAGACTTTTTTGTGTACCGTTGATTGACATAACTTTAAATAATTTATCTTTGCAATCCAATCAGAAAATTATGTTAGAAATTATTATAAAAGGCATTATTATAGGACTGTTCATTTCTATTCCGTTGGGACCCATCGGTATGCTGACCATTCAACGTACACTAAACAGGGGAAGAAAATACGGAATTGCAACAGGATTAGGTGCTACTACTTCTGATTTGATTTACACCACTATTACTCTTTATTTCCTGAGTTTTGTTTTAGATACCATTGAACATCAGCGGAGTATAATTCAATTGGTCGGAAGTTTGATCCTGATTATTTTCGGAGCATTCATATATAAAAGCAATCCGTCGACCCAGCCAAAACCAAACGAACCGATCAAATACAGCTTATTTGGTGATTATATTTCATCTTTCGGACTTACTTTTTCGAACCCACTGGTTCTTTTTGTACTGATAGCTCTTTTTGCCAGATTTGAGTTTATTAACAATCAAACGACTTTATATCTGACTATATCCGGAATTCTATCCATATTAACAGGTGCGTTGCTATGGTGGGGTACACTTACATTTTTAGTAAGTAAATTCAGAAGCAAACTAAACATGAGAGGTTTGAAGACAATAAACAGGATTACCGGTTTTGTCATTATTCTCATTGGATGTGTGGGTGTGGTACTAAGCTTTTTAAAGTAATTCAAAACCGGATAGGTGTATAAATAATTATTCGGTACAAGGCATAATTCAGAATTTGAAACGTTAGTTTCGGGAGCTTCTAAATTAACACTCTCACATTCACAACTTTACAGGACTTAATTAAAAAGAAAAGCTTCTGCAGCACTATTTCATCACTGCAAAAGCTTTTACAACAGTTCTAATCTCTGTTTTTTATTTCTTCTTCAACAATACCTCGTTTATCGCCTGTTTAAAAGCTTCGCGCGGCATTGCTCCCTGAGCCATCTGTGGATTTTCGCCAATTGGGCAAAAGAGTAAAGATGGAATGCTCCTGATACCAAATGCGGCTGCAAGTTCCTGTTCGCTTTCGGTGTCCACTTTATACACATAAATTTGTCCGTCATATTCTTTTGCCAAATCCTCAAGAATAGGTGCAATGGTTTTACATGGTCCGCACCAGTTAGCATAAAAATCGATAATACACGGTTTATCTCCCAAATATTTCCACTCTGTGGGATTTGCTTCGTAGTTGGCTACTTTTGTCAGGAATTCTGCTTTTGTTAAATGAATAGTTCCCATTTTTTTTACTTCGTTTATTGATTTTTCGTTTTGATTATTATCATTCGATTTGCCTGAACATGCCATGAAGGCAAACAGGCTGAGCATTAATACAGCTCCTGTTATTCTTTTCATATTTATTATTTTTTAAAATTCGTATTCTTAAATCTTTAATCCCGGTTCTTTATTCTTTGTTCTTTATTCTTTTATCTGTTAAAATTACAACGCACATCCCCAGATAGATGGCTCATCATAATCAATTTCGTTCGAATCGGGAATCAATTCTTTCCATCCCAGTTCATCGAGCAGGGAGCCGATTTGCTCACGTGTTACTTCGTCGGTATGATTTACAATAATCCGACCTTCAATTCTGTCCATTTCGGCACCGAAAACACCCTGCAAAGTACCCAGTTTCTTTAGTACCACATTGTCGCAGGTCATACATTGTGATTTGGAAACAAAAAAAGTGCTATACATCTGATTTGCTTTTATTAGGTTTGTATTGATCTACTTTAATCTCCTTTTCCTCACCTTTTGTAATATTAGTTGCACACGACCCGCCCGGGCAGCCAATGTTGAATAATGCCTGTATGGCAAAAAACAAGCTACCGAACAGATAAATTGTCTCTTTAACGGAAAAATAGCCGGCCAGAAAAACAATTCCCGCTACCATTTTAATAATTCTCGCCGTATCCCAGTTTTTAAAATACGCCTTCATCTTTTTTATCATCTTTTTTGTCTTTCTTTTTAAACAGGTCAAATATCAGATAACCCAATAAACCCCCGTAAGCTATACTTATATACGGATTGGAAGTTATGGGACAGGTACCACTCTGACAACCAACGAATTGATAATACAAAAAGCCGGCTGTTGCTCCTGCTGTAACTCCTATAATCTTTAATAAATTTCTGTTTATAAATTGTTTTATCATTATATTAAAATTTTATTTATGTTCATTCAAACATATTTTCATATATAAACCATAAAAAAAATCATACGCAGCTACAGGTACGTATACAGTCGAGAATTTGAGATATTCCTTTGTTTTTGAGTGAATAATAACAGTTTTTACCATCGCGGCGGCAATTTAGTATTCCCTTTGCCCGCATATCGGTCAGATGATGCGAGAGTAGTGATTGCTCACATTTCAACTCTTCACCAATCTGCGAGACGTTCAACTCATCATTTTTCGACAACAAAGAAATCACACATAACCTTGTACCGTTTGAAATTGCTTTGAGTGTATATGCAGCTTCTTCCATTTTTGATAATTCGATAATTTCGGACATGTTTGAAATTTTTCTGCAAATATATGAACATTTATTCATACGTTCCAACTTTTTTGATATTTTTTAAGAATAATTTCTCACTTTGTTGATATAATAAAAAATTGATGTTGTTTCGGGCGCTGAAGTGGTGGTAGATTTTAAAGAAAAAAGTATCTTTGTGGGCTAAATGAAAAACGATGAATCAGCAGCTTACAAAAATATCAGACAATTTTATTGCCGAACTTAATGAACTTATTGGTACGCAAAAGGCAGAGAATATTTTCATACTTACCGATACCAATACACGTGAACTATGTTTGCCGGCTTTACTTATGTCGGAAAAATTAAAGGGAAGTCATCTGATTTGTATTCCTTCAGGCGACGAAAGCAAAAACATAAACTCGGCAATTCTGATTTGGAAATATCTAAGTGAAAATGGAGCCAACCGTAAATCACTGATGATCAACCTCGGAGGCGGAATGATTACTGATATCGGAGGATTCACAGCATCCACATTTAAACGTGGCATCCGGTACCTTAATATTTCCACTACCCTGCTCGGGGCTGTCGATGCTGCAACAGGAGGTAAAACAGGAATTAATTTTGAAGGACTTAAAAATGAAATCGGAGTTTTTGCGCCGGCCGATGCTGTTTTAATTAACACTGATTTTTTCAAAACGCTCGATGACAAAAACTTCCGTTCGGGATTTGCTGAAATGGTAAAACACGCTCTGATTGATTCAAGATATGAATGGAATGAAATTCTTAAATTTGACCTTGAAAATACAGACTTTGAAAAACTTCGTGAATTAGTTGACCGGAGCATCAGGATAAAGGAAAGAATAGTGGCACAGGATCCGAAAGAGCAGAACATACGAAAAGCCCTCAATCTGGGTCACACTTTCGGACATGCATTTGAAAGTATATCCTACAGAAAGAATACTCCTGTATTGCATGGATATGCAGTAATGTGGGGTTTATTATGTGAATTGTACCTGTCATATATTCAGCTAAATTTCCCAAAAGAAGATTTATTAAAGTTAAAGTATTTAATAAAAGAGAATTACGGAACGTTTAACATCGATTGCAATGATTATGAAACATTATTTGAACTAATGACTCATGATAAAAAAAATGAATCGAAAGAAATAAATTTCACTTTATTATCGGACATCGGTGAAATACATATTGATCAAACCGCCAAAAAGGAAGACATTTTTGAATGTTTTGATTTTTTCACGGTTAATTAAGTTATCAGAAAAGCAAAAAAAATGAAGAGAACATTAATTATCGGAGCGAGTAACAATCCCGAACGCTATGCTTATAAAGCTGCCGAACGATTACTGGCACACGGTCATGAAATTGAGCTGCTCGGATTACGTCCGGATATGGTTTTCGGACATAAAATTGCGACAGTGCGTGAAAATTATGAAAACATCGACACAGTGACACTCTATATCGGACCGCAACGTCAGCCGGAATACTATGATTATGTATTGTCGCTTCATCCCCGCAGGGTTATATTTAATCCGGGCACTGAAAATAATGAATTTGAAGAATTACTCAGAAAAAATAATATTGAACCGGAAGAAGCCTGCACATTGGTTTTGCTGGGTACAGGACAATACTGAAAAAATCAATTGTTAAATCTGATCTTAACAAAGACCGGACTCAATCACTTAACATACATTGAACAAAAAAAGTTATATGAAAATAGCATTAATTGGATATGGAAAAATGGGCAAGACCATAGAACGTATTGCCACAGAACGCGGACACGAAATTGTATCAATTATTGACATCGAAAATATCGAGGACTTCGACACTGAAGCATTTAAAAGCGCAGATGTGTGCATCGAATTCACCACTCCAAAGGTTGCACTGAACAATATACGCAGTGCATTCAGATCAGGTGTACCCGTTGTTTGTGGTACCACAGGCTGGACAGAACATTTACCGGCACTGAAAAATGAAATCGAAAAACACGGATACACACTATTCTGGTCGTCAAATTACAGTCTCGGTGTAAATATTTTTGCAGCCGTAAATAAATATCTTGCAAAAATCATGAATAAATATCCTGACTATAATGTGGAAATGACCGAAGTACACCATACTCAGAAACTGGATGCACCGAGCGGTACAGCTATCACACTTGCCGAAGGAATACTTGAAAATATCGACCGGAAAACCCTATGGGTAAACGAAGCTGAGAAAAATGACAATGAATTGTCAATAAAATCTGTCAGGGAAGGTCAGGTGCCGGGCATTCACACAATAAGATATGACTCAAATGTCGATTTTATTGAAATCAGACACGAACTGAAGAACCGGGATAGTCTGGCTTTGGGAGCTGTAATTGCAGCAGAGTTCACAGCAGGCAAAAAAGGGCTGTTGGGCATGAATGATTTGTTGAATTTCTGAAAAACAAAACTATCAAATTAATAACAATTATAAAAAACACTTGACTAACATGAGTACCAAGCAACAAGATTCGAAAGCCAAACATCCCTTAAAACAATGGATTAAAGCGATAGTATGGAGTTTGATTTACATTTTATTTATTGTATGGGTAGGTAATTACTGGTGGTTACTTTTACTTCCGGTGATTATTGATTCATTTATTACTAAGATAATTCCATGGACATGGTGGAAAAAATCAAAAAACAAAACGGTTTTAGCAGTTATGAGCTGGGTCGATGCAATTGTATTTGCATTAATTGCCGTTTATTTCATTAACACATATTTGTTTCAGAATTATCAGATTCCATCCTCATCGCTCGAAAAGACACTTCTGGTTGGTGATTTTTTATTTGTAAGTAAGGCTACCTACGGTCCGCGAGTACCAAACACTCCACTGTCATTCCCTTTGGTACAACATACTTTCCCCATTATCAACACGAAATCATTTATCGCGAAACCACAATGGGAATATAAAAGATTAAAAGGTTTTCAATCTATCCAAAGAAATGATATTGTGGTATTTAATTTTCCTACGGGTGATACAGTGGCAGTAAATAAGCAAAATCCTGATTATTATACCAGCTGTTATTACGAAGGGCTGTCGGCACTTCAGGCACAACATCCGGTAAAAAATCCCACATACGAAGAATGCCTTGCAGTTGGTCGGAATATTGTTCGTTCAAAAACTCAGGAATATGGTGAAATTGTATACCGTCCGGTGGACCGGCGTGAGAATTACGTAAAACGATGTGTGGGCATTCCCGGCGATCGCATCGAAATAAAAAACAATCAATTGATAATCAACGGAAAGCAACAGGAAAAATTCGAAGGAGTTCAGTTCAATTATTTTGTGCAAACCGATGGAACATCATTAACTCCTGTACTCGACAAATTAGGAATCAGCATGGACGACAGAATGTTCATTGATAATCTGCAATATGCTGAGGGTATTAAGTCATTAGGTTTTAATCCCGAAATGCCACTTTACCATCTTCCGCTTACCGAAGCAGCATATAACACTTTACGCAATACTTCCGGAGTGGTGAACATTCAGTTAGAAACTTCAAATCAACCCGGTGATGTATTCCCACTTGGCGGCAACAAACCATGGACACGTGACAATTACGGACCGTTGTACATTCCGAAAAAAGGAGCAAAACTGATTTTAAACGCCTATAATTATCCGATTTACGAACGAATTATTCGTGATTACGAGCACAATACACTTGAAGTTAAAAACGGGAAATTCTATATCAACGGGAAAGCAGCTGTAACATATCAATTCAAAATGGACTACTACTGGATGATGGGCGACAACCGTCATAATTCATTAGATTCACGCTATTGGGGTTTTGTTCCCGAAGATCACATAGTTGGCAGACCGGTATTGGTTTGGTTGTCGCTAAACAAGGACAAAGGATTGTTTGATGGCAAAATCCGTTTCAACAGATTCTTCAAAAATGCAGAGAGATAATCAGTACGAAATTTCACTGAAAGATGACAAAATTCGAAATTTGAGGAATTCTGAAGTACTGCTATCAACGGCTTATCTGGCATCGGTTGAATACATAACAGTGCTGTTGTACGCAAAAAAAGTGATACTTGAGCAAAATGAAACCTACCAGAAGCAATCCTACAGAAACCGGTGCAGGATAGCAACTTCGAACGGAATAATGGACTTGAATATTCCTGTGATTAAAAACACAGGCGATTCGGTGAAAGAGGTCAGAATTTCAGATCATAACAACTGGCAGGTACAACATTGGCGTTCGATAGAAACTGCTTATAATTCGAGCCCTTTTTTTGAATTTTATTCTGATGATTTACGTCCGTTTTATGAAAAAAAATGGGTATTTTTGTGGGACTTTAATAATGAGTTACAGCGAGTCGTCTGTAAATTACTGGAATTTGAAAATGAGATTAGTTTTTCGGCAGGTTATGAGGCATTTCCTTCGAATGGAACAATTGATCTGAGAAACAGTATTCATCCCAAGAAAAAACCTTTAATTGAGATCACGCCTTACTATCAGGTATTTGAACAGAAATTTGGATTCATTTCGAATTTAAGCATTCTCGATTTACTTTTTAACATGGGAAACGAAGCACAGCTCGTTTTGAAAAACACAGCATTGAATCTGGGATTGATTTAATTTTAACGACAGATATTTAAAAATTACAATATGGAACAAATCGATTGGAGCAATCTCGGTTTTGGATACATGAAAACCGATTTTAACGTTAGATGTATTTATAAAAACGGAGCCTGGGGAGAATTAGAAGTACATGACAGCGAGTATATGACTATGCACATGGCAGCTACAGCCATTCATTACGGACAGGAATCGTTTGAAGGACTTAAAGCTTTCAGGGGAAAAGACGGAAAAATCAGAATTTTCCGAATGAAGGATAATGCCCTCCGAATGCAGGATTCAAGTGATGGTACCCTGATGGCAAAATTGCCTGTTGAGAAATTTGAAGAAGCTGTAATTAAAGTTGTAAAACTTAATGAACGTTTCGTTCCGCCTTACGAATCGGGTGCTTCGTTATACATTCGGCCTGTACTTTTCGGTAGCGGACCGCAGGTTGGTGTTAAGCCGGCCGATGAGTATATGTTTGTTGTTTTCGTGACACCGGTAGGACCATATTTCAGAGGTGGCTTCCAAACCACACCTTTCGTCATCATGCGTCAGTACGACAGATCGGCACCCCTGGGTATGGGAAAATACAAAGTCGGCGGAAACTATGCTGCAAGTCTGGTAGCCGGAAAACATGCCCACGAACTGGGTTATTCAAATATATTTTATCTCGATGCCAAAGAAAAAAAATACATAGATGAATGCGGGGCAGCCAACTTTTTCGGTATCAAGAACAACACTTATGTAACTCCGAAATCCACTTCAATTCTGCCATCGATTACCAACAAAAGTCTGATGGTGCTGGCTGAGGAAATGGGTCTGAAGGTAGAACAACGTCATATCCCTGTCGAAGAACTTTCGACATTCGAAGAAGCAGGTGCCTGCGGTACTGCAGCAGTTATCAGTCCAATCGAACGAATTGACGATTATGATGAAAAAATTTCATACATATTTTCAAACGACGGCAAACCCGGACCGGTGAGCGATCAACTCTATCATAAATTAAGAGCTATTCAGTATGGCGATGAGCCAGACACACATAACTGGGTGACGGTTTTATAAAACAGAAAAAGGGAGTTTCGGCTCCCTTTTCTGTTTTATGAATAGATTTTAATTATTCTCCATCAATCTTTATATCCTTAATCATCAGCTGAATATTGGTATTACCGTTGAAAGTATTTTCTTCGAGCGTATAACAAATATCGAGTGGATTGAGCGCTTTGAGGTGATCATTGTAAGCATACATTCTGAAAGCAATACCGTTCATAACGTTCTCCGAACTCGAATCAACAAGTTCCAGTTTTAAATGCTCCTGCTCTTTCCCAACTAATCTGCTTGTTCCGTAATCAAATACCTTTTTTGAAACAAAAACCGGTTTCATATTGCCCGGGCCAAATGGTCCGAATTGTTTTAAAACCCGGAAAAATTTTGGTGTAATGTCTTTAAATTCCAGGACAGCATCGACGTCAATCTGAGGATAAGTTTGTTCCTCAAGAATATTTTCAGCTACATATTGCTCAAAACGTTCGGTAAATTGCTGAATGTTTTCTTCCTTCATCGACAGACCTGCAGCATACATATGACCTCCAAAGGTTTCGAGTAAATCCCGGCACGAATCAATGGCTTTGTAAATATCAAAACCGGGGACTGAACGCGCGGAACCTGAAGCCAGTCCGTTGGAATTGGTAAGTACAATCGAAGGTTTGTAGTACTCCTCAGACAGACGGGAAGCCACGATTCCGATTACCCCTTTGTGCCAGTCGGGTTTATGTACCACAATCGACCGGCGCGCTGAATATCTTTCGTCCGAAGCAATCAGGGCAATGGCCTCATCGGTAATGTTCTTATCCAGGTCCTTTCTATCATTATTGTACTCGTTGATTGTATCGCTTTTTTCTCTTACAAATGCAGGGTTGGACGATACCAGCAACTGTACCGCTTCCGATGCCAGTTTCATTCGTCCCGATGCATTGATGCGGGGACCAATTTTAAATACGATATCACTGATACTGATTTCCTTTTCCGACAAGCCACAAACTTCCAGAATGCCTTTAAGTCCGACACTCGGATTTGTATTGATTTGTTTCAGTCCAAAAAATGCAAGTATCCTGTTTTCGCCTGTTATGGGAACAATATCAGAGGCAATACTCAAAGCCAGCAGATCGAGCAAAGGAGTTAGCTGATTGAAATCAATATTATTGACAATAGTAAACGCCTGCATTAACTTAAACCCGACTCCGCACCCCGACAGATGTTTGTAGGGATAATTGCAATCATCGCGTTTCGGGTCAAGCACAGCAATAGCAGGAGGTAATACAGCATCGGGAGTATGATGATCACAAATGATAAAATCGACTCCGAGTGACGAAGCATATTTTACTTTTTCCACTGCTTTTATTCCGCAATCAAGGGCAACAATCAGTTTGAAATCATTCTGTGCCGCAAAATCGATGCCCTGAACAGAGATTCCGTAGCCTTCGTTGTAGCGATCGGGAATATAAAAATCAATATTATTGTAAAATTTTTGAAGAAACTTGTAAACCAATGAAACCGAAGTAGTGCCATCTACATCATAGTCGCCGTAGATCAGAATTTTTTCATTGTATTGCATCGCCTTTGTCAACCTGTCGACAGCCTTATCCATATCCGCCATCAAAAACGGGTCATGCAAATCGGCCAGGTCGGGTCTGAAAAAACTACGGGCATCATTGAATGTGCATATCTCTCTCTGAATCAATAATCTGGCAAGGATAGGACTAATACTTAGCTCTTCGGCTAATTTGTTTTGCAGTTCAATCTGTTGCTCCGAAAGTGTTGTGTAAATCCATTTATTTATCATTGTGTTATCTTTTTTCGACTCAAATGAAGAGAGCTTACTCTTCCAAAACATCAAATATTGCAAAATATCACAATATTGAATCAACATCTCAGGTTCAACCATGCATTTATTGGCGTAAAAGTACAAGTTTTTTTTCGTTCGGACAAGAGTGGGTTTTAAGGTAAAAATTTATCACATTTGAAAACTTTATAATTAAGCTGATTAATATTATATTTGCAGAAATAAAAATTAAACTGTCGTCATTTCAATCGTCTAATTGTTAAAATATTCACAAAGATTTAACTGTTTAACGATTAATTCAGCCACGAAATACCGCTGCCGAAAGCCGGTTTTAAAATAAATCCGATTATTTACCGTTTATAAAAAGTCGGATTATGTCAAATTGCAACAAATAATGAAGATATACAAACTACAGCTTATCAACAAAGCGATTAAATCGGAATTCATAAAGAATTCGGGGATATGGTTATTTCACATAATGAATTTCAGATATTTAAGTCTGTATCTCGATCCTGTTTTGTCATGTAATTTAAGGTGTAAATCGTGTTATTTCAGCGACGAGGAACATCGTAAAACGCTGAATGGAAGTTTCAAAAAAGAAGATATTGAACAAATTGCAAAAGCTGTTTTCAGCAGAGCAATGCGGCTTCAGATTGGCTGCGGTGCCGAACCGGTAATTTTCAAATACAACAGCGATCTGATACGTCAGGCAAAAATTCATGGTATCAGGTACGTTTCAATAACTTCAAACGCTAATCTGCTGACCAGAGAGTCGGTAGAAGAACTTCTTATCGCAGGACTCGATGAACTGACCATTTCAATTCATGGCGTAAAAAAAGAGACTTACGAATATTTAATGGTCAATGCTTCGTTTGAAAAACTTAAAGAGATTTTGCGGATTCTGACTGAAGCTAAACAAAACTACCCGAAATTTAAACTCAGACTGAATTACACAATTAACAACTTAAATATTGATGAATTAAAAGGATTCTTTGATGAATTCGGATTTTGTAATTTTGATATTTTGCAGTTAAGGGCTTTACGGGATATCGGAGGTGAGATTAAGGCAGTTGAAACAAGTGATGAATTTAATTCGGTGTTGAATGATACAGTAAGTTTCTTAAAAAAAGAGTGTAAAAAAAGGAAAATACTTATGCTTGAACCCGATAAGTTTGAAAAAGCAGGGTCGAAAGAGAAAGAGATTAAGAACTTTGCTTATGGATATATTTCGCCCAGAACATTTATTCATAATGATTTTAACTGGAGAAATGAAACTTTCAATCAGTTCTCAAAACGAACCGGTTATTCATTCAGCTTACTTAAAAATCTGTTCAATTAAGCAATACTGAAGAGGATGAAAAACACCTTTAATACCAACGAAATACTAAAAGAATCAGTTGACACGCTGTATCGGGGCGGGATTTTGTTGACTCATACTGTTATCGGTTGGGGAATTGTATTTGACGCTACAAACGAAAATGCTGTAAATAAAGCTTTTACACTCAGAAAAAGCAAGGATTCATCGGATACGGTTTTATTAACCGACAATTTTGCCAGATGTCAGTCCTATTTCAACGATATACCCGATGTAGCGTGGGATTTGGCCGAAATATCAGTAAAGCCGCTGGTAATAATACTACCTGAAGCCAAGAATATTTCAGCTTTACTGACTCCGGGGGATAAATCCATCGGAGTACTGGTAATTACAGATGAATTAATAAAAAATATTTGCGTCCGGATCAGAAAACCACTGGGGTTTCTGCCTGTAGATTTATCAGCTGATAACGGAAGTTCAGGAACTGAAAGTGTAACACCCGGAATTAAATCGGGAGTGGATTTCATCCTTAGCTCAGGCCAACCGGAAAGCGGCAAGGATCTAAACTTCTCAGTTATTAGGTTCGAAAAAGGGAATAAATTTAATATAATGAAAGAATAATGGATAAAAATAAAATCCAATATCATTACATTCTGTACGATATGATATCGGCCATATTTGTGTGGATCGTATTTTTTGTAGTACGAAAAACAATTAACGATATCAATATATTCGAGAATTTTCATTTTGTTATTCCGTTTTATAATTACCTTGGAAGTTTCTTTTTATTCCCCTTCACCTGTGTTTTCGGCCATTTTTTAACCGGATTTTATATCAACACAATCAAGAAAGCGCGACTAAACATTATTTTTAACACCATTTCATCATCAGCCATCATTTCAATCTCCATCTTTTTTGCATTAAAACTTACTGACGTATTTATATCGGCCGAATATTTTTATTATTCACTCCTGTTGTTTTTTGGTTTACTTTTTTGTTTCACTTTTATATTCCGCAATTTCATTTATTTGAAAATACAAAACAATTTCAAAACCAAGAAATGGTCGACAAACACATTGATAGTCGGCACCGGCAACAATGCATTAAAAATTGAAAATGAGCTTACCAAGAACCCGCTTAAAAGCACTTTCTGCGGTTTTGTAAGTGTGGATAAAACGCTGAGTGTATCGAAGGATAAAATTGCAGGAAGTTTTCAGCAAATCGAAAACATCATTGAAAAGTACAATGTCGATGAAGTAATCATTGCGCTGGATAATCCGGATGAACTTAAACTGTTCGGTTATATCAATACCTTATTCAAATTCAATATAGACATAAGTTTTACACCACGTCTTTACGAAATACTTACCGGAAGTGCTCGTATCGGAAATACCGGAATTCAGCCCATTGTAAGTTTAACCGATGTTCACATGCCTAACTGGCAAATTGCCTGCAAAAGACTTTTCGATATTGTTTTCTCGGTGATAATGCTTGTTTTACTGACACCCGTCTTCATCTATTTTTCTATTGCAATAAAAAGAGATTCACCCGGTCCGGTGTTTTATAAACAGGAACGAATAGGTCGATACGGAAAACCTTTTAATATATTGAAATTCAGAACCATGTATGTCGACTCGGAGAATGGCACCCCAAAGTTGAGCAGCGCCAACGACGAAAGAGTCACCGAAGTCGGAAGAATTCTCAGAAAATACCGTTTCGATGAATTGCCTCAGTTCTGGAATATTCTGAAAGGCGAAATGAGTTTGGTGGGACCCCGACCTGAACGTAAATTTTATATCAATCAGATCATAGAGGAAGCCCCCTATTATTGTCTGTTGTATAAAATCAGACCGGGGCTGACTTCCTGGGGACCCATAAAAATCGGATATTCCGACACTATAGAAAAAATGATTGAACGGTTGAATTACGATATAATTTACATTGAAAGCATGTCGCTGTTCAACGACTTTAAAATCATCATCCTAACACTTGAAATTCTGTTCAAAGGGAAAGGAGTCTGAAATCACTTTCTTCGGGTTCAATCAACACACATTCAGCTTAAAAGTCAATATTTCAGGTACAGTAACCTGATAAATATTTCATTGCCGTTACAAACTCCGAAAATTGAAAAATATTTTATACTGAATAATTTTTACTTATCTTTGTAAAAGTTTAATAAAGGTATGGAGAATAACAACAGGTACTTGAAAATGATTGCTTGGCGCGAATTGCACATCAAGCAACGTCATTTTATTTATATACTTAGCCTTGTAATTGGCATCCTTGCGTCATTCGCAGCTTTTTTACTTAAATTTTCTATCCACATCATTCAATCACTTCTGACAGAAAATTTCAGCAGAAATGAAGTAAACTACTGGTATCTTATTTTCCCGGCAATTGGAATACTGATAGCATCACTGTTCGTTCGGTTTGTTGTCAAAGATGATATCAGTCATGGTATTACACGTATTTTGTACGCCATTTCACAACGAAAAAGTATCATCAAACTTCATAACACATGGACATCGCTTGTCGGGAGTTCGATAACCATTGGTTTTGGAGGTTCGGTCGGAGCCGAAGCGCCCATTGTACTTACAGGAGCAGCAATAGGTTCCAATTTAGGAAAATTCTTCAAGCTCGACCAGAAAACACTCATGTTGCTGGTCGGTTGCGGAGCTGCCGGAGCCATCGGTGGTATTTTTAAGGCTCCGATTGCCGGATTGGTATTTACACTCGAAGTACTCATGCTCGACATGACTCTGACTTCAATCGTTCCTTTACTCATATCATCAATCACTGCAACTGCTTTCTCATATATTTTATCGGGAAGTGCATTCATGTTCCGGTTTACAACCTACGAAAGTTTTTCAGTACATCGCATCCCCTATCTGATTATACTCGGAATTGTATCAGGTCTGGTCTCATTATATTTTACGCGTGGAATCAACAGAATTGAACAGTTTTTCAGAAAATACAAAAATCCCTACTCAAAATTAGTGATAGGTGGGATAATGCTCAGTATTCTGATATTTTTATTCCCTCCGCTCTACGGAGAAGGTTACGACACGATTAATCAGGTGTTGAACGGAAATTCAGCTTCCCTGCTCGATCAGAGTTTTTTCCAGCAGCTTGGTACAGGACCGTGGGTAATTGTTTCCTACATTAGTTTAATAATAATATTCAAGATTTTTGCTTCGGCAGCAACAAATGGTGCCGGTGGAGTTGGTGGAATTTTTGCACCATCGTTATTTATGGGTTGTCTGACGGGATATGTTGTTGCTCAGATTTTAAATTTAGCCGGAATACAGATTCCTGTTTCCAATTTTGCATTAGCAGGTATGTCGGGATTAATGTCGGGGGTAATGCATGCTCCGCTGACCGGAATTTTTTTGATTGCCGAACTGACAGGTGGCTATAATCTGTTCATGACACTGATGATTGTATCGGTCATATCGTATCTCACCATCATCCTTTTCGAACCACACAGCCTTTATGCTATGCGTCTTGCCCAGAAAGGCGAATTACTGACTCATCACAAAGACAAGGCTGTTCTCACTCTGTTGAAAATGGGCAATGTAATTGAGACAGATCTGACAAAACTTTCGCCTGAAATGACACTTGGTGAGTTGGTTAAAATAATTTCTCATTCGAACCGAAATATATTTCCGGTTGTACAACCCGAAACACAGGTACTTTTAGGTGTGGTACTGCTGGATGAAGTAAGAAACATAATGTTCCGGCCTGAGCTCTATAACCGTTTCACTGTGAAACAGCTGATGATTTCGCCCCCGGCAACCATTAATCATTTATTACCGATGGAAAAGGTAATGGAAATTTTTGAAGATACCGGAGCGTGGAACCTCCCGGTGGTGGATGATCAGAAAAGATACCTCGGATATGTTTCGAAATCAAAAATCTTTAATTCTTACAGGCATGTGCTGGTTCATTTCTCGGATGAATAACATAGCAGGCCACATAAAATCCTGATAATAAACAAACTGACTTTTCACAATATGACAAAACAGAAAATTACTTATACAGAGGCGGTTAATGAATTGGAAAGTATACTCAACGAACTGGAATCCAATGCAGATGTAAATCTGGAAATTATTTCGATGAAAGTAAAACGGGCCACTGAGCTAATGGAAATATGCAAAAAACAACTGCACGAACTCGATCATGAACTCGAAAAGCTAATGAGCGGACTCGACGATTAAGGAATTGTGTATACCTTCCACTCCTGCAAACTGGCATATTCAGCAAGTAATTGCTTTGCATGATCGACAGCCCCGTCCAGACCATCATTACCACCATAGCCATTGATAATCATCAACAAATCTGTTGTATTTTCAGTTAGTTTTGTTCTTTCGCTATCGCTTGTCGGTGTTCCTATACCACCCGCTTCATCGCTGTAAAGCGGTAAACCTTCGATGTTCAGCATTCCACGACCTATTGCTTCGAATTCTTCGCCGGCTTTGCCTGTTCCCAGCACTATCCTGCCCTGAATTTTTTCAGCATCAAAACCTCCGATTGAAAAACCACTCCGGATAGAAACCAAATTAATAATATCAACCAGCGTACTTACCTTATAAACAGGGATATCCCGTACTATCCTTCTGCAGAGTGCCTCAGCTGATGGGCGGTAACGGTTCGGGTCCTTTCCGAGTAGTTTATAAACAGTGCGGGTAGCCGAGATTGCTGATCGTTTATTTATCTGATCAATGGTATATTTATTTTTGATACGACAAATTTCCCTGTCAATTTCATCCCAAAGCCGGTCCGGAGCTACAGAGTTTTTCACCTTACATGTAATGACCCTGAGTTGAAGTTGAGGACATTTATCAATGATTGGCTTTTCTATGATAATTTCCATATAATAAAAGTGTTACAAATTATGCGCTGGCCACTTTAAATAAGGACTGATGAGCGCCTGTTACATATTTCGTATTACAATACCATTCAGCATTCTACCGGATTTAACGCCCAGTTTCCTGGCTGAAAAAAATTTGTCGTTATGAGTAAAAGTACACATACCGGCAATCTGAATCTGATGTAGAGGAATACCACTCTGTTCGAGCAACCAATGGTTTGCGTGCCATAAATCGAGAAGCAACATATCATCCGCCTTCGTGAAAATCAATTCTAAAGGAAATTTTTCGGCCTTAAAAATATCGTATAGTTCATTCCCAACATTATAAACATCTGCCGAAATGGATGGACCTATCAATGCATATAAATCTTCCGGATGGCATCCGAAATTTTCTTTCATCGACTGTATTGTTTTTTGGGTAATGCGTGCAAAAGTACCCCGCCAGCCGGCATGAACAGCAGCTATAACCTGCCTGACAGGGTCGTATAATAAAACCGGCACGCAGTCGGCAGTTGTTACAGCAATGCATAATTCCTTGCTGCAGGTAATCAATGCATCAATTCCGGTGAGTGCTTCATTTTTGAGTGTTTCTTCTTTTTGGCAAAATTCTTCATCAACAATAAGAATTTCGGAGCCATGTGACTGGAAGGGGAATACAAGTTCCTTAATACTGAGTTCACTTTTCAGTTTTCCGAGATTTGAGTGCCAGTGTTCCCGGACATCATCGACATAGGGACTCAGATTAAATGACTCATAATTGCCGGTACTGAAACCACCCTGACGGGTTGTGGTGAATTGGGTAATTTCAGGGAATTGACTGAATATGTCGAATGATATTATCAAATTATTTTTGAGGGTTAATGTGAAAATTATAATTCGTCCCAGCCAATACCTTTGTATTTACTTAAATCTTCATCTTCTTCATCTTCTTCCTCAAAATCAAACTCTTCTTCATCTAATTCATCAATCGGAGCAATGTACATAGGACGGTGATTGATTTCAACAATTTTGTTCGATTCCTTATTAATTTCTTTCCATATAAGGTCTTTCAGATCACTTACACCCATACCTGTAACCGAAGAAATGAATACAGTCTGCACATTCTCCGGTAAAAGATTTTTCATTTCCTCAATCATCTGATCATCAAGCATATCGCATTTTGTAATGGCGAGAATTCGTTGCTTATCAACCAGTTCGGGGTTATATTGTTTCAATTCGTTCAGCAACACGTCAAATTCATGAGCAATATCGTTGCTATCGGCAGGAATCATGAACAAGAGAATGGAATTTCGCTCAATGTGACGCAGGAATCGCAATCCCAACCCTTTTCCTTCGGCAGCTCCTTCGATAATGCCCGGAATATCAGCCATCACAAACGATTTATTGTCACGATACTGAACTATACCCAGATTGGGAACGAGCGTAGTGAAAGGATAATCGGCAATTTCGGGTTTGGCTGCCGAAACTACTGAAAGCAGGGTTGATTTACCGGCATTGGGGAAACCTACCAATCCCACATCGGCTAAAACTTTAAGCTGGAGAATTACAGTGCGTTCCACGGCTGGTTCGCCGGGTTGAGCAAAGCGTGGAGTTTGATTGGTGGCTGTTCTGAAATGCCAGTTTCCCTGTCCTCCACGACCACCTTTTACGAGAATAAACTCTTCGCCATCATTGGTAATATCACAAATAAATTCCCCTGTTTCAGCATCGTAAACCACCGTACCGCAGGGAACATCAATTATTTTATCTTCACCTTCCTTTCCGAAACTCCGGCTCTGACTTCCTCCTTCGCCATCACCGGCATGGATATGACGGGCATATTTGAGATGAATCAGAGTCCAGTAGTCCTTACTTCCACGAAGTATAACATGACCACCACGACCTCCATCTCCGCCATCGGGTCCTCCTTTTTGTGTTAATTTATCGCGGTACAAATGTTTTGAACCGGCACCACCCTTTCCGGAGCGACAAAATATTTTCACATAGTCGACAAAGTTTGAACCAGCCATGATTTGTTTCTGTTTTTTAAAAGTTTAAAGCATTTGTAATCCGAAAAGTATATAAATGATCAGGAATAAAATGCAGGAATTTCAATTTATCTGTTTTCGTCGAGTACAGTTGAAATTTGCTCAAAAATTTCCCCTACCGTACCTATTCCGTCTACAGACACATACCTGCCGGCCTGTTTGTAGAAATCATGGACAGGTAATGTTTTAGTTTTGTAGACTTCCAATCGTTTTTTTATAGTTTCGAGATTGTCGTCGCTTCTGCCCGACACCTCTCCCCTTTTCAACAGTCGGCTGATAAGTTCACGATCTTCGACTACAAGTTCAAGAAAAACGCTCGTTTTTTCATTCCTTTGTCTGAACATTTCCTCGAGCGCCTCAGCCTGAGCTAAAGTACGCGGAAAACCATCAAGAATGATACCGTCAGAAGATCCGGTCTGCTGATTGATAGCCTTTTCCAGAACATCAATCATAACATTGTCGGGGATTAAATTTCCTTTTGAGATATATGCTTCGGCTAAAAGTCCCAATTCACTTTTTTGGGAAATTTCATTGCGCAACAACTCTCCGGTCGACAAATGTTTCAAGTTGTACTTCCCTACAATAAGTGCGCTTTGAGTGCCTTTTCCGCATCCGGGAGCACCGCAAATAATAACATTCAACATCT
This sequence comes from uncultured Paludibacter sp., assembly GCA_937897985.1. Taxonomy (GTDB): domain Bacteria; phylum Bacteroidota; class Bacteroidia; order Bacteroidales; family Paludibacteraceae; genus Paludibacter. The sequence goes on along the minus strand of CALCBD010000025.1, from coordinate 21,484 downwards.
TTTTTTACCTTAAATATAACTATAACTGTTCAGTTACCACCGGCTGAACAACAAAAATTAAAACCTTCAACTACCCGGCTACAACGGTATAAATATCTTTCAGATTACGTCCGTAGCCATCATAGTCCAAACCGTATCCAACAATAAAATCATTTGGAATTTTCATGGCAACATAATCCACTTTGATGTCGCGTTGCAAAGCATCCGGTTTTTGAAGGAAAGTGGCAACACTGATAGTATTAGCTCCCTTTGCTTTCAGCGAACCGAGTATTCGTTCCATTGTAATTCCTGTATCAACTATGTCTTCAACAACCACAACATTTCTTCCCACCACACTCTCGTTCAAACCTATAATCTCCTTCACCGTGCCGCTCGAATAAAGCCCATCGTACGACGAGAGTTTGATAAAAGTAATTTCGCAGGGGATATTTATTGTTTTCATTAAATCGCCGGCAAACATAAATGCGCCATTGAGCACACAGATGAACAAAGGATTTGTACCGGCTAAATCGCGATTAATAGCCTGTCCGACTGATTTGACGGCTTTTTGTATTTCTTCTTCGGGTATCGAGAGTGTAAATTGTTTATCTTTAATTTGAATATCAGGCATAATTAATCAGTTATTACAGACAAAAAAACAATAGGGCAATGTCTTAAAAATTTTTGGCAAAAATACAAAAAAAGTTCCACCCGTGAAAGTAAAAAATGGCAATTCCTTTCTTTACGGGTGATGGCAAAACATACAGAAAATCCATCAGGGCATAACTCAGGTATAAATTATAAAGTTCCATAGCAGTAATGGCAAAAAAAAACAACATCCCATCAAAAAATAAATTTCGATGGGATGTTGAATATTGTTCGAAAGAAGTAATTCAGCCTGTATTGAGGTATTTTAGTTACCAATTTCGGATAAGAATTTTATTCTAACGAGTCTTACTTCGGTTTCACTAAAGTCGTCCTCGCCCAGCTCATTTAATGCAGGTTCAATTTTATCGGTTTCTGCAGAGCTGAAGTAGTCAAAAATTTCGTCGATATGGTCGGGATCCATAATCTCCTGAAGGAAGTAATCGATATTAATTTTTGTTCCCGAATAAACGATAGCTTCAATCTCGTCGAGCAGTTCGTTAATTTCGAGTCCTTTCGCCATAGCAATATCATCCAGTGCAATTTTACGGTCGATCGACTGAATGATCGAGACCTTGAGTTTCGATTTATTAGCCACTGTCCGCACCCTCAGGTCTTCCGGTCTGATAATTTCGTTTTCCTTGACATGTTCCTTGATGACTTTCAGGAATTCTTCTCCATAACGTTTGGCTTTTCCTGCACCCACACCCGGTATGTTCTGAAGTTCATCCATTGTAATCGGATAACTTGTAGCCATTGCTTCGAGCGAAGGATCCTGAAAAATAACGAATGGAGGCACCTCTAATTTTTTAGACATTTTTTTTCTCAGATCTTTCAGAATTGAGAATAAAACATCATCGGCAGCGCAGGTTCCGCCAACATTTTTAGTTGCCGGTTCTTCATCCTCATCATCAAATTCATTGTCCTTAACGATAGGGAATGAAGTAGGTTTCTTCAAATAGGCTTTCCCGCTTGAAGTTAATTTCAGCAATCCGTAATTTTCAATATCCTTTGAAATAAACCCGGCAATCATGGCCTGCCTGATGACAGCATGAAGCAGTTTTTCGTCTTCGTCGGAAGCTGAGCCGAAGTTTTCAAGTTCGTCGTGTTGATAAGATTTCACATCCGACGTCTCATTTCCTTTAAGAATATCTACAATATGTTCGGCTTTAAATTTTTCGCGAACGATTAAAATGGTTTCTAATACCAATGACAAGAGTTCTTGTCCTTCAATAAATTTACGTGGTTTCATACAGTTATCACAGCATCCGCAGTTGTCATTTTGATATTCCTCGCCGAAATAATGCAATAATAATTTACGACGACATACAGATGATTCAGCATAAGCTTGTGTTTCTAATAATAATTGATTCCCGATTTCCTGTTCGGCAACGGGTTTGCCTTGCATAAATTTTCGCAGTTTTTCAAGGTCTTTGTAGGCATAAAAAGCAATACATTGTCCTTCGCCACCATCACGTCCGCCTCTGCCGGTTTCCTGATAATAACCTTCGAGGCTTTTGGGCATATCGTAATGCAATACAAAACGGACGTCGGGTTTATCAATTCCCATTCCGAAAGCAATGGTTGCTACAATGACCTGAACTTTTTCCATCAGGAATTTATCCTGGTTTTCACTTCTGACAGCCGATTCCATACCGGCATGATAGGGAAGACACGAAATTCCGTTCATACTGAGTGTTTCGGCAAGTTCTTCCACTTTTTTTCTGCTCAGACAATATATAATTCCCGATTTATCTGGTTGTGACCGGATAAATTTAATAATCTCCTTGTCAACATCGTTAGTTTTGGGACGAACCTCATAATACAGATTTGAACGATTGAACGATGATTTAAAGACATTGGCATTGAGCATTCCAAGGTTTTTCTGAATATCATGCTGAACTTTGGGAGTAGCTGTAGCCGTCAGTGCAATAAGCGGAGCCGGTCCTATTTCGTTAATAATTGGTCTTATCCGCCGATATTCAGGTCTGAAATCATGTCCCCATTCAGAAATACAGTGTGCTTCGTCTACGGCATAAAATGATATCTTCAGTTGTTTCAGAAATTCGATATTTTCTTCCTTTGTAAGTGATTCAGGAGCAACATACAAAAGTTTTGTTTTCCCTGTAAGGATATCACCTTTTACCTGATCGATGGCTTGCCTGGTCAGCGAAGAGTTAATAAAATGGGCAACACCATCTTCTTCACTGAAACTCCGCATTGCGTCGACCTGATTTTTCATTAATGCAATCAGGGGTGAAATGACAATAGCCGTTCCTTCCATAATCAACGATGGAAGCTGATAGCACAAAGATTTTCCTCCACCGGTCGGCATCAGTACAAATGTATCTCTCCCGTCAAGAACGTTTTGTATAATGGCTTCCTGATTTCCCTTGAAATTATCAAAGCCAAAGTTCTTTTTCAAATGTTCAGTTAATACAGAATGTGTTGACATATTTGTAACTTTTGTCTAAAATAAGGTTTGCGAAAGTAGTATTTATTGTCGATATATTTTCACGCAATAGATAAATTATTCATCTATTTCATTTTTTTTTGCATTTAAGCAACGAACGGGGCAACTTTTAAATATGTAACAAAATTATAAACAGATTTTAAATATACAAATCTTTTTGAAAAAAAAAACAGAGCCGGCATCAAATTTATTGATACCGACTCTGTTAATCAAATTTCAATTATCTGTATATAAGCTATATAGCAATATAAATCAGGCAATTTTTAATCGATTAATATTTGCTTTTTCTATTTTACTTTGAGCGTAACCGAGCTTAATTACGAGTTCTTTTTCCTTTTTCGAAGGCATTTCGTACATTTTATCCATGATAATAGTCTCGGTTATCGACCTCAGACCACGTGCACCAAGTTTAAATTCGATGGCTTTATCTACAATGTAATCCAGCACTTCTTCTTCAAGAATCAAATCAATCTGATCCATTTTAAACAATTTCTTGTACTGCTTGATGATTGAATTCTTCGGCTCGGTAAGGATTCTTCTCAGGGCATTTCTGTCGAGAGGCTCGAGATAGGTAAGGATGGGCAATCGTCCAATGATTTCGGGAATCAAACCGAATGATTTTAAATCCTGTGGTGCAATGTATTGCAACAGGTTATTTTTGTCAATTTGTTCAATTTCCTTTGCCGCTCCGTAGCCTACCACCCTTGTATTGAGTCGCGAGGCAATTTTTTTCTCAATGCCATCGAAAGCACCACCGCACACAAAAAGTATATTCTGGGTATTTACTGCAATCATTTTCTGGTCGGGATGTTTCCGTCCGCCCTGTGGTGGCACATTCACAACCGATCCTTCGAGCAATTTGAGTAAGCCCTGTTGAACACCCTCGCCGCTAACATCGCGGGTAATGCTCGGATTATCGCTTTTACGTGCAATTTTATCAATTTCATCGATAAACACGATTCCTCTCTCAGCAGCTTTCACATCATAATCAGCTACCTGTAACAGACGTGTCAGAATACTTTCAATGTCCTCACCCACATAGCCGGCTTCGGTCAGCACTGTAGCATCGACGATTGCAAAAGGAACATGAAGTTTTTTGGCAATTGTTCTTGCCAACAGGGTTTTACCGGTCCCGGTTGAACCTACCATTATGATGTTTGACTTTTCGATTTCGATATCATCGTCCTGTTTGTCCTGCAATAACCTTTTATAATGATTATAAACAGCAACCGAAAGGAATTTTTTTGCTTCTTCCTGTCCAATGATATACTGATCTAAAAATTCTTTAATTTCCACCGGTTTAGGTACCTGATCTTTCTGTATATTCGGGATTTTTGATTTTACAAGTGTATTTTCCTTTACTATTTCGGCAGCCTGTATAGCACATTCATTACAAATGTGCGCTCCACCCTGCCCCATAATAAAGAAATCGACCTGCGACTCCTGACGTCCACAGAAACTACATGTTTTTGTTGTTTTAGCCATATTATTGTATCAACAGAGAATTTCCTGTTAAATTATTATTTTTTCTTTTCATTGATCAGCACTTTGTCGATCATACCGTACGAAAGAGCTTCTTCGGAGGTCATCCAGTAATCGCGGTCCGAGTCTTTTTCGATTTTTTCGAAATCGTTGCCCGAATGATGAGCGATGATAGTGTAAAGTTCTTTTTTGAGTTTCTGTATTTCACGGGCTGTGATTTCAATGTCAGAAGCCTGCCCCTGAGCCCCGCCCATTGGCTGATGTATCATGACGCGTGAATGCCGTAGTGCCGATCGTTTTCCGTTGGCTCCGGCTACCAGCAACACTGCTCCCATAGATGCAGCCATCCCTGTACAGATAGTAGCTACATCGGATCCGATGAACTGCATGGTATCATAAATTCCAAGTCCGGCATAGACCGAACCTCCGGGCGTATTCAAATAAATAGAAATGTCTTTTCCCGGATCGGAAGAATCGAGATATAACAACTGTGCCTGTATGACATTGGCAGTATAATCATCCACCTGTGTGCCGAGGAAAATAATCCTGTCCATCATCAAACGTGAAAATACATCCATTTGAGTGACATTCAGCTGACGTTCCTCAAGGATGGAAGGAGATATGTAATTGCTGGTAATATCAGCATATTTATCGAGCGACAAACCGTTCATTCCGAGATGCCTGGTAGCATACCTGCGAAAATCGTTATTCATATTCATATCAATTTAATTTTAAAAAGTTTATGTTTAAGAACTAAAACCGGAAACCGGAAAAGGCTTTTTTGCCTTTATCAAAGTTCAAACAAAAGTAGTTCGTTTTTGTTTGACAAGAAGAGGTGAAAAAGCCTTTTCGAAAAGTTAAAATATATTTTCGGTACAACGAAAGTTGTTTAGCTTTCGAACATTTTATTAAAATCTTCGACTGATATGGCAACCATATCAAGCTTAACATTTGCTTTAACCACTTCCATCACCTTATTTTCTTCCACTTTTTCAATAATTCCTTTCAGATTATCTTCTTTCTTCAACATGTCTTTGGCATAATTATTAATTATATCCTCTTCCACGCCAACCATACCGTATTGAGCGAACTGAGCTTTAGTTACTGTTTTTGCATATTGCTCGATGTCTTCATTCTCAATTTTGATTTCATTTGCTTTGGCAATTTTATTTTTAATCAACTGCCATTTAAGCCCTTCGATCATTTTCGGATATTCTTCCTCGAGTGTTTCGGCTGAAATATTTTTATTTGTTTCGATGACCCAGCGTTTGAGGAAGGCATCGGGGAAAGAAAGATCGGTAAATTTGGCAAGAAGCATATCACGCGCATCCAGTCCGAATTTATAATTGCTGTCGCCTGTCAGATTTTCCTGAATATTTTCTCTGATTTTTGCCTTGAATTCGTCTTCGCTTGTTACAACACCTTCGCCATATACTTTGTCGAAAAGTTCCTGATCGACCGGAGATTCGTGATAACGGGTAATGCCTGTAATTGTAAACTGAAAATCAGATTTAACGCCGGCAGCTTCTTCTTTCGAAATTTTAAGGAAAGATGCTAATTCTGCATCATTTTCGAAAGCTGCAGAAGGATTGAAAGTGATCATATCACCAATTTTTGCACCTGTAAATTCTGCTTTCTTTGATTCAACTTTTATGTAAGCCGGAGTAAGTACAGCATCATTAAGTTTAATTCCGCTCTCGTTCACTTTACCATCGTTCAATTCCAGAAGTGAACCTTTGACCATGTCGTTCAATTCGACCGATTCTTCCTGTACATATTTTCCATATCTGCCGGTATACGATTTCACCTGATTTTCAATCATTTCATCGCTTACTGCAATGTTATAATATTTTACTTTGTCTTTTCCGGAGAAGGTCACATCAAATTCAGGAGCAATTCCTATGTCAAATTTAAATTCGAAATTTTCCCTGTCTGTATCAAAGTTGACAGGTTCCTGTTCTGTTTCGTTCACAAGTGGTTCGCCAAGGATGTCCACTTTACTTTCCTGCAGGTATTTTTGAAGCTCTTCGCCTACAATTTTGTTAAGTTCCTCGGCCAAAATAGCTTTACCATACATTTTTTTCAACAATCCGAGTGGCACCATTCCGGGACGAAAACCGGGAATATTGGCTTTTTGACGGTATTGACGAAGGGTTTTTTCAACTTTCTCGTTGTAATCGGCTTTTTCAACGCTTAAAGTAATTATTGCGTTGTTTTGATCGAGATCTTTTCTGACAATGTTCATAATTTATACTGTTTTCTGATTTTCTGTTTATTCGTTATCAGCAATTTGACCTTACCTGAAGTCAGATTTTTATTCACTGCTGATATATGATTTTTATAAATATTTCAGGGCTGCAAAGTTACAAAAAATCGGGATATAATCCATTATTTTATTTCACAAAAAAACAGATTGCTATATAGTTGAAAAACAAATACTTAAAAACGAATGAATTAATTTATTGAAAAACCAAAAAAAAGGCTGCCTCAAAATATCTTTTTGAGACAGCCTCATCATTAATACATTCCTGAATTAAAACAGGTAAGTTAACGTAACCGAATAAACTCTGTTCGAACGCGGATCGGCATTTTGGTTGATCTGGAAAACTGATTTTTTCAGACCCTGCGACCAGTTGGCACCAAACTGAATTTTTTTGAAAAATTCGACACCCAGCCCGAGATTATAACCGTAATCGCTCCGGTTCAGCATTTCGCCGAAATCTATATCCTGCGACACTGCTTCCGTTTCGTCCACTAATTTTCCGTTCAGGGCATATCCCGCATACAGACCACCATAACCATAAACACCTACAAATCCTAATTTCAGACAATAGCGGAGATTCAAAGGGACTTCGATGTAATTCAGTTCTTTATATCCTCTTTTTACCATATCGACTACGCTGACACTATCGGAATAAGAAAATCCTTTTTGCGAAAGCAGGAAACCGATTTCGGCACCTAACCCCGATTTTTTTGAATTTAACTGTGCCACTAATCCCACTTCATATCCCGTGAGATTTTCGGTACTAAAACCGGCAGCAATAGCCTCACTGCTAAGTGATTTTATTTCGTTGGCCATATTAATTCCTGCTTTTATTCCTATCTGAGCCCTGACGCTGACACCAATAGCAAGAAAAAAAAGAATGACAAAATAAATGGATTTTTTCATGATGTTTCTCAAATTATACTTCGTAAAACAAAAATCTTAACACCGAAGACAAAATTACAAAAAATTTCAGCCCGATTCGGTTTTGCTTTCAATTTTATTTTTTCGACATTCGTTTTCGCTCATTTTCGTCGAGATATATTTTTCGAAGACGTATACTCTGAGGAGTAATTTCGACATATTCATCTTCTTTGATATATTCAAGCGCCTCTTCGAGACTGAATACAACCGGCGGAATCAGTTTTGCCTTGTCATCAGCACCTGAAGCACGCATATTTGTGAGCTTTTTCGATTTGGTTACATTCACAACCATATCGCCTTCCTTGGCGCTTTCGCCCACTACCTGTCCGGCATAAATCTCGTCCTGAGGGAAAATAAAGAACCTGCCTCTGTCCTGTAGTTTGTCGATTGCGTAAGCGAAAGCAGTACCACTTTCCATTGCAATAATGGAACCGTTGGTTCGTTTTTCTATGTCTCCTTTGTACGGTTGATATTCAAAAAACCGATGTGACATAATTGCCTCGCCTGCCGAAGCAGTCAGAACACCATTCCGGAGTCCGATAATACCGCGCGATGGAATTAAAAATTCGAGCTGAATACGGTCGTTCATCACTTCCATACTCAACATCTCTCCTTTTCTCATTGCCACCATTTCAATAATTTTTCCTGAACATTCCTCCGGAAGATTAATGGTAAGTTGTTCGATAGGTTCACATCTTTTGCCATCAATTTCTTTGAAAATCACCTGAGGCTGACCAACCTGCAATTCGTAACCCTCGCGACGCATGGTTTCAATCAGCACCGACAGGTGGAGAACTCCACGCCCGTAAACATGCCAGATATCAGAATCGATATTTTTTTCGACACGGAGTGCTAAATTCTTATCCAGCTCTTTGATTAACCTGTCGTGAATATGACGTGAAGTTACGTATTTTCCTTCTTTGCCAAAGAATGGCGAAGTATTGATAGTGAATACCATACTCATGGTTGGCTCATCAATGGCAATTGGTTTCAATGGCTCCGGATTGAGCAGGTCGCAAATCGAATCCCCGATTTCGAAGCCATCTATGCCGACTAATGCACAGATATCGCCCGATTTAACTTCGGTAGTTTTGGTTCTTCCCAAACCGGTAAAAGTATGTAATTCCTTGATACGGCTTTTCTTCACGGTTCCGTCACGCTTCACCAGACTTACATCCATACCTTCGCGCAATACGCCCCGGTGAACACGACCCACAGCAATACGTCCCACATACGAGGAATAATCGAGTGAAGTAATCAGCATCTGAGGAGTACCTTCGAGCATTAATGGTTCTGGGATATACTCAATAATAGCATCGAGCAGAGGCAAAATACTGTTGGTTTGCTCTTTCCAGTCCTCCGACATCCAGTTATTTTTAGCCGAACCGTAAATAGTGTGAAAGTTCAGCTGTTCTTCTGTGGCATCGAGGTTGTACATCAAATCGAAAACCAATTCATGTACTTCATCCGGACGGCAATTAGGTTTGTCCACTTTATTGACAACCACTATCGGTGTCAATCCGATTTGAAGCGCTTTTTGAAGTACAAAACGGGTTTGAGGCATAGGACCTTCAAACGCATCGACCAATAACAATACGCCATCGGCCATGTTCAACACCCGTTCGACCTCACCTCCGAAGTCGGCATGCCCCGGAGTGTCTATAATATTAATTTTATATCCCTGATAATCGATGGATACATTTTTGGCAAGAATAGTAATTCCTCTTTCACGTTCAAGGTCGTTATTATCCATAATCAACTCGCCGGCATTTTCGTTGTCGCGGAATAAATGTCCGGCAAGTAACATCTTATCAACCAGAGTAGTTTTACCATGGTCAACGTGAGCAATAATAGCAATGTTTCTAATTTTCTGCATTTAACACAATCATTTTTTTCAGTCCGCAAAGGTAATGAAAATTATTCAAACCACATTCCCGCCCTTAACCTTTGCAGTTCAACAGTTTGATTTAAATGAGTTAACAATACCGTATAAATGCTTTCAACCATTGATAACAAAGGAATTTCTCAACACCTGATTTATCAGTTTTCATCATCATTGTATCGATAATTTTGTATACTTTTGTGAATTATTATACAAGAACCCAAACAAAATGCTTTCAATAACCGAACGTAGTAAGATTGTTTCACTCATTCAACAGGAGGTCATTCCTGCTATCGGATGCACCGAACCCATTGCTGTAGCGCTTGCTGTGGCAAAGGTGAAAGAACTTCTCAATACTATCCCCGAAAAAATTGACGTATATCTGAGCGCCAATGTATTGAAAAACGCCATGGGGGTTGGCATTCCGGGTACGGGAATGGTGGGATTGCCCATAGCCATTGCCCTCGGAGCTATTGTTGGAAAGCCGGAATACGGACTCGAGGTACTCAGAGAAGTTACACCCGAAGCAGTTGAATCGGGGAAAGAGCTGATTGAAAAAAAAATTACCGGCATCCATCTTAAAAAAGACATTACCGAAAAATTATATATTGAGGCTGTCGGAATCAGTCAGGGAAATCAGGCCAGGGTAATTATCAGCAGAGAACACAACCGTTTCTCCCTTGTCGAATTGAATGGCAAAGTACTGATGAGCCTTATCAACGATGAATTAAAGGAGAATCAGACTGAAACCGCAGAGCTTTCGTTCGACAAAGTTTGTGAATTTGCACTCGAAACTCCACTGAGTGAAATCAGCTTCATTCTGGAGACAGTCAGACTGAACAAAGCAGCCGCCGAAGCCTCTCTGAAAGGCACTTACGGACACAGTGTGGCACAGACATTAGCCAACGGCATGATGGGAAACTCGGTTTACACACACATGCTTTCGGTTACAGCAGCTGCCTGCGACGCCCGTATGGGAGGTGCTATGTTTCCGGTGATGAGCAACTCGGGCAGTGGAAATCAGGGGATTGCTGCCACCCTGCCTGTTTCGGTCTTTGCAGAAGAAAGCGGTAAAACCGAAGAACAATTGATCAGAGCATTGGTTTTAAGTCATTTGATGACAATTTATATCAAACAAAGTCTCGGCCGTCTTTCGGGTTTGTGCGGAGCTGTGGTGGCAGCCACCGGTTCGAGCTGCGGAGTGGCTTATTTAATGGGTGGGACAAAAGAACAAATAGGGTATGCCATCAAAAATATGATTGGTAATATTACCGGTATGATTTGCGATGGTGCCAAGCCAAGTTGTACTTTAAAAGTTTCAAACGGAGTTTCAACTGCCACACTATCTGCACTTCTGGCAATGGACAATAAGGTCTTATCATCCATCGAGGGCATTACTGACGAAGATGTGGATAAAACCATACAAAACCTGACCAAAATAGGAAGGGATGGAATGAATGAAACCGACAAAATGGTACTCGATATCATGACTAACAAATAAATCCGGAGACACAAATTCTTAAGTTGATTTCGATAAAAAGAAAATATTTGTTGGTAAAATCGTTTTGAGGCATTGTCAGGTCAAAATAAAACACTAATTTTGCAGTCCGAATTTAGCGTAATCTCTGACAGAATAACAAGGTCTGTGAATATTGCGCATTAATTACTTAAAAAAGAGCAAAATGGATTTAATTAAAATTGCAGAACAAGCATTTCTTGTTGAAAAATCTCATCCGGCGTTTAAAGCAGGTGACACCGTTACAGTGGCTTATCGCATTATCGAAGGAAACAAGGAACGTATTCAGGAATTTCGCGGTGATGTTATCAAAATCGTGGGACATGAAAACAAGAAACGTTTTACAGTTCGTAAAATGTCGGGTAATGTTGGCGTAGAACGTATTTTCCCGCTTGATTCACCATTTATCGAAAGCATTACAGTCAACAAACGTGGTAAAGTTCGCCGTGCTAAATTGTATTATTTACGTGCACTTACCGGCAAAAAAGCCCGTATCAAAGAAAGACGCGTGTAATTACAGGCTTTCAGATGTAAAAAAAAGAGAGAGAAATTCATTAATGAGTTTCTCTCTCTTTTTTTACATCAGGGGGCTGAACAGTCGTGCCCACGATTCTTTCAGTTTCTGTTTGCGTTTCCGGCTTACCCATTGTTCCAAAGTAAGCTCAACACTGTTTTTAATATCTCTTTCGAAAAGACTTTTCAGAGTTTCGGCCGTTTTATTGTCGTAAATAAAAGCATTTGCTTCGAAATTCTGATTAAAACTCCGCTCATCCAGGTTAGCCGAACCGATAACCGAAATCACACCATCAATTACAATTGCCTTGCTGTGAAGAAATCCCTTTTGATATTTAAATACACGTATTCCGGCTTCAAGCGCCCGACCGAGATAACTCGAGGTACAGGCATCAGACAATTTCGAGTCGGAATGACTGGGGATCATCAACCGGACATCAATTCCACTCATAGCTGCCATCTGCAGACAGGTTTCAATTACATCGTTGGGTACAAAATAAGGTGTATGGATGTAAACATATTTTGTTGCCGACATGACAGCCGAACTGATACCCTGCATGATTGCTTCCCAATCAGTGTCGGGTCCGCTGCTTACAATCTGAACCACATTTTTGTCAAACTTTTTGGCTGCCGGGAAATATTTCGGATCCTCAATCATTTTGTGTTCTACAAAATACCAATCGGTAAGAAACAATTGCTGAAGACCGTGAACAGCCTTACCTTCAAACCGCACAAAAGTATCGCGCCAACGGCCAAGGGCATTACCGAAAGCATATCGGTCGGCAAAATTAAGCCCGCCGGTAAAACCAATTTTCCCATCAACAATCAATATCTTTCTGTGGTTTCTGTAGTTGATTTTACTCCTGCCGAAGCGTAACCTCAGCGGTAAAAACGGTCTGATATAAACTCCGGCATCTTTCAGGGTCTGAAGATACATACGTGACAGAAAGAAACTTCCCCAGAAATCATAAATCATTCGTACCCTGACCCCTTCACGGGCTTTCGTAATCAACAACTCCCTTAAATCGTTCGAAATTTTATCGTTTCCGAAAATAAAAAATTCCACATGAATATGGTTCTTCGCATTCCGAATGGCTTCAAACATTGCTTCAAATGTTTTCCCACCTTCGGCGAGTATCTCAATTTTATTGTCGCAATACACACCTGCATCACTGTTCTTAATCAGCAGTTTAATCAGATTCAATTGGTTGGCATGAATAAATGCCGTCCCATCCTGATCGAAATTAATCAGGTTTTGCTGTAGTTTCTGGGGAAACCGAACCCTTTTTTTTATAATTTTCTGCTTTTTGAAATTCTGACCGAAAATCAGGTAAAAAACCAACCCCATTACCGGAAGAAATAATAATACGAGCACCCACGATAAGGACTTCACGGGATTCCTGTTTTCGAGCAACAACACAGATATTGTTGTTATAAGCGTATACAGATATAACGCTATAAACATGATAGTTAAAATATGGTCCATCTTCAAAAATGTTTGTTATTATTGATATAATTTATCCATAAATGTTTTCCGAATTTTTTCACAGCCACCGGCTGACAACCTATAGCAGGAGCTGCCACTCCCGAAAGTATAATCTGATCCGAAACCTCCACATTGGCTTCGTCCCATAATCCCTGATTGATAAAGTTTTGAAGTAACTTTGCACCTCCTTCCACCAGTACCGAATTTATACTTAGTTCGTAAATACTTTGCAGCATTGCCGACAAACTGTTTTCGTCGAACGGAATCTTTACATACCCGGTATTGGTTCCGGATTTCACCTCCTTTTCGGTAAAAATAATAGTCCGGAGTTTGCCATCTAAAATATTATAATCTTCCGGAACTACATTATTCCGGTCGATAGCAAATCTTACAGGACTTTTACCCGACCAGTGGCGAACAGTAAGTGATGGATTATCCAGAATAAGCGTGTTTGTACTTACCAGTATCGACTGATTCTCGGCACGCATATGATGTGTGAACTGACGGGTAAGCTGATCTGAAATCTGAAAAGGCAATTGTGTCCTGTCATTACGGATTTTATCAATAAATCCATCTGCGGTTTGCGCCCATTTGAGAATAACGAATGGACGTTTTGCCGTTTGAAAAGTAAAAAATCTTTTATTTAATTCCCTGCATTCGTTTTCAAGTACTCCAACTATCACTTCTATACCGGCATCTATCAGTTTTTTCACGCCTCTTCCTGCTACCTTGGGATTGGGGTCGGAGGTCCCGATAACGACCTTTGGAATTCCCGAAGCTACAATAAGGTCGGCACATGGAGGTGTTTTGCCATAATGCGAGCAAGGTTCGAGATTTACATAAAGCGTTGATGACTTCAGTAATTCTTTGTCTTTTACAGCATTGATTGCGTTAGGTTCGGCATGTGCCTGTCCATATTTATGATGATAACCTTCTGCAATGATTTTATTATTGTGAACAATAACAGCACCCACCATCGGATTTGGCGCTACATGGCTTTCGCCATTAGCCGCTAGAAACAAACATCGTTTCATATAACCTTCCACCGAATCATCCAAATGATTCTCAATGCTGTAGTTGATATTTTTCATTTACTTCAGTTTATTATTAATATTAGATTACTAAAGTGAATCAGAAGTTGTAATTGTTTTAGTTTTTGTTTATTTGAATAAGATATCAGCTCTGTGCCCCTGAATGATTGAAGCAAACAACTTAGTACCGGTTTTCCGGTAACGTTGAATTATTTTAATCCTCTGCATCCTTCTCCCACTGATGTGAATACAGATAACCACAGAGGCACGGTGAACATAAAGCAGAAATACTTTGAATATTTTTTCCCTTTTTCCCCGTTTTTTTTAAAAAATGCATTATTAAAAAAATGATGGCTTAAAACTCTGTAAATCTGACCACTGATTAAATTTAAACTGCTCTGTTGTATTAATCTCACACCACATTAAAAGCAATTTATGTATCTTTGTAACATGTTAAAAGCCATCGACCACATAAAAAAAGAGTTGAACGGATTATATCCCGAAACAGAAATTAAAAGTTTTGTAAATCTGCTCATTTCCAAAATTACCGGTTTGTCGGTTACGGGAATTATCGTAAACAAAAATACAATTTTTTCTGTTGAACAACGCGAAATATTGAACAGATTTATCGAAAAACTGAAATTATTTACTCCGATTCAGTATATTCTGGGTGAAACTACGTTCATGGATTCGATATTTGAAGTTAATGAGGCAGTATTAATCCCCCGACCCGAAACAGAGGAACTTGTGGAATGGATCATCCAATGCAGTTCCAAAGCCGCTTCAGGGTTTAAAATACTTGATATCGGTACCGGTAGCGGTTGCATTGCAGTTTCGCTTCAAAAGTACCTGCCTCAGGCTTCTGTAATGGCTTTTGACATTTCGTACGATGCACTCGAGGTTGCCCGACGGAATGCACTTTCGAACGGTGTGGCAGTCGGGTTCAGGCAATTCGATATTTTGTCGGACGAAAAAGTCAATTTCAGTTTTGATCTGATTGTAAGTAATCCACCTTATATTACCGAATCCGAAAAAAAGGATATTTTACCAAATGTACTTGATTTCGAGCCACACATTGCATTATTTGTACCCGAAAACGACCCTCTTTTGTTTTACAGAAAAATCATACAGTTTGCGTGCCACTTCCTTTCGCCCGGTGGACAATTGTTTTTTGAAATTCACAGGGACAGAGGACTGGAAATCACAGCGCTTTTAAAAAATTATGATTTCACTGAAATTGAGTTGCGACAGGACATTTCGGGGAATGACAGAATGATAAGGGCAATAAAAATTTAATTTATTTGAACCGGCGTTTAAACTTTCAGAGCTTTAAAGTGTCATTATGAACATACAAAACGCAATACAACACATTTTTTGAGAATGACAGATGATTAATCAAATGACAAATATGTAATTACACTGTATGAGTAATAACGAAGCCCAATTAGTGCTCGATCTTAAAAATCATCATAAAAAAACATCTGCATTTTCGTCAATAGTAAGGTTGTATCAGGAACGGCTTTACTGGCACATACGTAAAATGGTGATTTCGCATGATGATGCCAGCGATGTGCTTCAAAACACATTTATCAAAGCCTGGAACGGATTGGACGGATTCAGGGGTGATGCATTGATATCGACCTGGCTTTATAAAATAGCCACTAACGAAACCTTAAGCTTTTTAGCTGCAAAGCGCATCAGAAATAATGTGGCCATGGACGACGACGAAAATCTTTTGATGCAGCAACTCCGGTCCGACACTTATATCGATGGAGATGAGATTCAACTCAGACTACAACAAGCGATTCTGACACTACCCGAAAAACAAAGACTGGTATTCAACATGAAATACTTTGATGATATTACCTACGAAGAAATGGAGTCGATTTTAGGAACCACAGCCGGTGCGCTGAAAGCATCCTATCATCATGCCGTAAAAAAAATTGAGAAGTTTTTCGACGAAAACTCATAAACCATTATGCAACTTTAAAACACAGATTTAAACTATCAAAGTACGAAAATAAGATATGGAAAACAAAAAAAATATACGCTTTGAAGACGCGTCCCGAAAATTGCCATTTACTGTCCCCGAAAATTATTTCGAGGATTTTGCGGCAGGTATCGATCAGGCCATCGCCCGAAAACCCGTTAAAAAACTGGTGCCAGTCAGGAGGTGGTTATACATTGCCGCCATGCTTACCGGCCTGTTGGTTAGCGGTAAAGCAGGTTATAATATCTATGTAAAACACAAAATCACGAATTCGGAAAATTACGAACTTTATGTTATCTCGCAATTACACGATGACGAAGTGATGGATTTATATCTTGCCAACGAAACTAAGTAAAATTCTAAATAAAATTGAGAAGATGAAAAAGTATTTATTAATGACCGTGCTGATTATCAGCTTTGCAATAAGTGCACAGGATTTCAGAAACAGACCTAACCTGAAAGACCTGCACAACCGCAAATGGGAATTTCTGGTCGAAAACGCCAGCCTCACCGAAGAGCAGGCAGCAATCATCCAACCCCTGTTCATGGAATACGAAGTCTCCATCTGGAGACTGATGGAGCAAAACAAAGATGCATTCAGAAAAAGCAGAAATTCAGCAAGAGATCATGAAAACAGAAATTTTGAGGAATTAAACGAACGGTTTGTTAACACAGAATTACAAAAAGCACAGCTTCAGAAAAATTATTACCTGAAATTAAAAAAGCACCTACCGGCCCGCACTATATTCGACTATTTCAATGCAGAACGTTCATTCAGAAAGGAATTGGTAAAAGAATGGCAGGGCGGACGGGCTCCAATGAACCGTCCCTGAACGACGCAGAATTCACTTATCACCGGTTTTTATCTTCAAAAACTTTGGTAAAATTCAAAATTATACTATCTTTGCAGACCGAAAATTCTGGTTCGTTGGCCGAGTGGCTAGGCGCCGGTCTGCAAAACCGTTTACGGCGGTTCGAATCCGCCACGAACCTCATTTTACGAACCTTCTTAGCTCAGTGTAACAACTACTAAGAAGGTTTTTTTATTTCCACTATTGAATATAATAATCAATTTTGTACTTTTGTATCCTCAGATTTCTTACTTTTACATAATCAGCTTTTTTAATTAAGTCAACATGCAAATCCGGTTCAGTGTTCATTTTAAAACACAATGGGGAGAGTCATTAATACTCTTACTATCAAAGCCTTCGGCCAGATATACAGACAAAGGCATGGAATTCACCATGCGTTGTAACGAAAAATCTGAGTGGACAATTGAAATTGAATTGGAAAATTCAGTAAAATTACTGTCATACAGATATGCTGTTTGTGAAACGAACGGCTTCTATCATTATGAATTCGGGAACGAAAGAACTCTTGAACTTCCTGACAGCAGGAATAAAATTCAGATTTATGACAACTGGCGTGGTCCTTACGGCGATAGTCCTTTTTCGTCAAATATTTTTTCTGATTGTTTTTTCAAAAGAAATGTTGTTGAAAAACAAAATGCTCCCGCAAAAGGAAACCTGCTCCTTCGTCTCAACTGCTCACAAATGGAACCCGACCGTCATTTTGCAATTGTGGGGAATCAACAGGCGTTAGGCAACTGGGATGTTACAAAAAAAGTCAGACTCGATGAATCCGGCTTCCCTTTCTGGAGTTTGTTGCTCGATACCAAAAACTTTAAATTTCCGCTCGAATATAAATATCTTATTGTCGACTCAGCCACCGATGAAGTTCTGGCATGGGGTGGCGGACCCAACAGAATGCTGAAAAACATCGATGCTCATGCACTTACGATTGTAAACGACGAACATTTTCTGCGAACCATCCCATCGTGGAAGGGAGCAGGCGTTGCTATTCCTGTTTTCTCACTTCGCAGTAAAAAAGGATTCGGAACAGGCGAATTTGAAGATTTGAAAATGATGATTGACTGGGCAAAAAAAACCGGTCAGCGACTGATACAAACACTTCCTATCAACGACACCATCCTTTACCATACCAACTACGATTCGTACCCATACAATGCTGTCTCGGTATATGCACTTCACCCCATATATTTACGACCCGAAAAAATCGGAACCATAAAAGACAAGGAACGAAAAGCCTACTTCGAAGCTAAAAAAGCCGAACTAAATGCCAAAACTTTTTCGGATTATCAAAATGTAATGAATGTAAAGTGGGAATATTTTGAAGAAGTGTTCGCTACAACATCCAAAACTGTTTTTAATTCCGAAAATTATAAGCGCTTTTTTGAATCAAACAAAGAGTGGCTTATTCCCTATGCTGCATTTTCTTATCTTCGCGATCTGTATAAAACACCTGAGTTTGGCAAATGGCCTGAATTTTCAAAGTACCGTAAAGAAGAGATAGAACAGCTTTCGCAACCCTCTTCGGATCATTATCAGAAAATAGCTATTTATTATTTTCTCCAATATCACCTGCATCTGCAATTGTCCGAAGTCCATGATTATGCCCGGCAAAACGGCATAGCAATCAAAGGTGATATACCCATCGGTGTGAGTCCGCGAAGCGTGGATGCCTGGGTCGACCCTGAACTTTTCAACACCAACGTTCAGGCCGGTGCACCCCCTGATGATTTTTCGGCTACCGGTCAAAACTGGGGATTCCCTACCTATAACTGGGAATTGATGGAAAAGGATGGATTTCAATGGTGGCGAAAACGCTTCCAGAAACTGGCTGAATATTTCGACGCATATCGCATCGATCACATTCTCGGTTTTTTCAGAATATGGGAAATCCCTGTAAATGATGTATGGGGACTGACCGGAAGTTTCAGTCCGGCCTTACCCTATACAAGAGCCGAACTCGAATCGGCCGGCTTATGGTGGGACGAAAACCGCTTCCTGAAACCATACATGAAAGAGCATGTGCTTTACGCCACTTTCGGTAAGTACACCGACGATGTTATTCGTGAATACCTGCTTCCGGATGGATGGCAAAACTATAAATTCAAACCGGAGTACGACACTCAAAAGAAAATTGAAGCCCACTTTGCTTCATTGGGGTATAATTTCGGGAATAAAGAAGTATTAATCCGGGACGGTCTCTATATGCTCCATTGCGAAGTGATTTTTGTACGTGACACCTATGATTCATCCAGATTTCACCCCCGCATTTCGATGCATAACTCTGCATCATTCCGCGATTTGAATGACGACACACGGCGGCTACTCGATAAAATTTATGTCGAATACTTCTATCACCGACACAATGAATTCTGGAAACAAAAAGCATTAAAAAAATTACCTCCGCTTATTTCGGCAACCAATATGCTGGTGTGTGGCGAAGATCTCGGTATGGTTCCCGATTCGGTGCCGGACGTAATGAATGCTCTCGAAATCCTCAGTCTCGAAATTCAGCGGATGCCCAAAAAGCCAAACGTCGAATTTGCTATGCCCTCCGAAGCACCATACCGTTCGGTGTGCACTACCTCGACTCATGACATGAACCCAATCAGAGCATGGTGGGAAGAAGATGCTGCACTAACACAGCGTTTTTTCAACAAAGCACTTGGAATGCCCGGTCCTGCTCCCGAAAAATGCGAACAGTGGATAGCCGAAAAAATCATTGAACAACACCTCGACGCTAACGCAATGTGGGTCATTCTACCATGGCAGGACTGGATTTCTACAGAATCAAAACTTTGCCTGGAACATCCTTTTGCCGAAAGAATCAATGTCCCGAATAATCCCCGGAATTTCTGGTGTTACCGAATGCATATCAGTCTCGAAAAGTTACTGAAACAAGATGCTTTCAATACAAAATTATTTGAAATGATTAAAAAATCGGGGCGATAAGCTCTTCAACCAATTAACTATCAGGAAGTTAATCTCTTATTCAGTAAAAAACACCTGATAAACATTTGTACACAAGCCAATAATAAAAAAATATGACTGACCAACGGTATAACCAGCGGGGCGTTTCCGCTTCGAAAGAAGATGTACATAACGCCATAAAAAATATCGATAAAGGACTTTTTCCTAAAGCTTTCTGTAAAATAATCCCTGATTTTTTAGGTAACGACCCTGATTACTGCAACATTATGCATGCCGATGGAGCCGGGACAAAATCATCGCTGGCCTATGTTTACTGGAAAGAAACAGGCGATTTGTCGGTATGGAAAGGCATTGCTCAGGATGCTCTTATCATGAACATCGACGACCTGCTCTGCGTCGGAGCCACTGACAATATACTTCTGTCGTCGACTATCGGACGAAATAAAAACAATATACCAGGCGAAGTGATTTCGGCCATCATTAACGGCACTAATGAGCTTGTGGATGAACTGGCCACCATGGGTGTCAATATCTTCCCCACAGGTGGCGAAACTGCTGATGTCGGCGATCTGGTAAGGACAATAATTGTGGATAGCACTGTTACCTGCAGACTTAAACGCAGTGATATTATCGACAACGGAAATATCCGGGCCGGCGATGTGATAGTCGGTCTTTCATCGTCAGGACAAGCGACTTACGAAAATGAATACAACGGAGGTATGGGAAGTAACGGTTTAACTTCTGCACGACATGATGTTTTTGCCAATTATTTAGCAAAAAAATATCCCGAAAGTTTCAATGCCGGTATTCCTGAGCATCTGGCCTACTCCGGTTCTTGCAGGTTGACAGATAAAGTTGAAGGGACAAATACCGATGCAGGAAGATTAGTACTCTCACCAACAAGAACTTATGCCCCCGTGGTCAAAAAAATTCTGGAAGAACTTCGCCCCGCAATACATGGTATGGTACATTGTTCGGGTGGTGCTCAAACAAAGATATTACACTTTATTGACAATTTGAAAGTGGTAAAAAATAATCTTTTCCCAATTCCTCCGCTTTTCAGATTAATTCAGAAAGAATCGGGAACTGACTGGAAAGAAATGTATACTGTTTTTAACATGGGACACCGGTTTGAAATTTATCTGCCTCAGGAATTTGCTCAAAAAGTGATTGATATTTCAAAATCATTTAACATTGATGCTCAGATAGTTGGATATTGTGAAGCTTCAGATAAGCGGGAACTGGAAATCGAAAGTGAATTCGGAAAATTTATCTTTTGAATTAAAAACAGAAAGCATCCCGGCCCGAAAAACAGCCTGTAATTTCGTTTACAATAAAATGAAACAATCAAATAAACGAAAAAAGTAGAAATGATATTTTGAGATATGAAAAAAAGATGTATCTTTGCATCGCTTTTGGAGAAAGGTACAACAATCCCGAAAAAACGGGCGTTTAGCTCAGCTGGTTCAGAGCATCTGCCTTACAAGCAGAGGGTCGGCG
>CALCBD010000024.1 GCA_937897985.1 uncultured Paludibacter sp. | reverse complement strand
TTACCGGAGGAGTAAAACCCGAAGAAGCCAACCTGAAGTCGTGGTTCGATGCCGGAGTGATGTGCGTGGGAATGGGCTCCAATCTTTTTCCAGCCGAAATGCTGAAAAACGGCGACTGGGATGGAATTACCCGACTTTGCAAAGACACATTTGACATCATTAAAAAAGTGAGAAAATAATTTCGAAATAAAAACCCTTTAAATTCATTAAACATGACAAAATCAACGGTCGAAAAGATGACAAATTACAGATGGACCATCGTGGCTTTGCTTCTTTTCTCTACCACCGTCAATTACATGGACAGAAATGTGATTGGCTACCTTAAGGATTATTTTTGTTCAACTGAAGGATTTGGTTGGTCAGCAACCGATTTTTCAATTTTAACATCAGTGTTTACAGCATTCTATGCCGGTTTTACCCTTTTTGCAGGTTTTATTATCGATAAAATCGGGACTAAAATCGGACTTGCTGCTTCGTTGATAATTTGGTCAATTGCAGGTGGACTAAGTGCTTTCATGGGAAAAACGGTGATAGGTCAGGTAATTGCGAGGGCATTTTTCGGTGCCGGAGAAGCAGGAAACTTTCCGGCATCAATCAAGACTGTGGCAGAATGGTTTCCAAAGAAAGAACGTGCATTAGCGACCGGAATTTTTAATTCAGGTTCGAACATTGGAGCCATGATTTGTGCTCTGCTGATTCCGGTAATTCTGGCTGCATGGAATCCATCAGAAGGAAACGGATTATTCCTCGGGATTTTCCACGGATGGCAAATGGCGTTTATAATCACAGGTTTAATTGGTTTCATCTGGCTAATTTTCTGGGGTAAATTATATGCTACACCACGAGCAATGCTCGAAAAGAAAAAAATCAGTCAGGCCGAATTTGACTATATCCACAGCGACGATGAAGTGGTTGCTGAAGCAGATCCTACAGCCGAAAAAGTAAAGGTTCCATGGTATAAGATGCTGACATACAAGCAAACATGGTCATTTGTTTTTGGTAAATTTATGACCGATGGAATCTGGTGGTTCCTTTTGTTCTGGTTACCAACCTATATCAAACAACAATTCTGTGTGGGGATGGATGCTGTTGAAACAAAACACACCGTTATGATTTCGACTTTCATCGTATACGGAATAGCAATTATCGGTTCGGTATACGGAGGTTCCATTCCAATGAGCTTTATGAACAAAGGCTGGCAGACTTATAAAGCCCGTATGACTGCATTATTATTGATAGCTTTTGTTCCGATTCTGCTTGTGACAACCCAGTATGTTGCTGCTGTATGGGGAATTGTAGCTGCCGTAGCCATTATCAGTATTGCAGCAGCTGCACATCAGGCGTGGTCAGCTAATCTTTTTACCACTGTTTCGGATATGTTCCCTAAAAAAGCTGTAGGTTCTGTAACCGGAATCGGAGCAGCTGCAGGTGGTTTAGGTGGAGTTTTGGTTCAGTTACTTGCCGGTGGTCTCGAAGACAAGTTCCGTATGCAGGGCGTTTCCGAAGCTGTTAAAGCAGGTTTGATAAAAGTAACAGAAGCATTGCCAATCGAAAAAATTAAAATCGACAACCTGAAAGATGTGATGGTTGATCCGAATAATACCGCCATGTTTGATCAGGCCAAAGACATGATTTCTTCCAACGTTTCGCTGGCTTACGGAATTATGTTCAGTGTTTGTGCACTTGCCTACCTGATTGCCTGGGGTGTAATGAAAACATTGGTACCGAAACACACAGTAATAACTGATTTATAAATATCAGTTCACTTACAACACACAAAAAAGCCCGCGATTGCGGGCTTTTTTGTTGTATCCGGTACGAATTTTTATTTCACTTTTTTCCAGTGCTGATCACGTACGGCGTAAATCCGTTCAATGATTTCCACAACTTTGAGACCTTCCAGCACATTGGTGGTAATTGTACCTTTATCTTTCAGTTTATCTATTACATTTTCAATCACATAATGATGGTTTTGAGCAGAACCCTTGTATAATCCGTAATCATTTGGCGGGTTCGATGGGGCAAGTTCGGGCATTTCGTAATCCTTTACATGGCAATAAACCACTTCATTCATATATTGTCCGGCAACTTTTACAGTTCCTTTCTCACCAATAATTGTTATACTGCTTTCGAGATTTGTATCCCAAACCGATGTCGAATAATTCAGGCTTCCCATCCCACCATTAATGAAGTCGAATGTAACAACTCCGCTATCTTCAAAATCGGTTAAATCTTTATGATTGAAGTCGGCAAAATTTCCGTTAATGTTTTTTATATCACCAAAAAGCCAGTACATGATATCAATAAAATGTGAAAACTGGGTAAACAGAGTACCACCATCTAATTTAGCATCGCCATGCCAGTTACCCTTTTTATAATAACGATCGTCCCTGTTCCAGTAACAATCGAGCTTTACCATATAAATACCACCGAGAATTCCGTTGTCAATAATTTCTTTCAACCATACCGAAGGAGGTGAATAACGGTTTTGCATCACACTGAATACATGTTTCGACATGGCCAGCGATTTAAATAATATCCGTTCAGCATCCGATTTTGTAAGAGCGATGGGTTTTTCAAGTACCACATGTTTTTTGGCTTCCAGTGCTTTCACTGCATAATCGGCATGATAGCCATTAGGCGTACAAACATTTACCACATCAATTTCAGGATTCGATGCCAGAAGTTCATCTATCGAATTATAAAACTTTTCTTCAATATTTTCGAGACCAAGCTCTTTTGGAGTCAGAATATCACAAACGGCCACCAACTCGGCATCCGGATTACGTCGAATCATTTCTGCATGCCTTTTTCCGATATGACCCTGACCAATTACTGCAAATTTTATCATATATTTAATATTTTGTATAAGTTCTTAATTATTAGCCATTCACTATTACGAAATTCTTTTCACCTGACCATCCTTAAGCTCATAAACCTGTCCGGTCTCAGGGCAAACTGCTTTATTCTGTGCATCGAACTTTAGTTTATGCCCGTATTCACTTACCCATGCAGTTTGTCTGGCCGGATTGCCTATGACAAGTGCATAAGGTTTTACAGGCTTTGTAACTACCGACCCCGCACCTATCAATGCAAATTCTCCGATTTCGTTTCCGCAGATAATGGTGGAATTGGCTCCGATGCTTGCACCTCTGCGAACAAGGGTTCTCAGGTATTCACTTTTCCGGTTGACATGACTGCGGGGATTAATGACATTTGTAAAAACCATGGATGGACCCAGAAAAACATCATCTTCACAAATCACACCGGTATAAACCGAAACATTATTCTGAATTTTAACATTTTTACCCAAAATCACCATGGGCGAAATTACAACATTCTGCCCTATATTACAACCATCGCCAATAACACAACCCGACATAATGTGCGAGAAGTGCCAGATTTTTGTTCCGGAACCTATTTCACATCCTTCATCTACGACGGCGGTTTCATGCTGATAATAATTCATGTCCTGAAAATATAAAAATGAAAATAATAGATTAAAGATTGCTTATCAGCTATTTAAAAACTCCAGCACACTTTCGGTGATGTATTGAAGTTGTTCGGTATCGAGCTCAGTATGCATTGGCAACGAAAGCACGCAGGAACACAGCCTTTCTGCAACAGGAAAATCGCCTGCCCGGTATCGGTCATCCTGATACGCTTTCTGTAAATGCAGCGGTACCGGATAGTAAACCATGGCAGGAATCCCTTTATTTTCGAGATGTTGTTGAAGCAGTTTTCGGTCAACATCAACCAGTTTCAAAGTATACTGATGAAAAACATGTGTCGAAAATTCAGATTGAACCGGTGTAATTAATTTATCAGAAGCAGCAAAAGCTTTGTTGTAGAATGTTGCAGCTTCCTGACGGCTGGCAATATACCGGTCCAGGTATTTTAATTTGATTTCGAGAATTGCAGCCTGAATACTATCCAAACGTGAGTTAACACCAACCATATCGTGATAATATCTCACCACCATTCCATGATTGGCAATTGAACGCATTTTGGAAGCCAGACTGTCATTGTTGGTGAAAATTGCACCTCCATCGCCGTAGCAACCAAGATTTTTAGAAGGGAAAAATGAGGTACATCCGATATCGCCCATACATCCTGAATGAACTTTTCGTCCGTCGCTGAAAATATATTCGGAACCTATTGACTGACAGGCATCCTCAATCACATACAGATTATTTTCAGAGGCAATTTCGAGTATCTGTTCCATTCGGGCATTCTGTCCGAAAAGATGAACAGGAACTATTGCCTTCGTTTTAGGTGTAATCGCCTTCTTTAGAGCTTCCACCGAAATATTAAAAGTATCAAAATCAACGTCAACCAATACAGGAGTCAAACCCAATAAAGCAACTACCTCAGCCGTGGCTATAAAGGTAAAAGTGGGTGTAATCACTTCATCGCCCGGTTTTAAACCGAGTGCCATCAGAGCAATTTGCAAGGCATCTGTGCCGTTTCCCACCGGTATTACGTGTTTTACACCTAAATATGTTTCGAGAGCCGACTGAAAGTCATTAACCTTTCCACCTTTGATGAAGCTCGTCGAATCAATCACCTGTTGAATAGCCGTGTTAACTTCTTCTTTTATTTGAATGTACTGGCCACTTAAATCGACCATTTGTATTTTATTCATAACTGATAATCAAATATTTAAATTAAAAATACAAAAATTACAAACTACCTCATTTCGATAATATATTCAACTTCCTGTGGAACCACTCTTACATTCGAAATATAGGAAGCATTATTGACGATATTTAATTTTTGTTTCAGTTTTGCATTATTTTTTATATCATTATAGTCCACATTTACACTCAAATCATTATCTTTCAACGAATTAAAATGACTCATTCCAACGTTGAAGATTAAGTTCACGTTGGCCGGGAAAGTACGGATGACAATATTCTGAGGACAATTGATCACTTCAACAGGGAGTTGAATGTTTTTTTCGGTAAACATTTCAACAAATAAACTCACTTTAACTTCATTTGCAGCATATTTAACCGATTTAACCGGTATAAGTTTACAATTCATGTGAGTTGTATCGTTAAGTTTGAGCAGTTCCACCGGTTCGGTTTTAACTGACTTCATGGCATCTAAAACCCTTTTTGGTCCGAAAACTGTAATTTCGGAAGGTGATATCTGTACTTTGTCACTCAAAACATATTGATGGTCGAGCTCAATTCGGGCATCAAATTCAATCGGCAGAGTTTTCACACTCAGTTTTTCATAATGCATTGAAATTGAGCCGGGCTTTATTTCCATGATCGAGGTTGTGGGAAGCAGTAAACGTGAAAGTTTAGAACGTATCTGATCCGATGAGATAAAGATATTTCCTTTTTCATAAAAAGTCCGGCTTAAATCGAACGAAATAGCATTAAATCCCTGACTTGTATATGCAAACAAATTAAGCCCCTGATCTTTTACCCTGATAGTAATGTATGCTGCAGAACTTTCAACAATTGCAATATTCTGGGGCAAACCGGTAAATCTGACAGGAATGGTGATTTCCGTTTCACGTTCCTTGTCCAGAGCGTTTACAAACCAAAAGGCTGAAGCAAGTGCAAGAAAGAGTAAAAAGCTTAAAGCATCCTTAGAAAAAAAGAATGTTTTAAGCTTTGAAATGTAATGATTGAGTAATTTTATAATGCTGTTGTCAGCCATTTTACTCTGTTTATTTTACGGGAGTATCAATGCTGTCGGCCGATGCAAAAACAGAATTTTTATCCACCTTAATACGAACATTTTCAGCTACCTCAATAATAACGGTTGTTTCCTTTATTTCTTTTACTTTTCCGTAAATACCACCTGATGTAACTACTTTATCGCCCGGCTGCATTGCCTCGCGTTGTTTTTTAATTTCCTTCTGACGTTTAGTTTGCGGACGTATCATAAAAAAATAAAACACCACAAAAATCAACACCATCATCAATATACCTGAGTAACCACCCATACCACCGGCACCCGGTGCTGCTGCTTGTAAGAAAATACTTAGTAAATTCATATTTTTTTAAAATTAATAGATTTATGACCGCAAATATAAACAAATAAAATGTTAAAATTACAAGTTTATTTCGAAGGAATTAATAAAATGCACTTTTGGAGCATATTAATTAATTTTGTCACTAAACATCATCACCTTTATTAACTTATTTTCTTTCTTCAACTGTCCCACAATATTATCAAGTACTCCGTTGATAAACAGGCCGCTTTTTTCGGTACTGTAATTTTTTGCAATTTCGATATACTCGTTCAGTGTTACATTCACCGGTATGGTCGGAAAATTAAGCAATTCAGCCATCGCCACCTGCATAATAAGGATATCCATATATGCAATACGGTCGAGTTCCCAGTTTTTTGTATTTTCGTCAATTATCATGCGATATTCGTCACCATGAGTCAGCACTTCGCGGAGTAATTTACGTGCAAAATCAGCATCCTCAATATCCTTAAACATTGGTAAAAGCTCCTGATGTTCAAGTGATTTTGATTCAAAACGTTTAATTGTTTTGATAACAAAACTTATTACTATTTCTATATCATCAATCCAGTAAATGCTCTGATCTTCGATTGAACTATCAAGCTCCTCGCTTTGCAGGATGATTTTTTTGAAAATTTTACGCCAGATATCCTTATCTGCATCGTAGTCAACCGAAGCAGCGTTCATATATTGCTCATAAAAATCAGTCTTAATCAGCTCCTCATAAAGATGTTTTACGATATCCTGATTGTTAACCCACGAAAGTTTTTGCTTTGTCAGATATTCCGAGAATTGAGTATTTACCCTCAACTGACTGATGAAGCTGTTGTCAATAAAACGTGTATTTGGATTTAAATCTTCTTCGGAGGGTCTTAACTTATTGCGTTTTGCTTCAATACGCGAAGCAGCATAATCGGTAATTTCAACGGATAACTGCAATAAATGAAAATACAAATCATAAGTTCTTTCAATACTGTGAAACAACTCTTTTTCGGCTACCGGAACAGAGTTCCCATTGCCTTTGTAATATGAATATAAGATTTGAATAATCTTAATTCGTAATAATACTCTGTTAATCATAAAAATTTTAGAACGCTTTTCAAAATCCGGCGCAAAGGTACATCTTTTTATTATATTTAAGAAAACAATCTGAATGAAAATTTACGAATGACCTCTATAAAACCGGAAAACATAAGAAACGGACAGTATATCATCCTTGTCTGTTTATTTACCGGTTGGAAATGGGGTATTTCCGAATGCAAAAAATTACAGTTTAAGCTTTAAATATATATTTTTGAAACAAATCAGTTGATAAAGAATTATTTTAACCTGAAACAGTAAATAAATTCAACTTTATTTGATAGATTCAAAAAAAATACTGAAATTTGAGGGCTCAACGATTAAAGCAAAATAAAAAAAATTTAATCGTTTGATATTTAAACCAATAACAAAAACCATTTGAAATTATGGAAGTAGATAAGAAAAAATCAGAATTCGAAAAAAAAGAAAGTGAAATTATTTATTCAAAAGCAATTAAAGCCGGAAAAAGAATTTACTATTTAGATGTTAAGAAAAGCCGGAACGAGGATTTGTTTTTAGCAATTACTGAAAGCAAGAAGAAAGTTGTTGGTAATGAGGATGATTTACAGGTAACTTACGAAAAACATAAAATATTTCTTTACAAGGAAGATTTCGACAAATTTATTGAAGGACTCGAAGACGTTGTAAGTTTTATCAAACGGGAACAAGGTGAAGCACCTCAGCGTGAGGATAAAACCATCAGTTTTGAGAAAGAAAATATTGAGCCGCAGGAAACAGAAGAAATCAAACCTAAAAGCTTTTTTGACAAATTTAAATTTTGAAATCAACCGGAAACCTGTTATTCCGGCGGTTGAAGTTACAATATAATGAAAAGTTTCGCAAGTGATAATTATTCAGGAATACATCCTGAAATATTAAAAGCCATACAAAATGCCAATTCAAATCACGAGATATCGTATGGCGATGATGAATATACTGAAAAAGCAAATCAACTCTTCAATAATATTTTTGGCAAAGTAAAAGTACTTTATGCTTTTAACGGTACCGGCGCCAACATTATCAGCCTCAAATGCTGCACTTTACCATTTCAGGCTGTGGTTTGTGCTGAAACTGCTCACATTAATTCGGATGAATGTGGTGCTCCTACACATCAAACCGGAAGTTCGCTGCTTACAATAAAAACCGAAAATGGTAAATTAACCCCCGAACTTATCAGACCTTATCTGACAAGAATCGGAAATGTACATAATACTCAGCCAAAAGTTATCTCAATCAGTCAGAGCACCGAACTTGGTACGGTATACAGCATCAGCGAATTAAAAGAACTCAGTAGTTTTGCCCACCGTAACAATATGTATTTACACATGGATGGTGCAAGAATATCGAATGCTGTAGCAGCACTCGGAGTTGGCTTAAAAGAAGCTACAGTTGGCTGCGGAGTGGACATTATGAGTTTTGGGGGAACAAAAAACGGACTTATGATAGGTGAAGCAGTTTTAATTTTCAACGAAAATTTAGTTGATAATGCACCCTACTTTCAAAAACAAACTGCTCAGCTCTTTTCAAAAAACCGGTTTATTGCTGCACAATTTATTGCTCTGCTTACCAACGATTTATGGAAAGAAATGGCTATGCATTCCAATCGATTGGCGGGTTTGCTTGCCGGTGAAGTAAAAAAAATTAAGGGTGTTAAAATCACTCAAAATGTGGATGCAAATGCTGTTTTTGCCATAATTCCGGCTCATGCAATTGAAATTTTACGCTCAAAATACAGATTTTATACCTGGGACGAACAGACTACCGAACTCAGATGGATGTGTTCGTTTGATACTTCCGAAGAAGAGGTTATGGACTTTGTATCGACATTAAAACAAATACTAAGCACCTGATTATCTGACTACTTATTAAAGTAAGACTTTCATTCTGAGGTTTATTACGGAAATAAATCCGGTTGATATTACTGATTATTCAATTATCTGATTCTTAAATACGGTAAAAACTTTGTCCGCATCTGCTGTCACAGGCATTTGCGGGCTTTTTTTATTTCATCTCAATAGTTTTCGGTGCTGCTTCAAATAATTAAAAATAATGTTGACTGATTTTTTCGTTAAACAAACAAATACATATATAATTATGTTAATATACATTAAATTATACTGAAAAAATTGAACCATAAACTTTTTAAGCTATATTTGCGCAATCATTTAACCAAAAAAACAATATTATGGCAAACAATTTATCCCGGGTGATTTACAACGTCACGACCCTCCATTCAATTCCGACACCGAATTTTTCGGTAAAATCAATCCATCAGCTTCACTCAAAGCCACAGTTTAAAAAAAGTAAACTGTTCGTTTTATTTTTAATCCTGGCTGTTCATCCTGTTTTTGGTGCTAAAGAACCCATGAAATTCGGCAAAGTTGATCAGTCGGATCTGGAAATGAAAGTATATCCGGCCGATTCAAGCGCATCAGCAGTGATACTATGTCAGTACGGATATTTTAATCCTGCCCGCTTTCAGTTTGTACATCAGGTACGCATTAAAATCCTGAAGGAAGAAGGAAAATCGCAGGGAAACTTTTATGTTCCGGCGGCCGAAAAAACAAATGTAAAAGGACAAACGGTTAATCTCGAAAACGGAGTTCCGGTAGTAACCAAACTTGGTAAAGAAGGCATTTTCATCGAAAGAGTAATGAAAGACCTGTACAGGGCAAGAGTAGCCATGCCTAACGTGAAGGCAGGTTCGGTCATCGATGTTGAGTTTTACTACGATGGATTCCCGTATTACTGGAGTTTTCAAAGTACAATTCCTATCAAATGGAGTGAAATTATCATCGACAACAACCAATTTATTAATTTCAAAAAAAATTATGTAGGATATATTCAACTGGCTGTTAACGAATCGAACCGTTGGGTGGCTAAAGACGTTCCTGCTTTTGTTCCCGAACCATATATCAACAACATTGATAATTATATGGCCAGGTTTAATTTTGAAGTTGAAAGTATCAACGTACCCGGCATCTATTATAAAGAATATGCCACTTCATGGAAAGCTGTAGCACAAACTTTTAACAATGATGATGATTTCGGACGTAAAATTGAAAGTCTGAATTTATTTCTTAACAGCATCAAAAACGAAATTAAACAGAATAATCAATCAGCTATTGATAACATGAACTCAGCCTATAAGGCTATAAAAGAGCACATTAAATGGAACGAACAGTCATCTGTCTGGATTTCGCGTGAAGGACTTGAATATGCTTTCAGCAAAAAACTCGGAAATTCAGCTGAAATAAATTTAAGTTTACTGATTTTACTTCATAAACTTGGGATTGAAGCATATCCGGTAATTCTGAGTACACGTGACAATGGGACATTACCCGTTTTTTCGGCAAGTCTGTCCAAATTTAATTATGTTATTGTTCAGGCAACTATCGATCAGAAAAATTACCTCCTTGACGCCACCGAAAAGTACCTCCCTGCAGGCATATTGCCCGAAAGGGCTCTTAATGAGAAAGGATTTTTGATGAATAAGGAAGAATTCAGTTGGATTGACCTTATTCCGGAGAAAAAAAATAAATGTTTCAATCTTGCCAACTTTAAGCTGAAGGAAGATGGAAGTCTGATCGGAGAATTGAATATTACCGGATTTGATTACTCAGCTCTTAACCAACGCATTAATTATAAATCATTTAACTCCGAAGCCGAATATCTTCAGGACTTTGAGAAAAAACATCCGGGACTGTCAGTCATTAACCATTCATGCCTGAATATTGACAGCCTCCAAAATCCTGTAATCGAAAAATTTGAAGTTGAATATAAAAATCATTCAATTATATTAAATGACAAATTACTTTTCAACCCTATCATTTTCAATAAGTTGGAAGAAAATCCGTTTAAAATTGAGGACAGACTTTATCCGGTTGATTTTAAATACCCTTCAGAAATAACCGACGTTATTAATATTGAAATTCCTGCAGGTTATACAGTTGATCAATTACCTAAGAATATCAAAATGGTACTGCAGAATCAAACTGCAAATTTTCAGATGCAGACAAATGTAAACGAAAATTTAATTCAAATCCTGTTCAAATTAAATATAAAGAAACCAATATATTATACTACCGAATATAAAGAATTAAAATCTTTATACAATGAACTTGTCAAAAAGCAATCGGAGATGATATCATTAAAAAAAATATAATAAGAACATAATTTTTAATCATCATGCCTAAGAAGCTTAATTATTCATGAAATTCAAATCCACAAATACCTGTATTACAGAAATATAAAAAATTAATAGCGTTTTTCAAAAAAATTAACTTTAAACAAATGAAACATTTATTTATCAGACAAAAAACAGGGTTAAGAATACTCATTGCTCAATTCATATTTCTAAATTTCTTTTCTTTTCTGTCAGCCGAAGCAATTTACCCGATATCGGACATTCCACCTGCTTTAAAGGAAAATGCACATACGGTCATTAGATTCTTTAAATCCGAAATAACTTACAATTCCGGGAAATCTATAACCGAAAATATCTCACTGGTTATAACTATATTGAACGAAAACGGTGAAAAAGATGCTTATTTCGGTACAGCAGTAAACTCAATGCAAAGCCTTACATCATTCCGCGGAAAACTTTATAATTCAGAAGGTGTAAAGGTCAAAAACCTCACATACAGCGATATAATCGACCATAGTGCTATAGATGGTGGTTCACTGTATACTGACAACAGGGTAAAATTTCTTGATCCGAAATACAGGATTTTTCCATTCACAGTGGAATACAATTATACAATAGAACATAAACAAACTTTGTTTTTTCCTGATTGGGAATTAAATAATTTCAATACATCATATCAGTTGGCATCCTGCATTGTGAAAGTACCGGCTGGTTTTAAACTAAATTACAAACAATATAATATAAAAGAACAATTAACAAAAACCCCGACAGAAAAAGGAGATGTTTATAGCTTGAACGTCATCGACTTAATGGCAGTACGACATGAAGATTACAGTGATTATACAAAGCCGCAAATTCCACTAATTGTAT
The DNA here is from genome assembly GCA_937897985.1 of uncultured Paludibacter sp. Classification (GTDB taxonomy): domain Bacteria; phylum Bacteroidota; class Bacteroidia; order Bacteroidales; family Paludibacteraceae; genus Paludibacter. The sequence continues at coordinate 1,389 of CALCBD010000024.1, read as the reverse complement.
TCAGTACCGAAAATTTCACAATGAAAAACACAAAAGGCTCATTGAAAAACTGGAGTGATTTGGGAAGCTGGGTTAACAGTCTGAACGATGGAAAAGATATTCTGCCGGAACCGACAATTGCAAAAATAAAAGAATTAACTGCTGAATGTAAAACCGAACAGGAGAAAATTCATAAGGTTTATGAATTTATGCAACAAAAAACCCGTTATGTAAGTATTCAAATCGGAATAGGAGGATTCGAGCCCTTCGATGCTTCTACAGTCGATAAAACATCTTATGGCGACTGTAAAGCACTGTCGAATTACACAAAAGCACTTTTAAAAGCAATAGGAATAAAATCAAACTATTGTCTGATCAGAGCCGGAAGTGATGCAGATGAAATTGATGAGACATTCCCATCAAGCAGATTTAATCACGCAATAATCTGTGTTCCAACGCAAAGGGATACATTATGGCTTGAGTGTACAAGTCAGCGAATGCCGTTTGGCTTTAACGGTGATTTTACCGACAACCGCAAGGCTTTACTTATCGAAGGAGACAGCAGCAAATTGGTTAATACCCGGAAGTATAAAATTGACGAAAATTGTACAATCAGGAATTTCAACATTCAATTCGAAAATATTGAAACAGGAAAAGCTGAAATGTGTACTCAGTATAAAGGATTAAAATACGAAGAGATTTTACCTGTTTTTCTGGCCGATAACAACAGAAAAGAAAAAATGGTATTACAAACCATAAAAGTGCCTTCATTTACATTGCTAAATTTCAATTACACTGAAAACAAAGACATTACACCATCGTTCGACGAAAAAATCAATATAATTTTTAAAAATTATGTCCGTAAATTGAATGAAAAAACCTATATTTTACCATTAAACTTTTTAAATAGTACAATCAAAGTTCCTGAAAAAAATCGCCAGCGAAAATCCGATATCTATGTCAGAAGACCATCAATGGAAAAGTGCAGATATATATTTCATTTGCCCGAAGGTTACAATGTATCAGGAAAAACTGAAGATAAAAACATTGAAACAAAGTTTGGTAAATACAAAAATAAACTGATAATCGGGAACGACAGCATTATCTTTGAAAGAAATTATGAATTGTATAACGGACATTACCCGGTTTCAGATTACGATGAATTCCGGAACTTTGCCGAACAGGTGGTTTTAGCAGATGGGGCAATGATACAGTTAACCGCAATTTAAATTCTTCATCAGAAGGTACAGTTCTTTCGTATGTTGGTTTACTTATCTTCTTGTTATCGTCTACCGTTTATCGGTCTGTAAAATTTACATTGAAGCCCTGTTTTAGCGAAAAGAATGGTTTGAACAAAAAAATCCCCGACTACAATAAAGTAATCGGGGATTTTTAAAAAACGGCGGCTAT
>CALCBD010000023.1 GCA_937897985.1 uncultured Paludibacter sp. | reverse complement strand
AGGCTTTGCTCATATTCAACGTTTCCGTTTGTATTAATTATGAATTATGAATTGTAAATTATTAATTATCAAAGCCACCCGCCAACGCGTGAGGCTTTGCTCAGGTTCAACGTTTCCGTTTGTATTAATTATGAATTGTTAATTATGAATTATCAATCCTGTCTCCGTGGTTTTCTTTTTAGCACAAAGTAACAAAGGTCACAGAATTGGATTTCCTGAAGACTTTTTTTAGACAATCTGTATTTTTCTTTATTTCATTACAAATCATATATTAACAATTATTACCGGAAAATTTTTTCATAAAAAATTTATATTTATAAATTTTTCTTAGTGTCGTATGTCACAAAATATAAGTTTTATTGCATAATAACACAATAATTCAAAATTTTTTATTTGATTTATTGATAGATTATTCTATCTTTGCAAACAGATTTCTTAGTTCATCCGAAGAACTATTTTTACATTCTTTCATATTTTTTGTTTTAGCCTGACATATAACCAATTCTGATTTTATATTTACTGTTCCTTTGTGTTTTACGTATAAGACAGACTTATTGTCTAATAATTCGATATTTTACAGCAATGAACAGATGAGTTGTTGATTATAATGTTAATATTCATTCGATGAAAGTTTCAAATTTTGATGCAATTTCTGAAATAATATCTTTACAGTTTGTAAATTCATTTTTCAGTTATCATAAAGTTTTTACATTTTTTTTGACTTCTGAATAATAAATTAAATAAGCTACCCGTCGAAAATCATTTTTTTTGACGGATAGCTTATTTGGTATATAATATAGTTAAATATTTTAAACTAAAGCCCTGATATATTGATGAATATATCTGATTTGATCGTTGTATAAACAATAAATTCTTTACATTGAACTGGTATCTATTATATACGGCCTCACGTGCAGAAAAACAGGTCGAACAACGTCTTAAATCAGAGGGAATTGAAGTATTTTTGCCGGTGCATTTAACACCCAGAATATGGTCTGACAGAGTAAAACTGGTCGAGGTTCCGCTCTTTCATTCATACATTTTTGTGAAAACAATTGATGAGGTTTTACGTTCCTTAGTAAAAGTCAACGGTGTTTCACGTATTGTTTATTACAACGGCAGTCCGGCCATAGTCCGGCAAAGTGAGATAGACAACATCATTACTTTTTTAGAAAAAGCGAAAGGACTCGAGTGCGAATTCATTGTAAAGGAAGAGGTTGAAATCATGACCGGACCAATGAAATCGAAAATCGGAAAAATCAAGAAGATTTCGGGACAACGCCTTACCCTTACGCTCGATCAGATAGGTGTTACTGTGACCATTAAAACCGATCAGGTGGCAAGAATCAGAAGCACAATAAAAAGATAGAGATATCTTTGCAGATTGACCGGCATTAAGTTCAAATCTATTATTAATGCTGCACAATTTGTTTTGTTTTGTGTTGTATTGTATTTAAATATCAGCGCCTTAGTTAGTACATTATGTAACTGACGGGGCTTTGCCATGTATAGCAGGTTTCTTTTTCCATATTTTTTTGCTATCAAAAAAAACGAAAATAAATGTTTTAAACATATAGCCGACACTACGTAAAGTCAGGTTTTTTTTATTAGCTTTGCAACTTAGCAGCTTAACGTACAACAAATCAAGGTTTAAAAGTACAATACCCATTATCTGTCAGACCAATTGAAATTATGAATTATGAATTGTAAATAATGAATTGTGAATTATGAATTATGAATTAATATAAGATTTATGAATATAAAAAACATAACCATCGTCCTTTTTACAGCAGTAATGTTGACTGCCTGTGATGCATATCAAAAGGTAACCTATCTTCAGAATGCAGGAAAAACTGCTGTCTTTACTGATTCAGTGTCATCGCCTGTGCCGGATGCAAGATTAAAAATTGGTGATTTACTTACTATCACTGTCAATTCAAATACACCCGAAGCATCTGTTCCTTTCAATCTGCCATTAGTACCTGTGCAGGGAATGGAAAGTTACAATCAGAGCCGCACAACAATAAGTTCGTATGGTAGCAGCGGCGGACTTCAAAACTACCTTGTTGGTACAGATGGAACCATCATTTTTCCTATAATCGGAAAACTCCGTGTCGAAGGAATGACAAAAAGCGAATTGGCCGCTCAAATCAAAACAAAAATTTATCCCCGGTACATTAAAGAAGAGCCTATCATTTCCATTCGTTTTGTGAATTACAGTATTTCAGTGTTGGGCGAAGTGACCCGCCCGAATACCTATCTGGTGAATAATGAGAAAATTTCTATTTTCGAAGCGCTTGCAACTGCAGGCGACCTGACCATCTACGGACGTCGTGATAATGTACTCCTGATTCGCCAGAATGCCAACGGAAGAGAAACTATTCGTCTCGACCTGCGAGATAAAAATCTGGTAAATTCTCCTTATTTCTACCTGCAACAGAATGATGTGATTTACGTTCAGCCTAATGACCCGAAATCCAGATCGTCGCAGTTAAGTACAGCCGAAACACTTTCGGTATCACTCATCGGTACACTTATTTCGCTTACTTCGCTGATTGTAACCATTGCGAAATAATGTGCTAATGTGTTCAACGCCCCGGCGAAAGCCTCACCCGTAAGGGGGTGGCTTTGGGAAGTAAAAGCCTCATCCTTAATGAAAGCCTCACCCGTAAGGGGGTGGCTTTGGGAACTGAAAGCCTCACGCCCCGGCGGGTGGCTTGGTTAGTAATCTGATTTTAAATTCGAACCTCTCATTTAAAAACTAAATAAATAATTGCTTTTCTGTCAGAAAAGCTGATCTACAATAAATATCATCTTATGGAATACAACTTTGATCAATTCGAAAATGAAGTGCAGGAAAAGCCTGTGAATTGGAGAGACTTGTTTGAAAAACTACTGGTATACTGGAAATGGATTCTTTCATCTGTTGTACTGGCATTAATTCTGGGTTTCTTTTACCTGCGTACTCAAAACAACAGCTATCAGTTGTCTACAACACTTTTGGTGGTTGATCAGTCGAAAAGTGGTGGTATGAACGAAATGTCGATGCTTAAACAACTCGATTTGTTTGGTACCGGTAGTTCGCTCACCATGGTAAACAACGAAAACGAAGTGGTTAAATCATCGGCCCTGATGAAAAGGGTAGTCCATAAACTTGAACTACATACAAGTTACAGTCGTAAATCTTTCCTCCGGAATATCGATCTTTATACTTCCTCACCTTATTATGTCAGGATGGACAGTGTTGCACTTTCGCAACTGAAGCATAAACTTTCGCTCGATATTCTCAGGGAAAAAGGTGAATACATCATTAAGGGTAAATATGATGAAATTAAATTCAATCAGAATATTAAAAAGCTGCCCGCGCTGATCAACACTCCTGCAGGACCTATCAGTATAGCCTTACGTACACTGAATAAACTGCCCGAAGAAGAAATCTTTGTGACCATCAGTAATCCGAATTCAGTAGCAAGATACATCAGCAAAAACCAGCTTAGCACCGAAGTCAGTAAACTGGTGGACGTGATTAATATTACTCTTACCGTCAATAATGTTCAGAAAGGGATGGACATTCTGAATACACTCAGCAGTCTGTACAACCAGGATGCCATCGAACAAATCAATCGTTCGGCCATCAATACAGCTAATTTTATCGACGATCGTCTGCGCCTGATTTCTGCTGAATTGAGCGATGTGGAAGGTGAAGTGGAAAACTACAAACAGGCCAATCAAATGACCGATATCAGTTCGGATGCCAAAATATATCTCCAGCGTAACAATGATTTTGATCAGCAACGTATTCTCGTCGAAAATCAGTTGAGTCTGATTCGGTTTGTCGAAGAGTTTATCAATAAACCGGCCAATCAGTATGCCCTGATTCCGAATCTCGGTCTTACCGATGTAGGTCTGGTGGCTGTAATTCAGAAATACAATGAGTTGGTAATGACCCGCGAAAGAGTTGCAGGGGGTACATCCGACGAGAATCCCGCCCTGCGTTCGATGAATCAGCAGATTGTTTCAGCCCGTAAAGCTATTCAGGTAAGTATTGCCAATAGCCGAAAAGGGATGGAAATTACCAAACGCGAACTTGATCAGCAAAATTCCATGGCTGTTTCGAAAATACGTGATTTACCGCGTCAGGAACGTGAGTTCATCCAAATCAAACGTCAGCAGCAGGTGAAGGAAAGCCTTTATTTGTTCCTTTTGCAGAAACGTGAGGAAGCATCACTTACGATGGCCATTACAGTTCCGAAGGGACGTGTTTTGAACTCGCCCGACGATGCTTCACAGGTAGGTCCGCATACAATGATTATTATGCTGGTATTTATGATGCTCGGGTTGCTTATTCCGATTCTCATTATCTTCCTCCGCGATGTATTGAATACTACCTTAACAAGCCGTACTTTACTCGAGAAACATACCGATGTACCTATACTTTCAGAATTGGGACACAATGATGGTGGTATTATTATCGATCACGATTCAACAACCGATACCAATGCCGAACTTTTCCGCCTGTTGCGTACCAAATTGCAGTTTACACTCGATTATCCTTTGCAAAAGGTAATTATGGTGACATCCACCGAACCGGGCGAAGGTAAATCCTATGTAAGTCTCAACCTTGCCATCAGTTTATCCATGACGGGTAAAAAGGTAATTCTGCTCGGACTCGACCTGCGTAAACCTCAGTTGAGAAAACATTTGAACCTGAATAGCGATGAAGGCATGTCATCTATTCTCTCGGGACACGAAAAGAACTATAAAAATCTGATTCAGAAAGTGGATAAATATCCTTCGCTGCATGTCATTCACGGTGGTGTGGTACCGCCTAATCCAAATGAGTTATTGATGAGCAAACGACTCGAATACCTGATGGTAAGCATGCGTAAGGAATATGATTATATTGTGATTGATACAGCTCCGGTTGGTTCGGTTTCGGATACATTCCTTATCGACAGGGTAGCTGATATCTGCCTTTATATGTGCAGAATGGATTACTCCGACAAACGCAATGTTGAATTCCTCAACCATGTTTATGCCGACAAATCGCTGAAACGTCCGTATGTGGTTATCAACGATATGAAAATGGATTCGAAATACTACTACCACAAAGGCTACAGCTACGGATACGGAAAATATTACGGACACGAAAAGAAAACAAATATTTGATAATTCGTAATAGTCAATTCATAATTGTTAATTCATAATTCATAATTAATAAAATCACCGGAATTTGTTGAAAGCCTCACGCCCTGAAAGCCTCACGTTCTGAAAGCCTCACCCTTTAGCGGGTGGCTTTGGGAAGTGGGGAAGAAAAAGCCTCACCCTTTAGGGGGTGGCTTTAGGAAGTGGGGAAGTGAAAGCCTCACCCTTTAGGGGGTGGCTTTAGGAAGTGGGGAAGTAAAAGCCTCACCCTTTAGCGGGTGGCTTTGGGAAGTGGGGAAGTAAAAGCCTCACCCTTTAGGGGGTGGCTTGATTAGTTGGGAGTAGCTTGATTAGTTGGAGGTGGCTTGATTAGTTGGAAGTAGCTTAATCAGTGATACAAACCAGCAAAGCGCTGAATATTAATTATTAACTTCTGATTATTCATTATAAAAGCAACAATAGTCAGGTGAAACATCACAAATGTTCGGTGAAACGACATATTTTAACAAATAAGAATCACAGTAACCCGGTGAAACACCACAAATTAACAACTTAAACTCTGACTTTTAAGAATAAGCAATACAAATTAACATTGAAAGAGTACAATTATCTGATGAAGTGATTATATTTGCAAATTATTAATCAGATTCTGACATATTGGTATCTTTAACCGGAAAAATGCTTTAAATTTGCAGATAAAGGTAGTTAAATGATAAACCAATAATTTTTTTAAACCTGAAAAACTTACATCTTTTTTTAATTTTTGCTTTCTGGTTTTGATTAAATGGTTAATTCAATTTTTAATCAAAATGAAAAATTTAAGAATGTTCTCGTGTAAATACGAAGAACTGATATCGATTTCAAAGTTTACACTTTTTTCGCTCAAAAGGGATTTAGCTGAGTTTACCGCTTTTTCCAATCGATTCAGCGACGAATATGTAACCGAAACTGAAGCAATGATCAATGAAGTTGAAAATTTGCTTGAACCTAAAGCGGAAACGCTTTCTCTTAAGATGATATCCCAAACGATGGAGCAACAGCTCAGCGAACTGAACAAGTCTCTGCTGTATATCGATGGATATTTGAAGCTATTGAAGAATATACCCGGTTTTACACCCAAAGCTTTTGGAGTGAGCGCACTCCGCAAAAGTATTAACCAATCTGAATACGAAAGTATTCTGAAAAACTTAAAACTTTTGAACAGCAATGTGCTCAACAATTTACCGGCATTACAGGGTAGGGGGATGCCTGCCACCATGCCGCAAACATTGCAAAAACACCACGATGTAATATCCGAAAACCGACAAAAACAGCTCGAAATTAAAAGTAACCGCGCTGCAATTGTTCAGAACAATATCAAAACACTGAACGACCTGCACCTGCGATTGTCCGAAATTTACAGCATTGGAAAAGTGCTTTACAAACACACCGATCAGGCTAAAATGAACGACTATACTTTTTCTGCATTACTCAAAAAAGTTCGCAAGACTCTAAAAAGTGCAGCAACCACGACTACGTCGGATACAACATCTGCCACACCATAAAAAATGATGCAGGTCAGATAGTTAAAAATCACGGCCCTACAGCCCCCCGATTGCAAATGAAGGGTACTGAAATAAGCCAAAAACAAATAATTTACTATTGTATAATCAGTTAACCATGAAAAAAAACCAGAAAGCATTTTTTTTGAGTTTGACTGAAAAAAATCAACTGATTGCTGTGAAGTTCAGTACAAAAAATTATTATTAAATTCGAAAATTCAAATACCAGGATAGCCATTATTACACGCTCTGAAGTGGGAGCGAAGTACGAACCCGGGTTTACACCCTCTTTAGTCTGATTTTTTTGTTATATCACTTCAATTTTTTGTTGAATCTATGTAAAAAATGAAACGTCACATTTTTATCTTTCTTTCTATCGTTGGGTTATTAACTTTAAACTCTCCTGATTTACAGGCCATCAACAGCTATGTGGTGACTGTAATCCAGCCTAATCCGATAAAAACACCCGTGATTAAATGGGTATCGGTGACCGGCAACAATAAAAATGAAATTGCCTGGCAAAAGCAGGTCAATGACAATATCGTTTATTATAATGTATACCGTAATGCAAGCGACAATGAAAATAGCTGGGAACTTGCAGGTACAGTTGATTATAAAAGTGAAACCTATTTGAATGATTTGAATTCCTATGCCAACGTTCAATCCTACAAATACAAAATTGCAGCTGTTGATAAATGCGGCAACGAAACATTCTCAAATACCATTGTTCGCAGCATTTATTTAACCATTAAAAACAACGATGGCCTGAATGCATTACAATGGACACCTTACGAAGGAATAAAGGTAAATAATTATCGCATATTGAAAGGCTCAAATCCTGATGCACTGCTGGCAATTGACAGTTTAGATGCCAATACCACCAACTATATCGACAAAAACACCACTAATGAGCTTAGCTATTATCAAATCGAAGCCTTTAGTTTTGACGAAGACTCAACTACTTCGCAGCAGGTAAATAAAATGACACAGGTAAAAGCCATTTCGAACAATGTTAGATCAACATCAAATATTGTTTCCAACACCTACGATAGCATTTTAAACCCGTTCGAAAACAAAAACCTGATTATTTATCCCAATCCGTTGATAACAACAGCAGTTGTCAAATTTCCTTACGATACAACGCAGCATTATCAGTTAATAATACTCGATTTGCTGGGAAATACCATTAAGCAATCGGTTATTACCTCCGGTGAATTTCTGATTAATAATGACAACCTTTCAGAAGGTATCTACATTCTTAAAATCGTAGGTAATAGAAATAATATTCAAAAGAAACTATTAGTTGGAGGAAACATTTCAAACTAATTTTTGTAGAAGTTTATAAATACAAACTACTTTCAATTTTCAAAACTATTAAATGAAAATATTAGTAACCGGAGGAGCCGGTTTTATTGGTTCCAATCTTTGTGAAGCATTATTAAAAAAAGGGCATAAAGTAACCTGTCTGGATAATTTTTCTACCGGAAATGAAAAAAATATACTTTCTTTCTTTCATGACTTTCCCGAAAATTTTAAATTGATTGTAGGAGATATTCGTAATTTTGTTGATTGCGAAAAAGCAGTTGAAGACAATGAATATGTTTTACATGAAGCAGCCCTCGGATCAGTACCCCGTTCAATCAATGATCCTGTTACCACAAATTCAGTCAATGTTACCGGTTTTTTAAATATGCTTTTAGCTGCAAGAAATGCAAAAGTAAAGAGGTTTATTTATGCTGCCAGTTCGTCTACTTATGGCGATTCCACTTCGTTACCCAAAGTTGAGGATGTAATAGGTAAACCACTCTCTCCTTATGCAATAACTAAATTTGTCAATGAATTATATGCCGATGTTTTTGCTAAGACCTATGGTATGGAATGCATTGGATTGCGCTATTTCAATGTTTTCGGACGTCGTCAGGATCCCAATGGTGCCTATGCAGCTGTAATACCACTGTTTGTAAAAAAATTAATTGCCCATGAACCTATTACAATCAATGGTGATGGAGAGTATTCCCGTGATTTTACTTACATTGATAATGTGATTCAAATGAATATCCTTGCAATGGAAACAAGTGATAAAGAAGCAATCAATACCGTCTATAATACGGCTTATGGAGAACGAAATACTTTAAATCAATTGGTTAAGTACCTTAAAGATTATTTGAGCAATTACGATAGTCAAATTACAGAAGTCCCAATAATTTATGGGAAAAACAGAGTAGGGGATATACCTCATTCATTAGCTTCTATTGAAAAGGCAAAAAAAATACTTGGATATAATCCTCAATTTTCATTAAGTGAAGGACTGAAAGAAGCTATTGATTGGTATTGGAAAAATTTAAAATAATGTTTGAAATGAACGAAATAAAAATTGCTGTTATTGGTCTTGGTTATGTAGGTCTGCCACTTGCGCGGCTTTTCTCGACAAAATATCCAACTATTGGCTATGATATAAATCAACAAAGAGTCGAAGAATTGATGCAGGGATGTGATAGTACCCTTGAAGTGAGCGACGAAATATTAACAGAAGCAATCAATAATGGGTTTATCTGTACAACTGAGCTTGAGAAAATCAGGGATTGCAATTTTTATGTTGTAACAGTACCCACACCTGTTGATAAGAATAACCGACCCGATTTAACTCCACTAATTAAAGCAAGTGAAACTGTTGGAAAAGTAATTTCTAAAGGTGATATCGTAGTTTACGAATCCACTGTTTATCCCGGTGCTACAGAAGAAGATTGTATTCCTGTAGTGGAACAAACTTCCGGTTTAAGGTACAACATAGATTTTTTTGCAGGATATAGTCCGGAAAGGATAAATCCGGGTGATAAAGAACATACTGTCGAAAAAATAAAAAAAGTTACTTCGGGTTCAACACCCGAAATCGGACAAAAAGTTGATGCAGTATATCGCTCTGTCATTATTGCCGGTACACATTTGGCCCCAGCAATTAAAGTTGCTGAAGCAGCTAAAGTAATAGAGAATTCACAACGTGATATCAATATTGCCTTTGTAAACGAATTAGCCAAAATCTTTAATTTAATGGGGATTGATACCCAAGCAGTATTAGAAGCAGCCGGAACAAAGTGGAATTTTCTACCTTTCAAACCTGGATTAGTGGGTGGACATTGTATAGGTGTCGACCCTTTTTATTTGGCTCAAAAAGCCCAGGAGTATGGATATCATCCTGAAATTATTCTTGCCGGCCGAAGAATGAATGACTCGATGGGTAAATATGTTGCTTCTGAAGTTGTGAAATTAATGATTAAAAAATCAATCCCTGTAAAAGGTGCAAAAGTACTGATGCTTGGTATTACCTTTAAAGAAAACTGTCCCGATATTCGTAATACAAAAGCCACAGATATTTACAATGAACTTGTACAATATGGAATTGATGTGGATGTATATGACCCCTGGGCAAAACCCGAAGAAGTTTTTCATGAATATGGAATTACAATTTTGGATAAATTTCCAAAAAAAAATAATTATAGTGTAATGATATTTGCTGTGGCACATAATGATTTTACAAAAATTGACATCAAACATTTAAAAGAACAAGATAAAATTATTTATGATGTAAAAAGTAGTTTTAATAAATATTTTATTGATGGTAGATTATAAAATCTAATTATTTATTGTTTTTAGCCAAATATAAAATAATCAAGTTGTGTGAGTAAATTGATAAATCTTTATTAATTATTTATGTTTTTTATAATCAAAAAATATGGAGTTAGTTTCTTAAAATTATTAATAAATATGAAAACAAAACTGAGAATAATTATTTTTAATTTATTCATTTCTTGTGGAATGTTTATAATTAATGGGCAAAATATTGTAATTAAAGGTGATTCCATTGAAATATTGCTAAATGAAAATTTCAAAGAAAGTCAAGTACAATGGCAAGTATCATATGACAACAAAAAATGGACTGACATATCCGGTGAAAAGAAGAAAGTTTTTAGGACTCAAATATTAACAAATTGCTCATTTAGAGCTTCATTGAAGAATGGAAGTTGTAACTTTTATTCAGATAGTATACCAATTGAAGTTTTTGATATAAAACTATATGATGAGAATGGAAAACCAAGAATCTCAAAAGATTCCGAATACATAATAATAATACCTGATATTCAAAATTATATTCAATACACAGAAAACAACAAATATTTAGTTCAAATGATTGACTGGATAATGAAAATGCAAAGACTTAATTACAAAATAAAAGTTATTCTGCAAGAAGGTGATTTAACTGAACATAACATTGTATCAGAATGGGAAAAATCTAAAGAAATTTTTAGTGTTCTAGATGGAAAAATTCCAGTTATATATTGTACAGGTAATCATGATCATGGTACAAATGGATTTACATATAATAATAGAAACACTTTTTTTTCAAAATACTTTAACTATTCAATATTAAATCAATATTACATAGAATCATATAAATCTGGAAGTTATGAAAATTCATTTTTTAGGGTACCAATTAAAAATAGAGTATTACAAATATTTAGTATTGAATTTGCACCAAATGATAGCGTTTTAATGTGGGCAAATAAAGTTGAAGACAAATACAATAAAGACATTAGTTTTTTATTGACCCATGCTTACTTGTATAGAGAAAATGAAAGATATAATTATAATAAATTTGGTTTGACTCAATCTGGCACACCATATTTTTATGGAATTGCAAAATTTGATAAAGTTAATGACGGAGAAGATATATGGAATAAATTTGTTAGTTCAAACATAAATATTAGAGCTGTATTTTCTGGCCATGTTGAATATCTTCCTGATTATACTGAAATTATGAATTCGACCAACAATTATGGATTTAATGTACATCAAATGGTTTTTAATACACAAAATATTCAAAACGGTGGTAATGGTTGGATTAAAATTCTTGAATTTATTAATGATAATACAATCAATGTTAAAACATATTCACCAGTATTAAATCAATGGAAAACTGATTATAAAAATCAGTATATAATAGAATTAAATTGAAATTTTTCTCAAAACTAATAAAAAATACAAAATGAAATTAAAGAAAGTATATATTGGTATGAGTGCTGACTTAATACATCCAGGTCATTTAAACATTATAAATGAAGGCAGGAAATTGGGTTCAGTAATTGTCGGACTATTAACAGATGAAGCAATTGCAAGCTATAAACGTTTGCCATATATGACATATGAACAACGTAAAATTATTGTAGAAAATATTGTTGGAGTGATTGAAGTAATTCCACAAACAACATTAGATTATGTTCCGAACCTCTTGGTAATTAAACCCGATTATGTTGTACATGGAGATGATTGGAAAGAAGGTATTCAACAAAAAACAAGACAAAGAGTTTTAGAGACAATTGCAGAATGGGGCGGAACTCTGATTGATGTACCTTACACAAAAGGAATTTCTTCAACTCAATTAAATAATAGTTTGAAGGAAATTGGAACTACACCTGAAATAAGGTTGAATAGATTGAGAAGATTAATTAACGCAAAACCAATAATAAGAATATTAGAATCACATAGCGGATTAACTGGGCTTATATGCGAAAATATTAAAGTAGAAGTTAATGGAAAAGATGAAGAATTTGACGGAATGTGGTCTTCAAGCTTAACAGACTCAACATCAAGAGGGAAACCTGATATTGAAGCTGTTGATTTAACAACCCGTTTGCATTCAATTAATGATATGTTGGAATGCACTACGAAACCTTTAATATATGATGGTGACACTGGTGGTAAACCTGAACATTTTGTTTTTGCTGTTAGGACACTTGAGCGTTTGGGAATTTCAGCAATAATTATCGAAGATAAAATTGGATTGAAAAAAAATTCTTTGTTTGGTACAGAAGTTAAACAAGAACAAGATACCATTGAAGAGTTTTGTTATAAAATTTCAATTGGGAAAAAAGCACAAATAACAACAGATTTTATGATTATCGCAAGAATTGAAAGTCTTATATGTGGTAAACCAATAGAAGATGCTTTAAATAGAGCTTTTAATTATATATCTGCTGGTGCGGATGGAATAATGATTCATAGTAAAGAAAAAAGTGGATTAGATATTAAAGAGTTTTGTGTGAGATTTAGATTAAGAAACACAGAAACGCCAATTGTGGTTGTACCTACAACTTACAATCATATTACAGAAGATGAGCTTAAAGAATGGGGGGTCAACATAGTTATTTACGCTAACCATATGCTTAGGTCATCTTACCCCGCAATGGTAGATGTGGCAAAATTAATATTATCAAATAAACGTACCTTAGAAGCTGATATTAAATGTATGCCCATAAAAGAAATTTTAAATTTAATTTCAGGAACTAAATAAAATATTTATGTTATGATTGATGTAAAAGAATTTTATAATGAATTATTAAAAAATAATATAGATTTCTTCACGGGTGTACCTGATTCATTACTAAAAGAAATATGTGCATATATTGCATTAAAGACACCGAAAAATAAGAATATTATAACTTCAAATGAAGGAGGTGCGATTTCATTAGCTACAGGCTATCAAATTGCAACAAAAAAAATTCCAATGATTTATATGCAAAATTCTGGAATTGGGAATGCTGTGAATCCACTAATGTCATTAGCAGATAAAGAGGTGTATTCAATACCTATGTTATTATTAATTGGATGGAGAGGTGAACCTGGTACAAAAGATGAACCTCAACATATAAAACAAGGAAGAATAACTCAGGAAATGTTAAATAGTATGGAAATTCCGGTTTTTATACTTGACCAGTTTTCAGATTACCAAAAGGTTATTAAAAATTCAGTTGAAAATGCTGTTAGATTATCGTGTCCAGTTGCTATTTTAGTTAGAAAAGGTTCATTTAGTGAATTTAAAATTGATTCTGGAAAAGATAGATTTAATGTGAGCAGGGAAGAAGCTTTGGAAGAGATAATAAAATACATACCACAGAATTCAATAAT
This sequence comes from uncultured Paludibacter sp., assembly GCA_937897985.1. Lineage (GTDB taxonomy): Bacteria > Bacteroidota > Bacteroidia > Bacteroidales > Paludibacteraceae > Paludibacter. Next base: position 17,412 of record CALCBD010000023.1, on the reverse strand, counting down.
AGTTTCTACAACAGGTATGTTGTCTAGGGAACTTTTTGAATTAAGAGAAAAATATAATCAATCACATAAAACCGATTTTCTTACAGTAGGGTCTATGGGTCATACTTCACAAATTGCGTTAGGTATGGCTTTAGCTAAACCAGACAAAAATGTATTTTGTTTTGATGGTGATGGATCTGCAATTATGCATCTGGGTAATTATGCGATAGCTGGTAATATTGGACTTTCTAATTTTAAAATAATACTGTTTAATAATGGCGCTCACGATTCTGTAGGTGGTCAACCAACTATTGGTCATAACGTTGATTTTAATAGAATTGTTGAAGGATTAAATTTTAAAAGCTTCGGTTCAATTAAAGACAAAAATGAAATTAAAAAATTAATTCCAGAATTTATAAAAAATGATTCTTGTTCGTTTGTAGAAATTAAGATAAAAAAAGGAGCCCGAAAAGATTTAGGTAGACCGACTTTATCTCCAATACAAAACAAAGAACTGCTTATTTCATACATAAGTGAATAAATATGCAAAATAAAATAATATACCCTGGTTCAATTAAAGAATTATACGGTATCTTAATGGATTTAAAAATAAAAAAAATTTTCCTTGTAAGTGGGAAAAAATCATTTGTCTTATGTGGAGCTAAACAAAATTTTGAAAAATATTTGAAAGATTATGAGATAACTCATTTTACTGATTTTCAAATAAATCCTGATTTAAATGATGTTTTAAAAGGAATAACTTTATTCAGAAAATCCAAGGCAGATATTATAATATCAGTAGGTGGAGGTAGCGTTATTGATATGGCAAAACTTATAAATTATTTTCATAATTTTGATGGAATTAGCGAAGATAATTTAATAAACAATAATTTACTTCCAATTAAACATTTAGCAATACCAACAACTGCTGGTAGTGGTAGTGAAGCTACTAGTTTTGCGGTAATGTATATTGGAGATAAAAAATTCTCAATTGAAAATTTTAAATTAAGACCTAATTTTGTTATTATTGATCCAGAACTACATATTTCTCAATCTTCATATCAAAAGGTAGTTTCAGGAGTGGATGCAATTTCACAAGCTATTGAAGCAATTTGGAGTATAAATTCTACATCAGAATCAAGAATTTATGCAATAAATGCATTAGAGGTATTATGGAATAATTTACCACTAATTGTTAATTCAAACGATTTAACTGCACATTTAAAAGTTGCTTCAGCCTCACATCAAGCTGGTATGGCTATAAAAATAGCGAAAACAACTGCACCCCATGCTTTATCATATGCATACACAAAGATATTGGGTTTACCTCATGGTCATTCAGTTGCATTAACACTACCATATTTTCTCAAATTCAATTTCAATATTACAAAAAAAAACTGCTTAGACGGTAGAGGCGTTATTCATGTTAAAGAAAATATAAACGAAGTATATAAAATTATTGGTGCAACTTCACCAGAAAATGCACAAGAATTGATGATTGATTATTTTGAAAAATTAGGATTAAAACTTAAATTTAACTTTGATCCCCAAAAAATAATTTCTAATATTAATTTACAAAGACTAGCAAATAACCCACGCCGTATTTCAACTCAAGAATTAATTTACCTAATATCCCTTGTAAGAAATGAAAATTAGTGTTTCATATTTTAAAAAGATATTGTTTGAACATAAAGTAATTCTTGTGAATTTTTCTTTTCTTTCTATTACACAATTTTTCACACTTTTACTTCCCTTAATTACTTACCCATATTTAATTCGTACTTTAGGGAAAGATACTTACGGTTTATATGCGTTTGCTAATAGTAGTGTCACCTATTTTACTATTATAATTAATTTTGGTTTTAACTTATCTGCATCAAAAGACATAGCACAAAATATAAAAAACAAAGAAAAACTTTCTGAAATTGTTTCGAGTGTATATATAATAAAAATTATACTTCTGATTTTATCTTTTTCAATTTATCTGATTTTATTATTAACGGTAAGTAAATTAAATTCTCATTTCTTATTTCATTTATTAACTTTCTCTTTTTGTATAGGAGACCTTTTAATACCAACTTGGTTTTTTCAAGGGATTGAAAAAATGAAATACACTACATATGTGCATATAATTTCAAGATTATTTTTTACACTAATGATTTTTTTTGTAGTTCATAGTTATGCTGATGTTTTATGGTTACCAATATTAAATTTTTTAGGAATACTTTTTAGTGGAATTTATTGTTCATATTTGGTCTTTTATAAATATAATATTTCTTTTAAAATTGAAAGATTTAATATTGTTTTCAGTTATTTTAAAGCAAGTTTTCCATTTTTCTTATCAAGAGTATCTTCAATTTTTAACACTGAATCAAATACAGTTTTAATTGGATTCTTTTTAACAATGAAAGATGTAGCAAATTATGATTTAGCTAAAAGAATTATTGATATGGCACTTATACCATTTGGAATGTTAAATAATGCTATTTATCCAAAGATGGCACGTGAAAAAAATATATCATTTATAAAAAAGATTTTAAAAATAGTCGTCTTTAGCAGTATCATATTCGCTTTACTTATTAGCTTATTTTCTAAATATATAATATTAATACTTGGTGGTGCAGCAATGTTAGATTCACAAATTTTATTATACTTACTTTCATTTTCCCTACCCATGTATGCAATTTCTTATTTTTTGGGTAATACAGTTTTAGTTGTTCTGGGAAAATCAGTAGAATTTAATAAAAGTGTCATATATCAAACCATAATATTTACTACAATTACAATATTTGCAATTTTACTAAATATCTGGGGAGTCTATCAAGCTTCATTAATAATTTCGATTTCTTCAATATTTATGGTAATATATCGCTATTTTTATATTAAAAAATATAAACTATTATGAGGTTAATAAATTTCTTAAAAAGTAATGAAATTATCAGATGGTTTTTTCATCCTTATATTATTTATAAAAGAAATAAATTAAATAGACAGATTAGTAATCGATTCTTAAAAAATGCTGATCGTGCATTAATGAAATTCTTTGAAGTTACAGAAAATCTTAAATTGAATTGTTGGCTTTCTTTTGGAACACTTTTGGGTGCTGTGCGTGAAAATGATTTTTTAAAACATGATTCAGATATTGACCTAGGTATGTTTTTTAAAGATTATTCAGTAGAATTTGAAAATGCACTTATTAATGCAGGATTTAAAAAAATAAAACAATTTGAAGTTGCAAATAAATTATCTGGCTTTGAACAGTCATGGTTATATGAAACAACAAAAATTGATATTTTCTTTCATTTTACAGATAATGAAAAAATGAAATGTCATACATTTTATACAATTGATAATAAAACTAATATTCTTGAAGTTACTTTCACAAATACAGGTTTTAAGAGTACAAAATTTAAAAATGTCATTGTTAATGTTCCTAACAACACAGACCTATATCTTAAAGAAAATTATGGCGAAAGTTATATGATTCCTAACAAAAAGTGGAATTATATAAAAGACCCCAAAAATATAAAATTGATTCAAGAATTTGAACCTTCGTTAATAGAATATAATAAATAAATTGAATGGACATATCAGTTATAATACCTGTTTATAATGTTGAAAAATATATTACAAGATGTCTTGATTCAATTTTTCAACAACAATTCTCTGGTACATTTGAAGTAATAGCAGTTGATGATTTTTCAACAGATAATAGTTTACAAATACTTTATAATTATCAAAAAAGTGAAAATCGATTAATTATAATTGAACATGAATATAATAAAAAATTATCATGTGCCCGTACATCTGGAATAAAAGCTTCTTCAGGAAACTATATAATGCAAGTGGACTCAGATGATTGGATTTTACCAAATACTCTTGAGAATTTGCATAATAAATTTAAAGAATCTGAAGCAGATATAATTGTTTTCAATTATATGAAAGCTGATAAAGATGGCAAAACATACAATGTAAAACAAATTGTCAACAAATTAATTACTAAAGATATTTTTACAATTCAGAAATATTTTTTTGGAGCAACAGTCAATAAAATTGTAAAAAGTAGTATATTAAATAATCTGATTTATAGTGAAATCGGAATAAATTCGACTGAAGATTTACTTTATTCAACTGAAATTTTGCTTAAAGCAAATAAAGTTTATTTGACTCCTGAATTTTATTATGTTTATTTTACAAATAATTATTCATTAACAAATTCAATAAAGTCACTGGAGTATATAACAAATCAAAAAATAATAATTGAACAATTAAATAAGATAATCATAAAATACAATGCAAATAGAGTATTTACAAAAAATCTTATAGATTATTTCGAAAAATGGATTTTCTTAGAACTTACAAAAATTCAATTTTTAGAAAAAGAAAAATTAACTGAATGCATTATTAGACTTAAAGAATATTACATCGATAACTATTTTCCTCATTATCGAATAAAAAAAATTGAATCATTATATAATAACAAATATTTATGTTTATTTGAAGTTATTAAACATTTTGGTGTGAGAGTTGGTATTAATATATTGATAACAAAATATAAAATTCTTAAGTAGAAAGTAATTTATTTAAAATAAAACATACTAGAATTTGAAATTATCGAAAACTTTTGATAATTAATTTTTTAGTACAAAACTATTTACAAACTATCATATGTGTGGAATTTGTGGATTTATCGATTATAAGAATTTTAGTGATATTAGTATATTAAATAAAATGGTTACGTCCTTACATCACAGGGGACCGAATGATAAAGGAAGTATTATATATTCATTAGGACAAACTAATATTGGACTGGGTCACACTAGATTATCAATTCTTGATCTTTCTATGGCAGGCCATCAACCGATGATTTTTAATCATTTAACTATCGTTTTTAATGGTGAAATTTACAATTTCAAAGAAATAAAAATTGAACTTATTAAAAAAGGACACAAGTTTATTTCAGAAACAGATACAGAAGTAATTTTGCATTCTTATTTAGAATGGGGTAATTTATGTGCTTCAAAATTTATTGGTATGTTTGTTTTTGTCATATATGATAGAAACACTAATAAAATTTCATTATTTAGAGATAGAGCGGGTGTTAAACCTTTGTTTTATTATTGGAAAGATGATCTTTTTATGTTTGCTTCTGAACTAAAGGTTTTACACGAACACCCTAATTTTCAAAAAAAAATAAATGAAAAGGCCGTTTTTCAATATATGGATTTTGGTTATATACCATCACCAAATTGTATTTTTGAAAATTGTAGAAAATTAGAACCGGGGCATATATTTATATTTGATATTAGTAATAAATCATTTAAAATTGAAAAATATTGGGATGTAGATGACTATTATCGATTACCAAAATTGGATATTTCATATATTGATGCAAAATATGAACTTGAAAAACTTCTTACATCAGCATTTGAATATCGAATGGTATCAGATGTTCCGGTTGGTGTTTTTCTAAGTGGAGGGTATGATTCTACCGCTGTTACAGCATTATTACAATGCCATAAAACAGAAAAGCTAAAGACTTTTACTATTGGTTTTGAAGAGGGTAATAACGAAGCACCTTATGCCAAAAATATTGCGAAACATTTAGGAACAGATCATACAGAGTTTTATTGTACAACTAATGATGCTCAACAAATTATACCATCTTTGCCTTATTATTTTGATGAACCATTTGCAGATAGTTCTGCAATACCAACAATATTAGTAAGTAAATTAGCAAAAGAAAAAGTGACTGTTGCACTTTCGGCTGATGCTGGGGATGAGATATTTGCTGGTTATTCAACATATAAATCATTTCTAAATGATTTAAGTAGAATTAATATTATCCCAAATAATTTTAAGAATGAATTTTTATTTCTAATTAATCAATTTAAGAAAATTATACCGAAACAAAATCATTTAAACTACAAATTGGACGTACTCTCAAAAATATTAGAAGTTGACAATAAATATTTGCCTCAAACCTTATTGAAAAACTATCCATTTGTAAAATTAAGTTCACAAATTCAAAATTTATTGTTTATCAATAAACCAATATATTCAACAACTTCATATGACAAAGATTTTGATGGTTTTAATGATAAATTATCAATTGCACTTGCAGTTGATTATACTATGTATTTGCAAAATGATATACTCACAAAAGTTGATAGGGCAACAATGTCTGTATCTTTGGAAGGTAGAGAACCATATCTAGATCATAGAATTATTGAATATGTAGCACAGTTACCAAATGAATATAAATATGGTTTTACTCAGAAAATGATACTTAAAGATATTGTTCACAAATATGTACCTCAAGAATTATTGGATCGGCCCAAAGCTGGATTTTCATTACCAATTAACAATTGGTTAAAGGATGATTTATTTTTTTTAATAAATGATAATTTGAATAAAACTGTTTTAAAAGAAACTGGATTTTTTGATCAAGATTTCGTTAGTATTTTAGTCAATAAATTTTTAAACAATAAACTCTATAATGTTGATATTATTTGGAAACTCATTCAATTTCAAATATGGTATAAAAAATGGATGTAATATTTTCACATAAAAAAAATAACAACAATAATATCTAATTTTTACAATGAAACTAATACAAAAATATACTTTATTTATTTATATATTTTCTATTAATTTTGAGTTGTGGGACCCTTTTAACACGGGTATTGATTTTTTTTTAACAAAAGTTTCAGCTTTACTTTATATATTTTCTACATTACCTGAATTTATTTTATTTTTTTCAATTAAAAATTATAAAAAGTTTTTAGTACCAATTTTTATTTTTTTTGGTATCTTGACATATATGAATTATATAAATCAATCAAAAGGATATTCAGTATATTTCAATATTCCTTTTTTCTTGAATTTAATAATTATGTTAGTTTCCTTAAATCATTCAAGAATTGAAAACAAACTGTTACTAAAGTGTCTATTCGTTTTTTCAATCAGTTTAGTTGTATTTACTGTTATGTATATGTTTGGTATACAAACTGATAGTTCATTTGAAGATAGAATTACAGTTTTAAATAACAATCAAAATGAATTAGGTTTAAAATTGGCAATTTCAATTTTAGTACTATTAGTTATTGTAAGAGAGAATAGATTAAACTTAAATAGGTTCAGATATTTATTTTATTTGATTATTCCAATAATGTTTATTTTCATGGTTAAAACTGGTTCTAGAGTAGCTTTTATTAGTCTAATCTTAGGTTTAATCACTTATTTTTTACTTCAGGGAAAAAATATTACTATTAATAAAATATTAAAAATAGTTCCAATATTTGTCATTGCTTTAATAATTTGGCAATTTATCTTAAAAAACAGTGTATTATTATCACGTTTATTCTCGACAGTTAATGAAGGTGATTTATCTGGACGTGATATAAGATGGTTAGCTTCAATCGATTTAATTTCAAAAAATCAATTGTTTGGTCAGGGCGAAACTGGATATTCAAAAAATATTGAACCATTATTGGGCTTTTATTCCAGTCCGCATAACGTTTTTATCGAAATCTTATGTTACACTGGAGTTGTTGGTTTGATAATCTTTTCAATATTTCTTTTAAGAGTTATTGTTAGCGCTGCAAAATCATATTATTATAAAAATGAATTGCTACCTTTAGTTCTCTTATTCCCAATTTTTGGAATGATTTTATCAGGTCAAATTATAGGAACAAAGATTGCTTGGATAATTTTCACATATATTATTGCTTTCTCAATGTCAAATAACTACAAAAAAAATTCGATAAGAAAACACAATCATTTAAAAAGCAATAATTCTCTAATTTATTTGAATAAATTAAAGAAACAGAATCAAAAAATATTCTGATTTTGTCATCTTATTAATTTCATAATTTATGTGTCAAAAAATATTGTTTTTTACAACAAACGGATGTGGTGGAAGTGAAAGAGTAACATTAACAATATCACGGATTTTATATAATTACAATTATAATATCAAGAATATTATTATAGAACTTGGGTCTAATTCTGAATTAGAACATTTTATACCTAACGAAATACCTTATGAAAAAATTGGAGTAAAAAGGTTGAGAAATTCATTTTTTTCTATATTCAAAATCATTAAGAAAGAAAAGCCTGTTTATGTATTCTCTTCAATAAGTTTAATTAACATTATGTTAATTATTTCAAGTTTTTTTATCAAAGATTTAAGAGTAATTGTAAGGCATGGTTTTATGCCAAAATCAAAATTAGATGGATCAAGATTTTTAATAAGAATTTTTTATAGATTTTCCTACAAAATTATTGCTCAAACTGAATTAATGAAAAATGAAATGATTAATTATTACCAAATAAATAAGGAGTTAATTACAGTGTTTCATAATCCAGTTGATAAAATCTATATAGACAAAAAAATTGAAGAATCATCTCCTTTTTCTAATGCAGATGAAATTAGATTTGTTGCCGTTGGCCGTATTGGACAATTTAAAGATTACGAAACAATGATAAATGCATTCGAAATTGTAAATAAAGAAAATAGAAAAGCAAATCTTTATATTTTAGGATCTGTTTACGATAAAAACTATTCATTATACTTAAGTAAAATCATAAAAGAAAAAAAACTAACAAAAAGTATTCATTTTGTCGGTTTTACTGAGAATCCATATCGTTATATTTATAACTCTGATTGTTTCTTATTATCATCTATATCAGAGGGTTTACCAAACGTAATGTTAGAAGCTATGTATTTAAATATACCTGTCGTTGCTACCAAATGCATACCTTTTATTGAACAAAAAATTTTTGAAGGTGTGAATGGTTATTGCATTCCTGTTAAAGATTTCGTGCAAATGGCTTGTGCAATGAGAAATGCAATTAATTTAAAAGGAAGAATAATTAATAAAAATGAAAATTATAATATTGAATCCTTACTTTCAATATTTAGATAGTTTTAATAAATTTATTTCATAAAAAAACAGTAAAAAATCTATTATTTACAATATTAAAAGGAAAATAATTCAATGTATAATAAGATCAATAATTGATATGAATAGAGAAGTTTATTTTTTAAAAGATAGTGAAATAAATGATTGGTTAATTGAATCGTTTAAGAAAAGAAATTTCCGAATAAATTTTATGGGGATTTCAAATCCACCAAGAACATTAAAATATTCAAGGGTTGGTAGAATCCTGAAATTACATATTGGTTATATCAAATTATCTTTTAAATGCTTATTGAGAAGCAAAAAAGACGATGTTATAGTTTCCCTATTAGATGTTTTGGCTGTATATTTATTTTTGATATCCAAAATCCTTTTTTTGCGTAGAGAAATAGTTGTGATTAATATCATGCTGAATAATTATAATGATTTAATTACTAAGATTAAACTAAAGTTATTCAGGGTTATGCTAAAAAGCAATAATATCCACCCAACAGTGACTTCAAATAATTTGCGTGAATTATATCGGAATTTATTTGATTTACCGGACAAGAATTTTCATTTACTACATGATTGTTATGGCAAATTAGGTAAATATAAAAAACCGTTTGAATTGGGGAATGATTATGTTTTCTGTGGTGGTAATAATGGCAGAGATTGGCCTGGAATAGTGAAAATTGCAAAATTAATTCCGGATGTTAAATTTGTAATAGTTGGACCTAAAAAAGAAACTTTAGGTGATAATCTTCCTTCAAATATTGAATATCACTATGACATATCTTATGAGAAATTTCAGAAACTTATTCAAGATTGTTCAATATTGGCATTACCGATAAATACCCAAGCCCCGGCAGGCTTAATAGTCTTATTTTCTGCAGGATTAATGTCTAAACCTGTTATTATTACGGAAAATGCAACAACAAGAGAGTATATTACAACTGCTGAAAATGGAATTCTTATTAAATTTGGTGATTTTGAAGATTTTGCGTTACAGATAAAAAATTTATCAATTGACTTGGAGCTTCAAAAAAAATATGGAACAAATTTAAATAACAAAATTGAAAGCCTTGGTTCTCCTCAGGTTTTTGTAGATAATATAATAAAAATAATTGAGCAAATACATTGATTTATAAATGAAAATTCTTCAGATCAATAACTGTCATTACAGACGAGGAGGGGCTGATATTGTGTATCTTAACACAATAGAACTGTTAAAAAAACATGGTCATGAAGTGATTTCATTTTCGAAGAAAAGTGATAGAAACCTTCCATCAGATTCAGAACAATATTTTGTAGAAGAGATCAATTATTTTAAATCACATGGATTAAAGAAATTATTTCTTTTTTTCAGGTTTTTCTTTTCGTTTGAATCAAAAAACAAATTAGAAAAACTAATACGTGAAACAAAACCGGATATTGCCCATATTCATTTATATAAAGGCGATTTAACTCCTTCCATTTTTATTGCATTAAAAAAAATGAATGTTCCGGTTGTCATTACATTACATGATTTTGGATTGTTATGTCCTCACAATATTCATTTGGATGGCAAATTGAATATTTGTGAAAGGTGTATTGACGGCAGTACTTTCAATTGTGTTGTTCACAGGTGCAACAGAAATAATCTTTTATTAAGTTCGGTTTCGGCATTAGAATTTCAATACCAAAAAACACTTTTTTCACCCACAGCCATTTTTGATAAAATAATTACTGTCAGCGAGTTCAGTAAAAACATGCATCTGAAAACGAATAGGTTTAATAATAAAATCGAAAAAATATATAATTTTGCTCCGTTTGATGATGGGACTCCAAATACAAAAAAAGGAGATTATTTTCTTTTTTTTGGCAGATTGTCCGACGAAAAAGGTATTAATACTTTAATTAATGCATGGGTTAAAAGGCCGAGAAGTTCAAAATTGCTTATTCTTGGTGAAGGTCCTTTAAGTGAATTCTGTAAATCACAGGCATTAAAATACTCCGACATTGAAGTGTTAGGCTTTAAAACAGGGTCGGAACTTAAAAATCTTATCAGTGGTTCCTCGTTTGTAATTGTGCCATCTGAATGTTATGAAAACAATCCTTTAGCGATTGTCGAATCGTACAAATCGGGTAAACCTGTAATTGGTACGAATATAGGTGGAATACCCGAACTAATTAACGAAAATGAAACGGGATATTTGTTCGAACTTAAAGACCCGGATCAACTTGACACAAAAATTTGCATGGCAGAGAAAGTTAATGAAGAGGAATACTTTAGAATGTCGAACAATGCATTACTTTTTGCTAAGAAAAATTTTGATGAAGATTCACATTATCAAAAACTAATCGGGGTATTCGATGAAGTATTAAAAGAAAGGAGAAACAAATGAATCTGAACATAAAGTTTTTTATCATCGAAAAAATAGCAACCTTATTCAGACGCTCAAGAATTTTTATTTTGCGTATCAAAGGGTATCAGATTCCTTACAGCACTATAATTGAGCGCAACTGTATATTAGACAGACTAAATCCTAAAGGAATACATATAGGGAAAAATTGTTTGATAGCATCGGGCACTGTAATATTAACACATGATCATTGCAAACGTGTAGATAGTTTGCCATATATGACTGATACTTATATCGGCGATAACTGTTTCGTTGGAATCAGGGCTTTTATTATGCCGGGTGTAAAAATAGGGAATGAAGTAATTGTGGGATCGATGTCAGTAGTTACCAAAGATGTGCCTTCCAATTGTATAGTGGCCGGAAATCCGGCAAAAATAATTAAAACAGGCATTACAATGAATGAAAGAGCCGAATGGTCCAACTGGCCGGGTTTAATTCAAAATACAGAAGATTAATATTATCATATCAATAAAAATGAAGAAAAAAATTTACATTGCCGGTTGTGGAGGAATGCTGGGAGAAGCGTTTTATATGCAATTCAGAGAAGATTATGAGTTAAAATGTACTGATAAAGATGTCAATGACACCTGGTTGAGTTTTTTGGATTTCAGGGATTTAGATGCTTATCGCAAGGATGTAAAGGATTTTGCACCCGATTATTTGTTTCACCTGGGTGCATATACCGATCTTGAATTTTGTGAGCAAAATGCGGATGAAACATACAGAACAAATACTATGTCGGTCGAAAATGCTGTTTACATTGCTAATGAGCTCAATATCCCGATGCTTTATATCAGTACTGCTGGTATATTCGATGGTCAGAAAGAACTCTACGACGACTGGGATATGCCTAATCCTCTGGGAGTATATGCACGATCGAAATATATGGGCGAACGTTTTGTAGTGGAAAATGCACATCGGTTTTTGGTTTGTCGCGCCGGTTGGATGATGGGCTCGGGTCCGAAAAAAGATAAAAAGTTTATTCAGAAACTGATGCAACAACTGAAAGATGGTAAAAAGGAATTGTTCATTGTTAACGATAAAGATGGTACGCCAACCTACACTCAGGATTTTGCCAAAAATGTAAAATACCTGATCGAAAAAGAATACTGGGGCTTATACAATATGGTTTGCGGTGGACAAACAAGCCGTCTCGAGGTTACAGAAGAACTCCTTGATATACTTGGACTGAAAGACAAAATTAAACTCAATGTGGTAACCAGCGAATATTTCAAAGAAATATATTTTGCCGAACGCCCGCCCTGCGAAAGATTAGATAATAGAAAATTAAAGATTAGAAACGCTAATTTGATGAGTGACTGGAGAGTAGCACTGCGCGAATATATCAATAACTATTATCAGGATTATCTGAAATGAATTTGAAACGAAAAAAAGTATCACTGATCGGAACTAATGGTATTCCTGCCCGTTACGGAGGATTCGAGACACTAACAGAATACCTTGCCCGCTATTTGAATGAGGATTACGATTTGTATTGTTACTGTGCCAGGACACCGGCAAAAAAACGATTAAAAACATACCTGAACACAAAATTAATTTATATTCCTTTCAAGGCTAATGGTTGGCAATCAATGATTTATGATGCAGTTTCAATTGTACACTCATTGATAAAACACGACGTCCTGGTGATTCTCGGATTTTCAGGTGTATTCGCTTTCCCGTTAAAATTTGTTTTCAGAAAAAAACTGATTTTCAATATTGGCGGAATTGAATGGCAAAAGGTAAGAGGAAGTAAATTTACCGGCAAACTGGAAGTTTTCGTAAAAAAATGGTTTGAGAGGATCTGTGTAAAATCATCGGATACAATAATCGTAGATAATCAGGTATTATATGATTATGTTAAAACCGAATATGGTCTGGAAGCTATCCTCGCCGAATACGGTGGTGACCATGCAGTGAAAGAAGCCATTACAGCCGAAGATGTACAAAAATATCCTTTTCTCGGGATGGAATATGACGTAACAGTTTCAAGGGCACAGGAAGATATGAACATACATTTGGTAATTGAAGCTTATAAGTCAATTCCAAACAGAAATCTTGTTGTCGTTTCAAACTGGGAAATATCTGATTATGGTAAAAATCTGAAACTTAAAAATCAGAATCAATATAAAAACATTTATTTGTTGGATGCGATTTATGATTTAAGGGTTTTAAATACAATCAGAAGCAACTGTAAGATTTATTTACATACACACTCTTTGTGCGGTACAGCACCATCTTTAACCGAGGCAATGTCTTTACAATTACCGGTAATTTGCTTCGATGTTGCAACCAACAGAGCGTCAACAGAAGAGAAATCATATTATTTCAGGGATGTGGAATCTTTAAAAACAATTCTGAATTCATTAGACGAAACTAAAATTAAAACATTGAGCGATAATATGCTTGAAATAGCAAAACGTCGGTATACATGGAAAAGAATTGCAGGTTTATATAAAAAATCAATAGATAATTATGAACAAAATTAAATTGGGAATAATAGGAATGGGTAGAATGGGCATTACTCATTTTTCAATCATAAACAGTCATCCGGAGGTTGAAATTGTTGCAGTTGCAGACACAACAAAAATGACTCTTGATTTATTAAAAAAATATGTATCAGGTATTCAGGTTTTTAAAGATTATAAAGAACTGATCGAGACTTCACATCCTGATGCGATTATTGTATGTACTCCACCAAATCTGCATTATGAAGTATGTAAATTTGCTTATGAAAGGGGAATTCATGTATTTGCCGAAAAACCTTTTACAGCAGACGTACACCAGGCAGAAGAATTAATGAATTTGTTCGAATCGAAAGGATTGGTCAATCAGGTTGGATATGTCAACCGTTTCAATGATATATTTATAACTGTAAAAAATTATGTAGCTTCCGGATTAATCGGCGATGTTATACGCTTCAAATCCGAAATGTTCAGTTGTACAGTATCGAAAAAAGAGGAATCCGAAAGCTGGCGGTCGTTCAGGAAAAACGGTGGTGGTGCGGTTTACGAAATTGCTGCACATGCCATTGATCTGGTGGATTTCATTATTGGTCCGCCCGACAATATTGTAGGTACCAGTATGAATCAGATTTATTCCAAACATGTGGAAGATATCGTATCCTCAACTTTTTTGTACAAAAACGGATGCTCGGGAACTCTGTATGTAAACTGGAGCGATACAAGTTATAGGAAACCTTCGAATAAACTCGAGCTTCTCGGATCAAAAGGTAAAATATTAGCCGATCAACACGGGATAAAAATATATCTGAACGAAGACAGTGAATCGACTAAGTATAAAAAAGGATGGAATACGGTATATATAACTGATATCTTTACGCCGGTTCCGTTTTATGTACGCGGCAATGAATTTACCCGTCAGTTGTATCATTTTGCCGATACGATTCTCGGAAAGGAAAAGGGTAATTTATGTACTTTTAAGGATGGATATCACGCCCAGAATATTATGCATCACCTGTTTATCGATGCTCAAAAAAATGCAATAATTGAATAGCAATGGAAAAAATAGATAAAATAATTTTTGGAGATAATCAATTCTTCGGAATTAACCACATGTCGCAGGAAAAGGCTCAACAACTGTCAGAAAAGTTTTTTCAAACCGAAAATATTTATAAGGTCTACGATTTGGCATTTAAAAGCGGCATCAATGCTGTCATGTTAAATAGTAATGACCGTGCCAAAGAGATTTGTGAATATTTTCGTTCAAATAAAACGAAATATGGTCATTTAGCCTGGTATCCATCAATTCCGTATCCACATAAATATGCCAATATGGTAAATGAAAAAGGCATTTTTCCGGCAATCAATGATGTTCTGTTCAGCAATAATTCTGCATTGGGTGTGTTGGGTATGGTGGCTAAAGGTGGGATGGCTGTGTTGGGTAAAGATGCCATTGAATTGATGAAAATGCTTATTGATATCGAAGTTAAAATGTACAAAGGATTAGATGTTAAAGTCATTTTTATTCAGAATATCATAGTTGATTTATTACTTGGATATAATGTAAAAGACGTTTTTTATGAATACTGTAATTATATCCGCAAAAAATACAATGCGATTCCCGGTCTTATTACTCAGAATATGCCATATCTGAAATCAAAATTAGAAGAATGGGGTATTGAAGAAGTAGTGATTTGCAGTTCAATCAATAAAATTGGTTATTTAATGTCACCTGATATTCAATCATATCTTGATGCAATTAAAAATAATAATCCGGACAAATACCAGCTTATGGCCATGTCAACACTTGCGTCGGGTGCAATACGGGCTACTGAAGCTTATGAATTTATTAATTCTCTGAACATTCAATCAGTTGTATTTGGTGCGTCATCTGAAAAGAATATTAATGAAACTGTAAAACTGATAAAATTGGGTGAAATAAACTAAGAGATATTTATAAAAACAGTTTAGAATATCATTTGTAATCGTATTTATAGAACTATCAAATGAATTTATAATGCAGGTTGAAGATCGTCTGATACTTTCGTGCATAAAAATAAATCCTGATCAAAGTGAATTGGAGTTGATTGATAAATTAATTCCACAGGTATCTGATTGGGATTATTTTATTTCCACCATTATCGGCCGTGGAATTGGTCCGTTGTTTTACAATAAACTTCCTTTGCTTGTTAATGCTAATCAGATTCCTCCGGTTGTTAAAACAAAATTGCAACAGGCATATTATAAAACACTGAGCAGGAGTGTAGTGCTTTATGAGCATTTCAGGGAAGCGATGAAATTGTACAACGAAGCCGGTATTGATGTAATAGCACTGAAAGGAATTTACCTTTCTGAAAAATTGTACGGTGATATCGGATTAAGGCAATTCAGCGATATTGATTTGCTGGTGAAAGTGGTGGATGCTGAAAAATGTATTTCAATTCTCGGACAATCGGGATACCATTCGTCGGAATATAAAGTAGCTGATTTTGTGAGAAGAAATACCGAAATTCTGCATTATCCACCTATGATAAAGGATGGGGTATCGATAGAAATACATACCAAACTCCACAAAAACAGCGAAAAATACAAAATGGATGTAAAGCAGGTATGGAAAAATGCTTCGCCTGTCACTCTGAACGGTGCAAAGGTTTATGTCCCTGATATATATCATCAGTTGATACATCTCTGCCTGCACCTTGACAAACATTTCAGGGGAGGTCATGTGCAATTTACCTGTTTTAATGATATCTGCAATTTTGTTGAAAGTAACCTGAATTTGATAAACTGGAATCAGCTGATTGAAATCTGTAAAACATATCGATGCGAATCAATTGTTTTCGAATATCTTATATTAGTTCATCAATTTATGAATGTGTCACTGCCGCTGAATATAACGGGGAATTACAGCAGGATACTTACCGATGCTGACCGCCAAATGTTTATCAGTTATTTACATGGTAATATGGAAGAATCGGCTTATAAAATGCACAGTAAAAATTTACGTAATGTAAATGGGGTGGGTGCAAAAATAAAATACGGATTTCATTTGCTGTTCCCTCCGAAAGCTTTTATGATACAACTCTATAAAATCAGGAAACCGTCGCTGGTATTCTTTTATTATCCATACCGGCATTACAGGGGATTAAAATCGATAATTTCATTTTTAAGAAATAGACAGGGCTAACGCCCCTTTGGTTGGTTTGCAAAGCGTTTTGTTATTAAGAACTCAGGGCTAAAGCCCCTCATGATTGTTTTGTGGAACGCTTTGTTATTAAGAACTCATGGCTAACGCCCCTTTGGTTGGTTTGTGAAGCGTTTTGTTATTAAGATCTCAGGGCTAACGCCCCTCATGATTGGTTTGTGAAGCCTTTTGTTATTAAGATTTCAGGGCTATCGCCACTCATGGTTGGTTTGCGAGGCGTTTTGTTATTAAGATCTCAGGGCTAACGCCCCTCATGATTGTATTGTGGAACTCTTATCTAAGAAGATCACAGGGCTAACGCCCCTTTGGTTGGTTTGCGAAGTGTTTTGTTATTAAGAACTCAGGGCTAACGGTCCTCATGATTGTTTTGTGAAGCGTTTTGTTATTAAGAACTCAGGGCTAACGCCCCTCATGATTGGTTTGCGAAGCGTTTTGTTATTAAGATCTCAGGGCTAACG
>CALCBD010000022.1 GCA_937897985.1 uncultured Paludibacter sp. | reverse complement strand
AAAGTAATTGATTTAGGCATTGTAAATATCCATGCATTTGCAGGGCCCAAGCTCAGATTTTTAGCCGGTTCGGCACTCGATTATAATAACCTTGCAGGCGGAAATTTCGATATTGGCCAGATTAGTACCGAAGCCAAAAAGTCGAATGTGGGATTGGAAATAGGAGCAGGTGTCGATATTTTTAATTTCACCATCGATGCCCGTGCTAACCTTATCAGTAACATGGCCGAAAGTAAACTGAACGGAAAAACTTTAGCAAGCCTGCCATCGAATTCATTGATTATTTCGCTGGCATGGAAACTTTTATAACTCTCTGAAAGATTCCACACCTTTTGGTTGCCTGTTTCAAAATAAACATTTTGGAGCAGGCAATTTTAGTATTTAGCAATTTCGCAGATTTTAGTATCTTTGCAGCCTTAAAAAACACTACAAAAAAATGAACTTAGAAGCAACCATTCAGGCTGCCGTGGCACAATCGGTCAGGGCGTTATATAATGTTGAAACTGAACTTCAACAAATACAGATTCAGAAAACCAAAAAAGAATTCAAAGGTGATATTACCGTCGTTGTTTTTCCCTTTGTAAAAGCAGCACGCAAATCACCCGAAGGAGCAGGACAGGAAATTGGTCAGTATATGCTCGAAAACAGTTCATTTATATCAGAATTTAACGTTATCAAAGGTTTCCTTAATCTGTCGATCAATAAAACTTACTGGATTGATTTGCTGAACGAAATTAATTCCGACGAGCGCTACGGATTGAAATCAGTAAATGACGATTCGGACATTATGATGATTGAATATTCATCGCCTAACACCAATAAACCGCTTCATTTGGGACATATCCGGAACAATTTGCTCGGTTTCAGCATTGCCGAAATTCAAAAAGCAAATGGTTGGAAAGTTATAAAAACAAATATTGTAAACGATAGGGGAATTCATATCTGCAAATCGATGCTGGCATGGAAACTTTTCGGTAATGGCGAAACTCCCGAAAGTTCGGGTATGAAGGGGGATCATTTGGTGGGGAAATACTATGTTGAATTTGATAAAGCCTACAAAACTGAAATCAAAGAATTAGTTGCTCAGGGAATGACCGAAGAGGAAGCCAAAAAATCGGCTCCTCTGATGCTGGAAGCTCAGAAAATGCTGGTCGCCTGGGAAAACAACGACCCTGAAGTACGTCAGCTTTGGGAGACTATGAATAGTTGGGTATATGCCGGTTTTGATGCAACCTATCAACAAATGGGTGTCGACTTTGATAAAATTTATTACGAATCACAAACATATCTTACCGGAAAGTCGGAAGTGGAACGCGGTGTCGCCGAAAAATCCTTCTATCAGCGCGAAGATAAATCGGTCTGGGCTGATTTAACATCGAAAGGATTAGATGAAAAACTACTTCTGCGTGCCGATGGAACTTCGGTTTATATGACTCAGGACATAGGAACTGCAAAGTTGCGCTACAACGATTTTGATATTAAAAAAATGGTTTATGTTGTTGGAAATGAACAGAATTACCATTTTCAGGTGTTGTCAATTTTGCTCGATAAGCTGGGATACAGCTGGGGTAAGGACCTTGTTCACTTTTCGTACGGAATGGTGGAATTGCCCGAAGGTAAGATGAAAAGCCGTGAAGGTACTGTAGTAGATGCCGATGATTTAATGTCCGAGATGATTGATACTGCCCGTGAAACTTCGATGGAACTCGGAAAACTGGATAATTGTACTCCCGACGAAATTGAAAATATTGCCCGAATGGTAGGACTCGGAGCCCTGAAGTATTTTATTCTGAAAGTAGATCCGCGTAAAAATATGACTTTTAACCCCAAAGAATCTATTGATTTTAACGGGAATACCGGTCCGTTCATTCAATATACCCATGCCCGTATTAAGTCGGTGTTGCGCAAAGCAGCTGAACAGGGAATCGGTTTGACGCCCGAAATAGATAAAACTATTGAGATTTCCGAAAAGGAAAGTTATATTATCCAGTTACTTTCTGAATTTCCGGCCATAATCAAAGAAGCCGGAGATGAATTTAGTCCAGCACTTATTGCCAATTATGAGTTCGAACTGGTAAAGGAATATAATCAGTTTTACCACGATTTCAGTATTTTAAAGGAAGAGAACGAAGCTGTGAAATATTTTCGTTTGGCACTTTCGGCATCTGTAGCCAAAGTAATTAAGACAGGTATGTTATTGCTTGGAATTGAAGTGCCTGAAAGAATGTAAGATATGAAAAGCTTTAGTTCATTTTAACTATAAATGTAAAGTTTTCACCTGAACAATAAAGACAGGTAATAAATTAAGAAAAATCGGGGCTGCAATCCGGGAATATCAGAAGATATGGAGGATTGCAGCCCTTAATTATTTGAAATATATTAAAAACAAACTATTTTTTATCAGCTTTTTTCGAAGCTTTAAGTTGCCTTTTATTTTCTCTCTTTTCCTTTTTTTCTATTTGTCGGGCCAGTTTCTGCTCCCGTGCTAATTTTTTTGCCAGTTTTCTTTTTTCGATGACAGATTTAAGATATTCGATATAAGGATCGATATATCTTTTTCTTTTCGTTTCGAGTAAATCGGCCATTGTAACTAAAATGCCTGTTTCGTAGGTCGAGCCAAAATCATGATCGATTGCACTTCCAAACATACGCATCGTATCCGACAAACCGATATATGCATTGAAAAGTGGCGGAATTGTCTCACCTTCTTTTCTTACAGCTTTCTGAAGTGCTTTATAATCGGCATTTGCATCATCACCCGAAAATAATGATTTGGCTAATTTTTTAACTTCCGCACTGACATTCACTTCATTTTTTGGTCTGATGATTTGATCAGGGTCGGGGAAATACCGAAACATATATTCATAAATCAATTCACGGGCAATAGCAGGATAATCATTGTAAATGGTAACTTTACCCACAAAGTAACGTGCATTTTTATTGGAATGAATCAATGCTCCGAGTCCATCCCATAAATTATCGAGTGCGAAAAGGCTTTTGTTTCCCATTTTAGCAGTCTGATAATCAGGTTGAACAAAAGCACGACCGAGTTCAATGCAATAAGGCAGAAAATCCTGTATAAACTTTGGACTGAATTTGAAGAGATGCGACATTACAAATTCAGGCTGACCATTTTCGTCAATTTTCACATCTTTTCCGGTCAGATACCTGTAACCACCGATAATTTCTTCAGCTTCAGGATCCCATACAATTAGCTGTTTGTAGGGTTGATCCATATAATCATATTTGTCGGTATCGATTTCGGCACCTGTTCCACCACCGCCCGAGCGAAACGATAGCTCTCTGAGTCGCCCGATTTCGAGCATCACATTGGGTGAGTTGTGGGCATCAACCACATAAATTTCGTTTTGAGCTTTATTAGTTGGTCGTAAGAATCTGTCTTTGTTCAGTTCAGCTTTAAGTATACTACGATCAATAGGAGCTATGGTATCTTTCATTCACTTATTTAATAAAAAACATCAGGAAATTTGATCAGGCAAAATTTCACACAAAAGTAATATTTTTTAATAAATGTGTTATTAAAAATAGTTGAATATATTTTTATTAATACATATTTGATGAAAATAATCAGACATTTGCACATTTTGTCAAAACATGTGTAATGATTTTCGGGCAGGTACCTGTTTATTGAAAGGCATCCAAAGCCGTGGTTGGTTTTCCGGAGTTGTCGAATGCACCGAGCGAATATCCCTGCCACTGTCCGTAAGCTTCCGGTTCCCAGTAAATAACGCCAAGTCCTTTTTTATTCGCGACGGATTTAACTTTCACAATCAGGTCGCTCAGAAAACTTTTAGCTGCAGTTCCGGCATCCCAGCTCATTCCGCATTCCACCACCATCACTTCTTTTCCATAACGGCTTACCATATCGTTCATGTTATTCAGACAGTCGATATTAGCACTTTGCCAGTCGTTGGGAGTTTTGTACCAGTTGGGATAAAGTGAAAGTCCGATAACATCCCATTTGGCATTGTTATTCTTTAGTCCGTCAAAAATCCATCTGTACAGGCCGTTATCGTATCCGTTCTGTACATGTATTATGACTTTCGTCGAAGGGAATATTTCTTTAACAGCATCGTATCCGGCATTATTCAATTGAGCATATCCTGCCATCGAAACCGAAGCTTTACCTGTGTCCCAAAGCATACCGTTCCCGGTTTCATTTCCCACCTGTACCCATTCGGGGTTGATATTGTTTTGCTTTAAAATTCCGAGTACATCGCGTGTGTGATTTCCGACTGCAGTTTTAAGTTCGTCGATATTGAGAGAAGCCCATGCAGATGGCTTGTTTTGTTTGGAAGGATCTGCCCATGAATCGCTGTAGTGAAAGTCAATCATTATTCGCATTCCAAGATCTTTAGCACGTTTAGCTTTAATTAATAAATCTTCGCTGTTACACCATTTATTAGCCGGGTTTACCCAGACACGTAATCGGATTGTGTTCATTCCCAGACTTTTGATCAATGCAGTGCATTCCGTTTCTTTGCCCGATTTTGAATAGAATTTTTTTCCGGAGGCTTCCATCTCGGTTAGCCAGCTGATATCGGCTCCTTTTACAAATGTACTGTCGGTGTCAGTCGGTTTCGGTTCAGGTTCGACCGGTGATTTTTCTTTGCAGGCAAACATAAAGATTACCAACGAAAAAATAATTATTAATATCAGATTTGCTTTTGTCCGGTTTTTCATACACATAATCAATTGACATTGTTTGGCGGAAATTTAATTATTTGAAAGCCTGTAGTGCTTTTGTGGGTTTACCATCGCTACCCCAGCAACTTAACGGATATTGACTCCAGCTGCGTGCACCTTCCGGTTCCCAGTAAAAAACTCCGGTTCCCCTGTTTTGTTTCACCGATTTTGTAATTTTTATTACCTCTTTCAGCATGTTGAATGTATTTTCAGGTTTATTATCTTCGCCTCCCACCTCGACCACCATTACTTCTTTGCCGTAACGTGTAACCATATCATTCATATTAAAGCTCAGGCTGTCGGCTACTTCTGTATAATCCGGCTTATTATCGAGCCAGTAGGGATAAAATGACAAACCAATGACATCATATTTTGCACCGTATTTTGTTGCATTGTCAAACCAGTTGCGAAAACGCAGGTTGTTATTCCCCTGATCGACATGGAGAATTACCTTTGTCGCTGGCGAAACTGCTTTTATTGCATCGTAGCCACGGTTAATGAGTTGCACGAGTTGCGGCCACTGATCGGTGTGACCTTCGGGATAAATCATTCCTGTGGGAATTTCATTGCCCACCTGAACCCATTTGGGTGTGATACCTGCAGTTTTCAAAGCCATCATTACATCAAAGGTGTAATCATAGAGGGCCTTCTTTAAATTTTCAAAATCAAGATTTTCCCATGCTTTCGGTTTTATCTGTTTTGCCGGATCGGCCCACGAATCGCTGTAATGAAAATCTATCATCACCTCCATACCAAAGGATTTGGCACGTCGGGCCATTTCCACAGTTTCATCCCTGCTGCAGTGCCCGCTCATCGGATCGTCCGAAGGATTGACCCACGTGCGCAAACGAATGGAATTAATGCCGTGATTTTTTAGAATTATGAAACAGTCTTCAGCTTTTCCGTTTTTGTCAAAAAATTGATAACCGCTTTTTTCCATTTGAGGTAACCAGCTAATGTCAGCACCTTTGGCAAAAACTTCAACATTCTTTTTCTTTGCCATCGTGATATTGAAATTGCAGCCGGCAACCAGGAAAAGAAGTATTAACTTAAAAGTAAATTTATTCATACACTTTATTTTTTTTAATCAGGATATTCGAGCCTGAAATTTTCGCCGTCGAAAACACCGAATGTAAATGCTGAAACAAAATCGCCCAGAATAATTACTCTTTTTCCTTTTTTTATTTCCAAATCAAGTGCTATATGCCTGTGTCCGAACACAAGAAAATCAATGTCATTGTGATCGAGTACATATTTTTTGGAAAAAACAACGAGATTTTCATCTTCTTCACCTAAAAATTTATTTTCGATATGTAAAATTTTTTCCCTGTTCCTTTTCGACCAGTTGAATCCGAATTCCTGTCCCAGCTGGGGTGGTACCAACCTGAAGAGTTTTTGTGCCAACGGACTGTGAAAAATGCTTCTGATAATTTTAAATCCTTTGTCCTCAGCGTATAAGCCATCGCCATGAGCAAGATAAAAATTTTTATTTCCCAGCCGGACAGTGATTGGTTCACGATGCACTATTAACCCTACCTCTTTTTCGAGATATCCGAATGTCCAGATGTCATGATTGCCCGTGAAAAAATGGATTTCAATTCCGCTGTCGACCAACTGTGCCAGTTTACCCAAAAACCGTACATAACCTTTCGGGACTACAGTTTTATACTCGTACCAGAAATCGAACATGTCACCCATTAAATAGACCGCTGTGGCATCGGTTTTTATTTTGTCCAGCCAGTCGACCACTTTTTTCTCATGTTCCTTTGAATCCTTCATCAATCGCGAACCGAGATGCGCATCCGAAATAAAATATATCATTGATTTTTTAATTTTTAAATTCGTATTTGAAGCATAGATATTGCTTACACCGGCAAAGATACTAAATTATGCAGCATTGTTTCACACAAACTAACCTTAATTAGCAGCCTGTGTCCAAAAATATGCTTTTATTTACTAACTTTGCAGCTTAAATTAAAAGCAATAAAATGGCCCGGATAATGGCAATCGATTATGGCAAAAAGCGTGTGGGACTTGCAGTTACCGATCCGCTTCAAATTACAGCCAACGGTTTGGATACCGTGCTCTCGCATGAGATATTTGATTATATCGAAAAATATACAGCACATGAACCTGTCGAAAAATTTGTAGTCGGTTTAGCGAGACAAATGAATGGAGATGATTCAGAATCAATGCAGTATGTCAGAGCTTTTGTCGCAGGGTTACAAAAAAAATTTCCTCATATCGAACTTGTATATGCCGATGAGCGTTTTAGCTCAGTATTGGCTCACAGAACAATGCTCGAAGCCGGACTGAACAAAAAAAACAGACAGAATAAAGAACTTGTTGATAAAATTTCGGCTACAATAATTTTACAAAGTTATATGGAAAGCAGGAGATAGTTTTTTTAATTAATAATTAATAATTAATAATTCATAATTCATAATTCATAATTCATAATTCATAATTAACAGGATATTAGTGTGTTATGAGGTTTTATTGAAGAATTTTTATCTGTTAAATGAAGGATAATTAACAAATAGAATGCATATAAAATACAAATAAAATACATATAAAAATAACAATGATATTACCTATTTATACTTACGGGACGGCTGTGTTAAGAAAAGTAGCCGAACCGATTTCAAAGGATTACCTTCATCTCAGTGATTTAATTGATAATATGTTCGAAACAATGTATCATGCCGACGGTGTCGGACTGGCTGCTCCTCAGGTAGGACTTCCCATTCGTATTATTGTTATCGATTTGGTGTCGTTTAAAGAAGACGACCCCGAAATGTCAGCTTTCAAAGTTGCCATGATCAATCCCACAATCATTGAATTTGGTGAGGAAACTGTACTTGCAGAGGAAGGCTGTTTAAGCATTCCGGGAATACATGAGAGTGTGCCGCGCTCCGAAAAAATTAAAATTAAGTATTTTGATGCTGATTTTACTGAACACACTGAAGTATTTGAAGGTTTCAGGGCTCGTGTCGTTCAGCACGAATATGATCATCTTGAAGGTAATCTTTTTACGGATAAAGTGTCGCCTATCAGACGCCAATTGTTGAAATCCAAACTGACTAATATCGTAAAAGGTAAAACCAGTACCAGTTATAAAGTAAAGAGTGCTCAATAATTGTCGCTGTATGTTTTGATTTCAAAGCTACACTCACTGACAACTTAAAAATCCTTTTTTCAAAGCATAAAAAATCCGGGAATAAGGTAAGGCATTGCCCCTGTAATCAGGCCTGTTGCAAATTTAAAACTGTCCTGTTTGTAAAAAACATACACCAGCAAAAGATTTGGTATTGCCGAGAGTAACAGCAATTTACCCATTAATATTCCGGGATATAATTCGCGTATAATTTCTGAAAAAGGGATGTCGTGTGGGTAAAACCGACTCAGATACAGCCAGATAAACAAAACAGGAATAATTAATCCGGTAATAAATCCGTAATGAAATTTGTTGAATTTTTCTAAATTCATCGATAAAATTTTTAGTTCCGTTCTTTTATAAATTCCATTTTTTCAGTGTGTTAATCATATCATAAGCGGTAAGGTCAATTTTGGTGGGTACAATTGAAATGTAACCATTGGCAATTGCCCATTCATCAGTGTCATCTGCATCAGGTTCGTGGTTTTCAAAATGCCCGGTAAGCCAGAAGTAAGTTCGTCCCTGTGGATCAGCTCTTCTTGCGAATTCCTTTGCCCAGTGACCCGAACATTGCCGGCTTATACGTATGCCTTTTATTTCATTCTTCGGGCTGTTGACATTCAGGCAGATACCCGAAGGAAGTCCCTGTTCAAGCACTTTGCGTGTAATTTGTAAAATATATTTCCCGAAATACGAAAAATCAGCATTCATTGAATGATCGTCGATGGAGAAGCCAATTGAACTAATATCATTCTCGCAACCTTCGAGTACTGCACCCATTGTGCCCGAATAAATAACATTGATAGCTGCATTTGAACCGTGGTTGATGCCCGAAACCAAAAGATCAGGTTTGCGGTCGAGAATTTCATTTAATGCCAGTTTTACACAATCGGTGGGTGTTCCGGTGCACGAATAACGGGTTAGGTGTTCGGATGATTCGAGCAGTTTAAACCGAATCGGATGTGTTACTGTTAAAGCATTGGATTGTGCCGAACGCGGACCATCCGGAGCTACCACCACAACTTCACCCAATTCAAGCATTAATCGGGTTAATACTTCAATTCCGTTTGCCAGATCTCCATCATCGTTGGTAATTAATATCAAAGGTTTTTTTGTTGCTGTATTCATTTGAAAATATTAAAGATATAAAAATAAGACAGTTTTGTTGTTTGCTGTCAATTGTTTGATAAATAAGTAATTAAATAAATCCCGGATTGCTGTTGGGATTTCTATTCTGAATGCAAAAGTAACATCACTGTTTAAACCGGAGCTACTAAAATATGAATTTATTAAGTTTGAAAAATTCAAAACTTCAATGCTCTGTTTTGAAAAAAATCGTTGAAGTTATTCTCCATCATTTTACGCTTCCTTCTTCAATTCGTAGCTTTTTAAAAAACGGCATTTTAATTTTTTTTCACCCTTCTTTGTGTTAAATATATGAAAATCAGGATGACAGTGAGAAAATATGTCAGGTCGCGCGAGTCAATTACTCCTCTGCTGATCGACTTATAATGCATATTGATTCCAAAATTTTCGATGTACAATGATAAGCGGGCCGAACCAAAAGCATTGCTTAAAAGCTCAAAACCGTAAAACATAAAAAATGAAATTACTACTGCCGTAACAAATGAAATTATCTGATTGTTTGAAAGTGATGAAGAGAAAATACCGATTGAAGTGTAAGTTGCAGCTAAAAAAACCAGACCTGTAAAAGATCCCCAGAAAGCCCCGCTATCAACATTTCCCTGAGGTTCAGCAATATAATAAACTAAGAGGTAATAAAAGATCACCGGAATCAGAGCCACTAAAACCAATGACCATGCTGCCAGAAATTTTCCGGTTACAATTGCCTGCTTACTCAGTGGTTTTGAACTGATAAGTTCCCAGGTGCCGGTTTGTTTCTCCTCTGCAAAAAGCCGCATTGTAATGGCCGGGCAAAGTAAAAGAAACAACCATGGCGAAAGATAAAACAATCCATCTAACTGAGCATAACCGTTTTCGGGTATATTGTAGCTGCCCGGTATCACCCAAAGCAGCAGGGCAGTGAGGAGCAGAAAAATACCGGTCACAATATAACCAGTGGCATTACTGAAAAATGATCTGAATTCCTTTTTGAAAATCGAAAACATTGATTTGGTGATATTGAATTTATTTGAAAATTTCTGTTCGGAGATAAAATGATATATTTATTATCTTTGCGCTGTCAAAGGTAGCAAAAATTATTCGACGATAATTTTAATAATCATGAAAATTAGAATAATATTAACGGTATTTGTGTTTATTCCTCTGTTCATCTGGGGTCAGACTTCCAAAAATTACTCGGTTAAAGCCGGGCTGATATATGGCGAAATTTTAAAGCATACCATTCATTTGCAAAATCTTGTAAAGGGACCTGTCATGGGAGCCGAATTTGATATCGAATGGCAGACAATGGGCGAAGAATCATGGCATCAGTTTTACCGTTTCCCGACTATCGGGCTCGGTATTGTTGGACTGGATCTCGGAAATCCTTCCATGTTGGGTCAATTAACGGCCATTTATCCGTATTTGAATTACAGGCTGATAGATGCAGGTATTTTCAGAATAAATATCAACGGCGGAGCAGGAGCGAGTTTCCTGAACAAACGTTTCAGCAATACAGCTACCGATGTCAATGATCAGAACACCGGAAATGCAGCCATTGGTTCTATTGTCAATGTGTATTTTTCGGGTGGTGGTAATCTGGAAATACCATTAGGCAGGAAATGGATGTTACTTGCTGATTTCAACTGGAATCATGCATCCAACGGTAGTTTTTATCAGCCTAATTCCGGTATAAACATGCTCAATGCAAAAATTGGAATGAAATACTCACCGAATACAGAACGTTTCGGATTGCCGGTTATGAAAACGGTGGAATCATTACCACAAACTTTCAAAATTGAACTTATTGCTTCAGGAGGTGCACGTCAGCTCTATTATAAAGACAATAAAATGTTTCCCACCGGTTCAGTAGTGCTGGCAGCTTTTCGTCAGTTGGGTAATAATTTACGCCTTGGTGCAGGGATTGACGGTTTTTATGATGGGGTGTATGATGGAAATACCAAATACAAACGGACTTATCTGACTGAAAATGATATAAAAAACAAAATCAGACTTGGAGTAAGTTTGCAACCTGAATTGGTTTTTGGCAGATTAAGTGCCGGAATTCATTTCGGATTGTACCTTTATAATCCGTTGAAAAATCTCGAACCTTATGCTGATGCTCAAAGTTCAGTATTGAATAAACCGCTGATTTATAGTTATAATATTGAACAGGAAGATGGTTGGCTTTACACCAGAGCAGCGTTGAAATATTCATTTACGAAACATTTATTTCTCTCGCTCGGACTTAAAACTCATCTCCAGAAAGCCGAATTTATCGAATGGGGTTTGGGATTCAGACTTTAAATGTGACCCGGGTTACCTTTCAGTTATCTGCCGTATTTCTGTACATCAATTCGTCCAGAAGCAGCCTGTAATCGTCGGTATGGATACCATTATTCAACAAATAGCTTTTATCCTTTTCCATTAAACTTAAAAACTGCTCAATATTTTTATCGACCGACATCAGACATTGTTGATAATAATCGATAGCAACCGCATTTTTCTTCATACACCAGGCAATATGGCCTGCATTGATAAAATCCTGCGTTATTGGTTCTGATTCAATTAACTTTTGTGAGTAATAAGCGGCCTGTGCAAAATCGCCCGAAACAAATGCACACCATACAATAGCTCTCCATACTTTCACATTGTCATTTTCCTGGTCATCGAGTTGATGATAAACGGCTAATGCTTCTTTAAATTTTCCTGATTCAAGAAGACACCAACCGATTTGAAGTATGGTGTTTTGATGTCCCGGACTCAGAAAATCAGAGTGCTGATAATATTCCAGAGCTTTACCGAAGTTTCCCAACAGTCTGTAACACAGGGCTATTTTTCTAATGTTCCAGATATCGTCGGGTTGAATAATATCGGCTTTGAGGTAAGCGTCCAGAGCGCTTTGAAGTTGAGAAGTATGTTGGTAACAATAAGCCATCTTTTGATAAATGGCTGCCGTTGGTGTCTCTTCCTTTTGTATTTGTTCAAACAATTCCAGCGCTTCACGGTAATGACTTTTCGAAAAGTAATATTCGGCAATTCCCGATTTAAATTCTTTGTTTTCAGTCAGTACATTAAACAGATAGGTTTTATGCATCGAAAGTGCCGAACTGAAAATATTATTGAAATCGCTGTGCTGCGGATGTAATTTAAACAGGCGGAACAAGTCCTGAATGTATTGTTTCGAAATATTTTTAGCCAGTAAATTGGGATTGAGAATGGCTTCATCTTTTGTCATTTCCTCGAGTTGCTCGCTTTCGAATTTAAAGGATTGTTTGAGCATGCTTCTCTGTTGTTCGGGCATTTGTGATATGCTCAGACAAAATGAATATTTGTCGGAATTACACATGGCATTATTCCCGACAAAAGCGAATAAAATGGATTTGTCTTCGTTGGCAAACAAACCGTGAATCGAGGAATGGTTGGTATCGAAAGGTAATAACCAGTTTGAAATATCATTAAAAAAAGGAAAACTCTTCAACATGGCAAATGTAGACATGTACACATCGGCACCTTCTGATTGCATCTTGCTCAATTCCTGTAATTTATCACTTACTCCGCTGCTCTCGAGCAGGTCCTGCCAGTCGGGATTACCTTCTTCCCAATCGTCCGAATTTAAAAGGTTTTCGGCTTCCATTTTATCCCTGAGCAACGGACTTATTTTCATAATTTCGGGAAGAATTTCTTCCTGTAATTTTTTTGATATTTTGTCAGTATCAACCGTCGAAATAATTTGAATAAAGATATTGAAAAAATACTCCATGACCGAACTTTCGTCTGCCATAAGTACCAGTCTGTTTCTTACCTGAGGGAAATAGGAAATAAATTTGTCGTATCTGCTGAGTACAAAGCAAAGTCCGGTCAGTGCGCGTTGTTTTACTTCCTGATTGACATTCAGACAGCAATCAAGGAGCATCATTAACCTGGTTTCATCAAATCTTCTTAACAGGTTGATTGTCAGAGATGATACCAGCAGGGTTTTTTCCGATAAACCTTTGTGCGCCGGCTGCATTATTGAATTAAAGATATTGATTTGCTCTGAAGTATAATTAGTAGTGAGCCAGTAGGTTTTGAAAAGCTCACTCAGGGCAGTTTCGTAGTTGGTACGTAAACGGTTTTTTTCAACTTCGTGTGTGTTTTCCAGCTGATCAATCAAAGCCGATTGAGAATGGTAATAGTTTAGCGAAATGTAAAGCTCCTGAGCCGAATTATAAAATCTGGTATGAGGGAAATACCTCATTTGGGTATATTCGAAGTTGCCTGAATTAATACGCATTAATTCCTCATATATTTCCGAATTCAGTGTGAATAGTCTTGCTATCAGTTTGTTGTAAATGATTTTACGTTCGGGGTCTTCTATTCCGCTTACAAAATATCCAAGTAACAAACGGTAATTCTGTTCGGTTTCTTCCAGAATATCAGTGTATTTCCCGACAAGAATTTCATTTGTCAGAAGTTTTGTTTTTTCAAACGCACTTTTCAGATGCCCGTTCGAAAGTAAATTTAAAATGCTTGTGTAGATAGAATGTATTTGAGTAGGGTTCATCGTGTGGTTGAGGAAAAAAGATAGCTGAAGTTATTTTTATGGTCAACGAAATTTCAATGCAGGTCAACCCATTTTACTGATTTTTATCAATCGTTCTTCGTCGATGATTTTAAGTTTCCGGCCATCCATCGCTATCACATGTTCGTTTACAAAGTTGGACAGGGTGCGGATAGCGTTCGATGTTGTCATATTTGATAAGTTAGCCAGATCCTCACGTGAGAGGTAAATGTTAATGGTAGCACCGTCTTCCTCCAGTCCGTAGTTTTTCTTCAGCAGTAACAGTGCTTCGGCCAGTCGACCGCGAATATGTTTCTGAGTGAGGTTGACCGTGCGTGCATCCGAGGCTCCGAGGTCGGAAGCTATTTCTTCGAGGAAGCGATAACAGAAAGCAATGTTGTTTTTCAGAATAGATATGAAAATATCGGCACGCAGCATATAAACAAATGAATTTTCGAAGGCTGATACGTTCGTGTTATAAGCTTCGTTGGCTATCACAGCACGATAACCGAACTGTTCGCCCGGTTTCAGCATTCGTATAATTTGTGTACGGCTGCCAACTCCGTCTTTGTAAACTTTTACTTTTCCTGATGCCAGCACCATCATGTGTGTAGGTATTTCTCCCTCACAATGAATCATTTCATTCTTTTTAAAATAGTGTACAGATGAATTGGCTTTCACATACTGTCTTTCATCCGGAGTTAATACATCCCAAAATGATGCTACTTCCTCAATTGGCTTTAGTTCAGTCGAATGTTTTTTTGTCATAAAAATGAATAGGACGAAATATGTTTGACAACATTGTTATAAAGCACAAATTTAATACATTTTTGATAATAAACCTATTTGGAGGAAAAAAAACTTTTTTTTAGCTAAAAAATAGTATATTTTAAATTTTAATATGTTTTAATGACATATTCTCAACAGGCTTGAGTAAATATTGAAGTAAGACTTGTATCTTTGCAAAAATAAAATTATTTTTGAAAAATGGCGTTAATTAAAGAAGTTCGCGGATTTAATCCGCAAATTGGTGAGGATTGTTTTTTGGCTGAAAATGCCACAATAGTTGGTGATGTAATCATGGGAAATGGCTGTAGTGTCTGGTTTAATGCGGTATTGCGCGGAGATGTTAATTCAATCAGAATCGGTAATCATGTTAATATTCAGGATGGTTCTGTGCTTCATACACTGTACGAAAAGTCAACTGTCGAAATTGGTGATTATGTTTCCATCGGACACAATGTTACGGTTCACGGAGCAAAAATTGATAACTATGCATTGATTGGGATGGGTGCTATTCTGCTCGATTATTCACATATAGGCGAAGGTGCAATTGTTGCTGCCGGTGCACTGGTGCTGAGCAATACTGTAATACCTCCCTATACACTTTGGGCGGGTGTCCCTGCTAAATTCGTTAAAGATGTTGAGCCGGAGAAAACCAACGAAATGAACAGGAAAATTGCACACAATTATGCAATGTATTCGGGTTGGTACAAGGAAAGCGAATGATACAGTAACTGAATATTTCAATTATAATAATTCTTAATTACTTTAGCTTATGATTGTTTTTGATTTGGTAAAACAGGAATGGAAGAAGGGTTTCAGATCACAGGGTTTTTATAAAAATCTGGCAGTAAATATATTGCTTGTGTTTTTGTCACTTTATTTCGCAGGATTGTTATTGCTCATTGGTTTTTCGCTCGATAATATTCTGGAAGAAGCCGACAAGACACTGAATCCTATGGAGTTGTTTAACGGAGCATTAATTTACATTCTGTTGGCGGGACTGACCATCCGCTTTTTTTTACAACAGCTCAACACCATCAACCTTCCGCCTTATCAGGTATTACCCCTGAAACGGAGCTTACTTGTTAATTTTTTGCTGATTAAACCCTTGTTCAGCCCGGTTAACTATTTTCAGTTATTTGTGGTCGTTCCTTTTGCAATTCAATCGGTATCCGGTTATTACGGAAATGCTGTAGCCGTCCGTTTTGTATTGTTGTGCATAATGTTGATGTGGTTCAATTCATTGATGGCTTCATTTCTGAAGCGTAAATTCGGTTCATCACTTTTCATTATTGTTGGTATTTTAATCATTGCTGCCATTTCGGCGCTTGAATTCTTTAAAATATTCTCATTTTTCAATGTGTCGAAACTGATTTTTACCTATATCACCCTTCGACCGTTTGGACTTGTTCTTCTGTTGCTCGCTGTTGCAGGTGCATATTTACTGAACCGCTTGTTTTTTGCTCAGAATTTTTATCCCGAGAAATTCAACGAAAAAATTAAATCGGAAAATAATATCAAGGCAAATCTTTCATTCCTCAATCGCTTCGGTATCATCGGTGAAATTATTTCAGTCGAATTGAAGCTGATTCTCAGGCATAAACGCACTAAGAGTATTTTATATATGTCAGGTTTCTTCCTGCTCTACGGTTTAATTTTTTATACTCAGGATGTTTATTTGCACAACAACAGTTTTCTGTTCTTCGTAGCTATGTTCGTAACAGGTTTGCTGATGTTTATGTTCGGACAATGGGTTATCAGTTGGGACAGCAGTCATTTCGACAGCATAATGACCAAAAATATATCGGTACGAACTTACCTGAATGCAAATTATTATATGTTAATAGCTTTCAATCTGCTTTGTTTTGTGCTTACCACTCCTTATTTTTTATTCGGTCCCATCATTATAAAAATGCACATTGCAGCATTTATTTTTAACACAGGCATCAACACATTTTTGTTTATGTTTCTTTCTACCTACAATACAAAACGTATTGACCTGTCTAAATCATCTGCTATGAACTATCAGGGAACCACCTTTAAAAGTTTCCTTATCGTTATTCCGGTTATGTTCCTGCCCATGTTAATTGTAGGGGCACTTTCTCCATTTTTGTCGATTTCGGCCATTTTGTGGATTTTAACAGGATTGGGCTTGTCAGGTTTGTTGTTTCGTCGTCAGTTATTAACATTGTGTGTCAATCAGTTCAATAACCGCAAGTACAAACTGGCCGAAGGTTTCAGGCAGGCAGATTAGATTTATAAAATTGTCTGGACAAATAAATTATTGATAATTAGAATATTATACTATTAAAAATTTACAAATAAATTCAAATATAACAAATTTAAAATCATGATACAGGTAACCAATTTGCAAAAAATATACAACGGCAT
The DNA here is from genome assembly GCA_937897985.1 of uncultured Paludibacter sp. Lineage (GTDB taxonomy): Bacteria > Bacteroidota > Bacteroidia > Bacteroidales > Paludibacteraceae > Paludibacter. The sequence continues at coordinate 36,086 of CALCBD010000022.1, read as the reverse complement.
CACAGTGCTCGATATTCCGGAATTAAATATTTCACAGGGCGAAAGCTTTGGATTGGTGGGAAACAATGGTGCCGGAAAGACTACTTTTTTCAGGCTGATACTCGATTTGATTGAAGCTTCGCAGGGCGGGGTAACCATCGAAAATGAAAAAGTTATGCGCAACGATGATTGGAAAATCAAAGTCGGATCGTTTCTGGACGAAGGCTTTTTGATTGATTTTCTTACACCTGAAGAATATTTCGCCTTTGTTGGGAAATTGTATAATAAATCGGAAGGTGATATCAGCACATCACTCGAGTCATTAAAAGACTTTTTCAATACTGAAATACTGGGTTCCAAAAAACTGATTCGCGATTTTTCGAAAGGGAATCAGAAAAAAATCGGTATAGCAGCTGCCCTGCTGGGCGATCCGAAAGTGCTGATCCTCGACGAACCATTCACTGCTCTCGACCCGTCGTCGCAAATCAGACTTAAAAGATTCCTGAACGAATTGCAGGAAAATCAAAAAATTACAATGCTCATTTCAAGTCACGATCTCAACCATGTGACCGAAGTATGTAAACGTATCGTAATTTTAGAGAAAGGGCATATTGTTAAAGACCTGAAAACCGACAGAGATACACTGAAGGAACTGGAAAATTATTTTGCAGTATAGAATAATTATTTAGGGTGATAATGAAAAATTACCTCGTTATTTATTTTCTTTTTTTGAGTATATCGGTATTCGCACATACTCAAAATGAAGGTTCGTTAGCTGTACATCAGGTTTCGAACGAGAATCTGATACGAAGTGTTTTCCCTCAGGCTGATAAAGCTGAAAGAATTAATGAATACTGGTTCGGCATTATAGATAAAAATGGAAAAGTGCTCGGCTATGCACTCTCAAGCAAACCTTATTGTTGGAACATAAGGGGTTATTATGGCGAAACTCCTGTAGTAATTATTACTGACAAGCAGTTTATTATCAGAAAAATAGCATTACTGTCCCATCGTGAATCGCTCACTTATGTTAAAATGCTTGAAAAGAATGGATTTTTTAAATTATGGGAAGCAAAATCGTTTCTTGAAGCAATTTCTGTTAAAGCCGACGCAATTTCAGGTGCTACTCAAACCGCAAAAGCCATTGGTGAAAATGTGAGCTTTTTGCTCGATAAAGGTTCCAAATCGATGCCCTATTAACATTCAACCACTGGTTACTCTTCAGTTCAGTTCTTTTTTTTTAAACAAAATATTGGTGCTTCGCTTTTGATTTTTTACTAAATTTGTTGGCTGTTAATCGGTTTCCGTTTATCATACTACATAAAGCCGGTAATTTTCGGTTCGTTTCAGTAATAATCTTCCGGAAATCAATAAAATAAATCATTATTTTACACTTCAGATGAAAAAAAAGACAACTGTCGGAATTGCGTTGTTATTTATTGCACTGTCCGCATTTTTTGTTATCAACAGTTTTGTTAAACATAACGACAGGGATTCAAACAAATCGCACAAAGGAAAAGCAAATCAAAAGGTTGATGCCATTATTGTAAATCCTGCTCTGTTAATTAATGAGATTACTGTAACCGGAACTTTGGTTGCCAAAGATGAGGTAATTTTACAGAATGAAGTGGGAGGGAGGATTGTTCAATTAAATCTGCCCGAAGGTAAAAAAGTGAAAAAAGGTACTTTGCTGGTCAAATTATTTGATGATGACCTGCAGGCCAATCTGAAAAAACTGAATACACAACTGGCCTTACAACAGCAAATAGCCGGCCGTCAGGCAGAACTGCTTCAGGTGAACGGAATCAGCCGAAACGATTATGATCAAACTGTTTTACAGGTAAATACCCTTAAAGCCGACATCGAAATTGAAAAAACCAAAATTCGTAAAACCGAAGTGCTCGCACCCTTCGATGGCGTAGTCGGTTTACGAAACGTGAGTGTGGGAGCTATTATTACACCTTCAACCCAGATTGCGGTTTTTCGTACAGCCGACAAATTGAAACTGGACTTTTTTGTACCCGAAAAATACAGTGCCGAAATAAAACAGGGGATGTCAGTCCGTTTTAAACTATACAATGCCGATAAAATTTATAATGCTTCCGTTTTCGCCACCGAAGAGGGTATTGATGCCGGTACACGAAATTTGAAAGTCAGAGCATCAGTAACCGATCGTTCCCCCGAACTGGTTTCGGGAGCTTTTGCAAATGTAACACTTCATTTGAGCGAAAATCAACAAGCTTTGATGATACCCACTCAGGCTATTATTCCACAGGGAGATGATAAGTTTGTAATTGTTGCTCAACAGGGTAGAGCGCACATGACCAATATAAAAACAGGAATCCGCAAAAATTCAAAAATTGAAATCACTGAAGGGTTAAATGCCGGTGATACCATCATTACAACCGGATTATTGTTCCTGAACGAAGGCGCTCCATTGTTTTATTCTTCTGTAACAAAATAATTATGACCATTTCAGATATTGCTTTGAAACGTCCCGTTGGGTCGATGGTGTTGAGCCTGATTATCATACTAATGGGTGTGGTTGGTTTTAACTTCCTGGGGGTGCGACTGTATCCGGCCATCGACCCTCCTGTGATTACGGTGCAGACTTCTTACACAGGTGCCAATGCTGAAATTATTGAATCGCAAATCACTGAACCTCTCGAAAAAACAATCAACGGAATTGAAGGCGTAAAATCAATCACTTCCAATTCGGCAGTAGGCACAAGCTCAATCACAGTAGAATTTAATCTGGGTGCCGACCTCGAAAAAGCTGCCAATGACGTGCGCGATAAAGTTTCGCAGGCAATGAGAAGTCTGCCACAGGACATTGATGCCCAACCTACAGTAACTAAAGCCGATGCCAACAGTGAACCCATCATTATGGTGGCTGTACAAAGCAGCCTGATGAATGCCCTCGAACTGAGTGATTATGCCGAAAATGTATTAAAGGAACGATTACAAACCATTCCGGGCGTAAGTTCAATCACCATTTACGGACAGCAAAAACCCGCTATGCGACTTTGGATGAATCCGGAGAAACTTGCCGCTTATCAGTTAACTGCAGCCGATATTGATGCTGCGCTTGCAAAAGAGAATATTGAAATGCCCGGTGGTAAAATCCGTGGCGACAAAACTGAATTGATTATCAAAACACGGGGACGGCTTACCACCGAGGATGATTTCAATAATATGATTATAAAGCAAACTGACAATCAGATAGTTAAATTCAGTGATGTGGGTGAAGCCACTCTCGGACCTCAGAACGACGAATCGGGAGCAACAATAAACGGCAACACTGGTGTCATGCTTGCAATTATTCCGCTTCCCGGGGCAAACGATATACAGATTGCTGATGAATTTTACAAACGAATGGTTCAGATCAAAGAAATTATGCCCAAGGGGATGGAAATAAATATCAGCCGTGACAAATCTGTTTTTGTACGTCAATCGGTTCGCGATGTGATTGAAACCTTGCTTATTGCTATCAGTTTGGTGGTATTAATCATTTTCCTTTTCTTCCGAAACTGGATTATTGCACTCCGGCCGCTGATTGATATTCCGGTATCGCTTATAGGTACATTTTTTATCATGTATTTGTTCGGATTTTCAATCAATGTGCTCACTTTGTTGGGTATAGTGCTGGCCACGGGTCTGGTGGTCGATGACGGAATTGTGGTCACTGAAAATATATTTAAGCGCATCGAACGCGGGATGGACAAATGGCAGGCAGCATTCGAAGGAACCCGCGAAATTTTCTTTGCTGTAATTTCCACTTCACTGACTTTAGCCATCGTATTTATTCCTGTGATTTTTCTCGAAGGATTCACCGGTCGGTTGTTTCGCGAATTCGGAATTGTCGTTGCTTCGGCGGTATTAATTTCAGCTTTCGTTTCGCTCACTCTTACACCGGTTTTGAATGTGTTACTTGGAGGTTCTGCCACCCACCATTCCCGGTTTTACACAGCAAGTGAACCGTTCTTTACGGGAATGGAGAAAAAATATCGTCGCTATCTTGCATTTTTCTTCAGGAATAAATGGGTTTCAGTTACGATTCTTCTTTTTTGTATTTTATTGATTGTATCACTTTTCAGAACTTTGCAATCGGAATTAGCACCGCTTGAGGATCACAGCTATGTACGAACTTCAGTAACTGCGCCCGAAGGAATGGAATACAGCAGCACTCAGCACATTCTGGATAATGTGGCAAAAATAAGTATGGATTCCATACCACAGGCAAAATATGTATTGGCACGTTACGGCGGTGGTTCTAATGCAAGTGTTAATTCAGGGTTCATCATTACTTTCCTTTCTGAACCCGACCAACGCAAGGTAAGTCAGCAAAAAATTTACGAGAAACTGACAAAAATTTACCGAACCATACCCGAAGCCCGTGTCATCGCAAGTCAGGAACCAACTATTGCCACTTCATCGTCGAGAGGCTTACCTGTGCAGTTTGTGTTGCAAAATCTTGATTTTGAAAAAATCCGCAAAGTCCTTCCTGAATTTCTGGATGAAGCTCAGAATAGCCCGGTTTTCAGCAATGTTGATGTGGATTTGAAATTTAACAAGCCCGAACTGAATATTACTGTCGACCGTTTGAAAGCCAACACGCTCGGTGTGAACGAGAAAGATGTTTCGAATACGCTCGATTTAGCCATGAGCGGAAGCAGGTATGGTTATTTTCTGATGAATAATAAGCAATATTACATCATCGGTCAGGTGGCTCGTGAAGACAGAAGTACGCCTGCCAATATCTCTTCGCTTTATGTGAGGTCGTCAAACGGGAAAATGATTCAGTTGGATAATTTAATCGATATCAGGGAGAGTAGTAATCCACCTTCGATTTATCATTACAACCGCTACAAATCGGCCACTGTATCAGCTAATCTGGCCAACGGTAAAACATTGGGTGATGGAATAAAAGAGATGCAACGAATTGCCGGTAAACTGCTTGATGATTCTTACAACACTGCACTTTCGGGCCCTTCGAGAGATTTTGCAGAGAGCAGTTCCAATATCTCTTTTGCCTTAATCCTTGCATTATTACTGATTTATCTGATTTTAGCCGCTCAATTCGAAAGTTTCATCGATCCGTTTATTATCATGATAACCGTACCTTTGGCCATTGCCGGAGCATTGCTTTCGTTATGGATTTTTGGACAAACTCTGAATATTTTTTCGGAAATAGGAATGATCCTGCTTATTGGTATCGTTACCAAAAACGGTATTCTGATTGTTGAATTTGCCAATCAGAAGCGTAAACTCGGTATGAACAAAAAAGTGGCTGCTTTCGAAGCTGCTTCAGCTCGTTTCCGGCCTATTTTAATGACTTCGCTGGCAACAATCTTTGGTGCATTACCAATTGCATTGGCACTTGGTGCAGGTTCCACCAGCCGCATTCCCCTTGGAATTGTGGTAGTTGGCGGACTGCTTTTTTCGTTGATGCTTACACTTTTTGTCATTCCGGTGACTTATGTATTTTTATCGCCCAAAAACAGAGGTGAACATGTAATTTAAAATATTGATGCTGATGAAAAAAAGATTGACAATTATATTTTGCCTGACTGCTTTTACTGCCTTTGCCCAGATAAAGCTGAGTCCTGAAGAAGCCATCAACATGGCTCTGAAATACAATTATGATATTCAGGTTTCGCGTACGGAGGCTGATATTTCAAAGACAAACAATACAGCCGGTAATGCCGGTATGTTACCTGTCATTCAAATGTCGGGTTCGGTGAACTCAGGTCAGAATAACGTACATCAAAAATTGGCTTCGGGAACTGTGAATGATTTTTCTTCACAATCAACCACCACATTAAACGCAGGTGCCGAACTGAACTGGACACTTTATGATGGCGGTAAAATGTTTGTCACCAAAAGTAAGTTGTCTGAAATTCAGTCGCTTGGCGAATTGCACTTCATGGACAAGGTTCTTCAAACCCAATTCGATGTAATTGCCGCTTATTATGACGTGGTGCGTCAGAAACAACAGTTGAAACAAATCAATGAACTGATAAATTACAACCGCGAAAGGGTGAAAATTACCAAAACCGGATTTAATGCCGGTTATTTTGTTAAAACTGATCTTCTCCAATCGCAGATTGATTTGAATGTTGCCCTCGAAAGTGCTATCAATCAACAATTCAATGTAAAATCAGCTCAGAAAAATCTGAATTTATTATTAGGGCAGGACCATTCCACTGTATATGAAGTGAGTGATACTATTCCCCTGAATTTTATTCCAGACAGAGCACAACTGACCGAACAGCTCGATATAAAAAATACAACCATTCTCTTGTCGCAAAAACAAATTGATATAGCTAAGTTATCATTAAAGGAAATTAAAACGGGATATTTGCCGAAACTCAATGTTAAAGCCGGTTATTATTTTTCAAAGTCGTCGAATTCGGTGGGAAGTACCCTTGAAAATCAGACCTACGGACCTCAAATCGGAGGCTCGGTTGCCGTTCCGTTGTTTAGCGCAGGTGAAAATAAAAGGAAAGTGGCGGCTACAAAACTGGACTTGTTGTCGGCTCAATATCAGATGGAGAATGTGAAACTCCAAATTAAGACAGAGCTTGATAATGCATTGACTGATTTTGAAAATCAGCATGAATTGCTGAAGATTGAACGTGAAAACTACACACTTGCAAGAGAAAATCTCCAGATAAGTCTTTCCCGCTTATCGCATGGTGAGACTACCTCACTCGAAGTTCATTTGGCACAGGAGTCATTTACTCAGTCATTTACGCGCCTGGTCAATTTTGAGTACAATATAAAAATTGCGGAATCGAAACTGAAACAACTGATAGCTGCTTTTTGAGAAGGATATCGGTAATATTGGTTTATACACCAAGAAGTTTTTTTAATTCGGTGACTCCTTCCGATGCCCCTTTGCAGATGAATTGAACCCGGTTTTTGTCAACATCAACTTCATTCGGGTCGATAAGATAGACAGGAATGCCCTTTCCGGCATAATTTAATAAACCTGCAGCCGGATATACTTTCAGCGAACTACCGATGATTACCAGAATATCGGCTTCACTAACGATTTCAATTGCATAAGCAATATCAGGTACTTCTTCGCCGAACCAAACAATGTGAGGACGAATGGGATAACCTTTGGGGCATAAATCACCTTCAAAATATTCAGTTTTTTCGGGTCGTACATCATAAATTTCTCTGCCGGGACCGGTCGAACGCATTTGCATTAAACTTCCATGTAAATGTAAAACCCATGAACTTCCTGCACGTTCGTGCAGATTATCAACATTTTGAGTGATGATTTTTACGTCGAAGAACTTTTCAAGACCGGCCAGCCCTTTATGTCCTTCGTTAGGCGATGCTTTGAGCAATTGTTTCCGGCGTTCGTTGTAAAACTGATGTACAAGCTGCGGGTTTCTTTCCCAGGCTTCGGGTGTGGCAACATCTTCAATTCTATGTTTTTCCCAGAGTCCTCCCGAATCGCGAAAAGTAGAAATTCCGCTTTCGGCCGACATTCCGGCTCCGGTCAGTACAACAAGTTTTTTCATTTCTGACTTATCGAATATATTGTAATTAAATTAAAAAAGTCTGCTGTGTTGGTGAAAATAATGTATCAATAAACCCTCGTTCCGAAAATTGAGCTGCCAACTCTTACCATGGTGCTCCCGCAGGCTATGGCAATCGGGAAATCGTCGGACATTCCCATCGATATCGTGTTAAAAAACGGTTGATCAACGAAACAGCTGCTCTTTAATTCATCGAACAATTGTTTCAGTGAATCAAATTCATTTGCTACCACCGACCTGTTGCCGGTAAAAGTAGCCATTCCCATCAATCCGCAAAGGTTCACATTCTGAAGTGTTTGCCATTCATTGGTTGCTAACCATGCTTTCAGTTCAGCGGCACTAAAACCGAACTTCGTTTCTTCCTGCGCTATGTGGACCTGCAGTAAACAATTTACCATTATATTCAGTTTCTGTGCCTGATGATTGATTTCTGTAAGCAATTTAACCGAGTCGACACCATGAATGAGTGCAACAAAAGGTATGATTTGTTTAATTTTGTTGCTTTGTAAATGACCTATAAAATGCCAGTGGATGTCTTTGGGCAGACGTTCATATTTTCCACACATTTCCTGCACTTTACTTTCACCGAATAATCTTTCGCCGGCAGAGTAAGCCTCAAGGATTGATTCATCTGGATGAAACTTTGAAACACAAACCAACTGAACTTCGCCGGGAATTTGATTCCGGATTGACATTATATTTTGTGTGATGGACATAATTCTGCTCTTTACAGTTCTGTGTATGAATAAATTATGATTTATATTGATGGGTCAAAATGCAAACAGCTTAATTTGCAGCGTCTTTCACATACCTGAAGACATCCATTATCAGCGTTTCGGTAATTGAAGCAATCTCGTAATCAGCCAGTGTACCTTTCATCCCTTCGATAATACCGTTCAGCGCATCTTTCACGTCCGATGCCTGTACCATCATGGTCTGTCCGACACGTTTTTCGATAGCTTTTTCCTCATCGATGGTTATAAAATTAACCTTTGAACGATACCATTTGTCTCCGTTTTCGTTGAAAAACATTTCGCTGATTCTTGTACGTTTGATGTTCGATACTTCAAATTCGCCGCTGATAAAGGGTTTCATTTCTTCTATCGTTCTTTCTTCTGCTTCGGTAAAAGTAAGAGCATCAATCAGATAGGCTTCTGTTACCTTTACAATCTTTCCATCATCGGCTGTTTTTTCGTATTTCACTTTACATTCAAACCAGTTGTGCATAAAATTACATTTTAAATTGTTGAGATTTATATATTGAATATCAGGAATTTGGCCTAAATTATTAAGCCGGTTCCATTTTCATACAAAGGTAACTTTTTTTGACTTACCCTGGGTCGGTAATTACAATAAATTCGATCAAAAGTCCGAAAAAAACAAATAAAAAAACCGGTGTTCTGAACGTCAGGACACCGGTTTGTACTATTTAAAAAATGCTGATAAACTTACTCAGCAACTACTTCGAAAGCAACTTCGAGAGAAACTTCCTTGTGTAGTTTTAAGGTAGCTTTGTAAGAACCGATTTCTTTTACAGGCTCTTTCAGTACAATCACTTTGCGATCAACAACGAAACCTGCTTTTTCAAAAGCGTCGGCAATCTGAATTGGACCTACCGCTCCGAAAATTTTACCTGTACTACTGGTTTTTGCACCAACAGTCAAAGTGAGGTCTTTCAGTTTTTCAGCCAGTTCGAGGGCTTCGTTTTTGATACGTTCCAGTTTGTGAGCACGCTGTTTCAAATCTTCAGCCAGCATTTTTTTTGCCGAATCCGTAGCCAGAACAGCTTTTTTTGTAGGAATAAGGAAGTTACGTCCGTAACCATCTTTAACCTTAACTATATCGCCTTTGTAACCAACATTGATTACATCTTCTTTCAAAATAATTTCCATACTTTTTCCTCCTGTTTTTTATTTCATCATATCGGTTACATAAGGAAGCAACGCTATGTGGCGTGCTCTTTTAACTGCTTGAGCTACTTTGCGTTGAAATTTCAACGAAGTACCGGTAAGGCGACGAGGAAGAATTTTTCCCTGTTCGTTCAAGAATTTTTTCAAAAATTCAGGATCTTTATAATCGATGTATTTAATGCCGCTCTTTTTGAAACGACAATATTTTTTCTTTTTTACATCTACTGATGGTGGGGTAAGATATCTGATATCTCCGTTATTAGCTGCCATGTTTTAATTCTCCTTTACTTCTTTTGATTTAACATTCTTTCTTTTTTCTGCATACTCGTATGCATATTTATCCAAACGGAATGATAGGAAACGAAGTACACGTTCATCGCGGCGGAACTGCAATTCCAGTGTTGCGATTACTGATGGCTCTGCATCAAACTGTAACAGGGAATAAAAACCTGTCGATTTTTTCTGAATCGGGTAAGCTAATTTGCGTAAGCCCCAGTTCTCTTCATTTGTAATAGTCGCACCATTTTCTGTTAAAATGGCTTTGAACTTTTCTACCGCTTCCTTCATCTGAACATCAGACAAAACGGGAGTTAAAATGAAAACGGTTTCATAATGATTTAACATACTGTTTACTAACTTTTTAAAATTTATATTTTTGATTTTATTAAAGCGCTGCAAAGATACAAATAATTATTTGACTGACAAAGTGAAAAGTGAATGAAATTTTATTTGTGACCCGAACGTAACGATGTGGTTTGACAGCTTAATGTTGAATAATGGTGACTGCATCAGCTCTTTTTTATCCTGCCGTTCTGAAATACAATTTTTGGTTTGTTTTCAGTCTGCTTGTTCAATACCGGCCGATTGATTTTTAAATTTTGTAATTCGGTTTTTCCCTTTTCTTTTGGTTGGGATGGAGTTTTGGTTTTTGGTTTTGTTTTTTCTGTGATACTGATTTTTTCGTTCTCAGCCGGAAATGGATGATTGGTTACGACAGGAATCTGAATGGAGATTAATTTTTGAATATCACGGATGTAATCCCGTTCTTCGATGTCGCAAAAGGAAATTGCCTTTCCGTTCAGACCGGCTCTTCCGGTGCGCCCGATACGGTGTACATAAGTTTCGGCAATGTTGGGAATGTCGAAATTAATCACCAGTTGCAGATTGTCGATATCAATTCCACGTGCCGCAATATCAGTAGCAACAAGTACACGGGTAGTTCGGTCTTTGAAATTTTTCAGTGCATTCTGACGTGCATTTTGCGATTTGTTTCCGTGTATTGCTTCTGCTTTGATGTGAGCTTTTACCAGTATTCTCATTATTTTATCGGCACCATGTTTAGTGCGGGTGAATACCAGCACTGATTCAATTGCTTTATTATTGAGTAAATGAATCAGTAATTCTTTTTTGTTGGCAGCATCGACATAGTAAAGTTCCTGTTGAATTGTTGCTGCAGTGGACGAAACCGGAGTGACTTCAACCTTTTCGGGATTTGATAAAATTTTGCCGGCAAGCGATTGGATGGAATCGGGCATTGTTGCCGAAAAGAACAGTGATTGTCGTTTGACAGGTATCAACTGAATGATTTTTTTTACATCATGTATAAAACCCATGTCAAGCATCCGGTCGGCTTCGTCAAGTACAAAAATGCTCAAATCGTTCAGCTTTATAAATCCCTGTTTTTGTAAATCAAGCAACCTGCCCGGAGTGGCGATCAGTATGTCGACCCCGGCTTTAAGCGCACTGACCTGAGGATTTTGATTAACACCTCCGAAAATTACCGTATGGCGAATATCCAGAAACTTCCCGTAAGCAGAAAAACTTTCGTCTATCTGTATTGCTAATTCACGTGTTGGTGTGACTATCAGTGTTTTAATTTTTCGGTGATTTGATTTTGTAATTCCGGCGCGATACAATTGCTGCAGGATAGGAATGGCAAAAGCGGCTGTTTTTCCTGTTCCTGTTTGAGCACAGCCCGATAAATCGCGGCCTTTGAGAATAATCGGGATTGAAATTTCCTGGATTGGGGTAGGTTGGGTATAACCTTCGTGTTGAAGAGCATTTAAGATCGGCTCTATCAGATCTAATTTTTCAAATGTCATATAATAATTTACACATCCGTTTTCATTCCTGTTAATAAAATTTAACCAAATGAAGGGTGGTTTTGTGCAAAGGTACGGAAAATAAACGGATAGCGGAAATCGGACAGTGCCGGTCGGTTATTTTGCTTCTTCACTGATTTGTTCATTTTCGTCGGTATCACCGAAATTAATGTCGTAATTTTCAAAGTCATCCGTATCATCTTCCTCCCAGATTTTTACAGGTTTCTGAGGCCCTTTTTTTCTGTAAATAAAGGTGAGTATTCCACCTGCAACAGCACCCGATAAATGACCTTCCCACGAAATCGGGTCATTGATTTTCCAGGGGAAAACATGCCAGATCATTCCTCCGTACCAAAAGGTAATAACGAGCGAAATAGCAATCAATGGAACATGTCCGCGTACAATACCGCTCAGAAATAAAAAAAATGCTAAGGCATAGATCCATCCGCTTGCTCCAATATGGTAACTGTCGCGTCCGATGGTCCAAAGCAGAATACCGCTTATTAACCACGACAAAAACATTATTCCTGAGGCTATGTCTTTGTAAAAATAATACAGACAGGTACTTAAAATTAAAAATGATATAGTGTTGTTTGCGAGATGCCCCGGGTCGGCATGAATAAATATGTAGGTAAAGATACCCCAAATCTGATTTATGTCGCGCGGAACGATACCTGCTTTGTGAAAATCCCAGCCCATCCCTCTTTCGAACACAAAAACCAGAACGAACAAAATACTTATTAATGCAGGAATAAAAACTGCATGAATAAATTGTTTCTTAGCCGGTGTTTGTTTTTCGTTGAAGAGCATTAACTTGTCTTTTTTTATATCGTTGCAAAATTAATTAAAAACTGATACAAAGCATTGAAAATAATATCAACAGTAAAAAATAAATGATTTGCTGCATTCATTGAATCTGTTTTCGGGCAATAATAATTTGGGAATTCTGTCAACAAATTTGAAAAAAATGATAAAAAATGTTTTGAAATCCGGATTATTTTAGATAACTTGCGAACGATAAAGTAAATAATTAAGGATTTCTAATGGTTTATTGACGATGAATTATTTAAATTATTAAAATTCAATAAGTTATTTATATTTTTTAAAATAAAATTTAATTTATTTACGATATGAGCTACCTTAATTTTGACAAGACATTATTGATGAATCTCGACAAGTCGTTGTCGAAGGAAATGATCAGAACAAATCGTGCGGGTGCCTACAACAGTACTACTCTGATAGATTGCAATACCCGGAAATATCATGGTCAGTTAGTGGTACCTTTACCCGAAATTGATGACTCCAATCATGTTTTACTTTCATCACTCAACGAAACTGTTATTCAGCACGGGGCTGAATTTAATCTCGGAATTCAAAAGTATGAAGGTAACAATTTCAGTCCCAACGGACACAAGTACATTCGTCAGTTCGACTGTGAAGTTATTTCACGTACAATTTACCGTGTGGGAGGCGTTATCCTGTCGAAAGAACGAATGCTTGTATCTTTTGAACCGCGTGTGCTGATAAAATATACCCTCATAGAATCACACTCACCTACAATATTAAGGTTTAAACCCTTTCTGGCTTTCAGGAGTGTAAACGAACTGACCCATCAGAATGACAGAGCCAATACTTCTTTTGGTGAAAGCGAAAACGGTATCAACATGTGCCTTTATGATAATTATCCTTCGCTGTACATGCAATTTTCAAAGAAAAATGATTATGTTCATAATCCTGACTGGTACAGGAATATTGAGTATTATAAAGAGCAGGAGAGGGGATACGATTATAAAGAAGATTTATTGGTTCCCGGCTATTTTGAAATGCCAATGAAAAAAGGAGAAGAACTCATTTTTTCGGCCGGTATCTCCGAAACTTCGCCACGAAAATTAAAACTGATGTGGGAAGAAGAGTACAAAAGAAGAAACTCACGCTCCGATATGTATAATTGCCTGAGGAATGCAGCTCAGCAGTTTTACAAACGTGAAGGTAGCCGTACTTATCTGCTGGCCGGTTATCCATGGTTCGGAGCCCGCGCACGTGATCAGTTCATTGCGCTGCCAAGTTGTACATTTACCATCGGGAGAATGGATTATTTCGATTGTATTATGAGTACTTCGCTCGAAGAGATTAAAATGTTCATGAGTGGCAACACTTCGGGTATTAAACTTCAGCAAATTGACGACCCGGATGTATTGCTCTGGTTTATATGGGCAATTCAGCAATATGCTTTATTTGCAGGGCTCAAAGAAGCTGCCGGCAGGTTTGAAGGTATTGTCACCGAAATAATTGCATTCATCAGAAAACAAAACCATCCGAATTTATTTTTACACAACAACGGTTTGCTTTATGTTGATGGAAAAGAAAAACCTGTGACCTGGATGAATGCAGTGGAAGATGGAAGACCGATAACTCCGCGAACAGGCTATGTGATTGAAATAAACTCACTTTGGTACAACGGTCTTAAATTTGCCGCCACACTGACCCGCGAAGCAGGAAAGGAACATGCAGCTGATTTGCTTGATTATCAGGCCGAAATTGCCAGAGAAGCCTTTGTTAGCACTTTCTGGAACGGTACTTATCTGTACGATTTTGTCGATGGTAATTATGCCGATCAGGAAGTTCGACCGAACATGATAATGGCAGTGGCAATGGAATTCTCACCGCTCGATAAACAACAGCAAAAATCCGTTTTAGATATAACCACAAAAGAACTGTTGACTCCCAAAGGTTTAAGAAGCCTGAGCCCTAAAAGTGGTTCATACCGGCCAAATTATGTAGGTGGGATGCTCGAAAGAAACAGGAATTATCACAACGGACCGGTATGGCCGTTTACGTTTGGTTCATTTGCAACCGCTTATCTGAAAGTGTACAAACAAAGCGGACGATCATTTATTGAAAGGATGCTGAACGGATTTGAAGCCGAAATGCCCGAACTCTGTATTGGCACACTGCCCGAATTGTTTGATGGAAACCCTCCCTATAAAGGTCATGGTGGAATGTCGTTTGCAATGAGCGTGGCCGAAGTCCTGAGAGTATTAAAATTGTTGAACAAAAACTTATAATATATGAAAGCATTGATGTTTGGATGGGAGTTTCCGCCTCATATTCTTGGTGGATTGGGTACTGCAAGTTACGGTCTTACAAAGGGAATGTCGTTGCAGCCCGATATGCAGATTACATTTGTCATCCCCAAACCTCACGGGGATGAAGATCAGAGTTTTCTGAAAATCATTGGAGCATGCAATGTTCCGGTCGTATGGAAAGATAACAGTTGGGAACATGTAAGTTACAGAATTGGAAAAACCATGCACCCGGATGAATATTTCTGGCTCCGGAACGGAATTAAATATGATTTTCACCGGATTTACACTAATGATTTAGGATGTATCGATTTTTCGGGGCGCTATCCTGATAACCTGATGGAGGAAATCTCCAATTATGAAGCGGTGGCAAGTGTACTGGCTCATCAGCTCGAATTCGATATTATCCATTCACACGACTGGCTCACTTATCCGGCCGGCGTTTTTGCAAAACAAATCAGTGGAAAACCGTTAGTGATTCATGTTCATGCCACTGACTTTGACCGTAGTCGCGGACAGGTGAATCCGATAGTGTATGACATTGAGAAAAGAGGAATGGATGCAGCCGACCATATCATGACAGTCAGCGACCTCACCCGCCGGACAGTTATCGAGAAATATCATCAGCATCCGGATAAAGTGACTACAGTTCATAATGCTGTAGAACCCCTGCCCGATGTGGATTCATTTACAAAAACAGCAAGGAAAGACAAAATTGTAACATTTCTGGGACGAATAACCATGCAAAAAGGACCGGAATATTTTGTTGAGGCGGCGCATCTTGTATTGCAAAAAACCAGGGGTGTGCGGTTTGTAATGGCCGGAAGCGGCGATATGATGAATGCTATGATTGATCTGGCTGCCAAACGGGGCATATCGGACAGGTTTCATTTCACCGGCTTCCTCAAAGGACGTCAGGTACACGAAATGCTGGCCGAAAGCGATGTTTATATCATGCCTTCAGTATCCGAACCTTTTGGTATTTCACCTCTCGAAGCAATGCAGGTAGGCACACCGACAATTATTTCGAAGCAATCGGGATGTGCCGAGATCTTAACTCATGCCATTAAAACCGATTACTGGGATATCGATGCAATGGCAGATGCAATTTATTCAATCGTAAAGAATCCGGCAATGTACAAAAGCCTTCGTGAATTGGGGATTGAAGAGGTGAACAACATCAAATGGTACGATGCAGGTCTTAAAGTCCGGGCAATTTATGATAGTGTAATCAGATAATTACATGCAACAGATACAACAATTCATAGTTCAAAATTAAATCAGAAACCATATAAACTTTTAATAATATGCGAAACATAAGCTTTTATTTTCAGATACATCAACCAATGCGTTTAAAACGTTATCGTTTCTTTGACATTGGAAAAGATCCGTATTATTATGACGATTTTCAAACCGAAGAACGTATCCGGAAGGTAGTGGAACAAACCTATCTGCCGGCCAATCGCACCATTGCTGAAATGATTCGCAGTTCGAATGGAAAATTCAAATGTTCATTTGCAGTTTCGGGTATCGCCATCGAACAACTGGAGCAATATGCACCCGAAGTAATCGATAGTTTTAAAGAACTGTCGAAAACGGGAAGTGTTGAATTTCTGGCCGAACCTTACGCCCATTCATTATCTTCGGTTTTTGATGCAGGCGAGTTTGAAAGGCAGGTAAAAATGCACAGCGATAAAATCGAAGAATTGTTCGGTAAGCGGCCATCAACCTTTTACAATTCCGAATTAATTTATTCGGATCAGATAGGAGAGGCGGTATCAAAAATGGGCTACAAATCGGTTTTGATTGATGAAGCAAAAAATATAATGGGTTGGAAAAGTCCGGATTATATTTATAAACATGCCTATCTGCCAAAATTGAAATTACTGATACGTAACCATAAACTGAGTGATGATATTGCTTTTCGCTTTTCACAGCACATGCTTACAGCCGAGAAATTTATTAACTGGATTGCAGCTCTGCCGGCCGGTGAGAATATAATTAACCTCGGCATGGGTTATGAAGTACTGGGTACAATTAATTCGGCAAATTCCGGAATTTTTGAATTCTTCAAAGCACTTCCCTATCATGGAATGGAACAACAAATGAACTTTGTGCTTCCCTCCGAATTTATTAAAAAAACCGAGGCGGTTGATACCCTGTCTGTTACATATCCAATGAGTTGGGTGGGAAATGATAAGGATTTAACCCCGTGGACAGGTAATGATTTACAGCAGGAAGCACTTCAGAAACTATACGAAAAAAGCGACAGGGTCAAACTTTGCAACGATAAACCATTGCAGCACGACTGGCTTATGTTGCAATCGTCCGATCATTTCAGGTACATGAGTCATAAAGATCCGTTTGGTACCAATTACGATTCGGCTTATGAGGCTTTTATGAATTATATGAATGTTTTAGCCGATTTTCGCGACAGAGTAGATGCTCAATATCCGACAACAATTGAAAATGAGGAGCTGAATGAATTACTTAAAACCATTGATAATCAGGAAAAAGAAATTGAAGTACTCCGAAACGAACTGACTAACCTGAAAGCAAGAAAAGCTAAGAAAGATGCATAATTAGTAATTCATAATTCATAATTCATAATTCATAATTCATAATTCATAATTCATAATTCATAATTCATAGTTAGTAATTCATGATTTATAATTCATAGTTAACTTAAATACAGAATATTATTTTTATATTCTGTATTTTTCATTTTGTATCAGCGAAAAGTTTGTATTAAAAGCAGGATGTTTGCAAATTTTGCCATGCTGGCTGTTATTTCTCAAACTGCCGCAAATTTTCATAAAAGTAAATACCTGTTTATCAATACACAACAAAATTTTAACTCATAAAATTTGTGTAAATTTGCGTAATTGGCATTCAAAATATTCTTTTGATACGGTTGCTCCATTTTTGCAAATTCAATTTATTGCCGTACTTTTGCATTGTTCAAAAATTACAAAGTTTATAAATTGATGCAGGAATTTCTACAGGCCAATATTTTTAAAACAATTTCAGAAATCGCTGATAAACAGGGTAAGGAGTGTTATGTAATCGGTGGTTATGTACGTGATATTTTTCTGAAACGTACTTCGAAAGATATTGATATTGTGGTGGTTGGGAGTGGTATTGAACTTGCCGAAGCTGTTGCAGCTAAGCTTGGCAAACGGGCTAACTTATCTGTTTTTAAAAATTTCGGAACAGCACAGGTGAAAATGAAGGACCTCGAAGTTGAATTTGTCGGAGCACGGCGGGAATCCTATCAGCGCGACTCGCGCAAACCGGTGGTTGAGGATGGCACGCTTGAAGATGATCAGAACCGCAGGGACTTCACTATCAATGCAATGGCTTTGTGTTTGAACAAAGAGCGTTACGGAGAATTAGTCGATCCTTTCAATGGAAGGAAAGATCTGGAAAACTTTGTACTTCGAACACCTCTTGACCCGGACATTACTTTCTCTGACGATCCGCTTAGAATGATGCGGGGAATCCGCTTTTCGGCTCAGTTGGGATTTTTTCTCGAAGCTAATACTTTCGAGGCTATTGTGCGTAACAAGGAACGCATTCAGATTATTTCGAAAGAAAGAATTGCCGACGAATTGAATAAAATAATGTTGTCGCGTAAACCATCAGTCGGATTTATACTGCTCGAAAAAACAGGACTGCTGGAACTGATTTTCCCTGAATTACTGGCCCTCAAAGGCGCTGAAACGAAAGATGGAGTAGGACATAAAGACAATTTTTATCATACTCTGGCTGTATTGGACGGACTTAGCGAACATAGCAGTAATTTATGGCTCAGATGGGCTGCTTTACTTCACGATATTGGTAAACCACGTACAAAACGTTTTGATCCGCGTTTGGGCTGGACTTTTCACAATCATAATTTTGTTGGCGAGAAAATGATTCCTCATATCTTTAACAGAATGAAATTGCCTGCCAACGAAAAAATGAAATATGTCCGGAAAATGGTTTCACTCCACATGCGGCCGATCGTGTTGAGCGAAGAAGAAGTGACCGACTCGGCGGTGCGCAGACTTTTGTTTGATGCCGGAGACGATATTGATGATTTAATGCAGCTTTGCGAAGCAGATATTACTTCTAAAAATCCTGAAAAAGTAAAACGTTTTCGTGCAAATTTTCAATTGGTTCGACAGAAATTAAAAGAAATTGAGGAAAAAGACAGGATTCGCAATTTTCAACCTCCGGTAAGCGGAATCGAAATTATGGAAACCTTTCATTTACCCGCCTGTGCAATGGTTGGTGAAATAAAAATGCGCATTAAGGATGCTATTCTGGATGGCATTATCCCAAATGAACACGATGCTGCCCGTGAATACATGTTTAAGATTGCCGCTGATCTGGGTGTTGGTTTGTGAAATTTACAGCCGATGATATGTCTGTCATCAGATTTTATCATCATTTGTTTTTAACTCAAAATGATAAACTTCACGGTAAAGTACTTCCTTAATCAATCTGAAGTGTTTGCTGCTGAAATGATAGTCGTTTGACATAATGAGCATTGGGACAGGGAAAGATTTCCCATCGTAAGGTGGTTGCATATAAATATCCGACAGAACATAAAAACCGAGCCGCTCGTAAAAATGTATGCGGCGGCTGGCAGTTATGGTGGTAGGTGTTTCCACTTCGAGTACCACAGGCATATCAGCGGTCCTTAAAAATTCTTTGATAGCTTCTGTTCCGAAACGCAGGTTTCTGTATTGACTTTTGATGGCAAAATGCTCTATATAATAAAAACGGCTGAACTTCCAGTAATTAAAAAATCCAACAAACTCATTTTCACTTTCTAAAGCATACATTTTAAATTTTGGCTCGTTTTCAAAAACATTTGAAAGCGAATTCCAGTCTCTTCGTTCATTGGAAGGAAATGAACTTCTGTACAAATCATACAATTGATGATAATTTGCATCTTCAGTGTTGACTATCTTTGTGAATTTCAGCATAATATAAAAATAATCAGGTTTGGAAAACGGGAATCAGGAAATTTATTTTAACAGAAAAGAAGTTAATTCAGATGTCTGTTTATATCGGCAACAAATAATTCGCAAAAAAGTTTAGTTTTAAGCAGAATTATCTGTGGTTAGTGTCGGAAAAACGGTAAAAAAAGAGTACTTTTGCGCTCGAATTGAAGAAATAAATATCAAACTATTTTTTATACTAACTAAATAACAAAAGTATGATTTATTCGCACGAAGTAGAACACATGTGTGTTGTAAAAAAAGGTCCTAACCACGGTCCTGCGCCCATACCTGAAGAAGGTAAATGGGTGAAATCCAAAGAAATCAAAGATATCTCAGGTTTAACTCACGGTGTGGGTTGGTGTGCTCCTCAACAAGGTGCCTGTAAACTGACTTTGAATGTGAAAGATGGTATCATCGAAGAAGCATTGGTTGAAACCATTGGTTGTTCGGGTATGACTCACTCGGCTGCTATGGCTGCTGAGATTCTTTCGGGTAAAACTCTTCTCGAAGCATTGAACACTGACCTTGTGTGTGATGCTATCAACGTAGCAATGCGTGAATTATTCCTGCAAATTGTTTACGGACGTACACAGTCGGCTTTTTCTGAAGGCGGACTTCCTATCGGCGCCGGACTCGAAGACCTGGGCAAGGGCTTACGCTCACAGGTTGGTACCATGTTCGGAACCAAAGCAAAAGGTGTTCGCTACCTGGAAATGGCTGAAGGTTATATCAACCGTATGGCTCTTGACGAGGATGGTGAAGCCTGTGGATACGAATTTGTTCGTATGGGCCCTATGATGGACATGATCAAAAAAGGAGTCGATGCTAACGAAGCACTGAAAAAATGCACCAGCACTTACGGTCGCTTTGCTAACGCTGCAAAATATATTGATCCGAGACATGAGTAATTACAATTCATAATTCACAATTCATAATTCATAAATATGGGACAGGACAATATGGTCGTTGTAAAAAGTAAAGCTTTTGCAATTAGAATCATTCGGTTGTACCAGTTCCTTTCGACCGAAAAGAAAGAATTTATTTTATCCAAGCAGCTTCTCAGAAGTGGTACCAGTATCGGGGCCAATGTTAAAGAAGCAATAAGAGGTTTCAGTAAAAAGGATTTTCGGTTTAAATTAGGTGTTGCACTTAAAGAAGCAAGTGAAACTGAATACTGGCTTGAATTATTGGTAACTACAGGTTATATATCGGAAACACAATTTCAGAGCTTAAAAGATGATTGTGTGGAATTAATAAAAATCCTTACTGCAATTTTAAATTCAAGTAATGATAAAGACCCTGATTCAGAACAGAATTAACCATTATGAATTATGCATTCAACATTATGAATTAAACTAATTATGCATTATGAATTATTAATTATCAATTAAAATAAAAAGTTATGTTATTTGAAAGTTATGACCGTCGTATCAATAAAGTGAACGCGGCTCTAAATACATACGGTATCAAAGATATCGACGAAGCAAAAGCAATTTGTGCTTCAAAGGGAATTGACCCTTATCAGATTTGCGAATCAATTCAGAATATCGCTTTCGAAAATGCCAAATGGGCTTATGTGGTTGGCGCTGCTATCGCTATTAAAAAAGGCTGTACCAATGCTGCCGATGCTGCCGAAGCTATCGGAATTGGTTTACAGGCATTCTGTATCCCCGGTTCAGTAGCCGAAGACCGTAAAGTTGGTCTTGGTCACGGTAATCTGGCTGCCATGTTGCTTCGCGACGAAACCAAATGTTTCGCTTTCCTTGCCGGACACGAATCGTTTGCTGCTGCCGAAGGTGCTATCGGTATCGCTCAGTCGGCCAACAAAGTTCGTAAAGAACCATTACGGGTTATCCTGAACGGACTCGGTAAAGACGCTGCTATGATTATTTCACGTATCAACGGATTTACCTATGTTCAAACCGATTTCGATTACGCTACCGGCGAACTGAACGTAGTTCGTACAAAATCGTACTCTGACGGACCCCGGGCTGCAGTAAAATGCTATGGCGCCGATGACGTACGCGAAGGTGTGGCAATTATGCGTGCCGAAGGTGTTGACGTTTCAATCACAGGAAACTCAACTAATCCGACCCGTTTCCAGCACCCTGTGGCCGGTACATACAAAAAAGAATGTATGGAAAATGGTAAAAAATACTTCTCAGTGGCTTCGGGTGGCGGTACCGGTCGTACTCTTCACCCCGACAACATGGGTGCCGGTCCTGCTTCGTACGGTATGACTGATACTATGGGTCGTATGCACGGTGATGCTCAGTTTGCCGGTTCTTCATCAGTTCCTGCTCACGTGGAAATGATGGGATTCCTCGGTATGGGTAATAACCCAATGGTTGGAGCTACTGTACAGGTGGCTGTGGCTATCGAAATGGCGAAATAAAGCCCCCTCAATCCCCCTCAGGGGGACTTAAGATAGAAACTCCCCGATAGGCTGATGCTTATCGGGGAGTTATTGGTTTATGTTGTGAAAAAGTTGATGTTTGAATAAGTGCCCTGTTTTGAATCTTCTAATTCTTTAAAATTTAGTATTTGCAGGTCATTTTTTCCATCACCGTAGTTGTACGAGCCCCACTAATGCCGGTGCTCGGTGAGTGTTCAATTCCGCGGAGTTCATCTACAATTAGCTGAACAAGTGTCTGTTGAATCGGTTGCTGGTGTATATAGCTGAATTGATGAATTCCGTTTTCAGTACTTTTCAGATTGATGAGCATAGGTTCACCAAAGCAATTGAATGAAATTTCACCCTTCGATCCGATGATTGTAATGCAGTCTTTTTCAGAGATTTCGTCAGTGCTGAAACACCAGACTCCTGAACCTGTCACACCGTTTTCGAAGCTGAATACCGAACAGACTATATCATCGGCAGGGTAGGCAAGTGCCTGGTTTTTAGAGATACCGGCTGTAAAAGTAATTTTTCCAAACAAAAAATCGAGGTAATCCAGCTGATGTGAAGCCAGATCGTGAAAATAACCTCCACCCGAAATTGATGGTTGAACCCGCCAGTTGGTAGCCGGATTGAAAGTATCATCAACCGAAAGGGGTTTGTACATCTCAATTTTAACAGTACGAACACTTCCAATCATTCCACTGTCAATCAGTTCTTTGACTTTCAGAAAGCCCGGAAGAGAACGTCGGTAATAAGCCACAAAAAGTTTAACATCTGCTTCACGGCAAGCTTCAATCATAGCCTCACATTCTATTGTGCTGATAGCCATTGGTTTTTCAACATAAACTGCTTTTCCGGCTTTTGCTGCTTTTATTGTCAGTTCGGCGTGCGAATCGGGTGGGGTAGCAATATAAACGGCGTTTATTTCTTTATCACTCAATAAATCATCGAGTTGTGTGGTACAGTGACCGATGTTGTGTCGTCGGGCAAAATCTTCTGCTTTCCCGGCATTTCGCCTCATCACTGTTTTTACATGCGAATGTTCGGTTTTATACATTGCAGGGACGCTTTTTCGTTCGCAAACGTCGCCCGCACCAATGATTCCCCAGATAACGGTATCAACTTTTTCCATATTATTTTTTTTTACAAAGATAACTGATTGTACGGGTAATTCAAATTCCGGCGTAGCAAACGTTTGCACCAGAATATTGTATTTCTTCAGAAAAAAAATTATGAATTTCGGAAGAAAATGAATATCATTGCATCTTAATGTAAAATAACCAATTTTAATACTGAAAATCATGCTAAATATTCAAAAGAAAATGAGTAACGCTTTCTTCGCATTGCTCAGTTTGCCTGCTACAGCCATGGGTTTTGCCTTATCTGTTCAAATTTCTGCCCTGAGCTGGATTTTATCCACCAAATACGGACTTGACATTCATGAAATAGGTATAGTTTGGGCTGCAGGTCCTATTGCCGGAATTATTGCTCAGCCCATTGTTGGAGCGCTTTCCGATAACATGTGGTTCCTGGGTGGACGACGCCGGCCATGGATTATCATAGGCGGGATTTTAGCTGCTTTGATGATGCTTGCATTACCCAATCTCGAAATTATTCAGAAAATTTTCGTGGGTGGCAATGATCCGCAAGCCGGATTATTATCTATTGCAGTGATAGTAGCACTAACATTCGATTTGTCGATCAATGTAAGTTTCAACCCCACACGTTCACTGGTTGCCGATTGTACAAATTATAACGAAAGAAGTAAAGGTTACACCTGGATGCAAACCGTTTCGGGGACTTTCGGGGTATTGGCGTATCTGATAGGCGGAACATTGGGAAATATTTTTCTGATTTATTTCGGTGTAAGTATTGCTTTACTTGCTTCAATAATTCCTGCTTTGCTTATTCAGGAACCACGTGAACTGAAAGACGAAAAAGGCAATGTTGCTGTTGAAAATACGAAGACCTCGTTCATGGATATCGTTGAAGCTTTATTTCCCTTATCAGGATTTTTACTGTACGGCGTATATGTAATTGTATCGAAACTATTTGGACTTCAGATAAATATAGCAATTCCGGTATACGGTTTCTCTTTGGGAATTGTTGAATTATCAGCTATTATTTTACTTATTTTCAGTGCGGTAGCTGTGCTTTTAAATCTGACCCGGAGCGATAAAAAAAGTAACGAATTTCAGAAAGTACTTTTAGCACATACTTTCACCTGGATTGGTGTTCAAACCATGTTTATTTATGCCTATTTTTTCCTTACAAATAAATTAGGACTCGGCGAAGAAGCCGGAAAGGTGAATTCCATTGCATTTTTTATTCTTAGTCTGGTAAGTGCTTTACTTCCGGTGCTGGTACTCAACGGATTTGCAAAAAAGATAGGAATGGTTAAAACTCATTTGATTTGTATCTTTATCATGGCTGCTGGTTACTTTGGGGTCTTGTTTTTTGGTACTACGGTCATTGCTTATTATGTCATGATTGGTATAGCCGGTATTGGATGGGCATCTGTAGTTTCGCTGCCCTTTGCCATAATGAGCGAGAAAGTAGACCAAACAAAAATGGGACTTTATATGGGGATTTTCAATTTATCGGTGGTTTTGCCTCAGTTAGTTGCAAGTTTTAAAATGGGAGAAGTTATCAATGCTGCATCCGACAAGTCGGTAGTGTTTGTTATTTCGGCTATAACACTCACCATATCCGGAATTTTGTGGCTTTTTGTAAAAAACGATAAGGCATAATTTACTTTATATTCGATTGACAGACACGCATGTTTAGCCGATTTTATTAAAATATCCTCAAACACAGTCTGTTTATTTATAAAATCAGGTTTTATATCCATAACCTTATTAAAATCGAAAATTAATTTATTTTCTTACCAATTACTATTATCTTTGCGAAGAAAACCGCAATGATTTAAAATATAAATTGAAAACCGCGGAGCAATACTTTGCGGTTTTTTTATTAAACAATGGTTGCTTACAAATTTCCTTTCGGGTTATGATTAAAAAATCACTTCTATTCATATCATTACTGGTTTTATTTGCTTCGTGTGGCAAAAAACCGGCAAATGTTG
Organism: uncultured Paludibacter sp.; assembly: GCA_937897985.1. Classification (GTDB taxonomy): domain Bacteria; phylum Bacteroidota; class Bacteroidia; order Bacteroidales; family Paludibacteraceae; genus Paludibacter. Next base: position 10,976 of record CALCBD010000022.1, on the reverse strand, counting down.
AACACATTTCAACAACAGATACATTGCAATTGAAATATGCCAAAGGTTTTGCCATTCGCTATTTTAAAAATTATAAGGAGGTAGTGGTTTACAGTCCGTGGCAAAAAGGGAATGTTTTTGCACGTTATTATCTGATTAATAAAACCGGAATAAAAACCCCGGGTGATGGTATCAGAGTTACAGTTCCGCTACATTCACTGGCAGCCACTTCGGTCACGCATTTCGAATTTTTGAATTTAATTAATGCTTTAAAAACAGTGAATGGAGTTTGTTCTCCCAAAATTATTTATAATAAAGAAATAAACGCCGGAATTAACTCAGGAAAAATTGCGGATTTGGGGGATGCATTTAACATCAATGTCGAAAAAACACTTCAGTTAAATCCGAATGCTGTGATGATGAGTGGTTATAATCAGAACGATCCCTATGCTCAAAGAATAATTAAAGCTGGTATTCCGGTTATTTTTAATAACGAATGGATGGAAAATTCGTTGCTGGCACGTGCCGAATGGATTAAATTTGTGGCGGCATTCTATGAAAAGGAAACTGTGGCTGACAGTATTTTCGACAAGGTAGACCAGCGCTATAATGAGATCAAAGCTAAAGCGCAGAATGTCAGGACCAAACCCGTAATCATGACCGGTTCAAACTTCAGGGGAACCTGGTATATGCCTTCTGGTCAGAATTTTATGGCAAGACTAATAGCAGATGCAGGCGGCAGTTATTTTTATGCTACTGATTCCGGTTCGGGAAGTCTGGCACTCAATGTTGAGACAGTTTTGAAAAATTTTTCACAAAGCGATATCTGGATCAACTGTAATTATAATTCGCTTAAGGATTTGATAAAAGCTGATTCCAAAAATAAGCTTTTCAGACCGGTGGTATTGAAAGAAGTGTATAATTTTAACAAAAGATTGCTGCCCGGTTCGGCCAATGATTTTTGGGAAAGTGCCATCGCACGTCCCGATCTTATTTTAAGTGATGCAATTGCGATAATTCATCCTGAAATCTTACCCGGTTATGAGTTAGTATATGCCGATAAGTTACAATGAATTATGATAAATAAAGTAATCCGAAATTTTAGATATTTGTAATCCGGAATGAAATCACGCCACTTTTTCATATTTATTTTCCTGATTGTATTGACCCTGGGGCTATTTACAATTGATTTAATATGCGGAAGCATTCATATTTCGTTAAAAGAGATTCTAAGTGTTTTAGGCGGTGATGCTACTAATAACATCAACTCAGAAATCATACTGAATTTCAGGTTACCTAAAGCAATTACGGCTGTTATTGCCGGATCATCTTTATCGGTAGCAGGGTTGATGATGCAGACACTTTTTCGAAATCCGTTAGCAGATCCGTATATTTTGGGCGTTAGTTCAGGAGCAAGTCTGGGTGTTGCACTCATCACCATGTCGTCGGCAATACTTCCTTTAGCATTGGTTAATAGTGGCTGGGCCATGATAATAGCCGCAATAACCGGTGCAACACTGGTACTTTTACTGGTGATCGGAGTATCTTTCAGAGTACAAAATGCAGTATCGCTTTTGATTGTCGGAATTATGTTCGGAACAATTGCAGGTTCGGTTGTAAACGTTATTCAAAACTTCAGCAATCCTGATGCAATCAAACTATTTGTAATGTGGACCTTCGGGAGTTTAAGTGCTGTCAACTGGGATTATATGCAGGTACTTTTACCGGTTGCATTAGTTGGAACAGGCATGGCATTCATGCTTCAGAAACGACTCGACGGTATGTTGCTGGGAGAGAATTATGCGCGTGGTCTGGGAATCTCCATTGTACGGACCCGTTTCTTTATTGTGGTAGCTACCGGATTGCTTGCCGGCGGAATAACAGCTTTTACAGGTCCGATAGCTTTTGTTGGTGTTGCTATTCCTCATATTGCCAGAGGAATCTTTAAAACATCTTTACACAAAGTGCTGCTGCCTGCGAGTCTTCTGTGCGGGGCATCATTGCTGTTAATATGCGATATCATTACACAAATACCTTCCTACACATTACCGGTCAATACCATTAGTTCGTTGTTCGGAGCACCGGTTATTATCTGGATTATTCTAAAAAGGAGATAGGATGAAAGTCCGAAAAATGAATTAAAAAAAACGGGGCATTTCCCGGTTTACGGTTTTAAAAATGCCCCGATGAATGAGTATTTTAATTATAAACGTTCGAACCTTGCCTGAAAGAATCTGAGATATTTGGGTTCATAAACCATTTTCAAACCTTTTTTCTGTTCACGAACATCATACAGATTCTTAACCGATTCGGCTACAATATCCATGTGTGCCTGTGTATAAACGCGTCGGGGGATTGTCAGCCTTGTCAGTTCGAGTCTTGGATGATAATTTTCTCCTGTTAATTTATTCCGGCCTGCACTGACAATGCCCCGTTCCATTGAGCGCACTCCCGACTCGAGATATAAGTCGGCAGCAAGTGTTTGAGCCGGAAATTCTTCCTGTGGAATATGCGGATAAAACGCGGCAGCATTTAAAAATACAGCATGACCGCCGATTGGCTTTGTTACCGGGATTCCCCAATCCATAAGCAATTCGCCCAGATAACGCACCTGCCCGATTCGTGAACGCATGTATTCATCCTGAACACTTTCGCGGATACCAATCGAGAGTACTTCCATGTCACGTCCGGCCATTCCACCGTAGGTTTGTAATCCTTCGTAAACCACAACAAGGTTGCATGCTTCTTCATACAGTCCGCGGTCGTTCATGGCTAACCATCCACCAATATTTGCCAGAGAATCTTTTTTGGCACTCATGGTGGCTCCATCGGTATAACTGCAAAATTCTTTCAGAATCTGTGCAAGTGTTTTATCGGAATATCCCGGTTCACGTTCCTGAATGAAATAGGCATTTTCAACTGCCCTTGTGGCATCCATATAAATTTTAATGTTATGCTTTTGGCATAGTGAATGCAATTCACGGGCATTTTGCATACTTACAGGTTGTCCGCCGGCCATATTTACTGTAGCTGCCAGACAGATGTAAGCTATTTTTGAAGCTCCGTGCTCGTCAATCAGTTTCTGTACTTTTCTTAAATCGACATTGCCTTTAAAAGGATGTTCGTTATTGGCATCGTGTGCTTCGTCAATAATCACATCGGTAAAAATGCCACCAGCAAGTTCCTGATGCAACCGGGTTGTGGTAAAATACATATTTCCACACACGAACTGTCCCTTTTTAATGGCTGTTTGCGAAAGAATATTTTCAGCACCACGTCCCTGATGAGTAGGAACAACGTATTGATAACCATAATATTCCTGTACGGCTTCTTCGAGATGATAAAAATTCCGGCTTCCTGCATAAGCTTCGTCACCAAGCATCATTCCTGCCCACTGACGGTCGCTCATGGCATTGGTGCCACTGTCGGTAAGCAAATCGATATAAACATCATCCGAACGGAGAAGAAAAGTATTGTATCCTGCTTTCTCCAAAGCAACGGCGCGTTCGTTGCGCGAAATGATATGAAGGGGTTCTACCATTTTGATTTTCCATGGTTCAGCCCATGAACTGCGGCCAAGTTGTTGACCTATAGTTTTAGTTCTCATTGTTTTAAAAATTTAAGGTGATAATTTATTTTTCTATGCTCTTCAGGAGCTGCCCGGTTTCCCACCGGATAAATGTTGAATTATCAGGTAAATTTTTTGGGGAATTTACTGAAAATCAGGAATTGAGTAGTCAGAAAATGCGACAGATTAAGTAAGAGAAAAAATAAAGTATACTTTTTCATAAATGAATAATTATACAGCAAAGATACATTTCTGTTTCTTGAAAAGCGAATAATTCAGCAGAAATTTAAAGGCAAATAATAAAAAAAGTTTAGTACATGACAAAAATTCATTTACAAATAAAATTCAGGAAAACAGTACGCAGATTTACTCTGATCAGGCGGATTAAAAAACGGATTTCAATACCGGTAAACCGATATGGCAATTGGATAGTAACAAAATCTTATTCCCACGGTGGGATATAAATTCTAATCAATTCAGTTTTAAATATATTATTATCAGTGTCAATCGGTTGAATGCTTATCAATCAGCATATTGTACCTTTTATGTCAGGTAATGGATAGAAGTTAAAATATGAGGCCGAACTGAAAAACAGGGCTTTGAAATCAAATAAATACAGACTTAAATAATTTGAATTCTGAAAATTCATATCTTCTGAAAATTTTTTCATAAAAAAACCGGTTTTGTTCAGAAACCGGTTTTTTGTTAAAATTATTTTTGCTTTCAATTGCTTTTAACCATTCATCGAAACTAAGAACTCATCATTATTTTCAGTGCGTTCGAGCCGGTCTTTCAAAAACTCCATAGCTTCAATAGAGTTCATGTCCGAAAGGTGTCGGCGAAGAATCCACATGCGGTTCAGAGTGTCCTGATCGAGCAGAAGATCGTCGCGACGGGTACTCGAAGCCATAATGTCGACGGCAGGGAAAATACGTTTGTTTGAAAGTTTACGGTCGAGCTGTAATTCCATATTTCCTGTACCTTTGAATTCTTCAAAGATAACTTCATCCATTTTCGAACCGGTTTCGGTAAGTGCTGTGGCAATGATAGTTAAACTTCCACCGTTTTCGATATTACGTGCAGCTCCAAAGAACCGTTTTGGTTTATGAAGTGCATTGGCATCGACACCACCGGAGAGTATTTTACCTGAGGCCGGTGATACAGTATTATAAGCACGTGCCAAACGGGTGATTGAATCAAGCAGAATAACCACATCCTGACCACATTCCACCATACGTTTTGCTTTTTCGTGAACCATGCTTGCGACTTTTACATGCCGTTCGGCAGGCTCATCAAAAGTGGACGAAACGACTTCGGCGCGTACACTTCTTGCCATATCTGTTACTTCTTCAGGACGCTCGTCGATGAGCAATACAATCATGTATACCTCGGGGTGATTAGCTGCTATTGCATTTGCTATGTCTTTAAGTAATACAGTTTTACCTGTTTTTGGTTGAGCCACAATCAAACCACGCTGACCTTTACCGATGGGTGAAAACAAATCCACCATTCGTACCGAAAGCGAATCATTTTTGCCTGTAGTCAGGTTGAATTTTACATCAGGGAAAAGCGGGGTCAGGTGTTCGAATGGAACGCGGTCACGAACATACTCGGGCGAACGACCGTTAATTTTATTTACTTTTATCAGAGGGAAGTATTTTTCGCCTTCTTTGGGCGGGCGAATTGCACCATTAACTGTGTCACCCGTTTTTAAACCGAAAAGTTTGATTTGTGACTGTGAAACATAAATATCGTCGGGCGAAGCGAGATAATTATAGTCGGCCGAACGAAGAAATCCATATCCATCCTGCATCATTTCAAGGGTTCCTGTTCCTTCAAGAATTCCATCAAAATCGAATTGTTTTTCAGGTTTGTCGTTACGGGAATTAAATTTATTCCGGTTATTTACGTTATTGTTGAAGTTATTGTTGCCGTTGTTCGGATTCGGTTTGTTGTTTCTGAGTTCAAAGTTTTGTTGTTTGGCAAAGTCGTTGAGATCAGATGATTTTTCCGTTTCTTTAAGTTCGGTTTCCTGTTCCTGATCCTGTTCAGTCACAGGAATGTCGATGGTTTCTTCGAGTTCCGGATCATTATCCGCAGTCTTTTCGAGGACAAATTTTTTGGTATTTATCACCTTTTTGGGTTCTTCAACCTGCTCTTTCACTTGTTCAGCAGTAGTTTCAGATGCAGCTATCTGAGGTTCTGCCTTTACAACTTCTTCCTTTTGTTCATTGTTTTTTTTCAGTGTTTTAGGTTGATGTTGTTTTTTCTTTTTTGCTTCAGCCGGCTTTGTTTCGGTTGAAACGGCTTCATTGTTTTTCACTGCGTCGGCTATAACGACAGTTTCATTTGTTTCGGTATTTTCTTTTACCTGATTTTTTGCAGGCGAATCCGATTTATGACGTTGTTTTGATTTTTCATTCAATTTGGGAGCTGCAGTTTCTTCGGGTTTAGGTGCCTGAATTTCAGCTTCTTTGTTCGATGAAAAAACCTTTTGGTCGGCGGTCTTTTTAATTGGAACCCTGAGGCGTTTTTTCCTTTCCTGATCAGGTTTTTCTATAGTTGTTTTACGTTGTGCATTTACGACGGCTTGCTGATCGAGAATGTCGTATACCAGCGATTCTTTTTTTACAGAATTAGAAACTTTAAGGCCTAATTCGGTTGCGATGTCCTTTAGTTCGGACAGTTCTTTCGCATTCAATTGCAAAATGTTGTAGTTACTCATAAAGATGATGAATACACGTTTTTAGAGGGATTATTTCCTTAATTTTGGAAAAAGGTGTTATTGTGAATGTATTTAATTGTTGATTTTTTATTCAACAACAGGAGGTTGTTGATTTCAGAAAACGCTACAAAAATACAACTATATTCCGAATTTGCAAAAATATTATGTTTTTTTTATTTTAGCCTGAGTGCCGGCTATTTAGGTTTCTGTCGATAACATCATAAATATATTAATTGTTTATCAACCCTATGATAAATTCCCGTACTGATGCTTTGTTTGTTAGTCAGAACCTTCCGTAGTTTAATTCAAAGACCGGAAATTCTGAAATTTTTCTGTTGATCAAAAAAAATTGTTTCCAATTTGATAAAAATTCAATTTTCATTATGCACTTATCCTCTTAATTCTGACTCAATTATCGTTTGTGCTTATTTGTTGCAATTAATATCTGTTAATGTTTTATTTAATAATTGAAAAGAAAATGATTTTATTATCTTTGCGAAGATAATTAAAACGACACATATATGAATCTGTTTCATGTCGAAATGGACAAATCGCGGAGATAAGAGGAAAATAATTTCAGGTTTTCAATTTCGTTTGCGAAATGAAGAGCCTGATTAAGTTGTTTATAAATCAATTACTTACAGATGATGAAAATTTACAGACCATCAGTATTAAGCATATTCATTGATTTTCTGATTTTAATTATCAGTATTTTCATTGTTTTACAATGGTTTCCGCTAACCACCCGAACACCTTATGATAAATATGCCGATGGTGCAATGGTTTATTATTTTTGCTGGTTTTTAGTATCTTATTTTTTTGGAAGGTACAAACCATTGCACACCTTAAAATATAAAGATGCCACTCTTAAATTAATTTACATAACCTTAATAATATTCCTGCTTTTGTGGGAAATATCTGTATTTTTCTTTAAAGGTTATTATTCTGTTTATGTATTATTTACCTATACTACAATAATTTACTTTGTTTATTCTATATTTTATCTGCTTTATTTTATTTTGTTATATGCTGTAGAATACGAAGAAACAGAAACCATAACCGAGCAGAGAGAGAATGCCACTCTGTTGCCATCACGTCCATTGGATGATGCAAGTTATAAGGAGCTGGTCGAAACTATCTGTACTTATTCGGGGAAGAAATGTTGTGATGAAATAGTCAAAACATTTGATTTACAAAGTGGTAGTGTTTATGTAAACTTCTCTTCCAACTACTTCGATATCAAGGCTAAACAAAATTACAAATACAAGGCAATAATTAATCTCGAAAAACTCAATAACATCAGGGGAATCAATAAAACCTTTCAGATTATCAACCAGAAACTGCCTGATGACGGAATTCTTGTATGTTGTTTTGAATCAAAAAGTACAAGGAAGAAGAATATTCTTCGAAAGTTACCGCCAGGGATTAATTATATTTATTACTTTTTTAACTATATCTATCGGCGTATTATCCCAAAAATCCTGATAACCAGACGTTTGTATTATGATTTAACTCATGGTAAAAACAGAATTCTGTCCAAAGCCGAAGTAATGGGACGCTTGTATTTCTGCGGGTTTGAGGTGGTAAAAAGTAAGAAAATAGGTCAGTTAACTTATATCTATGCACACAGGATAAAACAACCGGAGCATTCGAATAAGAAAAGTTACGGACCATTAATCAGATTAAAACGTCTCGGAAAGAACGGTGTTGTATTCGATGTATACAAAATGCGGACTATGCATCCTTATTCAGAATATTTGCAGGCCTATATCTACGACAATTACAATTTGCAGGAAGGAGGTAAATTTAATAATGATATAAGAATCAATACAATAGGACGATTTATGCGAAAATATTTTCTCGATGAATTGCCCATGCTGATAAATCTTGCCAGGGGTGAAATGAAAATTGTAGGTGTCCGTCCTCTGAGTAATCATTATTTTAGTCTGTATTCCAAAGAATTACAACAGAAAAGATTAAAACACAAACCCGGTCTGCTTCCTCCGTTTTATGCAGATATGCCGGTTACGCTCGACGAAATTCAGGCGTCGGAAATGAAGTACCTTAATGAATGCGAAAAATACGGAACAATTGTGACCGATTTACGTTATTTCATTAAAATTTTAAAAAATATAATTCTTAATAAAGCAAGAAGTGCCTGAATCGGGCCTGTCGTTAACAGGTATATGTTTTCGATGATGATATAAGTCAAAATGAATTAATAAGTTATGAAGAGAAGAGTTACTTTATTTATATTGATTTCACTTTATTGTGCAGTATTTTCACAGGATATTCCCCAACATATTTCGTACTACAGAATTTATGATTTTATCGATGAACTCGCCAACGATGGAATTTTTGAATTGAATTCGGCTATAAAGCCCTACAGCAGGGAATTTATTAACCAAAAATTGCTGGAAGCTCAACAAAAAGGTTCATTGTTAAATTCGCGTCAACGCAGGGAAATTGAATTTTTTCTGAATGACTATGCTCCTGAAAACAACAGGCTCCCATCGGCATTAGTTCATATATGGGACTCAAAGTATTCAAAAGCAGCACTGTTCCAACCTGCAATTCATTACAACGATAGTTTGTTTCATGCCCGCATTACTCCGCTTTTAGGTTTAAATCTAATGCACAACGACAACGGGAATATTACAAAGCGCTGGATTGGCGCTGAAATACAGGCTACAATCGGAAAACATTTAACTCTTTTTGCAAGCGTGCGCGATTTGTCGAACAACGGCGATACCTTGTCAAGTTATCATTATCTTAACAATTATCCGGGATATGAATACAAGGAAGCGAGTTACGGAGGTGATTTCAGTGATTCCCGGGGCGGAATTAAATACGCTGTTTCATGGGGTTCTATAGGATTGGTTAAAGATAATATTATGTGGGGCGACAACTATAACTGCTCAAATATTATATCGGGACGTGCACCTTCGTTTCCTATGATTACTTTACAGCTCAAACCTGCCAAATGGTTCGAACTGAATTATTTCCATGCCTGGTTGGTGTCAAATGTTATCGACAGTTCATACTATTATCTCGAGAACGAAAGTAAAATATGGTATCGTCCGGCTGCGAAATACATGGCCGCCAATATGCTGACGTTTACTCCTTTCAGGAATTTCAAATTTTCGGTTGGAAATTCGATTATATATGCCGAAAGAACGGTACAGGCAGCCTACCTTTTACCTGTTGCGTTCTACAAGTCGCTGGATCACACACTTACCAAGGGAATAGGAACCGAAAATCAGAATTCACAGATTTTCATGAATTTAAGTTCGCGAAACATAAAACATACCCATTTATTTGCTTCAGTTTATATAGACGAACTCAGTTTCGATCGCTTTCTGCCCGATAATCAGCAAGCCAATCCAATTTCGTTAAAGGCAGGACTGAACCTATCAAATTTTCCGGTTCGGAATATTTCGGCCGTCGTTGAATTTACCCGATCGAATATATTGAATTACAAACATTCAATACCTTCACTTACTTATGCTTCCAATTCATATAATCTCGGTCACTATCTGGGCGATAATGCTCAGGAAATCTATGCTGCCCTGCAATTCAAGCCATTGCGTGGCCTCGATTTTAAACTAACCTATACTGATGCAAAACATGGTAATGAATATGATTATATCAGACGCGGGGTATCGAACGGAATACAGGGGAAGGTAGACGATATTATCAGTCAGCCTTCATTAGGAGAAATTATTTGGAGTAATAAAAGCTTTGCATTGCTCGGAACCTATGAAATTTTTAATAATGCCTATATGGTATTTAAAGCAGAAATGAGTGATATACAGGCTTATGATCCGGTTAAACCGGTTACTTTCGGTGAGAAAAGAATGACAGCACAGCAAACACTCAACTACTACACACCTTCATATCTTCAGGGCAAACAAATTACATTTTCGGGCGGAATTAGTTTCGGGTTTTAAAGGTTTAAGTTAAAATATTATGATTATCGGAATTACCGGTGGAATAGGAGGGGGCAAAACCACATTTTCGAATGTTTTGCGTGAAGCAGGCTACATGGTCTACGATTCTGACCTTGAAGCACGGAGATTACAAAACGGGGATGAAAATATTCGTAAACAGATTTCTGCATTATTCGGCGTTGCGGCTTATAATGAAAAAGGATTAAACCGCGGTCTAATTGCGGATATCGTTTTTAATAGTCCCGAAAAACTGGCTCAACTCAATACAATCATTCATCCGGCAGTCGAAGCTGATTTCCTGAAATGGATGAAGAAGTATCCCGACGAAAAATATTATTTCATTGAATCAGCAGTTTTATTCGAATCTCATTTCGATAGTCTGGTCGATAAAACCATCCTTGTCACAGCATCCGAGGAAATCAGAATTGAAAGAGTTATGAGAAGAGATGCACTTACAAAGGAGCAGGTGTTACAAAGAATAAAACACCAATTACCTGAAGAACAAAAAATTATGCTTTCGGACTATGTGCTCAACACCGACCGAAACAGTGATCTGAAATTGTATTTAGACGAAATTTTCGAAACATTAGCAGATAAAACATAGTTACATCAATTTAACAGTCCGATTGGTTTTGTGATTTAACTGTCATGTAATAAAAGTTTTATGTGATGAATCAGGCAAACTTTTTCCGGTTGCTGTTGGTTTGACCCCCTATTCTTTGGACTGTTTTAACTAATAAGTTTGAGACAAAGT
>CALCBD010000021.1 GCA_937897985.1 uncultured Paludibacter sp. | reverse complement strand
GGCTTGGCTTATATTCAGAATTACCGGTGATTTTATTAATTATTAATTATGAATTATGAATTCTCATTGTCAAGCCATCCCCTAAAAGGTGAGGCTTGGCTTATATTCAGAATTTCCGGTGATTTTATTAATTATGAATTGTGAATTATTAATTATGAATTCCTTACTCTGTAGTTCAAAATCTGTATATTGACATTTTATTCATTCATACATTATTTATCTATATATGAAGTTATTCAAAATTGAGGCGGGTACATTTCACGTTGATGGTGGCGCTGCATTTGGTGTGGTACCAAAGAAAGTCTGGCAGAAAAGATACCCGTGCGACAGGGAAAATTATTGCAATCTGAATATGCGCTGTTTGCTGGTAGATACGGGTGACAAAAGAATTCTGATTGATACCGGAACCGGCGATAAACAATTACAGTACCTGAAATATTACGGTTTTCAGGGAGTTATAAATTTCGATGCCGGGCTGGCTGAAATTGGATACAAATGCACTGAAATAACCGACGTCATTTTTACGCATCTTCATTTCGACCATTGTGGAGGTGCAACACGGTATGCGGCTAATGGAAAAGACATTGAACTGGTTTTCCCGAATGCTGTTCATTGGGTGAGTAACAGTCAGTGGTTGAATTTTTTAAATCCTAACGTCAGGGAAAGCGATTCATATTTTCCTGAAAATTTGTTGCCGGTAAAGGAAGCCGGAAAACTGAAATTAATTTCGGAAAACTGCTTTGTTTGTCCTGAGTTTGAAATACGTATTTTCGATGGACATACAGTTGGCCAGTTGGTCAGTTATATCAATACCGGCGACACAACCCTGGTATATGTAGGCGACGTGATTCCGCTGGCTGCCAATGTTCCGCTTTCGTGGATTTCTTCGTATGATATTTTCCCGCTGAAAGCCATGGAAGAAAAGAAAATCCTGCTCGATGAAGCGGTCGAAAAAAATCAGATCCTGTTTTTCGAACACGACGCATATACTGAATGCTGCAGTGTTGTGGCCAACGGGTCAAAACATAAAGTTGCCGGGACGTTCAGATTTGACGAAATATTCAAATCGTAAACTGAAGCCGGAGTAAATGAATATAATGTTGAAAATTAAGAGCTTTAACAGAATACAGATTCAGATCAATGTTCATCCTTTTTAAGGTAGGGATGATTAAAACATAAAAAAATGAAAGTTTATAAATTTGGCGGAGCATCGGTACGTTCGGCAGAAGGTATACGAAATATTGCAAATATTGTTTCGCTTGCCGGCGATGATTTATTCATTGTGGTTTCGGCGATGGGAAAAACAACCAATGCACTCGAACTTGTACTCGATAGTTTTATGAAAGCCGACAAAATCACGGCTTTGGAACGATTGAATGAAGTAGCAAAGTACCATTTCGAAATCGTTGATGCACTTTTCCCGGCATCAGATAAAGCCCGGGCTGAAGTTAGTGTTTTATTCAGTGAAATTGAAACCATCATAACTGAAAGGGCAGGTGATGATTACGACCGTTGGTACGATCATTTGGTATCGTATGGAGAAGTAATTTCCACTAAAATTGTTTCTTTATATCTTCATTCGTACGGAATTAAAAATCAATGGCTTGATATGCGAAAATTGTTAGTAACCGACAGTAATTTCCGCGAAGCCAATGTCCGCATGGATGAGTCGGGAACGAGACTGAGAGCGATTGTCAATTTTAATGATACAAAAGTTTTCATCGGACAGGGTTTTATAGGTGCCAATCTGAAGGGTGATCCTACTACCTTAGGTCGGGAAGGTTCGGATTATACAGCAGCAGTAGTCGGAAATCTCCTCGAAGCCGAAAGTGTAAGTATATGGAAGGATGTACCAGGAATACTGAATGCTGATCCCCGTATTTTCAATAAAACGGTACTGATTCCCGAACTTACCTATTTCGATGCAGTTGAACTGGCCTTCAGCGGAGCTCAGGTCATACATCCGAAAACAATTAAACCTCTTGAGAACAAGAATATACCACTTTATGTCCGGCCATTTGGCAACCCGACCGAACCCGGATCGGTTATAAAAGCTGCTATCGAACATCCGATAAGTATTCCGATTTTAATTTTACGACAACATCAGATTTTAGTGACTGTCAGGCCCCGCGATTTTTCATTTGTACTGGAGGAAAGTTTAACAAAATTGTTTACCATCATGAATAAACACCGCCTGAAAGTATCTCTGATACAATCATCGGCAGTCAGTATTTCTGTTTGTGTCGACCAAAGTCGATATTTTGCATCAGCACTCGATGAATTAAGCAACGAATTCAGGGTGAATTACAACGAAAATCTTGAATTATTGACAATTCGTGCCAAAAACGATGCAATTATCAGGGAAACTACCGAAGGTCGAACCATCTTACTTTCGCAACACACCAGAAGAAATGTGAGATTTTTGATGAAAGAGGAGTGATGTGTATTACTTTTGTGAGGATTTTAATAATTAACAGCTCAAAGGTACATTCTGAAGTTTACCCGTTCATCATTTTGAAATGAAACGGATAAACTATTTTCCTGTTTGCTTGTTAAAACTCAATATCACGATTCGGAGCGCGACTCAAAACCGCACCCTGAACTGACAGGTAAACTAACAACAGCATTTTTAATTTTCAATATTACCATGAATGAATTTTTAGAAACAGAAGAAAAAATTGTGCGAATGCTTAAAACAGTATTCGACCCCGAAATACCGGTAAATATTTATGATTTGGGACTGATATATAAAATCGATCTGGATGCCGAAGGTTTTTTGGTGATTGATATGACACTGACAGCACCTAACTGTCCGGCAGTTGATTTTATTGTCGAAGATGTGCGGATGAAAACCCTGAGTGTAGAAGGTGTGAAAGATGTACATGTAAACATTGTATATGAACCTGCCTGGGATAAGAGCATGATGAGCGAAGAAGCTCAACTCGAACTTGGTTTTCTTTAGTTAATCAATATTTTGTAAATCAGATAAAAATTACGGATTATGAACAAATTTATAAAACAAAGGAAATCATTGATATACATTATGTCATTTGTGTTTTCCTTATTTCTGTTCATAGCCTGTAACGATGCAGTTGAATCGCCCTATCCGGCATTAAATTTTACTTCAAAATCAACACCATCCGGCATCGGACGTGCTTCGGCAGTAAGTTTTGTAATCAACGATCGTGCTTATGTGGCCTTAGGAAGAAGTGCATCACGCAGCGGAGCACTCAATGACTGTTGGGAATTTAATTCTGATAACGATAGCTGGACTCAAAAGGCCCGTTTTCCGGGTATAGGAAGGGTAAACGGAATTGCTGAAACCGTTGACGGAAAAGCTTATGTTGGACTGGGATTCGATTTGTCAAAAGGAATTTATCAGGATGCTGCTCAATTAAAAGATTTCTGGTGTTTTGATCCTCAGACCAATACCTGGAGCCGGAAAGCTGATTTTCCTTCACTATCAACCAATGCTTGTGTGAGTTTTGTCGCAGGCAAATTTATATATGCCGGCTTCGGATTTACAGGAGCCACTTTTACCAACGAATTGTGGAAATACGACCCCGAAAAAGACGCATGGTCTCAAATGAAATACACAGGAGTTACACGGCGTACAGGTTCTGTTGTTTGTTGCGATGGTGAGAAAGTGTTTTTTGGAACAGGTTATAATTCACGCAAAGAAAATGACTGGTGGGAATATTACCCCGTCACCGACAGTTGGAAAAAACGCAAAAGCATGCCCGGAAGCAGTCGCGAATTTGCAGTGGCATTGACGGTCAATCACCGATTTTTTGTAGCTACAGGTCGCCATTTTGCCGGTAATCTGACCGGTGGAGAACTCAAAAACGATGTACTTGAATATGATGCCGTTAAAGACATTTGGTATAAAAGAGGCACGTTACCCGCTTCAGGCAGGGAAAATGCAGTTGCGTTTGTTTTAAACGGTAAAGCTTTTATCGGTTTTGGCGAAAACGATCAGGCTGTTATTAATGATTTGTGGTGTTTTGAACCATGAAAATCGACCTGTTTAACAAATTCAAAACTGAGAAAATATACTTCAGCCCGGAAAAAAATTTAAACATGAAATTTAATGACATCAGAATATTTGCAGTAATTGTATTATTGGTTTTTTGCAGTTTTGTAACGAAAGCTCAAACCGATACTGTCAGTTACAGGCTTGACCTTTATGGACTTGCATCATCGGGCGATTTTGCTCCTTTCTGGTTGCAAAACCAACAGTACGGAAAAATATCATCAGCTGCCGTCAGCACAGGAGCTATACTTGGTATCAGTAAAGAATTTAATCACCGGAATAAGTGGTTCGATTATGGTTTTGGCGCTTCGGCACTGGTACGTACTGATGCTAATGCTTCAACTGCTTATTTTCATCAGCTGTATGCTAAAGTACATAGCTGGATTATAGATTTCGAAGCAGGAATGCGTGAGGAACATATAGGAGTTGAAGATGCTTCATTGTCATCCGGTGGTTTGATTTTTTCAGAAAATGCAAGACCTGTTCCCAAAATTACACTTGGAATATTAAACTATATTCCCATTCCTTTTACAGCTGGTTATGCTGAAATCAAAGGTGCAATTTCTCATGGTTGGTTTACTGACAATATCGATATGACCAACGTACTGCTCCATCATAAATATGTTTTTTTCAGGTTTGGTGGTCGACTTCCGCTTCGTGTTCAGTATGGTTTCGAACATGCTGCGCAATGGGGTGGAAATAGTGATGACCCGCGGATTGGTAATCAACCAACCGGTCTGAAGGATTTTAAAGCAGTTTTTTTGGGGAAATCGGGTGGGGATGATGCAAGCATGAGCGACAGGATCAATACACTCGGAAATCATATTATCGGTCAGAGTCTGAGAGTCGATATTCAATTTTCTGATTATGAACTGGGGGCCTACTGGCAGAATATGCTCGAAGACCCACCCATACGTATCATAGGAAAAACCATGAATACTCCCGATGGATTGTGGGGGCTGTCGGTACGTAATAAAAAAATTCCTTTTGTGAATGGATTTCTGTATGAATACTTTAATACAACCGACCAATCCGGTCCTTTTCATGACAAGGATGGTGTGGTTTATGGTGGAAACGATAGCTATTATACCGGCCAGTATCCTGCAGGCTGGAGCTATTACGGGCGGACACTTGGCAACGCACTGATTACATCGCCGCTTTACAACAAGGATGGTAATACAAGTACTACCAACAACAGGGTACATGCTCATCATTTCGGACTCGAAGGTAATGCCGCCGGATATAACTACCGTATTCTTACCACTTACAGTAAGAACTATGGTTATAATGCCGTTTATCTCTCACCTGCTATAATGAAACAAAATCTCTCTGTACTTCTTGAAGTTAACAGGAATTTTAAACAACTACTGAATACACAACTGGGCTGCGCTCTGGCTTTTGATAAAAGTGAAATCACCGGCAACACCTACGGTATTAAAATTTCAGTCAGTAAAAAAGGAGAATTGTTTAAATACTAAATTACCGTAAATCAGTATATTTAGTGAAACCATGATTATAATTATCAAAGCCACCCGCCAAAGCATGAAGCTTTGCTCAGGTTCAACGATTCCGTTTGTATTAATTATGAATTATGAATTGTTAATTATTAATTATCAAAGCCACCCGCCAAAGCGTGAGGATTTGCTTCACTGACCAAGCTACTCCCAGGGCGTGAGGCTTTGCTCATATTCAACGTTTCCGTTTGTATTAATTATGAATTATGAATTGTTAATTATTAATTATCAAAGCCACCCGCCAAAGCATGAGGCTTTGCTCAGGTTCAACGTTTCCGTTTGTATTAATTATTAATTATTAATTATGAATTGTTAATTATTAATTATCAAAGCCACCCGCCAAAGCGTGAGGATT